>NZ_VTZR01000002.1:0-1138413 GCF_008370385.1 Paenibacillus sp. B2(2019)
TATGACATGGCTACGAACTAAAATGGTTAGGGATATGATGTTGCCGGATTATGCGAATAATGCTAACAATGAGATTGTGCAGCTTAGTAATGATTTAATGAAATTTTTAAGTCAACATGATATCAAATCAGAAATACATGTTCAGTAATTAAATTTGTCAATATCCCTTGGGCATGACATGCGGCGGATGGGGCATTTCTTTCCCCTACATAACAGCATATTACACTACGCCATCGTCACGAAACCTTACAAAAGTGTTAGGTGATTGTCATCTAGATCAATCGCATCAACCTAGCAGCTCCTCTATACTAATCCATTGATAGGATTATTTTTAAGGGGGAGTTGGTCGTGAGGTTTTTTGAAATGCTGTTATTCTTTTCAAATGTTAGTTTTTTGGCACTCCTGTTCATTTTAAATCAACGTATTCGAAGATCTGCTTTGCTCCTGACAAGCGGAGCAGGCTCCATTTTTTTAGTGATACATTTGCTTGTAGAAGGATACAGGGTCCAGCTTGTATTTTTATACGGATTTACGATCCTGATGCTTATGCTTTCGCTTATAGACGTTTTCATAAAGCGGAAAGTCGCTCGGACTGCCTCGCGAATTCGTAGGGTGCTGGGCCGCCTTTTTATCGTGATTGGGCTAATCGTAACGGGGTGCTTCCTATATGTGTTTCCTGTATTCGACTTTCCGGCGCCAACCGGCGAGTTGCAGGTAGGCACGAAAATCTTTCATTTCATAGACCAAAACCGGGAGGAAACATTTAGCAAAACCGCGACAGGCAAGAGAGAATTGATGGTTCAGGTATGGTATCCGGCTCAAGATGGCACTGGCAAGTACGCTCCCTTTATTCCAGATACCCAGATTTTACGTTATATGGCTACGAACTATGGCCTTCCCGGGTTTACTTTACAACACCTAAAGTACGTATCCAGTCATGCTTATTCGGGGGCTGAAGTCTCTTCTGCACAGACTTCATACCCACTGATCCTTGCGAATCCCGGCTTCGGCTCTTCCAGGTTCCTCCACACGGCGCAAGCAGAATATCTCGCGAGTCACGGATATATCGTGGCAGTGATTGACCACACCTACAATACATTTGCAACCGAGTTTCCGGACGGTCGAATCACGACCAGCACAACCAACGATTTATTCTCGCCTGACCATGATTACCAGACGGAAAGAGGTAATCGCGACAAGTTGGGTAAAGTTTTAACCGACGATGTGGCGTTTGTGCTGGACCAATTCGAGCTCATCCAATCGGGGAAGATTCCAAGTCATCTAAAAGGGAGAATTGATCTCGGTAATGTCGGTGTGTTCGGTCATTCCATCGGCGGAGCGACGGCCTATGACGCCTCTTACGATCCGCGAATCGCGGTTGGAATAGACTTTGATGGAGGGCTTTATCGTTTGCGTGACAGAGAGGGCCTGCGTAAGCCGTTTTTGTTCATCAACTCGGAAAGCGAATTTGAAAAATTAAAAATGGTGATGGATAACCGGGTCTACACGGATTCAGAGCTTAACCGTATGGGCTCAACAAGAGAGTGGGAGGATAAAGTAACGGAAGATAAAAAGTTGGAACTTGAACGGATGCGCCAAACAGTCGACGAAGGGGGAACGGTTCTCTATATCGAAAATACGGAGCATTTGAATTTTACCGACGTACAGTTCATTACTCCGATATTCAAAATACTGGGCGTTACCGGAAAGATTGCTCCCGAAAGAGCAAACTCCGTTATTAATGCCTATATGCTTGATTTCTTCGATATGTATCTGAAAAATCAAGGCGGAATCTTAATGAAAGGACCGAATAGCCGCTTTACGGAGGTGAAGTTCGTAACCTCACTATTATAAATTACGTAACAGGCTACCGATTTTGATAAGTTCCTCTTCAAGTAGACAAAGGTTTAATTAATAACCGTTACTTGAAGGGGAGTTTTTATTTTGTCTAAGAAGAATGATGTTCCCATTCGCTTTAAGCAGTGTTCTGTTAATCCTAATTTGCTTGAAGATCCGACTCACAGACTCGTCAAGCTTGTTGCTATTGAACGGAGGGTATATGAAACAAATTAGAGTCTTTGGACCGCAGAATTTCAGAGTCGCAACGACGGAAGTTCCGTTATTAGCACCCGACGAGGTATTGATCGACCTGCAAGCTTGCGGCATCTGGCTGTCGTGATGACCGGCTGCCTACTAGTCTTACTAAGTTATCGTTTCTTACAGTTAGCTATGCTCGCCCTTATTTGGGTTAGTTACTATTTAAGATTAGGTTTTATCTAAACGTGTTATGCCTTCAGACGCTTTACATCCTGTTTAGGCGGAAAACCAAACATGCGGGAATACTCACGGCTAAATTGCGAAGGACTTTCATAGCCTACTCGAAATGCCACATCGGTGGCATCTGCTGACTCGATTAGTAATAACCGGCGGGCTTCCTGAAGTCTCAGATGTTTTTGGAACTGAATAGGGCTCATTGCAGTAACTTCCTTAAAGTACCGATGAAACGAAGAAACACTCATATTCGCTATTTCGGCAAGCTCCTCAATCTTAAAAGAACTAGCATAGTTATTCATGATATGTTCAATAACATCTTTGATTAGATGAGTTGAGCTTCCTTCCATTACAATATGCTCCAATGCAATCCCATTCTGCCCATGTAGCACCCGGTAAAGAATCTCTTTTGTAAATAATGGAGCTAACACTCGAATGTCTTTAGGCTGATCTAACAAACGAGCCAACCTGAGGACGGCGTCCATTAAAGAAGACTCCATCTGACTAACAAACATAGCTCGCTTAGGATTTTCTTTAGCGTAAACTCGAACTTCAGATTCCTGTAAAACCTCTAAAATTTGACTTGGTGTAAATTCAAGCTTGAACCCTAAGTATGGAACATCGGAAGTGGCTTCAGTGACTTGGGCGGTAACTGGCAGGTGAACGGATGCAATGAGGTAATCGGAGGGGGTGTATCTAAAACGCTCCTGTGCCAGCCATACCTCCTTAGCCCCTTGTACCACCAAACATAAGGAAGGTTTGTAAACTCCATGCCTTGGTATGGAGGCATTCGAGTCACGCATGAAAAATAAAGAGGGAATAGCAGTTTGGTGAACACCATCTATTTCTGTGAAATGTTCAATGATTTTTACGAGTTCATTCTGCTGTTTAGTGATTATTTCAGACATTTGATCCTCTCATTTCCTTATCTCTATATAGTCTGATTATAGTCTATATTCATCCCTTACATAAGTGTTAGTGAGAGGATTAGGCAAACATTTGGCAAGAATGGGATAACGGTCGCTTTGTCATCAGGTACATAATAAGGATATGCAAACAGAAAGAGGATTTACACTTAATCATTGAAAACTTGGAGGGTAATATTATGCAAAAAGTAGTTTTGAACAATAATGTTGAAATGCCTATACTCGGTTTTGGTGTTTATCAGATTCAAGATGCAAATGAATGTGAGCAAAGCGTTTATGACGCTATTATGGCAGGTTATCGTCTGATTGATACTGCCGCCTCTTATCTAAATGAAGAAGCAGTTGGCAGGGCGATTAAACGGAGTGGCGTGGCAAGAGAGGAATTATTTATCACTACAAAGCTTTGGGTTCAAGATACGGGTTATGAGCGCACAAAGAAAGCATTTCAACAATCACTGAACCGATTACAGCTTGATTATTTGGACTTGTATTTAATTCATCAGCCATTTGGCGATGTGTTTGGCTCATGGCGAGCTATGGAGGAATTATATCGTGAGGGCAAGATCCGTGCTATCGGCGTTAGTAATTTTCATGAGGATCGTTTGATTGATTTAATTCTTCATAATGAAGTAGTCCCAGCTGTAAATCAGGTTGAAACGCATCCTTTCAACCAGCAAATCGAAAATGCGGAATTTATGAAAGAAAATAGTGTTCAAATCGAGTCATGGGCACCTTTTGCTGAAGGGAAAAATAATTTGTTCCAGAATGAGTTACTGGTATCCATAGCTGAAAAGTATAATAAATCCGTGGCTCAGGTGATTTTACGATGGCTCACACAAAGAGAAATCGTTGTGATTCCGAAGTCAGTTCGTAAAGAAAGAATTATCGAAAACTTCAATATCTTTGATTTTGAATTAAGCCAAGAGGATATGGCATCCATTGCTAAGTTAGATACGAATCAGAGTTTGTTCTTTTCACATCGGGATCCTGAAATGGTGAAATGGATTGGTACTCGTAAACTGGATATCTAACATATTTTCGAATGAACTACTTTGTAATTACTCCAATCTTATGAGATAATAGAGTTTTTCCGTTGATTCTATTTTTCATGGCATAACGTGATATGCCTGATCAAATATTGGAGGTAGGCTTGTTGGCGACACAGTATCCTTTTGAATATGATCGGACCAGACCTTTTATGGAGCAAGTAGGGGAATGGGTCGGAGATGTATTCTATGAAATTCTTCCTGAGGCAGGATTTGAAGTTCGTGATGAACAGATTTACATGGCGTTTCAGGTGGAGCGAGCTTTTGCTGAGAAGAAGACGATTTTTGCTGAGGCAGGGGTCGGTACGGGTAAGACTTTAGTGTATTTGTTATATAGCATTTGTTATGCGCGGTATATGGGTAAACCTGCGATTATCGCTTGTGCGGACGAGTCCTTGATTGAGCAGTTGGTGAAGCCAGAGGGTGATATTGCCAAGCTTGCGAAGCATCTGAATATGAATATTGATGCCAGATTAGCGAAATCTCCAGATAAATATATGTGTCTGAAAAAGCTGGATCATGCTCGCAACAATGATGATGGGAGCTTGCCACTGGAGAGTTTATATGGTACTTTACCTGATTTTGTACATTCTCATGCACCGATGCAGCAATTCCATGCCTATGGCGACCGTAGGGATTATCCAGATCTGAATGATGAACAATGGAATAAGATCAACTGGGATACGTTTCAGGATTGTTTTACTTGTGATATGCGTCATCGCTGTGGACAAACGTTGTCTCGTGATCATTACAGGAAATCAAGCGACCTGATCATTTGTTCCCACGATTATTACATGGAGCATGTCTGGACTTATGAAGCGCGTAAACGAGAGGGTCAAATTCCCCTGCTTCCAGAGCATTGTGCAGTTGTTTTTGACGAAGGGCATTTGTTAGAATCTGCCGCCATGAAGGCGTTAGGCTATAAAATGAAGCATGTTGTCTTTGAAGAACTAATCTCTCGTCTGTTACAGAATGAGATTCGTGAAACGCTTGCTGTTCTTATCGATGAAGCGATTATGCAAAGTGAGCAAATGTTTAAACACATTCGTCGTCAATGCCGCACCATTCCTGGATCGGATCGAAAAAGCATTGAGCTAAATGCATCGCTAATCCGTGAGGTGCATCGCATGCGTAGTGTAATTGCCGCTATTGAAGAAGAATTAGTATTCGAAAGTGGACTGTACACGATTGATGAATATCAATTGCGGATTGTGGAAGAACGTTTGGAGACCATAGAGATCGCATTGAGGTTGTTTGAGGATTCAGGTGCATTAATTTGCTGGGCGACAGAAGATAGCGATGGCTTAACGCTGTCGGTCATGCCGCGTAATGTTAAGGAAGTACTTCAAGACAGCTTATTCACGCAAAAAATGCCAATCGTATTCTCTTCGGCTACATTATCCGTGGACAAATCATTTCAATACTTGAAGGATAGTCTTGGAATACACGACTTCCTGTCTTTCTCTGTAGACTCACCTTATGATTATGAGCACCAGATGAATATCTATGTACCTGAGCTTCAGAGCGGTGATTTTGCTGAGAAAATGAAGATCTCCCTGAAGCTTATCCAGCAGACAGAAGGAAGAGCCCTGTTGTTATTCCGTACTCGAGAAGAACTTCTGCAGTTCAAGCAGCTCAGCTCGCAGAGAGCAGAATCCAGCAAGTATTCTTTCCTCTATGAAGGGGATCAGGAGATCAGCTATCTGATCTCAGCTTTTCAGCGGGATGAGCATAGTGTGCTTTGTGCGGTGACGCTGTGGGAAGGATTAGATATACCAGGACCTTCACTATCTAATGTGATCATTTGGTCGCTGCCTTATCCTCCGCTTGACCCTGTATTTATGGCAAAACGTGCGGAGACTTCCAATCCTTTTGAAGATGTGGATTTACCTTACATGCTGCTAAGACTTAAACAAGGAATGGGACGTCTGATCAGAACGGGTACGGACCAAGGAATTGTGACGGTACTTGCGGAAGCTGAAGGACAACATCCCGTTCACGAGTATATAACTTCTGTACTCCCGAAGGGAACTAAGCTCCAGAAGCTTGAAGTGTAAATTTAAAAAAATTAATATAGGAACACAATTGCTCTTTTGGAGAGGTGGATGCTTCGGCATTCTCCTTCTCGAAGGAGTTTTTTTGTGTGAATGTGAGGAAATAAAGTAGCTAATTGAGATGACGGGTAGAGGATAAACCTGCAAAAATACATCTTTTATTGATATAAGCAATCGCTAACCGACTTATTCATGCGGATCTGCAGTAATACTTGCGTCAGAATTCATTTTCAAGTGATAAGCGGGGGGATTGCTGTATTTTTGCAGTATTTACCGATGTGAAAGAGGATATCAGAACATTTGATGTACTTTAGCAGGAATTCACTAATTCGGTCATGGATTGGATAAGTGTATACCGGATCATTGTCAGTCGCAGATGGGGAGAGCGAATAACATTTAATAATGAAATGGCGCTCATGTACATAAATGAGTTTTTGCATGGATTCAAGCATAAGGATTCCTAATCTTACGGATAGTATATTGGTATTTAACTTTCGAGCCATGGCGTATTATTGTTGATTCATGGGGGAAGGGAAATACATACCTCCGTCATCTAGAGATTCATACAAGGGGTGTACACGACATGGGGGATTCACAGGGATTATACCAATCGAACAATAAGAAACAAGTTGGTTTTGCACTTGGCATTGGGTTAACCTTAATCATTGCATTAGTCGCAAAATATTTAGCAGGCTTTCCATTTCTCTCTATTATGGGCCAATTGGTCATTGCCATCTTAATCGGAATTATTTGGCGGGCAACCGTTGGAGTGCCGGGTACGATCACCCATGGCACTGATTTTTCCAGCAAAAAGCTGCTACGTCTAGGGATTATCCTGCTCGGTATGCGATTGAATTTAATGGATATTGTTGCTGCAGGTCCACGGGTATTTCTACTGGCTGTGATTGTGATCGTATTTACGATCTCTGTTGTATACGGACTTGCCCGACTGTTCAAAGTTGATAAGCGACTCAGTATTCTAACAGCCTGCGGAACAGCGATCTGCGGTGCGGCAGCGGTGGTGGCGATTGCTCCACAAATCAAAGCCAAAGACGACGAAACTGCGATTGGCGCAGCGATAGTTGCAATTTTAGGTACAATATTCACGTTGCTATACACTTTTTTGTATCCTTTACTAGGCTTATCGAATCTAGGCTATGGGGTTTTCTCTGGAGCTACCTTACATGAAATTGCTCACGTCATCGCAGCAGCAGATGCAGGTGGGAGCGCAGCAGTAGATATGGCGGTTATCGTTAAATTGACTCGGGTGGCCTTACTCGTTCCTGTCGCTATCTTAATTGGGGTTTGGACCAATCGTGCAGAAAGAAAAGTGCAAGGTGGACAGTCTAAAGCCTCATGGAAAAGCATTCCTATTCCTTGGTTTATTCTAGGCTTCTTACTCGTCAGTGGTGTGAATTCATTAGGGATCGTATCTGCATCAGTGGCAAATGGAATTGTAACGATAGCTTATATGCTAATCGCTATGGCGATGGCTGGACTTGGTTTAAATGTTGACTTGGCGGCATTTAGACGACTGGGGATGAAGTCTTTTGCAGCAGGGCTTATAGGTTCGGTCTTGTTGTCCTTAGTTGGATTTACATTAGTTCACTGGTTTGGTCTGGCGTGATCTTTTGCATACATTAGTATCGTAAGAAATGAACTACTTCATATCTAAAAATGGTCCTTCTGTGTATCATTTCATGTGGCTGGGTATGCATGATATGGATGGAGGGACATCAGTTGAAATATTGCATAGGGGAATTTGCTTCCATTCTCGGTGTGACTGCGGATACGCTGAGGTTATACGAGAAACATGATATTGTTAGACCCACTAAAGATAACAGCAATAATTACAGATATTTTAATGATTTAGATGCAAGAGATTTGCTAATGAGTAGGTGGTACAGAAGTATAGGGATTCCATTGCCTGAAGTGGCAATGCTGATGAAGGAGTCTTCTTTAGAGCAAGTTATGGGTAGGATGCAAGAAACAGCGTTGAATTTAGAAGAAGAGATCAAGCAGAAGACGATGCTGCTTAATAAGATGAATGAAATTCATAAAGAACTCAGGGGATTAGAGTCCTCTTTATATACGTGTAAACTTAAACAACTGCCAGGTATGTACAGACTAAAGCAAACGGATAAGAATGCATTAATAAAAAATGATATGGTTAAAAGCTTGGTCAACACTTGGATGGATTTACTTCCTTATGCATTTTATTCTTTTAGAATTGAAGATACAGATAACTTTGTCAGCGAAAACAATAATTTTGATTACAGCTGGGGCCTTACCTTACTAGAGGAAGAAGCGCAAAAATTCGAAATGGATAGCGAAGAATATGCAGAGTATATTAGCCCAAGTCATTGTATCTCAGCTACCATATTATGTCCGGATGAAAAATATATCACGAAGAACTCTTTGCAGTTCATGATCGACTATATTGAGGCTAATCATTATGCCATAACGGGAGATGTGGTCGGGAAATTATTGCTTACTGAGAAAATCGAAGGCCAGAATAGATCTTATTTGGAAGTGAATATCCCAATCCAATAGCTTCTATTATTAAACATCTGCTCTTTGAGCGGGTGTTTTTTTCTAGTTGGACAAAAAGTATACATTGACCTTGGTGCAGCACCAAGGTTTACACTTCGGTATATAGCCTGTCGGATTACGTTGTTGATTAACAATTAAGTTTGTGAAAATTATCACGTTATCAGTTTCAGGTTATAAGATTTTAGACACTGGGGGAGAACAGAATGCGTAACAGAAATTTCGTCAAGAAAATGCTCATGTTATCTTTTTGTATGGTGCTGATCGTTTCCATGCTGAGCGGATGTACGGGAAATGGGGAGTCGGCTAATTCGTCGTCATCGTCCTTTAAAGCGGGTACGTTCACTGGGGAAGCGGAAGGTAAAGAGGGAATTATTAAGGTAGAAGTAACTATGGATGAGCCCGATAAAATTAAAGATATTAAGATTGTAAGCCAATCGGAAACAGGGGGCCTAGGCGATAGCGCACTTGAAAAAATGAAAGAACAAATTCTAGAAGGACAAACCTTGGCGGTTGATGTTGTTAGTGGTGCCAGTCTTTCCAGTGAAGCCATGCTTGCCGCTGTAGAGGATGCCGTAACCAAAGGTGGAGGTAATCTAGAAGTCCTCAAAGCTGGAGGTGTCAAAAAAGCCGGTGAAGGGAAAACAGAAAAACTGGAAACCGACGTTGTTGTAGTGGGCGCTGGAGCATCCGGTGTATCTGCGGCGGTTACAGCAGCTGATAAAGGTGCGAAGGTTATTATTATAGAAAAAACTGGTGTCATCGGGGGAGCAAGTAATCTGTCTTGGGCAGGTAAGTTCTACAACTCCTCTGCTGCTACTAGTAATAATCTAAAAGTAAATGTGGAAAAAGAAATTGCAGATTGGATTGTCAACAATCACTGGAGAGTGGATGCAGCAGCGATTAGACAATATGTTACTAAATCCGGTGAAACTTACGATTGGTTAGCCGAAAAAGGATATAAAACTAGCTTCCTGAACTTCTTCGGTGAACAATTACATGTGCTGCCGGCTTATGAAACCCGTGAAGAGACCCTTCGGAAAATGTTGTCCGAATCGGTTGAACAACATGGCGGACAAGTGATCACAGAAACGACTGCCAAGAAGCTGATTACGAATGAAGCTGGAGAAGTTACGGGAGTAGTAGCTGAGAAAGCAGACGGTACAACGCTAGAAATCTCAGCGAAGAGTGTCATAATGGCAACGGGTGGTTATGCTGCAAATAAAGAGATGGTTAAAGAGGCTTTTGGTTTCGAAGGGGTTAACGGTGGATTAGGACAAAACGTAGGGGAAGGTCTCGAAATGGCATGGGAAGCTGGAGCCAAGGTACCGGACAACTTCGGTGGACAAATGCTTCACCAAACATTAGCTAGAGCAACACAAGGTCTAAAAGCACAATATGAGCCTTTTGAAGCAAGTTATCCACTAATGTTGACTTATCTTCCGAATTTCATGAATGTAGGTACTTCTGGCGCAAGATTCAGAGATGAAGCAGCGACTCTAACTTCGGTTGCAGCAGCGAACACAAGTGCATTTAATGGACCCTATCATATGGTTATTGTCTCGAAATCCCAATTGGATGCACTTCAGACCAAAGGAATGAACGGTGTTCATGCACCAAGTCTTCCAGGAATGCCACCGGAATTCTATGCTGAATTTGCGGATCAATTTACACTTGAGAACCCTTGGGCAAATGTCGGGAAAGTATTTGATTCGATGGTGGAGAACGGAGATGGCTTCAAAGGAAATACGATTAAAGATTTAGCTACGAATGCAGGAATGGATGTTGACGTGTTTGTAGAAAATTACAATAGTTATAAAGAAGCTACAAAAACTGGTGTTGACTCTGAATTTGGTAAAGCTGCTGAGTATTTAGAACCTATGGGTGAGGAAGGTCCATTTTATGCAATCATTGCTGAAATCAATAACTTGGGTTCTGTTGGGGGCTTGCTAGTAAATACAAAGTTCCAAGTTCTGAATGATAAACGGACGCCAGTGAAAGGATTGTTTGCTGTGGGTCTTGAATCTGAAGGCGTGTTGTTTAACGATACTTATGTTGGAAACGGCGTTGGTATTGGGTACTCCTTTACCTCAGGTCGTCTTGGCGGGGAGAGCGCGGCAAACAGTGCTTTGAAAGCTAATTAACGACAATTTCCCGGAAAATAATTGAAGGTTTTTAAAGACGCAGGGTGGAGCCCTGCGTCTTTTTTTGCTTGAGCTTAGAGCCATTCCTCTTTTAACAAAGATTTGAGATGCTCTACGTTAGCTGCCCCAAGCTTGTTAGCGATTCTTTGCTCTAATTCGATTTTGGTGATCATCATTCTTTGATTGCATTCGATACCCTTCTGGGTAAGGATGATGTTTTTGTCACGTTGATTTCCTTTGACCTCCACGGCTTCTACATAGTTGCGGGATAACAGTCCTTGAATACTTTTATGCGTACCCTGTCTTGAAATATGAATAATTCTACTGATTTCTGAGATCGTGAGCATTTCATGTGTTTCAAGAACTGCTAGGATATGGGATTCAGTCTTATTAATTTGGTCCGGGTCTTGGTCAGTCACTATTTTACGTAGGGCTAGATGTTTCTCACTAAGTAAATCAATAAGATTCATTTCTTGCAGATGGTTATCCATGTGAACACTCCTAAATCATCGCTCATTAATCCAAGTATAAGTCATTTGTATTCATTGTCAACTTGGTTGACTTAGTTCGAATGGCTGTGATATTGTAATCCAGGTTGACAATACTGAAAGATAAAAGGAGCTTGAAGATGGGAAGAAACAAAAAAGAAGCATTATTATTTACATTCATCATGTGTGCTTTGATGGTGCTGGGTATGAGCATTTACAATGTAGCGCTGATGGAGGGCTGGTCAGGTACGTTAGTTAAAGATGTGATCATCGGCTACGTACCTGCGTTTGTAGTTGCATTTATTCTGGATGTCTTTGTTGTAGGGAAAGTTGCGAAAGGGATCGCACATAAGCTGGTAAAAGAGAATGATCCGATGATCAAAAAAATCATGTTCATCTCCTTTTTTATGGTGACCGGAATGGTGCTGTTTATGTCCTTCTATGGCGCACTTCTTCATGTAGGGTTCACCTCAGCACTACCGATGGCTTATCTGTCTGCGATAGGTAAGAATTTCATTGTTGCACTTCCACTGCAAATTCTATTAGTCGGGCCTCTTACACGATTTATATTTGTGAAAATTACTCCTGCTACTGCATAGAGAATGTTTACATCACCATTACGCAAATCTGCAGGTTAGGTAATACTATTACTCTATATTGATAGAAACTATCAATAGGAGTGAAAATCTACTTGAAACCCACAGGTAAAGCTATTGTTTCTCTTATGCTTACAGCTGAGATGTTGTTAGGTTCCGCTTGGATGGCAGGTCCAGCAGTGGCTGCATCCGTTCAATCAGGTACGCCTTATACGGCAGACGGTCAATACAATGTGAAGATTCCTCATATTATTGTTAATCAAGTTTATGGTGGGGGTAACACTGCCGATGCATCAGGTGGATTTTTCTCGAAAGGTTACATTGAATTATATAACCCAACCGATTCCGATGTGAGTTTAGTAGGTTGGTCTGTACAATATTCGGATCCTAAGCTCGCTGGACAATGGAGCAAGTTGGATTTGAACGGAACCATTAAAGCTCATTCTTCTTATCTCATCACCGATGATGCCAACAACAAGGATCACAAAAACGATATCAGTGCCAAAGGCGATCAGTCCTGGCCGGGGATGTATTTTAATAACAAAGGCATGAAGGTTGTTCTGCTAAGCAGTACAGACTTGCTGCAGGTTGTGAATCCATTTCAAACAATGTCAAGTAGTTACGTGGACATGATTGGTGTAGCAGCAAATGATGATAATGCTAAGATAGATGGATACGAGACGGACTATCCTACGGGGAAAGCGGAAGGTACTTCTAAACAAAAGTCCGTTCGACGCGTTGCTTTCGTAGATTCAGACAACAATAAAGCAGATTTCAAACAGATTAGCTTTGATTCCTTAGATGCTTCAGCTTTGGCCTTGGCAAAGCCGCATAACAGCGCAGATGGACAATGGGGAATAAATGTAGTCGATCTTGGCATCGCAACTCAGAATCTTTCAGAAGCAAAACTCGGATCGCCTTATTCGGTAACATTGTCCGTTTATGGGGGAGTACAACCTTATTCTTTTGAAGCTACGGGTTTGCCGGACGGACTATCACTGGATGCAGCATCTGGGAATATTAGTGGAACTCCGACGAAAGTAGGGGCGGCCACCGTAAGTATCGCAGTGTATGACAGTTCGACACCCCGGAAGAAGACAGAAGCTATAGTACCACTGAATGTGGCGGAAGCCGCAGCACCTTTGACTCCAGATCTACTTAGTGTAACTAAGATCGGCGGATACGCTGTAGGCGTGACCAATAAAGAAGGCGGCGTGGCGGAGATCGTGAAGTTTAACCGTGATAACGGCAAGTTCTACCTCGTTAATGGTTCATCTCACCCTGCAACAGTCGATATTGTGAATCTCAAGGACCCTTCTAATCCGCAAAAAGAATATAGTATTAATGTAGAACAGCTATCCGAAGTGGATGGATTTACATACGGAGACCTGACGAGTATAGATATCAACACCGCTACTAAACGGATTGCTGTAGCCATTCAAGAAGAAGATGCTATGAAGAACGGTAAGGTTATTGTACTCGATTATGATGGTAAAATGTTGGCTTCTTATGAAGCTGGAGTACAACCGGACATGGTGAAGTATACCGATGATGGCCGTTACATTTTGACAGCGGACGAAGCTGAACCACGCACGACTATCGGTGATCCTGAAGGTAGTGTAACGATCATTGATACGCTCAAGGACACTTCGATTCAGGTGAAGTTCGATAACCCTGATGTAATTGACGATCTTGTCCATATTCGTGGAGTAGCTGATCCGGTAACTAAACAGATTACGGGCAAAGGTGAAAAAAAGGATGCGATACGTGATCTGGAGCCGGAGTTTGTGGTGCTTTCTGATGACCAGACCATTGCCTATGTAGCGCTTCAAGAGAATAATGCTATTGCTGCCATCGATATTACCTCCAAGCAGGTTCTATGGGTTAAAGGATTAGGTTTCAAGGATTTAAGCCTTCCTAACAATGCTCTGGACCTGGTAAAAGATAATAAAGTGAATTTAGAAAATGTTCCATTTTTCGGTACGTATATGCCTGATGGTATAGATCAGTACACGGTCGGAGGTAAAACTTATCTGTTCACGGCCAACGAAGGTGACGCAACGGAATGGGATAGTAAAGTGAACGTGAGCTCAGTCAAAAAAATGAAGGGCTCATTAGATCCGGAATCAGATGCGGCTAAGTTTCTGAATAAAAATAAAGATAAATATGATAGTGTAGAAGTTATGTCTGACATGGGCAATGATGGAATTTACTTGTACGGTGGCCGTTCGTTTTCCATTTGGGAAGCAGATTCTATGGAACAGGTCTACGATAGTGGCAGCGACTTTGAAAAGATTACCGGAGAACGCCTGCCAGAATATTTCAATGCAAGCAACAGTAACACGACCATGGATAACCGTAGTACCAAAAAAGGACCGGAGCCTGAGTATGTCAAGGTAGGCAAGGTTGGACAAAAAGCGCTGGCCTTTATTGGTCTTGAGCGAATCGGTGGTCTGATGACTTATGATGTGACGAATCCAGAGGAACCGAATTTTGTGAACTATATTAATACACGTCAATTCACACCTGCGAACACCATTGAAACGGACACTGGTCCAGAAGGTATCGAATTTATTTCGGCAACATCAAGCCCGACTGGATTGCCATTAGTACTCGTAGCGAATGAAGTTGGTGGTACTGTGGCCATTTATCAATTGAATGTATCGAAGGTAACACTGAATCGGACTTCTTTGTCATTGAAGGTTGGCGAAGCTTCAGCAACGCTTGAGGCTAGCGTAGTTCCTGCTGAGGGTGGATCGAATGTGGTAACTTGGAGTTCTTCGAATCCAAGTGTTGCTTCCGTTGATAACAACGGAAAGGTCACTCCCTTGGCAAAGGGGACAGCGGTTATCTCCGCCTATAGCGCAGATGGTTATGGCGTAGCTGAATCTACAGTGACCGTATCTCCAGCAGATCCGGTGATTTCAAATCCGGGACCTGGTACAACGGTAACGACTAAAGATCCAGTTAAACAGGCGACAACACCAGCTGTAACCACAGAAGGTAATAAGATTATCGTAGAGGTTAAGGCTTCAGCGGATGCAGAAGGTAAGTTAGTTGCCTCCGTTACTTTGGATATGGTTACAGAGGGACTTAAGTCTCTGGCGAATAATGCTAATGGTCAGTTGATATTCCGCTCTAAGGTTGATGCAGCTTCAGGTGAAGTTCTACTTAACTTCCCATCGAGTGCTTTTGCGGCACTGACAGGTAGTACTGCAAAGTCAGTTGTATTTGAAGCAGGAGCTGGTACGATAACGTTGGATCGAAATGCACTCTCGGCTGTGCACACAGCAGCAAAGGGTGAGGACATTAAGCTGTCCATCGGCAGTGTGGACACGGATGGGAAAGGCAAAGCTCAGGCTGTGGTTGGCAGTCGTCCAGTAATAAACCTGGCGATTTCCGCTGGCAGTCAGCGTCTATCTAATCTAGGTGCTGGTTATGCGACAATAACAGTGCCGTATACACTAGGAGCAAATGAAGATGCTAATGCAGTCGTAGCTTATGATTTGACGAATGCGGGGCAAGCGGTTGTACTAGCAGGCAGTAGCTATAACGCAGCAAAGGGACAACTGAATTTCCAAACTTCACAATTCTCCACGTATGCAGTAGGGTACAACAAAGTGAGCTTCTCTGATATTGGCAGCAGCTTTGCTAAAGATTCTATTACGTATTTGGCAGCTCGTGATGTAATTACCGGCATTGGTGAAGGTAAGTTCGGAGCTAAGAGTCAACTAACCAGAGCAGATGTTACCTTGCTCCTAGCTCGATTGGCTGGTGTTAATCTGGGCGCAGAAGGAGCAGGAAACTTCACAGATGTTAAGGCTGACGATTATTATGCGGCAGCGGTAGCGTGGGCTAATCGCAAGGGAATTGTTACCGGCGTGAGTGATGGACAGTTCGATCCTCGGGCAAATGTAACTCGTGAGCAGCTCTCTGTCATGATCGTGCGATTAGCGAAAGCTATGAACTGGACATTGCCTGTAAGTGGCGACAGTTCAGCTTTTGCAGATCAGAAGTCGATAAGCTCTTATGCTCTTGAAGCAGCCGCAGCTGCTCAGCAGGCAGGAATTATTTCAGGCAAGCCTGTTGCAGAAAGTACGGGGCTTAACTTTGCTCCAAAAGATACAGCGTCTCGTGAAGAAATAGCTCAAATGTTAGCGAAGCTGTTAAAGCTGAGTCAAAATTAAGCGATCATCATATTTTTGATGACAATAGAAACGCTCTCCAATGCCATGATAGGCAAAGGAGAGCGTTTTGTTTTATGCTCTCTTTTTTACAGGTTCGAGCAGATTTAATACATACTCATTTCCGCTGCCTTTGGGACTATCGTTACGGATATGCTCCTCAAGACATAATCTTGAATCGTGGTCAGCTTGATAATCAAGGTTATTATCCAAAAAACTCATCAGTGCTTGCCATGAGCCGTAGATATCATCACTGCTTTCCGTCATCGCATAGAGACCGCCGTCGAACCGCATCTCTTTAAGTTGGCTTGGTATTTTTGCATTTTCAGGAATGGAGGCACAGAATCCATAGCCATAAGGGTTATTCTCACCACTAGGATGCGGATTTGTATTCCCGCCAAATAAACGTGCCGTCCCTAAGAGATGGTTAGCTTCCAACCATTCCAAGACAGGTTGCATAGCTTCATCCTCTGGAGATGTACTGACTGCAATATTATAAGCAAATCTCATAGGTGGAAGTGTAATGAATCTTACATGGATAGGTGGAGAGTGTTTAATTGTTGTCATAGATAGAACCTCCTCATTCTCATTCAAATCATCCAATGTATTGCATGATTCTTCTTTTAGCTCTAATAACAAATGGTTAGTTATGGACTCCTCCGTACGTGCGGATATTAATTGTAATAAGAAGCGGATTTCGCGATCTTTTTGTGTTAGCTTGGATTTCTCATTATGAATTGAAGCGGATTGTTGAAGAAGTGTTTCATACAAGGACTGTACGGACATGTTCTTTAGAACGGTTCCGATATCTTTAATACTAATATCAAGTTTTCTTAATAATGCAGTGATTTGAATGGCAAGGATTGCGTGCTCATCATAAATTCGCCAACCCGAGCTAGCCTCACGGTGACTTTCAAATAATCCTTGTGCCTCCCAGTGACGCAACGTCCGACTCGTCAGTCCGATTTGCGTAGAAAGCTTATCAATGGTCACAAATCCACTCATAGACAACTCCCGTTCTATAGATTGATAAGGCGCCCTATGAGAAGTATTTTAGCACTTAACGTTACGTCAATTGCAATAGGATAGTTGTGAACGTGTACTCGACAAAATTTACATTTCTCATACAAAACTGTGTCCGGTATTTAATGTACAGCTTCTACAATTTAGATATTAGTAAAAAGTACCTATTGCCATATGAGGCTTTATACGGAGGATGATATTGTTGAAGGCTAGGTCTATGCATCTATCAATGAAGTGGAAGTTGATCTTGAGTTTTTCTGCCGTGGTACTATTCTTTCTAGGGGTAGCGCTATACCAAAACTATAAAATCAATCAAGTAGAAATCTCTATGGAAACACAAAAAATGGAGATGGAAAAAAGAATTACAGTATCCACCATTACTCAACTGCTTCAAGAAATGAACAGTGTGGAGACCTCTCTAGCGGGTTCTAGCGATTTAGAGTTTACCCAACCTTTTAAGGACAAGCAGACTAAGCTAATGGAAGAATTGGGTAAAGTGAAGTTTGAAGCAGATTCGCCAGCGTCTAAGGAGTTAGAACAGTTACATAATCAAGTTGGAGGATATACAGGCTATTTTGACGGATTAGTGAATACCCTAAAGGATGAGCAGCTTGATCCCATGGCCGTTCTGGAACGAATTGATGAATTACATACGAAGGCATTGGCTATGAATAAAGCTATGCTGGAGACCAATGAGAAACTATATACCGCTGCAGCAGAGAACGCAGAGAAGGCTCAAGACTATTCTTTTGATTTGTTAAATCTGACTAGTTCTATGGGGGCTTATGCAGCAATACTAGTATTTATTTTCACGCTTATTATTGCTGTTATGCTTATTCGTTCCTTCCTGAACCCTATAAATAAGCTGCAAGTAGCTCTACGTAAAATTGCTGAGGGAGATTTGCGGCAGCAGATTAATTCGCCATATAACGATGAGCTAGGAAGTCTGAGTCATCATTTCGACCATATGGTGTTGCGGGTACGAGAGATGCTTCAGCAGACCCAATCGGTAGCTTCTTCGCTCGCGACTTATTCGCACTCTTTTCAACAATCTTCATCGATCACCGCTCATACGAACCAAGAAATCGTAAGCACAATACAGGAAATCTCTGTAGGCGCTGAGCAGCAAGCCGGACAATCGGAGCAGAGCGCAAGCTTGATTCAGGAATTGGAACGGGAAGTTCATGAAATTACGGAATATACCGAGGTTATGCTCTCGACAAGTCAAACGGCTAATCACAATACTCGAAAAGGTTCCGAGTCCGTCATCGCTTTGCGCGAGGTATCAGAGCACTCACGTGAGTCTGTGAATAAAGTTTATCTTGCTTTAACCAAATTGAGTGACCAATCGAAGGATATCTCCAGAATTACCAAATCGATCACAAACATCTCAAACCAGACCAATATTCTCTCACTAAATGCAGCGATTGAAGCAGCGCGGGCTGGAGTTTATGGAAAGGGCTTTGCTGTCATAGCAGATGAAGTGAGACAATTATCTGATCAGACCAAAGGGTCCTCCGTACATATCAGTCAGATTATTAACGAGCTGCAAGCAGGGATGGATGAATTTCAGCAATATATGCTGGAGACTAAAGGAAACCTTGAAGAGCAGGATCAAAAAGTGGCAGAAACGTTGTCGTCTTTTGAAGCGATAGATCAGTCGATCGTTGAGATTAGTAAGCAGATTGGGCAAATCCATGACAAGGTAGATATGACACAGACTATGAATCGTAGACTCGCAGAGTCTGTTCACAACGTGGCTGCCATTGCTGAGGAAACTGCGGCAGGGGTTCAGGAAGTGAATGCCTCTAGTGTGCAGCAGGACAACGCGATCCACGACATTGCCCGCCAAGCCGTTGAGATAAATGAGATTTCGCAAAAATTATTCAAGGAAATCAACGTCTTCAAGATTAATTCGGACATAGAAGACGAGATTATCGCTGGGGATGACAGTGACTCACCTAGCGCTGAAACGCCTGAGGAGCGCTCTTATTTGACAATCTCCGCATAGGTAGGGAGAGGTTTGCTTCTTGATCGGATGCACACATATAGGGAGTGACTTGATTTGCTAGCTCTGTAATGTTAAAAGGTAGCTAAGAGGGAGACTTCTGGTTGCCTTTTTTGTGGTTAGTTGTATTTAATGCAGCTATTAAAGTTTGTGTTTTCTGCTATGAGTGTTTAATTGCACTTAGTGCAATTATTTCTACGAGAATTGGCTGTTAGTGGTGTTTAGCTAGATTTTAATTGCACAGAATACAACTAAAGTTGAACCTAAGCCTGATTGGCCTGATTTAGTTGTATAGAGTGCAATTATTTAAATATTCGCAGAGGTTTTGTACAATGAAAAAGCTGCTCTATCGTAGATGAACTCTACTTTGGAGCAGCTTTTTTGTCGTTTAGATAAATGAGGGAGGATGAGGGCGTATATTACTCGTAGGTTTTGTTCAGAGAGCTAACTAGCTCTGGGAGCCAGTTCTTTAGCTTGAGAAACTTGTACCCCGCCGACTGGGCTTTTGTCGTATCCATAAACCAGGATTGTTCAATTCCGAAGGGTGACATATGCTCGTCTGCGGTTTGCTTCTGGATGATGGCGTGTTTCTCTGTTTCTTCTTCAATCATTGTGAGAATATCCTTAATTCTAACCGTACCGTCTGAGCAAGCGTTGAACGGTCCTGTCATAGTAGAGCTGCAGCCGAGCCAATATAGGAAATCAGCAGCTTCATCCGAACGGATAAAGGAGATATGTGCTTCGGGATTCGGTATACCAATAGGCAACTCATTACGGACATGCTCAATATGAAAATGAAGTCTTCGCGTATAATCATCTATGCCCAGCACAATTGGAAAGCGAACCGCAGCGACTGGAAAGCTAGCCTGTTGCATGAAGACGGCTTCCGCCAGTCTTTTTCCTTCTTGATAGGTGAAATCATTTCGCCCTCCGTGGCGGATAGGGTAAGTTTCAGGATCGAAAATGTCCTCGGTCAGCGCTTCTTCGCTGAAATCATAGACGGATAAACTTGAGGTGAGGATATACCTTTTCGTTTTACCATCAAAAATCCGGCGTGCCTGATCCGCTTCGTCCGGTGAATAACAAATATTATCGAACACAACATCCCATAGTGTATCTCCTACCACCTGAGCGAGCTCGTTTGCTTGGAAACGGTCCGCATGGATCCGGTGAACGTGATCTCCAAAGGAATCGCTAGTTTCCCCGCGTGTAAGTATTGTTACGTCGTTTATGGAATCTTGTAGCAATCGTTCAACTAACCTTTTTCCAAAAAAGCGCGTGCCGCCTAAGATAAGAATTTTCCTCATAAAATATCACTCCTAACTAACATTAATGTTTATTTATAAGTCTAATTAAAGGTTTCCGTAGAAAGCAGGGGAATTGTACCTTAAAGAGTGATGAGTGGTGATGAATGAAGCATAAAGATATGTGAGGAGATTTCATTAGTGTGATTGTACTTTGTGCAATAGAATTTGAACTATATAGGACATAATTTGATTCTATTGCACTTTATACAATCAAAAGATGAGAAATCGACTTAAAAGTCACTTTTATTAAGAATCTATTGCAGATAGTGCAGTAGATTCGTTTTTTAGCGTTGATTTCATGGATTCTGTTGCACATTTTGCAACGTCACTAGCTCAAAGCTAAAACATCACCCAACTATACAACTCATCAAACTGACCTAACTCACCTAACTCACAAAATATACCTATCTCATCAAACTCACACTTTTCAAAACTAATATTTGTTCGGTTATAACGTAACGTAATGTGCTTCATTTAGCTAAACGCACTTCAGTATTACGAAATAGCGTCACGAAAGACTAAGCCACCATCCGCATTCCTGGCTCGGAATAGTTCCAGCCCATAGAGCTGAATCCGCCAGATTGGAAAGGTTGAACGCTTTGGAAGCTCTGGAAGCTTTGGCTGGACACAGCCATTACAGTTTCTTGACTTTCATCCGCAAGGACAAGCTCAATCAGCTCGGGGATTTGTCCTTGTTCATAGGCGGATGCAAGACGATTCAAGGCAATCTGTAGTTCCGTATCCTGCAGTATGGAGGGGCCGTTAGATTGAAGAAGCTCTTGTCTGACTGCAGGGAGGGCTTGGCGGGCTCGATGCAGAGCAGCTTTGATGGCTCCTTCTGTGGTGTCGAGGATTTCGGCAGCTTCGCTTCCGGAGTGCTCGAAAACATCGCGGAGCAGGAACACTGCTTGCTGCAGTGGAGACAGATGCTTCTGTAAGGCTTGAAAAGCAGCCTCAATCTCAAATAAACCATACCCTGCTGCTTCCTCTGTCCGTGGTTGATCCATTTCCAGCACTCGTGACAACGTGGCTTTTCGCCGTATAATATCTGTCCAGGTATTTCTGGCAATCCGCAGGAGTAGCGCCTCAGGATTCGGATGATTCGTTAGCGGGCTGAAATTCGTACGACTTGTATGTTCTGAATTGTTGTTGATTTGACTTGTATCGTTCCTATCGCTCTTCAGCTTCGAATGTTTGGAAGTCTTCATATAGCCCAGTGCTTTGACCCACGTATCCTGAGCCAAATCTTCGGCTTCCCACGGGGATTGTGTCAGTGCAAGGCAATACCGCTTCAGGGCCATTTGCAAAGACGTGGTATGATTCTCATCCGGTTCATGGCCGGCGCTAAGCTTCTCAAGGCTGATCACTCTGCATAACCCCTTTTCCGGTAAAGTGTTTTCGGTTACTTCTAATAATAAACGAATGAGCTCCAAATTAAGATACGCAATAATAAAAATAATATTTTGCCCGCTTAACGTATCCTATCCAAAGACTAATCCGTTTACAGGGTAGATTTCAAATAAAATAAACGGATGGAGGTCGCATACGCATGGCGTACATTCCTTATGTCATTGAACAAACGAATCAAGGGGAAAGATCCTACGATATTTATTCGCGGCTCTTAAAGGACCGAATTGTGTTTGTAGGGGCGGAGATTGAGGATCAATTAGCGAATAGTGTTGTTGCCCAATTGCTGTTCTTATCAGCTGAGGATCCAGATAAAGATATACACATGTATATCAATAGTCCAGGGGGCTCCGTAACAGCGGGATTAAGTATTTATGACACAATGCAGCTCATTAAACCGCAAGTAAATACGATCTGCACAGGTATGGCGGCTTCCTTTGGTTCACTTCTATTGTTAGCTGGGGCTAAAGGTAAACGTTATGCGCTGCCGAATAGTGAGATTATGATTCACCAGCCACATGGTGGTGCGCAGGGGCAGGCCAGTGATATTGCGATTAGAGCCAAACGTATTTTGAAGCTACGGGAAGTGCTTGTCCAGATTACAGCGGACCGAACCGGACAGACGGTGGAGAAGGTACAACAAGACATGGATCGGGATTATTTCATGTCAGCCGAGGAAGCAGTGGAGTACGGGATTATCGACAAAGTTATCACAAATCTGTAAGTCGAAGGAGTGAAGTGAATGATGCTGGAAGCTTTGCAGGGCAAAGAGGTAACCATTTATTTTGTAGATGGCTCTAACGCTAGAAAAGGCATTTTGGAAACAGTAACTGAGAAGTTTATTAAATATCGGACAGAATTCGAGGAGCTTTATATTCCCATGACTTCCGTCTGTTCCATCACACTAGATACTAAAGGACGGGAACGCGCCCGCGTAGGATTTACACAATAACCAATATCAGATTTAAAAATAGGGTTAGGGAAGCTTTCCCTAACCCGTACTTTCACGAATTGCCAAATAATGAGCTACATTTGCATGATGCTGAATACCAGTCTCCCCTTTAATCAGCTTGATTAAAGTTCGGGTAGCAGTCATTCCAATCTCCGTTCCGGAGTATTCCACCGAGGACAGCTTGGGACGAACGACAGAAGCGATAAAGCTATTATCGAATCCGAACACCGCAACATCCTCTGGCACCCGAATACCGTTATCGATCAGAAAATTCATCGCCCCTACAGCTATCCAATCTGTGGAGCAAAAAACCGCAGTAGGTAGCTCCCCGCTATCCTTAATCTGGCGCATAGCGTCACTTCCATCTTCTACGGCCATTCCACTTTCTACTACCCATTCTTCTCTTAAGGTAATGCCTGCATCCATAAGCGCTTGTTGATAGCCGCGATATCGATCGCCACCCACTGCATTATCTCCAGATACCCGGATCATGCCGATACTTCTATGTCCTTTTTGAATCAGATAAGTAACGGCTTCATAGGAGGCGGTAACATTATCCAGATGGACAGAAGGGATCGAATCAATCTGAGATTGTTCTCCAACTAACACGCAAGGTGACCCGGATTTCTGGATAATCTCCAAATGCTCCTTACTCGGAACCGAGCCTACATATATATAACCCTCAGTCCCCATATGGTGGAATAAGTTCAAATAATGAAGTTCACTATTAACACTTCCGTCTGTTAACCCAACCAAAACATCATAACCATATAGCTCGGCGAGATCACGTATGCCAATATTGAAATCATCAAGCACGGTATTACTGTTCTGCGGAATAATGACACCAATCAGAGGTGTATCCGGTCTACCTGCATCTGAACCGATGACATTAGGACGGTAATTCATTTGTTTCATGGCTTCCAATACACGCTTACGAACTTCCTCGTTTACCGGTTTGCTGTTATTGACAACCCTTGAAACGGTAGCTATTGAAACGTCAGCCATTTTGGCTATATCTTTAATTTTTACCTTCAAGAATATCACCATAACTTTCCAATCTTGTATTCGTTCTAGAATATATCGCAAGCATATCACGGATAGCTTCAAGAATCCAAAAGATTGTTATTGACCAGGAAAATAAAAGATCCTATAATGATCGCATAGGAAAATAATTTCCTTGAATAAACCCTAAATAGATAGTTTTTTAGTCGATAATCTTAAGTTTTATTATGAAAATCACTAATTTGTGAATTAAATAGGAAAATATTTTCCTGAGAGGGTATATGAATACGAAGGAGCTGCATACATTGAACAGAACATGGTGGAAAGAAGCCACAGCGTATCAAATTTACCCACGGAGCTTTATGGACAGCAATGGCGATGGTGTTGGAGATCTGCAGGGAGTCATCTCAAAACTTGATTACTTACAGGACCTTGGCATTAATGTCATTTGGATTTGTCCTATTTATAAATCCCCGAACGATGATAATGGATATGATATCTCAGATTACCAGGATATTATGGCGGAGTTCGGCAGTATGGCTGATTTCGATCAGCTATTAAGCGAGGTTCATGCGCGGGGCATGAAGCTGATTCTGGATCTTGTCATTAACCATACTTCAGACGAACACCCTTGGTTTGTTGAAGCGCGTTCAAGCAAGGATAATGCTAAACGTGATTATTATATTTGGAGAGATCCTAAGGACGGAAAGGAACCGAATAACTGGGAGAGTATTTTCAGCGGTTCGATCTGGGAGTTTGACCCTGCTACAGAGCAATATTTCATGCATGTATTCTCCAAAAGACAGCCTGACCTCAACTGGGAGAATCCTGAAGTACGTCAGGAATTATACGGTATGGTCAATTGGTGGCTAGATAAAGGGATCGACGGCTTCCGAGTGGATGCTATTTCACATATTAAGAAAATCCCAGGTCTTCCTGATCTGCCAAATCCAGATAATCTTCCGTTCGTTTCGTCCGGTGCAGGTCATATGAATCGGGAAGGAATTCACGATTTTCTTCAGGAGATGAAACAGGAAACATTTGATCGTTATGACATTATGACCGTTGGTGAAGCGAGTGGTGTTAGTGTCGATCAAGCGGAAATGTGGGTAGGCGAGGAGCAGGGCAAATTCAATATGATTTTTCAATTCGAGCATTTAGCACTTTGGAATAAGAGTGTTACGGGTGGCTTGGATGTTCTGCAGCTGAAATCAGCACTTTCCCGTTGGCAAAAAGGTCTTGAGGGTAGAGGCTGGAATGCATTGTTTATCGAGAATCACGACCAACCGCGTTCAGTTTCCACTTGGGGAAATGATGGTGAGTATTGGAAGGCATCGGCCAAATCGCTGGCTACGATGTATTTCCTAATGCAAGGAACACCGTTTATTTATCAAGGTCAAGAAATTGGGATGACTAATGTACGATTTGATTCCATGGATGATTATGATGATGTGGCGATGAAGAACCTGTATCGTTTAGAGACAGAAGCCGGAAAATCACATGAAGAAGTCATGGAGGTTATCTGGAAGAACGGCCGCGACAATTCTAGAACGCCAATGCAATGGGATGACTCTGAGAACGCTGGTTTCAGTAGCGGCAAGCCTTGGATGAAGGTCAATCCTAATTTCACGGAGATCAATGTGGAACGTGCGAAGCAGGACCCTGATTCCATCTATCATCATTATAAAAAGCTAATCGCACTTCGGGCCGCTAATCCTATTACCGTTTATGGAACCTATGATTTGATCCTACCTGAAGATGAACGAATCTACGCTTATACTCGTACACTTGGCAATGAGAAATTGCTGGTCATGTCAAACCTGACTTCAGAGGAAGCGCTGTTCGACCTTCCGTTTGATTTGGAATTTGACTCCAGTGAGTTGCTGTTGAATAACTATGTAGTTGACCCTGCCGAGAAGATCGAGACAGTGGCATTACGCCCTTACGAATCTCGTGTGTATATGCTGGTTAACGCGCTTGTAGAGCAAGAGGCAATTCTTAAGAGTGTGCCTGCAACAACGGTTTAATTATTTTAATAAACGCAAGAATGCCCCTCGGCCAATGGCTAAGGGGCATTCTTTTTATTGAATATCAATTATTTGCTCTGTTCGCCATCATCCGTAGAAGATAAATCCGGCCGTTGCAGAATATAACTATTAGACATATTCAGGAGCCGCTGAACGGCATCAAATTGCGCTTGTGTCGAACCGCCCTCAGTTTCAGAGCCGTCGATTAGGTTATAGTTATTTCCATCATCGTAATCGACACCAGTCAAGTACAAGCTTGTGTCATTAATAAAAGAACCAGTAGGAAGAAAATGTCTAACAGGTAGTAGATTGGTCTGTTGATTCATCAGATCTTCTCCGAAGTGGAGCTGGTCATTCATAGAAATCCCTAACAGATTAGCTACAGTTGGTAAGATGTCAATCTGACCGCCAGTTTGGGTATACACAGTATGTTGGTCTATGCCCGGGGCATGAACTATGAAAGGAACGTTGAACATATCGGTATATCCATACTCGTGTCCGACCATTTCCTCCATTAATGATTTCTCATTGCCGTCAAGGGAATACAGGGATACACCTTGATGATCTCCGTAGAAGACAATCACGCTATCGTCCCATAACCCGCTGGACTTCAGTTCGTCTAGAAATTGTCCCATGGCGTAATCCGCATAATTTTGGGCTAAAATATAGTCGCCGACTAAGGTCCCTTCATACCGTTTAGGCAACGTCATTTTAAATTTAGATTCTGGCATTTTATAAGGGTGATGAGCGCTCATAGAAATGACCATCGCGTAAAAAGGGTCGTCTTCCGCATCCATTTTGACTAATTCAGGAACAGTCTTGGCATACAGCACCTCATCGGAAGATCCAAATGCAATATGATCATCATCTCCATAGAAGGACTGATCGTAGTATTTATCAAAGCCTAGCACCTTGTATAAGGTTTTGCGATTCCAGAACTCCACGCTGTTGGTGTGAAAGGTAGCAGTATTGTATCCATTAGCTTTCATCAGCTTGGGCAGACTTGGAAGTTCCTTAGTCATATAGTTGGACGAAGTGGCTACTTCGTGATGAGGAACATAGAGAGAGGTGTTCACTACAAACTCAGCATCCGATGTTGTTCCTTGCCCCGCATTTGTATAGAAGTTATTGAAATAATGTTCGCTTGAAATAAGTTTATTTAGATTGGGAGTTACTTCCTTTCCGTCAATGCTTAAGCCAAGCAGGAAATTCTGAAAAGATTCCATCTGCACTACAATGAGATTTTTACCTTGAGCCGCTGCCCAATACTTTGGAGAGACTGGCTCCGTAATCCCCTTTATAGCGTCCACAGACTGCTGCGTAATTTCTTTGCTGTCGATCATTTCTTTCTTTTCTGTGGTGTCGGCAAAAATGGTATATACCTCGTAATTGAGAATCCCCATACGCTCTGCCTTTTTGTTCTCGTTCATACTGGCATGATTCGGCCAAATATTAAAGACACAGATCGCAAGTGAAACACTGATGATCCCAAGTAAGGCGGTTCGGTTCATACGCCGGTTCATGCCTCTTTCTTTCCAGATCGCAATATATTTGGGACGGAACATAAAGAACATGAAGACTACAATATCCACAAAAATGAACAAATAGTAAGGATCCAGCAAGGAGTATGTGCTTTCTCCGACCTTGGTTACCTTATCTGCCTGTTCCAAAGCATGGTAAGTAGCAATTACGCCGTAATACTTGTAATACATCAGGACGGCAAAATAAATCACTGAAATTAATAAGTTCGCAATCATGTAATACAGAAACTTCCGTTTGGAAGCCATCCACTCAATGAGTCCAAAGACGATAAAGAAGAACGGGATCTCTGTGAGCAGCATGCTCCAATTAGGGCCGTCACTAAATACTACGAACCAGGCCACTGCGCATTTTAAGAGCAGGATGAAGCTGAAAATTAGAAAGGGCTTGTTTTTTATTTGAAAATCTTTTTTCACTCGTAATCATCCTCTCTGGTGCAGAACAAACTAAAATCCTGCATAACTCTGTATGTTGTGGGAATCCGTTGCAATATGCCGATGCTTATTATGCTCTTGAAGTTTTAGTGTGTCAAAAGACGGACGAGAGACCTAGAGCGCAGCAACAAGCGATTTATGCCATATAAACAGTTAAAATCAGCTTCAATCCTAAACTACAGGTTAAAGCGTATAAATTGATTTGAAAAATTACAGTTTCTCGCAACTTTACATAATATTCCACAGTCTATATAAGAAGATTGAATACAGTGGGGGTCTCTATTGTTGCAGATCAACAGTTTGACCCTACCGATTCTAAAAGGAGTGATCTTAAGTGGGAAGACAAATTTCAAGCATTAAAATTCAGATAAGACGAATAGGTATTGTAGTTGTTGGGGCAGCTATTATCCTAGCTACAGCCTCACCATTAATAGTAAAAGCGGACAGTGTAGTGAATTTCCCGGATGAAAAGAAGTTATTGTCTGGCATCACAGGACTGGATGCGGGGGATAGAAGCGCTTATGCCATCACTGCGGATGGAACAGCCTGGGCTTGGGGTGGTGGATACGGCTCTATTGGTAATGGGGCAACCACGCCAGCGTACACTCCAGTCAAAATGCGCATCGATCATGTTAAGCAAGTTTCAGGTGGCTACCGTCATAATTTGATGTTGAAAGATGATGGAACAGTGTGGGCAGTAGGGGGGAACGAACATGGACAACTTGGCACTGGAGCGCAGTCCTCGAAAGTCCTTCTAGAGCCGGTTCAAGTGAAGGGGCTAACGGATGTGATTTCTGTTTCAGCAGGAGACACATTTAGCTTAGCGCTTCGCAAAGACGGAACGGTATGGGCGTGGGGAGGCAATGAGCAAGGAGAACTCGGTGATAATTCGGGGAAAAACGGGCTAACACCGGTGCAGGTGAAAGGACTACCCTCCATTTTAGCTATAGCTGCAGGATCGAATAATTCAGTGGCACTTGGAAACGGCGGAGAGGTGTGGGTATGGGGTTCATCTAAAACTAGAGGCATTAAAAAGGATGCGGTTCTAAAGCCTACCCTACTTAAAGGCGGCGGGGAGTATAGAGCTGTTGATACTGATGGGTGGAATGGAGTAGCTTTGAGATGGGATGGTACCGTTTGGTTATGGAATAATTACACAGATATGAATCCGGGTGGAACTTTACAACCGATTCAGATTCCAGGACTCACTGATGTCGTATCGATGACAACGGACTCAGCAGTAAAAGCCGATGGAACCGTATGGCAGTGGACAGTTGGCGATAAAAATAAGATGAATGTTAAACAGATTAGTGGTATTCAAAATGCAGTTTCGATTACCAGCGGGAACAGAAATCATTATGTACTTTTAAAAGACGGTCATGTTCTTGCATGGGGAACGAATGAATTTGGACAGACTGGGTTGGGGGTTAGAGATTTTATGATTGACACGCCTCAGCCCGTGAAGAAATCGATTCAGGTGCTGTTGAACAATACTGAAATGGATCTGACCATGCCTCCTTTACTGCTCAACAATTCTACTTACGTTCCTTTAAGAGGAATATTTCAGCAAATGCGAGTGGATGTACGTTGGGACGTTCCTTCGAGATCAGTTATTGCCGTGAAGGAATCTACATCTACTACGCTGAACTTAAATTCGATTAATGGACAAACGACAGTGAATGGAAAAGTAATAGCCACAGATCAAAAGCCAGTCTTTATTAATGATAGTGTATATGTACCTTTAAGATTGGTGAGTGAAATGTTAGGCGCTAAGGTAGAATGGGATGCCGAAGCTTATGCTGTTCAAATTCATTCAAATTAAATGGGGGTATTTTTGACTAATACAAACAATACTTTTTTTGTATGGATGGATAATATGATCCTTACGCTTGATTTTAAAAGTGATACTTCAGAAAAGAGCTCCCAAACGACGGGGGCTCTTTGTCATTATAATGATCTGTTTTTTAATCAGTGTTGACTTAACTGGTTTTAATGATTTATAGTGAAGTTGCAATTAATTAGACAACTATATATACCACGTATTACTGTTGTTTGTTTTTTTATTTGTAGGGTATGGAGGCAAAATAATTAAAAAGGGGGCGTCCAGTTCTACAAAATTTAATTACGGTTATCTGTAAGCGAATACATTTTAGCGTTCAACAAGACCAAAAAATATAAGTGCTGACAACACAAGAAAGGAAAAGAAAATGACAAATAGAAAATGGAGAAAAAACGGACCCATTTTAAGTATCGAAAATCAGAGAGGTTATTTTGATATCCCCTATGGCACAGCGTCCGACGCTCAAAAGCTAGATATTTGGCTACCTGAAGGAGATGGTCACTTTCCTGTAATTGTTTCCATACATGGTGGAGGATTTGTAGCTTGCGATAAACGCCAAAAAGATATGATTGAGCCGATGCTTGAAGGACGAAATAGAGGGTATGCCATTGTTTCCATAAATTACAGACTGACGGATGAAGTGATATTTCCTGAACCAGTAAGAGACGTAAAGATGGCCATCCGTTTTATCAAAAAGAATGCTGCCAAATTTCATTTGGATCCGCAAAGGATTGCCACTTGGGGTGGATCCGCAGGTGGTTATTTAGCCCTTATGACAGCGGTTTTTGCTAAAGAAACTCTATTTGATACAGAACATGATCCCAACAAAGATATTCCAACGGACGTATCGGCGGTTGTTTCTTGGTATCCGGTTTGCGACTTTTCTCGTTTGGATCACGATCTGCAAGTGAATTACATTCTCCAGGAAAACTCACTATACGAGCCGGTGGATATCAGTGATGAGTACGAAGACGTCTTCCCTAGCTCAAAGCGCAATGAATTCCCATTTCATACAAAGGAAAGTGTCTTAGAGAAGTTGGTTGGTGGTCCGATAGACGAGTTGGATCAGCAAGTTAAAAGATTAAATCCGATGAGTTATATCCATAAAGATATTCCAAAGATTTTGTTGCAGCATGGAGGTGGCGATGATATTACACCGATGCAACAATCGATCGATTTCGCATTGAAAGTAAATCAGCTTTTCGAGAGAGAACAAGCTAAGGTTGAAATTTTTCCAAACGCAATTCATTCCTCGGTGATATTTGAAACGAAAACAAATATTGGACGTGTTTTGGATTTTATCGATATTGAACTAAAGAATAATAAATGAGAGAGAAGTACATTGACAAATCTCGGGCACACGTTGCGAGAATAGAATGAATCTGCAGTGGTACTCACTTAAGCTAAGCAGTTCTAGAAGAGGGGAATGTACATGACAGAGCAAAACGCAAGCGCAATGAAATCTCAAGAATATAATATAAAGAAAGCTGTACCTGTTCTATTACTATTATTTTTATTATGTTTGGTCATTGACGGTTCATTTAAAATTGTTTCGGTAGATATAGCAAAAGATTTTAATATATCTGCGACGATGGTTTCCTGGCAAGCGACCTTAGCTGGACTTGTTTTTGGGATTGGGGCAGTTGTATACGCGGCTTTGTCCGATACTATCAGTATCCGAAGACTTATTAGCATAGGTATAGTAATAATATGTGTTGGTTCTGTGATGGGTTTTGTTTTTCAACATTCGTATATAATGGTTGTCATTTCACGAGTACTTCAAACGATGGGACTGACATCTGCAGAAACTTTATATGTAATCTTTGTAACTAAACAATTGCCTTTAAATGAACAAAAGAAATTTTTAGGATTAAGTACAAGCAGTTTTGCATTGTCTCAAGTCATAGGATCCTTGACTGGCGGATTTGTATCCACTTATTTCCATTGGACGACTCTATTTTTAGTTTCATTGGTAACTCTACTCATTCTTCCTTTTATTCTAAAATATCTGCCAAAAGAAGAGAAAAGAGGCTTAAATGTCGATGTAACTGGTTTATTCCTGGTGGGAGCAACTGCCGCAACGCTATTGTTCTATATTACTAACTTTAATATTATTTATCTTATTGCGTTTATTGTCGCCCTCGTCCTGTTCTTAACCTATATCAGCAAAAGTTCTAAAGCGTTCATTAGCCTTTCATTTTTCAAAAATAAGCAATTCATTTCTTTGTTATCGATAGTTTTTGTTATTTACTCTGTGCAATTAGCCTATATCTTTTTGTTTCCATTTCTTTTAGGAAATATTTTCAATATGAGACTCGATACGATTTCGTTACTGCTAATCCCGTCTTTTGTCTTAGCTGCAACGGTTGGGGCGCTTTCAGGAAAAGTAGCGAAAATGTTAGGAAGCAAGCAATGTATCATGATTGCAATGACGGGTATTACCGTTAGCTTGTTGGTAGGTGCATTCTTTATCGAAAGTTCTTTTATGCTGATCATTTCAATGATTCTATTCGCTTGTTCGTACGCGTTTATGTATGCTCCGTTAATTGATTCATACGTTGGTACAGTTGGGAAGGAAAAGTCCGGTACTGCGATTGGATTTTACAACTTAATTATGGGTGTAGGCGCTTCTATCGGTATTGCTTATACGGCGGTAATGATGGATAAGCCATCATTACAATTGCTTCCTAACATAAATAATCCGGTCGCTTCCGTATACAGTACTATTTTAGTGGTTCTTTCACTCGTTACACTATTCAGCTTATTCCTGTACTGGGTTTTGGTGGGACGTCTAATTAAGAAATAGAATTTTCCGGTTTCAACCGTGGGAACCATGCTGGGGAACTGGTGGCAGGACAATTTGAAGGCAAACATGTGTATTCGAATTTCGCGAAGGCATTTACATGGGAAATTTTGGACCAACTTACGAGACACCTGCACAGTCTTTGTCACATGAGGAAGTCATGGAAGCGACAGAGCAAGATAAGCCGAAATTTCTAAATCTTGTACTCGGAATCATTGAAGAGAGGTATTTGTTTTTCATCATAAGCAAAAAGGAGAGCGATCAACCCATGAAAGAACAGTTCGTATCGATTCCTAACGGAAGTCATAATATTCCTGGAATAATGGTAAGCCCATCAGGGGCAACGGAGGATAAACCAGCTCCTGTGGTATTGCTGTTGCATGGTACAGGTGGTAATAAAAATGAACTTGGAGATATCTACAAACGACTAGCTGCTCAATTGGCAGCAAGAGGATATGCATCTTTGCGGATCGACTTTGCAGGAGGTGGGGATAGTTCTCAACCTTATGTTGAGAATAATTTCGAAGATTCAGTCGCGGATGCTCTGAAATCGGTCGAATTCATCGCGAATGATTCAGGAATAGATAATAATCGGATCGGTGTATTGGGTTACAGCCAGGGAGGGCGAATAGCGCAAGTAGTAGCAGGCCGCCTACCAAAAGTTAAAGCTCTTGCTACCTGGTCATCCGCACCGTCAAACGGTGTAGAAGATTTAGAACTTATGTTCAAACTTGACGATGAAGCCTATGCGAAAGGTTCAGTTATGGTTACGATGCCATGGGGGACTCAATTAGAATTTGGTAAAAAGTTCTTTACAGCGATGAAAAATTCTCGTGCACTTGATGAGGTTGCCAAATATAATGGCCCATTACTAGCAATTGGAGGTTCTGAAGATCCTGTCGTTCCACCATTATTAGCAAGGAAATTAGTGCAACATGCAGGAAGTACCGATGCAACTTTGCGTATCATTGATGGAGCAGATCATGGCTTCAACATTTACGCTGGTGATAAATTAAATCCTGATCAATCCATTGCAGAGGGTTTGCTAAAAATAACAACGGACTGGTTTGCTGAAAAACTGTAACTATCATGAAAGAATAGTTGGACAGGACGTTATTCCGGCCCAACTATTCTTTTATGTGATTTCATCGAACAAGTAGCCTAATCTTAAACGGCTAAGGTTGCGCATTCCAACTGACGGGATATAATGTATATCGAGGAGGAGTATCTTAATGCCGATTAAAACTAAAGACAAGTCCCATCTATATTTGGATGTTTATGATAAAATACTAAAACTAATTAATGAGGGAGTTTATCCGGTGGGAAGTAAATTGCCAGCGGAATTAGAACTTTCCAAAATGATGAATGTTAGTAGGATGACTTTACGCCAAGCCTTAAGTTTACTCCAAGAAGATGGCTATATCGTGACGATCCATGGACAAGGAAACTTTATAAAAGATAATACAAAATTACGAAGTGTTGGATTAGAGAAAATAGGGGATACAGTTTCTAATTGTTGTACGGAAGCTATTGATGGCATTGATTCCGACTTTCGCCTTGAATTTGTCAACGATTATGATTATATAAAAAAACTGTTCGGTATTCATTCGGCAGTGTGTATTGGATTTAACAGGTGGTACAAAAGTAAAAATGAAATTGTTGCGCACACCTTTTCCATACTGCCGAGTGAAATCGCTTCAAAATTCCAAGTGAATCTGAATGATAAAGAATGTCTTTTCGAATTGCTTGAAGAACGAATTTACGAATATGCACATTCTTCGACAATAGAAGTTAAATTTACAAAATCCGTAATCTCCACTTCGAGCCATCGACTCCATTCAAACAATGATTTATATACACTATTAATCGAGAGTTTGTATGATTCGATTGGCCATGTTATTCTCCAGAATAAAATATATATACCGACCGAATTCAGCTCGATTAAAATTAATCGGATAAATAAATAGATTGAAAATTTAATTGGAGGGCGCAAGCCCTCTTTTTATTTTACAATCATCCATATCCCTTGCTTAAAGGAAAATATGAAATTCTGTAAACGAATGATCATGAATGTTGGATCATTGGGACAAAAACGGGTAAGAGTATATATTACGGCCTCTTTGTATTCGTTGCATTGCTGTTGATCGGGACGGGTTGGATGGGCATTCAGACTGATTTCTCAACACCTGCCTTAACTACAGATACAAATGGAAGGGTCTTGTGGACAGCTTACCAAGAGGCCGAAAAACAAATGGCGTTGCGACGGATACAGTAGCCATTGGAAACTTTAAGTTTGACGGATTTGGAAAAAGTATGGTCTATCTTGTGAAAAATTCTCCGCCGTATATTGTGATTAAATTGCCAGATGTATATGTGCTCTACAACAATAAGGATGCCACTGAAACTGAACGTCTCTACGCGGAGTTGAAAGGGTGGTGAGGTTTCACATTGAATTTAAAATAAATCGTATGAAGTAGCCCCCTATTGTGATAGAATAATCTAGTTGTCCTAGTTTCCGGAAATTTACTCCATTGCAGCGATTTTCATTAGATATATAGGTGGATGATCGAGGAAATATGAGCATTCAAGAGTATTAACAAGAATCCTTGAAGATTTTACACAATAAACATCATTTTTTGTCGGTTTTTATTGATTTATTCAAAAATATTATGTATAATCAGCCTTGTTGATTTTGCAAATGGAATTTTAGGAGGTTTTTATTTTGGGAAAAGCGTTAATTATTGGCGCTGGCGGTGTTTCCAGTGTTGTTGTTCACAAATGCTGCCAGAACCCGGATGTATTTGAAGAGATCTGCATAGCTAGCAGAACTGTCGCGAAATGTGACGCTCTGAAAGATAAATTAGCCGGAGGCCGCACGAAGATTTCTACTGCTCAGGTCGATGCAGATAATACGGACGAAGTCATTGAACTGATCAAGAGCTTTGAGCCGGATGTCGTTATTAATGTCGCTCTCCCATATCAGGACCTGACAATCATGGATGCGTGCCTGGCAACAGGAGTGCACTATGTGGATACTGCCAATTATGAACCACAAGATACAGCGAAATTTGAATACTCTTGGCAGTGGGCTTACAAAGAAAGATTCGAAAAAGCAGGCCTTACCGCGTTGCTTGGTAGTGGATTTGATCCAGGTGTAACGGGCGTGTTCACAGCTTACGCTCAAAAGCACTATTTTGATGAGATTCATACCATTGATATTGTAGACGCCAATGCTGGTGATCACGGATATCCATTTGCAACAAACTTTAATCCTGAAATCAATATTCGTGAAATTACAGCCAATGGCCGCTATTTCGAGAATGGCGAGTGGATTGAAACTGCACCGCTTTCCGAGAAAAAAGTATACGATCTTCCGGAAATTGGACCAAAAGATATTTATCTTTTGTATCATGAAGAATTAGAGTCTTTGGCCGTTAACATCAAGGGTGTAAAGAAGATCCGTTTCTGGATGACCTTCTCGCAGAATTACCTGACTCACTTGAAAGTGCTTGAGAATGTGGGCATGACTTCTATCGAGCCTATCATATATGAAGGAAAAGAGATCGTTCCTCTGCAATTCTTGAAGGCGATTTTACCGGACCCAGCTTCTTTGGGACCAAGAACAAAAGGCAAAACGAACATTGGATGTATCATCCAAGGAACTAAAGACGGAAAGCCAAAAACTTATTATGTATACAATGTTTGCGATCATGAAGAGTGCTATGCAGAGGTTGGCTCCCAAGCCATTTCCTACACTACAGGCGTTCCTGCAATGATCGGAGCGATGTTAATTATAAAAGGTATCTGGAAGAAGCCGGGCGTATTCAACGTCGAAGAGTTCGATCCAGATCCATTCATGGAAGCTTTAAATAAACATGGTCTGCCTTGGCAAGAAGATTTCTCGCCAACGCTGTTAGACTAAGGCGCGATAATGGATATAGATATCAGCGCGGTCCCGTCACCATGTTACCTTGTAGATGAAAGATTGCTTACACGTAATCTTGAGATTATGAATTCTGTACAGGAACGCACTGGAGCAAAGATTTTGCTCGCGCAAAAAGGCTTCTCCATGCATTCCTTGTATCCGTTAGTTGGGAAGTACTTGCATGGTGTAACCTCAAGCTCCTTGTTCGAAGCCAGACTTGGCTATGAAAAGATGGGCAAAGAGGTTCATGTGTACGCACCAGCTTATATAGATAGTGAGTTTGATGAGCTCCTTGGATACTCCGATCACATTGTGTTCAATTCTTTTGACCAGTGGAATCGATTCAAGGATCGCGTTAAGAATGCACCTAAGCACATCAGCTGCGGCATTCGAGTGAATCCGGAATATTCCGAGATCGAAGTTCCGCTGTATGATCCGTGCTACAATTATTCCAGAATGGGAGTCACACTCCCTAACTTCAGACCTGAAGAGCTTGAGGGCATTGATGGACTACACTTCCATACAATGTGCGAACAGAATTCGGATACACTTGAGCGTACGCTCAAGGTAGTCGAAGAGAAGTTCGGACCTTATCTCAAAGGAATGAAATGGCTTAATTTCGGTGGCGGTCATCATATTACACGCCCTGATTATGATCTGGAGACCCTGGTCAAGTGTATTCTACACATGAAAGAGACTTACGGTGTGGAAATCTATCTGGAGCCGGGAGAGGCAGTAGCTCTCAATACCGGATATCTGGTAGCTACCGTTCTCGATGTGATGCATAACGGAATGGACATTGCGATTCTCGATACCTCAGCAGAGTGCCACATGCCGGACGTACTGGCTATGCCATACCGTCCGAACATTATCGATGCTGGACAACCTGGTGAACATCCTTATACGTACAGATTAGGTGGAATGACTTGCCTAGCGGGAGACGTTATCGGAGATTATTCCTTCAAGGAGCCTTTGAAATACGGCGACAGACTCGTATTCCTTGATATGGCCCATTATTCCATGGTGAAGAACCATATGTTTAACGGTGTGAATCTGCCTTCTATTGTTAGTTACAATGAAGAAGAGGGAATCAAAGTGATCAAACAGTTCGCTTTCGAAGATTTCAGCGAACGTTTATCTTAATAGTAAAAAGGTGTCCCGTGATGGGACACCTTTTTTTGATTACTCCTTATTGCATCGTGATGGCGATGCGCTCCTCCTGTGGGAGCCACTCAACATTTGCTCCGAGTTGCTCACTTATAAAGCGAAGTGGCAGATACATCGAACCGTTTACGATGAAAGGGAGTGTAGGAAGATTCACGGATTTATTGTTCACCATTGTCGCTCCAGTTACACCGTTAATACTGATGGCAAGAGCCGGTTTATCTGTAGCGGTTCGTGTGATCATAATTTGTTTATCTATTGTTTTCGCTGCTGTAATGTTCTCTTTATAGGTAATTGTGGCTCCTAATTTTTCGAACAGCGATCGAAGCGGGACGAAATTTTGTCCGTTTCGAGTAATAACTCCATTTGAGAGTGGGATAGATTCTCCGTTTAAGGAGATCGAAATAGGCTTTTGCACTGGAACGGGCCCGGCATGGCTGAATTCATAGTCGCCATAGCCCAGCTGTGCGTCCTTATTGACGCCCCAGCCCCAGAGTGAGCCGTCTTTCTTTTGCATGATGATATGTCGTCCGCCTTTCTTTAGGCTACTTACTTCTTTTTCGAGAAGTGTAAATTTTGAATCTACGGGCATCATTTCGTTTTCAATAGAAGTTTGATAGACGTTTCCTTCCCCGGTTAATGCAACAATAGAGCGCTCTACGATGTAAGCATCAACTACATTCTTGATCCCTTTTAGAAGAATCGGTGGTTGTTCATGATAGGTTGTTCCGTCTGAAGAACCTGTAATGGTAGCGCCCCAGAACCATAATTGAGAGGCCCCATCAATGGCTAATAGGCTGTTCTGATTTCCTTTTAAACTTTTAATATTACTGATTCCCTTGAGAGGGGTCGCAGATAGATCTATTGGAGCTCCCTGGTTCTTGTAATAATCTTGGACTGGCCAACTCCATATGGAGCCGTCCTTCTTAAGTGCAAGATTGTTTTTGATTTGAATAATATCCGTTAAATTCTGGATGGTTTCGAAGCTTTCGAAGTCATCGCGTGTAGTAGAAACAGTTCCATCTTTCTTTAAGAACACGTAACGTGTCCAGCTCTTATGAAGATCAGACTCATAGTAACCACCCACAGCAGCCACGTTATCGACGCCGGAAATCGGTGTGAACGCGGAGGTAGTGAGTCCATCGGATGAAAGCGGGGCGCTTAGAATCGTCCCGTCTCCTTTAAGGGCTATCGTTCTATTTCCCGTCATGAACATATCGACCAGATTGTCTAGCTCTTGAACGGGGGTCACTTTAACAGCTTCAGAGTATGCCGATGTTCTCCATTGCCAGACCGAAAGGTCTTTCTTCATTACATATTGGGAACCAAAGTATGCTTGTACCTCATTCAGGTCATGGATTTGCGTAGGGACGGAACGATTACCGCCCCATACCCAGAAGGAACCATCTGTTTTGGTCAGATAATCCGCGCCATACGAAGTGAGGTTGGTAGTCGTGGTTGTGTTCTCTGCAGCTGCAGCTGCGCTTACGTTACAGGCGAGGCTTAATACTAGAAGAGCACTAACCATGCTGATCCATTTTTTTTTCATAGGAATACCTCTCTTTTTCTTATTAGATAAATTTGATATGTTCACGATACAATCCATTATCTTACATTTAGACGCTAGAACTACTGGAAAAGTTTCTTCATATTTACCCACTCACAAGAAAGGTCTCATGTGATACAATAATTTAGTCTGTTTTAAATAAAGAAAGTATAAGTTTCACACTATACTTTATCCTTATATTTCTCGCTTAAACACTTACCGTCCTTATAAAGACGCCGAAGGCGTTTATGCTTGATTAGCTATTGAAAGGTTCGTATCTGAGGAGGAAGTCAGCGTCAATGAGACATGCACCGTTTATTGCAGTGGAAGGCCCAATCGGGGCTGGAAAAACAACATTAGCGTCTATGCTAGCAGAGGAGTTAAATTTACCGATCATTAAAGAGATTGTCGATGAGAATCCGTTTCTAGCTAAATTTTATGAGAACATGGACGATTGGAGCTTTCAACTGGAGATGTTTTTTCTCTGTAATCGGTATAAACAGCTTGAAGATACCGTTACACAATACATAGATAAAGGGATCCCGGTCATTTCGGATTACCATATTTATAAGAACCTGATCTTTGGAGAACGAACGCTGAATGGAACGAAACGTGAAAAGTATCGGCAAATTTATCATGTGCTTACGGATGACCTGCCAAAGCCAAATATTATCCTCTATATTAAGGCTAATTTAGATACGTTATTAACCAGAATTGAAAAACGTGGGCGGCCCTTTGAAGAGGGGATGGATACTGCGTATTTGGAGCAATTAATTAAAGATTATGATGACGCGATGGCCGCTCTTGCCATTCAGGAGCCTTCGACCGTTATTATTACCATTGATGGAAATGCAGTCGATTTCGTGGAGAATCCAGAACACTTCACTGAAATTGTCTCTTATATAAAGGAGCTAATGAAATGAATTCATATCATATCCCGGAAAATGCCATAATTACCGTGGCTGGAACTGTCGGGGTGGGGAAATCCACTTTAACAGGCGCCTTGGCCAAAAGACTTAATTTTCAAACCTCGCTAGAGCAGGTCGATCACAATCCTTATCTCGAAAAGTTCTATCATGATTTTGAGAGATGGAGCTTTCACTTGCAAATCTATTTTCTTGCCGAACGTTTCAAAGAGCAGAAGAAGATGTTCGAACTCGGCGGTGGTTTTGTTCAGGACCGTTCCATCTATGAAGATACCGGTATTTTTGCGAAAATGCATGCAGATCAAGGTACGATGTCCAAAACAGACTATGAAACCTACACCAGCCTGTATGAAGCTATGGTTATGACGCCATACTTCCCGCATCCTGATGTGCTGATTTATATTGAAGGCAGCCTGCCTTCCATCCTGACCCGAATTAATGAACGCGGCCGTGAGATGGAAATTCAAACGGATGTTTCCTACTGGGAGCATATGCATGGCAGATATTCGAAATGGATCAACGAGTTTACAGCTTGCCCAGTGCTTCGTTTGAACATTGATGATTATGATGTGAATGATGAGACTTCGATGTCTGATATTCTTGTGAAGGTGGGCAATGCGATTCGTAAGCCTGCTGATAAAATATAATAATTAATGGTTAGAAGCCCCCAGGATTTGGGGGCTGTTTTTTATGAAATCAGAAAGTGAATAAACGATATAAACTGAGTTTGAGGGATGATTTGTAAAAATAAAAAAAGACCCAAATCATAGATATGGGTCTAATAGGGAAATGTCAGTTGTCCTAGTAATAAAATACGAAAAGCAATCCAAATTGGTGTGGACATTGTGGTATGCTCAAGGGCGGCACCCTATAATTATAGCCCTTTTTTCTGGATATAGATTCCAGTCTAGTGAAAACTAGTTATTGGTCCATGACTAAAATTAATAAGATGCGTACACTGAACTATCTTTATAGGGAGGTGTACGTATTGAGTTGTCCAGACGATAAAAAGTGTCATAAGAAAAAAATCGCCACTGTATTTCCTTCGAAAAGAAAAAGAAAAGAACATCGTCGAAAAGTTATTAAGAAGATTGTACAAGTCACATGTCCTCCGCCCGAAGTAAATGTTACCACTCCAACAGTCGTTGGTGCTACAGGACCTCAAGGAGCACAAGGAATCCAAGGAGTACAAGGGGCCCAAGGAGTGCCAGGCCCCCAAGGAGCACGAGGAATCCAAGGAGCAGAAGGACCTCAAGGTCCCGCCGGTGGACCCCCAGGACCCCAAGGACCGCAAGGTCAACCTGGGCCAGCGGGAGCAATGGGTCCACAGGGTGTAGCGGGACCCGTTGGTCCTCAAGGTGAGCAAGGAGTACCGGGTACACAAGGACTCGTAGGTCCTCAGGGGCCGCAAGGTTTACCTGGTCCTGCTGGAGCAATAGGACCACAAGGTTTTGTAGGTGCAACCGGAGCGCCGGGAGCAGCCGGAGCGCCGGGGGCAGCAGGAGCAACCGGAGCGGCAGGAGCAACTGGGGCACCAGGAGCAGCAGGAGCAACCGGAGCACCAGGGGTCGCGGGAGCAACCGGAGCACCAGGAGTGGCCGGAGCAACCGGGGCACCAGGAGTGGCCGGAGCAACCGGGGCACCAGGAGCGGCCGGAGCAGCAGGAGCAACCGGAGCAACCGGGGCACCAGGAGTGGCCGGAGCAGCCGGAGCAACCGGAGCGACCGGAGCAGCAGGAGGAGTATTAGGTTTTGCTGATTTTTTTGCCCTGATGCCCCCCGATAATGCAGCAACTGTAGCACCGGGCACAGACGTGAGTTTTCCTCAAGATGGCCCTACCAGCGGGACGACGATTGCACGAACGGGTCCTAGTTCTTTTAACTTAGCAGCAATAGGGACTTATCAGGTATTATTTCAGGTTAGTGTAACCGAAGCAGGCCAACTCATCTTGACTCTTAATGGCGCAGATCTCGCCTATACGGTAGTTGGACGTGCGACAGGTACATCAGAAATCGTAGAAATGGCAATAGTGCAAACAACGGTCATTAACACCATACTGACCGTTCGGAATCCTGCTGGTAATTCCACTGCACTTACTATTACTCCTCTCGCTGGAGGAACAAGATCTGTTTCAGCACATCTCGTTATTACACAATTAGCATAGCGAAATCTCTTACGTATAGATAATTTGGAAGTTTGCCACCTCTAATCAGGTGGCTTTTCTAATTATTGAATTAAAGGGAGGGTGCACACGAAGTTCCTGCCCTTCACCCATGGCATCTCTCGGCTGAAGCGGGGGGGCTATTTACTTAACTTAAATTGTGGGAAAATTCGGAATTTCCATTTGACTTCAATTCAGAGTTGACGCAAAATAAGAGGGAGATGATGTAAATTTGAATTTTTCGGGGAGAATTGTACATGAATAATAAATCAGGTCGTCATTCCTTCCGAGAGCGACTGGATCATATGGTGGGTAAGATTCGTACGGATATCCTAAGTGGAGTGCTACAGCCAGGTGCTTATCTGCCAGCAGAGAGTATGCTAGCTAAGCAATTTGAGTTAAGCAATAAATCGGTCAGAAGAGGGCTGGATGTGTTAGTCCAAGAAGGCCTTATCGTCAAAATCGACCGTGTCGGAAGCAAGGTTATGGAGTCCGTGCAGGAGAGAATCCGTATTCATTTTGGCTGCAGTGCCTCGCTGTCCAAGGACTTTTTGCTGGATGATCTAATTGGTGAATTTCATCGACTGCATCCCGGTATTCATATTCTTCCGCTGGCGCTGAATGATTTTGACCATGTGAATTCTGCCGTAGAGATGATCAATAATGGGATGCTTGATGCCGTATCTCTGAATAGCACGCAATTTCAGGAAATGGCTGAAAATGGCTCGGCTGAGCTACTGGAATCGCTTGATCCTGATCCTGAATTATATCCAATCGCGACAGAAGCTTTCTATCATGAAGAACAGTTGTATGCTTACCCGATTTCCTTCTCCCCCGTGGTGCTGTGCTACAACAAGGCCCATTTTCGGGAAGCGGATCTTCCTGAGCCGGATAGCTATTGGACCTGGGATGACTTGATTGAGGCGGCTCGTCAGTTGGCAGAGAAACGTGGACGCCATGCCATTTATTTTGTGCCTGCTTCCGAGAACCGTTATTCTGTATTCCTGCTGCAGAGCGGGATTCAAACCGTGGCAGATGGGACCGAGCACCGTACACTTAGTCCGGAGACGGCAAATAGTCTCAGTGTATATAGTAGGCTCGTGAACAACCATCAGATTTTCCCTAAATATCTTGCTGGCAATCATGAAGATGAGACGATTTCTTTGTTTGTCCAAGAACAAGTTTCTATGATTCTGACGACCTTTTTTAATTTAAATGAATTCAAGGCGTTAACGCTGGATTATGATCTTGCTCCGTTACCTAGGCTGAAAACAAAAGATCCACAGAAGACATTACTGGTCACAATCGGAGCGGCTGTGGTCGGAAATTCGAGACAAAAGGAAGCGGCTCGTCAATTCGTTAACTTCCTTGCTTCCGTAGAAGCACAGAAAATTATTCGGGAACGCACAGTAAGTATTCCAGCTCGAAAGCGGATCGCTGAGATGAGCACGGCGGATCATTTGAATCGTCCTTCGAGATATCTGATGTACAGAGAGTTATTCCCAACCTTCTCCTACCTTAAAGATTTAGGACTTCCCATAGCCGTTCTAAAAAGCTTTCGTAAATTGTTGAACGCTTATTGGTCAAAGATGATTGATGAGGAAACGCTTCATGAGGAATTGAGTCTCTTAATCTCGGAACAGGATGCTGCCGATCAAAAGGTTTAAAAGGTGTTTTTCTGCGAAGGCTGTTCTCTTTAGAATATCAGTAAAGCGTGATAATGGTGCTGGTAGGCCATTATTACGCATTTTTTTAAATAAAAGCAAGCAGAAGTTGTATATTGTGCCTAATCTGTATGAGATCAGAGATGGTTTATTTAAAGCAGTTAAATACGAGTGAATTTGTAAGCGTTTTCTATTAAATTTGAGGGATTTCAACATTTTGCGACAGGTACATGTTATATAAGATCACACTTATTAGAGATATTTCTTATTATTATATTGACATCATGTAGGCTGGAAAATATAATAAAATACATCAGATGTATATCAGATTAGCGAAATAAGAGATCTGATACTCTGGAATGTAAATCAAAAAGAAGTCAAAACAGATGTTTTCGTCTAATTAAAGTAGAAAAAAGGCAGTTGAAAGGAGGATATCCCCTATAAAAGGTAATTTTCAGAGTGATGACTCATTTAAAAATTTATTAATGTATCGTTGATTCCTTCTGATTGATGTTAGTGAATATATCATAATGATTATCTTATTTTTTAGTTATTAATAGGGGGTTGAATTATGAATGTTGCTAAAAGGAAGTTAGTTCTGCTGCTGCCCGTCCTGTTGTCATTAGTTACACTCGTATCTGCTTGCGGCGGTTCGGATACTAAGACAGGCAATACCGCAGATCCTACTGCGGAAGTTCAGAAGGCTACGCAAGCTCCCGCTAAGGAAGGTAAAACAGTAGGTGGTCTGCAGCTCCCGATTGTTTCAGATAAGCTTGAACTGTCACTTTGGTCACCCAGCGGCGGCAATTTCAGAGGAACTAATTTTAATGAGAAATTATCCTTTCAGCAAATGGAAGAGAACACTAACATTCATATTGACTTTCAGCATAGTACGGAAGCCAGTGCGGAAGCCTTTAGCCTATTGATGTCATCTGGTAAGCTGCCGGACATTATCTACAATGATCTATGGGGCACGGATTCCGGAAAATATGGTACACAAGGCGCGTTGCTTCCTCTGGAAGATTTAATTGAGAAAAACGCGCCAAACTTCAAGAAAATCCTCGACGACAACCCGGATATCCGGGGACAAATTACTTCGCCTGAAGGCCACATTTTTTACCTGCCTAATCTCGTTCTTGATTCACAGGATCTCACTCAAATGTTCCCGCAAGTACGGAAAGACTGGATCGATAAGCTGGGTCTGTCTATGCCGGAAACTACCGAAGATTGGTATAACATGCTCAAGGCTTTTAGGGAGCAGGATGCCAACGGAAACGGCAAGAAGGATGAAATTCCACTAGTCACAGTCAACTTGGAAAATATCATGATGTTATTCGCGCCTGCCTTTGGCGTCGATTACGGATTCTTCGTGGATAATGGCCAAGTAAAATATGGCCCGAATGATCCTAAATTCAAGGATGTCGTAACCTATCTGCACCGTCTTTACGATGAACAATTGCTTGACCCGAACTATCTGGTAGATACCACATTCCAGACGCTGACTGAGAAGGTGACTACCGATGTGGCAGGGGCATGGTTTGGTTGGTCTGGCTCCTACATGGGGAACTTTACTACCCTAATGGAGGGCAAACATCCAACCTTCAAAATTGCACCAGCCATTCCACCTAAAGGACCGAACGGTGATCAACGTCATGTCTCCTTCCGCTGGCAGGCAGCAGCACACGGATTAGCGGTTTCCTCGCGGACGGAACATCCTGAGGAAGTGATGAAATGGCTGGATTATCAATACTCAGAAGAAGGCATTCTGCTGAACAACTTTGGGGTTGAAGGCAAGTCATATGATCTGGTAAACGGAGAACCGATTTATAAGAAAGAAGTAACTCATCCGACCAATGGCCTCACGAATACGCAAGAACTGCTGAACCATACGATCGGGGGCGGAAGCTGGGCTACGGTAGCGGATACCAGATATGCTGAACAAATCCGAGAAGCTAACGGGCAAACGGAGAATCCGCTCGAGTTATATAGTGACTATATCGATTTTGATAGCAAGTTGCCTCCAGTCCAATTCACAACAGAGGAAAACGATGTAGTTGTTCCTTTGATGGCCGATATTCAGACCTATGTAGCCGAAACAATCAATGCCATGATCATGGGGCGCCAAAAGATTGAGGACTATGACAAAGTAATGAAGCAACTTGAGAAGATGGGAATTAACGATGTGTTAAAAGAGTATCAGGTTGCATACGAGCGATTTAAAGGGAAATGATTCAGCTTGTGAGGAGGTTGTCGTGGGTCGAGCGGTTCGGAGAGTGCTTTGTGACCGCTCGCCACATGACAGCTATGACTAACGCCAGTGTCCGGGAGAGGAGAACTATATGGCTGTACCTGTAAAAGTCTCTAAAGTTGAAAGCAGGAAGCTTCCGGTCAAGAGGAGTCCGATTCCCTGGAAGCGGATAGCCTCCAATCGCTATCTTTATCTCATGCTCCTTCCTACGGTTTTGTATTTTCTGATTTTTGAATACAAGCCGATGTATGGGGCGATCATTGCCTTTAAGAATTTCAACCCCTACTTGGGGATCACGGATAGTCCTTGGGTGGGCTTCAAGAATTTCGAGAAGTTTTTCGAAAGCTATTATTTTCTCAGACTGCTTAAAAATACCTTCTTAATGAGTTTCTACTCACTCATCTTCATTTTTCCTGCTTCACTTGCTTTTGCACTGCTGCTCAATGAGCTGCGGCTCAAGAAGCTGAAGTCCTTTCTGCAGACCGTGTCTTATTTGCCGCATTTTATTTCGCTGATCGTTATCTGCGGGATGATTATTGATTTCACCAAGCCCGGAGGCATTATTAACAGCCTGTTGCTTGGCATCGGTCTGATCTCGGAGCCTATTCAGTTCCTGATTCTGCCGGAATGGTTTCGAACGATCTATGTGGGTTCTGGTATGTGGCAGAGCCTGGGCTGGAACTCAATTATCTACTTAGCAGCGTTATCTGGCATCAATCCGAGCCTGTACGAGGCTGCAGTTGTAGATGGTGCAGGACGATGGAAGCAGCTAACGAATATAACGCTGCCTGGGATTTTGCCTACGGTGTTAATCCTCTTGATTCTGAATGTGGGTACCCTGCTGAATGTGGGCTGGGACAAAATTATATTGCTTTACAATCCTGGAACGTACGTCACTGCGGATGTTATTTCAACATTTGTTTATAGACGAGGTGTGATGGAGGCGAATTACAGTTTTTCTGCCGCGGTAGGATTATTCAATTCCATAATTAACTTCACATTACTCGTTCTAGCCAACCGTATCAGCCGGAAAACAACTGAAAGCAGCCTATGGTGAGCATAAGCTTCCGATACGAGTTTTGTACGAAGTAAATTCAATGAAGCATTGCATACAAAACTTTTAGGAGGGTAGACAATGGTTGTGAAACGCAGTATGGGTGAAATCATTTTCGACAGCTGCAATGTGCTGTTTCTGATCTTGTGTTCTTTCCTGTTCCTGTACCCGATGTGGTACGTGCTGGTCTCCTCATTCAGCGATGCTCATGCTATTGCTGCGGGGAAGGTAAGCTTCTTTCCAATCGGCTTTAATCTGGATGCTTACAAGCTGGTATTTGAGGATACGCGGGTATGGACGGCTTACGGAAATACTTTCTTTTATGTCATTGTCGGTACGTTAATTAATCTGGTACTAACTACACTTGGTGCTTATCCTCTGTCCAGAAAGAATCTGGAGGGGAGAAATGTCATTATGGCTTTCATTGTGTTCACGATGTTTTTCAGTGGTGGTCTAATTCCTGCGTATCTGAATGTCCGTGAGCTTGGCTTATATGATACACGGTGGGCGCTGCTGTTGCCTGGTGCGGTTAGTGCCTTCAATTTGATAGTGATGCGGACCTTTTTTCAGTCTATCCCTGATAGTTTGATAGAGTCTGCCAAGATAGACGGCGCCCACGATTTCAGAATTTTACTGCGGATCGTGCTTCCGCTCTCCATGCCGGTTCTGGCGGTGATGACCCTCTTCTATGCGGTAGGCCACTGGAACAGTTGGTTCTCGGCCATGATTTATTTACAGGATCGGAATTTGTTCCCGCTTCAATTGATATTGAGGGAAATCCTGATTCAATCCTCTGCGCAAAATATGCTGGCCGGCGTTACCCAAGATGAGGTGTTTCGTATTAGTGAATCTATTAAATTCGCTACGATTATCATTGCTACCGTTCCCATTCTAATGATCTATCCATTTTTGCAGAAATATTTTGTAAAAGGCGTAATGATCGGTGCGTTGAAGGAGTAACAGCCATAGAGAAGATGCTGCATGTGACGGAATCGTTTCTGAAGCAGTCGGGAGGAGAAGACATATGAAAGCGGTAATATCTCAGGAAGGACAGATTCGCATGTCGGATGTTCTAACACCAGTCATTGAAGATGGATTTGTACTAGTCCAGACTGAATATTCGGCGATTAGCCCCGGAACGGAAATAATGATGAATGGCCTGCACCGTACGCAACAAATTGTACTTGGATACAGTGCAGCGGGTGTAATCCGAACACGTGGGAAAGGAATGGAACACTGGCCAGAGGGTCTTCGTGTAGCTTGTTACGGCGGACCTTATGCAAAGCATGCAGAATGGCTGCTAATGCCTCAGCATCTGATGGTGCCCATTCCTGACCATGTTAGTTCGGAGGAAGCATCAACAGTAGGACTTGGAGCCATTGCAGTACATGCAGTAAGGCAGGTTGCACCGCAGTTTGGGGAGACACTTGTGCTGATCGGTGCCGGAATTCTTGGGCAGTTGATTGCTCAGATTGCTAAGGCGGCAGGATGCCGAGTGATCGTCTATGATTTGCTTACAGAGCGCTGTGAGATGGCTGAGCGCCTTGGAATTAGACATATTGCTACTAGCCCGGAGAAGGTTAAGGAACATCTTGCTAACCTGACGGAGGGCATGGGAGCAGATGCAGTCATTGTATGCGCCGGCGGTAAAACCGGAGACCTTATTGATCAAGCGCTAGAGTGGGTACGGGATCGCGGCAAGGTACTGTTGGTTGGAGATGTTAAGCCTGATTTCTCTCGTGATCTGATGTTCGGTAAGGAAGCCCAAGTGCTGATTTCTAGAGCCGGAGGTCCTGGACGATATGATCCTATCTATGAGCGGAAGGGGATCGACTATCCTTACGGCTACGTGCGATGGACGGAAGGTCGTAATATGGCTGAATATATTCGGTTAATCTCTGAAGGGGACATTCAGGTGAAGCCGTTGATTAGCGCGATATTCCCGGTCGAACGCTGTGAAGAAGCCTTTCGGCGTTATGCAGAGGACCCCGTGGATCTGTTGGGAGCGGTCTTAGCTTATCCTGCAGCAGTCTCTGAATGTGAAACGAAGGTGAAGGAACAGCTGACGAAAGAAGGCGGGAGCAGATGAAGGCGCTGCGGATCGGTGAACCACTGAACGGTCTGGCGGTTTGGGCCTCAGCTTATGGAACATGGCAAGGGGCAGACCGGATCTACGCTGTTTCTTCCGGAAGTCCTTGTATCTTATTTGTTCTAGACCCGAGCGGTGAACAAGCGGTGGAACGTTATGCGCTGGAAGGCTCGGATCATTGCTGGGGTGTAGTTTTAACAACCGGCGGAGTGTATATCGGGGGAAGTGGCATTTTGTACAGGTACACTTATGAGAATGGTGTAGAGAACCTTGGTGAGATGATTCCCGGTGAATTCTATACGTGGCGGTTGGCAGCAGATACGCAAGGCAGGATCTATGGGGGATGTTATCCTGGGGGGAAAGTGTTCCAGTATGACCCAGCGACAGGAGTGTTTAGGGATTACGGTGTTATGGTAGCTGGAGAACAGTATGCACGTTCTATGGAAGCGTGGAACGGTAAGCTCTATGTGGGAGTTGGTACACAAACCCCGCATATTGTTGTACTGGATACGGAGACGGGAGAACGCTCGGAAATCAGGCTACCGGATGAATGTAAAGGCGAGCAACTGGTTTATGACTTGAACATCGTTCAGGGTAAGCTTTTTGCTCGAATTACACCGTCTGCACGGTTGTATATTTATGATCTGGAACTGCAGGAGTGGGGAGACACTGTGGATCATGTGAGTGGACTTAGTGTTTCGCCGCCGGATGAGCTGGGAAATGTGTATTTCATTAAAGATGACTATTTGCAGCGTTATGATGTCCGGACTGGAAGCCTGTTCGTTACTTCGCTAGCTATGCCGGAGCCTGCAGGTGATTATGGCTGGCTGAATAACCATGCTCTAAATCGGAAAGAGCGCTGCTTAACGGGTGTATACAGGGACGGGAGTTGCTGGATTTACGATCCGGCGACGGATCGGTATACGGTCAAGGACTTCGGTCTGCAAGGTCAATCGGTCCATTTGCAGTCTATGACCTATGGACCTGATGATGCTCTCTACATCGGAGGGTATTTCGCAGGTGGGCTGTCCAGATTCGATAAGGCAGCCGACGAGATCATTTCATATCGGGGCATTGGTCAGACGGAAGGTATGCTTGCTGGGAGCGATTGTCTTTATCTAGGTGTATATCCGCGAGCGAATATTTTCAAATATGACCCGAATGAAGATTGGAAGCCGGGAGAGAATCCAGAGCTGCTATTTTCCTTACAGGAAGAGGAGCAGGACCGCCCTTTTGCTTGGGCTTGGGCAGGAGAAGAGCTGGCAATTGGAACGGTTCCTTCCTATGGTCGGCATGGAGGAGCGTTGACACTGTACAATCCTGCTAGCGGTGCACGTGAGGTGTTCAGAAATCTTTTGCCGCAGCAGAGTGTGGTGTCCTTGACCTGTAGAGATCAGCTGTTGTTTGCTGGAGGGTCCGTCTGGGGTGGACTTGGGATTGCTCCTCAGCGTGCGGATGCCTCTCTAATGATTTGGGATCTAGAGAAGCGCTGCAAAGTATGGGAAGGTGTAGCGGTGCAAGGGGAAAGGGCTATTTCTGCTTTGGTTCTAGATGATGCAGGGTATCTTTGGGGTTTGACGGCAGGTAAGTTATTTTGGTTCGATCCACAGCTTAAGCTTACTGTAAAGACTTACTCTTTGTTCTCCATGGACTGGAATGTTGTGACTCATTTTTGGCGTAGCGGCAATGAATTGCTCTACAAGGAAGGCATGTTGTACGGCGTGTCGATGAATCGCTTGTTCAAGTTTAATATGCGGAATGAGGAGCTTGAGGTGTTGGATGACGATGCGCGGCTGCTGGCAATGGACCGTGAGGGTGATCTATTTTTTGCAAGAACTACAGCATTGTATCGGATGCACAAGTAAGGTCTGCACTATCCTTGGCGAAGGGTGAGGGATGATGAGAATCTTATATTTTTATAAATTCTGTATTCTAGGTGGGGTAACCACTCAACTTGCAAATAGACTTAAATTTTTGCGGCACCACTCGGAAGTGCATTTTGCTTTTTTGGAAGATTACGGCGGGGCAAGCGCTTTTGATGGATACGAGCATGTCCGAATTCTGGGGACGGTTGAAGAGATTAAGAGCTACATGGAAGTCTATGATTTCGATGTCATTATTACTATTGATACTTACGAGCTGTATGAAGCGCTTGGGCCTGTACAAGAGGGGAAGGTTATTATTCATGAGGTACATACCACCTATTCCGAACCCCTGCAGAAGTTGGCCGCAACGAAAGATAGTTTGCCTTTTCACTATGTGATCACTCCCTCCGCTTACATGAAGGATTATTTGGACGGTATCGGCATAGCGGGTGCTTATCATATTAATAATTGCCTGGATACCGATTTGTTCCGATATGAAGCGGGTATTGAGCAGGAGCCTGCCACTATTTTGTGGGTGGGTAAACTGGATGATCACAAGAACTGGTCGTCCTATTTGAACATTGCTGGAAAGCTGAATGCCAAGATGCCAGAGCTGCAATTTATGCTTGTTGGGGGATATACTGCTCCCGACGAGATCAAGAAACAGCTGATGGTAAAGGTAGAACAGCAGGGGATTAAGCATTTCAAGTGGATTCCCAAAGTGGATTACGATGAGATGCATCGCTATTATTCATCGGTTGCGCAGAATGGTGGGTTATATATTAGTACCACGACCAATGAATCTTTTGGGATGACCGTACTGGAGGCGATGGCCTGCAGGTGTCCGGTAGTGGTTCCGAGTGTAGGGGCGTTGCTGGAATTATTGGATGGTCCGTTAAGTGTTTCCCTATACGAATCAGGCAATGAAGAGGAGTGTGTGGACAGATTGAGCGCACTGCTGGAGCAGAATAGTCTGAGGGAAGGTTTGAAGTCATTGGGAGAACAGAAAGCTAGAACTGCTTACAGCATCGAACAAGTGGGAAAAGAATACATGGAACTACTTGAACGTTTCAGGGAAGAACGTTTAATTCTTAAATAAGTGGATCACTCCATGGGGCTGTCAACCGAATAAGAGGTGTTGTTGAAATGGAAGAGCTGCAGATCGGTATGGTAGGAATGGACACTTCACATAGCAGGATTTTCGCGGCGCTGCTAAATGATGAATCTCATCCGCTATATATTCCGGGTGGCAGGTTACACTGCGGTTATCCGGGGGGTTCTCTTGATTTCGAGCTAAGCTATTCACGTGTGAGACCGATTAGCAGTGAATTGCAGGAGCGCTATGGGGTTGAATTGCTCGATTCTATAGAAGAAGTTGCGGAGAGATCCCATGCGATTCTATTGACTTCTGTAGATGGGAGAGTGCACAAGGAACAATTTGCGGTGCTGGCTCCTTACGGAAAGCCAGTATTCATTGACAAGCCGTTAGCGGTTTCTTCTGAAGATGCGAAGGTGATTGTGGAATTGGCGGAGAGGTATGGAACGCCATTTTTCTCCAGCTCTATGCTACGTTTCGGTGGACCGCTGGTAGCCCTCTTAGAGGATGAAAGTGCAGGTGCTATTCTAGGTGCGGATTGCACTGGACCACTCGATCTTCAGCCGACACAACCGGGGTTATTCTGGTATGGTATACACGCTGCTGAGATGTTATATGCTGCTCTTGGAGAAGGTTGCCATTGCGTACGTGCCGTCAGTAACGATGCGCAAGAATGGGTAGTCGGCCAGTGGAAGGACGGGCGAATCGGGACGATCCGCGGAAACCGTACAGGCGGCTCTGATTTCTATATCGTATTGCACCGTCAACGGGGGAGTAACGGAATTAACGCGCTCGGAGCAAATTACAACGCAGGACATCAGCAATTACTGAAGAAATTTATAGCTATGGCGCGAGGGGACTGTCCACCAGTACGATCTTCCCTAACACTAGAGTTGATTCGCTTCATCGAAGCGGCCAACGAAAGTCGGGTAAGCGGTGCTGATGTTCGTCTGTAAAGGAAAGCACAATCTGAAAGGAGTGTAGTGTATTGATTAGGACAGCAGTGATTGGATGCGGTGGCATGGGGACTGTTCATGCGGATCGCTACAAGTCCATGCCCGAAACTGAGCTTGTAGCCGTATGTGACATCGTTGAAAAAGCCGCTGAGGTGCTAGGAAATTTAGTGGGCGTTAGCTATTTTACATCTGTACAAGAAATGCTCGAGCAGGTAAAGCCAGAGGTGGTCAGTATTGCTGTGCCGACCTATTTGCATGTAGAACTGGTACGGATTGCGGCTGACCATGGTGCGCATGTGATCTGTGAGAAGCCGCTCGCACTCACTTCGCAGGAAGCGGAAGAAGCAATTCGTTACTGCAACGAGCGCGGTGTACGTTTGTTTGTAGGCCATGTCGTTCGTTTCTTTCCTTCTTACAGACAGCTTGCGGAGGGAATAACGCAGCTTGGCAGTGTTCAAGGCGGAATATACCATGCTAAACGGGCGGGTTCACATCCCGGAAACGTGCAAGCGTGGTTTCGGGATCCATTTCTTAGCGGTGGCGTCATTATGGATTTAATGATTCACGACATTGACTACATTCGTGGGGCTTTTGGTGAAGCCCGTGAAGTATATGCGTTCCAGCACCAGTCGGAAGACATAAATTATGCTTCAGCCACTTTCCGGTTCAAGAATGGAACCATTGCACAGCTTGAAGCATTTTGGGGGTATCCAGGGCCGTTCCACTCCTCTTTTGAATATGCGGATGCGGAAGGAATCATCTCAGGCGGGACCGGGGATGGCGAAAGTCTGCATATTCGCAAGTCGATAACGACGGGCTCTACATCGGGATTTGTGGAGACGCCTTCGAGTGTGCTGCTGAAGGATTCGTATTATTTGGAACTGGAGCATTTTCTAAGCTGTCTAACAAGTGGGGAAGAGCCGATAGTCACTGCGCAGGATGCGCTGGAAGCTGTACGCTGGGCTGAAGCCGCTCAGCAATCGGCAATGACCCATCAACCGGTGAAGCTTGAAGTGAAGGGGGATATTTAATGAGCCGTTTGAATATTGGCATGATCAGTTTCGCGCATGCGCATGCTTTTGACTATTTGGCAAGTTTACTGCACATGTCTGAAGTGACGGTCAGTGGAATTGCTGATGAGGTGCCAGAGCGCACACAGGCGCTCGCAGAACGTCATTCGATTCCCTATTATGCTAACTACAAGGAACTTCTGGAAGATGCGAATATAGATGCCGTAATTATTTGCTCGGAAAATGTCTATCATGCTGAGCTAACCATCGCTTCAGCCCGAGCGGGCAAGCATGTACTGTGCGAGAAGCCGCTAGGTCTGTCAGTGGAAGAAATGCAACGCATGATTTCGGTATGCTCTGAAGAAGGAGTACAGCTCATGACAGCCTTTCCTTGCCGCTTCCTCACTCCGGTTGTGCGGGCTAAGGAATCAATAGATCGCGGCGATATTGGTGGAATTATTGCTTTTAAAGGAACTAACAGAGGTTCTTTTCCAGGACCTAAATGGTTCTCTGATGAAGCCCTATCGGGAGGCGGTGCTGTTCTAGATCATACTGTGCATGTGATGGATCTGATGAACTGGTTCTCCGGTTCTTCTGTAGAACAGGTGTATGCCTATGCGGATACCTTATTTGATTCAGAGCGCAAGCGGACGATCGATGATGCTGGAATGGTGCATGTAACTTTTGAGAATGGTGTGTTCGGAGTGCTGGATCCTAGCTGGTCACGCAATCCCGGCTTCCCCACATGGGGGGATGTGACCCTAGAAATCATTGGAACTAAAGGTGTTATCTCCATAGATGCTTTTAACCAAAAAAACAATGTATACGGAAGAGCATCTGGCAAAGGGAACTGGTCCTTCTGGGGAGATGACATGAATGAACTGATGCTGAAGGCTTTTGTACAGGCGCTTATAGAAGGGGTGGAGGTACCGATTTCGGGAATAGATGGGCTCCGATCCACTGAGGTTGCACTTACCGCTTATCAATCTGCTCATGCAGGCCAACCGGTGCGTTTAAATAAATGAGGATGCTGTAAGCACAAAACTTTGAGGAGGATGGAACCGCCTATGAAGGAACAGGAATTGTTCGATAGTATGTGTGAAAAGCTCTACTCTGCGGTAATCTCTGATACGTTGGATCAATTGGGCTATCGTAATCAGGTGATGCGTGAAAATATTAACCCGATAGATCCTACCTGGATCGTCGCCGGAAGAGCAAAGACCATTCTGTCTGTGGATATTCATCATTTGCCGGAAGATCCTTACACGAAGGAGATTGAGGCGGTGGACAGCGTTAAACCCGGCGAGATTGTTATCGGATGTACAAATGAGTCGAGGCAGAACGGACTGTGGGGAGAGTTATTGTCTACTGCCTCCAAAATGAGAGGTGGCCGCGGAGCGATAGTAGATGGATTAATCCGCGATACTGCCAAAATTCTAGAGCTTGGTTTTCCTGTCTTTGCTACCGGGACCAAACCTGTTGATTCTCAAGGGCGTGGAATTGTTATCGACTATGACATTCCGGTGCTATGCGGTGGCGTAATGGTCCATCCCGGAGATGTAATCTTTGGTGATCGTGATGGTATCGTTGTGATTCCGGGCGCCATCATCGATGAAGTGTTCCAATTAGCTATGGATAAGGTGACTCGCGAGAATCATACACGGGATGAACTGCTCGAAGGATATACCTTGCGGCAGGTCTACGATAAATATGGTGTGCTCTGAACAAGATCCGAGGGAGTGATATACATGAGGCTGGCTGGCAAAAGAGCGCTAATCACAGGTGCAGCAAGAGGAATTGGACTGGGAATCGCCCATCGATTTCTGGAAGAAGGCGCTCAGGTGGTGTTGCTGGACCGAAGTGAGGGTGAGCTTCTTATTGCACTTGAAACCTTGAAGGATTATGGTGAAAAAGCTGCAGTAGAGATATGTGATCTTCGCGATGTCTCACAGTTAGAACAATCTGTTGCCCAAGCCTTTGAAAGGTTCGGTGGGATAGATATTGTAGTGAACAATGCCGGAATCGCCTTTCGTGAACACTTTCTCGACATCTCGGTTGAGCATTGGAATGCAGTATTTGATATCAACGTAAGGGCGGTTTATTTAATAGGTCAGCTTGCAGCGAGACAAATGATTTCTCAGGGTGGCGGAGGCGCCATTATAAATATGAGTTCCAAAAATGGTCTATCAGCAAGCTCGGAGCTCGCGCATTACAATGCTTCTAAGGCTGCTGTTATACTACTAACCGAATCGATGGCAGTGGAGCTGGCGGCTTATGGGATCCGGGTAAACGCAGTAGCACCGGGATTTGTGGATACACCCCTCGACCGCAAGCTGCGCGAAGCTTCGAAGCTCCCGGCTTATTCGGAGCATACACCGATGAAGCGGGCGGCAACGATAAGGGAAGCTGCCAATGTATTTCTTTTTCTGGCTTCTGATGAAGCCTCCTATGTAACGGGAGAAACCATTCGTGTGGATGGTGGACATTTGGCTAATGGTAGTGAGCTGTAAATAGAAGAAGGAGTGAACGTTTTGGAAATTACAGAAATTCAGGCAGAATTGATGATTGATGCTCAGGCTGAGCTTGGTGAAGGGCCGCATTGGGATGCCGAATCCAAACAGTTGTACTGGGTGGATGTTACGAGAAGGAAGCTTAGAATATACAACCGGATCACGGGTAATGAAGTAGTCCGCTCCTTCGACCGGATGATCAGCGCAGTGATTCCAACCACTGCGGGAGGACTTGCATTGGCCATGGAGGATGGAGTCTATCTCTCTCAAGCTGAGAATTCTCCTGTCTTATTGACTCCGATAGAAGCAGAACTACCACTCAACCGATTAAATGATGCCAAATGCGATCGACAAGGCCGACTGTGGGTGGGAACGATAAGCTTGAACGATGATGCGCCGGATTCCGGAGGTTTCTACGTCGTGGAGCCTGATGGTTTCACACACCAATTGTTATCCGGCATCGGCTGCTCGAACGGAATGGCTTGGGACTATTCCCGGAGCAAGATGTATTACATTGATACGCCGACTAGGCAGGTGGATGTATTTGATTACGAGGAAAAGTCTGGAAGGATAAGTAACCGAAGATTAGCGTTCCGAATTCCTACAACAACTGGCTATCCGGACGGAATGACAATAGATAGTGAAGGCATGCTTTGGGTCGCCCACTGGGGCGGTGGCTGTGTATCACGATGGAACCCGGAGACGGGTGAGCAGCTTGGACTCATTCGAGTTCCAGCACCTCTAGTGACCTCATGTACTTTTGGAGGCGACGATCTAACGGAACTCTACATTACAACAGCAAGGATAGGGATGCACGAGAAAGAGTTACGTGATTATCCGTTTGCAGGCGGTTTGTTTATGGCTAAGCCCGGGGTGACTGGCTTGTTGCCGGGAAACTTTCAGGCTAGGGAGTAGGAAGAGGAGGCAAAGCGATGCGACTCAAAGATAAGATCATCATAATAACCGGAGCTGGCTCGGGAATTGGAAAAAGCACGGCTGCTTTATTCGCTTCAGAAGGAGCGACAGTAATCATTGCCGATGTCCAAGAGGATTCAGGAAAAGCCGCTGTCACTGAAATTGAGGCGACGGGTGGAAATGCGATGTTCATACCCTGTGATGTAACCGATGCTAGCAGTACTACCGCGATGGCTGATCAAGTCGTTAATACTTTTGAACGTATCGATGTGCTCTTTAATAATGCAGGAATCAGTGGCGTGGGTGCGGTACATGAGGTTTCCGAGGAAGTATGGGAGAGGGTCATGCGGGTTAATGTGACGGGTGTGTTCTTAACCTGCAAGGCTGTCCTCCCTTATATGATGAAGACCAAGAAGGGTTCTATCATTAATATGTCCTCTGGCATCGCCGAAATCGGAGTCGCAGAGCGAGCTTCCTACAGTGCTTCTAAGGGAGCTGTTCTATCTTTAACTAAAGCAATGCAGGTTGATTATGCACCTTACGGCATTCGTGTAAATGCGTTGCTACCAGGTACGATTATGACTCCGTTTGTAGAAGGTTATTTGAAGACTTCTCTGGATCCAGAGGCTTCGGTTGCGGCCATTAAGCGTAGACAGCTTAGCGGTGAGCTTGGCAAACCTGAGGATGTGGCACGAGCTGCACTATTTCTTGCTTCCGATGAGTCCGGGTTTGTAATGGGTTCGCCGCTATATGTGGATGGTGGCCTTGTCTTCGGAAAAAATGCATAAAGTGAAGGAGAGTGTTATAGATGAGGCTAGTTACCTTTTTGCAAAAAGAAGATGATCATATGGGCGTTCTAACCGACCATGGTGTGGTGGATATTGAGGCGGCACAGACTGCATTATCCACTCGGACTGAGGTTCCGATAACGGTTAAGCAATTGCTTGATGGTGGGGAGGATGCACTTAACCAACTGAGGATTTTTGTGAATGAGCTGCCTGAAGGAGAAGTGAATCCATCATGGCTGAAGCAGGAAGATGAATTAGCATTCGGTCCCTGTGTTACTGATCCTGGAAAAATCATCTGTATTGGCCTTAATTATCGCCGGCATGCGGAAGAGACTGGGATGGCCATTCCCGAATTTCCCATCCTGTTCAATAAATTTAACAATACACTAACTGGACATGGCTCAGAAGTTCCGCTTCCGAGGAACAGCCAGAAGGTGGACTACGAGGCAGAGCTTGGCATCGTCATCGGACGAACCGCGAAATATGTGACGGAGGAAGATGCACTGGATTATGTCTTCGGGTATTGTACGGCTAATGATTTGTCGGCGCGAGATTTACAGATGCGGACGAGTCAATGGCTAGCGGGAAAGTCTTGCGATAAATTTTCACCCATTGGGCCTTACTTAGTCACTGCGGATGAAGTAGGCGATCCCAATCAGCTCGATATTCAGTGCACGGTGAATGGTGAACTGCGTCAGAACTCCAACACTTCGGACATGATTTTTAATTGCAAGCAGATTGTCAGCTATGTATCCCAGTGTATGACGCTTTCGCCGGGGGATATTATCCTGACTGGAACACCAGAAGGCGTAGTGATGGGTTACCCTCCAGAGGATCAGGTCTATTTGCAAGCTGGTGATGTGGTCACGGTGCAGATTGAGAAGCTTGGTGCCATTACAAATACGATGGTTAGCGAATAGGAGGGAGTAGGGATGATCTTCGATTGTCATACCCATTTGTTTGGACCGGGAATGGTTTCAGGACCTACGGATGAGGCGATCAAACGGGCTTGGGGACCGGATATGAATATCGAAGCAACCCCTGAGCAACATCGTAGTAATTTGGAAGGATTCTTTGGTGCTATCGTATTGGCCATGGCAGCGAATGCAACGGGACTGGTTGTACCGAATGCTTATGTCGCAGATTACTGTCGCACGGATCCGGATCGATTATTCGGTTTTGCAAGTGTAGATCCCAATCATCTGGATTGTGTTGCTGAATTTGAGACTGCGATCCGTGAGATGGGATTAAAAGGGCTGAAGCTTGCGCCTATCTATCAGAATTTTTATCCTGATGATCCCAAACATTATGCTCTCTATGCCAAAGCAGAACAGCTAGAAGTACCTATTCTATGGCATCAAGGAACCTCTTTTGTACCGGAGGGTTATCTGGATGCATCAAGGCCGGCGATGCTGGACCCGATAGCCCGTGCTTTTCCGAAGCTGAAGATGATTGTAGCGCATATGGGTCATCCCTGGATTGATGAATGTATTTCATTGGTGCGCAAGCATCCTAATCTGTATATGGATGTTTCTGCTTTAGGAAGTAGACCTTGGCAATTTTACAATGCACTGGTGTCTGCGATGGAATATGGGGTTCAAGATAAAATATTGTTTGGGTCGGATTATCCGTTCTTTGGGACACAGAAGATGCTGGATGCTCTGTACCATATCAATGATCTGGCGGAGGGAACGAAGCTGCCACAAATACCGCAAAAATATATTGAGGACATAATACATCGTCTAACACCGGAGATTCTTGGTTTTATCTAAAACATTTATGCTTGGTCTATAAGCGAGGTTGTTAAAAGGAGATGGGGTCATGGCGGAGTGCAGGGACAGCGAGGAGAGTGTGGCTGAATCAGGCGGTAAGTTGAAGAGCGAGGCTTATTTTCAGGAAAAAGATCTATGGGGATTTATCCATCGTTCCTTCACGAAGTCTATGGGGTACACGGAAGAAGATCTCCGCAAGCCAGTGATCGGCATTTGCAACACGTTTAGTGAGCTGAATAAATGCCATTCCCATTTTAATGAATTGGTGGATTATGTGAAGCGTGGTGTTTGGCAGGCAGGGGGAGTGCCGATGGAATTTCCGACGATTTCGATTGGTGAGCCTTATGTGAAGCCTACAACGATGCTGCTGCGTAATTTGATGGCGATGGATACGGAAGAAATGATGAAGGGGCATCCCATTGACGGGGTAGTGCTGCTTGGGGGTTGCGATAAAACGGTACCCGCTCAGCTGATGGCAGCCGCTAGCGCCAATATTCCAGCCATTGTATTGACCGGTGGCCCTATGCTAAATGGCCGATTGGGCGGGCGTAGCCTTGGAGCGTGCACGGATTGTTATGGCTTTACGCTGGAGCATAAAGCCGGAAATATAAGTGACGAAGAGCTGGCTGTTGCAGAGAATGCAATTTGCCGTAGTGACGGTCACTGCATGGTGATGGGTACAGCCAGCACGATGGCCTCGATCGCCGAAGCGATCGGCATGGCGTTACCGGGCTGTGCGGCTATTCCGGCGCCGGACAGCAGACGCAGGCATATGTCCGAGCGAACGGGCAAGCAGATCGTAGAGCTGGTTCGCCAGGGCATTCGTCCCCGCGACATCATGACTGCAGCGGCGATAGAGAATGCGATCACAGTTACGATGGCGAGCGGCGGATCGACGAACGCTATCATCCATCTTATAGCGATCTCCCAGCGGCTGGGGATGAAACTGCCTTTAGAGACATTTGACCGGATCAGTAGCCAGACCCCGTTTATTTTGAACCTGCGTCCTTCGGGCAAATATCAGATGGAGGAGTATTTCGAGGCAGGTGGTGTACCCGCGCTGATGAAGGAGCTGGAGCCGCTTCTGCATGGGAATTGTTTGACTGTAACAGGCAGAACGGTTACAGAAAATCTGGTTCAGGCGGTAACACTTGACAGAGATGTGATTCGTACCTTAGAGGAGCCGCTGGACAGCCAAGGTGGGATTGCCGTATTGCGCGGGAATCTGGCACCGGATGGGGCGCTGATCAAGCAAACCGCTGTATCCGTTCATCTCAAAAAGCATATCGGACGCGCAGTAGTGTTCGAGAGCCCCGCCGATCTAAATAAGCGGATCGATGATCCTGATCTGGTCGTGGATGAGAACAGTGTGCTAGTGCTTAAAAACGCAGGCCCGAAGGGTGCTCCAGCGATGCCGGAGATCGGGCAAATCCCGATTCCACAAAAGCTGCTGAAGCAGGGCATACGCGACATGGTCCGCATCTCTGACGCGCGGATTAGCGGTACTTCCTATGGCGCATTGATTGTACATGCGGCGCCGGAAGCTGCTGTTGGTGGTACGCTGGCGCTTGTGCAGGATGGCGACGAAATTGAGCTGGATATTTCCGCGAGGCGCTTGGAGCTGAAGGTGTCGGATGAAGAATTGGCACGACGTAGGGTCTCATGGCAAGCGCCCAAGCCGCACTACGACAGGGGGTATGGCTTACTGTTTCATGAGCGTGTGCTTCAAGCGAACCTTGGTTGTGACTTTGACTTTCTTCTCCCTGTTGAGCTTAGAGAAGAGTTGCTGAGCGAGAGGGAATCGGTGCACTCGAAATAATAGCCGAGACTGAAATAATCTAATGCTTGTGAAGATAAAATAGCTGCACTTTATACAACTACAGTATATCGTAATCGTCTCATTTGGAATTTAACTGCACTTCATACAGTTAAATCTTATCAAATCGCTGTTTGTAGGCTCATTTTGGATTTTTAATTGCAGATAGTACAACTAAATTGCCATCTACGGGAACGGGAGTTGATATAAGTGTACGAAATACACTTATATCGCACGAATTGTACGAATCGCAAGTGTCGCGCATGTCGCAAATATCGCACGAATCGTACGTATTTGCGGCTCCGGAAGTGGCTATCGGAGGAATTGCGACCCTTGTGCAGGATGGCGACGAAATTGAGTTGGATATTACCGCGAGGCTTAGTGCTGAAGGTGTCGGGAGAGGAAGAGACCCGGCGGCGGATTACAAGGCAAGCGCCTAAGCTACACAACGACAAAAGTTAGTATGAGTTTACTAGATTGTCTGACTGAACTGGATAGGCTGGACATAGGTTGGTTTATTGCTTTGATTGATTTGAATGTGATGATTGCTTTGCTTTGAGTGATTGCATTTTATGCAATAGATTCCGCTCTAGAGTGGCTGGATTTTGATTCTATTGCACTTTGTGCAATGAAATTTCAGATAATCACCACTTAACGAGCTTATAGCAGGAATCTGATGTATGAAGTGCAATAGATTCATTTTTTAGCGATGAATTTGGAAATTCTATTGCACATTCTGCAATCAGGGAGTTAGTTTTCGATTGTAGCAAGCTGGTTTGTGAATGTAGCTAGTTAGTTTTCGATTGTAGTTAGCTTGGTTTCCGATCACAACAAGCTAGTTTCTAATCTCAGATAGCCCGGCTTTCAATTACAGCAAGCAACGTTTCCGATTACACCAAGCTATGAGGTCATTTGTGGTAAAAGCAACAAACTTGAGTCAATGGAGAGGAGAGTTCAATGATGCGAACCGTTCAAGAGTTGGAGGAGCGCATGGCAAGTCCATCGGCAGCACTGATTGAGGAACTTAGCCAGCTCGATGGAGATATTATGCTACTAGGCGTGGGGGGCAAGATGGGACCCAGTCTCGCAAGGCTAGCGGTGAATGCAATTCGCCAAGCGGGGCTAAACAAGAAAGTTATCGGCGTATCCCGTTTCTCGAATAAAGAGCTGAGACGAGAGCTTGAAGAGGCCGGGGTCGAGATTATCTCCGCCGATTTGTCTGACGATAAGGCGCTGCAGTCACTCCCTGAAACCCAAAATATTCTCTATATGGCCGGGAATAAATTCGGTACGACCGGGAATGAGCATTTCACTTGGATGATGAATGCCTATCTGCCGGGCCGCGTTGCGGAACGGTTCCGTAATTCACGAATGGTTGTATTCTCGACAGGCAACGTTTACCCTTTTACTCCGGTCAGCCAAGGAGGCGCAACGGAAAGAACTTCTCCGAACGCGAACGGGGAGTATGGGCAATCCTGTCTGGGCCGGGAGCGTATATTTGAACATTTCTCTCATAAAAATGGAACGCCGATGTTCATTTATCGGCTGAATTACGCCATTGATCTGCGGTATGGTGTGTTACTGGAGCTTGCTCGATCGGTTAGGGAGGGACTTCCCATTGATATCACAATGGGTCATGCCAATGTGATCTGGCAAGGGGATGCGAATGAAATCGCATTGCGAGCACTGCTACGTTGCAGTTCGCCGCCTAATGTCATGAACATTACTGGGCCTGAGACATTGTCCCTGCGCTGGGCTGCGAATGAATTCGGCCGAAAGTTAGGCATTGAGCCGATTTTTACAGGTGCAGAAGCACCTACTGCACTGCTAAGTAATGCAGCGAAAGCCGCTGCCACCTTTGGCTATCCGCGGGTATCGCTGGCCGAAATGATCGACTGGATTGGCGATTGGATAGGGCAAGGCGGAGAAACCTGGAATAAACCCACGCATTTTCAGGAGCGGGAGGGCAAATATTAATGACACTGACAAGAGTACCTTTGACTTCGGAATTACATGCCGCGCTTCATGATGGGTTGGCTATTCCCGCACATCCTCTCGCCTTAACTAAAGAGCGCAAGCTGGATGAGCGACGTCAACGGGCACTTACCCGATATTATGTTGCTTCCGGGGCGGGTGGAGTCGCGGTTGCCGTGCATTCCACTCAATTCGAGATCAGGGATCCAGAAGTAGGGCTGCTGGAACCTGTGTTACGTCTAGCTGCGGAAGAGGTGGAGCTTGCCCAGCTAAATCGGCCATTCATGAAAGTAGCGGGTATTTGCGGTGGGACGGAGCAGGCAGTTCTTGAAGCGCGCCTTGCCGCAAGCTTTGGGTATGAAGCGGGACTGCTTAGCATGGGAGGCCTGCAAACCTTGAGTGAGGAAGAACTGCTAGAACGAACTCGCAGAGTGGCGGATGTGATTCCGGTATTTGGTTTCTACCTTCAGCCGTCGGTGGGAGGACGGATTTTAAGCTTTGATTTTTGGAAGGCATTCGCTGAAATAGAAGGCGTAATCGCCATCAAAATGGCGCCGTTCAATCGTTATCAGACGCTGGATGTAGTCAGAGCTGTGCTTGAATCCAGCCGTAGCGAAGAAATTGCTCTGTACACTGGAAATGATGATAATATTGTCAGCGATTTGCTCGCGACCTTCCGATTTATGGTGAACGGCAAGCCCGTTGAGAAAAAAATAGTCGGCGGCCTACTCGGTCACTGGGCAGTCTGGACGAGCAAAGCAGTCCAGCTGCTTAATGAGATTAAAAAGGTCAGAAATGAACCCTCGTTGGCATCCAATTGGTTGACGCTTGGGGGTGAAGTGACGGATAGCAATGCGGCGATATTTGATCCCGCGCATCATTTTCATGGCTGTATCCCGGGTATTCATGAAGTACTTCGCCAACAAGGATTGCTTGAAGGCTTATGGTGTCTAAATCCGGAGGAACGATTATCCCCGGGGCAAGTGGAGGAAATCAACAGAGTGCGCAGAGACTATCCCCATCTGGTGGATGATGGATTTGTGGTATCGCATTTGGAAGAGTGGCTGCAATAACACGTAGTTGTATAAGAGTTAAGGAGGGCGCACTTTCGACAAGTGCGTTCTTTCTTATCCAGAGTGCGATATCCTCCGCCTCATGATACAATAAGGGACAAGTTTATAAGGATGAGGTGACTTTAATTGAAGTATGATTTCGATCGCGTAATTGACCGCCGTAATACACGTTCTTACAAGTGGGACCAGTCCGAGAAGTTGTTTGGTGAGAAGGATATTATGCCACTTTGGGTGGCAGACATGGATTTTGAAAGTCCTCCTGCAGTGAAGGAAGCGATTCTGCGCCGCGCAGAACAAGGGGTTTACGGATACAGTGTACCTAGTGACTCTTATAAAGAAGCTATCACGTCGTGGTTCAGAAGACGGCATGATTGGGAAATTAAACCGGAATGGATTTCGGATTCTCCCGGAATCGTAACCTCCTTAAGTTTTGCTGTAGAGCTGTTTACCGAGCCAGGGGACGAGGTTATTTTACAGTCGCCAGTCTATTATCCCTTCTATGACGTCATCCAAATGAATGATCGCAAGGTCGCCAAGAATCCGCTTGTTATTCGTAATGGACGCTTCGAGATGGATTATGAGCAATTGGAAGGGCTGATGCAAGGTGGAGCCAAGCTGCTGCTTTTATGCAGTCCGCATAATCCGGGTGGTAGAGTATGGGAAAGAGAAGAGCTGCTGAAGCTTGGTGAGCTCTGTCTGCGTTATGGAGTGACCGTAATCTCTGATGAGATTCATTGTGATTTGGCGCTTCCAGGTTATGAGCATATCCCTTTTGCATCCTTATCTGAGGAAATTGCGAATATTACACTGACCACACTTGCCGCGACCAAAACCTTCAATCTACCGGGGTTACAATCTTCTTTTATCGTGTCTTCCAATCCGGAATTGAAGCTTAAATTTGATCGAAAAATGAAAGCCTTGAGTTTACATATGGCTAGCTACTTCGCCCAAGGTGCAGTAGAAGCTGCCTATAATGATGGTGAAGAATGGTTGGATGAGCTTTTAGAGTACGTGTCAGGCAATGTGGACTATGCGATTAGCTATCTGTCGGAGCATTTACCGCAGGTCCAAGTGATGCATCCGCAAGGCACATACCTGCTATGGGTTGACTGCCGCGGTCTGAATCTGGATATAGATGGACTTAAACAGCTGATGTACAAAGAGGCTAAAGTTGCTTTTAATGAAGGCTCTGTCTTTGGAACTGAGGGACAAGGTCATCTGCGGATCAATCTGGCTTGTCCTAGATCTATTCTAGTTGAAGCGTTAGAACGCTTTTGCCGAGCAGCTGTAGCTTATACTGCGAATTAAAAGGTATTCCTGAAGCTTGATGATTCCTTCTAAGGGGATCGTTGAGCTTCTTTATTTTGCAAAAAGGTAAAAAGAATAATAAAATGGAGTCCATTACGTCAAGCAGGAGGACTTCAAATGAAATGGGTAGCTCAGCTTCCGTATTATAAGATACAGCGAGAAATTAAGGATGGAGAACAACGAAGTATTACATGCAATCGCTTAATGTATTTGTACAAAGATAGAGTCGTGACTCGTCATCGTGAATTTCCAATAAAAGATATTTTAGATATGTCCTATCGCTCAATGGGAGGTTCAGAGGGGATGTTCTATCTGTACACGAGTAAGGGTGTATATACTTATTTGGTAGAGTGTGATCCTGAAAGCTTTATTCATACTTTTAAAGAACAGCAAATGAATAAAATTGAGCGTACTGGTAGGCCGTGATATGATAATCCATACGACATTGCAGGGTGGGAGAGAACATAAATGAGCAAAACACGAATTATTATTGATGCAGACACAGGTATTGATGACGCACTGGCGATTCTGTATGCCTTACGCGCTCCAAACGTAATTGTAGAAGGAATTACAACCGTTTTTGGGAATATTGATGTCGACAAGGCGGCGGACAATTCACTGCGACTGATTGAGCTTGCTAAGCCTGGTTATGAGATTCCTGTAGCTATTGGAGCATCCAAGGCACTAGTTCGTGAGCACTCAGGCTACGCCACTCATGTGCATGGTGAGAACGGTATTGGTAATGTGGAAATTGCTCCATCCAGCCAGCGTCCCATTAGCGAAACTGCATCTGAGTTTATTGTTCGGATGGCTAATGAGAATCCCGGAGAAATTGTATTAGTTACACTGGCACATCTAACCAACCTTTCGATGGCGCTTGATATGGATCCTGGTATTAAGAATACTTTGAAAAAAGTAGTAGTGATGGGCGGTACGATCTTCAATCCCGGCAATAGAACACCGGTTGCAGAAGCGAATATTGCTGGAGACCCTGAAGCTGCAGATCATGTATTTACATCTGGACTTCCCGTTATGATGGTGGGCTTAGACGTTACGCTTAAGACGCGGATTACCCAAGAGCATATCGATTTATTAAACCGTTTTGGACGTGAAGAGAATAAAGCGATCATTTCGTTTATGGAACAATCGCTCACTCATTATTTTAATTTCTATCGTGAAGCGAACTTTTTGATTAACAGTGCACCACTGCATGATCCGCTCGCGCTTATGGTTGCGCTGCAACCAGATTTAGTAACCTATAAAGAAATGAATGTTCGTGTGGAGCACAAAGGTGAGTTTACATCGGGAATGGTCGTAGCGGATTTGCGGGCTCAGCCAAAAGTGGGTAAACCCATACAAGTTGCTGTGGATGTAGATGTTGAACGAGCAGTGGGAACCTTTTTGAGCGTGTTTATGTAATTTTGTCGACCTCTACTAATATGAAAAATAATAATTTCAAAACTCATAAATGACAATCTATTAATTTTACAATTGGATAATCTTTGGTAAAATGGTAGAAGACATATAAAGAGTTTAAGAGATTACACTTCATATTATGGAAGATGGGAGACTTAACAGTCATGAACAAACGGATTGGCAAATTGGTTTTATGTCTGGCGATTTCGCTAGGCGGCACCACGGCATTATTCCAAAACACTACACAAGCAGCACCCGCAGGTGGAGTTAGTATTGTGCTGGATGGTTATGCACTGCCGTTTCCAGTAGAGCCTGTTGTGATGAACGGAACAACGATGGTTCCATTCCGGGCGATATCTGAAGCGCTGGGAATCAATGTAGAGTGGAATCAAGCGCTTAAGAAAATTACCGCGACCAAGACGGATACAGCGGGCACTAAAGTGGTAACGTTGACCCTTGGTAGCAAAAATGCAGGTGTAAACGGTGAAGTCGTGAAGCTAGGGGTTGCCCCGCAAACGATCCGTAATAACACGATGATTCCACTCAGCTTTTTCGGCCAACAGTTTGGTGCGGGTGTAGCTTGGGATCAAGCAACCAAAACGGTATCGATCACTTCACCAAAGACGGATATGTATAAGCTGGGCTTTTATGCGCTTAGCTCATACAGTGAAATTTCGTTACTTCCTAGCTTTGATGCTGTAGCTTTTGGGTGGAGCGGGATTGATAAAAGTGGACAATTCACCACGACAGGCACTGACTTTAGATGGCCTCAAGCAGCTGGGGATGTAACCCCAGAGTCTATTATCTCGAATGCAGCAGCAGGTGGCACAGCGCCTTATCTGATGGTCTTTTCTGGTGATACTGCAGCGGAGCTCACGAAGAATCTGGAAGATAAAGCGCTTCAAGAGCAGACGATTACAGGAATCGTTGATCTGGCTACACAAAAGGGATTCCAAGGCATCACGCTGGATCTCGAAGGACTGGGTCTAACGGGAGATAAAGCAAAGGTGCAAGCCGATTACAATGCTTTTGTGAAGAATTTGTCTCAAAAAGCACATGCAGCAGGTCTTAAGCTCACGGTTATTCTTCATCCATTAAACAGCTCTTATAAAGGTTATGATTACAAGACGCTGGGAAGCCTCGCAGACGATTTGGTCATTATGGCTTATGATTATTTGCAAGAGAAAAAAATTCCAGAGCCGATGAGTTTAGTTGATGAAGGCATCCGGCTTGCACTTCAGCAAGTGAGTAAGGATAAGCTGATTCTCGGTATTTCCGTATACAGTGAGAATGAAACATCAGTAAATTCCAAGGTTGGACTTGCCAAGCGTTACGGTCTAAAAGGGATTGCAATCTGGCGTGTGGGCTTGATTGGACAGCCTGTCTGGAATGAGATGGGTAAGTCGGTGGAGTTGTAGGTGGAATTATGATACGTTATCAAAAGAAAAGGGCTGCCATTTGGCAGCTTTTTTTTTAGGAAAAATTTATATGCTTGCGCAATAAATTATCCTTATCTTTCTCATATAAAGCTAGTATGGAGTAGATCTATTAAAGTATAGGGAAATCCTCCCTATAAATTCTGTATTTTAGGGATGAACAGGTGGCATATAGGGAATTTCTCCCTATATTTTCAGCGGATATCGTCGGTTTTTAGAAAATCCCCCGTATTAGAGGGAGAAATTCCGCATAACTGGGTAATTGTGAAGAAATCATCCTGAATATAGGGAGTTTATCCCTATATATCTCCTTTGCCATCTCCCATCATTATTTCATTGACTGGGTGCAGGAGGTGGGGGAGTTCGGGATATGAAATCTAAAATGGATCGGAATTTATAGGCTTCACGGCATAAATGATCTTTCTCTTCCTCACGTAAGCATTCACCGCGCTTATAGGGACGGCGAAGGGGGATATGCTTTGCCTATTTATACGTATCATTCTCTATGGACTCGATGGTAGTGAACATCCGTGAGTAAACATCTTTAATGTTGGGTTCATTTACTTTATCGTTGTAAAGTCCGTATCCCCAAGTTTTATATGTTTCACCAGTTTGAAGATAGCATGTAACATACATATCATTATTAAAATTTGTTAAAGAAGAGTGCTCATACGATACATCTTCAAGAACAAACGGCATAAATGATTTCGTAGCTCCAATAAAGAAGAAAGGAATACTTGCATTTGTATATACTTTAACATACTTATTGTCGTCCGCTTCTTTCAGATGCTCTTTCGCAATAACTACAGCATCATAATTAGAGGAGAGCTTTGAATAATCTTCTAACTCCTCAAAAGAAATACTTGTGAAGTGCACATGTTCTTCTCTTATTTTAGGCACCTCACCAACAACACCTATAAATAAGCTTTTCCCTGAGTACAGCGGTGTATCAACCGTATCGGCATTAGATGTACAGCCTGTAGCAAATATGACGATTAAAATAATGAGTGTGTTTAGGATGATTCTCCTCATCTTTTGCCTCCTTTCAAGAGTTCGGCATGAGTTGTGTTTGCTTACAATAAAGCATTATACTGGAAAATACTGGTGAATACTAGTGAATGGACTATGGACTTAGAAAGAAGCCTGATTCAGAGGAGGGTTATTTTGCATCCAATTACTGCAATAGAAATCATGTTTTCGGTTGCTTTTGTCCTCATTATATTTGGAGTAGCCTTGTTTTTACCCCGTAAGATTAGGAAGCCTGGTTTAATTATAGTATCTTCAATAACTGTATTTTTGCTATTATCCTTCGCTATTCGCCCTTACTGGATTGATTATCAAGTATCCCGAAAAACAGAACAACTCAATCACTATTTGGAGGAGAAATACCCTAATCAAGAATGGGAAATTAGTCGACAAGTAGGTAGACAATATAATCCATATCATTTACAAGTTAGATTTAAAAACGAAGAAGGTTGGATTTATATTTATTCAGTAGTAAATGAGAAGAAAATTCACCAGAGCGTTTGGGTACCATCAGGTGGTAACTCCTCTGATTTAGGGAAACATTATGAAAAATAACTGTTATATACCTCACATTAACCTAAGCCATAAACCTTTATAATCTCTAAGATTGAACCCTTGAATCAAATCATTATTTTTCAGGAGGACTTTAGAGAATGAGATATAAAGCATTGGAACTAGACAAACCGCTTACTTATGAGCTGGAAGGCTTAGAAATAGGAGTTGCCTCGAACTGTAATTTTCGCTGCGATTATTGTTGTGCGTATAATAGAAATGATGGACAAAGCATCAAGGCTAAAGAGGTTATCCGAATTCTTGAAGAGCTTCCTGGTCTGAAAAGAGTACGCTTGTCAGGTGGCGAGGTCACATTAAAGTTCGATGACTGTGTGGAGATTGTAACCTACTGCTCATCCAGAGGGATTCAGACACAGCTCAATTCGAACGGCAGTCTTTTAAATGATGAACGGATTGATCAATTAGTCGCGGCAGGATTAACGACGATACATATTTCCTTCAATTTTACTACAGCGGACGCCTTCTCTCGTTATTATAATATTCATCCAAGCATTTACGAGAAAATTAGAGAGAACATTACTATGTTCGCGGCAACTAGTGTAGATACGGTGCTGGAAACGCTGTTGTTCAGCGAAACTCAGGATAATATGAAGGAAATTAGTGATCACGTATATGCGATGGGTGTTAGAACACATGAGATTCAGAACAGTATTATCATGGATCATACGGGTTGGAAGTCTATAGCTGCCCGTGAACAATTAAAGAATGCTGTGAGTGAACTGATCGCTATGAAGAAAGAGGATACGACCCTGTATTTCACTTGCATGGACCGGTTTATGGATGCGCTTGGGTTCGAGGAGCAACCGGGCGTTTATTTTCCACACTGCATAGAGGGCAAGAAACAGCTTCATCTACATGGCAATGGAGACATCCTGATCTCTGAATTATGTCATCCCGTTATTATTGGCAACATTTATCAGGGAACCTCACTGAAGGACTTATACAGTAACATGCCAGCGCCTTTGGTTCAGTTCCTGGATAAACTGCCATGCCCAGCACTGGACGCATTGTTTCCGCAAGGGTTTTAAATCGTTAAGCATCGCTATAAAATTACGACTTGGAGCCAATTTAATGAATTGGTTCCTTTTTTGTGTAGTAGATTAATGGAAAGTCCTGTATGATTTCTGTAAGCTTATAGAGACTGCTACAACTTAAATTTGCGGATAAGGAATGTATGACATCCATACATAAGGTATGCGACACATGCTTACGAATATAAGAAATGGACTCATCAAATCCAATGTTGTTCTCGAAAAAATCATGCCACTATTAACACCTACTGCCATCGTGGTTGGTGTGCTTAATGAAAGCAGACTGCTACCATTCACAGGTCTCGTCCCATGGATATTCGCCTTTATGACATTGATCGGGAGCTTGAAATCTAATCTCAAAGATCTGCTGGGCGTACTGCTGAAACCACAGAAGTTGATCGTGTTGATGGTTATTCTTCATATCGTGATGCCGCTCATTGGCTGGCTCGTTGCAAGTGCTGTTTTTCCGGGAGATCCTTACACAGTGACAGGATTTGTACTGTTGTTTGCGATCCCAACGGGTGTCGTTAGCGTGGTGTGGGTATCCATATACGGCGGGAACATTGCACTAACTTTGGCACTTATTCTAATCGATACGCTCTTGTCACCGATTGTCGTTCCGGGTACATTGTATTTGCTCATGGGAGCGAGTGTGGAGATTCAGCTTGGGGAAATGATGAAAGGACTCCTATGGATGGTTGTCATTCCTTCGGTAGTCGGGATGCTTCTGAATCAATGGACAAAAGGCAAGGTGAATACGGTATGTGGACCTCCGCTTTCCCCATTTGTAAAGGTTGGGTTGTTCATGGTTGTTTCTATTAATGGTGCTAGCATTGCCCGTTATCTGAAACACCCGGATAGTAAATTAGCGATTATTATTGGCGTAACCTTCGTAACCGTAGTTCTCGGATATGTAATCGGAGCATTGGTATCGCGCCGTTTCCGCTTTAGCTACGAAGATTCTGTGGCCGTACAATTTAATTCCGGCATGCGTAATTTAAGCGCGGGAGCTGTGCTCGCAGTAAAATATTTTCCTCCGGCTGTTGCACTCCCTGTGATTTCAGGAATGTTATTCCAGCAAATTCTCGCTGCAATGTCTGGTCTGTTTTTACGTAGCAGAACTAAACACCCTTTAACAGATGGTGCAACTACGCAAATTTCCCCAGCATCCCAGTCAGAACCGCCTATTTCATCTTAGAAATAAAACAGGTCTTAATAACTAGTATAAAGAAGATCACCGAACTAGTAGAACTAGTTTTTTCTGCATTTATATGCAAAAATTCGACATTTTTTGATATTTTCCGTATTTTCGCTTCGTCAATATTCACTAATTTATCATCATATCCGATAGTAGTTGTATTATTTACAATTGCATTGTTCTCTAATGAACAGTAGTCGGAAGGATGAGGGAAAATGAAGATTCGTCTTAAACTATCACTTATGATGATAGGTGTGACCCTATTATGTATTGCAGTAATGGGGGTTTTTACATATTTAAGGTCAACTCAGGCAATTGTGAGCCTTACTGAGAATTCTATGAAGCAGGTCAATACGAATAAAGCTCAGACCATATCGGCTATGATTTCGAAGGAGCAGAGAAGTATCGAGCTTATTGCTGGAAGGTCGGAAATTGTCGAATTATTACTCCAAGCAGGGAATGGTGGCGTCGCCAAGGGGAGTAAGCTACAGAATGAGGTAAATATCAGCCTTCAGGGAATTGTGAAGGATGCTGGGAACCTCGAACATGCTTTTGTCAGTGATATGAATGGCATCGCTGTGGCTGACAGTGATATTAAGCTTATAGGTACGGATTTCAGTGATAGAAATTATACGAAGAAAGTAATGGAGACTGCGGCGCCGGTAATTAGCGAAACGCTGAAATCGAAATCTACTGGGGCTTATGTGGTAGGATTTGTACATCCGGTTAAGAGTAACGGGAAGATGATTGGATATGTAGCTTCAGCGGTTTCCGCAGATAGTATGATTAAGTATTTAGCAGATGCAAAAGTAGTAAATACAACGACTTCGTATGCTTATCTTCTCGATGAGAATGGGAATACACTGTATCATCCGGATAAGAAGCAAGTAGGACAACCTGTTGCCAATGATCAGATCATGGCTGTGGTGAAGCGTGTGAAATCTGGTGAAAAAGTAGAAGATAGCCTGCTTAGCTATACATATAATGATGTGGATAAAAAATCAGCCTATACCGTTATGCCTGAGACCCACTGGTTGCTTGGGATAACCGCAAATTTAGATGAAATTGTAAAACCTGTGAATGAGATGAGAAGCTTTAATCTGTTTCTGGGTGCAGGAAGTTTGATTATTGCATTGTTGATTGCTTTATATTTTGCCCAAAAAATCTCTTCACCGATTGCTAAACTGACAGAGTTGATAAATAGAACGGCAGAGCTGAATTTGACGTATGACTCCCAGTACGAGTATCTGACGAAAAACAAAGATGAAACAGGTACGATAGCCATAGCGATGCTCCGAACACGGGTTATTCTTCGTGATATGGCGGGTAGTCTAATCATGATCTCGACCAAGGTGCTTGATAATGCGGAGACTCTTGAAAAGCTGTCTATAGATGTACGGGAGAATGCTCATGATAATTCGGCAACTACACAGCAGCTTTCGGCAGGGATGGAGGAGACAGCAGCTTCAACACAAGAGATGACGGCAGCGATAACTGAAATTGATATTAATGTGTCCGAGATCTCCAGTAATGTGAAGGAAGGCGCTGGAGTTTCCAAGCAGATCAGTGAGCGGGCGATGGTGCTACAAGATGAGGCGATAGAGTCTACGGATAATGCGAAACGAGTGTATGAATCTGTTCGTATCGATATGGAAAAAGCAATTGAACAGTCGAATGCGATCTCAGAGATTAATGTACTGGCGGATACGATTCTATCGATTACTAGTCAGACCAATCTGCTTGCTTTGAATGCAGCGATCGAAGCGGCTAGAGCAGGTGAGGCAGGTAGAGGATTTGCTGTTGTAGCTGGTGAAATCCGCAAGTTGGCTGAGAAATCGTCAGAGACAGCGGCTGGGATTCAAGGGGTCGTTTCAGGTGTTTATGCTTCTGTTGAACTAATGAAGGAAAATTCAGAGGCGTTACTAGCTTTTATTGACCAGAATGTTCTTGGAGACTATGAGCGGTTAACGGAGGTAAGTCAGCAATATAACAGAGATGCTACTACAGTGAATTTGCTGATGAATCAATTTGAGACTGCGGCCGATCATCTAAGTATGGCTGTATCTAGTATTTCTATAGCGGTCAATGAAGTGGCTGCTACAGTAAATGAGGGGGCTATTGGGATTCAGGATATTGCGGTGAAGACGGCTGATATCGTTGAGAAGACATTCCATGAAGTTACGGTGGCTGACGAGAATACCCAAAGTGCCAAGGAGCTACAAGGGCTGGTAGATCGGTTTAAAATCTAAGAAGGATTAAGGGAATCTTTATCCGTCATTCATAAAATATTAAGCTTGCAAGGTTATAGTACATATATAACCTCCCTTAAATATAAACTTTGCCCCGCCGGCCGTCGGCGGGGTCTTCTTTTATGTGAATCTTTTTAAGCGAACACCAGCTTAGCCAGTGATGAGGTAAATAGCTTCATCCAGCGGAACGATAACCTCTGTTTGTTCCACCATATCTTTCAAGCGTACCTTATCAACACTTGATTCGCTTTCGCCGATCAGTATAACGTAACGGATGTTTTTGGATGAAGCTGTGGCGAGCTGCTTTTTTAATTTTCTTTTACCGGATACGAGAGAGGTTCTTATAGAACAGGCACGCAGCTCGGCTGCTGCAATTAAAGCTTGTGGTAGTGTCTCACCAATGGGAATGACCATAACATTTGCTGCTCTATTTTCTTGGATAGGTCGTTCTGCTAGGAGCGCCATGATTGACTCCATACCAAAAGACAACCCCACCGTAGGATATTGAATATCTTCTCTGCCCACTAGCTGTCCGATAATCGCGTCATATCTACCTCCGCCACCCAAGCTTGAGGCAAAGGAACCAGATGCATCAAAGATCTCGTAAACTGTTCCTGTGTAGAATGAAAGACCTCGGGATAAGAAAGGATCGAAGCGGCAAGTCTCCTGTAGTCCAATGTCTTGGATTAGATTTTGTAGGACGAGAACCTCTGACGCACCCGGTTGTGTTGTGAGATTGTATTTGTCGCATAACTGCTCAAAGCTTGGATTATCCATTTCGATAAGCGCTAGAATCGCTGCGATGGTTGCAGGTTCTAGCCCCTTGCCAATCAACTCGTTCTCCACTCCACTAATGCTGATTTTCTCAAGTTTATCAAGGGTAAGCATAACGGATAGTTGCTCTTCCGCAGGTACGCCGATGGACTCTAGAATCTCACCGAGAAAACGTCGATTGTTCCATTTTAGAATGGTAGGAATGTCCAGCTTGCGGAAAGCTTCGGTAGCCAGTTGCATTAGCTCAGCTTCAGCCTCAGGGCCGGAAATGCCGACCACATCGACATCACATTGCAGGAATTCACGCAGACGCCCACGTTTTACGGGTCCATCTCGGAACACTTTTCCGATCTCATACCGCTTGAAGGGGAACTCTATCCCTGGATTTAAAGCAATCACTTTGGCAAAAGGAATCGTCAGATCATAACGCAACCCCAATTTGCGGTTGCCCTGATCCGTGAGTTGGTACATTTCCTTGAGAATTTCGTCCCCGCCTGCATATTTTGAGGTTAATAACTCCAATTCATTTAATAATGTCGTATCCATCGATTCAAAATCATAGAGCTCGAACAAGTCTTCCAACGTATTTTGAATGTTCTTTCTGAGCGCTTGCTCTTGACCGAAGTAATCATAAGTTCCTTTAATGTTTTGCATCATTAGTAGCTCCTTTGAATTGGCATAGTTTAGAAAATAAAAAAACGCGCAGGACCTCTTGGTCCTGCGCGTGATCTATGCCGCAGGGAGGCCAACGCGAGTAGCGTTAGCCTCCCTGAAAAAATTCAGGAGTGCTAACGCTGTTTGTGATAATAATGAAGTTGATTCAGCATGATTGTATTTGTATTCATCAGAACCAATTCCCTTCGAAATTTTGATTACTGCCGATTATAGCGGATCATTTGGAGTCGTGCAAGCAAGAATTTATAATTGGTTCGATTTCTTGTGGGCGAATGGACAAGTTATCAGCTATAATAGGGCTTCGATATTCCTTAAGGAAAGGGAGTTTTTCTACGATGAATGAATCTTTAATTATAGCTCGAACCGAAGATTTTGTTAAAGAACAACTTGGACAAGATACTACGGGTCATGACTGGTGGCATTGCGATAGAGTGCGCAACACCGCCGCTGAAATTGCCAAGATCGAGAGCGCAGATGTATTTGTTTGCACGATGGCCGCCTTGCTGCATGATGTTGCTGACGAGAAGCTTAATCCGTCTAAAGAAGAAGGTTTGCTTAAAGTACGTACTTGGCTTTCTTCAAACCTTACAGATGAGCAACAAATTAATCATATTATGATGATTATTGAGACGATGTCCTTTAGTGGTGGCGGGGGAGAACCGATGCAGACGCTTGAAGGCCAAGTGGTTCAAGATGCCGATCGACTTGATGCGCTTGGTGCGATTGGCATTGCCAGAACCTTTATTTTCTCAGGGGCGAAAGGTCGTCCAGCTTATGATCCAGAAGTGTCTCCAAGAGATGAATCGCTTCAAAAGGAATACAGGGATTACAGTAAAGGAACGGCTATCAATCATTTTTATGAGAAGTTATTAAAATTAAAATTCCTGATGAATACAACCTATGGACGCAAGTTAGCAGAAGAACGGCATGATTTTATGCTTAATTATCTGGACCAGTTCTATAAGGAATGGAATCAAGGGAGCCAATAGCTGTTATAATGATAAGTATGCATAAGATGAAGGATCGCGGAGTTTCCGCTTTAACCAGAACAATCGGCATAGAAGAGGTTGAACGATGAGTGAATTGCAATTTAGAGATTATGAGTTAAACGAAGACATTATTAAAGCACTGGATGTCCTGAAATATGAGACACCAACAGAAGTTCAAAGCAAAGTGATCCCTGTAGCTCTTCAGCAAAAGGATCTGATCGTTAAATCGCAAACGGGTAGCGGAAAGACGGCAGCTTACGGAATCCCCGTCTGTGATTTGGTGGATTGGGTGGAGAATAAGCCGCAGGCTTTGATTCTAACGCCTACTCGGGAGCTTGCCATGCAAGTGAAAGAGGATATCACCAACATTGGACGATTTAAACGGGTTAAGGCCGTGGCTCTTTTCGGTAAGCAGCCTTTTGCTCCACAAAAAATTGAACTTACTCAAAAAACACATGTTGTCGTAGGTACGCCTGGACGTGTGTTCGACCATATTGAAAGAGGTACGCTTCCGCTAAATCGGATCAAGTATTTGATCATCGATGAAGCAGACGAAATGCTGAGCATGGGGTTCATTGAGCAGATCGAAAAGATCATTAAGCAGCTGCCAAAAGAACGGGTGACTTGTGTTTTCTCCGCTACATTACCGGAAGTGATTAAGAATTTGTGCCGGAAATATATGAGCGATCCAACGGAAATTGAGATACAAGCAAGTGGAATTACAACCGCTACAATTGAACATGCGTTGATTGAAGTGAGACAAGCTGCCAAGTTCTCGCTACTGAGCGATATTATTACGGTTGAGAATCCGGACAGCTGTATTATCTTTTGCCGTACACAAGAACAGGTGAATGCGGTGTTTAGAGGGCTGGCTGATCTGGAATATCCTTGTGATAAGATCCACGGGGGAATGGAGCAGGACGAGCGTTTTGAGGTCATGAATGCTTTTAAAAGAGGGCAGTTCCGTTATCTAATTGCTACCGATGTAGCGGCAAGAGGCATTGATATCGAGAACATCACTCACGTGATTAATTACGATATTCCGCTGGAAAAAGAAAGCTACGTGCACCGTACAGGCAGAACTGCTCGTGCAGGTAAGACAGGCAAAGCGATCACTTTTGTCACTCCAAATGAGCAAAAATGGGTGAAGGACATTGAAGGCTATATTGGCTTCAGTATCCCTCCTATGAAAGCTCCTTCGGACGATGCTGTTACTTACGCGAAGGAAGCGTTCGAGCAGAAAATTAACAAGCAGCCTGTCCGCAAGAAGGACAAAAGCGAAAGCTTGAACAAAGAGATCATGAAGCTGTACTTCAACGGCGGCAAGAAAAAGAAGCTAAGAGCCGTGGACTTTGTCGGCACAATCGCAAAGCTTGAGGGTATATCTGCAGAAGATATCGGTATTATCTCGATTCAGGACAATGTGACCTACGTGGATATTTTGAACGGTAAAGGTGCAATGGTACTGCAAGCGATGAGAGAGACGACGGTGAAGGGCAAGCAGCTTAAAGTGCATATTGCGAAGAAATAAGTACGTGAACAGCAGTTTATCGCTAATCACCATTCATAAGTGCCGCTATTGATGCGGTTTAATTAAGAGGGAGTCGTGTTCTTTACGCGGCTCCTTTTTTATTTGTTTTTTACAGATTGAAAATAGAGGATTAATCTATCGGTATTAAGAACTGTTACTAAATAAAGAGGTGGTATAGTAAAAGTGAATTTAAGAACATTAGGATTAAAGCGATTCTGCAAGTTCTAATTGTTGTATTTTTGCATTTTATAACTATCTATTTTTTGAAGCTGAAAACTGAAGATTGGGATGAAGAAATAGTAAAGCAGATGTTCTTAATGTATTCAGCACCAATATTTCTTACATATATTTCTTGCGTGATGGCTTTAAAGACGAGGAAGCTAAGGTACAATATTGCATGGTTAGTTATCAGTACTTTACCTAGCATGAGAATTCTATTTTACTTAAAAGAATATCAAGGGGAAAAATCTGCAAATCCTAGTTTCGTTGAATTTGATATTCCTCAGATAGAGCTTATTTATCTATTTCCTGTTAGTTACTTGGGTATCCAACTAATTTTAATATTTTTAATGTTGATAATGATATTTTCGAAGGAAAAACCAGTAATTGATTAACATCTGTACGTAAAGAATGGAAATACGAGATTCACTTTTCGTCCATCACAACCATGGAAAAGTTTCTAATTATGCTAAGGGATGGATGAGGTTGGTCGTTTGATACCCTGAAGGAAACGGTGAGGCTCTATCGTAAAGAAACTTAGTTTTGGGAGGAGTAATTATCGAATTGGGTGTAGATGAAAATAGTTTGTGCTTGAGCGAGTGTTTAGATTGTGTTTTTGTTTGATTTATAGGGAAAACCTCCCTATAAATTACTGATTTTCGCTGGATTTTAAGCTTTTTAGGGAATTTCTCCCTATAAATCGCCTGAAATCCACTGTTATGAGCTAATTAGGTGAATTTAAAGGGAGAAATTCCCTAATTGTTGAAATCAGGACCGTAATATCGATGAAATTGGGGAGGATTTCCCTAAATTTCATTCCCACGAATCCATAGGAAAAAACGCAGTATGCAATTATAATTTGTTTGGTATTAAAGCGAATAAAACATATAAAGGTGATTATTGCTTGGCAAGAACACATGAAGAAGTGGATGGCGTACGTGTGCCCACGACTTCAAAATTCCGGAGCTACTCTAGCGTAGCAGGATCTTTTGCTGACCATTCGGATTTCCTACTTAAAAACAGCCGTTATCGTTTCGCATTATCCAAAGAAAATCCTTATGAGTTTGCTAACGAACTCCAAAGAGCTGGTTATGCGACGGATAGTCAGTATGCCAACAAACTGAAAAATCGATTATCCGAAAACAAAACTGATATGAATCAAGGGATTGACCCCGCAACGGCCAACCCTTTACTGATATCGGGTTTGTTGGAGGAGGCAGTGGGGACGGTGGGGCTGGTAGTTTAATTACTGTGACCTTTGGGATTAGTCAATATTATGGTGGGCCGGCAGTTAAAACCCATCAAGAAAAACGTATGGACGGTAAGTATTATACCGTTTATGAAACCATAAACGATCCCACAACCGGAAACCCAATAATTAATTTTGAAAATTACCTTTGTTATTCCCAGAATCATTAGATTCGGACCAACAGACCGAGTTGTGCTGGATTATCCTACACAGATACGAGGATGTTTTCTTTCAAACCAATCGCAACTGGACGGATCCGGAACATCCAGCAACAATGAACAGCGTGCATCAGTTATTGCTTCGCATGATGAACAGCCGCACACTTAATGGTGAAGATAATACGAAGCTGGACCTTTACTTACTCTTGCAGGAAGACCGTCAAGCTGATACACCGTTATATCCTACGCTACATCATCTGTTTGATGTGAAGTGGGGCAGTTCCGCTTCCGCGTAGTGTAGCAATTTGAAATAGCGTTTAATCCTAATAGCAGAAAGAATTTAATTACACCGCCTTCGAAAGAAGGCTTTTTTTGTTAGTCGATACCTTTCAATAAAATAGTGGAATATTAAAATACGCTCTTTTAGTCGGTATGGTATCAACGGAACTAAATGATATATCAAGCATAATTGTAAATAAAAGGAGTGATTTAATGAGTTATTTTATCGAGTTTTTAAGAACCTTATTTCCTGATTCAACACCCGCTGCAATATCAATTATAGTTACAGTATTAGTTTTTTGGATGTATAAGGAGCTAAGAAGCAACTTTCTTGAAAACAGTAAATCTAATCAACAACGGGTAGATAAGGCTCTTGATATCTACTCTGACATTGAATTTGAAATATATAAATACCTCAATGAAAAAAGTGACCTTTTTACAGTAGCTGAAAAGATATCTAAAGCCTCTACGCTCCTTCCTTATGATTTACTAAAATTATTCATTAAGTTTAAAGAGACAACTAATGAGTCTTTAAAAAGGGAGATGTTGCTTGAATTACATAAAGATATAGAAAAGGAAATCTAAAGTTTGAAATTTAAACAAGTTGATCCAGTAACATTCAAGAGTGATAAAAATATAGCCGCAAGTGTTGAATACTACATAAAAACGAAGATTGCACCTTTTGGAATTCCTTTTATTTATACCTACTTTAATTTTGTATTTTTGTTATTACTTATACTGCTCATCGCTTTAATTGATAGCGCCGCGACAGTAACGGAACAAATTTTCTTGATTTCCTTGATTTTCGCTTCATTGTCCTACCTTATGGTTCTATATAATATTATTTCTGAAGGCTTTCTTAAAAGACGATTCAAACGCTCCTATATAAACTGGATTTTATTGTTAATATTTGCACTTGGGATGCCATCATTGATGGTTTTTACTGACGCATGGTTCAGAGGCATCCTCGTCTTTGTAATGATATTTATTTATGGTTATTATGCAGGACGAAAGTGTATGAGAGAACGTGCTGTATAAATGGTCCCCGCAATCTGCTTAATAACAACCATACAACTGATGTGAATTATGTTATGGTTCATTCACTTAGAGCTTGGAACAGATGTACCGCGGTGAAGATAAATCAGGGTGAACCGTACGCTACTGGTAGGTCCTTCACTGGGTCTTCCCTTGTTTTTGTTTCTTCGACAATTACACTTGGAGAAAAACATTCTAAAATAGCATCAAAGATGGGAACGGAAACATGGTTAAACGAATCAGTTTAAAATGTTCGGCATTTCTTGAACGTCATACTTCCGTCGACGCAGCAAAGAATGTAATCTCGGATGCAGAGGCATGGATCGTAGACTTCAAAACGTTCTCCAACACATGATCACCTTTCAATTCATTATTGAAACAGATAGCGTGAGGCGTTTGCTTGCTCAGATTGAGGCATCTCCCCTTACTCTTTTTTCAGAGTCATCAACAGAATTAAAGTTGCGTTTAGAAGATTGGGAAACGAAACGTCCGACAATAGAACTTAATGGTTCTTTAGTAGTGTACATCGTAAACGATGGGCCTGATGTTGAAGTTGACGTACCAGCGGTACCAGGCTAAAGGCTTCCTGCAAATGAATTGAAGGGTTGTCCACTATAATCTGTTTTAGTATGAAAGCTTGCCGGTACAGACTGAGTGGAGAACCTTATCATAAGTAGGGCGAATTATTATGCTTTTGAGTATGAATCTTCGCACAATCTCCGTTGTCGGCTTCGGTAAATGACTACTAAATTAATTTGTCATGTGACAATACTGATGACAGCGGTCACTATTAAATACAATTAGTTCCATTATAATAGATCTAGCTAGTGGTGCTAAGTGGTATACCCGGATTGTTCGCGACAGATGAAGGTAAGGCATATGCGGCAGTGAGCTTTGCTGGAGGAACGGGACTTGAAGGTGATCCCTATCAGATTGCAACCGCCGAACAATTGAATGCTGTTCGTAATTATTTAGGTGCTGGTATCTACTTCGAATTGACTAAATATGGGGGAAAGTAAAGTGATAAAAATAAAAAGACTGCAATTATCTATTGTACTTGTGCTTGTAATGACGTTGTTTGTGGTCCCTGTTGCTCAGGCGGCTCCGGTCGGCCAAGTGGCCGAGATTTCTATTATCGTTAATGATAGCGTAATCCCGAGTGACGTCGAACCCGTTGTCCATAAAGGAACCGCGCTTATGCCTTTGAGGGTCCTTGAAGACTCGCTCGGCGTGTCTCTTAACTGGAACAGTTCTACACAAACAATAGCGGTTTTTAAAGGAGATGCATCGGGTACGCTGATTATAGGCGACCCGACCGCCAGCATTAAAGTCGGTGATGTAGAGGAGAAGGTCACGCTCGATCAACCTGCTAAGATCATTCAGAACCGGGTTATGGTACCGGTACGATTTATTGCCGAATTATTCGGTGCAAAAGTAGTATGGAATTCCACCATGAAAACCATCACCATCAGTACTCAGCCATCGGTTGACCAAGAATCGCAGAATTCTAAAGGCAATGGAGTCAAGGGTGATAAAGGCGATACCGGAGCGACTGGGCCAGCGGGAGCACAAGGCCCAGCAGGACCGGCGGGATCACAAGGAGGTCCAGGGTCAGCGGGAGCACAAGGCCCATCAGGACCGGCGGGATCACAAGGAGGTCCAGGGTCAGCGGGAGCACAAGGCCCATCAGGACCGGCGGGACCACAAGGAGATCCAGGGCCAGCGGGAGCACAAGGCCCAGCAGGACCGGCGGGACCACAAGGAGATCCAGGGCCAGCGGGAGCACAAGGCCCATCAGGACCGGCGGGATCACAAGGAGATCCGGGGCCAGCGGGAGCACAAGGCCCATCAGGACCGGCGGGACCACAAGGAGATCCAGGGCCAGCGGGAGCACAAGGCCCAGCAGGACCGGCGGGACCACAAGGAGATCCAGGGCCAGCGGGAGCACAAGGCCCATCAGGACCGGCGGGATCACAAGGAGATCCGGGGCCAGCGGGAGCACAAGGCCCATCAGGACCGGCGGGACCACAAGGAGATCCAGGGCCAGCGGGAGCACAAGGCCCATCAGGACCGGCGGGACCACAAGGAGATCCAGGGCCAGCGGGGACTTCTTTTACCTCGGAAGGATTTTCTGTTACGGGTACGACATACTCAATCGCTAGTAGCACGCTATTTACGAATTGGAGTGAGGCGTCCCCTTATTACGCAAGCCCTGCATTTAATCCTGCTACAGGGATATTTACGGCACCGGCCACTGGCAAGTATGCTATACATGCAACTGTTAACTATAAGACTAACGTTCCAGTTAGTATAAGCTTAGGAAGTGGCATTGATCCATTTTTTACCGTAAAGAAGAATGGCAGCACTGAATTAATAAAAGGTTATATGCCTATCTTGGACGTCAATATAGCGTTAATTTTAACTATAAGGACCGTACTAAGTAGTGCGACGGTGACGCTATCCGGTGATGTAGAGCTGCAAGCAGGTGAGGAAGTTGGATTATATTACGAAGCTGACGGTCTAACCCTTGGTTTCAGTACGGATATAGTATGGTCGATTCATCGGCTATCCTAATACAAGGTTGCATGAGGTGAAGTTGAACCTTTGGTAATAGAAACACATCTTAACAGATATAGAGTCGGGCCATTCTCTTTGGGAGAATGTCTGGCTCTATTTTTGAATAGGACTCTTTAACGAGGATAGTTAAGCAACTGTCTACAACAAATTATTGATCTTTAGGGGTGACTGGTTCAGAGTAGAACTGTTGATATCGTTCCAACAATTTCTTACCATTCTTCTTGACATAGTCTCGTTGCTTTCTAACATTATATCCTTTATAGGAACCATAGAAAATTCCTGAAGATGTGTGTAGATTTACAGCGTTTGATGCCACGCGGTTTGTAGGTTCTGTATTAATTTCTACACTGTCATAAAAGCGACTTCTTTTTGCATCTACAACAGTTGCATTCCAACCTTGCTTGTTTTTAATATCAGCAATCCGTATCCTAGCAACTATTGCTACAACCACTTCTTGCTCATTGTTCTCATCAGTTACAAATACGTCGATAATATGTTTATTACTAGCTAGGTCAAGAACTTGTGTAACATCAAGTGTTTTTATTTCATTTGATCCGTTCGCCATATAAAACAACCCAACCTTTCATATTCAGATATAAATTGTATCGGAAATATATGGGTAGCTTATTACATCAAATGACGAAGGTAAGCCTGTGATTCAATTTCGGGGCTTTCTCTGACAAAGGAAAAGCCCCTTCCGCTTGTCAATCAGCTTCGTTATCCCTCGTTTGTTTCAAATGAAGAAACAGGCGTAATCGCGATTCGAGCTTCCTGTGCATTTTGACTTAAGAGAGTATACCCCTCCGGATGATCGCCACTTGCGAGTTCATCTTCGATTTAATCATGATCTCGCAGATAAGGTGAAGGAATCCAACTATCATTACATTGAAGAAATGAAAGAGCATCAAGCTGGATTAGATGTGGTTTTACGCGTACGCCAACTGGATGAATTACTGCAATGGGTGCTCGGCTGGGGAGCGGGTGTAATCGTATTGGAGCCTGAATCATTCCGGAATAAGATTCGTGAGGAAGCCCGAAAAATTTCAGAACGCTACTGACATAACGCTGTCAGTAGCGTTGTTTTATTATCGGGTATGTAAACATAAAGGAGTATAGAAAGGATGGTATTTTGTGAATTTTGCTTCTGTACGCATCATTACCGACGATGTGAATCGTCTCGTCGAGTTCTATGAAAAAGTTCTGGGTGTTTCGGCGGTGCACCCCGCGCCTGTTTTTGCCGAACTCGTTATGCCAGCATGTACCCTGGCAATCGGCCACTCCCAAACGGCGCAGCTATTCGGCGCTGGTTCCGTAGTGGCAGCGAGCAATCACACTGTCATCATCGAGTTCCGCGTCGACGATGTCGAAGCCGAATATGCACGCTTGAAGCCAATTGTCTATGATTGGGTAAAAGAACCGACCACGATGCCGTGGGGAAACCGTTCTATGCTGTTCCGTGATCCCGACGGCAACCTTGTAAACCTCTTCGAGCCGGTGACCGAGGAAGCGATTAAACGGTTTAGTGGCAGGCATTGATTAACTGATCTTCATGAGGGTCATGTCGAGGTCGTAGCTAATTAATAGGTTTGTCATGTGGTCCTGATAGTAGTCAAAATATAACTAATTTTGCGTACCTCTCACGGCATAGAACACATCGGAGACAGACTTGCTCTGCTGCCGCAGCACCTGCTCCAGCCATTGACGGTCAACCTGTTGTGTACGAGATTGTCTTCCATGATTTTGCCTCCATAATCAGTTCAACAGGGAACGACTGGACGGCCGCGGTGTGCAGCTTCAGATCTTTGCCGATTTTCAAGCGCGGTCTTGGACACGAGGAAAGAGATGCGAAGAAGGCCAGCAGCGATACGGCGATGAGCTAATGGTTGAGCTTATCGTAAACGCCTTTTAAGGTCATACCATAAGAATGGCCTTAAAATTTGCCGTTACAGACAGCGCGGTGAACCGTATCATAAGTAACGGCAAGTTATTGCTTAATTAGTCTGGATGCAGAAAGACCGACCTGCCTTGCATATGGATAGTCCAGCTGAAAGACCGTGTCCAATTGGCGACGGTGAAGCACGAATTTAGCTAACCCTTTGACCTCAGTATATTCATCAAGGAATGGTTCGAAATAAAATGTGCATTGTGCACATAATTTGTGTTATATTGGGTTATGTGCACAATGCACATAATTTCGAATGAGAGCTGGGTGTAATAACTATGAAGGCAGCAATAGTGAAGAAGAAGGGGACCATTCCCGTAATGGGTCATTTTGATTCCCCTATTGCGACAGGTGGGCAAGTTATAATTAACGTTTCGGCAACAGCCTTGAGTCGAGTTAGCAAGTTCCGTTCAATGGGTAAGCACTACTCATCAGAAGTAAATTTTCCAATTGTAGCTGGTATTGACGGTGTTGGAACTTTGGAAGATGGGTCTCGAGTTTACTTTGCACTGCCAACGGCACCGTATGGTAGTTTGGCTGAGCAAACCGTTGTCAACGAGAAGCTAGTTGTCCGTTTACCAGATGGTATTGATGATCTCACTGCTGCCGCTATTGCCAACCCAGCTATGTCGTCATGGGCTGCAATGGTATTTCGGGCTGGCTTCAAATCCGGTCAAACGGTTTTGATTAACGGCGCCACTGGGGCATCCGGTAGCTTAGCAGTTCAGATTGCTAAGGGCCTTGGGGCCAAGAAAATCATTGTAACGGGACGCAATGAATCGAAGCTACATTCACTTGGAGCCGATGAGGCCATTGCATTTGATATGACAGCTGACTACGGACAAAAAATGTTTGAAAACGGCCTAATGCCAGTTATTGCTGAAGGTGTTGATGTTATATTGGATTACCTTTGGGGTGATAGCGCATTCGCCATCATGGCAGCTCTTTCTAAGAATAATACGGATCGTGTAACCCGCTTTGTAAGCATTGGAACTTCATCTGGACAAGAAAACATAAATTTACCTTCATCTATTTTACGCTCATCAACAATTGAACTGGTAGGTAGTGGAGATAAGAGTGTTTCTAAAGCTGATATGTTATCCGCTGTTCAAGGTGTTTTTGAGATGGCCGCCGAGGGGAAGATAAAGATTGACACAACAGAGTTTGCTCTAGAAAATATCGAAAAGGCTTGGAATGCTCCGCTTACACCACGTCCAGTAGTAAAGGTGCGATAAAAAGAAATGGAGAATGAAATTTTTAAAGCGCTAATTGATTTAGTTTCCATTATCAATCGGCCAGACCGTCATAAGAAAATGATTGCTGATGCTGGTGTAAATTTGGAGGCAGCAGCCTTTCGCGTCTTTGTTGGTATCGAGCATCTCCAACCGACTAGTGTTGGTGATTTGGCTGCTATGATGGGGAAAAACTATTCGAGTGTTAGTCGGCAAATCGATAAGTTAGAGACCGCCGGGTTGGTTTATACTTATCCATCAAGTTCAGACTCTCGAATTCGTGTGTCTGAATTGACAAAATACGGGGAGGAAATCAATACAATGATTAACCTCGCCCGTGAGCGCAATATGCATGAAGCTTTAGCTGATTGGACTTGGGATGAAAAAAACGCATTATTAAATAATTTAAAGCGTTTATTCGAATCGTTGCAAAAGTTCGACTGAGTACTGTTGTTGCAACTTTTTCTCTCCATGTTCGAATGCGACTCTTGTGTTGTGTTGTTTAATCATCCAAACTCATAAGTTCAATAGACGTTTCTCTACGACCAAGAAAGGAGCTGCCACGGCAGCTCCTTTCGCATTTTTCGCCGTTAGCCCTGTTACGGTGAACCGTATCACAAGTAGAGGCAAGTTTTTTGAAGAAAAACTCACAGGAGCCTGTGTTTACAGCAAGCCTAGTGGCCGTATCTGTCTAGTACAAAGAGACGATTGCCTGTACGGTTACGTCTCGGAGTTGGGAAGGGAAGAGGCTAGCTGGGGGCAGCGTAATGAAGTCTTGTTGGGTTTTGAAGATTCGTATATTCAGCTCTCCTGAAACTAAAAAAAGCTCATTCTACAACCGGGTGAACTTTTTTATAGAGTGTATAATAATTATTGGGACACAGATACTTCACTCATTAGAGCATGTACATTTTGGTCGTGGTCATGAAAGAACGTCAATGTAGAAGCAGCGATGTTAAAAATGATAGTAGGTACCTAGGTCACAGGACCCGACTCATGTGGTGTGCAGCCTCTCATGCTGGAAATAGATGAGAAGCACGAAAAAACAAGCCTAGTCGCCAATAACGTGGAGACTAGGCTTGTTATTCTTGAAAATCTCAGCAGCTGAATCAATCATTCTACAGAAGCTCCAGATAACGTCCCTAAGCGTTATACTGTGCCTGATGCAGCCGGCTGTATATGCCACCGGCATGGACTAACTCTTCATGGCGGCCTTGCTCGGCGATGCCTTCTTCGTTCACGACCATGATCCGGTCGGCATTCTTTATCGTCGTCAATCGGTGGGCGATGACGAGTGTGGTTCTACCCACGGACAGATCCGCCAGCGATTGCTGAATCGCTGCTTCCGTTTCTGTATCCAGTGCTGAAGTAGCTTCATCCAGAATCAGGATCGGTGGATTCTTCAGGAACATGCGGGCGATCGCTAGGCGCTGCTTCTGTCCACCGGACAGCTTCACACCGCGCTCTCCGATCACCGTATCCATGCCATCTGGAAGATTCTGAATGAGATCTTCCAGATGGGCACGCCGAGCAGCTTCCCAGATTTCAGGCAGCTTCGCATCGAGCTTTCCGTAGGCAATATTCTCACGAATCGTACCGGAGAATAGGAACACATCCTGCTGTACGATCCCGATCTGCTTACGTAACGACTCCAGCTTCATGTCACGGATATCGATGCCATCTATGGTGATAGCCCCGCCTGTGACATCATAGAAACGAGGGAGCAGGCTGCAAATAGTTGTTTTGCCTCCGCCAGAAGGTCCAACAAAGGCAATCGTTTCGCCAGCCTTAACTTTTAGGCTGATATTTTGTAGAACCGGACGGTCTTCGTCGTATCCGAAAAAGACATTCTGGAAGGTAATATCACCGTGTAAAGTACTTACCTCTACGGCATCCGGCTTATCGCTGATATCTGGCTCCGTATCAATAATTTCTAGATAACGTTTAAAGCCGGCAATTCCTTTTGGATAACTCTCGATAACGGCATTGATCTTCTCGATCGGACGGAAAAAGATATTGGACAACAGAATAAATGCCACAAACTCACCGATTTGCAACTCGCCATTGATGAAGAACCAAGCGCCGCTGATCATCACAAGGATCGTAATGAGGCGTGTCATCATATAGCTGACGGATAAGCTTTTGGCCATGATTTTATAAGCGAGAAGCTTAGTTTTACGGAACATTTGGTTATCTACTGCGAATAGCTCTTGTTCATGCTGCTCATTGGCAAAAGATTGAACAACCCGGATACCACCGACATTATCTTCGATACGGGCATTGAAACTACCTACATTTCCAAAAAGCTGGCGATAGGTGGAAGTCATGTTGCGTCCGAAGTAGATGATCACCCAAGCCATAATTGGAACGATAATAAAAGTAATAATGGCCAGCTTCAGATTAATATCAGCCATAAGGAGGAAAGCACCGACAAGTGTCATGATGGCGATAAATATATCCTCAGGACCGTGATGCGCCACCTCGCCGATATCATTTAAATCGTTGGTGATTCGCCCGATGAGGTGACCTGTTTTATTATTATCGAAGAATCGGAAGGATAGTTTCTGGATATGATCGAACATTTTTTTACGCATATCGGTCTCGATATTAATGCCAAGCATATGCCCCCAGTATGTAACGATATACTGCATAACTGTATTCAAGGCGTAAATAGCTAGGAGCGCGACACACGCAATAAGAATTAGCGGCCAATCTTGACCCGGGAGCAAATCATCAATAAATTTATTGACAGCTACCGGAAAAGCTAGTTCTAGCAGACCTGCAAAAACAGCGCAGGAGAAGTCCAATATAAATAGTTTTTTATACGGACGATAGTAGGAAAAAAACCTTCGAAGCATTCTGTTCACTCTTTTCTATAGGAATATGTAGGAGATCGAATGAGATTGATTCTCAATTGTCTTGATTATATGGATACTAAAGATGTCATTCGATTTTGTCAATAATAGGGTTATAAAATTACTTAAGGCTTGTAACTTTTATAATAATAGTGGATGATAGGTCTTAATGCCATGTAATAAACATTTTTATATTTCTGGCGTAATCGCTCACCGTCCTTACAGGAATGTCAAAGGCGTTTATGCTTGTTGCAATTTAGGAGGATACATGATGAAAGCATCGCAACGAGAAGGAAACATTCAGAATAGAGGTTTAACGGATACCAAATATGATCGCTGGCTGCTAGTGTTGGGGATTGTGTTTATCGCAGCGGCACTTAGAGCGCCTTTCACATCCGTCGGTCCACTGGTACAAATGATTCAGGATGATCTAGGCTTATCGAACACTTTAGCAGGAGCTATTACTACTCTACCATTGTTGGCTTTTGCCATTTTGTCCCCGTTTGCTCCAAAGCTAGCTCGCCGTTTCGGCTTGGCTAATGTGTTATTAATTGCAATGGTTATGCTTGCTATGGGGATTCTAATCCGGTCGGGATCTGGAACGGGACTGTTGTTCACAGGTACGGCGATACTCGGGCTTTCTATTGCAGTATGTAATGTATTGCTTCCGGGTCTGATTAAAGGGAAGTTTCCTCACAAAATTGGGTTAATGACAGGTGTCTACACCGTCTCAATGAATTTATGTGCAGCCGTCGCTTCAGGTATTAGTGTACCGCTAGCTAGTCATGCTGGATTTGGCTGGAGAGGGACTTTGGCGATTTGGTTTATGATCGCTGCGCTAGCAACCCTGTTCTGGATTCCGCAAATGCGCAAGCTCGATCAAGGGACTGGGGCCAAGGGGTCGATCTCTAGTGGAAATATGTGGCGTTCTTCGCTTGCTTGGAAGGTAACGATTTTTATGGGCTTACAGTCGTTGCTCTATTATGTCTTCATAGCTTGGTTCTCTGTTCTCCTTGGTGAGCGAGGGATGTCATCAAGTCATGCAGGTTGGTTACTATCACTAATGCAAATGGCCCAGCTGCCGTTTACTTTCTTCGTGCCGTTGTGGGCAGGTCGGATGAAGAACCAACGTATTCTAGTAATCATCACGGCTATTTTGTATTTCATCGGAATCGGTGGCATTTGGTTGGGAAGCAGTGCTTTAATGGCTGTCTGGGCGATCTGTTTTGGGATTGCCGGAGGATTTGCCTTCGGACTTGTGATGATGTTCTTCAGTCTACGGACCAGAAGCACTCAAGAAGCAGCGGAACTGTCGGGAATGGCCCAATCCGTAGGTTACGTGCTTGCAGCAATGGGCCCGGCATTATTCGGATGGCTTCATGATGTAACGAATAGCTGGACGATGCCGCTTGTTTTATTGCTGGGTGCAAGCGTATTGCTGCTGGTTGTCGGACTTGGTGCTGGTAGCGATCGATATGTGGGAGATAGCAGATAGATGGTCATAAAAAGAATGTATTGGTGCGGACACGCGCCAGTACACTCTTTTTTTTGTTGCATAGGAAGAAGCCACGCCCTTCATTGTTAGACGCGTTTGTAAGCGACGACCCGGATTCTTCGATAATCCATCACCCAGCGGCCATCCTGAAATAATGTCGGTCTAAGTTTCTGTTCCATATAAGAGAGGACTTCTTCTCGTTCAGATGGTGTTAGGACACTTAAGATTCCATTAGCAAAAGTGTTCAGCCAGGACTGGAACCCTTGCTCTCCAGCCTCTAGTGGGGTTGGACGGTCGAAACAAAGGGCGAGGTCAACAGTCAGTCCATGTTGTTCTAGTAGTGTTGTATATTGTCCGATGCTAGGGAAGTACCAAGGTAATTGAAGCTTATCACTACACCCTATAGCGGCAAAAGCATTTGGAAGCTCAGTGACGATAGAAGCGATATTGCCCAGCCCACCGAACTCGGCAACAAAACGTCCGCCTGTTCGTAGGCTAGCTGTGATAGAAGCAGCTGCTCCGTTCGCGTCGGTCAACCAGTGTAGAGCAGCGTTGCTGAACACGGCATCGACTGGCTGTTCCGCCACATAGTTTTGCCCATCTGCTAAGATGAAGTTTAGCTGGGGATGCTTGTCACGGGCAGTCTGAATCATTTCGGCTGAAGCATCAATACCTGTTACAGTGGCACCACTAGCAGCGATGGCTTCTCCCAAATCACCAGTTCCGCAGCCCCAATCAATAATTTGTTCGCCAGGCTGGGGGCGAAGAAGTTCAATCAAAGACTCTCCAAACTGAGACACAAAGGCCATATCAGTATCATAGGTTCCGGTGTTCCACTGCTGGTTCATACGTATTCGTCCTTTCTGGTTTGGAATTACAGTGATACTTCTGATGCAGCACATTCTTTTAATTATGTTGTATCATACCAGCCTCTTATAAGTGAAATATATAAACTGAATAACTGTGATTGGTTATGCCTATGGGTATTTGAATATGTTATATCGCTTATATCGCTGTTGTTAGATTTATCTGTACATCGATTTAAAAATATGTTGCTATTTATCCGAAAAAAGAGTATATTCTTATGTACAGTGATTATTTCATTGGTGTACATAATGTGCGGTCGTGGCGGAATTGGCAGACGCGCACGGTTCAGGTCCGTGTGGTAGCAATATCGTGGAGGTTCGAGTCCTCTCGACCGCATCATCAAATAGGCTTATACAATTGCTCTTGGGCAGTTGTATAAGCCTATTTTATTTCTGAAGAAAGTGATGGTGGTCCAATTCTTACTGTAACTATGCTTCGGAGCATAATATGGAGAAGATATCGGACTGTATTGTCGGCTTGTTTTTCTGGAGTTACGGACCGTATCGCTCTTATTGACCTTCAATTGCGTATAAAAGGAGTACATTTGGGTGAATAGCGGCATCTGGGTCCGAAAGCATGCGGAAACCCTCTATTTTTAGCAAATAGTGGCTTCTAAGTCCGATGCACCCCATGCGTAGTGGAAGGAATAGATTTAATTAGATGGGGTAGATCCAAGTTGAGGGAATTACATTCCTAGTCTCCCTAACTAAACAAATAAATGGAACGATCATGAACCGTCTATATCCATGGGCTATAGGCTTTTTTTCGTGGTTATGATCGGTTAGGTTTACTAAAAATAGGTATTTTTGTATTGACAATTATATCGGCTTCCGTAATAATGTTATTACGGTAACCGATATATCGCTAACAGTAATAGAATGGAGATGGAATCATGCCTGAAAGCTCGGAAAGAGGAGCCTTAACGGAAGCTGTATTTTACATTTTATTGTCTTTATACACCGCAATGCACGGTTACGCGATTATGCAGAATGTGAAGGATTTAAGTCATGGTCGAGTGGATCTTGGAGCGGGCACTTTATATGGAGCTATCAACACCTTGCTTGACAAAAACTGGATAAGAGCTATAGAAGGGGAAGAAGGTTCCCGAAGAAAGGAATACGAAATTACTGAATTAGGGAAGACGGTGATTCAGGGGGAGCTTATTCGGTTGGAAGAACTGATTGCCAATGGGAAGAGAATAGCTGGAGGTGAGTCCAAATGAAACATGTGGTTCGCAAGCTGTTTTGGGATTTTGAGAAGGAAGAACAGTGGCTTAATGAAATGTCTGCCAAAGGGTTAGCCCTTTCAAGCTACTCCTGGTGTAAATATGTGTTTACTGACTCGCCTAAGAATGAGTATACGTATAGAATTGAGCTTTTAGATAATGTGCCTACTCATCCGGAAAGCATGGCATACCTCAAGTTTCTAGAAGAAAATGGAGTAGAGTGTGTTAGCAGCTATGTTCGCTGGATTTATCTTAGAAAGAAGTCATCCGAAGGTGCGTTTGATATTTACACAGATCTGGAATCCAAAATAAAACACTTTAAGCGAATCAATACACTTTGGAATTCTGTCATGTGGTTAGAGTTCATTGTTGGTTTAGCCAACATTCTCATTGGGGTAACGAATTATTTTAATTCATCTAGCAGAATTAGTTTGATAAACGTTGTTCTAGGCGGGCTTTTAATCCTTTTAGGACTTGTTTTTTTAAGAGCAGGCGCACCTATCCGTAAGAAAATTAAGAAGCTTCAGCAAGAGAATTTAATAAGAGAATAGTCATTTGAAGTTGTGATATGTACTAACAGCAAGCTTCCCGAGTGTTGGGGACTTGCTGTTTATTTTTTGTCTGTGAGGATAACACGCAATCTCTTTGATTTATACCCGCCTATCATTTAGGACTCAGCTATCAAGCTTAATTACCGAAAAAAAGGTATACTGGAATAGATTACGAGATTGTAATAAAGTTTGTCCCCATCTCAAAAGAGGAGGCTACTCAGGTGTCTGAATTTCTTTTTAAGCAACTATACTTACGGTCTTCTATAGGGGTTGCTGTAGTCTCTCCCAAGGAAGGAACCTTGATTCAATCTAATCCAGCACTTTGCCGTATGCTTGGTTATTCTGAAGAAGAGCTTTTAAATATGCACTATCTAGATCTTATTTATCCAGACGATGTAGCTGATGATGATCATTACGTTATCCTGAACAATCTCTTAGCAGATCCTGGGACCGCAATAGAGTTAGAAAGACGGTTCTTATGTAAGGGTGGCGAGATAATCTGGTTAGCTCAACATATATTTCTGATTCTTCAGGAGAACTCTAGTGAACCCCTTGTCTTGATCTCAGAACTTACGGATATCACAGACCGAAAGCTTGCGGAAGATAAGATTCAGGAAGATCAGCATTTATATAATTTGATCACACAAAATACGCCAGATATGATTTCTTTTGGCGGACCAGACGGTACACTGCACTACGTTTCTCCTTCAGTGGAGTTGTTGCTAGGATATCCTCCAGATGAAATGATCGGTACGAAAAGACCTGAGTATTATCACGCAGAAGATGCCCTTGAAATGACAAAACACGGAAAGCTCTATTCTGATACGGATGTGTATACACGCAGGGCCCGGCATAAGGACGGACATTATTTGTGGATTGAGAGCAGCTCACAGATTGTACGTGATGAGCAGGGGGAAATCAAGCAGATATTAACGATCGGCCGTGATATTACGCAGCGTAAGAAATATGAGGAAATGCTGGCGCAAGCCCAATATCTTGCGAAAATGGGATCGTGGGAATGGGATGCGACGAAAACGCGGTTGACGGTTTCTAGAGAGATGCGTAACATTTTTGGCTTTTCATTGGACGACACCAATCATTCCTATTTTGATTACAAACGAGTGCTTTCCTGTATTGATCCAGATGATTTTACTAGACTTCAAAAGCTGGTTCACCAGTCTTTAGCGAATGGGACGAATGGCGAAGTTATGGTTCGAATTAAAAGTGCGGATGGAAAATTGAAGTTTCTGGATGTACACTGGGAAGTGACTAAAGATGAGGAAGGAAGAGTGCTACAGATCAGTGGGATTGCCCAGGATGTGACTGAACGTCATCGTATGGAGGAACAGATGCGTGATAGTGAGCAAAATTACCGACTCCTGTCGGAAAATTCAATGGATTTTATTTCACGTAATACAGCGGACGGAGACCTCATCTATCTGTATGCATCACCCATTTGCCAGACGATGTTCGGCTATACACCGGAAGAAATGTACGAAACGAGAGGTATAGATTACATACATCCTGAAGACAAGGAGAAAGTGGTGTCCTATCTTAGCAACTGTATGGAAGGGAAGAAGCTCGACCCTGTGACCTTTCGGTTTCTATGCAAAGATGGAACGTACATTTGGACGGAAACAACACTTCGCTATATTTACTCGGAGACCTTTGGAGGACGGGAGCTTGTGTGTGTAACCCGGGACATTGCGGAACGGGCGCGGCATTTTGAAGAAATAGAGAAGTTAAGTAACGAGCATGCTCTAATATTGAATTCGGTATCTGAAGGCATATTTGGTATGAATCTTGAAGGGGATACGATGTTCATCAATCCAGCGGCGATTACTATGCTAGGATACGATCCAACGGAATGGTTGAACAGCAAATTCCATACGATTCATCAGACTTGGCTGGATAATGAGCCATTCTTGGGCATTCAGAAGACGCTGATTCCCTCGCACTTCAATAATCGCTCTTTTGATGAGAAAGAGGGTGTGTTTTGGAGGCAAGATGGTTCCAGCTTTTTGGTCAGATATCACATGACTCCTCTTTTTGATGGAGCAGAGCGGATCGGGGCTGTAGTGGTTTTCCGAGATATCACAGAAGAGAAGGAGATTGTGCGAGCGAAGGAGTCTGCAGAGGAAGCGGATCGGGCGAAATCGGAGTTTCTAGCGATCATGAGCCATGAGCTGCGTACGCCTATGAACGGTATTATAGGAATGGCAGACTTGCTCTCAGGGACAGAGCTAAATGAAGAGCAGAGCTACTACACACAAATCATTACAAGTAGCGGAGAAGCATTGCTTCATATTTTGAATGAAGTGCTGGATTTCAGCAAAATTGAAGCAGGCATGATGACACTTGAACTGCAAATGGTGGACTTGCGTGAAGTGATACAGAACGTTAGTGAGCTATTCTATCCGAAGGTCAAAGAAAAAGGGTTGTTATTAACTATCAATATTGCACCTGATCTTCCATTTGTCATTGTGACGGATGAGGCAAGATTGCGCCAAATTCTCGTGAACTTAGTGGGAAATGCGGTGAAATTTACGGAGACAGGTGAAATTAGTATTTCTGCCAGCCTGGAAGCTTCTCGAAAATCAGGAAATATTATCGTTAAATTCATGGTTAAAGATACGGGCTTGGGGATCCCGGTTGCCAGTCAAGGGTTATTGTTTCAATCGTTCTCGCAATTGCATCCTTCCATTAATCGAAAATATGGCGGAACAGGACTTGGACTGGCGATTAGCAAAAAGCTGGTGGAGCTGCTCGGAGGAGCGATTGGTGTGAGGAGCTGTGAGGAACATGGCTCAGAGTTCTTTTTCACCGTGGAGGTCTCTTTGCCAAAAGAGGAATGGAATCAGAAGGTTACGCTCCACCCTTCAGTGGATACAGACAAAAGCAATAAACCTAACGCCAAAGCATCTGATACGGGAGAATATGGACCGATGTCTATTCTCATCGCTGAAGATCATCCTGTGAATCAGCAACTGATGCTGGCTTATTTGAAGAAGAGGGGATACTTCCCTGACATTGCATCAAATGGCGAGGAAGCAGTTCGAGCTGTGCTGTCCAAGGATTATGATCTCGTCTTTATGGATATTCAGATGCCTATTATGGATGGGATAGAAGCAACAGGAATCATACGTGAGAAGCTCGGGCTGTCTCCCATTATTATTGCGGCCACAGCTTTTGCCAGAAATGAAGATAAAGACATGTGTCTGAGTGCAGGAATGCAGGATTTCATCTCCAAGCCTATCTCCATAAAGGAGCTTGACAGGGTATTAAAAGATTGGTCTACTCGGATTCGTTAAGGATGAGGAGTGTCATTGACAAAAGAGCGTAAGATTAATATATTTGTAATCGTAATTATTACGAATATATTGTCAATGAAAGGATCCATACCTTGTTAAAGATGAAGCGTGGCGATTTTGTAATCATTTTTTTAGCTCTATTCGCAGCGGGTTTGATTTACGGAATCAAGTGGTGGGACACCCATAATGAACAGTATCAACAAGGCGATTTGAAAGCTATAATTACGGTTGATGGTAAGGAATACAAGACCGTTTCTTTGACTAAAGAAGAGCAAATTATAGATATTCAATCGAAGTTTGGTCACAATACCTTAAAGGTATTTGATTACGGGATTCAAATGACATATTCTGACGCGCCTTTGCGAATCGCTTTGGAAATGGGGTTTATCTCTAGGCCAAAGCAGCAAATCATCTGTATACCCGCCCGTATTATGGTTGAAGTATTTAACCCTAACCGATCTGTGAATGATGAGGATGAGCTGGACGCAATTATTTAGTAGATTTGGCCGTATTCGTCAAAGCTTTCCATGCGGTTATGGAGTCAGCACTCGTGTAAATGTAGGGTGTTGTTGGTTGCGCGATAGGTGTAATTGCTTCTGCGCGTATTTGCATCATTTCTTGGCCTTTATATTGCACAATTTGAAGCTTGCCCCGAACCTCTATCCAGGTATCGGTGGGCAAGCTTTTTAATTTGCCGGAATCAACCAACATCCCAAACGGAGTAGCATCGGCGGTACAGCACTGAACCAGAAATCTGCCAATGGCAAAAGCATTCTCTGGCGTTTCACTGTCATCGCGATATAGAAAACCGGAAACGGAAATTTCTTTGCCTTCAAATTGTTGTTTATACATGTCAATAGCGCCTAGTGTTTCAGAAAAAATATCAGAATACACAGGGATAGTAGGCTGCGCATATAAGATCTTAGCTAGCTCGGTGAGCTCCTCATGATAAGGATCAATCGATTCGAATCTAACAGCGTTGGTAGTCTCTGATGGTAAAGAGGAGAACGAAATCCCCTTTTTACTAGCGGCCATACTTCCCAAGGCACGATCAGGAAGTGCAAATCCAAGCAGCAGTGGAAACAGGAATAATCCATAAAGCGCTGTACTTTTAAATATGGAATGTGGGAGGCGATGCTCGCAGTCACATAGCACACTTCCCTTACCAAATAAGGCTTGAATGGCCAAGCTGAGCGCCATTAGTGTCAGAGGAATCGGACATAACTGAACCCAGCGTGCTAGCTTAGGCGCTACATAATAATGCAAAGCGTCCTGCTGCACTAAATGCCCAATATAGAGAGCAAAGGCGAGCAGAATGACCGCCCTTAACAAATAGTGAAATCGGATGCTTCGAGAGTCATTCATGCGCTTCCTCCTAACAATGGGGTAAGCATCTGCTTGCCACCTCTATGATTACAGCCATAAGGACATGAGTACGGCTCCGATAAATACGCTAGAAAAGATAAGAAAGAACAAATAAAGAGCGAATTTGGTCTTAAACAGCGAGAGTAACATCAATGAATTTTTGAAATCTAACATCGGCCCAAATACCATAAAAGCGAGCAGTGCTCCTGCTGGAAAAGAATGTACAAAGGTGGAAGCTACAAAGGCATCTGAGGTGGAACAGAGCGAAAGCACAAATGCCAGTCCCATCATGAAAAAATAAGACCCGAGCGGCTTATCTCCGATCGCTGCCAAACTGTCCTGAACCATAAACGTCTGAATGCCAGCGGTCAATAGGCAGCCAATGATTAAGTATTTTCCCATCTCGAAAAACTCATCCGAGGTATGCACGAAGACGGCGGCTAACTTTCCTCCACGAGAATTATTATGATGTGTGTTATCGGTTTCGCGCTGAACGCTAAGGCGTATCGGGGACTTTTTCACCGTTGCATAGATAATCAAACCTATAATACAGGCGACTACAAAAGCTAGACCCATCCGGGCATAGGCCAGTTCTGAGTGGTTGCGAAATGCCGTCAGTGTTGCTCCGTAGACGACTGGATTTAGGATGGGTCCGGATAAAATAAACACGATCGCCACGTAGACAGGCATCCCCTTATGGATTAGTCGGCGGACGAGAGGGATCATTCCACATTCGCATACTGGAAAAATAATTCCGAGCAGGCAAGCGAATAAAATGGCCGGAAGCGCCTGCCGTGGAATCCAGCGGGAGATCATTTCATCTGGGATAAAGACGCGAAGCAGCGAGGATAATAAAGCTCCTGCTAACACAAACGGCAAGGCTTCTAGCAAAATCCCGATAAAGCCGGTTTTGAACGTGTCAATGTACGCGTTATCTAGTAGCTCCAGTTGATTTGGCACCCATATAAAACCAATGATAATCAGGAATGAGATCGGTAGAAGCAGCGGCAGTAGTTTTAAAGGGGAAAGGGTAGTCAAGGTTCGAATAAGGTGGACCACCGATCTGCCAGCAGTTCCTCATCTAAATTTATCCCGATGAATACCACATAAGGCATTCCAGGGTAACGTGATGCCTCCCAGCTTGTACGCATTCCCGCATATTGGACAAGTTGAACCGGTTCCTGTTCGGACAAAAGGATATGGCCTTTGGCACGGAGCAGGTTGTCACCCCATTCTTGAAAGAAAGCCTCTAGCCGTTCTTTGGAAGGCATTGTAGTCCCTGCTTGCGGAATGGTTAACGTGATGGCGGTCACTTGGGAAAAAGAAGCGTGGGGCTCTTCTTGCCGTTCTTTTACTGCTGTAGCTCCCTGTTCTGAATTCATTTGTTTAAGTGTTGCGCCTTTAAAGGTTTGAGGTGCTCGTTGTGGCGCGGGAGCGATGATTTTACGTGGGGTGATTCCTGATAATATCGGTGAAAGGTTGATTTCGCTGTAATGGGTATAAACGATTTCAGCCTCTGTATTTTGTTTTCGGACACCTTTTTCAATTCGCCATAAGGTTTCAGGCTCTACAAGATCGCTCTTATTAACGACAATGAGATCAGCAGTGGACAGCTGCTTGCGAAGGGTACGAACCAGCTGTTTGTCAGAGGAGAGTCTGCTGTTATATTCCAAGGCGTTTTCTGCATCCAATAAGGTGATCGTAAAATGCAATTCGACCCTTTCTTGTAGTGCGGCTTCTTGTAATGTTTTGGCGATTTCTTCCGGATTCGCGACGCCAGTAAGCTCGATATAAATAGCATCGGGACGTCCTCTTAGCAGTACCAGCAGGCTGTCTGCCAAATCCTCTTTACGGCTACAGCATACACATCCGTCCAGTAGCTTAGTCACGGTTGTACCCGTATGCTCCTGCAGAATATACCCATCTACATCTCTTTTTCCCAGCTCATTCATAACTACGCCAGGGTTCAGACCTCTTACCTTGCTCTCTTTCAGCAGGGACAACAGTAGAGTTGTCTTCCCGCTCCCCAGAAACCCGCTCAAAATAATTACTGGTATCTTCATGATCTCCACTCCTGCCTGATTCTCTTGGAAATACAAGAATCATATTTTTATATTTCCATCTATACGTGATTTGTCCGCAAGAAAGACCACAAAATTAAGAGAGTTGGAATTTTTACAAGATCATAGTTGACAGATTGTGAATAAAACGTGTACGATATGTTAATCGTAATTATTACGATTTAAAAAAGGAGATGGAACAATGAGAGTAATCATTACTTTGGCATGCACGGAGACAGGAGATCGTAACTATACCACTACCAAGAATAAGCGAAATCACCCAGAACGTATGGAAATGAAAAAATATTGTCCACGCCTGAAAAGAGTTACATTACACCGCGAAACCCGGTAAGAGCTATAAATGCCAAACATAAATGCTAATCAATGATAGGAGTGATCGGAATGAAAAAAATCCCCGTTACGGTGCTAAGTGGCTACTTAGGCTCTGGAAAAACAACACTGCTAAATCATGTCTTACACAACCGTGAAGGCTTGAAAGTTGCTGTTATCGTTAACGATATGAGTGAAGTGAATGTGGACGCCAACCTGGTGAAGTCAGGTAATGTGCTTTCTAGAACGGAAGAGAAATTAGTGGAAATGTCTAACGGTTGTATCTGCTGTACACTCCGCGACGATTTGATTGTCGAAGTACAAAAGCTGGCTGCTGAAGGCCGTTTTGATTATATCCTAATTGAATCATCTGGCATTAGTGAGCCTGTTCCGGTGGCACAGACTTTTACTTATGCGAACCCAGAACTGGATATTGATTTGACTTCACTCGCTCAATTGGACACGATGGTGACCGTTGTGGATGCTGGCCGATTCTGGCATGACTTCTCTTCTGGTGATAGTCTGATCGATCGTAATCAAACGGCTGGCGAAGACGATTATCGCGATATTGTGGATTTGCTCATTGATCAGATCGAAACTTGTGATGTGTTATTGCTTAATAAGTGTGATCTGCTGGAAGAAAAAGAGCTTAACAAGCTTGAAGCTGTGCTTCGCAAACTTCAGCCGACAGCCAAGATGATCCGTACGGTTAACGGAGTGGTAGATCCGAAGGAGATTCTTAATACTGGATTATTTGATTTTGAAAAAACAAGCTTGTCCTCCGGTTGGATTACGGAGCTTAACAAGGAGACACATACGCCTGAGACGGAGGAATACGGAATATCTTCTTTTGTCTATCGCCGGAGAACACCCTTTCATCCGGAAAGGTTAAGCTTTTTCTTTAGTCATTGGCCGGAGGAAGTTGTCAGAGCGAAAGGGATTGTATGGGTTGCCGCAGAGGGTGATCTTGCAGCGAGTATCAGCCAGGCTGGACCCTCGATTCAGTTCGGACCTGCCGGCTACTGGCTAGCTACAATGCCTGAGGATCAGCAGCAGGAGGTATTGGAAAGCGAACCTGAAATGAAAGCCAAGTGGGACGAGCTGTGGGGCGATCGAATGAATGAAATCGTGTTTATCGGTGTTAATATGGACTCAGCACAAATCGGAGCGAGATTGGATCGATGTTTGTTGACGAAAGATGAGTTGAAGCAGGATTGGACAACGTTTAATAATCCGCTTCCGTGGCCTGTTGAAGAACTCCTTGCGGCAGTGGCTGAGGAATAGAAATTCAGATGAAATAGCAGATGAAAATCCGGAATCCAGGAGGTTGAGGTTCCGGATTTTTGCTGTGCAATTATAGTGACTATGAATTATCATAGAAGGAATATATTTCAATTAAAAATAGAGGTGATGCCCATGAGTTATACAAACACTTTCATACGTGTAGCAGAGGATTGTCCTGAGGAAACGGGAATCCCGCCGATGTCTTGTCGTACACTCCCGCCTGCGCATGTGATTCAATATGACCTGCTTATTAATGAGCCTTACAAATACAATCATGAAGAGCTTCTGTTTGAGGTTCATGTACGCCATAAACAAATTCCGCTAGAAGATCGTGTGACCCGTAGGGAAGAAATATGGAAGGAGCTATTCTCTAGAAACCATCCATGCCTGCGAGCCTCTCTACTTCCGAAGCGATTCGGCTGGGGTGTCCATTACAACAATGAGGGGAAAATAGCCATTTATGGTAAGGAGTCTCCCGAATATGACTATTATACTTCGTATGCTGATGAAGCAGTGAAGCTGCTGCCAGCGATGCGTAATAAGCGGGAACATGGCTAATAAGGAGGAGATAACTTGTATAAAGCGATTGAAGAAATCACACTTAATACTTGGCCAGCAGAGCAGAGTGTTCTCCTGAATGGCTGGGTTCTGCGCACAGCAGCTGGATATACGAAAAGAGCCAATTCGGTCAATCCGTTATACGGAGAAGAAAGCTCTCTTGCGGATCTAACAAACCAAATTAAGCTTGCTGAGCAGTACTATAAGGATGCTGGACTAAAGCCAGTATTTAAAATAACGCCGTATATCCAGCCTGCGAACCTGGATGAGGTGCTAGCGGAGCGTGGTTACACAGTTGTCGAGCCATCATCTGTTAGGTTATTAGAACTGGAGGGATTAGCTACTCCTGATCTTCGATATGAGATACAAGTTCAGGAGAGCTTGACTGAAGAGTGGTTAAATGCATTTACAAAGCTCTCTGCGCTCTCAAAAGACAATCGGAGCACCTTAACTAGAATGTTATCCGCTTGTCTTTTGCAGCAGGGCTATATTCTGTTGTTTAACAATGGCGTTCCTACCGCTTGTGGTCTGGGTGTTATTCAGAACGGCTACATAGGTCTCTTTGATATTATCACTGCTTCCGATCAGCGTAGACAAGGTATGGCGGAACAACTGCTGCTTGCATTGCTACACTGGGGCAAGACGCAGGGTGCAACAACCGCTTTTTTGCAGGTTGTACAAGCTAATACTGGAGCTTCGGCTTTGTACGACAAGCTCGAATTTAAGGAGATATATCAATATTGGTATAGAGTGTAGTCTTGAATGATGCGGGGGCGCATTGGCTATTTCAGCAAAATGGGATCCCGCAAGGAAATCACACGAACTTCCCTTGACCCGGTAACGCCATTTCTTTGAAATTCTTGCATAAATGAGCAAGCTGTGCAGATAATTTTTCACCCTCCATAGGCACCCCATGTCCAGAGAGAACGATATGAGGATCTAGCAACGCAAGTGTGCGGACCGACTTTTCCGCGTCTTCCCAGTCCGTCGTGAAATAAGAGGGTGGACCGTGCACCACCTGATGCTGGGTAGCTACTGCGAATACGGACTCTTGTTTGACTGTAAGAAAGGTGTCACCAGCAATCAGTACCTTATCTTCTGGTCTGAATAGTGAAATATGTCCGGGACTATGTCCAGGTGTATGGATCCATTTCCAGCCCTTTGCTCCGGGGACGGTTCTGTCTTCGGGTAATGGATGTATGGCTGATCCAAGGTCGATACCATGGTGTGAAAATAATGAGGACACCATACTCATCAGCCCGCCGCCTACGGCCGGATCGGCTGGAGGATAATCCGCTTTACCTGTTAGATAAGGAAGCTCTAGTGGATGAGCATACACGGGTACATTCCATTCCTCAATAAGCTTTTTCACACCCCCGATATGGTCGAAATGCCCATGAGTCAGGATAATTGCCACCGGAGGCTTCTCATACTTCTCCTTAGCATAATCTATAATTCTGTTTGTGTAAGAGCTAAGTCCCGTATCTACAATGATCCAGTCCGAATTGGGCTGGCCGATGAATGCACAATTTACGAACATGGTTCGTAGTCCGATGACACCGGGGGCCACGTCCCAAGTATCGGTGTAGCCTTCAGATAGTATTCCGTCAAGTCTCATCTTACGCCTCCTGTTCCGTTCTTTAGTACTGAACAATGTACCTAAACAGTAGTATGACCCTTTTTTAAGAAAAAAATATGGCAAAAAACCCTTCTCCTAATTAAGGAAGAAGGGCTGGCCTTGAACTTATTAAGCGATAGGATCACATTAGAGCGTTCCGCAGTCTGCAAATAGAATATGGCGTGGAATTCGGAAGAAGGTTTCGGCTTTTTCCTGCAGAGCAGGGGTAGGCAGATGGCTGCTGTGCAACCATTTTCGAAACGTCCCGGGATGAACACCTATCCAAATACTTACATCGGTTACGGAAAAATCGTAAACCATACAGAGGCCGGTTAGAATCACATTGCTGCGGGGCGAACTGGTAATACTTCTTTTCATAAATCGTGAAGGAGTTGGTTGACATACAATTGGACTCTGACGAATCAGTGCTTCATTGAACAAAATGTGGGGCGGGTACCCGAGTAGGCGACAGGTCTTGTCAATGTTATTGTTGGAAGGGATACGACCTTCGTATACCCAGGCGCTTACGCTGCGAGAGGATATACCAAGATCTTCTGCGAGTCGTGAAAGTTTGATATCCTTAGCCATCAATACAGCAAGTAACACACGGTTTCTAATCTGGCTACGCTTTGGACGGCGGAATCTTTTTACACGAACGCCTTGTCCAAGATATTTGCGGTTGATCAGAGACCACGCCTGGATATTATGAGTTTCTTGTTGGTTACTAGGCATAATTCCTCCGATTTTTTAAAAATATACTACAACACTTTCATATACATCGGCAATGGTTAATGCTGCTATTTCTGACATCACTTTTTAAGTTTCTTCCAGAACGCGTACGCTTATGATATATTTTTAATATCTAATTACAATATTACAACAGGGAGCGAGATAGAATGATCAAGCATATTGTATTTTTTAAATTGAAGGACCGGTCCGAAGAAGGCGTTGCGGCAACGGTAGCCGTTCTGCGAAATATGGAAGGTAAAATCCCGCAGCTCCTTTCGATTGAAGTGGGTGCTGATATCATTCATTCTGATCGATCCTTTGATATTGCTCTAGTTACGGTGGTAGCTTCTCTGGATGATTTACAGGCTTATCAGGTTCATCCGGCGCATAAGGAAGTTATAGCTCATATTAATGAAGTTAAAGAACTTTCAATTGCTGTGGATTACGTAATTTAAGTGATCTACTGATTAACAAGCATCATCATTTTATACCGGAAGCGGTGACAGGAATGCGTGAGCTCGAGTATCCGATGGAAGCGTTAACTTATTTGGTCGTTTTTCTTGCGGCATGTTTCATTATGTTCTTCTGGCTGAAACGCCGCGGCAAACGCGGTAAGTAGGGATAATGCAGATTTCTCTAACTATTTTTGACATGGGGGTATTGCTGTGTATTATGTCAACCGCAAACAAATCGAAACCATTCTTGCTCAAATCCCAGATATAACCACGGGTCTTAGGACTGTAACAGCTTCATGGGATGGCAATACTTTAACCGGACTAATACAAGAACGCTGCCTTCATCTGGCGATAGAGGTGGTTACGGACGTTGGTAGTTGTTTGATTGACGGTTTTATTATGCGTGATGCCGGAAGTTATGAGGATATCATTTCAATCATACATGAAGAAAAAGTGCTAGGTAAAAGTGAGATCTACGAGCGATTGATAGAGCTTGTCGCACTTCGTAAGCCGCTCGTGCAGGATTATTTTGCCTGGGAAAGAAAGGCACTACACCCGCTCACACCAATCCTTTCAGAGGTGCTAGAGAAGTTTGCTGTTGAAGTAGGGAATTATTTGGATCAGGAACTTGGGTCCGGTGTAACGCTATAATAGCATAAGATAGAATCATATAAAATAGGCGGTAGCCGTGAAAGAGAGGGGGTTCCTTTATGATGAAGATGGGGCAGGAAAATGGATCGACAAGACACTTGATTATGACGCTCCTGAAGACGAAAGGACCACTGACCATCGGCGCGCTGGCAGAAGAATTGGGAATTACAGAGATGGGTGTCCGTCGTCATGTGCTTCAGCTGGAGCAGGAGGGACTTGCTAAGACAAAAGTGGTTCGGCAAGCGATGGGGCGGCCTTTACATATGTATTCTTTAACGGAGAAGTCCGAAGAGTATTTTCCAAAAAGCTATCACAATCTGGCTTTGGAGCTTCTGCGTGAATTGGATTATGGCAGTGGATTGGAAGCTGTTAATACATTGTTTGAGGGACGCCGTCGCCGGATGCTCACCCAGTATGCACCGATGATGGAACGCCGGAATTTGGAAGAGCGAGTAGCTGAGTTATCGTCGATCCAAAACGCTGGTGGGTATATGGCAGAGTGGAACCGAGAAGAGGATGGTTCGTATGTCATAAAAGAATACAACTGCCCGATTCGCCAGGTGGCTACTCAGTATCGTAAAGCTTGTCAATGCGAGCATAGCCTATTTGAGGAATTGCTGGATGCTAAGGTTACACGAAGTGAATGTATGGCAGAAGGCGGACAATGCTGCCGATACGCAATTGCACCCAAAAATGTAACAGACAAAACTTCTGAAAAGTCGTAATAATTAGTCACAAGACAAACTCCTGCTGCTTATGATATAGCAGATATAGGCATTAGCCCGGTAGAGCGGGGAGCAATGAATTTAAAGGAGAGATGAAACGATGAAAAAGGACACAAAAGGTTTGTTATGGGGAGCTTTAGTCGGAAGTGTGGTTGGATCAGTGACAGCACTTCTGTTCGCGCCTAAGCCAGGTAAAGAGCTGCGCAAGGATATTGCGGAAGGAACAGCTGCTGGCATTGAAAAGGTACAGGGAATTGCCGTGCAGGCTGGAGACAAGAGCGTTGAGCTGTATGACAAAGCTAAGGATTCTTTAGGTCATGTAGTCCATGAGGTTCGCGAATGGAGCAAATCATGTTCTAATGCTGCAGAAGAAGATACTGCTACTGTAGCAGTAAGTGGAATTGCTACGGAAGAAACGATTCAAGAGGCAGCGGCCACTTTGGAAGAGGTAACGGAGTTAGAGGTATCGCCTGTAAATGAAGAAGTAAGCAGTGAAGAAGCTAGTCTTGAAGAAGCTCAGCCAGATGACAAGGATAATAACGAAATCGCATAATGAAACAGTGGATGGAGTGTTTGGTTTACGGTCAAAAAGTACTTATTCTCTTTTAATAGAGCCGCTTTTTCGCATTGGGCGGAAGGTGGCTTTTTTATTTCATTCTTATAGACCTGTTAAATGATGGAAAAAGTCTTGGCTTGAACTAAGAGTCCAAAAGGAGTAATATCTGCAATTGGGGCTGAAAGTCAGGTACATTTTGTTTTCGGCTTACATAAGCTACACAAAACAAGTAGAAGGAAGCGGTGTGTTCGTGCAGCAAGCTATTGCAATATTAGACTCAGGTGTGGGAGGGCTAACAGTTGTCAAAGAAGTGATGAGGCAACTCCCGCGGGAGAAAATCATTTATTTCGGAGATACGGCCCGAGCTCCGTACGGACCCCGTTCGACCGAGGAAGTAACACTGTTTACAGAACAAATTGTAGATTATTTGATCCAGTTTAATCCTAAAATGATTGTTATCGCTTGTAATACCGCAACAGCAGCGGCACTCGATTATATCTCAGCCAAGGTCTCTATCCCTGTCATTGGGGTGATTCATCCCGGAGCCCGTGCTGCAATTAGCGCGACCAAAAGCGGACATGTCGGCGTGATCGGTACAATAGGAACCATCGGCAGTGGGGCTTATACTAACGCACTAAAGCAGCTGTCTCCTTTTGTTGAGGTTGTAAGTCAAGCCTGCCCAGCACTTGTCCCACTCGTTGAGCAAGGCATGTTCCGCTCTGAGATAAGTTATGAAATTGTAGAGCAGGCATTGGAAGGCATTAAAGATAATAACATCGATACTTTAATTTTAGGATGCACTCATTATCCATTTCTTGTTGAGCCTATTGGAGAGACCATGGGACCGGGAGTCAAACTGATCAGTTCCGCAGATGAGACAGCTCGTGAGATCAGCACGATTTTATACGATAAAGGCAAACTGTCCATCGGGGATGAAAGTCCAATTCATCAGTTCTTCTGCAGTGGTGATGCTGAAATGTTTCAGCGAATTGCCCGAGACTGGCTTGGAGAACAAATTAAACGTACCCCAGTAGTATGGCAAGTATCCACGTTATAAACAGAGCAATGTTGAATTGAATAGGGACAAACTCTACGGAGTGTAAGATAAAATAGGCTGGGAAGCATAATTCCCAGCCTATTTTCTTGTGATTCATTTCTCCTTCATGCAGGGTAGTGGCTCTTGCATACAATAGAGTTAAGTGCTGTTTGCTGCTATTTTTGTATCCACCGTATCAGCAATTTAAGGCCGAGAGGATGAGACCTAATGCGACAATATATTGCAAGCAGGGGAGATACCGTAAGCCGAATTGCCGCCCTGCATGGATTAACCCCTGAGCATGTCATTCAAGGCAATCCATGGGTTGGGAGACAGTCTTATTTATATCCGGGTCAGGTTTTATTTCTGCCGTCTTCGCCACGTAAAAGGTATGCGGTGCAGGAAGGGGACGATCTTGAACGCATAACCTCATTATTCAATGTGAGTTTAGATGATTTGGAGAAGCTTAATCCAGGTGTGTCCTCAGGGCGCTTTTGTACACCGGGAAAAGTGCTCGTCATTCCGCCTCCGATTCCAGAGCGAGTGGTATTCTTACGTGGAGAGTACGGTCCGGTTGATGTTGAGAACGATATCAGCAGTCTGATTGCACAATATCCTTTTATACAAGCATATCCAATTGGCAACAGTGTGCTCGGCAAGCCAATTCATGTGCTTAAAATAGGCAATGGAACCCGCCATTTGCATGTTAATGCGGCTCTACATGCTAATGAATGGCTGACCTCGCCTTGCCTGATGTCGTTCATAGAAGAGTATGCAGCAGCTTATGCTAAAGGTTTGGCATGGAATGGTCATCGTCCAGAGGAATGGTACAATAATTGGACCCTATGGGCTGTACCCATGGCTAACCCTGACGGCGTGGAGTTAGTGCAGGAGGGCGTTTTACCAGGCCACCCTTATTATGAGGACCTTATGAAATGGAACGGGGGACGGCGGAGTTTTCGCCATTGGAAGGCCAATATACGCGGTGTGGATCTCGGGGATCAGTTCCCTGCTCATTGGGAAGAGGAACGGGAACGCCGTGGAGTAATCCTGCCCTCTCCGCGTGATTACAGTGGTCCTGAGGCGCTAAGTGAACCTGAGGCAGCCGCTCTAGCGGTACTTGCTGAGAACGCGCCCGGAGAAGCTGCAGTGTCTTTGCATAGCCAAGGGGGAGAGATCTACTGGAATTACCGGGGATATGAACCTCCCGAAAGCCGCGAATTAGCAACACGGTTGGCCGCTGCGAGCAGCTATCGTGCAGTCGAATTAACTGGCAGCGATGCCGGGTATAAGGATTGGTTCATCCAGACCTTTCGTAAACCAGGATTTACAGTAGAGCTGGGGATCGGCAAAAATCCGTTGCCACTGGCAGATTTTGAGGATATGGCGCTAGAAACGGGTCTAATTTTGGGAACGATACTATCCAATGTGAAATAATTATGAAACAATTACAGTAAACTTGCGTAACATAAACCATAGGGTATGGCCGCTGTCGTCACTACACGTTATCCGCGGCTGTATCCTTTTTACTTGGGAGGAGGGTCACTATGAAACTGAAAAAACTGCTGTCACTGAAACAATGGTCTACTATCTTCAGTAGTTCCTGGCGATATGTGATCTCCCCTAAAGTCGCAATAGGGGACAAGCTTTTATTCACAATCCCAGTACTGCTCTATTGGGTGTTGCCGGATTTTATGCCTTTTTTACCGATCGATGATATTGGTGTGACGATGCTTCTTATGGGCTGGTTCGTGTCACGGATGGGACGGAAATACCCGGCACTTCAGGCCGGAAAATGAGGCAGTGAAGTGAGGATCTACCTCGGATTGTGTATCTAATTTGTTAATATAGTTGCTTTTAGATATCATTTACCTTTAAAATAGGTAATTGAGTATTTAATTTAAGTACTAGGAGATGGATGATAGATGAAGGTCAAAATTACCCGCAATGCGGCTAAAGTGATAAAGAAACAAATGGAACTTGAAGGAAACAGCGAGTTGAAGCTTCGCGTAGCGATTACGCATGCTCACGGTGATCATGCTCACTACGGACTGGATTTGGACACGCCTAATGAGAATGATGTTGTAGTCTCGACAGATAAAGAAATCGATGTTATTCTTGATCCGAATCAACCGCTCCTTGATGGTGTGGTCGTTGATTATTTATATCTTCCTGAAGAAGGTTTTGTTATTACTAATCCGTCTAAAGGTAATCACGGCGATCACTAAACGTTTCGCCTTAAATTTGGGACATAAAGAAGGGTTGCTCCATGGCTAACGATCTACAAGTGTGCGATGAATGTAATTTTATGAAATTGAAGAGTATCATACCCAAACTGCAAAAGATGGCGCCTGATGCAGAGATCAAGGTCGGCTGTAAGTCGTACTGTGGTCCATGTGGCAAACGGGCCTTTGTATATGTTAATGGTCGTTATGTGAGTGCTCCAACAGAGGAAGAAGTGTTGAAGAAGGTAGAAACTTTTATCAAGCAACCGGCCGTTCAGAAATAATGCAGAGGTCTTATCCATCAACTTAAAAAGCCCTAAACCCGTGTTGATGACGGAGTTTAGGGCTTTTTGTTTTATAAATGAAATTTTTATGGTGCAGATTCTGCTTTTCGGAGCATTTTGATGCCATCGTATTTCATGATATCGTCTGAGATTTGCAGTCGTTGCTTACTTGTCTCGAACCCGGTGCTGCACCCCGCAACGTCAATGGCTTCGCGGCTGTCGAGGCTATAACAGGTGCCGCTGTTGAATTGTCCATTTTCACTTGGAAGATAGGAGCGCTTCGCATCGGCAAAGGCACCGGTTCGCAGTGTCACAAGTCGCTCTTTGCCGCTGAACAGATTATTACCCATGAGATAATATGGATCTTGTGAGATCCCGAGCAGATGGAGTAAGGAAGGTGTGAGATCCAATTGACCAGCTGGATTAGAATCAATCACCGAAGTGTTATTACCCGGCAGATGAATGAGTAATGGAACTTGATGCATGATTTGATGCATGTCGAGCTTATTTAAGCTTTTACCAAGAAATTGTTCGTAATAAGAGGTTTCTTGGATCGAGTTATCATGATCACCATAAAAGGCAAGGATCGTGTTATCCCACAACCCACGCTGCTTCATATCACTCACTAATTCACCTAGAGCTTCATCTGTATAATGAACAGCCTGTAAATAATCTCCGAAGATGGTACCTTTAAACTCCACGGTATCAAGCCCTTGCTTAGCCGCAGGGAGAGAATATGGGTGATGACTAGATAGTGTAGTCAAAAAAGAGTAAAAGGGCTTCTGGATCGATTCTGCAGAATCCATAATATTTAGGGACTGCCGCAGGAATGATTTATCTCCCAATGACCAGCCTAGGGGCTCGTCGATCTTAAAGTCTTTTTTGCTATAAAAATGGTCGTACCCCATCGCCTTATACATAATCTGCCGATTCCAGAAGCTTCCTTCATACGCATGGAAGGCATTGGTGCTATAGCCCTTGGACTTCAAAATGGCAGGTAACGTGTCAAATTGATGATCCGGGTAACGGACAAATACTGAGCCGGAGACCAGCGGATACAGTGAACCATTCGAGGCGAAATCCGCATCGGAGGTTCGTCCTTGTGAGGTCTGATGATAGTAATTACTGAAGTAGGTATTCTCTTTGATTAGAGCGTTCAAATTAGGTGTGACCTCTTGTCCATTGATCGAACGTCCGACTACAAAATTCATAAAAGCTTCGGCCTGAATAACAACGATGTTGCTTCCGCTGTATTTTCCAAAGCTGTCTTTAAGAGCACTTTGCTCAGCATTGTGTTCATTGAACCAGAGCTTCATGGAGTTGGCTTCCTTTTGTGAAAGCTCAGGCTGCGGGCCTAAATGATCTTTGGCATACAAGTAAATATCATAACCATGAAATCCAATGAGTCCAGTAACGTTATACATTGCCAAGCTCCACCAGTTACCAGTGAATAAACCCTTGGCCCACGTAGTGGCGTAAGAGTGGATAGGGCCAAAGGTCAGAATGCAGCCTAATACCAATGCAACGACCCCGTTAACGCTCCGTCTTAGTCCTCTCATTAAGCGTGAAGAGGGACGAAAATGACTTGTGCGGGCATAATAGGAAGGCTGTCCATTATTATAGGTAGGCGTGTTCCGACGGAATAACACTACGCAAATGGTGTAACCCAGAAATATCAGCCAATCCGCGAACAAGTAGAGATCAGAGGGACGGAGTAGTGCAAAGATACTTCCGCCAAGTGCATCCATCTGTCCAGCTTGAAAAAGAACGGGAACGGTGATGAAATCCTGAAAGTAGCGATAGTAGACAATATCAGAATAAATAAGTAATGTCAGGAGCACGTTTATGATTATCAGGGCTAAGGTTTGTCCACGTCGGGGGAGCCATAACACCCAAAATGATAACAGCATAACTGAACCGAGAGCAATGAGCTTGTCGAGACGGTTCATATCAATATTAGGAGCATGCAGGCCGCTGTGAAGAAACATTAGCTTAGCGAGCATAAGGACAAGAAAAAGGATGTAACCAATATAACGGGAGCGGACAATAGTGATCATTCTATCCGTTATGGATGAGCTGCTCCTACTAAATGGATCTCGTGACACGTTAAAGCCTCCTAGCGCAGAAGTTGAGTATGTAAGAAGAAACGGACACCGTCCTCAATCGAGGTAGATGTCCGTTCTTATATTTCTCGCATAAACGCTTACCGTCCTTATAAGGACGCCGAAGGCGTTCATGCTTGGCGTAATAGTCTTCCGAATTATTTCGGATTTCTAGGTGGAAGTGGACCCAAGTATTGATAATATTGACACTCAATACGTCCGTTATACAACTTGCGACGCTTGTCCGCTTTACGGCCGTAATATTGTTCGAATTCCTTATAAGGACTAATCGCGAAGAATGACCAAGTCGGTAGATACAGCATCATTTCACCAAACTGGCGAGTCAGCTTCTCCACCTCTTTATCATTACTGATCCGTTCACCATATGGCGGATTGGTAATGATACAGCCGTATTCGCCTTGGGGTCTTGCTTTGGCGGCAGCCATCACGGTGAAGGTTATTTCTCCGGACAGGCCGGCGCTTTTAGCAGCGGCTTCAGCAATTTCTATAGCAGCAGGATCGATATCCGTGCCGGTTAGCTGCAACGGATAATCATCTCGTACGGCATCGAAAGCTTCTTCGCGAGCTTCCTCCCACAGATACTTAGGGATGACTGGCCAATGTTCTGAAGGGAAGGAACGCCGTAGTCCCGGTGCGATATTCCAAGCGATCATCGCGGCTTCGATCAACAATGTTCCCGAACCACAACATGGATCATATAGCGGACGGTGGCCATTCCAGCGGCTAAGCTGGATTAAAGCGGCTGCCATCGTTTCCTTCAGTGGCGCTTCTGTAGCCTGTCTGCGGTATCCGCGTTTGTGAAGAGCAGGTCCGGTGGTGTCTAGCGTAATAAGTGCGATATCGTTTAACAGAATCACTTCGATCACATATCGAGGTCCGTTCTCTGGGAACCAGTCCGTATGATAGGAGAGCTTCAGCTTCTCGACGATAGCTTTTTTGACAATCCCTTGGGAAGCGGGTACACTCGTTAGTTGTGATTTATGGGATCGTCCTTCAACCGGAAATTCTCCATTCTCGGGAATCCAGTCTTCCCAAGGCAGCGCTTTAACACCTTCAAATAACTCATCGAAGGTTTTGGCGGGGAATTGACCCATTTTTACTAATACGCGGTCGGATGTACGCAGCCATAAATTACAGCGACAGATGTCGATATAATCACCACTGAACAATACACGACCGTTCTCGACCGTGGTCTCATAACCCAGTTCGTTTAATTCGCGCGCTACTACAGCTTCTAATCCCATAGGGGCAGTAGCGATTAATTGTAATTTGCTCAAATACTCTCAACTCCGTTTAACTTGTAGATAAATACAAAAAGCCAGTACAATAAGAAAAGCCAATACCATAAGAAAAGCATCCATACAAGTATAGGGGAATGCGGGACACTTCACAATGCCCGGCATTCCATAAACCATAAAATCTTCCCCGTCATCCCTTCATTCGAGAAAACGGGGGATCATCAAAGGAGAATCTTTATGCTTACCCAAGAAGAATACAGTGAACAACTTTATACCGAGGACGAAATCCTGCTTCAGGTAAAAGAAGCTATCGTCCAAGCGGGTATGCCGGAGGTGTCTGTCGAGCCGGGGTACGGAAGACTGCTCACTATGCTTGTTAGACTGTCTCGCTCCATGCGTATTTTGGAGATTGGAGCACTTGGCGGCTACAGCGGGATTTGCTTATCTCGCGGCTTCACTGAAGGTGGCACGCTGACTTCGCTAGAGCTGAGGGCCGATTATGCCGAGCTTGCTCGCCGTAATTTAGAACTGGCCGGATTCGGTGATTCTACGGAATATAGAATTGGTCCTGCAATGGACAGCCTGAAGGCACTTGAAGCAGAGGGCGCTAAGTTCGATTTCTTCTTTATCGACGCAGACAAGATTAACTATACCAATTACTTGGAATATGCCATCAAGATGGCTAATCCAGGAGCGATTATTGCTGGTGATAATATCTTTCTCCGCGGACGGACGCTAAATACAGATCGAAATGGACCTGCCATTCTGGCTGTACGGCATTTCAATGAAATGATCGCCACCGATGACCGTCTGATCAGCACTTGTCTGCCAGCCTATGATGGACTGGCGTTGGCAATGGTGAAATAGCAGAAAATTAGCGAAATAGCCGTGGCGGAGTAGCTTTGTATAGCTTAACCCGGACCCATACGGTGTTTAACAGCAACAAGCTTCCGGAGATGATAAACAGTCCCTCAATACCAATATAACCAGATAGAAAGCCGCCTATGATAGCTCCCAGCATATTGCCCAGTGACAATGTGCTGCCGTTGAAGCCGAATGCGCGGCTTTCTTTCCCGTCAGGGGTATATGACCGGATAAGCGCATTAACGCTGGGTAATAGGCCGCCCATAAAAATTCCCATGAGAAAACGGACAATAATTAGCTGCCACACGCTAGTAACGAATGCTTGCGGAATCAGGAATAGCGAAGCCCCGATTAACGCGTAGGTCAGAATGCGGTGTGCGCCGACTTTATCACTCAGCTTGCCGAGCAAGGGGGAAGCCAGCATGTTGGAGATCCCTGTAACTGCGCTGACCATTCCGGCTAAAAAGGCTATATTCTCAGCAGGCCCATTTAACTTTTCAACATAAAGTGGCAGCAAGGCCATGGGGCTGATCATTGCAAATTGCAGCAAAAAGGTTACACCAAACAGCGCCGGGAGCTGAGGGATCTTGATCAATTCCTTCAAGCCCTCCATTACTGACACCTGTGGCTCTTGTGCGGCTTCTGCACGATCGAATTTCTCTTTAACGAGAAACAGTGCCAGCAGAGAGGCGATGAAGAGCAAGGCGCCAACGACATAAAAGATCGGACGAAATCCGATTAAATCAGCAAGAAAACCACCAATAAGTGGTCCAAGGATGGTACCTGCAACAGAACCCGACTGCATTAGCCCCATCGAAAATCCCATACGTGCTTTCGGAGTAGTACCCGAAACGAGTGCGATGGAAGCGGGATTGAAGCCGGAGATTGTACCGTTTAGCAGTCGCAGTAAGAGCAGCTGCATAGGGGATTGTGCGAAGCCCATCAACACCATAACGATAGCCATGCCAAAGCTGGAGCGCAGGAGCATGATTTTACGTCCATATTTGTCAGCAAGTTTTCCCCATAGTGGCTGGAAAATGAAAGAAGTTAAAAAGTTTGCGGCAAAAATAAGGCCCGCCCAAATTCCAATTTCATGCTCACCCTGAACTCCAAGATCCTTAGCAAGATACAAGGTCAGGAACGGTGTAATCATTGTCATTCCGGCATTTACCAAGAATTGTCCGAACCAAAGCACTAAGAGGTTGACCTTCCATGTCTCCCATTTCTTCAAAGTGCTTTCACTTCCTTTCAAAGAATTTCAGAAAATACATGATTCACAGAAAAATAGACATTTTATCAGTATATCATTTTTTTAGCTTCAAAAGTGCAATACATGTCATAGTAATGTCATAGGATTGTCATTCCACGATCTTCGTTTTGCTTGTTACAACCTTTTAAAAAGGGCATAATAGTAAGTATGCCGATCAAGCATAAACGCCATCGGCGTCCTTATTAGGACGGTAAGCGTTTATTTTAAAAAATCTTATAAAATATAATGGAGATCTTATCATGACCTACAACGACACTTTTATCCGCGCCTGCAGAAAGCAGGATACGGAGCACGTTCCCGTATGGTACATGCGGCAGGCCGGCCGTTATGATCCCGAGTACCGTAAAATCAAGGAAAAGTACTCATTGCTTGAAATCTGCAAACAGCCTGAGTTGGCGGCTGAAGTAACCTTGATGCCTGTGCGCAAGCTAGGTGTGGACGCGGCCATTTTGTATTCAGACATTATGAATCCGGTCGCTTCTATCGGTGTGAAATTTGATATCGTCAAAGATATTGGCCCTGTGATCGAGAATCCGATTCGCTCTGCAGCAGATGTCGAGAGACTGAAGCCCATTGATGTTGAAGGCGATCTCGGACATATTTTGGAGACGATTGCAATTCTGGATAAGGAGCTGGACGTGCCCTTGATTACTTTCGCAGGCGCACCGTTTACAATTGCCAGCTATCTGATCGAAGGCAGACCTTCCAAAGGATATATTCGGACTAAAGAGCTAATGTACAGTGAACCCCGTGTCTGGGAAATGCTAATGGACAAGCTCGGCGATATGATTATCGCTTACCTCCGCAGTCACGTTCGTAGTGGTGGAAAAGCGTTTCAATTGTTCGACAGCTGGGTCGGTGCCCTTGCGCCTCGCGATTTTGAAAAGTATGTGTTACCGACGGTTTCTCGTATTTTTTCCGAATTATCCGATCTTGATGTACCGAAAATATACTTTCCTGGCGTAAGTTCTGGCGAATTGCTACCGAGTCTTACGAAGCTTCAAGCGGATGTAATCGGGGTGGACTGGCGTGTGAGCTTGTCCGAAGGTCGACGCAGAACAGGTGGGAAATTTGCGATTCAAGGCAACCTGGATCCGTATTTACTTACAGCGCCGATGGACGTCTTGAAGGAGCACGCAAAAGCGTTAATTGATGAAGGGGTACAAGAGCCGGGATATATCTTCAATCTGGGTCATGGTTTATTCCCGGAGGCTTCTTTAGAGAAGCTTAGAGAATTAACGGAATATATTCACGAATATTCACAGGAAGTATTGAAAGAATCAGCCAAACTACGTTCTTAAAAATAGCCTATTAAATCTATAAGGGGATGGAATCCGTGACAGCAAAAATAGGTGTTCTCGTCATGTCGTATGGCACTCCTAAAAGCTTAGAAGACGTTGAAGCATATTACACTCATATTCGGCGAGGTAATCCGCCGACAGCGGAGCAGCTTAAAGAATTAACAGATCGCTATGAAGCGATCGTCGGGGGTGTATTCCCGCTGCGGGAGAACACAGACCGTCAAGTAGCTGCATTACAGGCAGCACTAAACGCGGATAAAGCTGGGGCGGATGTTGAATTTGTCTGCTATCAGGGTTTGAAGCATGCCTATCCGTTTATTGAGGACGGCGTCGAGGCTATGGCGAAGGACGGCATTACACAAGCGGTTGGTGTTGTGCTTGCCCCTCACTATTCAAGCATGAGCGTGGGTGGCTACATCAAACGTGCTCAGGAAAAGGCTGATGCATGTAAAATCAACATGGGTTTTGTGGAGAGCTACCATATGCACCCAGTATTGATCGATGTTCTAAGCAGGAGAGTAACTGCGAAAATAGATCAATATATCGAAGCAGGCGCTACTCGCGATGAGATAAGGGTATTATTTAGCGCGCATAGTCTTCCAGAGCGTATTCTAGCTATGGGGGATCCTTATAAAGATCAACTATTGGAGACCTCAAAAGCTATTGCAGATCAAGCGGGGATAACCAATTGGCAGTTTACGTGGCAAAGCGCAGGACGGACAGCTGAACCATGGCTTGGACCAGATATTCTGGATACACTTCAGCAGCTTAGCAAGGAACAGGTAGAGTATGTTCTAGTGGCACCGATCGGGTTCGTATCCGATCATTTAGAAGTGCTGTATGATCTTGATATCGAGGCAACAGCCGTAGCTTCAGAGCTGGATATGCGTCTTATGCGGATTGAATCATTAAACAGCGATCCTGCGTACATGTCCGTATTGAGCGATGTTGTTCGTACAAGACTGAATCAAATGTCGGCCGGTCAGTCATGACTGGTCCCTCTAGGCGAATTGTTATCATAGGCGGTGGGCTGAGTGGACTCAGCGCCGCCTTTTACATTCGTAAGTTTTACAAAGAAGCTGGCGTGAAACCTGATATTGTACTGCTGGAGAAAGACAAGACTCTTGGTGGGAAGATCGAAACATTGCACCGGGATGGATTTGTGATTGAGAAAGGCCCGGATTCTTTTTTAGCTAGCAAAACAGAGATGATTGAACTGGCTAAGGAATTAGAGCTAGATCACGAGCTGGTGAACACAAATCCAAAGGCAGAGAAGACCTATATACTACAGCGTGACAAGCTTCATCCTATGCCTTCCGGTCTTGTGCTTGGAATTCCTACTGAACTAAAGCCATTTCTATCAAGTGCTCTGGTTTCATTCGGTGGCAAAATACGCGCGCTGATGGACTTGATCCTTCCTCCTAAGCGGAGTAATGACGATGAATCCCTCGGACAGCTGATTGAGCGACGTTTAGGTACTGAAGTGATGGAGAATTTGACCGAACCGCTATTAGCCGGTATGTATGCTGGGGATTTAAGCAAAGTCAGCCTACAGGCTACCTTTCCGCAATTTGGAGAAGTAGAGCGGCAGTATGGTGGTCTTATTCGTGGAATCATTAAAGAACAGAATTCCTCCATGACAAATATGAGCACAAAGAACAGCACTTTGCTGACATTTCGAAAAGGACTACAAAGTCTCGTGCATGGCTTGATTCATGAACTACATGATGTAGAACAGCGAACTGAAGCTGCGGTGGTCTCTATACATGCTACAGGAACTAATGCTTCTCGTTATGAGCTAGAACTGGAAAGTGGCGAACGGCTACTTGCGGATGAAATATATATCACCACACCAAATTCTTTTGCTGCCGAACTTTTGCGTCCACATGTGGATGTTTCAGCACTCGATGCGGTAAATTATGTATCGGTTGCGAACTTAGTCATGGCCTTCGACAAGAAGGATATCGAAATTGATGATGCTGGAGCAGGTTTTCTTGTGCCTCGTAAGGAAGGGCGCAATATTACTGCCTGTACATGGACGTCTACAAAGTGGCCGCATACGAGTCCAGATGATAAAGTGCTTATGCGCTGTCATGTAGGCCGTTCCGGAGATGAGCAGAATGTTCAACTTCCAGATGAGGCTCTTACGGAGCTAGTGAGTAAGGATTTACGAGAGATCATGGGCATTACAGCGAAACCTATATTCACGGAAATTACTCGTTCGGAACATTCGATGCCACAGTATCCTGTTGGACATCTTGACAATCTTTCTAAATTCCATAGAGAGCTTGAGACCACACTTCCTGGGATATATGTCTTTGGAGCTGGATATGATGGAGTGGCAATGCCCGATTGTGTTAAGCAGGCTAAGCTTACAGCACAAAGCGCTGCAAAGCGTATATCGAATTAATTGTTCATTTACGGGAGAGTTAGAATTATATAATGAACGGTGAAGCGAAGATTTTTTTGCTTCACCGTTTTTGTTTGAAAATTAGATTATACTATTTTAATGGACTCTCGTATTTGGAGGGACAGGTGCTAGGTATGCTATAATAGAACCAATTTGAGAGTAGAGGAGATCATAGAAACAATGTATCCGCCGCGATCGCGTTCTAGACAGAAGAACAAACATAAGAGCAAACGTAAGCGCAGAACGGCCTGGATGTGGGTCAATGCAGGTCTACTTCTGTTGATTATTGTGGCGCTCAGCTATAGTTTTATGGACGACAGATTCAAGGGAAGTTCTGAGCCACCTCCAGTGGCGCAAATGACGGCTTCGCCTACGCCGGATAGTACTGCTCAGGAGACAGCACCTATAGTGACTGCAACCCCTGAAGCCACGGAGTCTCCCATCCCTTCTCCAACGGTAACCCCGGAAGCTACACCTACACCAGAGCCAAAGAGAGAAGAAAATGTTGAAACACAGGCGCCTGTACCAACTGAGACCCCTTCGCCAGATGAAGGTAGCTCCCAAGTCGCAGATGGTGGTTCTGTGTCTGGACTTCCGTCAGATGACCAGGCTTCTGGCAATACAGTGACCTTGAATTTTGGTGGAGATGTTATTTTTTCGGGGAAAGCCGGGGAATTGCTCGAAAAGAAAGGTTACGACTATTCGTATGCCGCGCTCGATGGAATGTTCAAGAAGGATGATCTTACGATTGTGAATCTGGAGACTCCTGTGACCACGGGTGGGGTTGGCGCCGCTAATAAGCAATACGTATTCAAAGGCTCGCCCAAAGCACTAGATGCTCTTAAAGCAGCCGGAGTGGATGCAGTAAATATGGCGAACAATCACACGCTTGATCAAGGGGAGGAAGGCCTGCGAGACACGCTGAGTCATCTCTCGGAGAGAGGCATTCCTTATGTTGGTGCTGGACTCAATAGTAAAGAAGCATTCTCGGCGCAATATTTTGAGCGTAAAGGGATTAAGATCGCCTTGCTGGGGTTCACACGGGTGATTCCTGCATCTGATTGGATGGCGGGAAAAAATAAACCCGGGCTTGCTTCAGTATATGATAGTAGAGAAGGACTTAAAGCGATTGCTGCAGCTAAACAAAAAGCTGATTTGGTTGTCGTAGTTGTCCATTGGGGCAAAGAACGGGTAGAGCAGTTCGATAATACTCAGCAGACCCTTGGACGTAGCTTTGTCGATGCGGGAGCTGATCTTGTCATTGGTGGTCACCCACATGTATTGCAAGGTGTGGAGCCGTACAAAGGCAAGTGGATCGCCTACAGCACTGGTAATTTTATTTTTACGAGATCAACGGTACCTGCCACTTGGGAAACTGCTGTATTTCAGGCGGAATGTAGTAAAAAAGGTCAATGTTCATTACAGCTGAAGCCTATGACTGCTGAGCTAGCTCAGCCCGTGCCCATGAATCAGGTGAACGGACAGCTTTTGCTGAAAAAAATAGAGTCTTTATCTGCTGGTCGAGTTAAGATCAACAGTGACGGCAAAGTGACTCAAGTTACAAAATAGGGTTCCTGGGAGGTCCTTATGATGAACAATTTATGTGTTGCCCATCGGGGATTTTCCGGTAAAGCTCCGGAGAATACATTAGCAGCGATCCGGATGGCCATTGCCATGCCTTTTGTACATTGGATGGAATTGGATGTCCAGCTCTCCAAGGACGGTGTTCCTGTTGTTATTCATGATTTTACGCTGGACCGTACAACCAATGGTCATGGTAAGGTGAAAAACATGGATTGGGAGCATATCCGTCGTCTCGACGCGGGTAGCTGGAAAGGGCGTTCTTTTCGGGGAGAGCGGGTGCCTTCATTGGAAGAGGTGCTCACATTAGCCTCCGGTAGACTGCATCTGAATATTGAACTAAAAACAGTGGGCGATATGTATCCTGACATCGAGAAGAAGGTAACGGATCTTATTTCCTCTAAAGGCATGCGGGACGATGTGATTTTGACCTCTTTTGACACAAATGTGTTGAAAAAAATCAAGGCAATCGACCCCCACTTTCGCACAGGCTTAATTTTTGATTCAAGGTTTGGTAATCCTGCTCGAAGGCTGCATGAACTGGAGTGTTCTCTTTTATCGATCAGCTTTTCACGTTTGAATCCCAGATTGGCTAAGCTTTTGACGGCGCAAGGTGTGAAGATTATGGCTTGGACTGTGAACAAAGGGAAAGAGATGCGTCGCTTAGCAGATATGCATTCTGATATAATGATTTGTACAAACCGTCCGGATATTTGGGGCGATACATTTCTAAAAGTATAAACAATCCAATTCGATGGGAAAGAGAGCTGATTGTCTGTGTGCGCTGCTGTTAATAATTTGTATTGTGTTGGACGGAACTACAAGCTACATGCGGAGGAATTAGGAAATAATATTCCCGTGGAGCCACTCATTTTTTTGAAGCCCTCACATGCGGCGGTTTCCCTCGATAAAGCAGTCATTCAGCTTCCAAAGGATTCAGGTCAGGTTCATTATGAAGGAGAACTTGTGCTACGTATCGCGCGTGATTATGTACCGGGTATGAGTGTGGAGGATCTGGTGGATGTTATGGCTCTGGGACTGGATTTCACACTGCGTGATGTGCATAATGATCTGCAGAAGAAAGGGCTACCTTGGACGCCAGCTAAAGGCTTTAAGAACGCTGCTCCACTCACACCTTACATTGCGTTTCCTGACAAGGAAGAGCTGGAAGGAACGGATTTCACGGTTTTAAAAAATGGTGTTGAAGTTCAGCGAGGTAATGTTAAAAATATGATTTTTTCGCTCCAAAAAATTGTCGATTTTATCGCTGCGCGTTACGGGCTGGGTAAAGATGATGTGATATTCACAGGAACACCAGAAGGTGTAGGCTCTACCGTATCAGGAGATTCGTTTGAATTGTACTGGGGTGACAAGCTGATGGGGACTTGCCTGATCGGCTAAAAACATCTGTTGGAGATGAATCTATGTTATGGATTATCGGCGCCCTTGGCGCTTTGTTAGTTGCGGGGGCGGCTTATAGGAAACAATCCTTAAGCCTTTCCGGCATGCTTGCCGCGGTAGCTATGGGGACCATTTATTTTGGTGCTGGAAATGCCTTTTGGTTTGGAATATTGTTGATTTTTTTCATCTCTTCAAGCCTGTTGTCTAAGCTTCATCATGATAATAAGGCAGAGCTTGAGCTGACATATGCCAAGACAGGTCGCCGAGATGCTGGGCAGGTCTTTGCTAATGGTGGGCTTGGGATGGTTTTCGTTCTATTGAATGCGATTGTTCCGATGGAACATTGGGAATTTTTATTTATCGGCGTTATGGCAACGGTAACCTCTGATACATGGGCTACGGAGATTGGTACACTCAGCAAGAAGCCGCCTCGGTCTGTCCTGACAGGTAAAATACTTCCTGCCGGTGCCTCAGGTGGCGTATCAAGCCTGGGTACGCTGGCCGCCGCCGCAGGAGGTGCACTTATCGGTGCATCTTCATGGCTGCTACGGATGATATCTGGCATGCCAGATCAATCCTTCTTGTTGCTTACATTGGCAGGACTCACAGGCGGACTTGCGGGTGCGTTCACGGATTCTATTCTAGGGGCAACCGTTCAGCTGATGAATCGTTGCACCGTTTGCGGACGCGAAGTGGAAAGTACACATCACTGCGGTAAAAAGGTTGAATACGCACGTGGCTGGAAGTGGATGACTAATGATGCAGTCAATGCTATTAGCTCTATCGTCGGAGGGGCTATTGCCTTATTGTGTGGGATGATGTTTTAAAGGAGGAACCGATGAGCAGCACGTCCAATCATAAACATACTGCCATTCTGGATGCCGCATACGAGCTCTTCGGTTCAGGTGGATTTTACGAAACGAAGATGTCGGACATTGCGGTTCAGGCCGGAATTGCTAAGGGCACCGTTTATTTATACTTCAAGAGTAAAGAAGAATTGTTCATGGCGGTAACGCGCCGGGATTGTGAGGGATTCCTTCAGCAATTACAGGAAAAGCTGAAGGCTAGTGATACTTTGGCAGGTAAACTGTCAATTATCGCCAAACATCATCTTTACTATTATTATGAGCGTAAGCGACACACGAAGCTCTTTTTCCGCGCACCGAACAATAACCCAGAGCTTGTGGCGTATATGACGCTTTTTATGGAAGAATATATGCAGGCAGTGGTGAAGGTATTGCTGGAGGGCGGAGTGTCTGAGCCTGAGCTTATGGCGCAGTCCTACATAGGGATGTTGGATCGACTGAAGATGGATATTTTGTTCGATCCATCTTTTAAGGAAGAAGATGCGTATAAACGCGCTGGTTTCGCTGCGGGTCTTTTTATTAAAGGGGCTATGGATTACTTGAATTTAGGTCAGGATGATAGACCGGTGGAATAGCAGCTTCATGCTGCGACCGGTTTTATGAAAATATAAGGCAAGCGAGGAAATAGCATGAATATTATGACCGTGGAACATCTTTCCAAAAGTTATGGAGAGAAAGTACTTTTTAGTGATGCTTCATTTGGTATGGACGATCGGGATAAAATTGGTTTGATCGGTGTGAATGGAACGGGTAAATCAACGTTTTTACGTATTATTGCCGGTCTGGATACCCCGGATGGTGGGCAAATTGCGATCGGAAATAATGTTCGAGTGCAGTACTTAGCACAGAACCCTCCTTATGAGCCGACAAATACAGTACTGCAACAGGTCTTCGCCGGAGATGATCCAGATCTTGCCACCATGCGTGAGTATATGGAGATCATGTCTCGCCTTGAAAAAGAGCCAGGTAATGCAGAACTGGAAGGCAAACTGGTGCGGATTGGGCAGGCTATCGATGCAGCAGGTACTTGGCATTTGGAGAGTGAAGCTAAGAGCGTACTTACTAAGCTGGGTATAGTGAAATTCGATGCGCTGATGGATACGCTGTCTGGTGGTCAACGGAAACGTGTAGCACTTGCGGCTGCCCTGATTACGCCATCTGAGCTTCTTATTCTGGATGAGCCTACGAACCATATTGATACGGACTCCGTGGCTTGGCTAGAGCAATATTTACAGAAACGGCGCGGCGCTCTCTTAATGGTAACGCATGATCGTTACTTCCTGGAGCGTGTCGCAAGTGTCATGCTAGAGCTGGACGGAGGACAGTTATACCGTTATGAGGCCAACTATTCCCGTTTTCTAGAGCTAAAATCCGACCGTGAAGAGCGTGAAGCCTCTGCGGAGCAAAAGCGTAAGAACCTGCTTCGTACGGAGCTTGCTTGGATTCGTCGTGGAGCTAAAGCTCGATCAACGAAACAAAAGGCAAGAATCGACCGTTTTGAGAAGCTGAAAGAAAGTACAGGAAGCAGTTCGAACGGTTCGCTGGATATTTCGGTGGCATCCACACGTTTGGGTCGCAAAATCATTGAAATCAATGAACTGTCGAAATCGCTGGATGGTCGTCAGTTGATTAAAGATCTGACCTATATTGCTGTACCACAAGATCGCGTAGGTATTGTAGGTCCAAATGGTAGCGGTAAATCAACACTTCTGAATCTGATTGCAGGTAAGCTGCAGCCGGATAAGGGAGAGGTTCAGCTTGGTGCGACGGTTAAGTTGGGTTACTTTACGCAAGAACATCAGGATATGGATGACAGCATGCGAGCTATTGAATATGTGAAGGAAGAAGCGGAAGTCATACGTACAGCTGATGGTAGCGTCATTACCGCAGGCCAAATGCTCGAACGCTTCTTGTTCCCTCCTGCGATGCAATGGACGCCGATTTCCAAACTGTCTGGTGGCGAAAAACGACGCCTGTATCTGCTTCGTGTATTGATGGGAGCACCAAACGTATTGCTGTTGGATGAGCCTACGAACGACTTGGATATTGGCACGTTGGCTGTTTTAGAAGACTATCTGGATGAATTCCCGGGCGTCGTCTTTACCGTATCCCATGACCGTTATTTCCTGGATCGGACTATAGACAAGTTGATTGCCTTTGAAAATGGAGAAATTCGGCTTCATGTTGGCGATTATACGGAATATGAAGAATGGCTGGCCAAAAATGTTCCTTCACGCAATGCAGAATCGAACAAAGATGACGGGAATGCAAAGCGTAAAGAGACTACAGAAACAGTCAGTAACACAGCGGCATCATCAGCTTCCAAGACCAAACTCAAATTCAGTTTTAAGGAACAGCGTGAATATGAAGGAATTGACGAGCAGATCGAGCTTGCAGAACAGCGCTTGACTGATATTAGTGCGGAGATGGAAGCAGCGTTTGCTGACTCTGGGAGACTGCAGGAGTTAGTGGAAGAGCAGAGGCTTGCCGAAGCCGAGCTGGAGCGTCTAATGGAGCGCTGGACCTATCTGAATGAGCTTGCAGAGAAAATCGCTGGTAAAGCATAAAACGGATTGTCCATGTGTGACAATAAGGGAGGGCTCAGTTTGGAGAATCAACTTGTGGAAGCTGTAGCCCTGCGAAACGAAGGTAAAGCTGAAGAAGCCAGAGTGATGCTGTTAGAGCTATATGAGCAGAATAGTAATGATGCAGAACTTCTGTATCAATTAGCGTGGACGCATGATGTGCTCGGTCTGGAACGCGAGGCAGTACCCTATTATGAGAAAAGCTTAACACTAGGCTTATCTTCGGAGCAGAGAGTCGGCGCTCTATTGGGACTGGGCAGCACCTACCGAACACTCGGAGAATATGAGAATTCCAAAGCAGTATTGGAGCAGGCCATTCAAGAGTACCCAGAGAATAAGGAATTTCCGGTGTTCCTTGCAATGACCTTGCACAATCTCGGAGATCATAGTCTGGCTATGGGGATGTTACTTAAATTGCTGGCTGAAACCTCAGCGGATGAAGGAATAAGAAGTTATAGTAAGGCCATTTCATATTACTCAGATAAGCTGGAGCAAGTCTGGGATTGAATAAAATCACAAAAAGAAGCGATCTCTAATAGCAGAGTATCGCTTCTTTTTGCTTTATTTCGTTCCGTCCACCGCGATCATTTGCACCATGGCACGAGAGTCGCCAGGTAAAATGATTTCATCAGCATTCATCTGTGAGGAGCCATCACCATCTAGAAAAATACCTTCGAGACCTTCAGCAGGCACGCTCTGTAGGATGGCTGAACGGAACTCTGCCGCCGTCGAGAGTGTTGGCGTAACAATCAGCCACAGCTTGCCATTATCGTCATACAGCATGCCTGAGCGCATTCGTTTCTCATCCGAATAAGGAAGATGTTCTTTCGCTATCACATCTTCCCAGAGATCCTCATCCTGCAGATTCATACTAATGCCGCCTTGCGCAAAATAATGCTGGCGATCCGTAACGTTCAATTCTTCTCCCGATGAGACGACCTGTACGGAAAAGCTACGACTGGCACCATCCCAGACCAGGGTTCCGCGCGCATATTTAGCGTTAAACCAGCCGGAGCCGTACGCCTTTTTAACGCCGTTAGTGGGGATATCATTCATGATAGCAATGGATAGAAGTGCATCTCCATAGAAGAAGCCTCCATTAATCCCATAAGCAATCACCTGCTGAAGGGGTGCACCAGCGGCTCTGAGTTTAATATCTTCGGGTGAAAGTGACATCATATAGAGTTGAACATTTTCTGGACTCACGGTCTCTAAATAAGTGTAAGCGTGTGGAAGACCATCAAAGGGATTTTCCTTGTGGCTTCTGGAAAACAGGAACATCGAGATTGCTGATACTGCTATCATGAGCAGCAGAAGTGAGACTATCAGCCATTGTCTACGTCTCCAGAGCTGCTTTAACTTGCCAGTACTTGCCTCAGTTAGTGCCCACATAAGCAGCGAGAAGCTTAGCAGTGTTTACTACAGCTTGCTTATGTGTACGTTCCATGGAGTGGGAGGCGTGTACGCCTGGGCCGATCAGTGCGGCACGAATATTATTGCCGCCTCGAAGGGCAGCGGAAGCATCGGAGCCGTACATTGGATAGATATCAACGGCATAAGGAATAGCAAGTGCTTCTGCCAGCTCAATCAAACGGCCAGTCATAACATAATCATAAGGGCCGGAAGAATCTTTTGCACAGATGGACACATCGGTTTCTTTACAGCTAAGATCGTCGCCCATGGCGCCCATATCGACTGCGATCATTTCATTAATCTCGCCAGGAATCCAAGCTGTGCCATGTCCCACTTCCTCATAGTTGGAGATGAGGAAAGAAAGGTTGTGGAGCGGTTTCCAGCCTTCGCGCTTCATGCTTTCCAGCAGGCCAAGAAGGGCAGCAACGCTCGCTTTGTCATCCAGATGTCGGGATTTAATATACCCGCTAGGTGTAATCACCGCACGTGCATCGAAGGAAATGAAATCACCAACGGAGATGCCTAGCTTAAGTACATCTTCTTTGTTAGATACTAGCTCATCAATCCGTACTTCCATGTTCTCCTCTGAACGTTTGAAATCACGAGCATCTGGATATACGTGAACGGATGGATGGCTGGTTAAGATGGTTCCAGTATAGGTTCTGCCGCTGCGGGTATGGATCACGCAGTATTCATTCTCGATGCTGTGCATAGTGAAGCCACCAACAGAGGTCAGTCGCAGTGTACCATCAGATTTAATAGAGCGAACCATGCCTCCAAGTGTATCCACGTGAGCGCTGATGCCGATAGTACGGGAAGGATCTAGGCCTGGGACGGTTAGAATTACGCCGCCTTTTTCATTCCAGCTTAGCGGTACATTTAATGCTGCCGCTTCTTCGGCAACAAGGTTCATTACTTGTGCTGTGAAGCCGCTGGGGCTCGGTGTATCCAGCAATTTTTTTAGGATTGAGAGTATGTAATCTTCGTTTGGTTGAATAGTAATCATTAGTTAAGTCCTCCTGTTAGGCCATCATTGTCTGTGTTAAAAGAATCTAAAGAAGTGTCGGCATCACGAAGTTTGGTTAGCTCAGCATTTAAGCTTTTAATTTGTTTTTGTAGTTTGTACTGGCGAAAAATACCGTAAGAACCCACGATGATTCCACCAATTAACGCGCAGCCCAGAATAACTAGGATCAGCGGTATATTAACTACATCAAAACCGAAATTGACTTGAACGGGATCCACGTTGATGACTGCAAATATGGCTGTTAGCAGCGCAAAGATTAGACCTGCAATTAAAGACCATTGAATTCTCATTGAATTCTTCCTCCTCAGGGGATATAACAGAATAAAATCCCTTGCCCAAATAGGGCAAGGGATTAATGCAATACTAAGCTCTCTGCCTTATTTGGTCAACTGTTCCATTTGAGCGATAACATCTTCGAAGACACTCATCGCTTCGCGAATCGGCTCAGGAGAAGACATATCAACACCAGCTTTAGACAGAATATTAATGGAGTAGTCACTGCCGCCACTCTTCAGGAAGCCGAGGTAACGATCTACCGCAGGTTTACCTTCTTCAAGAATTTGTTTGGCAAAGCTAGTCGCTGCTGAGAAGCCGGTTGCGTATTTATAAACATAGAAGCTGTTATAGAAATGCGGAATCCGCGCCCATTCCATCTCGATATCCTGATCTACAACCATTTCTTTACCATAGTATTTAACATTCAGGTCATAGTAGATGCTCGAAAGATCTTGTGGAGTAAGCGATTCACCTTCTTCAACACGCTGATGAATGATTTTCTCGAACTCAGCGAACATCGTCTGCCGGAAAATCGTTGTCCGGAACTGATCAGCATAGTAGGTGAGCAAATACATTTTTTCTTTAGGATCTGTAGACTTTTTGAGTAAATAATCCATTAGCAGCGCCTCGTTAGTAGTAGAAGCAACCTCTGCTAGGAAAATCGTATATTGCGCATCCCGATAATTCAGAGCGTTATCCGAAAAATACGAGTGTAATGCATGGCCCATCTCATGTGCCAGTGTAAACATACTGTTTAAATTATCATTATGGTTCAGCAGTACGAAAGGATGCGTACCGTATGGCCCCCAGCTGTAAGCCCCGGACCGTTTATTCTCGTTCTCATACACATCGATCCATCCGTTGTCGTAGCCTTTTTGCAGCACATTCAGATAATCTTCACCGAGCGGTTTGAGACCTTCTTTAGTGATTTTCTTGGCTTCTTCATAGGTGATATCTAATTTATATTCATCAACAAGCGGTGCAAACAGATCATACATATGTAACTCATCGACACCCAGCAGCTTCTGACGCAGTTTCATATAGCGGTGCATCAATGGAAGGCTTTCGTGAATCGTATCAATCAAGTTGGTGTAAACCTCTTTAGGAATGTTATCACCATAGAGTGACATTTCCATTACAGAAGGATATTTGCGAATTCGTGAGTAGAACACATTTTTATTCACATTGGCGCTAAGCGTTGCTGCGATAGTGTTCTTCTGCTTCCGGTAGGTATCGTAGACTGCCTTAAAAGCATTTCGGCGAACCTCACGGTCGTTACTTTCGAGAAACTTGATATAGTTGCCATGAGTCAGCTCAACTTCTTTGCCATCCTCATCTTTGATCTTAGGGAATTTCAGATCCGCATTGTTCAGCATACTGAAAATATTCTGAGGTGCTTGAGCTAAATTTCCGACCTGAGCTAGCAGTGCTTCCTCAGCCTTAGATAGCACATGGGCTTTTTCACGTTTCATTTCAGTTAAGGTGAATTTATAAGCGGATAGGTTCGGATCAGCGATGAACTGGTCCAACTTCTCAACTGGCAACGCCAGAATTTCTGGGGTTACAAAAGATAAAGCTTCACCTGCTTCAATACCAAGCTTTTTCGCTTTGGAGGACAAAGCTTGAGAGTCAGGATTAGCTGTGTCTTCATCTTGACGCATATGTGCATACACGAAGAGTCGTTCAGTTAGGATGGACAGCTTGTCATCCATTTCAAAACATTTTTTTAGGGCATCCGCGGAATCTAGTGTACCCTGAAAATCCGCAGCTTTTTTGATTAATGATTTAGCTTCAGCAAATTCTGCATCCCAATCCTTCTGAGAAGCAAACACATCTTCAAGCTTCCAACGATTCTCAGCAGGTACTTCGCTTCTTTTCAATAATTTTTCCATAGAAACCCTCCTAGAATGATGAGATGTAGTAGGCATAATCTCCCTCGGCAATACTGTAGATGATAAATCACCCGGTAGCAAGCTGAGCACAAGTAGAAGAGGGATGGACTTGGGTGAAATAGGCATAACATCCTCCTCTTGAAAGTAGAGTCGGCTTATTATGCCCTATTAAGTCCTGATTATTAATATTTAGTCTTCTTTAAATATATGAAAGTATAAGTTATGCCAATAAGCTATAAATAACAAAGATGAAGGCGAACAGAATCATAATGACTGCAGTTAAGGCCATGCCCCGCTTAAACTGCGGCGGGACACGATCCTTGGTCATAATTAGAACTGCGCCTAGACATAAGACTAGGACAACATAAATCGCGATATTTTCTGTGTTCATATTCTGTTATACCTGTTTGAAAGCTGCGATGATATTTTTATACTCTTCTTCATTATCTTTATAAGATTCTTTGTTGAATCGGTTGTTCACCCACTGCATCATAGCTGGACGACTAAGGAAAGTATGTGTTTCTTCTCCCCATTGATCGGAGATTTCGCGAAGTACGATATAACGTCCTTGAACTTCTACCGTCATCATATTCCATTTGTCTGTTTTGTATATTTCATGTTTTTTGATCATTATCATTACCACCCTGGCGATTTTTGGCTTTTGGCTCAATGATAACGCACTGGTCAAGGGAAAAGCAAATTAAATCACATATTTAAAGATCCAGATAGATTGATTTGAGTAGAAGATTGCAGTATAATATAGTTATACGCCATATATGGCGGTTATTTTTAGGAGGTTGTTCAATTGAAAGGTACAGTAAAATGGTTTAACGCAGAAAAAGGTTATGGTTTTCTTCAAGTAGAAGGCGGCGAAGATGTATTCGTACACTTCTCAGCAATTCAAGGTGAAGGATTCAAAACTTTGGACGAAGGTCAAGAAGTAGAATTCGATATCACTGATGGTAATCGTGGACCGCAAGCTGAAAACGTAGTAAAATTATAAGAAACGGCAAAGACAGTTAAGCTGTCTGCTATAAATATATAATTTACTTGGCAAGCCCTTGCAAGAGTGGTTACCAACTATAGAACACAGTTCTTTCGGGAACTGTGTTTTTTTACGTCTAATAGACATCAATTTAGATGAAAGGTCTTTGCATTCCCAAGTGAAGGGATAGCAAAGACCTTTTAATATTTTTGAGTATCAGAAGTGTTCTATTATAGGGAAGCTTTTTTGTTCTTATTCTTGAAATAGCGCATTGAATCTCGATGGGTATCCAATAAATGCTGTCCTAAAAAGCCTACAAAAGCAAGAAGGCTGAAGCCAACTGCTACCATATAGAAGGTGAAGCGTCCAGCTTCCTGATAGATCATTCCACCAAATGTCCCACTTAGAAGTCCAGCTGCACTTGACCAAACAACTGTGTAGATTGCAAGACCGGTTGCTCGGAGACGATCAGGAATAATCCGAGTGATATAGCGGACACATGTTACAAAAAAGACGCCAAATGTCAGGCTATGCAAGGCTTGAATCGCGATTATAGAGCCTGGGTGATCGGCGAGCGCCATTAGTAGAAAGCGAAGGGCATACATGAGACTGGCTAAAATTAATAAGGGCAGTTCTTTAAATTTGTCGCCGTATTTGCCGAGTATAAATAATACAGGGATTTCACTTAGTGCCGAGGCAAGTAATGCCCAGCCGATCACTTCCTCACCAGCGCCCAGGTTCTTTAAACTGATGGTGAGAAAAGCTTCGTTCATTCTATGTCCCAGTGCGAGTACAAAGACACATCCGAAGAACCACAGCACTTCTTTTCGCAAAAGAATATCTTTAAGCCCATGCTCTTTCTTGCCTGGTTTAGTAGTAACATCCTTCTGATTGGGGAGCTCTGGAACAGTTTTTTTGACATCCTTTAGGCCAATTGTAATTAGAAGTGCGATTATAATGATAATAATACATAAGGTAAGACTCCAAGTAGCACCTAAAGCTCTAAGCGCATAACCGACAGTTAAAGCAAAGAAAGAATAGCCTAATGAGCCAAATACACGAATTGTAATGAAGTTTCGTCCGTGTCGCTCCGCAATTTTGATGGCCATTGTATCAGCAAGCGGAAAAACTGGGTAATAGAAGAAGTAGAAAAAGGACAAAATAAGCATAACGGAAGAAAATTCGGTCGCTCTGGCTAATAGAAGTCCGGTAACTAATTGCCCAGCGAGTAAAATAAACATGATTTTTCGAATGGTACCTAGCTTATCGCTCATCATACTCCAGAAGAGATTGGATAGGATGGAGATGAGGGGACCGAGAGAATACAAGTAGCCCACCTGAGAACTGCTAAACCCTAAATGTGTGTAGAATAAAGGAAAGTAGGATACTACAAGAACGCTAGTGCCATAAATCGTAAAAAGAAAGGAACGAAGCCAATTCTGATCACTGTAAGGGCTTCCGGTCCGTTTTGAAAACATGAAAGTGCACTCCTCTGAGATTGAAATATGGCTAGTATAGCATAAAGCAATGGAGGGTTATGTGTTTTATTCTTGAATTGCGTTATTTCTGAATCTTTCATAATTTTACGAAAGTGATTTTGTTGTTTGTACAAATACGTCTGATCATATTATAATAAGTGGTGATTTGGATAAGGAGACAACAATGTGGAGGCACTATCATTGAGTGAATTAGAGCAAGGCCGTTACCTTAGCCCGCGTGGCCCTATTGGGCTTATGAACAGGGTCTATAAGTACGTGCTGCCTGAAGTGAGAGAAAGTCTGCACTTCTGGCGCCAAGATGCGAATGGGATTCCCGATCCCGAGCTCCGGAAGCAAGCACTTGCCAGCATTGAAACAAAGGAGTTTCACTGCATAGGTGGAGGTATTTATGCCGCCGGCAATTTATCGATGAGACATATACTTATTCCGCTTATTGTTGCTTATCAAACTATCAGTGATTATCTAGATAACTTATGTGATCGCAGTACTTCGCTTGATCCTGCAGATTTCAGGCTGCTGCATCAATCTATGCTGGATGCCATTGATCCAAACGCTGAACCTGTCAATTATTATGCGCTTCGCGATGAACAGAATGACGGCGGGTACTTGTATAGGCTAGTTCGAAAATGCCAGGAGATGATCTCTTTGCTGCCAGGTTATTCCGCTGCTGCAGCGGAGATTCGTGATTTGGCTGTGCTGTATACAGATTTGCAGGTATATAAGCATATCCGCTCGGAACTCAGGGAAACAGCCCTGAAGGAATGGTGGGAGCAGCAGGGTAGCCGTGCTCCGCATCTGCATTGGAACGAGTTTGCAGCTGCAACGGGCTCTACTTTAGGCGTATTCATGCTTTTTCTATCTGCATGTGATCCGAAGCTAAGTAAGTCTTCTTCGGAATCGATTCGAGCTGCATATTTTCCACATGTTTGTGGATTGCACATTATGCTGGATTATTTGATTGATCAGGAAGAGGACCGAGCAGGCGGCGATCTTAATTTCTGCAATTATTATGACGACACGGATACCATGTTAAGTCGGATCGCTTCCATGGTTGAGTGGGCCCGTAAGGATGTACGTGAACTTCCGGAATCATCTATGCATCGTATGGTGATTGAGGGATTGCTGGCACTTTATTTATCTGATCCGAAAGTTAGCGAACAGCGGGAAGTTCGCACTGTGTCTAAAAGCCTGATGAGAGGAAGTCCGCTTACAAGGCTGTTCTTCTTCGCTAATAGCCGCTGGATACGCAATCGTTTTTTGTAACAAGGCTGCGAAGCTTCATCTATACAACAGATGGGGCATTGCACAACTTTAAGGAGGAACAACAGAATGTCAAAAATCAAAAAAATTGCAGTACTGACTAGTGGTGGAGATTCACAAGGTATGAACGCCGCTGTTCGTGCGGTTGTAAGAAGCGCACTTTATTATGGCATTGAAGTTTTTGGAGTTCAACGTGGATATCAAGGTCTTCTGAATCGCGATATCTTCCCTATGGATCTTCGCAGTGTTGGTGACATTATTCAACGTGGGGGAACCATTCTGCAATCTGCAAGATGTCTGGAGTTCACAAAACCAGAAGGTCAGCAAAAGGGTGCAGATATTCTTAATGAAATGGGCATCGATGGCCTAGTAGTTATAGGTGGAGATGGTTCTTATAAAGGTGCTAATAAACTAAGTAAACTCGGTATCAAGACGATGGCATTACCGGGAACTATTGATAATGATATTTCCTACACGGATTACACCATTGGGTTTGATACAGCAGTTGGTGTCGTTGTAGATGCTATTAACAAGCTGCGTGACACGATGTCCTCCCATGAGCGTTCTTCCATTGTTGAAGTTATGGGACGTCATTGTGGAGATATCGCGCTTCATGCAGGTCTGGCTTCTGGAGCAGAAACAATTCTCGTGCCAGAAATGCCATATGACTTGAATGAAGTTGCGGATCGTATGCGCGACAACTTTGTCAGAGGTAAACGTCACAGTATCGTCATCGTTGCAGAAGGTGTGGGTAAAGGCGAAGATGTGGCCCAAGCGTTGAAAGATCGTCATGCTTCTCTGGATGCACGGGTTACTGTACTTGGACATATTCAGCGGGGAGGAACACCAACACCTGGAGACCGGAACCTTGCTAGCCGTCTTGGTGACTTTGCCGTTCGTAAACTAATTGAAGGTGAGTCTGATAAAGGTTGCGGTATCATCAAGGGAGAACTAACCCTTACAGATATCGATCTTGTAGTGAATACGAAGAAAGACTTTGACGTGGAGTTGTACGAGCTTGCATCCCGTCTTTCACAATAATTAACACATAAAAAAGGAACAGCTGCGAATTTCGCACTGTTCCTTTTTTGTATTCTTTTGATTATTAGTGATGTGCTTGAGCGTCTGCATATTGTGTGGCATAACGGCGTTGAACTTTAACAAGCCGAGTCAAGAGCAATGTAGCCCCAATCGCAAGGCCGGTGATCAAGCCGATCCAATAACCATAAGCTCCTAGATCCGTATAAGTAGCAAGTACATAGCCTGTAGGAAGCCCTATAACCCAATAAGCTATAAAGCAAATAATGAAGGCTGGATTAACATCCTTATAGCCACGAAGTGCTCCTTGTGTAGGTGTTGCAATCGCATCGGAAATCTGGAAAAAGATCGCATAGATTAAGAAATGCTGAATTAAAGAAATGACATCAGGTTCATCAGTGTATAAACCAGCTACATGATGGCCGGCAAATAAGAGCAGGAGTGCAGTTGCCAGGGAGAGGATAGCCGCAAGTCCAATTCCCATAATGGCATATTGACGGGCATCCTTTTGCCTGCCGGATCCAGTCTCGAAGCCGACGAGAATGGTAAGGCTCATACAGATACTGAGCGGAATCATATATAACGTAGTTGCAAAATTAATGGCTGCTTGATGAGCTGCAATCGTTACAGTATCGAACCGACTCATCAACAAGGTTACAGCGGAGAACACTGCAGTTTCAAAAAAAATCGAGAAGCCAATAGGTACACCGATCTTCAGTAGATCTTTGAAGCTTTTTAGCGATATAAAGTAGAACTTTCGGAAGATTCTAAGGCTTGCAAAGGGTTCTACTCGATAAATGAACAGCAGGGCAACCGAAAAAATTACCCAGTAGGTGATAGCTGATGCCACTCCAGCTCCAACACCACCAAGTCGAGGAAACCCGAATTTTCCGAAGATTAGTAAGTAGTTCAAACCAACATTCACGGGTAGGGCTATGAGTGTGATCAACATGGACACTCGTGTTTGTCCCAAAGCGTCTATACAACTACGGAGAACAGTATATCCAAACAGCGGGATAATTCCAAAGGAGATCGCACTTAGGAAACGAAATGCAACATCTCTTACAGTCGGCTCCAGATTCATAAAATTAAGGATAGGTGACAAGGCGAAGCTCCCGATTAGTAAGACAATTACAGAGACGATCAGTGATAACCAGATTCCCTGTGTGACTTGATAGGCTACATCCTTTTCTTTTTTGCTTCCGATGAGCTGAGAGACGATGGGGGTAATCCCCATAAGGATTCCACTTAAGCCCGTTTGAATTGGAATCCAGAGACTGGTTCCTATCGCCACACCTGCCAGATCGGCTGTACCAAACTTACCTGACATGTTTGTATCAAAGAAGGTTATCGCTGACAAAGCAATCTGTGTAACCAGAATTGGAAATAAAATATGAAAGAATTGTATTGCTTTTTGTTTTAAAGAGGTGGTTTGTATCATCGTTCTTGCCTCATTCTTTGTTGGTTTTTAATGATTACAGTAAAAGTTCCCTTTTTCTCCATTAAAAGACCCGGCAAATGCCGGGTCTTTATCTTTATATATCATACCTGATTTCAATTATACATAATAAGGGCTATATACATTATTTCTCATAATCGACATCGGAGGTATATCGGTTATTGGCGTTCCAGAGTAGAAACTCCTCTACATTTTCATCTTTTAAAGCGCGGATTTGATCTTCCACCTGTTTTTTACCGTATTTAATATAATGACCTTTTCCGAGCCAGCTTGCTGTAAAATCTTGAATCCAAGGACGAATAACAGGTTTGTAGCTGCCTAGAGGATCAAGCTTCTTATGGGTATCAACCATGGAGCCTTTAATGGTAGCATACGGATCTAAGTCAGGCTCTTTCACTCCAAACCATCCCGTTGAATAATGACTCGGATAAATCATCGGGCTAATGACATCCACATTCTTGGATATTTTAACGAAGTCTTGTCCTATGCCCTCAGCAGGAGCAGATGCGGCATATCCAAAAATATCTACGGATACACGAACACCGAGTGGAGCAAGCTCTGCTTTTGCGTATTTTACAAAATTAGAAATGATATCTACGCGAGAATCACTGGTTTTGGTGTATTTAAGTGTGTCAGCACGTTTTTCGAAACCTTCAGGAAAGCGCACATAGTCGAATTGAATTTCTTTAAAGCCGAGTTTGACAGCTTCTTTGGCGATATCGACATTGTACTTCCAGACATCTTCATTATAAGGATTAACAAAGCTATCGCCGCCTTTATTCTTCCATACTGTGCCGTCTGCATTAACAAAGGATAATTGCGGGTTCTTTTTGGCAAGTATAGAGTCCTTAAAGACAACAATTCGAGCGATAGGATATACATCATGTTTATTCAATCTTTCCATCAGTTTGTTGATGTCGCCAATAAATGGCTGCGGATTACCGAGTTTCTGAAGTTCAGGATTATCGGTTTTATACGTGATGTAACCTGCATCATCCTTAATGTCTATGACCATAGAATTTAGTTCCGTCTGATCAAGTAAAGAAAGAAGCTTTTCCATTCGTTCTCCACCGGCACTGTATGCGGTAACATAGATGCCTTTTACTTTTGGCGCATCCGGCTGAGGATCTGCGTGTAGCATACTTTGTGAGTCGTTTGTCTCTGTTGTAGCATTTGGAGCTGGAGTTGAACCATTTGAATTATTATTTTGCGTAGCGATGATGGGGGGATTCATGGCGGACTTCAATGCAATTGCCACTTCAGCGTCATGTTGATTCTGTTGCACGCCTACACTTCCCAAGGCCATCATCAGTAGAGCCCAGGTGATGTTCATTCGTATTCTCTCCCTTTATGTACATTTCCTAAATTATATAGGAACGGTTGCTTCTAAAAAGAACAGTGTTGTAATAATGTTGGCTCAGATCGGGTCTGAAAATCCATCCTTGATGTATATAACCGGGACGCACAGATTCTAAACGTATTGTTAAAAAGTAAATGCCGCCTCAACACGGCAACATGGCCGAACTTAAGGCGGCAACTATCAAGACTTCTCTTGCGGCTTACTCATTGAAGATACGCAGAATTCTGATGTTCACAGATACTGTAATGGATGATATCCATGGCATCTGCAGGTTCCAGAATACTAAGCCCGTCACGCAGAACGATTACGGAATTTAATTCGTCCTGTTTGAGAAACGGCATCATATCAGGATACCACCTCATGACGATTGCTGACAGCTTTACCGTTTCCATTTCCACAAAAATCACCCTTTCCTTTTTCGATAGGTCTGAATGGAATTCAGTAATCATCGGAAAACGAAGTGCTTGGAAAAAAGAGGGGTAAATCTCAATCTTTATGAAATTGTTAGGGTTCTGCGTGATTATAATATATCACAATTCTGTGATTGGTGCATTTTCCAAATTAATACTTTTCATTGCCGGTTTTTATCTTTTTCGGAAGGAGCCCATAACACCAACTGTCTCGACAATATTTACAAATGCTTGAGGATCTGTCGTGCGGATAATACGTTGCAGTTCAGCGAGTTCGTAGCGGGTTGTTACTGTCATTAGCATGTCCTTTTCAACATGAGAATAAGCGCCTTCTGTTTTAATCTTTGTGACACCACGTTGAAGCCCCATTAGATGCTGAAGGAGCTCATCTGTACGATTTGTTACTATATATACGGTTACCTTTAAATGGCTGATGTGAATCATGTCCAGTACCTTACCAGTTACATATATAGATACCATCGATGCAAGAGCCAAGTTCCAGTTGTTATCAAAATATGCCGCGGCAAGAATAACGAGTCCATTTAAGCTAACCACCACGTTTCCAACTGGGAAATCGCGGAATTTAGTGATGATGGATCCCAGGATATCAAAACCTCCGGATGAACCACCTGCACGGAAGCTGAAGCCACAGCCAATACCGACCAGCACTCCACCAAATACAGAAGAAAGCAGCATATCAGTAGCTACCAAATATTCGGGAATGATCGTCAAGAACCAGGTTGTTGCCACAACGGATAACATGCTTAGCATAATAAATCTCCGGCCTAGCTGGAACCAACCAGCTACAAGCAATGGAATATTAAAGAGAAAGTACAAGAGGCTTATGTTTAGTGGTGTAAAGTAACCCACTAACATCGAAAGCCCGGATACTCCTCCGCTGAGTAAGCGATGAGGGATTAGAAAAAGATTAAATCCACTGGCGATCAACGCTGCCCCAAAAATAACTGCAATACAATTCCAAATCTGTCTTAACAAGCAAATCCACCTCTATAAATGAATTTAAAAATAAACCATGTATGCAATGAAAAGAAAGGAACCCACTGGTATTCCTACTTAGAGTTGTGATATAATGTACAGGATATTCTTGAGTAGGACGTTACAATGGTATTTTTGCATTGCATCGGATGTAAAGCTACAGTTGCTCAGGTACAATGAAGTACCTGATGAAAGGGAGGCTTTTCGTCCCAAAAGCGCTATATCATGCAGAAAAAAGAGCATGATTGGACAGCATATAAATGTGTTTACCGCTACTTAAGAATACAGACAAGCATGTGGAATGTCCACTGTATAGAAGGAGCATGAATAATTTGAAAACATTCGCAGAATTTGGCTTGGAGCCAAAAGTGCTACAAGCAATCACAGAGTTAGGATTTGAGGAGGCAACACCGATACAGGAGCAGTCAATTCCATTGGCATTGACTGGATCGGATCTGATCGGTCAAGCACAGACTGGTACAGGTAAGACTGCTGCTTTTGGTATCCCCCTCATTTCGAAGATTAATCGCGAAGACGAAAAAATTCTGGCACTTATCATGGCACCAACACGTGAGTTGGCCATTCAAGTATCAGAAGAAATCGGTAAGCTAAGCCGTTTTAAAGGTCTTCGTTCGTTGGCAATTTATGGCGGACAAGATATTGGTCGCCAAATCCGTGGTCTTAAGAAGAAACCACAAATTATTATTGGTACACCTGGACGTTTGCTTGACCATATCAACCGTAAAACCATTCGTTTGGATGATGTTCAAACTGTTGTATTGGATGAAGCAGATGAAATGCTGGATATGGGCTTTATGGAAGATATTCAGACAATCCTCAAGCTCGTTCCTGAAGAACGTCAAACTATGTTGTTCTCGGCTACAATGCCTCCAAACATTCAACGTCTTGCACAGCAATTCCTGAACAACCCGCAACACGTCTCCGTTATTCCGAAACAAATCAGTGCTCCGCTGATTGATCAAGCATATGTTGAAGTACCTGAACGTCAAAAGTTCGAAGCGCTTAGTCGTTTGATTGATATGGAATCACCAGAGCTTGCAATCGTGTTCGGACGCACGAAGCGCCGGGTTGATGAGCTTGCAGAAGCTTTGCAAAAACGTGGATACTCTGCTGATGGATTGCATGGTGACCTGTCTCAGAACCAACGTGATGCTGTAATGCGTAAATTCCGTGATGGCAGTATTGATGTGCTGGTAGCTACTGACGTAGCGGCTCGTGGTTTGGACGTATCCGGCGTTACTCATGTAATTAACTTTGACTTGCCGCAAGATCCAGAAAGCTATGTACACCGTATCGGTCGTACTGGTCGCGCTGGTAAAGAAGGTACAGCTTGGTCTTTCGTTACTCCACGCGAAATGGATCACCTGCATTTGATCGAACGCGTTACTCGTCACCGTATTACTCGTAAACCATTGCCAACTATGGCTGAGGCTATTGAAGGTAAACAACGCGTAACAGCAGAACGTTTGCTTGAAATGGTTGAGAACGGTGAATTGAATGAGTACAAAGGTATTTCTATTCAATTGCTTGAGCAATATGATTCCGTTCAATTGCTGTCAGCTGCAATGAAGCTTCTGACTGGTGATAAGAAGGATTCTGCAATTGAATTGACTCCTGAAGATCCAATCCGTGCTAAACGTCGTGGTGGTAAGAACGACATTCGCAGTGGCCGCAAACCTAATGGTGGTTATGGTGGTAACCGTGGTACTTCCGGTGGCAGCACTGGCGGATACCGTGGAAACCGTGACAACAACGGTGGCGGAAGTCGTGGCGGCTACAGCAGCGGTGGCAGTAACTATGGTAGTGGCAGTGGCGGTTATGGCGGTGGCTATAAAGGCAACCGTGATGGCGCAGCTAGCCGTGATGGTGGAGCGAACCGCAGTGCGGACCGCAAACCATCTACTCGCCCAAGCAGCACAAGCACACGTCCAGCAAAACGCGAAGATTTCGATAATTAATACTTGATCAGAACCCGCGGGGGATGATTTATCAAAATATAAGAAGACGAGATGCCGAATAGCGGTTCTCGTCTTCTTTTTGCTGAAATATAAGGGTGTTTATTGAATTAGCAGCTTATTTAAATGAAAGTACGAGTGATGATAACGAGGAGGATAAACAATACGAGGATCGTACCAGTGGAAGTCCAGCCGCCGTAGCCAACAGGTGAGGACATACAATAACCTCCTTTAGAATGTGGTGATTTTGGAAATTCTTATGGTCACAATCCCAATATATGGACTTTATAGACTTAATGTATAGACGATGACCTAGAATTCAGAAAGTTGGGCTATGGAAAAGAGTAGGTCAAATGAGGTATAGTTAAGATAAGCAGTATGCAAGAGACAGAGGAGGAAGGGAATTGGAGTTTAAAGGAGCAATGGGTGGTTTATACCGCATCACAGAATGGATTACACGTATCGCAGCTAGTAATATCTTATGGGCACTATGTTCCGCCCCGTTTTTATTTTTTGGATTGATGAAATTGATGATGCTTGGGACAAGCTCAGGTGGAGTAAATGAGCAGCTCACATTGAACTGGGCTATGGGGATTCTGGCGCCATTTACAGTATTTCCTGCTTCGGCGGCTTTATTTACCGTTGTGCGCAAATGGGTTATGGGGAACACGGATGTAGGAACTTTTCGTACGTTTTTTCAGGGGTATAAAGAGAATTATTTAAAAAGTATGCTCGGTGGAATTATCTACACATTGATGTTCGTTATTATGTACGTCGATGTAACGGTTTACATGACACAAATGCCTAACTTCAGGATTGTTGGTATTTTGATGTTAGTGCTGATGATTATTTTGTCGGTGTCTATGTTTAACTTCTTTTCTATTGTTGTTCATTATCAAATGAGCTTTAAACAAGTGATGACTAACTCAATTTTGCTGACTATAGCACGTCCAATTCGTGTGTTCTCAACTTTGATTGCGGCTGGAGTGCTAGCTTATATTGGTCTTAGATATCCAGCACTGTATTTCATCTGTATTCCATCGTTAATTGCGATGGCTGCTTTCTTTAACTTCTATGCTACCTATAATAAACTGCAATTGCAGGTGGAGCAGAAGAAACTGAAAGAGGAAGAAGAGCGAGAAGCTGCTTTGAACAATCAAGATGATGACGACGACGATGACGATGATTATGAAGATGATGTTACGGATAAAGATGTAAAACGTATTTAATAAAAACAAGCTTTATGCATAGGAAATCGTCAGTAATTTAATTCCAGTGTAAAATAAAGCGCATACAGGTTTACTTTTTCGTTAAAACGCAATATAATAATAACAAATCCTGCGATGTTCGTTACGGTTGCTCGTTGTTTTGAACCAATGATAATGTCTTGGGAGATCTACACGAAGCGCAGCTGAACAGCCCTGTCTATATGACTTGGGGAATTCAAAAACGTTTTCTGCGATCACCCACCTGCTCTAGCAGGTTCAGAAGACACTGTAGCCGGACGGCATAAGCGGGTTTTCTATTGTTTAGGCCAAAGCGCCCTGTATCCCGTGAAAGTTGGGAACGGGCGCTTTTTTGTGTGTCTGGAACAAGGAGAAAGTGAGTAATACCCTTTTGTTCCTGAGACAAGAGTGTTACACTTAGAATAATGAACTTGGGATTTGTAGAGGGGGAAGAATTTTGTCGTTAAAAAGAACCTTGGTCGGTTTATTCCGTAGTCATGATGGAACAAGCGACCGCGCAAAAGATCCGACATTAAAAACGCGTTATTACAATCTAACGAAAGACAAAGCTTGGGAGGAAGTTTCATCAACGCTTAAGAAGATTCCTGGATTCAAGGTGCTTCATGAAGTGGAGTCAGTAGGTGAGATCACTCTGGAGAAGAGAACGGCATTCGGCCGTACACTGGACATTACTGTCTCTGTGCTCAATACCACACCTGTACGTTGTGGCGTAGATATGTACTCTGCATCTAGAGGTTCGCTAGGTGATTTGGGTGCTAATTACCGTGTCATTCAGCGGTTATATGCGTCCTTGGACAAAAAATTAGGAAAATACAAAGCAGACTAATTTTCAGAGATTCTTACTAAACCTTCTTACTTAGGGATTGTATGAATGCGTTTACGCAAATGTTGACTGCTCTGGATATTATCGATAAATCTTTCTATTACAAAAAAAAGCGGGAGAAGGATGGACCTTCTTCCGCTTTTTTCAAAATATAAGAAAGTATAAGTTCTACACCTATACTTTATGTCTTATATTTCTCGCATAAACACTTTGTCGTCCTTGTAAGGACGACAAAGGCATTTATGCTTGCAGTGATAAGTAAGTATTGTCGAAAATGGCCGCTAACTTACTGTTCTAGAGAATTAGAGCAAACTCTTCACAGCAGCTATAGCATCTTCGTAATTAGGGTGCTCAGTCATTTCACTCAAATATTCAACATAGGTGAGTGTGTTGTTCTTGTCTAGTACAAAAATAGAACGCATATCTAACCGGAATTCTTTGATTAGTACGCCATAAGCTTGTCCGAATGAGGCTGCTTTGTGATCGGATAGAGTGATCACGCGATCGATCCCTGCAGCGCCACACCAGCGGGCTTGAGCAAATGGTAGGTCCATACTTACCGTGAGGATAACTACATCGTCACCTAGCTCTGCAGCTTCGCTATTGAACCGGCGGGTCTGTGCATCACATACACCAGTATCTAGAGAAGGTACAACACTGATCAGCTTGATTTTACCGGCATAATCACTAAGAGACACTTCTTCCAGTAGATTCTTACTAAGAACAAAATCAGGAGCGGGATCACCAGCTGTAAGCTTGGGTCCTACGAGAGTGATGGGGCTGCTTTTAAAAGTAGCTACGCCTGTTCTTTCTTGCGTCATATCCTTGTTTTCCTCCTCGAATTGTAATATTGGCTCTTACTGCCACAATAAATTATAATCTTATTTACAGGGAGATGTCCAACAGAGCAAGATATAAATGTAAAGGGATGGGTGTAATGATATTTATTCGGTATGAAAATTGGAAAAGTTATCTCCGGTATTACCCGGTAACATGTCTTCTCATTGTAGCTAATGTGATTATGTTTATGCTCATGGCGTTCAATGGTGGATCCACCAATATACAAACACTTGTTGATTTTGGTGCTATAGTTGATGTTAGCCCGTATAAAGAGGAACTGTGGCGTTATGTGGCGGCTATTTTTTTACATAATGGGTTTTCCCATCTATTCTTTAATAGCTTCGCTCTACTGGTATTTGCACCGCCTCTGGAGCGCCTGCTTGGCTGGTGGCGATATGCACTTCTTTATGTGGTAGGTGGAGTTCTTGCGAATTTTCTAACGATTGCAATCAGCAGTCGCTCAGTATTAGAGGTAGGTACGGTCTCGGTAGGTGCTTCTGGAGCAATCTACGCCGTCTATGGCGCATTTTTATACATTGCTGTTATTCAACGGGCGATGATGGACGAAGGCTCGCGAAAGACGTTATACGGTTTGCTCGTAATCGGGATCATTATGTCGTTTGCAACACCAAATGTGAATTGGGTTGCGCATATCGGAGGCTTGGTTTCTGGCTTTTTCCTATATGGACTTATTATTCGTATATTTAAAAAAAGCCTAAGACAGGGGCGATGATGGAGTGGAGCTAAGACAGCTGCAATATTTTCTAAAGGTAGCCCAAAAAGAACATGTAACAAGAGCGGCGGAGGAACTTCATGTAGCGCAGTCTGCGGTAAGCCGTCAGATTCATCAATTGGAGCAAGAGCTTGGGGTTGACTTGTTCATGCAAAAAGGGCGTAATTTGCAGCTTACGCCGGTTGGACAGCTCTTTTGCAAGCGGGTGGATAGTATTCTTAAGGAATTGGAACATTCGGTAAATGAAGTGCATGAATTTCTAGATCCGGAACGTGGAGAGATTCGTATAGGGTTTCCTCACAGTCTTGGAACTCATCTTATCCCGACTATCGTTGCAGAATTCCGCCAGCACTATCCCTATGTTAAGTTTCGCTTTAAGCAGGGCTCTTACCCTTCGCTGATAAAGGACGTATTATCCGGAGAGGTGGATTTAACATTTATTTCGCCTTTTCCGGAAAATGATGAGCATGTCTCTGGAGATATTGTTATGACTGAAGAGTTATTTGCAATACTTCCTCAGAATCATCAGCTGGCAGGAGAATCTGAGATCCGACTGGAACAGCTTCAAAATGAAAAGTTTGTTCTATTCAGTCAAGGTTATTCTTTGAGACCGATCGTTTGGCAAGCGTGCTTGCAGGCGGGATTTCAACCACAGATTGCATTCGAAGGTGGGGAGACTGATACCATACGTGGTTTAGTGGCGGCAGGGATGGGTGTAAGCCTTCTGCCGGAGATGGCGTTCTATCAGACGAACCCTCTCCAGCCAGCTCAGGTAAGGGTTGTGGAGCCTGCTGTGACGAGGACGGTTGGTTTGATTTACCGAACAGATAGTAAGTTGCCGCTGGTTGCACGTTCGTTTCGGACTTTTTTGATATCCTATTTTAAAGCGAGGCAAAATAATACCCCGGTTGGCTCTTAGCCTTCCGGGGTTTCTTTTTGTGCTGTATTTTTGTATTAGTCGCGGTTACCTAAAAAGACGGTAATCAAACGAAGCAGTTCGAGTAAGGAGACTAGCGCGGCGGCAACGTACGTTAATGCAGCTGCGTTTAGGACTTTGGCTACTCCGCGTTCCTCTTCGTTACGAATGTAGCCTTGCTCTACCATGACTTGACGTGCCCGATTGCTGGCATTGAATTCAACTGGGAGTGTCACAAGCTGGAAGGCAACAGCGGCCGAGAAGAAAATGATACCAAGGCCTACAAGATTAAAGTAACCGAATATAAATCCTGCCATAAGCATGAATGGTGCTATACCTGATGCAAAATTAACTACTGGGAACATCCGGTGACGTAGTGTTAACATAGGATAACTTACTTTATGCTGAATGGCGTGCCCCACTTCGTGACAAGCGACTGAGACTGCTGCGATAGAACTCTCATAATAAACAGGCTCTGATAAGCGTACAACTCTGTGAATCGGATCATAGTGGTCAGAAAGCGTACCTCTTACAGGCTCAATCGGAACATCGTGAAGTCCATTTGCGTCGAGCATGCGTCTAGCTGCTTCATATCCTGTCAGACCGTTTAAGTTGGCCACCTTGGACCATTTGCTGAATGTCCCTTTAACTCTGAACTGGGCCCATAATGAAAAAATAAAAGCGATAATTACTAATAGATACATTCCCATAGCTGCATTCCTCCACTGTATTGTAAATATGGTATTTACATTGGCGGTCCTTGCGTAAGCAATAGAAGCCGAATCGCCTCCATGCAGGCCACTCCTTGTGGGAGTAAGTTAGAGAGCGCGCGTCTGGCCTGTCCCGGCTTCAGACCGCTTATAATGGGTTCAAGTGCCTTTACTTCACGTTCTAGTCGTTGCATATGCTGCTCAAGCTCGACTAATTTATCAGATACGTCAGTTTCAGGAGTAGCCTCGCTCCATTTGCTCATCATGGATTTGATTTCTTCCAATGAATACTTGTCATGCTTTAATTGATTAATACGTTCTAAGTCGACCAAGGTTTCATGACTGTAAAGTCGGTAATTTTTGGTGCTTCTTGACTCTGGGGAGATTAACCCCAATTTCGTGTAATAATCAATGGTGCGCTCACTGATGTGAGCAGCCTTAGCTAATTCTCCAATTCGATATAGAATCATATCCCCATGCTACCTCGCCTCACTAATCGAATTCGACTGTCCATAAAGGATAGTCGTCTCCTATATTGGTGGTTTCTATTATGCTATCTGTAATGATAACAAACTGGAAACCATACAGTCAAACGTCATACTTTCATAAAGTATATGCATTAAAGAGAGGTTAATTCATGAAATGAAATGCGTTGTTTATATACAATACACTCAAACTCCATGTGATATCAAATTTGAACCGATTATGCTCATTAATAAATCCTAACTATAAACATGACATTTAATGTTATGTTTATTGGAGAATCAATAAGGATAATTCGATTAAAAAGTAATATTAGAGCGGATCTTCACGTAGTTATTTCAATGAATTCATAGTTGTATGGGCCTAAAATACTGAGATAGTCCAAGTGTACTATGGAGAATTTGTGAGTTTAGTGAAAATAAAATAAAAACATTCCCAAAAATAGTCTTGTCAATTTACCTGACTTCTGATTATAATGACATTAAGAGTTTCACGCTTTGTTAGAAAATATAACATTGGGGAGTGGGGTAAAAATGAAAAAGAAATGGTTGATGATGTTACTGGCCATGATTACGCTGATGGTTTATCCGGTAAGTGCTTTTGCGGCGGACGGTCCAACAAATGCAGATTTGCAGGTCGGATTGGATACCGCGTTTACCTTCCTGGCATTCATCTTAGTTTTCTTTATGCAAGCAGGGTTCGCGATGCTTGAAGCAGGATCAGTTCGAATGAAGAATGCAGGTCACGTAGCCGGTAAGACGGTACTGACACTAGCCATTGCGAGTGTATGTTTCTGGGCCGTTGGCTTTGGACTTGGCTTCGGTAACGGTAACGGCTTCTTCGGTACTACAGGCTTCTTGTATGGCGGAGATTCAACAGCATCTTCATTTGAATCACTTGCATTTTCTGATGTTACTTTAAATGTTAAATTCTTGTTCCAAATGGCGTTTGCAGCAGTTTCCTTAGCTATCGTATCTGGAGGCATGGCAGAACGTGCAAAGATCAGTGTGTACATTATATTCGGAATTTTATTCTCAATCGTAATTTATCCTGTCGTAGCACACTGGGTATGGGGCGGCGGCTGGTTGGCTGAGCTGGGAATGCAAGATTATGCAGGTTCCACGGTTGTCCATCTTACAGGTGCCACTGCAGCGGTAGTAGCAACCATATTGCTTAAGCCACGACTTGGTAAGTTTAATAAAGAAGGTAAACCTGTTATTATTCCAGGTCATAACCAAGTATTTACTGTACTCGGTGTGATTATCCTCTGGTTTGGTTGGTTCGGATTTAATCCAGGTAGTGCTTTGTCCCCAATGGGAGGTTTCTTTGGTCACGTAGCATTAACAACGAATATCGCAGCAGCAGCAGGCGGTTTGGCGGCATTAATTGCTTCTTGGTTGTATTTTGGTAAATCTGATATTCCAGCAATGCTGAATGGTGTTCTAGCTGCATTGGTTGCGATCACTGGTGCATGTGCTTACGTTGAACCATGGGCAGCAATCATTATTGGTTTAGTAGCGGGTGCGTTCACATTCATGACTTCCCAATGGCTGGAACGTGCAGGACTTGATGATCCAATCTATGCTTTCTCGGTACATGGTATTGCGGGAATGTGGGGCGCGGTTTCCACGGGTCTATTCGCTGCACCGGATCTTATTACTAAAGGTGCTTTGGTAGGGGAAGCCGGATTGTTCTACGGTGGAGGTTTCCACCAGCTGGGTGTTCAAGTGCTTGGGGTAGTAGGAACATTTGCTTTCGTAGCCGTGCTTTCATTCATTATCTTATATGTAATGAAGGTAACAACAGGACTTCGTGTTACGGAAGAAGAAGAATTGATGGGTCTGGATATCAGTGAACATGGTACTTACGGATACCCTGAACAAATGAAATTAATTGCAGAATCGGAATCCAAAACCCTTAAACAATAATATGAATCCTCAGATAGGGAGGCGGACCGTGTGGCTTCGATGGAGTTAACAGACGGGTATGATGAAGAAAGCTTTAGGACCATCGTTTTAGCCGGTTCGCCACAGGAACTTAGGGAGAGGCGAATTGCCTGCCAAAGTATTCTACTGGAACAGTTGAATGTAATTCCGATTGAGGAATGGATGTTTCGTGTGAATACAATGCATGATCTTATTGCAGAGACTGCAGTACTAATATGTGAGGCGCAGATGAAAGAGGCGGGCTATGGCCCGCCTCCCTGTGCTTATTCATTTATTGTGTTTGGCAGTAGTGGAAGGCAAGAAGCTACACTGTGGAGCGATCAGGATAATGGTTTGATCGTTGATGGTGAACCGGATGGGGAGAAGAATAGATACTTTGAGTTTTTTGGAATGATGTTATCCGATCTGCTTGAAGAAGTAGGATATGAGAAATGTGCAGGCAAGGTAATGTGCTCCCAAGGGATGTGGAGGAAGACGTTATCGGAATGGAAGGAGCAGCTGAAGGAATGGAGAACCCAGTTGGAATGGGAGCCAATTCGGTATCTTATCATTTCTTCAGATATGCGCCATGTTGCGGGAAGTACGGAGTTATCAGCATTGTGGCAAGAGGCTTTTTATGAGGGTTTTATTGACAATGGGGAGTTGTCTGTGGCTGTTCTTCGCAATACAGTCCGCCATAAAGCGACTTTAAATCTGCTGGGACAGGTGTTAACAGAGCGCTTTGGGGATTATGCAGGTGGATTTGACATTAAGTATGGAGTCTATATCCCGGTAGTGAACATTGTTAGACGCTTATCATTATTGCATCATATTAGAGCTAGCTCGACCTTAGAGCGAATTGAAGAGCTTGAAAGACTTCACAAATATCAACATCTGGATGATATTCGGCGAGCTTTCTTATTGGCGATGCGGATGCGAGTGAACACGCCATTTAGTGTCCAGAATGGCTTGTTAATCAGCAGTGATTATATTGCTGAGAGTGAACTGAAGAATAAGCAGCTATTGTCTGAGCTGCGTGAAAGTCTGCTGCTTGTTAGACGCCTTCATCGGGCGTTGCAGCGTCAGCTCCGCTCAGCGGAAAGGTGGCGAACATGAGGGAGCCAAGCAAGAATGGAGGATTCTGGAACAACCTGAGACAAGGTGGAATGCCGTCGGCAATCGCTTCGATGAGAGGGGGAGAAACTGCTCATCAGACTGCGCAGCAAATGGCCTATATCCGATCTCTCATGCGTGAGAAGCGTCGTCCTGAGGTGCTGCGTACTCCGCTGTCTGAACTGGAGACGGTTATATTTGATTTAGAGACGACGGGATTTTCTCATCAGCATGGAGATGAAATTATGTCGTTTGGTGCAATTAAGGTTGTTGGAGAGGAAATTAAGGAAGATGAATGCTTTTACACCTTGGTGAATTGTCAGACGGCAATTCCAGAAGATATTACGAGGTTAACAGGGATAACGGAAGAAATGACACAATCCGCCCCTTCCTTAATTGATGGCCTTCATAATTTCATGTCCTTTGTGGGGCAAAATGTGCTAGTGGCACATGCAAGCTCGCATGATAAAGCTTTTCTCAATGCCGCGCTATGGAGAACTTCTAAAGTTCAGCTTACACACCGGGTGCTGGACACGATGATGCTTGCACGTTGGCTTGAGCCGGAGCGAAATAACTATACACTCGATGAACTGTTATTTGTCCATGAAATTCCGATTCATGGACGTCACAATGCATTAGAGGATGCCAAAATGACAGCCCGGCTGTGGGTGGCTTATCTTCGCGAAATTACGGAGCGGGGCCAAGTAGATACCTTAGGCGATTTATATGCTTATTTAAGTAGAACGTGAAGCGGGGCTTGAGATAGTTCAGGGAAAGGGAAAGATGTTCCTTGTTCATTTGAATACCGCTCAATATAAAATCCATTCAGAAATGGAGAGCAGCTATCTTCAGGTCTGGGAGAACCAATAAGGTAGACCTTAAATTCAGGTCCAAGTGCTGCTAATCCTTTATAATCGGCAACCGAAGGTATAGGTTCTGAATTTGGGTGGGAATGAAATAAACCGATGAGTGTCGGCTCATTGTAAAGAACATGAATCCATTCTTCAGGGTGGGGAGTGAATGTGTGCAGCGGGTCTGGCGCTACGTTGCGCATAGGTACGTAAGTATCGATGAGCATGCCACCCGCTGCGGCAGCACCCAGCAGGACTCCGCATGCTTCATGCGGGTAACTGGACAGCAAGTGCTTCCCCAGTGCTTGCTGTACGGAATATTTCAGTCTTATAGGCTGGACATTTCCCTGTAATGCTGCCATTTGTTCACCCCTCTCTCTTCATTAGGGTTTCGTCGCTGACGATACCCTCTTTTTATTTTTCTTTTTGTCTAAAAAATGGATGGTTTGAAATTGAAGTTAATGAGGGTACAATAGTAGAAAACTATTCCATTCGAAAAGGAACAGATCCCTATGAAAGCAGTAAATAAATTGAATATCACGATAGTGATTCTTATTGTATGTGTAGCTGTGTTTGCGGTGTGGCATAATCGTGAGCCGAAGGCTACCGCTGTTTTTGGACAACAAGATGAGCCGCCAATGAAAATAGGACCTAAGGCTGGACTGCTCGCTCCCTCATTTTCACTCCAAGGAACGGATGGGACTACTTATGTAGTTGACGGGCCGCGAGAGAAGGCAGTCCTCGTTAATTTCTGGGCTTCATGGTGTGATCCCTGCAAGGAGGAAGCTCCGGAGCTTAACACCATGGCCACTAAGTATAAGGATGTTCTAGATATTTACGGTATTAATGTGAGTAGTCAGGATTATAAACCCAATGCAGAACGTTTTATTAAGAAATACGGTCTTGTGTTCCCGGTTATGTTTGATGTGAAAGATGAGGTGTACAGCAAATATAACGGGGCAGTATTTCCTACCAACGTGCTTATTGACAAGAATGGAGTGATCTCAGAGATTATTCTGGGCATTCTTAGTCCGGAAGAGCTGGAGAAAAAAATTATCAAGCTTACCGAATCATAAAGGACCTACACCAAAGAATTATAAAAGGCCCCCTTCATTACAGTTAAACTGTTGAAGGGGGTTCTTCGTCATATGAATGCTTATGAAAGGTATGAATTAATGATTTACCAGGCCTCTAGGTTCAGTACTTCCAGACTGTTTATTTTCCAGCGAGAGTTGATTCAGAAGTGCGTAGCGCATACTGTCAACAAGCGCTTCCCAGCTGGCTTCAATAACGTTACTGGAGACGCCTACCGTACTCCAAGTGTCTGTGAAGTTCTTGGATTCAATCAATACCCGTACTTTCGCAGCAGTCTGATCCTGTTCATCTATAACACGGACTTTATAGTCGGATAGATGCATTTCCTTCAATTGCGGGAAGTAGGTCTGCAGCGCTTTACGAAGAGCGTTGTCGAGTGCATTGACCGGACCGTTACCTTCAGCAGCGGTATAAAGGTTCTCATTGCCAACCTTCAGTTTAACGAAGGCTTCAGATACAACTGGATGCTCTGCGGTTTTTTCGACTAACATCTTGAAGGATTCAAAGGTAAAGGTTTCGTTCATCTCGCCAGTAGCTTCCCGAAGCAATAGCTCCAGCGAGGCATCGGCACCTTCAAATTGATACCCCTGATGCTCCATCGTTTTGATCTTCTCGATCACCCGGCGAGCTTGCTCGCTGCTTGGATCCAAATTCAAACCCATATCTTGCGCCTTGGAGAGCACATTGCTCTGTCCAGCCAGTTCAGAGACCAGCACACGTTGTTTATTCCCGACAAGCTCAGGAGCGATGTGCTCATAGGTCCGTGAATCACGCATGATGGCGGAGACATGGATTCCACCTTTGTGTGCGAAAGCTGCATTTCCGACATAAGGTTGATTTACCGGCAGATTAACATTGGCAACTTCACTAATGTAGCGTGCTGTGTTGGTAAGCTGCGGTAAAGAATCACCAGGAATACAGTGGTATCCCATTTTGAGCTGAAGGGTAGGGATGATGGAACATAAGTTGGCATTGCCGCATCGTTCGCCGTAACCATTAATGGTACCTTGAACTTGCCGTGCTCCAGCACCGATGGCGCTAAGTGTATTAGCTACCGCCAGCTCACAGTCATTGTGAGTGTGAATTCCGAGATTTGCTCCTGGTAGCTGCCCAGCCAGAGCAGTAACAATCTCATGAATTTCAAAAGGCAATGTTCCACCGTTGGTATCGCACATTACAAGCCAATCTGCTCCGGCTTCCCGGGCTTTGGACAGAACGGCTGCTGCATATTCAGGATTGTTCTTGTATCCATCAAAGAAATGCTCGGCATCAAAAATTACTTCAAGGCCTTTGCGTTTCAAGTAGGATATGGAGTCGCCAATCATGGCGAGATTCTCCTCAAGCGTAGTCTGTAATGCAGTGTGTACATGAAAATCCCAAGACTTTCCGACGAGTGTAGCAGCAGGAACTCCTGCATCAATCATACGTTTTAAATTGTCATCGTTTTCGGCCAAGGAATTCTTCCGCCGTGTGCTGCCGAACGCTGTGATTTTGGCGTTCAGATGAAGCTCCTTGACTCTTTTAAAAAATTCAATGTCTTTATTGTTGCTTCCCGGGATGCCACCTTCAATATAGTGCACACCCAGATCATCGAGCTTCTTGGCAATCTTCAGCTTGTCGTCAGCCGACAGACTGATGCCTTCACCTTGGGTGCCGTCGCGTAATGTAGTATCGAAGATGGAGATGGACTTAGACATGAGTGTCCTCCTAAAAGTTTTGTAAGCTTCGTCTTCCGGATTCACTTCGTGCAAAACTCACATCGGAAGCATTGGCAAGGGAAATGAATTTATACATTATAGCATTTTTACGCGGGAATGTAACAAAGAACTTTACAGCCTCTTAAGTTGACCTAACCGCAGCGGAGAGGTATTCTAAATTGGACAATAGAGACCCTGAGGATAAGAAGGTAGATATTGTGCAGAATGTTGATCAGTATTATCCAACGAGTGGCAGGGTTATCCTGCATGTGGATATGAATGCTTTTTATTGCTCGGTACATGAGGCAGAGGATCCTGACCAATTCAGGGGTAAGGCTACTGCGGTTGCGGGTAGCGTTGAATTACGGAAAGGGATTATTGTTACTTGTTCGTATGTCGCCCGCAGATTGGGGATCTCGACGGGTATGCAGGTTCAGAAGGCGCTTCGTATTTGTCCATCGCTTATCGTTATTAAGCCGGACTTCCATTTATACCGCAAATATTCTAATGCGTTTATGCAGATTGCTTATAGCTATACACCATTACTGGAAGCAGTGTCGATAGATGAATGTTACTTAGATATAACTGGCTCTCGACAATTCGGTACGCCTATGGAAATTGCGGAAACTATTCAGCGCCGTATAATGGAAGAATTGGGCTTGCCATGCTCCATTGGTATTGCTCCAAATAAGCTTCTGGCGAAGATGGCTTCGGATTTAAAAAAGCCAAATGGTATTTCGGTGCTGCGGCTGCGGGATGTACCTAAGATTTTATGGGATAAGCCATGTAATGAAATGTTCGGTATCGGTGGAAAAACGGCAGAGAAGCTCCGTAAGCTGGGAATTTACAGCATTGGTCAATTAGCGGCGTCTGATGAGAAAATGCTGGTTGAGAATTTTGGAGTTATGGGCTCCTGGCTAAAGCGTGCAGGGAACGGCATCGATCATGGGATAGTAAATCCTGAGCGAGAGCAAAGTAAGTCGATCGGACACACCACTACACTGCCGCGGGATGTTATTGGCCTTGCTGAGGTACGCCCCATTTTGCTGAATCTAAGTGATCAGGTAGCGCGGCGCTTGCGAAAGCAAGGGCTTGTGGCTTCAGGTGTGCAGCTTACCATTCGGACACCGGATATGAAGACCATTACACGTTCGCGGCAGCTTGAGGCGCCTTCAGAGAGTGGAGAAGATATCTACAAGTCTGTCTGTGATCTTTATGTTCGACATTGGAATGGTGAGAAGCCCGTTCGACTGCTTGGTGTGACCTTGCAAGGATTGATCGCTAAAGAGGATTCTGCAATTCAGCTGGATTTGTTCGATTACGAACAGCAGCCTAAGAAAGAGTCACTGACCAAGGCTATGGATATGCTTCGCAATAAGTTTGGTGAAAATGCAGTTTTGACCGCTGGGATGTTAAGTGACACCCATTCTGCAAGGCTCCGTAATCATAAGGAACGAGGCACCTCACTGCAAAAGGATAATCTGTTGTCTGTTGAGTCAGATAAAGATTGAAAAAACGTGTCGAAATTGATACTATAGAATGCGTCAGAAATGCAAACGTATTGAAAATCAATTGAAATTGTATTCTTTTTATATTAATATGAGAAAAATAAGACGCTGGTTCAACAGCGCAGCATTGCTTAACGGGAGGCAGAGAAAAAAATGGCTAAGTACACTTGGGTCGAAAAAGACACTTGTATCGCTTGTGGTGCATGTGGCGCAACGGCTCCTGATATTTTTGATTACGATGATGAAGGTTTGGCAGAAGTTATTTACGAAAATGACAGAAACTGCGGTGTGACAGCGATTCCGGACGATTTGTTTGATGATCTCCAAGATTCCTGTGATGGTTGCCCAACCGACTCCATTAAAATTGCGGACGAACCTTTTAACAAAGAAGGTTAATTACTCGATAAAGAGTAACGTGCGACACCAGATAAAGACATCTTCTGCGAACATTTTGTTCGGCTAGGGATGTCTTTTTTGCTGTGTCTGACCGATATTAATAAAGTAGGAATTATAAACTCTCGGAGGTTCCGATGAAGAACTCACAGCACCTCAAAGCATATGTACAGATGCACCCTGATAACAAAATGGCATGGTACTTGCTGGGGAAGGAATACTATAAGAACGGTCAACATGGAAAAGCTAATTATTGCTTCAATCAGGCTGGTGAAGTGTATGAGGCTTTCGAGCATAGTAAAGTACCTGCTGAAATGCTGCGCGAATACGAAGATGGATTGCTGCAAGCGAGTCGCCAGCGTGAGCGCGGCCAACAAAGATTGAGATACATATCACTGGCGCTAATGCTTCTTATACTGTTAATGGTACCTTCAGCAGTGGCTCCGGGTATTGGTGTTACTGAAGAACAAGAAGTCCTTCAAGACACGGCAGCTCCAGAAGTCAAAGATCTGCCAGATCCAAAAGACTCCGTCCAAGAGCCAGTTATTGAGGCGAAAAAAGTGATGTATACAGCGCAAGAAAATGCAACTGAGGCTTCGCGAGGGAAGTTAATGGCGAAAATGCTAATGCGTAAAGAACCTTTTGAAGCTGCTGCGTTAGGAATGGAGCGAGAGGGAAAATGGCTGCTCTGGAAAGAAAAGCTTCCGCTAAATTTCACACTGCAAAAGAATGGAAAGGGACGGCTGGTATATCAGTCTTACGATCCTAAGGAATGTGCATGTGAGCCGCCAGAGCAAGGGCAACTCGCCAAGGATGGAGCAGAATGGCAGGGTGACCAAGAGGAGCTTGCCACACTATGGAGTGCAATTCGGGCATATCAAGATGCTAAAGGGAAGCTTCCAGATACATTAGCGGATTTGACGGGATCTTTTCCTGAGAACTGGATAGGTGGGACGACAACCGTCATGAAGCGGGAATTCAGCCCTCTTAAAGCGGTGGCTAAGAACAAGATGGCACCGGGAACAGAAGACATAGCGGAGCCTTCAAGCTCATCTAACGATGGTGTGAGGACTATACCGACAGCATTAAGTGTGAGTGGAAGTGTTGCGAGTGACGTTCCTTTTTTTGATCAGCCGTTGAGGGTCGTTGTGGATAAACAAAATCACCGGTTGGCGGTAGTCAGCGGTTCTATTATTCTACGAAATTATGCGGTAGGACTTGGCGGAGATAAAACACCAGAGGGGAATTTTGTGATTACAGATAAAGTCGTCAATCCAAATGGTCGAGATGATGGGGATTTCGGCAGCAGAGGGCTTCAGCTTTCGGACAGTAATTATGCTATTCATGGTACGAATGAGCCTGACAGTGTTGGTAAGGATGAATCCCTTGGATGTATTCGAATGGGCCGAGAAGATGTAGAGGAGCTCTTCGCGCTGATTCCTAAAGGTACAACAGTAGTGATTAGTAAAGGGGTTCTGCCTGAAAAGCAGCTTGTGCCGGCTAAACGCTTCAGCTCTACTGCTAAGCATGATCAGACCAACCCCCACAAAGTATACCACTGGCTGAATTAGTTTCCTGCAACGATAAACAGAACGATGATTAGAAGAATTAGTAAAGTTAAACTGACGCCAATCCACATTAGCGCTTTACGGTTAACTTCTTCTTTCTTTTGCTGCAAAGTTGGTGGTTTACGTTTAGTAGACATACTGGGCATACCTTCTTTCTCTCTTAATCGCTGATTACACCTATATTGTAATGCGTTTACAACAAAATTACTATACTCTGCGTTATGTACTCAACATACTCGCACTGTAAAATACTTTTCTTTTGTTCAAGAAAAGGCTAAAATTAAGAAGAAACCTACAGAAACGGGTAGACACGTGGATTAGTGAAGTACCCCTTAAGGAGCGAGAACGGTGTTGTATCGTAATTTTGGTAAACCAATTTTTTTCAAGATTGATCCCGAGAAGGCTCACCATCTCGTCATAGGTGGATTGGATAAATCGTCATCAGTGCCAGGTGGAAGCGCGGCACTGCGTTTAATGTACGGAGTTCCTGAAACGGCCGATTTAGCGGTTGATCTGTTCGGCACGCATTTCCCGACGCCAGTTGGACTTGCTGCAGGTTTAGATAAAAATGCCGATGCGGTAGTCGGATTCTCTTCGATCGGGTTTGGATTTATGGAAGTGGGCACGGTTACCCCTAAGGGTCAACCAGGTAATGATAGCCCTCGTTTGTTCCGTCTTCCTTCGGATGAAGCGCTGATTAATCGAATGGGCTTCAATAATGAAGGGGCTGATGCTATGGCACAGCGTCTGAAGAAATTAAAGAATCGGAGAATTCCTATAGCAGTTAATATTGGCCGGAATAAGATAACTAGTAATGAAGCGGCTCATGAAGACTATCGTCAGTGCATCCGTACGCTTTATCCGTACGGTGATTTTTTTGTGGTCAATATCAGCTCGCCGAATACACCTGGTCTTCGCAATCTCCAGCATGGCAGTGAATTATCGTTCCTGCTGGCTCAAGTGAAGGAAGAAATGGAGATTCAGCGTAAAGCGACCGGGATTACCAAAAGCTTGTTGGTTAAGATAGCACCAGATGTAAGTGATGAAGAGCTGGAGTATATGGTTCAGACACTGACAGAAACTGGTATGGATGGTATTATTGCTACGAATACTACATTGAACCGTGATGGACTTAGTCATGAAAAGGCTAATGAGACGGGGGGCTTAAGCGGCAAACCGCTGCGGGACCGCTCAACGGAGATCATTCGCAGTATTTATCGCCAGACGGAAGGGAAGATGCCGATCATAGGATCAGGCGGTATTTTCACCAGTCAGGATGCGTATGACAAGATAAGAGCAGGTGCGAGTCTGGTCGAAATTTATACAGCTCTCATCTACGAAGGACCGGAGGTTAACCGCAAATTGCATGCCGGATTACGGCAGCTATTACGGCGGGATGGATTCAGTCATATCTCTGAAGCAGTGGGCGCTGATCATCACTGAAGGAGACGAAAGGACAGGAGGACGAAGGCGATGGACGGCAGGGACTGGGGAACTTTTTTGCTTCCATATGAACAGACTGTGGAAGAATTGAAAGTTAAATTCAAAACAATGCGTTCGGAGTTGAAGAAAAGAGAGGAATACACGCCGATAGAATTCGTAACGGGGCGTGTAAAGCGGCTGTCAAGCATTCTGGAAAAGGCTAAACGGCTGAATGTGAAGATGGAAGATCTGGAGACGGGGATTGAAGACATTGCAGGAATTCGGATCATGTGCCAATTCGTGGAGGATATCCGCAGAGTGGCCGAATATATCCGGGCCCGTAAGGATCTTGAAGTACTCTATGAGAAGGATTACATCACTAATTATAAAGAGAGCGGCTACCGCAGCTTCCATATGATTATTAAATATCCTGTGCAAACAGCGCTTGGCCAGAAAATTGTGCTCGCGGAGATCCAAATTCGTACGCTAGCTATGAATTTCTGGGCTACCATAGAGCATTCCCTGAACTATAAATATCGGGAGAGTCTACCCGATGAAATGCGTGTTCGACTAAAGACGGCAGCTGAAGCAGCATCGATCCTCGACAGTGAAATGTCCAGTATTCGGGAAGAGATTCTGGAAGCACAGAAGACATTCGAGGAAAACTCGAATATGACCACTCAGATTCTCAAGGCCATTCATCAATTGTATTTCTATCACTTGGTGAATGAGGCTATAGATACGCAGGCTCGCTTTAACGAAATATGGCAGGTTCAGGATATGGAAGCGATGAAGGAACTTCTAGATCATGTGCGGGGACTTCTTTCCGCAGCTAAAAAGGATAGTTTGCCGGATGGCTTATGAACCATTGTACTTGGAATACCTAGTGTACTTTAATCGTGACAGGGATTATTTCGAATGTCACGAGGTACTCGAAGAACTGTGGCTTGCCCAGGAACGAGATCCTTTGTACAAAGCACTTCTCCAAGTAGCGGTAGGGTTATACCATTTTCGCAATCAGAATGTGCGCGGTGCAGCTATTATGCTGAGTGGTGCTTCTGCCAAACTGGAAGAATATCCAGCAGCGACACTCGGCATTAATCTGGCGAAACTCGTGGAGGAAGTGAAAGATTATGTTCGGCGCTTAGCATCATATGATGAGCGGCCATTTTCTTATTACGATCTGACCATAGAGATTGTTGATCCGAGTCTAGCGGACCAAGTGGAGAATGCAGCTGTAGCTATCACACCGAATAACCCTCAACGACGTGGTCCTCAGAGACCGACATCCTTTCATCGTAAGTAAAAGATCCTCTATATATGAGTATTGTATAAGGGACACCCGTAGGGGTGTTCCTTGAATCTTTAAACACCTAAATTTTTGCAATACTATCAGGAGGACGGCATCATGGCGGCACAATTGCCCAGTTCTTTCAGCGAGCGTATGATGGACATGCTGGGAACAGATTATAATCAATTTGCGGATTCTTATAAGGAAACCCCATACGGAGGCGTCCGTGTTAACACCTTGAAGATTTCCGTGGATAGCTTAAAGGCTCTTTCTACTTTAGGACTGGAACCCATTCCTTGGTGTCCGACAGGATTTTATACAGAGAATGGGGCTAGACCTGGTAAACATCCTCACTACCACGCAGGTTTGTATTACATTCAAGAGCCGAGTGCGATGGCACCTGTGGAATTGCTTAATATTGAACCAGGTGATCGTGTACTTGATTTATGTGCCGCCCCTGGGGGGAAATCTACGCAGATTTCAGCCAAGCTGTTAGGTGAAGGATTGCTGGTTAGTAATGATCTTCATCCAGAACGGACTAAAGCTCTAGCTAAAAATCTGGAGCTGTATGGGGTTCGTAATGGTATTGTACTGAACGAAAGTCCAGATCATATCGCGGCTGCATTCCCGCTTTTTTTTGACAAGATCTTGATTGATGCTCCCTGCTCTGGTGAAGGGATGTTCCGTAAAGATGAAGACATGGTGAAGCAATGGGATTCAGGTACACCTGCCAAATATGCTTCCATGCAGCGGGATATTTTACGTTCTGCTGCAACAGCATTGGCACCGGGAGGTACACTTGTCTATTCCACCTGTACCTTTGCTACAGAAGAAAATGAGGAAATTATAGCGGAGTTTATTTCTGAACATCCACAGTTCTCAGTGGTAGCGGTAGGAGGTACAGGCTCATTCGCTCCTGGCTTCGGAGAACTCTCAGGTACAGCAAGACTGTGGCCGCATAAGGTGAAAGGCGAAGGACATTTCATGGCTGTATTGCAACATGGGGGGACTAAGCGCTCAATGGAGGAACGTGATCACTTAGAGGTCAAGTTAAACGAATCTGCAAGAGCAAGAACTACTACTCCAAAAAGTGCAGCACACGTTAAATCATCCAATAAATCAGAAGGAAGACGGGGGAAAGAAGGGAAACCCTCTCACAAACCTACTGGTGGTGCTGACCGTGGTCGGCAAGTTTCAGGTGACGAGCAAGCTTTGACTGCGTATGGAAATTTTGTGCGAGATCAGCTTGGTTGGGAACCGCAAGGATATCCGGTTCTGTTCGGTGACCATCTGTACATTTCTCCACTTCCTAAGGAAAGACTAAATGGATTAAAGACGATCCGCCCGGGATGGTATGTAGGACAAATCCGTAACGGAAGATTTATTCCAGGGCATCCAATGGCTACAGCTTTGCATCCGGAAGAAAGCTGCCGAAGTGTCTCACTCTCCAGTACGAATCATGAAGCTATTTCCTATCTTAAAGGAGAGACGTTGTCGATTTCTCAAGAACGTCTCTCTATTAGAATAGGAAGTGCCCAAAAGGGATACGTTTTGGTCTGCATTGATGGCTACAGCGCAGGCTGGGGTAAGTGGCAGGATGGCATACTCAAGAACGAATATCCCGCAGGCTGGAGGTGGATGTAACAATGAGCCAATCAGGTAAGCCCGCCAAAAAACAACGATTAGATAAAGTGTTGTCCCATATTGGAGTGGGGTCGCGCAGTGATATCCGTAAACAAGCTAAACAAGGCTTAATATTGGTGAACGGGACAGTGGTAAAAGATAGTGGGTACCATGTGGATCCTTATGCCGATAAAATAGAGGTAGGGGGAGAGGTTGTTACCTACCGTGAATTCATATATCTTATGATGAACAAACCCCCGGGTGTCCTGTCAGCTACGGAGGACAAGCGGGATCGGACAGTTTTGGATCTTTTAAAGCACGAGTATGCACAGTTTGAACCGTTTCCTGTAGGAAGGCTAGATAAGGATACTGTGGGACTGCTGCTGATCACTAATGATGGGAAGCTTGCCCATGAATTGCTGTCGCCACGTAAGCATGTCCCGAAAACGTACGAGGCAACCATCGAGGGCGATGTAGACGCGGATGATGTCGCGGCTTTTGCAGCAGGGGTGGAGCTGGAAGATGGCTACGTTACTTTACCTGCACACTTAACCATTCTTGGAAGAGAGCGCGGCAGCAAAGTGATTTCCCATATTTCACTTATCATCACTGAGGGGAAATTTCATCAGGTGAAGCGTATGTTTCAGGCGGTAGGCAAAAAAGTCACTTTTCTGAAACGTGTATCTATGGGAGAATTGAAGCTGGATGAAAGTCTGCCGCTGGGAGCTTGTCGGGAACTGACGTTAGAGGAACTGGCACTCTTAGGCGCAGAATCTGAAAGATAATATAGAAAAAATCATATATAAATTGAACTTGGAAACTTGGGATAAGGGAACGGAGTGACGGAGGGGAATTTTGGAACTGTAAGAGCGATAGCGACCGCCTTTGTTTCCAGATTTCAACCGCTATTAAACGATACAAATCAAGAAATCTGGAAACAACAGCGGCTGGAAGTCCAAACATTCACCGCAGTTGCGACTGATACTTAACACAAAAATCCTCAAGTTCAATATATATAGAAAAAGAAAGACAAGGATGGTGGAGTATGAGATACAAACTGATTGCACTAGATGTGGACGGTACGCTATTAAATGATGATCACCACTTAAGCTCTGAGAATAAGGAAGCTATTGCTGAGGTTACACGTCTTGGCGGTCAAATCGTATTGTGTACGGGACGCAGTCCACAGAACTCGATTCCTTTCATGGAGGAAATGGGGCTGACTGGTTACGTGCTTGGTCACAATGGAGCAGCGACGGTGCGTGTGGAAGATCGAGAAGTGCTGCACCAATATGGTATGGATGCACGTGGTCTTGACCCCTATATTGACTATTGCCGTAAGCACAATATTCATTATGATGTGAATACTGCTTTTGATATGTATGTTGATAATGTAGAGAATCTGACTAAAGAAGCTAATTATATGTATGAGCACTTCCGTATTGTGCCAGCGACGCTACCAGCCTGGGAAGATTTCCGTGAACCGGTTGTTAAGTTTACTGTATTTACACAGCCAGAAATCCTTGACGAAGCTGAACGTGAATGGCGTACTTGGGCTCCTGAGTACAATATTTTGCGGAGTGGTGAATTTTTCGTTGATTTGATGCATCCCGAATCTTCTAAGGGCAACGCATTAAGAAATCTCGCTGTGAAGCTGGGAATTCCGCAAGAAGAAGTCCTCTCGATCGGTAATTATTTTAATGATATTTCAATGCTTACCTATGCGGGGATGGGCGTGGCGATGGATAATTCTCCTGTAGAGGTAAAAGCGGCAGCGAATGCTGTTACGGGTTCGAACAACGAGCATGGTGTGCGTGATGCGCTCGTTAAATATTGTTTATCTTAATAATGGAAAGCATAAAGCGGACTTGAGTCCGTTCTATGCTTTTTTTTGTTTGTTATGAAGGAAATAAAAGAGATACATAACAGAATTGATTCTATCCAAAAATAACCCGCCCTTAGGATTAACTAGAAAGGGCGGGACAATAGATTAACTTCCTGTATTAAAGTTTAATTTCCTCGTTCCGGCTAGGATCGCTATATTTATAGATACCAGGGTTCAGTTCGATTTTTTCGTCGAAAGGAATATCTTTGTAGCTATCAATATTAGTTCCTGTAGATATCATGCCCTTAGGTGTAATTTCAGGCACCACTTCTTTGCCATTAATCCGTAACGTAGTTTGGTTAACGCTTTTGAACCCACGAGATTTGGATGATGATTCAACAATCAAATTTTCGCCCTCAGTATAGTACGTGAATTCAATTTCTAATCCATCGACATCAAGTGAAGTGAACTGTTTTTCTTCTTTAGGTTTGTTTATTGTGATCCAATTCTTGCTGGTATCACGTTTCTCAATGACAGCATCCTTTAATATAAGTTTCATTGGAACATCGGACCAGTTGTTATACCATTCCGGAGATTCGAATTGAAATAAATGCTGGTAGCTTTCGGAATGATCTCCTTTCAAATTCCAACCCCCAGTGATTGTTTTATCACCTATAACCAACTGAGCGGTATTATAGTGGACAATTCCTTTTTTAAGCGAATCATTTTCATCTATTAGAATTTGGATATCCAAAGGGGTAACCACTAGCTGATCTAAGGTTATACCGGTCTTTTCTTGAAATTCAGGACTGTTATACAGTTTCTTAGTGTAAATCGCCTCACTTGCTTTTTGTCCATCTGCTTTAAAATCGAACTTCCACGTACCTGAAATTCGTTTCGCTTCTTCAATGTAACTAAAATGAAGACTAGCTTCCTTCCAATCTGATTCAGTTATATTGAAAACCTGTTCAATAAATAAATCCGATCCTTCGTTAGGCATGATGGTTGGAATTGCCTCATTCTCTTGACCTGCAGTACTAACTACCAAATGTGGGTTACCCCGTCCTAAGTCAGATGGTGATGCAGCGACTTTGTAACGGATAATGGTTTGATTGGAAACATGTCGAACGGATTCGATTTGAATGCTTGGATATTGCTTAACTCCAGTATCGATTGTATCCCCTGCTTGATGATTAGATTGTAAGGGAATATTCTGATTACGGTAAAAAATGAGATTCCGTGCTTCAAACTTGTAGTCCTTTTTATCATCCTTTAATGTATCAGGTGTCTCATATACTCCAATGAGTTTCTGGCTTTCAGGATCGTATTCTAAATAACCGTATACCTTTGCCTTGGCACCGGATTCACTAGTCATGGTGTTTTCCTCTGTAGCAAATCCAGTATATTGGGATAGATCAGATTTAGTATCAAGTGATAACAGCATTTTCATTTTTTCTCCGTCAGTTACAACACCGTTCAAATTCATTGTTACTCCTGAACTGGAAGCTTGAAGATTATACTGTTGACCGATGCCGTTATTTAATGCATTGCTCACACTTCGCCCACCAATTTTATCCCAATTAATCGTCATACTAGCGAATACAGGAATAGCGACAAGTAAGAGGCAAGAGAAGACGATGCTGATAGGAATAACCTTTTTATTAGGCCTAGGAGTATTCTGGGAGGCATTCAGATTTCTTTGACGTTTATATGCTTCTTGTTCTATGGCAGTCCACATCAAATCATAATCCGGTCGGGGAATATGTCTATCTTTTTCAATATACAGACTCATTACTACTCAGCTCCTTTAGTTGGGTTCCACCCATTCTATTTAGTATTTTAAGTCCCTTGTTCAGTCTGGATTTTACAGTTCCTTCGGGTATGCTCATAACTTTAGAGATCTCGGGTACAGTCAATTCGTTTATAAAACGAAGAACTACTACCATTCTGATTTTGTCGGGAAGCTGACTGTATAACCCTTGTAATTCTTTCTTAGTCTCCTGTCGATCCAACCGTTTTTCTACAGGGTTTGATTCCTCAGACCTGGATAGTAAATAATTACGTACTTCTTTCATCCACCCCGTCTTACGCCTTTTAATCACACTGTTGCACTCATTCGAAGCAATTCGTAAAATCCAAGATTTCAAGTTTCTTACCTTAGACTTATCCGCTAAGATAACTTTTACAAATACCTCTTGGCAAATATCCTCTGCATCTGCCTGATTTTTCATTAAGTAGTAACAAAAATAATATACTTGTTCTTTATAGAGCTCGAAAATTTCTAGGTCACTCATTTTGCTGCACCCCCTGTCTTTGCTGTTCTCATTAATAAGACTTATAAGTGTATGTAATCGTTCATTTTTCATTTTGAGTGAAGTATTTCTTCTGAGTATCATAGCGAATTTGAATGGAAGATAAGTCGTTTACAGGTAATTATAACCATGATAAAATTAGCGGTGGGACATGCGTCCGTAAGCTAATTAAAACTAATTGAATGTCCGCGTTAAAGGTAAAATCATCGAAAGATGATGACACAAAGCCATGGGTCTAAAGCCTTTCTACAGAAGGAAATGATCGCCAGGCCGCCATAGGGATGTCTTATGAAGCATAAAGGATAGCTCTAAGAATATGTAGTCTATTTTGAGCTCTTTTATTATTTCGATCTATACGGCGTTACATTATCGCAAGGGGCCGAAAGGGGAAGTACATGAACAGTTTTTTCAAAACAATAGGCACTAGTTTGGCAGTAGGTGCTTTATTGCTGTCCGGAACGATCGGATGGATGTCTAATCCTGAAGTCGTGTCTGCAGCTACCACAACAGCAGTAACCGCGGATCAAATGATTAGCAAAGTAACGGCAGCCTCTAAAGCAATAAAGAATTTTCACTTAGATGTGATCAAAAAACAGGATATTCAGAGCGGTGGGGTACGTATCAGCAACACTAACACACTGAAGCTGGATATTAATCGACTGCCGAATTTTGCTGCAGCTGGCACCGTTGATAGTAGTCTTTTAGAAACATCGTACAGTCTATATGCCAATGACAAGGAGTTTTACTATCTTGTAGACGGAAGTGAACTGATCGATGAATCTGAAGATGAAGGTTACGACGATGATGGTGAGCCAATCGATCCTGATGCACAGTATTGGATTGGACTGGAGAAGATGGAGTGGGATTCTTTTTACTCCAAAGGTCAATACGATCCTGTTTCCATGCTTGATTCGGTAAAAAATTATAAAAAATCTATGAAAGTCAGCACTGCCGGTGCTCAGACCGTCCTGCAGTTCACGGTAACCGATCCGACAGCAGCTAAGGGAATAATCAAACTCTATGACCAGGAGAACCTCTGGGATGGTGAGACAGTTCAACCCAAAAGCGTAACGTGGAAATTATTCGTCAATACTAAGACCTGGCAGACGGAAAAGCTGACAGTCGATCTGAGTTATGTGCTGATAAGTGATGGAGAAAAGGATACATACAACACGAAAATCGAAGCTAAGTATTCCAAGAATAACAAAGGTACAACCATTGTAAAGCCCGCCGAACTAGAATAATAAGGTCGATTTCATATTGAGCAAAAAGCGCTGTTCTGTAGAACAGCGCTTTTTGCTGTATTCTCTATTTTAATAACGTTTCTATTCCTTCTTTAAGATTGTTGTCGTATGTTTCAACATTCGATTCATGAGATTTCGCCGCTCTGTTTTTATGTCGGTGGCGCTTCTCTTTAATGCGTCGCGGATGGGGATGATCTCTGTAATTTTCCTGCCGCTTTTTATTCTTCGATCTACACAAGTCGGGATGTAACCTACGTTAGTTATACTCGTGTTTCCTTTTTCATCCTTCTTTATTTTAAGCGTAAGTATGATACCGCTTTGTGTATAAGGAATATTCATTAATTTAGTAGAAACAAAATTCCCCAATGAGTAAATAACGAATTGTTTTTTTCCACGAAGCGCTAACGGTTGAAGAACATGTGGGTGAGACCCCAGTATGATGTCGGCGCCATTTTTAAAGAAGAGATTGACCAGCTCTTTTTGCCTCTTGTTTGGAGTGTAACGATATTCGCTTCCGAAATGCAGATAAAGCAAGACTAGATCGACTTTCTTTTTTAAATCTCGAATCTCCCGAATGATCTTGGGCGTAGATATCCGATTAACCAGCCATGGCTTACTCACTGGTACAGGAATTCGGTTAGTTCCTGCTGTGTAGGAGAGGATGCCAATCGTAATTCCTTTGACGTTTTTAATAAGCGTTCTCTTGGATTCTTCTAATGATTTAGCTGTTCCCGTGTGGTCGATTCCATTACGGTCCAGAACTCGTAACGTCCGAACCAGACCCGGGGCACCATAATCCATGCAATGATTGTTGGCCGTTACTAATACGTCGAATCCGGCTTCCTTAAGTGCAGGGGCCAGTTCGTCTGGACATTTGAATATCGGACCGCCTGATTGTGGGCTTTTCCGGCATTCGGGGCCACTTCCAGCAAAGGTGGTTTCGAGATTGCCAATCGTCAAATCAGGCTGTTTCAGATAAGGAGCTACTTTTGCAAACAGGGGGCTGAACGAATAGGTTCCATCAGGCTGTTTAGCATCCGAAATAATATAACGTTTGACCATTAGATCTCCCACAGCAGCTATTTGTATTTCAGTCATGGATATCCACCTTTTTATTATTTTCATTAGGATATGGCATAAAGTTGTTATGGGTTATTCTTTCTTTAAGGCGAAGTGCAAACATTTGTGTGGCTTTTTATTTAAAATGTGACCCAACGCATAATCACTTTATTTAGATCGTCTAAATTTAAGGTATTCATTTTTTTCAAACTTTTATAATTTGATTCAAATCCTCTTTTTTGTTTGGCAGCCATAATAAAATAAGGTTGTTGATAAACATTATCAATCAAACATTGGAGGTTAAAGAAATGAGTACACAATTCAAAAAAATCACCGAGGATACTTACTGGATAGGCAAAATCGATAACCGCCAGGTTCCATTTCACCGCCTGATTCTGGCAAAAGGAACTACCTATAATTCTTATTTATTAAAAACAGGTAAGCCGACTGTCATTGATACCGTAGATATGGAATTCGGACGTGAATATGCCGAGTGTCTGGGTGAAATGATTGATCTTCTAGATATTCATTACATTGTAATTAATCATACAGAGCCTGATCACTCTGGTGGACTGGCAGCTCTCGCCGCCAAGGCTGCAAATGCCACGATCGTATGCACCGAGATTGCTGTTCCCGAATTGCAGGAAATGTACAAGCTTCATAGCCGGAACTTCCTGGTGGTTAAAGATGGAGACAAGCTGGATATTGGCGGGAAAACGCTGCTATTTAAAGAAACACCGTATCTCCATACCGCAGAAACGATGATCACCTATTGTATCGAAGATCAAATCTTATTTCCTTGTGATATTTTCAGCACGCATGTTGCGGTGGAGAATCTATTCAGCGATGAAGCCGGGTTTGATATTACGGAAGATTTCCAGGGCTATTACGCAGCAATTATTCATCCTCACAGAAGATATGTAAGAACACTGTTAGAGGCTGTTAAGGATCTTGAGATCCGGATGATTGCTCCTTCCCATGGGTTCGTGATCCGGAAGGACATACGTAAATATATCGGGATGTACGCCACATTGAGCCGTGAAACGACGCAAGGAAAAAAGGCAACCATCGTATATACCACCATCAAAAACAGTACCAAGAAGATGGCCAAAATCATACAGGATTGCTTGCAGGAAAATAATATAGAGACAGAGGTCTGGGATGCAGATAAAAGTAGTGCCACCGATATTCTGAACAGCATAACGTCAGCAGACGCTGTCTTTATCGGCAGCTCCACTAAATACGCGGACATGATTGGGAATCTGGAGAACATTCTGAAAGAATTGCACCAAATGAACCTGGAAGGCAAACTTGCTGCAGCCTTTGGCTCCTACGGTTGGAGTGGTGAAGCCATTGAAGTCATTCAGGATTATCTAAATGGAACAAACATGACGGTGCAAAGCACATCTGAGGTTATTAAATCCACAGGGATGACACATGTAGAGTTCCCTGTAAGAATCAGATTTTCCCCAAAAGAGCCTGAGAAAGTTCAAAAAATTAAAAATGCGGCCGAATTTGTATCAGATTTGCTACTCAGTTCATTTTAGGGGGAGGAACATAGGATGACGAAACATTACGTTATTGTTGGCGGCGGAGTAGCCGCCGTCCATGCCGCCAAAGCCATCCGTGATCAAGACGCAGAATCGGAAATTTCGATCCTCGGGGAGGAGAGTCAACTGCCCTATAACCGGATTAAGCTGACCAAAGGGCTGTTTACCGACCTGCACAGTGAGAAGGTGCTGATTAAAAAGGAAAAATGGTACAGCGATAACCGTATATCCGTAAAAACCTCGACCCGAATCAGTTCTGTCCACCTGGACCGGCAAATTGTTGTGACAGAAGATGGGCAGAGTGTTTCTTATCATAAGCTTTTGTTGTGTATGGGGGCGAAGAATCGTACACTCTCCCTTGAGGGCTTCGGCCTGAACAATGTTCATACCCTCCGGGATGTGAACGACGCGGACAGATTGAAAGAAAACCTGCAGGATGGCAGCCATGTAGCCGTAATCGGTGGGGGAGTGCAGGGAATCGAAACCGCTTGGGCACTGCATGAAGCTGGATATCAGGTAACGGTGATCGAAGCTTTTCACCGGTTGATGGGCAGACAGCTTGATGAGAAATCCTCACAGCTACTTAAGGAGAACCTTGAACAAGCAGGTGTGAAGGTTATTCTTCAAGCAGATGTGGCGTCTATAACAGGAACTGAGTATGTTACCGGAATTACGCTGCACGACCAATCTCATTTTTCCTGTGACCATGTAGTCTACTCTATTGGTATTGTACCGAATACGGAACTGGTAAGTGGCTCGAGTATTCAAGTCCAGCAGGGCATTATCGTAAATGAACAAATGCAAACAAATGATCCGCATGTGTACGCAGCCGGAGATGTGGCTGAAGTTAACGGGCATGTGGAAGGACTGTGGGGCGGAGCGATTGAGCAGGGCCGGATTGCCGGCAGTAATATGGTTGCCAATCTGACTGCGTATCGTAGAGCTGTTCCGGTTACCTTATTTAACGCCTTTGGCATCTCTTTATTTTCGATAGGCAACGTGGATGAACAGTATTGCGATACGGTAGTAAGCGGAGAAGAAAATGGGGCGTATACGCGTGTCTATGTGAAAGATAACACAATGATTGGTGCGATATCCTGGCAAGGGGCAGCTGCTTCTCTGGGGTATAAAACCGCTGTGGAGCAAGGCATCCCCCTTATGGGGGTCGATGTTAACGGGAGTAGCATAGTGGAAATTATGGCTGAAGTTCAAACCAGATTGAACTAAACTATTAACTTTTTAGGAGATGACAAAGATGAAAAAATATATCTGTCTACCATGTGGTTATATCTATGATCCGGCAGTAGGCGATCCCGATGAGGATGTTGTTGCAGGCACTGCATTTGAAGACTTGCCTGAAGATTGGGTCTGTCCGGTATGCGGTGAAGATACCAGTCATTTTGCGCCGGTTGAAGACAAAAAACTTCTGTATCCTAAAGGAAAATAGGAGTTGTACAAAAAAATGAACAACAGGGGGACAGTTATGAAGGAGTATTCTTGCCAATACGCTGCTGAACCTTGTACCCGCAAGGTGCCTATTTTTGCTGCGTTAAGCGATGACGATCTCTCCCGGATCAGCGCCATGATTAAGCATCGTAAGTTCACTAAAGGTCAACCTTTAATTCTGGAAGGGGCGCCGTCAGATACGCTCTACATTATTCAGCGAGGGCATGTTAAATTATCCAAAACAACTCCTGAGGGCAAAGAACAAATTTTGCACATCTTGACGAACGGAGACTTTTTCGGGGAACTGAGTATTTTTAACAGCGATGAGTTGAGTAACTTCAGTGCTTATGCTCTGAAAGACACTAACATTTGCATGCTGACCCGAACGGATATGGAGCGGCTGATGAGGGATAATCCGGATATTTCGCTCAGGCTACTGAAGAGTGTGACCAAAAGACTAGCCCATACGGAAAATCTGGCGCAAAGCCTGGCAACCAAAGATCCCGAAATACGAATTGCTTATATGATCATGGAACTCAGCGACAAATATGGTAAGCAGCGTGGCGCTCATATTCATATTGACCTTCCGTTGTCTCGTGAAGAGCTGGCCAGTTATGTTGGGGTCACCCGCGAAACCATTAGCAGAAAATTCTCAAGGTTTGAAGATTCAGGTCTTATTGAGCTAATCGGAAACAAGCAAATGCTCATTATAGATCCAGCCGGTTTGGAGAGTTATATGGGGTATTAAAATAGTAATTAAAAATCTAAAATGATAAAGCGGCATTTCTACCATAGATTATGGTAGAGATGTCGCTTTTATTTCAGGGGCTCGCTTGAATTGCAGCTCGATTATTACTGGTTATACCCTAAAGAAAACACAAGCTCACTCATAGAAACTCCATATTGCAAGCGCTTTATTGTAGGTAGAATGAGGTTAGATTCATTCACTATTCGAGGAAATGGAGGAAAGCTGATGCCACATATTGAGATTAGGATGTACGAAGGCCGAACGAGTAAGCAGAAGGAGGAGATCGTTACTGTATTCACGCGGGAGTTATCCCGAATTATTGAACGGGAGGAACAGTTTATTACCGTCGAATTTCAAGAAATTCCCTTAGATGAGAATGCTCCAGCGAACCTTCTGAAAAAAGGACCTATAGGAAACGGTTATGAAGGTTAAGTTAACCGGGATTGACCTTATTAACTACAAAGCCGACACTAGAAGGTCCCTGCTATCAAACATGTGGAAATTCAGAGCGCTTTATGTGATCGCGATTCCCGGGATTTTGTACTTTATCATTTTCAAGTACTTGCCGTTGGCCGGGTCAGTGATTGCGTTTCAGAACTACAACATTTTTAAAGGCTTTACAGGCAGTGAATGGGTGGGGCTTGAGCACTTTAAGACCATGTTTCAATACCAAGATTTTGGAAGAATCTTAAGCAATACGATCCTGCTAGGCTTGTATGATCTCTTATTTGCCTTTCCGGCTCCGATATTGCTTGCGCTCCTGTTAAATGAACTACGGCTTGTGTTTTATAAACGTTTTTTGCAAACAGTGGTTTATATGCCCCATTTCCTATCCTGGGTAATTGTGAGCGGCATCGCCTTGGGCATCCTCTCCCCTGGAACGGGGATTGTGAATCAAGTTTTAAAAACCTTCGGCTTTGAACCGATTTATTTTCTTGGTGAAAATTCATACATCCGCACGATTTTGATCAGTTCCGGTATTTGGCGAGATTCCGGGTACGGTACGATTATTTATCTGGCCGCGTTGGCAGGAATAAACCCAGATCTTTATGAGGCTGCTGAAGTAGACGGAGCCGGACGCTGGAAACAAACCTTAGCCATTACGCTGCCGTCTCTGATACCGACAATTATGATTTTGTTCCTTCTCCATATCGGGAGATTTCTTGATCTTGGCTTCGAGCGGGTATGGGTATTCCTGAACGCGCTTAATACCGGGAACGGGGAGATTCTGGACACTTATATCTATAAGGCGGGGCTGCTGTCTCAGCAATACAGTTATACAACAGCAGTGGGGCTATTCAAGTCGGTAGTTGGACTCATTCTGGTGCTCATCGGCAACATTTTGAGCAAGAAAACAACCGGTGAATCGCTGTATTAATCGCTCTTTATGGAGGTAGGGATGATGAAAGTACGCTATACTCGCGGCCAGAATCTATTTAATGTATTCAATCTTTTGTTTCTGACCACCCTAGCTTTGGCTATGTTTCTGCCGTTTCTGAATGTGATTGCCCAGTCTTTTAGCAGCTCTGAAGCAATTATTAATGGCAGTGTAGGTTTGCTGCCAAAGGAATTCACAGCGATTAATTATCAGTACGTTTTCAGCGATCATGCCATTTGGCGGGCGTTTGGTGTCTCTGTCTATATTACGGTACTGGGCACTGCCATCAATCTGATTGCAACAGCGTCTCTTGCTTATCCGGTGTCGCGACCGGAATTTGTAGGACGCAAATACATCGTCATGATAGTATTGTTCACTATGGTATTCAGCGCCCCTCTTATTCCGAACTTTATCCTGATCAAAAATTTAGGGCTTATGAACTCCCTGTGGGCACTCATGATACCTGGCGCCATCAGTGCTTTTAACTTTTTCGTGATGAGAAGTTTCTTTATGCAGCTCCCTCAGGAGCTGATAGATTCCTCCAGAATCGACGGGTGTGGCGAGCTGCGGATCATCATCAATATGGTACTGCCGTTATCCAAACCAGTAATGGCCTCATTGGGGATTTTCTACGCCGTCGGACACTGGAATACGTACATGAGCGCTCTGTATTATATCAACAAGCCGGCCTTATGGCCTCTGCAGGTGATGCTGAAGAAGCTCTTCGAGACGGATGATATCAGCGTTGACCCGGCTTCCTCAGTCTATAGTTCTTTGGCTCATACTTCACCTGAGGGCATCAAAATGGCTGTTATCATTGTCGCTACTATTCCGATTATCATGATTTATCCGTTTCTTCAACGCCATTTTGTTAAAGGAATGATGGTCGGATCCGTCAAATCCTGATCTAATATAGTGTGGTAGAATAGGAACGCGTTAAGCGAGACGAATCGGAAGGTGGTATCCATGGATGAGATGTGTATTAATCGTAGACGACGAGCCCATGATTCGAAAGGGACTGTCTATCATGATCCAGCAATGCAGCGAGCATCCGTATAATATCAAGCTGGCTCAGAATGGCGAAGAGGCAATTCAGCTCATTATGGAGGAACAGCCGGATTTTCTTTTTACAGACATCCGTATGCCCAAAGTAAACGGACTGGAGTTATGCCGGCGGTTGTCGGAGATGGAGACGGATATTCAAACCGTTGTTATCTCAGGTTACGGTGATTTTGAATACGCCCGCCAATGCGTGTCCTATGGAGTGAAAGAATATCTCCTGAAGCCCGTGAGCAAAGTGAACCTTCAAAATGTGATCGCCAAACTGGAAGCGTATAGAAAGAAGCTGGAGAGTTTTGTTTCTGTCGCTAAGCTTGATGAATGGGTCATGCGTATGGATGATGCCATCTGGACCTTGGATAAAGAGAGGTTGTACCTTGTACTACAGGAATGGGAAACTGACTTCCTCCAGCGCAAGATGAGCCGAAGTCAGCAAAAAGAGCTTCTGGAAGAGGGCTACGCCTTGCTCGTGAAGAAGCTCCTTGTCAATTCGGTCATACCCGGTAAAAGCGTGTTAGACTTGTCCGCAGCAGCTGGACCTGAACAGTTATTCCACTGCTTCGCAGAAGCGTCAGCAACTATATTGGAAGAGCTCCGTAGAAAGCGCAAGGGCAAAGCGAAGGACCCGATAGAGGAAGCTAAAGCATTCATCGAAAAGCATCTCGCCCAGGAAGTATCGCTGGAGGAGGTGGCGGAAGTGCTTGGTCTAAATGCCTCTTACTTCAGCCAGATGTTTAAACACTCGACGGGAGAGACTTTTGTACATTACCGCATCAAACGTAGGATGGAGAAGGCCAAAAGGTTGCTTGCCGATGCAAGCTTTCGGATAACCGATATTTCCTATGAGGTCGGGTATGCAGACCATCCCCATTTTACGAAGACATTTAAGAAGTTTACCGGGCTGGCTCCTTCTGAGTATCGCAACCAGCTGGGGATCGATTGATGAGAAAAAGTCTGTCGAACAAGTTGTTTGCCTCCTTTTTGACCGTCATCCTTCTTTCCTTGTCCATGGTTGGATTTATCTCCTATTTTCAGGCTTCGGCTGAGCTGGATAAATCTTCAGAGAAGTCCATTGCCCAAGTCATCCGAAGCGCGTCCTATCAAACGGATTTGTATTTGCAAAATTATGAAAAGGCTAGCGACTCCATCCTGTCCTACAATCAAGTCAAAGAGTTCCTGGATATGGACCCGGAGAATAGCTTCTCCTACTATCAATATACGAATGACATACAGAAGTATTTGTTTCGATCTTTGTTTATTCTGTATCCCCAGATTAATCTGATATACGTTATCGGTGAACACGGCAAGGCCATTAGCGATGATAACTCAAATCAAGCGTATAGCCTGAAGTTTCATCCGCAGAAACGCTACCGCTTCTTAAGCGAACATACGCCGGAGAGCGGCCGCATCACCATTCTCAACACGAATGTGATGAATGAAGGGGATAAGAACATTATTACGATGGTCCGCCGGATCAGAGGAATCGCTTCCTATCGCCCGAAGGGTACAGTAGCCATTGAATTTAAGGCAGAGGATCTGGCCCGCATATGGGAGCCTCTTGACCTGGGACAGGGCGGGTCCTATTTTATTATGGACGAATTCGGCAAGCTCCTATATCGGGCAGAAGGAAACAAGAACTATCCTGAGTTATCTGCTGAGCAAATTCAGAACGTATTTCAACACCCAAATGATTCTGTCGTGGAAAAGGTAGACGGGAAAGAGTATTTGTTCGTGTCGAGAAAATCCGATTATTCCAATTGGCAGCTTGTAGTATCCATACCGGTTGGCGAGCTGCGCAAGCCTATTTCTACCATTCGTACGACCACACTGGTGGTGGGAGCTCTTACGCTTGTTGGCACACTATTGCTTGCCATCTGGTTCGGACGATCCATCACGAAGCCGATCCTGATTCTTAAGGAAGGGATGAGGGAGGCGGAAAAAGGCAAGTGGCGTAGGCTTGAGATGAACGGCCGTCAGGATGAACTGGGGGGATTGATGCGTAGCTACAATCTCATGGTGACCCGGTTGTCTGAAATGATTGAGCGGGTATACGAAGCGGAGCTTACCACCCAAAAGGAGGCTCTGGAGCGTCATCAGGCTGAATTCCAAGCACTCCAGCTGCAGATTAATCCACACTATCTGTATAACACTTTAGAGACTATTAAATGCTACGCGGTCGTTCAGGATTCGGATGAAATTACAGAAATAGTGGAAGCTATGGCATTTATGCTGCGCTACTCTATCCAAACCAACCTTGAGGAGATCAGGATTGCCAATGAGCTTAATCATGTACTGAGCTATATGACGATTCTCAAACACCGGATCGGCAGGGAGTTCGAAATCGACGTTGTGATTCCACCGACGCTGCTACTGGCTAAGATGGTCAGGCTGACACTTCAGCCCTTGATCGAAAATATTTTTCAGCATGCGTTTCCTGAGGGAATTGAAGACAGGCATTATATTCGAATTGACGCCAGAATTGAGGGAGATCGGTTTCTAGTTTTCGTAGAGGATAACGGAGCAGGGATGTCCCATGAACAGCTTATTAAACTTCGTGAGAAGCTGAATCTGAATCAGCTGGCGGATACGGAAGGAGACTCCCTCTATCATACCGGTGGGATCGGGCTCATGAATGTGCATCGGAGAATTCAAATGGTGTTCGGTGAACAATACGGATTAAGCGTCGAAAGCGTGGAGAATGAAGGTACTCGGTTGATCTTATCCATGCCTGCGGAGTGAGAAAATAGATGTGTTCAGACAAGACTATTACTAGGAGGAAATTAGCAATGAAAATTGACTTAACGGGTAAAATTGCGCTTGTTACAGGATCCAATGCAGGGATCGGCCGGCAAATCTTGCAGACCTTGGCTGCTTCCGGCGCCAAAGTGGCTGTAAACTATTTGCTTGGTTCTGCGGAGGAGACGGTCGACGCAATCCGTCAGGCCGGAGGAGAAGCTTATGCTTTTCAGGCAGACGCAACAAGTCCTGCCGAATTGGACAATATGGTGAAGGAGATAGAGGAGCATTTTGGCGGAACCATCGATATCCTCGTCAACAATGCGGGTGGTATGATCAATCGGATCCCCAATACTGAAATGAACGAAGAACATTACAATAAGGTAATGGACGTCAATTTTAAATCATGCGTGTTTGCCTGCAAAGCTGTAGCAGCGGGAATGATTGCCAAAAAAAGCGGGAAAATCATCAATGTATCTTCCCTCGCGGCTCATGACGGCGGCGGACCGGGGGCTTCCATTTATGCAGCAGGTAAAGCTGCAGTATGGTCTTATACCAAGGGACTTGCCAAAGAGCTGAGTCCTCACGGAATTAATGTAAACGCTGTCTCTCCCGGATTTATCGGTCAGACCGCTTTCCATGCTACCTTTACTGCAGATGCGGCAAGACAGGCAACGATTGCAAAGATTCCACTGGGCCGGGAAGGTGCTCCACAGGATGTGAGCAATGTGGCACTCTTCCTCGCTTCAGAGCTGTCGGATTATCTGACAGGCGAAATTATTGAAATTAACGGAGGCTTGTTCATGCGATGATGAACCTTAAGGAGAAAGCAGATACTTTTTCCTGGGTTGGTCTTGAGGTGGAGAAATTGAAAATGGAGCTGGATCCCTTCCGGAGAGAAGAGATTCTGCTCCCGACAGAACCGGGCGGTTGGTGGCACCAATATGTATGTCCCCAGCATCATACTGAGCTAATCTTCGATGCTATGGAGCAAGATGCGGTTGTCTTTTCTTGCCCGAAGGGCTGCAAGCTGGAAGGTGAACCCTACCGGGGAGCATGGCTGGTATACCGGCATCAGGCGATGGCGCGATACGCCCTGCAAGCTGCCGCGGTATTCGCCGCAGACGGAGAAGAATTCTATAGCAGCATAGCCCAGAAGATTCTTGTCGGTTATGCAGAGCAGTTCCCCTTGTATCCGGTTCATCCCGATGCCCAACCCTGGATGCTTAGTGGCCGTGCTTTTCATCAGGCGCTGACGGAGGCTATCTGGTCCACCACGCTTATTCGGGCCTATCTGCTTCTTGTGGACCATGGAGTAACGTTCACTGAGGAAGAAGAGTTGAATTTGCAAGCATTCTTCACGATGCTGGAGGAGAGTATGGAGCAATACCGCCACATCCTCATTTACGAGAAGAAGAATGCAGAGAACAATTACACTGCATGGCTAAACGCCAGCCTGGCTTGCGTATATGCTGCCAAAGGCACCAGAGAAAAGCTTGCTTCTTTGCTGGAGGGAGAAGGCGGATTCTATCAACATCTATCCATTGGCGTTAAGTCAGATGGTTTTGAATTTGAGGGCAGCACATACTACCATATTTTTGTATTGCGGGCTTATCTCATAGCAGCCGAGATGGCTGGGCGCTTCGGAGTTGATCTCTATGAGGCCAAAGGTGATCAAGGACAATCCATCCGTGGCATGTTTCAGTTGCTGGTAGAGCTTAGCGGCGATAACGGGGAGCTTCCAGCCGTGCATGATGGTCCTTATGCGCGCGTTCCTTTCGCCCGAGAAACTGCTGAAGTATTTGAAATAGGTGATGCGGTGTACAAAGATCCGAGTCTCCAGCCAATATTGGCGAATGCTTATAGGTATCTATATGGGCAGGGATTACGGACTGGTCTGGAGGCGGTACTGTATGGAGTAGGTGAGAGTAAGGAGCTTCAATCCAGTTATAGGGTGAGGGACTCTGTCCTACTGCCGGATTCTGGATTCGCCATGCTCCGCCACCCGGACAATCCACTTTCCGTTCTGGCAGATTTCGGAGAGCATGGCGGATCACATGGACATTTTGACAAGCTTCATATCACGATTATGCACCGATGGGGGGAGGTTACTCCCGAGCTGGGCATGGTTCCTTACGGATCTGTTTTACGCAAGGAATGGTATTCCGAAACCGCGAGCCATAACACGGTCACCATCGGAGCTCGCTCCCAAGCCCCACATACCGGAAGCTGCAGGCAATTCCGCCAGGAAGGCAACGCTACGTACTTATGGATTCGCTCGGACGGCGCCTATGAAGGAGCTGTTCTAGACCGGCATCTTGTATTGGCCGATGGTTGGCTGCTGGATTGGTTTCATGTTGAGCAGGTGACGGAGCGGGATGAGGAAGTAGACTTATGGTTTCATCCGACGGGACATTTGGTGTTACCGTTCGACCCTCACCGTGTCCAGACGGACTCTCCGACAGTCCTTGGACTGGAAGCGGGTTATGACTCAGTAGAAGTACTGTCCGTAATGAAAAATGAGACGGATTGTACGTTAAATACGGAGTGGAATATCCGTTATGATGGAGTGAGCACCGGCCGGAAATATGAAGTATCCACAAGTACTCTACTGGCGCCCGGCTCTATTATGCATGAAATCCGCACACCGGGTATTGCCGAAGACCCGAGTCGATTGCTACGAGGCATCATGCTTCGGCACATTGGACCGTCGGTTGATTTTATTACGGTTTATCGGGATGGTCACGAACCTGCTGTACTGAAGCTTGTGAGTCAAGCGGGCGAACTGCCCCGAATCCAAATAGCAACAACTGGGCAACGAATTGACTATTGCCTTGACCCTAAAGCGGGACTGATTCAGGAAGAGTCCCGGAATACGGAGGAGTAGAGATGTTAGAACCTTTATTTCAACCTACCAGCGGCGTACTTGACCTGTCTTATGGACCAGATGAACATACAGATGTTGGAGAGAATCCTCCGCGGTTTACTTGGATGCCTGCTTGCCTGGAAGAGAGTATGTATGAATTGCAGATCTCCTCAAACACAGAATTTGAACCTGAAGGCACCTTGACCTACAGTCGAATTCCCTATAATTTGTTTACCCCGGATAAGCCGTTGTCGCCCGGCTTGTATTATTGGCGATACAATCTTATCGGGGAGAATGATATCCGTTCCGAGTGGAGTAAAGTAAGAGCTTTTGTGGTGAAGGATGACTTGCCGCTGACTCCACTGCCTTCCCGAACAGAAAGATATTCAGCAGCTTCTGCCAACCATCCGCGGCTTTGGCTTCAAGCGGAGCAACTTCCGTCTTACCGGGAAGTTGTCCGCCAAGACCCAATTTCAACTGGCTGGGATGACTTCCTGAAGCATTCCGTTCTACCCTGGACAGAGCGCGATCTTATTCCCGAACCTGCACCGTATCCAGATAATAAGCGTGTCGCCAAACTATGGCGGCAGATGTATATGGACTGCCAGGAAGTTTTCTATGCTGTCCGGCATCTTGCTATAGCTGGAGTTGTGTTGGAAGACGAGTCGCTTATCGCCAAAGCTAAAGAGTGGCTGCTTCATGCTGCAAGCTGGAACACGGATGGTACCACCAGCCGGGATTACAATGATGAATGCTCCTTTCGCATAGCCGGAGCGTTGGCATGGGGCTATGATTGGCTTCACAGCTCTCTGACGGAAGAAGAACGCCTTAAGGTAAGGCAAGCGCTACTGCGAAGAACCGGGCAGATCGCCTTCCACGTCATCGAACGTTCCCGAATCCATCAAGTTCCTTATGACAGCCATGCGATCCGCTCTTTATCCTCCGTGCTCGTTCCCTGTTGTATTTCCATGTTGGGCGAGGAGGAGAAGGCGCAGGAATGGCTTGATTATACGCTGGAGTATTTCTCCGCCATGTATACCCCATGGGGTGGCAAAGATGGCGGGTGGGCGGAAGGCCCGATGTATTGGACCACTCAGATGGCGTTCGTTACGGAGGCGCTCAATTTAATTCGCAAATACATGGCAATCAATTTCTATGACCGTCCTTTCTTTCGCAAAACCGGTGACTTTCCGCTCTATTGCTTCAGTCCGGATACCGTGAGAGCCAGCTTCGGCGATCAATCGTCACTGGGAGATCCGGTCAATCTCAAGACGGGCTTCAATATCCGCCAATTCGCAGGTTTAACCGGGAATGGCCAGTTCCAATGGTATTTTGAGCAAACTAAGGAACTGAACCCTGACACCCAGATGATCTTCTATAACTACGGCTGGTGGGATTTCCGGTTCGATGAGATAGTTTATCGCGCGGATTATCCGCAGATTTCTTCAGAGCCACCGGTGGCTGCAGAACCTCTGAAGTGGTTTCAGGATGTCGGATGGGTCGCCATGCATCATCGGATGGAGGATCCGCAGGAACATATCATGCTGTTGGCCAAGAGTAGCCGTTACGGCTCCGTGAGCCATAGCCATGGGGATCAAAACGCTTTCCTGCTGCATGCCTTCGGCGAGCCTTTAGCTATTGAAAGCGGCCATTACGTTGCATTCAACAGTACGATGCATATGCAGTGGCGCAGGCAGACCCGTTCCAAGAACGTAATACTTATTGACGGAAAAGGTCAATATGCTGGCACGGATAAATCGAAGAACATGGCAGCCTACGGCAAGGTGTTAAGGGCGTACAGTACGCCTGGGATCAGCTACACGCAAATGGATGCAACTGAAGCTTACCGCGAGAATGTACCCTATATCAAGCGTTATATGAGGGAAATATATTTCTTTGATAGCGCTTACGTTGTTATCACAGACAGTGTCGATCTGGAACGTCCGGGAAAATTGGATTGGTTGTTTCATACGCTTTATCCTATGAAGTTGAAGGATCAATCCTTTAAAGTAAATGGAAAAAAAGCTCAAATGGCGGGCAGATTTGTCTACAGTTCCTCGGGGGAAATGACTCTTAGCCAAAACAATCAATTTACCGATGTAGATCCCAAGGAATGGGAAGGGCTGCCCGAGCATTGGCATTTGACTGCATCTACTCAAGAGGCTATAAGTCATCGGATCGTGACTCTTCTGATTCCACAAAAATCAGGAAGCCGGGATTACGTATCGTATTTTATGGACGATCAAGACCATGGGGTTCATGTCTATTTTACGAATCAGGGGATTACCCACCGGGTTGAGATTCCAAAAGCTTATTAGTCTTAAAATATCTTCATTTTATGTATGACACCCCATTGTACAAGGAGAGGGTTATATTATGAAAAAATGGATGGGTATCTGTTTGGCTATCGTAATGGGTGCTACCTTAGTTGCAGGCTGCTCAAACAAGGACAAAGAAGAGCCTGCCGGAGGCGCGTCAAATACGCCGCAGAAAACTGAATTCTCGATCTCGATGCGGACGCTGGCTTTTAACTATGTGGAGAAATCACCCGACTTGAATAAGGACAAATGGGTGAAAAAGCTGGAGGAGATGACAAACACAGACTTGGATATTGTGTTGGTTCCTCATAAAGAGTTTGAGCAGAAAATGGTGCAGATGTTCGCCACTAATGATATTCCAGATGTTGTTCAAGGCTCGGGTGGCGTAAACGGCAAGGAAATGGCTGGTTCCGTTGAAGCTGGTGTGTTCATGCCCTTGGATGATCTGCTGCAGCAAAACGGCCAGAATCTGTTGAAAGTAATCCCGAAGGAAGCTTGGGAGAACGTCACCTATCAAGGGAAAATCTACGCAATACCGGAGTTTCTGTCCAATCCCTCCCGCCGGGCGACTTGGATTCGTAAGGATCTGCTGGATCAAACCGGCTTGCAGGTTCCAAAAACGGTTGATGAGTACTTGAATGTGTTGCGTGCCTTCAAAAAGTTGGGGATAGAGAACCCTTATATGGGCCGTCAAGATTTCAAATATGCTGATGCTTTCTTTGGCGCTTATGATGTTTTTCCGTACCTGACTATGTTCGAGGAAGTAAATGGCCAGATTCAGCCGAAGTTTATGGATAGCGAAAATATGATGAAGGCGTTACAAACCTACAACACCATGTATACAGAGGGTTTGATCAACAAAGAATTCGCTACTATCAACCCGACCAACTACAAGAATGCGATTCTCTCAGGCAAAGCCGACATGTGGACGATGAACGCAAACGAACTTCTACAATGGGAGCAGCAATTGAAGGCTTCAACGCCATCCGCTAAGCTGGAGATTATTGCTTCGCCAGTTGGACCTGACGGAAAAGGGGGTTCCTATTTGTACGGCTCCGCTACACGCACCTACTTTATCAAAGAGGGGACGAAGAATGCTGCGGATATTGTGAAATTTTTTGACTGGATGCTGAGTGAAGAGGCAGAAACCTTCTTTACCTTTGGGATCAAGGACGAAACCTATAAGGAAGAAAACGGCAAAATCGTATACACTTCTCCTACGGATTCCGTTGCTGTAGATGAGGAGCGTTACCGTCAGTCTTTCCTCTGGATGGTGCAGGATACTACGTATAACAAGGGTGTCCTTAATACGACAGAAGAAGGCAGAAGCTTGATCAATGTATATGATACTATTCTGGCTAATGAAGGTCGTGACGGAATTCAGTTCGACCCGCGGCTAGATGCCCTGGTGAAAAATCCAGACATTGCACCTAACTCGGACACTGCTCCTCCGGTACTGCTGACGCATATGGTAAAGATGGTATATGGGAAGGAGCCTATCAGCGACTGGCCGAAAGTTGTGGAAGAGTGGCTTTCCAAAGGCGGCAACGATGTCATCAAAGAAGCTACGGAAAAGTATAATAACAAAGTAGGCGTTACCATGCCACGTAGATAAACTTACCTTCTTGAGGAGCTGACGGTTAACCGGGCTCCTCTTAAGGTTATAGAAGACGCAAACCATACATATTGAAGTGAGATCAGTATAGAATAGTTAAATATAAAGTTAACCTTCCAGTTTGTTGGATTTTGTTGTAACAATAGTACTGAAAAGGTATTATTAATAAGCAATATATTACATTTTTGAGAATTGACATGGCTTTTCATAGAATACTAGAGGAGTGTGAATGATGTTATCAACTACAGAGCTTAGCGAGCTGCACGAAGCGAATTACAGGGAGGACCGTTTAGAGGCACTTAATCATTTTTATGAGGATCTCTGTAATAAGAAAGTAGCCGATGGCTATATTTATTCTCTTAGTCGTTATGGAAAAATATTTGCTAATGGAGCGGGGGGACGCTTCAGTTACGAAGAAGATAGCGACCAAGAATTAAAAACGGATACAATTTTTCGAATCGCTTCTATTACCAAGCTGTTTACGGCAACAGCGATCTGGCAGCTGGCAGATGATGGAAAAATTTTTATGGGACAACCAGTTAGTTCTATTCTTCCGGAGTTTGATGCCGATCCTTTTAAGCCGATTACAATTGCTCATTTACTGACGCATACCTCCGGCATCGCACCTGATCATGGCACTATAAGTGATACCTACTATAAAAGTGCATGGTGGTATATTTATGAATCAGAGCTTGGAAAAGAAAACTGGATTAAAGCTGGACTTTCCTATGGCATTCGTTTTCCGGTAGGGACTCAATGGATGTATTCCTCGTTCGGATACGTGGTTCTTGGTGCAATTATTGAGAAAATAACAGGTGTTTTTGCAGAAGATTACATAATGGACAACATTGTAAAACCGTTAGGTATGACAGATACTTTCTTTGATATTCCGCCTGAAAAAGCTGGTAGGATCGCTATTCGTTCGGAAGAAGCCAAGGAATATCTTCAGAAGCTGCAAAACGGGGAAATTACGGATGAAGAACAAAGGTCTGAGGAAGAAATCAAGACTCCCGGAACTGGTGGGGGACTGTATTCAACCGTTAATGATCTACAAAAGTTCGGAATCATGCTGCTTAACCATGGGGAATACGAAGGTGGTCATATCTTAAGTCGGATGGCTGTTCAGAGAATGACCAAGCGGTTCAATTCTGAAAAACTTCCAAACTACGCATGGGGAGATGGAGGAGCGGATAGACCATATGGTCTTGGGCCAGACCTTCGATATAATGAAAGTACATCTTATTCTGAAGGCACTTTTTTTCACGAAGGATGGGGGTCTTGTTCTTTGGTCGTTGATCCGGTAGAAAAGCTGATTGCCGTTTGGTATATCCCTTTTCATAAAAATATATGGGACGGTAGAGGGATTTTCGGTACAAACAATGTGATCTGGTCCGGACTCGAATAAGAATAAGATTATATGTTGTGAGATATCAAAGATAGGCAGGATGTGACTTATGTTTGAGAAGATAAAGCACCGCTTTCGCGTTATGAGAGCGGTTGCTTTTGTTACTTATAAGGAATGGAGTGCGTACAGAACGCATTCGATGGTTTCTATTTTTGTAGGCCCGGTATATTTTTTAGTGCAGTATTATATATGGAGCGCTGTTTATAGCGGGGAATCCTCTATTAACGGGATGTCGCTCTCTCAGATGCTCTCTTATTTTTGCGCCACGATGTTGATCAACTACTTGACCATGGATTTTGCCGATTGGAACTTGCAAATGCTCATTCGCACCGGGAAATTCATTACGTTCTCTTTAAGACCAATGAATCATATGTTCTATGCATTGTCTCAGAAGGCAGGGCATAGGGTACTTGGGCTTCTATTTGAATTTATACCCTGCTTTATGATCTTCTTCTTTATTTTTCATATTGATGTTTTACCCGCAAATTTACTATACGCAATGCTATCGATAGCTATGGCGTTCATGATGAATTTTTTCATCCACTATAGTATTGGAATGGTGGCCTTTTGGATGGTGCAATCCTCCAGTATTCGTAACTTTTTTAGTCTTTGCGAGGGGATATTCTCAGGATCACTGATTCCATTAGTCTTTTTTCCAAAATCCTTACAGATGGCTTCCTTTTTCTTACCGTTTCAATATACGACCTTTCTGCCTGCAATGGTCTATACAGGTAGCTATACTTTAGCTGATATAACCTTACCTATTCCCCAAGTTTTGTTGTTGCAGCTTGTAGCCGTTATTATTGCCGGAATAGTCTGCCGGGTGCTGTATGCGGTATCGCTTAAGCATTTTACGGGGGTGGGCGCATGAAACGTATGTATCTAATATACAAAACTTGTATGAAGGCGAATATTGCTTCTGCGATCACCTATCGCGTTAATTTTATTCTTAATAGCCTTATCATGCTCATAGGGAATGTGTTGTTTCCCCTAGTAACGGTGTTCATCTATAATTCGAATGCTTCATTTGAAGGATGGACCTTTAAAGAGGCACTATTAATTCAATCCGTTTTCATTTTGTCTACGGCTTGTGCCGGGATTTTTTTTAACGGAATTATGTGGAATACGATGTCTCATGTAGTAGAAGGGACTTTGGAAGTGGTATTAATTAAACCAACTTCGAGCCTTTTTCTGCTGTTGGCCAGATCTTTTGAGTTCGAAAGTATCGGGCTTTTAGGTGGAGGAGTAGTCATGTTCGTATACGCACTTAGCGGAATCGAAGGGATGACCATTGGCTCTTGGTTATTGTTCCTGTTGTTGTTTGGCGCAGGGTTGCTTGTTATGTTCGGCGTGGCGCTTATTGTGGCAGCAATTTCCTTCAAATGGGTAGCGAATTCCCGCTTGCCGGAGATGTTTGAGAGCATTAAGTCTTTTGGGCGTTATCCAGGGACGATTTTCCCTAAAGCAGTCGTAGCCGTAAGTTCTTTTCTTTTTCCGGTTTCCATGATTGCTTACTTTCCAGCATCTACTCTGATTGGACGATGGGAAGCCTATTTTTTTATAGCGATTATCCCTTGTGTGTTATTTGCTGCCTTCGGAATTTGGCTCTATACGTACATGCTTCGTAGTTACAAAAGTGCCGGAGGATGAATTTGTATGAAGGAGAATTACATTGGACATTATTACCGTCAAGAATTTAACTAAGCAATATGAAACGTATCACCGTGGACAAGATGCAAAAAGCGTATTTAAAAGTCTGTTTCACCGTGAAAAATCGATTATCACCTCTGTAGAAGATCTTTCGTTCAGTGTTGGAAAAGGAGAGATCATTGGCATTTTGGGTCCAAACGGCGCGGGGAAATCTACGACTATTAAAATGCTGACAGGTGTTCTCTATCCCACATCGGGAGAAATAAATGTTCTAGGATACAACCCTCATAAGCAAAAAAATCAATATGTAAAACAAATCGGAGTACTGTTCGGACAGAAATCGCAGTTAATATGGGACATTCCTCCTTTGGATAGCTTTTATATGAACAAGGAAATTTATGATATTCCTACGAATGACTTTCGTACAAGACTAGATCGATTTGTAAGTATGTTTGAGATTGGTGATATTATCACTAAGCCTACGCGCACCCTTTCACTGGGAGAACGAATGAAATGCGAGTTTATTATGGCAATGCTTCATTCTCCGCCAGTGGTTTTTTTGGATGAGCCGACGATCGGGCTGGATGTTATAGCTAAACAAAGAATCAGAGAATTCATTAAGCAAATGAATCAGGAAGGCACCACATTTATTCTAACGACACATGACTTGGAAGATGTGGAACGTTTGGTGCAAAGAGTACTAATTATTCATCAAGGTAAAAAAGTATATGACGATAAGTTCTCCGAACTTCGACTTCATCTAGGCGCTAAAAAAGTGGTCAGGCTTTCTGCAGCTACAACGATTGGAGATATTGACCTGCCTGGGACTCTGATATCGGAAAGAATATCGGATTACGAAGTGGAATTAGAGATCGATACCGAGCAGTGTAAAATGGGTGAGTTTCTTCATATTCTTAGTGAAAAGGTAGAGATTCTTGATATATCCATTAAGGAGATCCAAATTGAAAAGATTATCAGCTCCATTTATGAGATGGATATGGGATAATATTTTCAAGCTTGAGAACGGATCATTTGCAGATTCAGATCTAGCATTGACCATAACTTTTCAGTAATTTCTTTTGCAGAACAAGGATTACTATGGGTAAACCACCATTCAATCACTCCGACAGTCGCCGAACTCAAAAATTGTACGGATATATCCTTACTTAACTTATCTAGGTTTAAATTGTTTTCTAAGAATTGTGTTTTGATTTGATTATTTATCATATCTTGTAATTGGTTTCTAAAGGAGAGCAAAGCTTTGTTTCTTAATAAAGTTTTATAAAAGAGAGCATTCTCCTCCAATTGTTCCAGCGTGCGGAGTAATGATGCCTTAGAGGGATTGGGTTCGGTTTCATCCTCCACTGCGGAGCAGCTTTCGATTAGTTGCTGGAGCTGAGCCGCCAGGCATTTATCCATCAGATCATATTTATCCGCATAATGGGAATAAATCGTTCCGCGGTTTACATCAGCGCGCTCTGCGATTTCGTTAATCGTTATTTTTTCAAAATCTTTTTCAGCCATTAGTTGAATTAATGCATTCATGATGGCTGTTTGGTTTTTTTTAATTCTTCTATCCATGGTAATACTCCCTTTTTATTAAACAATGTATTGTATTTTGTTGAAAAATCAACAAAACCGATCAAACTTACGATTGAACCCTACCGGAGATGTGATAATCTGATTTTATCGAACAGATGATCGAAATTCAACAAATGTCTAAAAAGGGATAGAGGAGTTAAATATGAGAATATTAGTTTTCGGAGCGGGAGTTTTAGGCAGCTATCTTGCACATGTCCTGGTGCGTGGGGGAAACGATGTCACAGTGCTTGCCAGAGGGAAGCGTGCAGAGCAATTGACGAAAGACGGTCTTGTACTTCGCCATTATTTTCAATGTAAAAACACTATGGATTCTGTAAAAGTCATCTCAGAGCTTCAACCGGATGATCACTATGATCTTATTTTTGTTGTTATGAAATACAATGATTTTCCAGCCGTATTACCTATTTTAGCTAAAAATCAGAGTCGGAATATAATTCTTGTGGGTAATAATGGCGATGCTCACGAAATGCAAAAGGATCTTCAGGAAATGAGCGATGTAAGAAAAAATATACTCTTTGGATTTCAGCTTAGCGCAGGAATTCGTGAAGCGAGCGGTCGAGTTATCAAAATACACGCAGGTGGGCAAATGGTACTTGGCAGTCTTGACGGTGAGATCCCAATAAAACACTTACTGGAAAAAGCGTTTGAGAACGCTAAGTATAAGCTAACTTATCATGAGGATATGGATGCTTGGCTCAAAAGTCATATCGTGCCTATAGTGGCTTTGAACTCCCTTAATTATCTTCATGACGGGGATTTGAAGAAGGTATCTAAAGATAAGAAGCTATTAAAACAAGCCATTTCAGTAATGGACGAAGGGTTTCAAATGATGGAGAAGCTAGACTATACGATCACTCCAGCAGGTCAAGTTGACTTTATTCGAAAACATAAACAGGGTGTATACTATGGTCTGAAAATAATTCATAAATTACCCTTTATGAAATTTGTAGATGGTTCTTTCAGCGAAATTGCAGCTTTGTTTAATTCGTTTGATAAGTTGAAACAACAAGCAAACATTGCGACGCCCCATTGGGATCAACTTCAAAAACAAGCGATCTCGAAGTTTAATACAAATGTATAACAATCTTTTTTGGAGGTGTACAATCGATGGCTATATATTTTATACGGCATGGAATAGATGATGAAGGCTATCGTGGGGGGTGGAGTCAACGTGGACTTGTAGTAGAGGGCTATAGACAAGCCGAACGACTTGGTTGTTATCTTAAGGAATATCAGTCTAGCTTTAACATCACTCGTATCCTTAGCAGTGATTTGCAGCGTGCGTTAGATACAGCAAATGAGATCGCCAGAGCGCTTAGCTTGCCTGTTGAAAGCAGTCAGTCTTGGAGAGAAACGAACAATGGTGTAATCGCTGGAATGCCCCATGAAATTGCAAATGAACGATACCCGGGTCTCTATTTCTCGGCATTAAGAATGGATGAGAGATTTCCAGGAGGAGAGAGCCCACAGGATTTTTTTACGCGAATTAATACAAGTTTCTCGAAACTATGTAATGAACTGGAGAGTACTGATCCAAAAGAAAATGTAATTGTGGTTACGCATGGTGGCGTAATTAATATTATTTATCATATTTTAAAAGGGCTAACGTGGACCAATAAGAATGCCCATTTCCCGGCTTCATATACAAGTATTCATAAAATAGAGTATCAAGTAGATAAGTGGGTAGTTACAGCTGGAAATCTTACGGAACATATATCAAGTGATCAGGCTGCTGGTATGTCCAATTGATTGGGAGGTACAAATATGGGATTATTGAATGCACTGATCGATCAAGCCAAGAACCCGAGAGGATTCGTGGGGAATATCATGATCAAGATCATGAACCAGGCACATTCCAGCATAACAACGTGGGGGCTTAAAAAAATAGAAATGATGAACAACGCACCTATTTTGGACATAGGCTGTGGTGGCGGTCAAACTATACATATGTTTGCAAAACATAATAAATATCAGGAAATCTACGGCATAGATTATTCTCAGCAAGCTGTGGAGACATCCAATCAAAAAAACAATAAGGCTGTTGCCGCAGGTAAGGTGAAGATTAGTCAGGGAGACGTATCGGCTTTACCGTTCAATGATGAATTTTTCGGGACGATCACCGCTATACAGACGCATTATTTCTGGCCAGATCTTGAACAAAATATAAGTGAAGTGTTTAGGGTGCTGAAGGCAGGCGGAACGTTTGTTATTATTTCTGAGGTCTATAAAATCAATTATCACATGAAACAATACACAAAAAACGAAGAGATAGATCAGTTATTTCGGAAAGTTGGCTTTCAAACGGTAAATATTCACGAGAACAACAAATGGAGATGTTATGCTGGAAAGAAATAAAGCGGCCGCACCGCCCTACAAAGGACGACACAGCCGCTTTAATTTCACCGTCTAATTAGCCGGATTGGTATTAAACGAACAACGAACGGGAAATGATTACGAGCAAGATAAAAAGTACCAAGATCGCTCCAGTCGAAGTGAAGGCTCCTCCATGAAATTCACCCATGTTAATTCCTCCTTACCATATATCTTTGTTCTCAAGTGCTGCGGCGGGTGTCGCAGCTTTCTGAGATAATGACATCATATGCCAAAGTGGACTGGATGTACTGGTCTATGGCCTATTGCTCGTCAATATGGGCTTTTAAGATGCGAAGTCCTTTAGGAAGATGATTCTTAAGTTGGCCTGCACTTGCTTTGCCCCAACTTATCGGCAATCCATCTAAAGTTACTAGTGTCCATCCATGTAATTCCACCGGCACAGGTAAGCTTTCTCCCCGGAGCCAAGCATGTATTTCCAGCCCCCCACTACTGAGATCAAAACTACGTGTTACTTGTGTGTGCTGAATCGCCATCGCTAGGGCGTGAGCGGGTTCAATCCGATTTTTCTTCAAATGGGCAATATGTAGCCCGGCACGAGGAATACGCAAACCATCCAGCAGCCCAGTATGGAGGTTGCCATTAAAGGATTCAGGCAGTAAATAAAGGGATTCTCCGAACAGCAGAGGGACGCCTTGATATGAGAAACCAGGAAGCTCTAACGAAGCCCAGTCTTGGAATAACTGGTATGCATCGCGAACGGAAGAATTAATTTTTGGATTGCTTTTGCTTCGACGCTTTTTGGTGCTGCGTTTGGCGTCATCGTTAACGTCGTTTTCGGTGACACTTTGCTTACGTAGGAGTGCAACAAAGTGGCCTTCGCCTTTTTCTAAATGTGGCCAAAGGCGCTTGTGGGTGATTAATTCCATATCGGGGTAACGATCCGTCAATCGGGCAATGATCTCCTCATTCTCTTGACGGTTAAAGGTGCAAGTAGAGTAGGCTAGAGTCCCCCCAGGCTTAAGCATAAGGTAGGCGTCTTGCAGGATGTCCCATTGTCTCGCCGCACACATAACCACATGGTCAGGAGACCACTCTTGAACGGCATTTGGATCTTTTCGAAACATGCCTTCTCCTGAGCAAGGAGCATCCAGCATAATTCGGTCAAAAGCAAGTGGAAAGCGCGAAGACAGCTGCTCTGGCGTTGCACAGGTTACGAGGGTATTCTTAATGCCTAAACGTTCTACGTTCTCTGCAAGAATTTTTGCGCGCTCTGGATGGATTTCATTAGAAATTAAGAGGCCTTGTCCTTGCATTAAACCAGCGATATGCGTAGTTTTACCCCCTGGAGCTGCTGCAAGGTCGAGGACGGTTTCACCGGGTTTAGGTGCCAGCAGTTCAGCTGCGGACATTGCGGAAGGCTCCTGAATATAATATAGTCCAGCAGCATGGTAAGGGTGCCTGCCTGGTCGAGCGGGCTCTTCATAATAATAACCATCAGGGCACCATGGGATAGGTTTCAGATCAAACTGTGAGACTGTGCGTTCTACTGCGACTTGACCTGAATCTGAGATACTTTTCAATGGATTAAAGCGAAGTCCCTGCGTTCGTGGAGCTGAATAACTTTCTAGAAAAGCATTTGCCTCTTGCCCCAGCATTTCTTGTATATATGCGGTGTAAGAGGCAGGCAGCTGTTCTTCCTTCATAGATCATTCTCCTTTTTCTTAGTTGCTGTTTCATGTTTATACCGATAAAATCAAGGTATGGGGAACGTAATCGTACCTGAAATTCTACATATACACAACTATATCATAATTGCCAAGTCTTACTGTACGTAAGGCAATTGTAAAGGGGATGTACCATATGAATTTGCTGCAAGCGCTCTTCTTCCCACCGGAGCAACCCGGTGGTGTATCGTCCATGATCCCTTATCTTCAGGAAAGGTTCCGTTCAAGTCGCTGGGAGATGGATTTGTTTTGGTTACCTAAGCGGATTCGCAACAAGGGACATGAAGAAGTCATATTCGAGACCTTTGATTGGACCCAGTTTGGGGAAAGTCAGATCGTTCAGAAATATATTCAGACCTACCGTGATTATCTATGGTGGACTAAACTACGAATGAGCAAGACATATGATCTTATCCATTCCCATCATCCAATTGCTGGTTTAGCAATGAAAAAAGTATTTCCAAATACTCCGTTAATTCAAACCTTACATTCCAGTTATGAGCGAGAGCTGATTCTGAATGGAGCTATTTCTGAAGGTGGGCTGGAACATCAGTTTCTAGTTTCGCTATACCGCGAACTTGAGCATGTTAGTGATCGGTTAATGACTGTGTCGCAAGCTTTTGCAGAGTATGTGGCGCCTTATATTCTAGATCCTTCTAATATAGGAGTAATACCGAATGGTTTTGATGAGAAAAGGTTTAAGCCAGTCCCGCATGACAACGCTGTACCACAGCTAGTGACTGTGACACGTCTAGTTCCAGCCAAAGGAATTGATACTTTACTCAAGGCCTGTGCTGAGCTTAAAAATCGCGGCCATGAATATGTACTGCATATTATTGGAGATGGACCTTCCCGTGCGGATTTGGAAAACATGGCTAAGCAATTAGGGATTTATAATGAAACAATTTTTTATGGATATACGCTCCATCCGGAAGAATTCATGCCTTTCTTTGATATTTTCGTGCTGCCTTCTCGGGCGGAGGCCTTCGGATCGGTGTTTGCAGAAGCAGCGCTTAGCTGCTTGGCTTTAGTTGGGACGAATGTAGGCGGGATACCGGAGCAGATTGAAGATGGTGTGAATGGCCTGCTCGTCAGTCCTGATGATGAGATTGCTCTTGCTGACGCTTTAGAGAAGGTGATATCTGATCCGGCTTATCGTTATGAGCTTTCTCGTTCAGCTTGGGATAAAGCGAAAAGCTTATACTCGCTGACTCGTGTCGCTAATGAACTTAAAAAGACATACTTACAGTATCCCTCAGGAACGAAGGGGTGAGCAGCTATGATTCCATTTCGATTTCTACATGCTGCTGACTTACATCTGGATAGCCGTTTTGCTGGGCTGGCGCATATTTCGCCAGCCATTCGTTCTTATTTACGTGAGTCAACCTTCGCCGCCCTTGGGCGGCTTGTCCGCGTTGCCATCCAAGAGAATGTTGATTTTATCGTCATCAGTGGAGATGTATACGATGTTTCTGACGCTTCCTTACAGGGTCAACTGCGATTTCAGGAAGCACTCAAGGAACTGGGTCAGCAAGGAATACACGTGTTTCTGATCCATGGCAATCATGATCCACTTGACGGATTGCGTCTGACTACAGAAATGCCCAGGCATGTAACCGTGTTTGGAGGAGAGAAGCCAGATCTCTCTACGGCTTACCGTCGCAAAGATGGTCAAGAAGTGGCTATTGTTAGTGGAATCTCCTATCCGACTGCGAAAGTTACGGACAACACTGCAGTGACCTTTTCTCGAAAGCCTGGCAGCCGTCTGTTTCATATTGCTATGCTGCATGGGAATGTAGACGGTGATTTACTGCACGAGACGTATTCTCCTTGCAGTCGTAGGGACCTTATCGAACGGGGTTTTGATTATTGGGCACTTGGACATATCCATAAACGTAGTGTATTGCATGAAAAACCGGCAATTATATACCCGGGCAATATACAAGGACGTAGCATTAAGGAAACCGGACCCAAAGGTTGTTATGTTGTGGATGTTGATGAGGCTGGAAGTGCTACGCCCCATTTTCATGAGCTTGATTATGTTCGCTGGCAGGTACGGGATCTGTCCATTGAGGGATTGAGTAATGAAGCAGAATGGATACAAAGGGTAGAGCAGGTGATTGACGATATCAGGGAGGAACTCCCGGAGCTGATGTCAGTGGTCAGATTTCGTCTGATCGGACGCGGGGACGTACATAAAGTATTAGCTCAAAAAGGAGCGGTAGAGGATCTGCTGTCTGAACTCCAGCGCCGTGAGGCGGTACGTGCTGAGCGTAAAGATTATAAGGGACTTGTCTGGGTGGAAGGATTCGCTGTAGAATCCGGGTTAGCTATTGACCGTGAACGGTTATTAGAGGAGGATAGCTTTCTTGGAGAAATGCTGCGAATTACAGAGCGTACGGAACATTCAGCAGAAGCGCTTGAAGAATTAATAAACAGTGCGCTTAAGCCGCTCATGGAGAATCAGGAGCTGCGACAGCTGCTCTCGGTGACAAGTCAAGAGGAGAAGTTAAGTTGGCTTCGTAGTGCAGCAGAACAGGGAATCACAATGCTCGGTGGAATGGAGGGTGCTCCAGAAGATGAGAATTGAACATTTGCAGATCCATGGCTTCGGACGTTTGCATAACCGAGAGATTGAACTATCGGAAGGAGTTACTATACTCTATGGACGTAATGAAGCAGGAAAAAGCACGACGTTACAGTTTATTCGCTCCATGCTGTTTGGAATTCCAAGTCGTGGTAACCCTACGGAGAGGTATGAACCTATGCAAGGCGGATTACATGGGGGAATACTGAAGGCACGTGATAGTAATGGTGCCCTGTGGACCATTCGTCGCCATACAGCTGGTGGTGAGGGCTCAGGAAGAAATGAGAAACTGAACATCACGGTTAACCATCCGAATGGAACAACGCAAGAGCTAGGGCAAGCTGAAATGGAGCGTCTTTTGCTTGGTGGTATCTCTCGGAGCATGTTCCATCAATTGTTCGCGGTCTCTCTCGATGAACTGCAGGAGCTTGCTGCGCTTCAATCAGAAGAGATGGGCAGCTTTCTCTTTCACGCGGGTATGGGCGGTGGTGGAACGATCATGCGGGCGGAACGCCGATTGGTACAGGAAGCTGAGAAGCTGTATAAACCTCGGGGCAAGCTGCAGGAAGCTGCTAAAATCGTTCAGGCTATTGAGAAACTAGAGCGTCAGATGGCGGAGAGCCGCTCTTATCTTCCACGTTATAACGGTAATATAGCAGCATTAAAGGTTACGGAATCTGAGCTAGATCAACTGGAACAACAACGTAAGCTTACTGGAGACAAGCTCGTGATGCTTCGCAAAGCTCAGGATGTTCGTGAATTGTGGTTAAAATGGAGCGATGCGCAGCTCGAGCTGCAGGACCTGCCAGCGATTACAACCTTTCCTGAAGATGGAGCGATTCGCTATCAGGCACTTGAAGGTGAAATTCGGAATGCTCAGGGAGCAGTAACTCGTTATGAACGTCTGCAAAGTGAGCTTACGGCTGAGCTGGCGCAGAATCCGCCGGATGCGTTGTTAACAGCGCAAGGGCCTGCCCTGGAGCGGCTGGATCGCCATCGGAGCAGCTATGAAAACCTGCGAGCGGAAAGACAGCGGCTAGACGGTGAATGGACCGCGCTGAATGAGCATTTGCAGCGAATTCTGCGAGGCATTGATATCAGCTGGAGCGCGGCAGAGCTGACTGCATTTTCGGGTGCAGCGGCGGATCGTGAAGCTGCACGGAGGTTTGCAGCGGCGTTCGCAAGTTATGATCGCCGCATGGAAGCGGAGGGCGCAGCACGGCAGACGCTGCGTTCCCGCTTGGCCGCTGCCTCAGCTTCGCTGCAGGCAGCAGAACGGGCGCTGGCGCGTGAACACGCAACCGGTGCCGAATCTTTTGCGCAGCTGGCTCCGCGCAGCGCCCGAGAAGTGCTGCAGCTGTGGGACGAGCTGCAGCAGGCGGCCGAGCGCTGGCGCGAAGCGCAGCTCAGCGAAGGGCCGCAGCGCGGCCCCGGCGCCGGAAGTGACGGCCCTAGCGCGCAGCGCATGGCCGCGCTCTACCGGCGCCTGCTGTGGGCTGGGGCAGCACTAACCGTGTTGCTGCCCACAGCGCTGTGGCTGACCGGTGCTCCGCCGGTCAGCGCAGTGCTCGCGATCGGCCTGCTTGGCGCGGCCGATCTGGCCCTTTGGGCCGGCCTCAGCGGAGCGCGCCGGCCGGAAGCGTCCCCGCCAGGGCATGGCGGGGACGTGGGCACAGCCGCAGCCGAGATGCTGCGGCTGCGGGGGCAGCTGCTCTCCGGGGCGGAGCCGGAGAGCGCCATGCCGGGGCGGCGATCGGCCGCCCCGGGGTCCAGCCCTGACGCAGGCGGGCTGGAAGCCTCCATGAGGGAGCTTCGCAGGCTCATGGAGGCTTGGTCCGCTTGGCGGCAGCGCATTGAACGCTATGCCGCCGAGCGGGATGCCTGCCGCACGGAGTTGGAGACGCTGGCAGGCCAAGAGAAGCTGCTCGGGGAAGAAATGAGCCTGGCAGAGACGGCTTTTACGCAAACTGCTGAGCACTATGAAGAATGGCTGCGTGAGCGCAGATTGCCCGAAGGGTTGTCTCCGGAAGGGCTGCCGGATATCTTCGCTATGGTGGAGCAGGGGAACGAACTGCTGCGCCAAGAGAATAAGCTCTCTGTACGTCTGAAAGAGCTGGAAGATGAGTGTCACGTGTTCGAGGAGGAGCTGCTTGCTCTCATTTATGAATCAGGTACTGACCCTTTAGACGAGTCTGGCGTAGCGGCAACTAGCTTTGATATGGATCCGCACGATGGACAGCGACGATCTGCACTAACTTTACTAAGCTGGCTGGAACTTCGAAAAAGAGCTTGGGATGAACTGAAAAAGGACCTGGTTCGCCGGGAAGGCATTCAGTCACGGTTACAAGAGCTTCTGGAAGAGCTTAAGGAGAGCCATAGGGTATTAAGTGAGTTAAGAGAACAGCGTGAACACCTGTTGCACGAAGGCGGAGCAACAGGCGGGGAGGATTTCTTAAGGAGATCGGCTGCTGTACAGCGGCGTAGTGAGCTGAATAAATCCATTCGCCAGTGGGAGCTAGCCATGTTTGGAGGCTGGGAGGATGAGCGAGTTAACGCCTTGCAGTTATTATTAGATCATCATGATGCTTCAGCACTCCAGAAGGAACGTACGGCAGCTGAAGAGCTAGCTGAACGGGAAGAAGAACTGTGGAACACCCTGCTGGAGCAACGAGGGAAGCTGCTTCAGGAAAGGGAGTATTTGAAAGAGCGTTGTATGGAGGACTCTGTTATTCAGCAATTGGAAGAGCAGAGAGCTGCTCTGCGAATCGTGGCTGATAAGTATGCGGTAGCAGCATTAACTGCTGAATTAATCGGAAGAACCCGCCGTATTTATGAACAGGAGAAGCAACCGCAGGTACTTTTGCTTGCATCTGACTATTTCTCCAAGCTGACCGAAGGGGAATACAAAAGAGTAGTTATGACTCTAGGTCATAAAGAACTAAAAGCGGAACACAAATATGCTGGACTGCTGGACAGCGGTCTGCTCAGCCGTGGGACGGCAGAACAGTTGTACCTTTCCATCCGCTTGGCACTTGCAGAGACGATGTCTCGGCAAGTATCGTTACCACTACTATTCGATGATCTATTCGTCAATTTTGACGAGGCTCGTCTTCATGCTGCGCTTTCACTGCTTGGTGAACTGTCGGTCTCCCGCCAGATTGTGATGATGACCTGTCACAAGCATGTGGCGGAAGCGGCAGCACGAATCATTCCAACAGCAGCAGTTATTTCCGTGTAACTGGTTTTATGGATACAAGGCTGTTCCCTTTTCCACTCGAACCCGATGAAGAATCGCTACGTGGTGGAGTAGACCATGGCGTACGTAGTAGCATGACAGCCCAGACCATCGACAAAGCTCCGAAGATCGGGTAGAACACGGAGAGTAGAGAGCTAAAGCCAAATTGGCTCAGTAAATAACAGACCAACATCAGAATCGGCGTAATCAATGCGGGTTTAACTGGAATTCGTTGTTTAAGCTGCATGGTGACACCATAAATGTCGGCGACAAAAGTGCTAAAGATCTCCAAAAAGATCAGCAACAAATATATAGTTTGTACTACAGTACCCAACCGGATGGCGATGTTGCCCATAGGGATTTCAAATTGGAGAATATCAGGCATCTGGGAGCTCATCGCGAAATGTGCGGCGATCAACATAAAGCCGATTCCGGCACCACCAATAATACCGCCCCAGACAAGAGATTTTTCTTCATCCGTATGTCGAGCCATGGGAACTAATACGGCTTGAGCCATACCTAGATTGAAGGCGGTGTAGAGCAACGGCGACATCCAAGCGCCAAAGATTGTCCGATCCGTTTCTAGGAATAAGAACCGCTGAGCTCCTGGAATTTGAAAGGTATTAAAAATAATGATGAGTGACAGCGTAAGCATTAATGGGACGATCAGACTGTTCATTTGCAGAATACCGGAAATTCCCCGTTTAAGCAGAAAATAAGAACCCACCAGCGTGAGTATTAGCCCTGTTTGATAATGAAATCCAAGATGTTCTTGAAAAATAGCGCCCGCGCCTGCAAGCATAATACTGTTGACACCGATTAAGATGACCATCGTGAACAAACTGATGGTGCTTCCGACTTGGTCGCCGAAGAGGTGTCGGTTAAAGTCTTCATAAGACTCTGCTTCTATGCGCCGAGCGATGACCATCATTTTCGTACCCAGCCATATAAACAGTATAGTAGAGAGCAGGATGGTCAGGACTGCCCAGTGTCCGTAACGAGTGAAGAATTTTAATATTTCTTGTCCGGTGGCGAATCCGGCTCCTACAATGGTGCCAATGTAAGTGAATGCGATCTGTAATGTTCGGACATGTGATTTCATGGCTCCCCTCCTAATAGTTTTAAGAACAAAAGAAAAATCATAATGCGTGCTATGCAGGATTGCCTTGTGTACTCTATATAGTACAGGTTATGATGAGGATCAGTAGGACATGACTTCCGTGATTCATTTGTACGGAACGTCTGCGATTATAAAGGGTATTGGAGGTTCAAAGTCATGGAAGTGTTGAAACAGCGGATTTTGGAGGAAGGTGTCGTCGTTTCGGATGAAGTGCTGAAGCTTGATGCACTGTTGAATCATCAGGTAGATCCGCAGCTTACGATGGAAATGGGACGGGAGTTTGCCGGGAGGTTTGCGGACTGCGGAATTACACGTATTGTGACCGTGGAATCCTCGGGCATTGCCGTGGCATTTGCCACCGCATATGAGTTAAAGGTGCCGTTAGTTTTTGCACGTCGCAAAAAAACACTGTTAGCAGATCCGGACGCACTTTGTGAAAGAGTTCCTTCTTTTACGAAAGGTATTGTTACCGACATTATGTTGTCTCGCCAATTCATCTCTCCAGAGGATAAAATCCTCTTTATCGATGATATTATTGCTAATGGTGATGCAGCACGTGGATTGATTAAGATCATCGAGCGCTCTGGCGCTGAGCTGGTAGGTCTTGGCGTTGTAGTGGAAAAAAGCTTTCAGGCTGGAGCTCGGACGATCAAAGAACAAGGCATCCGACTGGAGTCACTCGTAAGAATTACTTCTCTTAGTGGAGGCACCATTGAATTTGGGGAATAACCCGTTTTTGAGATAAGAACAGGCCTATTTTTCAAACAACTGCTTTTCACCCTATAGATTTTCCTTTATAATAAAATCAGACATAGGGAGGAGGCGTCACAATGGGGAAAGAACCGGTGACTGAGCAATTTTTTATTGATAAATTAACCGAGGCCAAGGATCACTTCGAGCGTGCGCTGGATTGCAAACACACGGAATTCGACGATCTGTATCCCTATATGATTGAACATCCTCAGTTTTTTTGGTACAAACGCTATGTAGCTTGGTCAGAACTTCTGACAATCAAAGGTTTATGTGAGGAACTTTCCTTCCCTTGGAGGGAGAAATTCACAACAAACCAAGTGGAGTATCTGGAGCAACGTGTGATGTCCGCTAAAGTTCTTGATTTCTGGTTCGAGAAGAATGAAGCGCTGATATAAGAATGCTTTAGTAGACATGCAATTGGTCAATTACTTATACGAGACCCAGATGATTTTTCATTTGGGTCTTTTTTCTGGATGAAAATAGGATAAGCTATACAGAGGGAGGGATTCATGATGATTAGCGATGAACAATTAGATGCATACCGAATTTCCGGCGAGAAAATTCGTGTGGTGCGGGACGGCATAGAAAGTAATGATGTAAAAGGGATTGTTCTGGCTTGGGATGATTCGCAGGTGATGATACGTCGTCAGAATAGACGAGTAGTAAAGCTGGATCGGAATTATTTATTCCAACCCTTCAGCGAACCAAGGAAAGAACCTGATAATATATAGTTTCCGCAGCAAAAACAGCTCCTTACCCAAATTGGGTGGGGAGCTGTTCTGCTTACATATATGCCTCTGACGGATTAAATACTTAAAGCTAGCTGGGAGTCACTTTCTTCTCTGGAGAGTATGGAGAGCTCTGTGGACAGTCCGAGATACGCACGCATTCGCAGCATCATCTCTCTACGGAATCCTGGCCATAATATATTCATCTCACCTTGATATCCTCTACAGGAGTACAAGGCCTCGACTCCTCGTTGATCTTGGCGAACGGTTGTGATCTTCAGATCATGTGAGCTCAATTCACGCGTAACCTCTTGAAGCATTAGTGAGGTCTTCTTAGTGGCACCAGACAAGAGCTCCATATAAAGCTGAGGGGTCTTAAATAGACCACTTTTGCTGATTACACGGCAGTCACGCTCGAAAACTTTATGAATAAACGTTAGCAGCAAATAGCTTCTGACAAGGGACAGTTCTTCTTTAGTAACATCTTCATCAACAATGGATGTCTTCAACTTCGTAGTCGCCATTATAAATCACCTCATTTATATTATGCGAACCTTTGTTCTCATTATACCTTATATTAGGAATTAAAAGCAATAATTATCCATAAAATAATGATCGATAAGAAAAGCTGGAAAATATATTGACGCTTTAATCTCAGCATGGTATGATCTATCTTGTGACCGCAAGTTTGGTATGTAGTCATTATGATGTGCGGTCGTGGCGGAATTGGCAGACGCGCACGGTTCAGGTCCGTGTGGTAGCAATATCGTGGAGGTTCGAGTCCTCTCGACCGCATCACAAGAAACTCCCTTGAGAAATCAAGGGAGTTTTTTTGTGTGAATATAATTAATCGAAGGTAACTTTAGCATACTCGTATCTAGATCGATAAATATCGAATTAACCCTAATAGAGCGAAGGCGAGCAAAACTGTTCCAGCACCAATGCCTGTAATTGCACTGTTTGCGACCTTAAGTTTTTTAGATATGAACAGTGATACGATAGAGATTGCAACCAGAAGTGCTGCTAAAAGGTATAAACTGAAATCGTTAAACACACTTTTTAAGCCAATAAAATGAATCCCTACTATAAAGGCAATCCAAGGAGCAACATAATCATTATACTTACATTTCATCAATATAGAAGCTCCAGCACCAGCCAACAATAATTCAATATAGACAGAAATTAGATAATTATCAAAAGAGGTCTTGTCATTTAATACGGAGGGAGCATCCCAGTTCGTCACACTTAAATAGACACCAATCAAGCAGACGAGAAGGGATACACCAGAAGCTATGCCAATATATTTTCGCCAGCTGGATCTGGGGTTTTCTTGTGCCCAACCAAACCAACTAAAACTAAACATACCGAATATAGAAGCATACATGGCGTAATCCCTCACATAATCCATACAATACCCCCTATAAATATTAACAATATTCCAGGCAGAGTCTTATACTGTAGACTTCCGAAGCATCCAGAACGATAAGAGTGCATACAAGACCGTCAAGGGCATACTCCACAAGGCAAGTTCAAATGCGGTATGGCTAGCCAACCAATTAAATACATCTACCCACCACTGATAATATGTCATTAACAATCCAGCGACACTGTACAGAATAAACATGACTGCCGCGAAAATGAATAGGCCGCTTCTACCAAATCTACGGAAGATGCTGGATATAACAAATCCCCAATAAAACATATGCAACAAGATCATGAAATAGATCCACAGCTGCTCTAGGACAGTACCATCATTCAAGTATGGTAGGTGAAAATAATGTAGCTGCACACCCCATCCAGATGTTAATTTGGTTTCCACAATAGATAGCAGGAACAGAAGAAGTGAGAAGCCGGCACTTGTTATAACGGCCATCAAGGATGTGCCGAAGAAATAATCTGTCCTCCGTAGGCTTAAGCCCAAGGCAAAGGGGAAAGTCTGTACTAAAATGATGATACCTATGACAAACATATAAATAAAGATTGAGACTAGGCCGCCGGTATACATTGGTTCTTGCAGGAAAAAAGCTATGACAAGATTAACCAAAAAGCTGGACAATAATATAATCCAAGGCATAAACAACCAAAACCATTTATCCTTGTAGTGCATTTTTAATATCCCTGTCATTTGGTTCATTGCACTGCAACTCCCTTCCCTTGGGATTTTCTGTTTGTAAGATGAACAACTAACTGTTGTAAAGATATCGGGGAGATCTCCAGACCAAGCATCTCAGCACGTGATAGATCTGTTGAGTTTAAGCCAATAACAGTGGCAGAAAGTAATCCGCCAAAGGATTCACGAGAGATGATCTCTTTACCGGTGATTAAATCTTCGACCTTCGCAGCCGCACCGATAACTTTAGCAGCTCGCCCGCGAAGAGCTTCAGCATCCTCATTGATAATCAGCTTACCGTTGTCAATAACAATGACATGCTCTAATAGCTGGCTTACCTCGTCAATTAAGTGTGTAGACAAGACAACTGTTCGCGGATATTCTGAATAATCCTCAATTAGTCGATCGTAAAACAGGCTTCTTGCTACAGCATCGAGACCTAAATAAGGTTCGTCAAAAATAGTCAGCGGAGCGCGGCTCGCCAGGCCTACTACAATGCCCACCGCCGAGAGCATTCCTCTGGACAGCTTCTTTATTCTTCTTTTTAAGGGAAGATTAAAGTCCTTGATTAAGGAGTGGGCGTAGTCCCGATCAAAGTTAGGGAAGAATAACTCGGATACCTCTAGAACATCGATAATACGGTACGTATCCGGATACTTTTGGCTTTCCTTAATAAAGCAAATCTGATTGAGTACGCGGTTATTCTCATAGGGATGTTCCCCGAACACCTTTAAATCACCGCTTGTAGCAAATAACTGTGCTGTAATCATGTGCATGATCGTTGTTTTGCCCGCACCATTTCTGCCAAGCAGACCATAGATTTTGTTCTTTTCTAAAGAAAAACTAATGTCTTGGATGACGGTTACCTTTCCATACGACTTGGTCAGTCCCTTGATCTCAACGATTTCATTCATGACCGATTATCTCCCCTCTGAATCATCTTCGTTAATTGATCCAACGTAATTCCTAATTTCTCTGCTTCACGGATCATAGTTACAACATATTGCTCATAAAATTGCTCTTTTCTCTTCTCCATCAATACTGTGCGCGCTCCAGAAGCTACAAACATGCCGATACCTCGCTTTTTGTATAAAATTCCTTGGTCGACAAGCAAATTCACACCTTTCGCAGCCGTCGCCGGATTGATCTGGTAAAAAACAGCAAATTGATTTGTTGAAGGAACCTGTGATTCCTCCAAGAGTGTTTCTTCGATGATGTCATTTTCTATGCGTTCGGCGATCTGCATAAATATCGGTCGAGTATCATCCATTAAGCTTCCCATGTATTCACCGCCATGTTCATTGGTTAGTTAGTTATGTAATTAACCATATATGCAACAGACCCATTTGTCAATCATTACAATGTGGATTTTTTGATCCCATTGAGCCCAAATCCAGTGAATTGGCGTATCAGCATAAATAAAAAGGCAGTTCGGATTCACACCGAACTGCCTTTTATTTTAGTTGGATGTCTGCTATGATTTTGTCCTATCAGAAAACAAGAGAAGGGTGAAACTATGAATGAATATGGTCCGGATTTATTTAAAGGTACGGCAGTGTACTATTCAAAATATCGACCGCAGTATCCTTCATCCCTTATTCGGTTCTTAATTCAGAAGTTTTCGCTTAACGGAGAAGGCCGTCTGCTTGATTTAGGGTGTGGTACGGGTCAGCTGGGACTAAGATTTAGTGATTGGTTTGAAGAAATGATAGGTGTAGATACGGAAAGTGGAATGTTGGAAGAGGCTAATCGTCTATCAAAAATCCATAGGATTGATAACGTTAGTTGGATGCTTGGTAGAGCAGAAGAGTTGCAGAACGTCTGGGGTTCCTTCCGTCTTACCATCTTAGCCAAAGCGTTTCACTGGATGGATAGATCGTCTATTCTTGAAATCCTATACCACAGTTCGGACAATAATGGCGGTCTAGCAATTATTGATACTTTTAATGTAGGGCAAGAGCCATTATCTTGGCAGCTTAAGGTAAATGAAGTAGTGAAACGCTGGTTAGGTAACGAAAGAATCGCAGGAGACAGCATCTATACTCATCCTAAAGAAAGACATGAGGATATTGTTGCGCGATCTAGCTTTAAGAATGTGGAAAGAATGATTTTACCGAGTTATTCAGTGACATGGACGGTGGATTCTATTCTTGGAAATTTGTATTCCACATCCTATGCTTCAAAGCGCTTATTTGGAGATCAGTTGGAACGATTTGAAGCGGATTTGAAATCTTCTTTATTAGAAATTGAACCTATGGGTAAATTTACTGAAGTGTTATCAGTTTCTGTTATCACAGCTTTAAAGAAGGAAGCAAAATCACAATAAGAATCTTGCATTGATCTCACCAGAGCCCGCTGTGTTAGGGGGGAGTTTCAGAGAGAATGTGTTCTTTTTTAGTATGGATTTCACTTGCTTAGGAGTTAGTGAGGGATTTCTCTGCAGCAATTGAGCAATAACACCAGAGACAATAGGTGTTGAGACACTGGTACCGGACAGCACAAAATAATTTTTGGCGATCCGCAAGTAAGGAAGCTCGCGATCTAGCTTGGAGTGAGGCGCACGAAGAGAGATAATGGTCTCACCAGGAGCTACGAGATCTGGTTTCTTCCGCCCTCCCGGTGCAGGTCCGCGGCTTGAATACGAGGTAATCCGGTCGTCCTTTTGTGTGAGCGTGCGACGGTCATCCACTGCACCTACGGTAATTGCAGAAGGACTAATACCAGGAGATTCTATCGTCCTGCGTCCAGGGCCGCTATTTCCAGCTGCAATCACAACAGTGAGTCCAGCCTTTATTGCTTTTTCTACGGCTTGGCACAGCGGGTCATCAGCACAAGGTGAATTTACCGTACCCCCTAATGACATCGAAAGGATACGTAGTTTTAGTCGCTTTCGATTCGCAATACACCACTCAATTCCTTTAATGATCGTGGAGTCATATCCGTCACCATTTTTATCAAGTACTTTAACACCAACGATCCCTGCCTTTGGAGCAGGGCTTTTGTATTTTCCTTTACTCATCCATCCGTTGCCTGCCGCGTCCCCTGCGATATGAGTCCCATGGCCGTTATCGTCGTAGGGAAGTTTTCTGTGATTGATAAAATCTTTAAAAGCTACGATACGGTTACAGGGCTGAATAAGATCAGGGTGCCTATACACTCCTGTGTCAAGAATGGCAATGTTGATTCCTTTTCCGGTAAGTCCCTGTTTCTTTTGGACGGATGTAGAACCGATGGATGGTGTTGCTATATAAAGTGATGTTTTTTTAATTCCGTCTACATAGATTTGATCGATTCCATGCCAACTGCACATCTGTTTCAGACAGTTCATCGAAACTCGTGATGATACAGAATTTAGTATGGGGAGATGATGTTTGATAGGAAAGTCGTGTGATTCTAGATGTTTTTGTAATGACTTCAGCTGTGCTGGGGTCATTTTTTGTTTGAATTTGATAATGATAGGAATTTTAGCGGATGTACCGCGACTGACTTGGGAGTGTTGAATTCTTTTTCTTAGCGCCCTATGGATTCTTGAACTATATTGCTCTGGCCAAAATTGTCGGCTCATTTATTAATGGATCACCTCACAAGTGCATTATATGCACCACTGATCCAGTGGGTACGAATCTATGAATCTAGGAATAAAGTACATTTCTAGAATAGTAGGTAAAAGTGAGGTCAAGCATTCCAAATCTTGCATCTACTATCGTATCCTAAAAAGAAAGTGGTGAAGTAAATGGCAATGATTAAGAAGCCAGTCAATAAGCAAGCCGTTATGGCGGCCAAAGCCCTCGCAGCTAAAAGAGTGAAGGCAGCAGCAACCCGGAAGAAACGGAGAATCAGACAGACATTGGACAGATTTGTGGTTCTCGCTACAAGTTTAGGTACGAATAGCACACCTAAAGATTCTTCGGGCTGGACCGCTACATTAAAAAATGGTACCACAACTGTGAACGCTGATTTCGATGATTTCGGTGTGGCCAGATTCCCTACGATTAGCACATTAACTTCAGTACCTTACCTGCTGACAATAAGAGACGAGAATGGAGTAGTTTTGAAGAGTTTTAACGTCCCAGCAGACCGTGAATTTTTTGTCGCTAGATTTTAGTTTGGACAAGTCAGCTTTAATTCTGTAGTAAACAGCACGTGTCGATACGATATCGCCGCGTGCTGTTTTATTTGTCTTATTTTAGATCATGCAGATTTTAACCATACTTGAATCTCATACACCTCAATAATGCTTTTTACACGCTGCTCATGATTACCGTAGTTATTTTCATAATGGTAGTTTTTTTTCCTCATGTACTGGCTAGAATAGTTGGAGAAAATTCAGTGCTTTTTCCTATGGTTGGTAATTTACTGAGTGTATTCTTGAATATCATCTTGGATTTGATTTTTATCTGCGTTTTCGATATGGGGATTACCGGTGCTGCTTTGGCATCCGATTTTGGCGATTTTACGGTATGTCTTGTTGATGGGGAATTTTTTTATCCTTCCTTTAATGTTAGGTAACATCGGCCTTTGGCTTTCCTTTGTAGTGGCAGAGATAATCTGTGTCGTGGTAAGCTATGTTTGTTTGAGGAAGACAATGCAAAAGTGGAGTATCAACTAGTCAACAGCAGAATAATAGAGGAGTTTTAAAGTGAAAAAGTGGTACAAACTTGATAACGCAGCAAAACTATTTCCATCCGTTACAAACACAAAAAACACTTCCGTTTATCGGATCTCAGCTGTTCTGACAAATCCTGTAGATGTGGATGCGTTGCAGCAAGCTGCCGATACGGTATTCGACAGATTTCCGATGTTCACTGTGAAGCTTCGCAGGGGTGTGTTTTGGAATTATTTAGAGTCTAGCACGGATAAAATTGTGATCGCTGAGGATCAGCAGTATCCTTGTCGCAACATTGATCCAACTACAAACAATGGATATTTATTTAAGGTTTTATACTACAAAAATAGAGTCTCTGTTGAAGTGTTCCATGCGCTTACGGATGGTAATGGGGCTGTCGAGTTTTTAAAATCACTGCTGTACTATTATCTAATGTATATGGGACATGAAATTGACACTGAGGACCGGATTTTACTCGCTGATTCAGGAGTGGATATCCATGATATGGAGGATGCTTTTCGCAGATACTACAAGGATTGTTATGTTGAATCGGTTAGAAACAGCCGAGCGTACCACATTAAAGGTACCGCTTTCGAACAGTTCGGAAATAACGTGGTACATGGGGTCGTAAGTGCCTCCCAATTGAATGCCCTCGCTAAGCAAAAAGGTAGTACGATCACTGCTTATTTATCTGCATTACTGAGTTATTCTATTTATCAAACAAGAATCAAATATAGCAAAAGTAACGCTCCCGTGGTTATCGCAGTGCCTGTCAATTTGCGCAAAGCATTCCCTTCACGTACTCTTCGTAACTTCTTTGGCGTAGTTAATCTTGGCGCGCGAATTACGGAAGATACCACACTGGATGAATTAATTTTTAGAATGAATGAGATGCTGAAGTATAAAACGGGGAAAGAAAATTTGCAAAATATCATTTACAATAATGTGGCGCTTGAACGGAACAAAGCTACGTTGTTTGTCCCGTTATTTTTGAAGAACTGGTTCGTGAATTTAGGGTTTCATATGCTTGGGGAAAGTAAAAGAACACTGACCTTGTCCAATATCGGCAATATTATGTTGCCACAGCAAATGTACAAGCACGTAGAGCTAATCGAGGCATTAGTCTATCCATCCAATAAAAGCCCTATGAACTGTGGGATCAGCTCAGTCAATGATAAGCTGGTGATCACGTTTACCAGAAATATAGTGGAGTCCGATATATTGCAATATTTCTTTTCGACCTTAGCGGGTGAGGCTGGACTTGAAGTTAAAATCTACTCAAACGATTGGGGGATTAGCGAATGACCAAATGTATTCGTTGCAACGTGACGGTTGATAATCAACATTATCGTTGTCCGCTATGCTCCAAGCCACTTAAGATCAGGGGAGAGAGCACGACAGAATACCCTTCCTATAATGAGATCTATCAGGTAACCAAACCATTTACGGTAGCTAAATTGTTCCTCTTTTTGACTATATCTGCGATCGTGCTTTCGATTACAATTAATGCGTTGACCTATCATATCAATCCAAGAATATGGTCAATTATCGTAAGTACAGGTCTTATCTATGCGTGGATCGTTGTTAAAGATACCATTTTATCTAATAAACATATTGGCAGGAAAATTTTATATCACTATGTCATGTTGTCCATTTTCCTTTTGGTGATCGATATATTCGTTGGTTTTAGGGGATGGTCTACCAACTATGCAATCCCACTGTTTGGAGTGGCAGCTACATTTATTATGACTGTGCTCGCAATTGTTCAAAAATCATTATGGCGTCATGATATAGGCTATATTTTAGCGATGTTCTTTATTAATTTATGTCCTATGCTTCTGTTTGTATTTAATTTGTCTCATGTCATTTGGACCAGTGTTTTCTCTATCGTATACTCACTCCTAACCATTATTGGGATGATAATTTTTTCTGACCGGAAATTTATAAGCGAAATCAGAAGAAGATTCCATTATTAATAATCGAGATAGTTTTATTCCAATCTATAATTAAATATTTAGGTTTATTATGCATATTAACCACGTCCTTTGGATGTGGTTTTTTTTTGGATTTAAGAAAGTGAAGGGTTCATACGACACCGAATTCCTATTTTTCTACAAGAAAGGTTGTCCTTTTTAATGGGATGTTTAAGGCGTTTTTGCTAGTTTAAAATTAAAATAAAATTCTTGACACTTCCTAATGATAACCATTATCATAGAAATCGTAGATGAAAATGAAAATCATTATCACTACTTGGAACGTATAATTATACATACTCGGAGGGATAGATTTTGAAGAAATTATTAGTACTTCTGGTTGTTGCAGCGCTTACTGCGATGACTGCATGTTCGTCTACCAATACAGCGGACAATCAAACCAAGAATGAATCCGTAACGAATACAGCTGCTAATGAAACGAAAGAAGCAAATGCAGCGAATACAACAGAAGCAGCGAAAACAGCGGATGCTGGAAAGGAATACAGTCTGGAGAATGATGGTGTAGATGAAGCATTGTTCAATGAAGCATTAAGCCAGTTTCCAGCTACAGTTCCACAGCGAGTTGTAACTACATCTGTACCATTAACAGAAATGCTCTATTTGCTTGGAATCACACCAGTTGGGGTGCCAACCTCCACCAATCCAATCCCTGCTGATTTTGAATCGATAGATAAAATTGGTTCGCCAATGGCACCGGATCTTGAAGTAGTAACAAAGCTTGAGCCAGACTTGCTGCTGGGAGCAGAATCACTTCGAAGCACACTGGATAAGACACTGGAAGGCATGGATTTGCAAAAAGCATATCTACGCACAGAATCCTTCGAGGATTTAAAGCTTAGCCTTAAAGTATTAGGTACTTATTTTAATAAAAAAGATGAGATGAATGCGGCTTTGAGTAAGATATTGGATAAAGAAAATGAGCTAAGTAAATTAGCCGAAGGAAAAGAACTGCCGAGCGTGATGCTCGTTATTGGAACCTCTGATTCCTTCATGGTTATGAGTGAGAAATCTTATCTAGGTAGTTTGGTGAAAAAGCTTGGCGCTGATAACATTGCTACTTCTGTACTTAAAGTTACAGATACTTACTCTCCTATTAATATGGAGAACGTCGTAGCCGCTGATCCTGACGTCATTCTCGTATTGGCTTCAGGTGACCACGGAGCGACAAAGGACAAATTTAAAAAAGAAATAGAGAAAAATGAAACTTGGACGAAGCTCTCTGCTTATAAAAACGACAAAATCCAGATTTTAGATTACAGTGTGTTCGGCGTAACCTCGATCATTAACGCAGAAACAGCCCTAACTGAAATCGCAAAATACTTCTATGAATAATTAAAGGAGACAGCAAGTGATAAATACATCTCGTAGCAGAATAGTTGTTATTGTAACGGTTCTTTTAGCGCTCGTTGCCGCGATTATTGCCATCGGATTAGGCTCTGTTTTCATTCCGGTATCAGACATACTAAGCACGATCTTTGGTTCATCGTCAAAGGCGGTGAATGCCACCATCATATGGGATATTCGATTGCCACGTGTGTTACTGGCGATGATCATCGGAGCGAATATAGCGATCTCGGGCGCACTGCTGCAAGCTGTGATGGGTAACCCACTTGCTGATCCTGGATTGACGGGTGTAACTAGTGGCGCGGCTGCATGTGTTCTTGTCATAATGCTTGCTGCACCACAGTATACTGAGTTCATTCCGATTGCCGCTTTTGTTGGAGGGCTAATTGCTGCTGGTATTGTATATGCATTAGCGTGGAGACGAACCGGTATTTCACCGATTACTATTATTTTATCTGGTGTTGCTGTGAATGCGCTTTGCGGAGGACTCATTGGACTATTAACAATCATGTACAGCGATAGACTCCCTGCAGCGGTTCAATGGCTTAACGGCAGTCTTGCGGCAAAAGGGAATAATGCGTTAATGATGGTCTTCCCATATGCGATTGCAGGTTGGATCTTATCGTTCTTTGCTATTCGTAAGGCAAATATCATTCGTCTGGGTGATCAGGTGGCTTCGAATCTGGGTGAAAATGTGAACCGAATTCGTATCCTGCTCTCCTTGCTGGCAGTATTTCTAGCGGCTATTTCTGTAGCAGCCATTGGAATGATCGGATTTGTCGGTCTAGTTGTGCCTCATATGGCGAGATTGCTCGTGGGTTCAGATTATAAATATCTTTTACCGATGAGTATGGCTCTAGGTGCATTGGTTCTGTTAATTGCGGATACAGGTGGACGTACCCTGTTTGCACCCCTAGATATCCCTGCAGGTATCCTTATGGCTGTGATTGGCGGACCATATTTTCTATACCTGATGAGAAAGAAGGCGTTCTAACATGTTTACTGTCGATTCCATTTCGATTCGGTATGAGCAGAAAAGCGTGATTAACAACTTCTCTTTTTCCGTAAAAAAGGGTGAGATCGTCTCCATCATAGGACCGAACGGCTCCGGTAAATCCACTTTGCTCAAAGCGGTATCACGGCTAATTCCTTATCACACGGGTACGGTCATACTCGATGGTACGGATCTGAAGACCATGAGCGCCAAACAAGTCGCACGAAAAATGTGCATGCTGAGCCAGAAGAATCAAGCACCGAGCGATATGACTGTGATCGATCTGGTCTCGTATGGCAGATATCCACATAAAAAGTGGTTTGAAAGATTGAACCAAGAGGATATGGACATTGTTCATTGGGCCCTTGAAAAGACACATTTGATGGAGTATAAGGACCGAGCCGTAGCTTCATTGTCCGGTGGTGAATCACAGCGTGCCTGGATTGCAATGGCATTAGCGCAGCGTCCACTCATTATGCTGCTTGACGAACCAACCACGTACTTGGATATTTCGCATCAGCATGAAGTGCTTGAGCTTGTTCGTGAGTTAAATCAAGACATGGGCATGACCGTAGTGATGGTGCTGCATGATCTCAATCAAGCTTCTACTTATAGCGATAGTATCGTTGTAGTGCAGGCGGGTGAGAAGGCGATGTATGGCACACCGAATGAAGTCATGACAACCGATATGATAAGGGATATATACCGGATGGACTCGGAAGTCCAGTATGTGCCCACAGAGAAGAAACCTCGTATTCATTTGTTGAGTACTGTTCGATAGATTCATAGTGTGACACAACCTATTCATGGAGGGATTTTAAATGAAGAAGCCTGTAGATGTGGAGAAAAATAAAGAAAACTACTTGCAATTTATTAATAAACGTAAGAACTTGATTTTGAGTTTGATCGATGATGAAGGTAAGCCCTTTATCAGTTATGCGCCTTTCGTAAAGAAAGACGGCAAGCTGTATATCTATATTAGTAAGATCGCAGAGCACTATGGCTATATGGAAAATAATGATTTTGTGGACGCCTTTCTAATTGCGGATGAGTCTGAAACAAACAATAAATTTGCAACTGAGCGTGTGCGCTGGAGTTGTACCTCAAGCAATATCGGAAATGATGGATATGAGGATATCTTTGAATTGTTCAATGCTGACCATGGTGAGGCCATGCTGAAATTGCTGCGCGGACTGGATTTTTCACTGTTCGAACTAACTCCGCTGAAGGGGCGTTATGTTGTAGGTTTTGGGTTGGCGTTCGATATTGATGTAGATGCGAATGTATTTAATCATGTTGTTATTGATAAGAAGAAAGACGAAGAAGCAGCTGTACAAGGGAGCAAATAGCCGATGACTATTACTTCAGTACTGCCCATCTGGCAAGCGGTTCAAGAGCGATTTCATAAAATGGTGAAGGCATTGCCGGAAGAAGATTTAAATCTTAAATTAGGGAATTTATCCATCGGAGGATTGATTTCTCATAATGCCGAGGTAGAATTTATGTTTGCAGAGTGGTTCTTTGGTAGACCTAAACCTCAAGCCGATGACGCAGCTTATACTACATTAAGTGAACTGGTGGATCTGCTGTCTGCTTCCAACGAGAATCTGATTGCAGCGATGCGGGAGCTTCCGGAAGATGCTTGGCATGTAAGCGTAGAGTCGTCTTTTGGCACATCTACTCCGCTTGAAGCGGTAGGAAGACTTATGTATCACACAGGTATTCATGCCGGACAGATTTCTCTAATACAGAAAAATGCATAGCTAGATGATATAACCACCTTCTTGAGAAATCAGGGAGGTGGTTTTTTGTCATCACATGATGATTCTATTATTGTACGTTGCGGACCGTATCTTTTTAGCCCCCTAATCCACTTGGACACTTATAACCACTTCAGATACACTAAAAGAAGTGGAGGAAGTGTTCATGAAAAGACGATTTCGGTGCCCCATAGAAACCAAAAAGGAGTTTGTGGTGGAGGTGCTGTTATGTATTTCATTAAGGTGTTGGTTGTTATTATTTGTGTGAACAGCAGGTTAACAATTGGATCTTTAACAATGTATGTAACCGCAGTAGATAATCTAAAAAATGCTGTATCTAATATTCTCTCGTTATTATCGATGGCTTATGAGAATTGTCTGTATATGCAGAGTATATTTCATTTGCTGGAGATCCCAGAAGAGTATCAGGATGGCAAAAGGGAATTCCCTTCCCCATTTGAGCGTATAGAATTTAGGCAAGTTTCCTTTAGGTATCCTGGTACGCATCATTATGTACTTAAGAATATCAATGTGGTGCTTGAAGCAGAACATTCCTATGCACTTGTGGGATTGAATGGATCCGGAAAAACAACGTTTATTAAGTTGCTGCTGAATTTATACAAGCCAACTGAAGGAGAAATATTTGTAGATGGAATAAATATTAGTGAATATAATCGTTCGAGCTTGTTTCAGAATGTCTCTGCGGTTTTTCAGGATTTTATACAGTATCCTTTTGATATAAAAACTAATATCGGGTTGGGATATTTAGAAGAGTTAAATAATCTGGATAAGATAATTGAAGCAGCTAAAAACTCAGGAGCGGACGAATTTATTGCCCAACTTCCTGAAAAATATGAGACCAGACTAAAAAAGGAATGGTCCGGAAGTGTCGATTTATCGCTGGGACAATGGCAGAAGCTGGCCATAACAAGGGCCTTAATGAAGCCTTCCGCTATACTGATTCTTGATGAGCCAACTGCATCATTGGATGCGATCTCTGAACATGAGATTTTCATGCAGTTTCAGCAAATGAAATTCAGTAGATTATGTATAATGGTAACTCATCGATTTGTTAATACCAGGGAAGTGAATAACATCATTGTTCTTCAGTCGGGAGAGATAAGAGAATTAGGCACGCACGCCGAACTGATCCAGCAAAAAGGAGTGTATGCGAGTCTGTACAGAATGCAAGCAGATTCGTACGAAAAGGAAGCGGCTGAAGAATTTCACGAAAAAGTCACAATGTAACTTCATTTTTTTTCTGTATAAATCAGTTATACATAATAGAGAGGAGGGACGTAGTGGACGAAGTCGAGTGGATCCGGCGAATACATGAGGGGGAGACGCAGTACTTAACACCGCTGATCGAAAGGTATTACCCCGGAATCCAGAAGTATTGCTACTATAGGGTTCGAAGTGAGGAAGAATCGAAGGATCTGACGCAAGAAACATTCTATCGCTTTTGTAGATATATTGACAGATATAAGAATGCAGGAAAATGCCTCGCATACTTATACACAATCGCTCGTCACCTGTGCAATGATTATCTACAAAAACGGTATTCGTTGTCTTGCGAGCAAGTGGGAGAAATAGAAAAATCATTTTCACAGCCAAACGGCTCCATTGAAGAACAAGTAGAAGGAGAGCATCTGGTTCATGAGCTGCTTCTTCTTCTGCCTGAAGAGCAGCGGGAAATGGTTTTTATGCGATTTTGTCTGGATATGACCTTCCGCGACATAGCTCGCGTTACGGGAGTAAATGTATGCATGGTTCAATATCGAGTGAAGCGCGGGTTAATTGTTTTAAAAAGCTATTTGGAGAGGAGTGATTTCGTTGAACAAGAAACAACGACATTCCATAGTAACTACACTAAGAAACTACCCTTCGTTTCCCGTTGATAGGGAGTGGATAGAAGAAACCAGCCATGGGGCAGCTGTAGAACTTCACCAAGCACAGGCGACGCGAAGAACCTCGTTTACAGAGTTCTATAAGGCTCAGCTTTACTTCATCAGTTGGAAGGTATGGGCACTACAACTGTTAATTGTTGCTGGAATGGGGGTGCTTCTGCATAACTTCATTAATCACCCTCAAGGAAATGTTCAAATTGTCATGCTGGCATCTATTTCAGCTCCATTGTTAGTGATTACTGGGATACAGACACTGACAAGATCTTTAACATTTCATATGCTGGAAATTGAATTAAGCACCCGGTATATGCTGGAGAAGCTTACGCTAGTGCGTATGAGTCTTCTTGGAATAGCGGATCTAATCGGTTTAATCTTATTGGCCTTACTTTTGAATATGTGGATACAAACGGGGATTTGGAGCCTCCTGCTGTATCTACTGGTGCCCTTCAATATTGCTTGTCTTGGTTCCCTTTGGTTGTTGAACCGGATTCGTACATCAAATTGTGGATATTATTGTCTCCTTTACTGTGCTCTGTTGGTAATTGTGCAGATTATATTTACATTTAATTATTCCTTCTCTCTGTTTCTATCATCAGTAACCGGATTATGGCAGGTATTACTGGTGCTTTCTACGGTTGGAATTGTTTACGAGACTCGAGGGGTATGCAGGACATGCAGAAGCCTGGAAACGGCCTCAAGAATACAATTTTAAGATTTGCGTGAGACAAGTCAAAACAATAGAGAATAAAAGGAGGAAGTGTGGAATGCTTGAACTGACTTTAAATCAGGTGAGTAAGCATTTTTCTGCCAAAAAGGCGGTAAACGGAATCTCAATCCGACTTTCCAACGGTGTCTACGGTTTATTGGGGGCAAACGGCGCCGGAAAAACAACATTGCTTCGGATGATCTGCGGTATCCTGAACCCTACTTCGGGAACGATACAGATGAACAATGAGGAAATCGGTCGTATGGGGGAACGCTATCGCGATTTGCTTGGTTATCTACCTCAGGACTTCGGATATTATCCTGATTTCAGTGCAGAAGAGTTTCTGTGGTACATAGGTTCGCTAAAAGGATTGACGCTGGCGGCATCAAAAGGGAAAGCTCGAGAACTACTCGGCACTGTGGCTCTGGATGATGTGGCTCGGAAAAAAATCCGCACTTTTTCCGGAGGGATGAAGCAGCTACTGGGTATCGCACAGGCACTACTTAATGATCCCCGCTTGTTGGTACTGGACGAGCCGACTGCAGGACTTGATCCTAAAGAACGGGTCCGCTTCCGCAACCTTATCGCCGATTTGGCTAGGGACAAGATTGTTATTCTCTCGACACATATTGTATCCGATGTGGAATATATTGCTGATCAGATCCTCGTAATGAAGAAAGGGAGTTTGCTGACAGGCGGCACGGTGGATCAGCTGACAGCAACGATGAAGAGCTTCGTATGGTCATGTCGTATCCCAGTCCGGGAGGCTGAGGAATGGAATACCCGTTATTGTGTAAGCAATTTGCGGCATGAAGGGGATCAGGTGGAACTGCGAATTGTGTCCGCTGAGAAACCTATTGAGCAGGCGACATCTGTCGTGCCAACGCTGGAAGACTTCTATTTATATCATTTTCAGGAGGAAGAAGATATTACGGCTATTGAAAAATAGGGGGCATGACTTATGGATATATTGACCCGTTTCGAGCTGCGAAAGATCATGCGCCGAAAATCATTTTATGCAGGGATTGTAATCTTGATAGTGGCGGCATTATTCTTATCCATTATATTAGTTGCAAATATACAAACTACAGGAAAAGATGGTAAGTTCTTGAATGGAATGGCAGCTATCCAATTAGAAAGAGAGTACAATCGGCAACTTGCCGGTCCGTTGACCATAGAAAAGATGGAAGCAGCGGTTAAGAGACATCAAAATTTACTTCGGGATCCTGAGAACCTTGATGATAAAGGTGAGATGACCGTCGAAGCTAATGCCAAATATGACGTTAAGGATAATCAAATTCAATTTTTGATTACAGATGCATTTTCACCTGCAAGCGGATATGATTTTTACCTTATAAACAAAATAAATCCTGAAGACGTTAAGGAATTTTACCAGAAACGGATGGAAAAAGTCCAAGGATTTTTAAATAGTAATGAATCTGGTAACAATTACACAGTCAAAGAGAAAGCTTTTTTTACCAAAATGAACGAGGAAATTCCGGTGCCTTTTCAAATGAACTATGTTACTGGTTGGAAAAATGTATTTGAGAATTTGCCGAGTCTATTTCTAATTATTGCATTTGTCATTGCGGTCTGTCTCGCTCCCGTGTTTGCCGGGGAATATCAGAAAGGAACAGACTCCATCGTTTTATCTACTCGTTATGGTCGCAGCAAAGCCATCGCCGCCAAATTGAAAGCGAGCTTTATTATATCTGTAGGACTTATTGTGTTGGCAATTGGGGTTTATACATTCCTAATTCTAGGGGTATTTGGATTCGATGGAGCGAATGCCAGCGTGCAGATGATTAGATTTTTGGCTCCTGTTCCCTACACGGTGATGCAAACCTATATGTGGGCGGTACTTATCGGTAGCCTAGCTTGTCTATTGGTGGGAGCGCTGACACTGTGGCTCTCCAGTCGGATGGGCAACTCATTTTCCGTTATTATAGCAGTTGGGATTCTTCTTGTAGGTACCCAGTTTATTCCTGAAAATAAAAATAGCCGTCTATTTAATTATCTGATAGATTTGCTGCCAGGTAATATGTTTTACAGTTTTAGTAAAATAACAGGTTATGAAGTATTTCATATTGGGTGGAAGTTGATTCCAGAGTATAAGATAATGGTTGGATTCTCGGTAATAACTATAACTCTATTGCTGCCTTTTAGTTATCGGGCATTCAAAAAGCATCAGGTTGTATAGGAGGCATGAGTCATGGACACGCTGACCCGGTTTGAACTGCGGAAAATAATAAGGAGCAAGTTGTTTTACGTCGTAATTGCGATTGTAATAGCAGTAGTCCTACTTTTAGCTAACATGAGGGTCACAGGGGCATACATAACGGGTAAGGATGGTGAGGAATTAAAAGGATTGGCTGCAATTTCCCTCCAAAGAGAATACGGACGTCAGCTTGCCGGTCCCTTAACGACGGAAAAATTGGAAAATTCGATTGAACGACACAAAAAGGCTCATCTCGATCCGAACAATATTGATGATAAAGGGAATTTAAAGAATGAAGCTTATGCTAAATATGAAGTCCCGGATGAACAGATCAATACTTTAATTCGTTACGCATTTTCTCCTTTGAGCAATTATGATTATTCTGTAATGGATAGATTGCAACCAGATGATGCTAAAATGTTTTATGAGAAACGGATTGAAAAAGTTAACGGTTATTTAAATTACGATTATTCTTATGGTAATTATTCAGTCAAGGAGAAAGCATTCTTTAATACAATGAACGAGCAGCTTCGTGTTCCATTTCAGATGGACTATGTTACTGGATGGGAAAAAGTATTCCAAAATCTTCAAAACCTCTTTTTAATTATATCTTTGGCCATTGGAATATGCCTCGCTCCCATGTTCGCCGACGAATATCAGCGGGGTACGGATGCGATCATTTTGTCTTCTCGTTATGGTCGCAATAAGGTCATCACCGCCAAATTAAAGGCTGGCTTTATTCTATCTATAGCACTACTATTGTTAGCGCTCGTGGCATACACGCTTTTGCTGCTCGGAATATTTGGATTTGAGGGTGCGAAAGCAAATGTGCAGATGATTGACCTTTTGGCTCCCGTTTCCTTCACAGTCTTCCAAGCGTATCTGTGGGCGATCCTCATCGGTAGTCTAGCCTGCCTGATGGTGGGAGCATTGACTCTGTGGCTGTCCAGCCTTATGAGTAGTCCCTTTTCTGTTATCATTGTCATAGGAATATTGGTTATTGGTCCACTGTTCATTCCTGCCAGCAAGAGCAGCCGACTGTTTAATCATCTGATAGATTTGCTGCCAGGTAATATGTTTGACGGTTTTAAAAAAATAACCTCATATGAATTGTTTAATCTGTTTGGTGTATTAATTCCAGAATATAAGGTCATGGCAGGCTTCGCTCTTGTTGTTATAGTGCTACTACTGCCTCTTACTTATAGGGCATTTAAGAAACATCAAGTGGCCTGAATTTGAGAATATTTTGAAATGGTTTACTATTTATACTCATAGATGATTTTTCGCGATAGATCTTTTTTTATAGCCAGTCTGAAGCAACACTCCTTAGAATAAAAGAATATACAAAAAGAGGAGTGAAACCATGACGCAGATCATATGTTCACCGACTAAATATATTCAGGGGTATGGCGAGATTCGTAAGCTGGGAGATTATTGTTTGCAGCTGAGCGCAAAAAGAGCATTTGCGATTGTAGATCCTTATATTTTTTCCATGTACAAGGAGGATATCTTACACAGCTTTGAAGTGAACGATATTCCCCTTATGATGCGCGAATTCAAGGGTGAGTGCAGCCGTAATCAGGTGGATGAGATAGTGCTAGAACTTGGCCTGAAGGACGCTGAAGTTATCTTAGGAATCGGTGGCGGCAAGACCCTAGATACGGCAAAAGCAGTAAGCCACATGGCGGATCTCCCGGTAGTTATTGTACCCACAGTGGCCTCGACGGATGCACCTTGCAGCGCTTTATCAGTGTTGTATTCGGACGAAGGTGACTTCGACTGTTACCTTCCATTAAAAAGAAATCCTGATATGGTGATCGCAGATATCGATATCATTGCTAAAGCCCCTGCAAGATTGCTGGTGGCTGGAATGGGTGATGCTTTGTCCACCTATTACGAAGCAAGAGCTTGCCGTCAATCAGGAGCGGTTACTCATGCAGGCGGGACTTGCACAATCGCAGCGTTCTCTTTAGCACGTGCTTGTCTGGACACACTTCTTGCTGAAGGTGAATCCGCACTCCTGGATGTTAAACAGGGGATCACCTCTTCTGCAGTGGAACATATTGTTGAAGCTAATATTTACTTGAGCGGCGTTGGATTTGAGAGCGGTGGGCTTGCTGCAGCCCATGCTATTCATAACGGACTGACCCTGCATGAGGAATGCAGGAATGTGCTGCATGGTGAGAAGGTTGCCTTTGCTACGATCGTGCAGTTGGTCTTGGAGAAGGCTTCAGAAGATGAGATCGCTCAGGTCAGTGCTTTCTGCAAAAAAGTCGGCCTTCCCGTTACACTTAAGGAGCTTGGGATTACCAGTATCGATATGGATAAATTAATGGTGGTGGCAGAAGCTAGCTGCTCCCAGGATAGCCCAATGAAGAATATGCCATTTGAAGTTCAATCTGTGGATGTGCTGGAAGCAATCCTTGCCACAGACAAGCGCGGGCATTAGCAACAGCTCGATTGTAAATTATTGCGAACCCTCCTCGTACATATTTAACCTTCTTGAACCAAACAATGAGAACAATTGTTTAAGACGAAGGAGGCGTTCCTCTTGATGAAGGACAGTCGAAAGGTTAAACGTTACTTACTGAATTGGCTTGCTGTTGCTGCAGTATTGATTACCACAATTGTTCCGGCTACGCCGGCTGTCTCTGCTGCCACGTCTAAAGACAACGCTACAAATACGCAGCTTGAAGAGAGTGCACCTAAACGTGATAAGGTTGCTATCATTATTGACGATTTCGGCAATGGCATGAAGGGGACAGATGAAATGTTCTCGTTACCGATAAAGCTTACTGTAGCCGTCATGCCTTTTTTACCTACATCCGTAAAGGATGCCACCCGCGCACATGAACGCGGAGATGATGTTCTGGTTCATTTGCCGATGGAGCCGCGCCAAGGTAATCCTAAATGGCTTGGACCAGGAGCCATATTGGCCAAAATGTCCGATGAGGAAGTGCGACAAAAGGTTGAGGCAGCACTCGATAATGTTCCTTATGCGATCGGGATAAATAACCATATGGGTTCGAAAATTACCGGAGATGAGCGGATTATGGCAGTGATCTTATCTGTATGCAAAGAACGAGGATTATTTTTTGTAGACAGCAAGACCAACTACCGTTCCGTTGCTGGCAATATGGCTTATCGGATGGGATTGCCACGCGTAGAGAACCATATCTTTTTAGATGACACACATACAGCAAGTCATGTTCTGAAACAAATGGGTCTCGTCAAAGACATGGCGAAGGATCAAAGATTTTGTGTAACGATTGGTCATGTTGGTGTATTTGGAAAAGAGACCGCCGCAGGAATCCGCAGCGGTATTGAACAGATGAAAGACAATGTTGAGTTTATAGGGATTTCTGATCTGGTTAAAAACGAGATGAAATGGAGCTCCCAACTTAAACTTCCATAAGATAAGCTACAATACCATCAGCGATGGCTTCAGCGATTTGTTGCTGCCCTTTAGGGGTGCATAACTTTGCGCGGTCAATCGGACTGCTTACAAAACCCGCCTCAACGATAACAGTTGTGGCGGTTATTTTGTTGAGTAAATAAAAGGGCTTGCCTGGTCTTGGATGAGCCTCGACATCGTAAAGATTGTTTAGCTGATGCTGAATGGACTTAGCAAGGATGAAGCTACGGCCCTCTTGACGGTACAATACAAGTGGACCATGTTTGGATGGGGAAGGCGCCCAGTTAATATGGATGCTTACCACTACAGTAGCAGGTAATGTCTCAGCAAGTTCTTTACGCTGTGCAAGATCCCGAAGATGTCGAGATTTACTACGCAGCCAGCGGTTCTCATCACTTGGAGCATAATCTCCATTGCGATTTAAAGCAACGTCAAAACCATCGCTACCCAGAAGTAGAAATAATCGACGTGAGATATCTAAGGTGATATCTTTTTCAAGAATATTACCGTAGGAAGTTCCACCGTCGATGCCTCCGTGTCCCGCATCAATTAGGATCATACGGTGTCCGTGACCTAATAAATGCTGACGGTCATCCTTCATCACGGGTTTCTCTGGTGTCGCAGAGGCTAAGGAGCTGCCCATAAACAACATTAGTAGTCCTAGGGTAGTTAGAGTGATTCGTAAGCCACTTAGAGCAGCTGCTGTTCTGGGAAAGGGTTGTTTTCTCCAGTTGTTCAAGTGAAACGCCTCCTTGCAAGTGAATAACGTCTTCTGGATTCTTTGTTAGATTGTGCTTTAATAGGTAAACCTATTCGACAAATCAGAAGTCTGTAGTTTAGATCCAAGTGGAGTGGTGCACACTAAGACCATGGAACGGATGCTGATAATCTGAATTCACTTACATTTTAGGAGGTGTTAAAATGGCTTCCGGTGGCGATGAGCTTGTAAAGTATATAACGGAGAAGGTAGTCGTATATATCGAGGATCCGCGTGCCATTCATGCTCGTAGAGCGGCTACGAAGCAGCCGTGGTCACAGAAATGGTTTGGCATGCTCCCGCTTGGGTGGTCTATCTGGCGAAGCAAGTGGAGTCATGGCAAAAAAGAATAAACGTATAAATAGCAAATAACCTTCCAGTGCCATTATTCATGGGTGGCAGTGGAAGGTTATTTGCATTTGTTTAAATATAAGAATTTATATGCTTACGTTATAAATTATCCTTCTATTTCTCGCATAAACACTTACCGTCCTCATAAGGACGCCGAAGGCGTTTATGCTTGTGTTAACGATTATATCCGAGTGCTTTGGTCGTTTTGTCTGGCAGCTTATGCAGTGTTCCATTATTTTGTAGTGCAGTGAGTGGTAAGTATCGTTTTCCTTCAGGGCCTGAGGCCGCGTATACGGTAGTTTTATTGTTCTCAGCTTGACCTTGAGAAGACTGCCAGCTCTGATAGCCTGTAATCATAAACGGTGCCCCGACAAGGTCGTTTCGCCCAGCAGCTTGATAAGCGATGCTTTCCTTAGGTCTGATCAGAAGTGCGATATTGTCGCCGCTCACTGTAGTTAGTTTAGGAGCAGTCAGCCATAGGATATCTTCGTAAGGATCATCTGACCCTCCACTATTGAAGGCCGATAACGGTGATACGTCAGGATTAAGATTAGTAATTACATCTGTTGCTGGAGGCTGCTCTTTAAGGACTTCTTCTGCCTTGCTCAGTGTCCAAGGTAAAATTTGCGGTACGGAAGCATTGATGTAAACCGTCTTTTCGTCAATGGTTATTTTCCAGACCGGTAGAAGTGGTGCATATAAAGCAGTAAGGTTTATTGTTCCTGAAAAAGATGATGTAATGAGACCTTTCTGCACCAAAAACTGGCGCAGATCATTTAAACTGTATGGGAGTCCGTAAGTGCCGGCTCCATATTCACTTAACATATATCCGCCTGTATCGGTGGCGGAAATGATCATGTATCCAATCCGCTCTTCACCCTTCATTACATTTACAAGCCAGCCATGAGTACCTGGACCAAGGGGATAATATTCTATCCTTGCATCCTTCCAGGCTGTAAATGGAGCTTCTGCAGCGAGCTTGTTCAGTGTAGCCTTAGCGAATTCTTGGACCGTACTGGGTGAAGGTAAGGTACTCATCTTCAATACAGGAATTGCATCCTGCGTGACTGACTGGATCACACTTACTCTGGCCAGCGCCAGCGCTGAAGGGGAACCAGAACTGGATACAAACAGTCCAAAGCTTAGAAGCAGGAGGAGGCATCCTTGACCCGCAAGTTTCAGCCTCCGCCGCAAACTTATTTTCATGGCGTCGATCACCTTTCTTTGTTAAGAAATGTCAGTAAAGTTAAGCTTTACTCTATTGTAGTGGACAGGCTATAAAAAGGCTGTTGCTTGCTGTCGCGCTTGAAGGCGGAAGTTCTCTTGTTTTTTTGCCTGCTTTTAGCGAGTAGGGTCGCATTCTATAGGCTTCGCAGATGAAACAGTCCGTAGGTTATCGCAGAAACTGCAATTTGCGGCTCATATTGCCAAATGGTCTCCTGTCGACGACGGTTATACTGCTCTTGAGTGCCTAAACGTTTTTCTTCATCAGGCTCTTTCAGCAGCTCTCCGTAATAAATATCAATGATAGCCAGCTCGATTCTAAGACGCTCACGTGCCTGTTCTGCCCAAGTGTAATCGAGTTCGGCTAGATGAGAGGTAAGATGAGCCTCTAATAAATCTGTAGCGGCTGTCACTGTTAATTCATAAGGCTGAATATGGACGTTTTCTGGTAAACGGGGGATCATCTCCCGCGAGGCTATCTTAGCGTTAAAGTCATCAATGATGGTCCCTTTTGTCAGTGATATTCCAAGATAATGCAGTTCTTCCCTTTTCAAATCGCAGCTCATCTCCACTTTATAGCAGACGCCGAGCCACGGTTCATAGGCGGCAGAGAAGAGTGTATTCCGCTGCCTGCTACCGGGATCTTCAAATAAGTAAAGGCATTTCCCTTCATCTTGGGCCGCACTCCAAATTTGCTGCAGGCGCTTGCTACCATAGATGATATCTTCACGTCTTATCATACCGGGCCCAATTCGGGGCAATGCAGGTACAATACCGAAGTAGCGGGCTAGGATGCTATCTTCTGGATTTGAGGAGGGGACATGAACCACATTAGATTCAGGTGATGTTGGATACAATAGATCTGCGCTAGCCTCAGCATCTGTTGTGGCGCCCATCGCTGGGTTTCCGGTAATTGGCGGATTCAATGCTCCGATGCTGCGATTTACCGTTGGCGGAACTTCTATAGCTGCCTGGCTATCGTATTTTTCCGGATCAAATACAAAAGTGAAAGAGAGTGTCTCCGGATCAACACCAGTACGCTCCACGAATCCCCAATAATAAGGTCGATCTGTAAGCATTCTGTCAGCTCTTGGCGATAGCTTCACAGTTACGTGAATGGGCGATACTTCAATAATGGAGCATTCTGTCGCCTCCAGATAATCCATTACATGTTTACGTACTTCCTGTGAGTTGAGGGTCATGTCGCAGTCTCACTTTCCTTTTTAATACCCTGAGTCAACTCACTTAGGGATTCACCGATATGATCAAGCTCATTTCGCAGCTCTTCATCGGAGCGGGATTCGAGCATGATTTTGTATAAACTTTTCTCCAGTGATTCTTTCTTCTCAAAACGCTCCAGAATCACATCCAGCCCGCCAATGACCATTTCGAACATATTGATCTTCTCGTGTAGCAGATGCAGAATATGTTCTTCAATCGTGCCCTGCGTGGACAAATTATAGATAACCACGTCATTTTCCTGACCTAACCGGTGCACCCGCCCAATCCGTTGTTCTACTCTCATGGGATTCCAAGGCAGATCAAAGTTGATCATATGGTGACAGAACTGCAGGTTAATGCCCTCACCACCCGCCTCAGTAGCGATCATGACTTGAGCACGACCGCGGAAGAGGTCCATCATCCAGTCCTTTTTACCACGATTCATCCCGCCGGAATAAGAAACACACATTAGCCCATGTTCGCGGAAATACTGAAGCAAATATTCTTGAGTCGCGCGATACTCCGTAAAAACGATGACCTTTTCATTCATTTCTTGAATGAGAGATAGTGTTGTTTCAGCTTTGGTATTGGTCTTAACCGTACGAAGTGTCTGCAATAGCTCCATCATCCGATCGCGTTTCGGCGAATCAGCAGGCAGCTTCTTGATCAGATTAACTAAAGTGATGAAGACGGCATCCCTACTGCTGCACACCTCACGCTGAAGCGTTACCAAGGAAAGCATGCTGCTAAGATTGCCGCCTGATTCCTGATACTGATCTTTAACAAAAGAAGTAACAGCGTCATATAATACTCTCTCTTCCTGTGAAAGAACTAGCGGAATATTACGGACTTTTCGTTTCGTAAAATTAACGGGACCTTCGCCACGCCGATTGCGGATCATCACCTTCGATAGCTCGTCTCTTAGCTGACCTTCATTCTTAGGTTGGCGTTTATCAACGACGAAATTCGAAGCAAAATCACCCTGATTTCCTAGTTGCCCCGGTTTCAGTAAAGTGATCAAATTAAATAGCTCGCCCAGATCATTCTGAACGGGAGTAGCGGTTAGGAGCAGGCAATATTTTTTGCGTAATTGCTGTACAAATAGATAATTGGTCGATTTCTTGTTCTTCAGCTTATGGGCTTCATCAATAATCAACATGTCATATTCATTTTCCAGCAGCATTTCTTTATGAGGATCGCGCTTCGCGGTATCCATAGATGCGACGACAATCGCATTTCCCCAGGAATATGCTTTTTTCTGTGCAACAGCAGAGATGCCAAACTTGGCATTCAGCTCGCGGACCCACTGCAATACGAGGGAAGCAGGTACCAGAATAAGCACTTTAGAGACTAGACCGCGGACAAGATATTCCTTGAGTACAAGTCCTGCTTCAATCGTCTTTCCTAGTCCAACCTCGTCTGCAAGAATCGCGCGGCCCGACATCTCAAACAAAACCTTATGCGCGGTATCGAGCTGATGAGGAAGCGGGGATAATCCGGATAAATGCTTCATGCATTGCAGCTCATCGAAGCTGGTTACTAGACCCGTTTGTTCACCTTGCACAGCAAGCTTGGACAGACGGTAGTCTCCCCACGGACCACCTTTATCTAGTTTAAGTTCTAGATCCTGCAGCCAATTCCGGTCAAAAGAAAGAGGAACAGGCAGTATAGGCGCTGACTTTCCACCTTTGTGAGGTAGAGAATTACGGAATAATTGCGTCATGGTACAGCCTCCTCAGGTGCTAATTTATATCATCATTCGTAGGAGTAGTATGCTCTTAAACAAGAGAATTCATAACCTTCTATTTTTCTTGATAGCCTTTAAAAAAGAGAGTAAAAGCGAGAAAACGCGGCAAGGTTTGCGATATTTCGGCTGCTTGACTCTATTTTCGAAAAAGACCTTCGATACAATATGTGGTATAGTTTAAAAGCTGACGCACACAATATATTGTGACAAAAGCATGAAAATGTGATTTTTTAAAGTGCGTAGCTGCTATTTGTTATTGACAAGATGAACTTCCTACATACACCCGTAAGACGGAAGATAAGTGTAAGGAAGTTTTTGTTGTGGGTCACAAAATGTACGCCCACACCTGAACTGGAACTAATATTTACTACATTGCGGGAGGTTTTTCTATTGGGTAAAGTGGAACGTAAGCAACGCCTTGAAGGGCTAAGTGAAAAAATATTTTTGGATCGTTATGCTTGGAAGGATGCCGACAGCAATAATGCTAAAGTGGGCGATGTTGTACTCGTTCTAACAAAAGATGATCCGAAGTTTCCCACGAAGGAAGTCGGAGAGATCGTAGAACGTAACGGCAGAATCGTAACCGTGAAGACGCGCAGCGGCGAACTTGTGAAATCAGATGTTGAAAAGCTGACGCTTAATATAGAAAAAACACCAGAGGAAATGTGGGATCGTCTGTCTACAGCTATGGCTTCTGTGGAGAAGACGCCTGAGCTTCAAGAAGAATGGGCGGGTAAATTCCGTTCGATTCTGGATGATTGGAAGCTCGTCCCGGGTGGACGAATTGCTGCTGGTGCAGGCGCTAGTGAAGAACTAACCCTGTTCAACTGTTATGTAATTCCTTCTCCAAAAGATAGCCGTGGCGGCATTATGCAAACGTTGGCTGAAATGACAGAAATTATGGCTCGTGGCGGCGGTGTAGGGATTAACCTATCCTCTCTACGACCACGCCGGGCAATTGTGAGAGGTGTTAATGGTTCTTCCAGTGGTTCTGTATCTTGGGGCGGTCTGTTTAGCTATACCACTGGATTAATTGAACAAGGCGGTAGCCGTCGTGGTGCACTTATGCTCATGATTAATGACTGGCATCCAGATGTGGAGGACTTCATTACCGTAAAGCAAACGATGGGTCAAGTTACGAATGCGAACCTTTCGGTATGTGTGAGCAATAGCTTTATGAAGGCTGTAAAAGAAAATCTGGATTGGGATCTCGTATTTCCGGATACTACAGATCCAGAGTACAACGATGTGTGGGATGGCGATCTAGACAAGTGGAAGGCTGCGGGCAAAAACGTTATTCATTATCGCACGGTTAAAGCGCGTGATGTGTGGCGCACCATTATTGAATCCGCTTGGAAATCCGCTGAGCCAGGCGTTGTGTTCATGGAATACTACAATCAGATGTCCAACAGCTGGTATTTTAATCCGATCATTTGTACGAACCCATGTGGGGAGCAAGGACTGCCAGGCTGGGGAGTCTGCAATTTGTCTGCTGTGAACCTGTCCAAATTCTACGATGAGAAGAATCATGATGTAGACTGGGAAGATCTCGCGACTACGACGCGTTATTCCGTACGTTTCTTGGACAATGTCATTGATAAGACGCCTTATCATTTCCCGGAAAATGAAGCGAATCAGAAAAACGAACGCCGTGTGGGTCTCGGAACGATGGGTCTTGCTGAGCTGATGATCAAATTGAACATCCGTTACGGTAGCCCGGAATCTTTGGCGTTTCTGGACAAGCTTTACGGCTTTATGGCTCGTGAAGCATACCTTGCTTCTGCAGAGATTGCTGGTGAGAAGGGATCCTTCCTAGCTTTTGACACAGAGAAATATTTAATGAGCGGTTTTATGAAAAATATGCTCGAAACGTATCCAGAGGTTGGTGAAGCGATTCGTAAACATGGCATGCGTAACGTTACAGTGATAACACAAGCACCTACAGGTAGCACAGGTACAATGGTAGGCACCTCGACAGGTATTGAGCCTTATTTCGCCTTTAAATATTTCCGTCAAAGTCGCCTTGGCTACGATGAGCAGTTCGTTCCAATCGCCCAAGAATGGCTTGAAGCTCATCCAGGTGAAGAGCTGCCAGACTATTTCGTGACTTCGATGGATTTGTCAGCTAAGGATCATATTCGTGCGCAAGCAGCGATTCAACGCTGGGTTGATAGCTCGATTTCCAAAACTGCAAACTGTCCATCTGACTTCACAGTAGAAGAGACGGCTGAGCTATATGAAATGGCCTTCGATCTGGGCTGTAAAGGGGTTACGATCTACCGTGATGGTAGCCGTGATGTGCAAGTTCTGCAAACCTCGAAGAAGGAAGATGCAGTAGAAGAGGTAGCTCCAGCAGTTGAAGTTGCAACGACTCCTGAAGCAAATGTTGTAGCGGCAAGCCCAGCACCTCAAGCTCCTACTAAAGAGCTGGATAAACAATACAAGAAACGTCCGCAGGTTCTGCGCGGCGCAACCTATAAAATCAACACACCTTTTGGTATGGCGTATATTACGATCAATGATCTAGATGGCACACCGGCAGAAATCTTCCTGAATGTAGGTAAAGCAGGTTCTGATGTCTTTGCGATGGCAGAAGCACTCGGTCGTGTCTGCTCCTTGTTCCTCCGTTATGGAGATCATGGTGAGAAGGTAGAATTGTTGATCAAACATCTGAAAGGTATCGGCGGATCAGGTGCAATCGGCTTCGGTGCGAATCGAGTAGAATCCATTGCAGATGCTGTAGCTAAGGCATTGGAGACTCATGTACTGAATAACGCTCATGATGATCATTTGCCTGCACCGATTGCAGCAACTTTGGAGCTAGAAGATTTCAATGAAGCTTTAAATGCGGAGTTGAAAGCGAGTGTTCCGTCGGCTACGGAAGATGGACACGGTGGTCATCATGGGCATAACCACGCTACGGCTTCCCGTGACCTTTGCCCCTCCTGCGGCAGCGCCTCGCTGATTAATATTGAGGGCTGTAAGACTTGTGGCAATTGCGGGTATAGTCGCTGCGGGTAAACGGTAGAGCCAATAAATGTTTTATGGGAAAACTAGAAATGTGACTATGCATAGCTACTAAAAGCAAGCGATCATCGAGAGGAAGTGTTAACCTTTTATCTCAATGGATCGCTTGTTTTTTTATTTATTGATGATGTTATAAGAAACAAAAGAAAAAAGAATCAAAAATTATAGATAATCATTGAGAGGTTTTAACTATATGAGTTTGATAATTAGTGTAATTCAAAAGGGAAGTATAATTGTAGATACTAATTTTTTGGAGGAGCAGGTACCCGCACCACATAATAATTTGTTTGGTTTCGAATCATGCAGAAAAACTCTCTGGGGAAATGATTTAATTAGTGAACTCGGATGTGAGTTAATATATTCTTTAAAGAATACGAATATTTTTGCATTTGATGAAGGAATAGAAAAACTGGAAAGTGAATTCCTTATTTTGCTTGATAATTTAGATACTATAGAACTACATACAGACTATGATAAAGAATTTATTGAATTTAGGGTAAGAAATGCTTTGGAAATGATAAAGGTAGTACTTAAAGAAAAAGATAAGGTTGGAATTGCGATTTGGTAAGTCACAACGTATTTGCGCGGTGTGTTTGGTCTGTGAACTCTGTGTTCTGACTAAGCTTTTAAACACAAAAACACGCGTACTTGTCTAACACAGGTACGCGTGTTTTTGATATTCCACTATGGTAGGTATTATTTTTACATATCTAAATTTTTGAATGCGTAAGGCAATAAATCCCTTAAACTCAGCTCTAAGATTTCTTTTTTCTCATTGGTTAAATAGACAGGCATGTCGGGCAAACAGAATTCCGATAATACTTGTCTGCAGATACTGCATGGCGGCAGAAAATCCATTGTGTCACCTGCTACAGCTATAGCCTGAAAATCACCTTTAGTATAGCCCTTTGTAATAGCTGTGAAGATTGCTGTTCTCTCTGCACAGTTAGTGGCACCAAAAGATACATTTTCTACATTTACTCCATTAATAATATTTCCATCTTTAAGTAATAAGGCTGCTCCAACTGGAAATTTAGAATAAGGGGCATAAGCAGCTTTCTTTGTGTTACGTGCGCTTTCCATTAATTCTTCTTTATTCATAATACTCACCCTTTTTAAATAAGAATGAACCTTTCGGTCCCCTTATCGCCAACTTTAAGGTTGGCAGGACTTCTAATATTATAGTCAGACCAAATGGTTGTCAACATTAAAATCTAGAAGTTCCGCCTCCATGATGTACTACTCGATAAGTACCAATAGGGAATCATAGCTTTAAAATATAACTAGATATAGTAAATATAAGTTATACATATTAAGCCTGCCATGGTAGCCTTAACTTAAAAGAGACGTGTAGAGGAGTTTTTTATTTTGGGAGCGGCAGAGAGTACATTTAAACAAAAAATATTGAGCAAGAAACCTGGTATTTTAACATATGGGATGACACCACCGAAGGCAAGCCATTCACCAGAAAAGATATCAGAAATTGCACAGAAACAGGTTGAAAGACTTAAAAACGTTGATTTAGATGCTTTAATTCTTTACGACGTTCAGGAGGAAGCAGAAAGAGTTGATCATGAAAGACCTTACCCATATTTACCAACGATTGATCCGGCTGTCTATGGTGATAAATATCTAAGACAAGTGGAGGTCCCGAAAATAATTTATCGGTGCGTCGGTAATGATACAAGAGCTTCGTTCGCGGATTGGATTAAGACTGACGAAAGTGAAGACAGATTTTCCGTGTATGTGGGCGCTTCATCAAGTAAGCAAGAGGTGAAATTGAATTTACCAGATGCTTATAAGCTAAGCAAACAGTTAAATAGTAATTTGAATTTTGGAGGAGTTGTCATTCCTGAAAGACATATAAAAAAGAATGATGAGCATATACGGGTTGTCGAAAAGATTAACAATGGATGCAACTTTTTTATCACTCAGGCAACTTATAATGTAGAGGCGTCAAAGAATTTATTGTCTGATTTATATTATTATTATACAAATAAGGGTTTTGAAATGGTTCCTATTTTATTTAATCTTGCACCATGTGGCACAGCGAAAACATTACATTTTATGAAATGGTTGGGGATCAGTATCCCGGGATGGTTAGAAAACGAGTTGAAATACTCGAACGACATTTTGGATAAATCAATTCAGCTATCTCAAAAAATATTTGAAGAACTATTTGAGTTCGGGCTGGAGAAGGGAATTCCAATTGGATGCAGCATTGAAAGTGTTTCAACAACTAAGTTGGAAATTGAAGCATCCATTCAGCTTGCTAAAGATGTAAAGGCATTTCTAGATAAAAAGCTGTTGAGTCTAGAGAGTAGATGATTAATTGTTTTAAGGAGATTAGAAATATTAACGTTATCGCATTGAATTTTATAACAGTGAATTCTCGTTTAAAATGAAAAACCACAAAAATTAACTATTCATTGAGCCGGTAATCCTTTCTGTTAAGGGTTACCGGTTTTTTTATAAGTTAATAGGGACATAATCATCATCTCAATAGCTTGTCTAGTATCTTTCTTGCATTATTGTAGCTAAATCCTTCATCGAGGGTGGTTATGTCATTGGATAATATGGGATCTTCGGGCGTTACCGCATGCTGTCGGTGGTGAGAGATTCTGTACAAGCTACTAGATTTCGGCTACGATTCTTATATAACAGATTGACTGAATGGATGGTAGAAATATGTATTGTAAACTGTCAGAAGCATCACCAATCACCATCGGACTGCTAGCACATGTTGATGCCGGCAAAACCACCTTCGCAGAGCAGCTCCTATACCATGCTTCCGGAATTAAGACTCGGGGGAGAGTCGATCATCAGGATGCCTTTTTGGATAGTCATGAGATGGAGCGGGCGCGGGGGATAACGATTTTTGCTGACCAGGCGGTGATGAAATATAACGAACAATCGTATCAGCTCATTGACACACCGGGGCATGTCGATTTTTCAGCTGAGATGGAGCGCGCTTTACAGGTCATGGATTATGCGGTAGTCATCTTAAGTGCTGTGGAGGGCATTGAAGGGCATACCGAGACGGTCTGGCAATTGCTACAGGAATATGGCATACCCACTTTTATATTTATTAACAAAATAGATCGTACCGGTGCTGACGTCCAGCGTGTGCTAAAAGCATTAAGGCAGCAATTTTCGCCGGATATGTTGTATTTGGCAAAAGGTCTAGATCAGAGCATGCTGCCTGAAGAGGTCATTGCAGCCGTTGCTGAGCGAGATGAAACCTTGATGGAGGCATATCTCGAAGACAACATTTATCCTGGGCAGGTATTGGCTACGCTGAAACAAATGGTTAAAGAACGGGTGGTTTTTCCCGTTATGAGTGGAGCAGCTCTATTGGATCAGGGGATTGCGGAATGGATGCAGACGATGCAACTACTAATGGAATCGACTTATGAAGTAAACGCAGTGTTCAGGGCACGAGTATATAAGGTGCGTCATGAGCTGCAAGGCACGCGACTGACTTTTATGAAGATATTAGCTGGAAAGTTACGGGTACGGGAGGATCTCTGCTATAGCACTTCAGAACATGAGGAGTTAAGCCAGAAAATCACTTCTATTCGTATCTATCATGGGGGGAAATATACTTCATGCGATGAGGCCTCCGCGGGACAGCTTGTTGCCGTTACGGGCCTAACCGATGCAGCCATTGGACTGGGTATAGGTAATCATTCAGATCAAGTAGAATCCCGTCTTGTGTCAGCGTTGAAATCCAAAGTTGTATTCAATTTGGGGATATCATCCAGAGAAGTGCTACGCTATTTCATGATCCTGCAAGCCGAAGACCCTACGCTGCAAGTGACATGGGAGGACAAGCTGGAGGAGATTCATGTTCATGTGATGGGAATGATCCAGCTAGAGGTACTTCAGCAGGTGGTGTTAGACCGCTTCCAACTCAAGGTATCGTTCTCCAAGCCAGAGATATTATACAAAGAGACGATCGCAGACATTGTGATTGGTTGTGGGCATTTCGAACCTCTTAAGCATTATGCAGAGGTGCATCTCCGGCTTGCGCCTGCGAAACGTGGTGAGGGAATTACATATCGCAGTACATGCCATGTTGAGCAGCTCAGCACAGGGTATCAGCATCTCGTCGGTCAGCATTTACTTGAAAAGGACCATCGTGGAGTTCTTACCGGCTCTCCCGTCACCGATCTGTATATAACGCTCTTAACCGGGGCAGCGCATCAGAAGCACACTCATGGCGGTGACTTTCGGGAGGCGACACTGCGGGCACTGCGGCAGGGATTGGAGCAAGCGAACAAGATTCTACTGGAACCCTATTATCAATTCAAAATCAAAGTCGATGCAGAGCTTATCGGACGCGTAATGTCTGATATACAGCTGGCCCATGGTGAATTTGACCCGCCAGAAATGCTAGGTGAATCGATGTTTATTCAGGGACGTGCGCCTGTCGCAACGTTCATGCATTATGCAGTAGAGCTTGCCTCATTCACGAAGGGCAAGGGAGCAATCTCGATGAAGTTAGGCGGTTATCAGCCATGTCATAACCCAGAACAGGTCATCGCAAGGATTGGATACGACCGCAGCGCTGATCCTGAGTACACCTCCAGCTCTATGTTCTGTGCAAAGGGAGCGGGATATAGCGTTCCTTGGGATGAAGCGCCTTCGTATATGCATTTGGAGATTCAGGAATAGGAGTGAGAAAGCAGTCTAGGAATTACCCTTCACCCTAATATTTCTTTGTCCCCATTCAACAACGGATTCAATTAAAGGCACTAATTCTTTTCCAGATGAAGTTAGAGAATACTCAACTCTTGGTGGCACTTCGTTATACTGCTCCCGATGAATGATTCCATATTCTATAAGATCCCTCAGTGAGTTGGTTAAGGTAGTCCCTGTTATTCCATGCAGTCTTCTTTTTAACTCGTTATAGCGTATGTTGTCGTTCTCACTAAGAATGGCTAGGATCGGGAGGTTCCACTTTCCGCTGATTACATGGAATGCGAAGGTTGCAGGACATAATTGATCAAGTCTAAATTCGTATTTCATACATAACTCCTGTCCAATAGTATTATTAAAGATACTTAGTATTAAAAATAAACGTACTTGTTTGAATTTGTATTGGTATTATAATACTCCCATACAAAGAACTTCTACAAGAGGGCACTTTCTTTGATTCTCCAGCGAAAGGTGATTTATATATGAATAATTCAAATATGATGTGTGACCTTAAAACCGGTGTCTGTGGGCCAGGGGATGAAGAGCAAATGGAAATAATCGACTTTAATCTACAGTCCCCCAAAATCACACTTTACTATGCAACTGATCCGATCTGTTCCCACTGTTGGGCGCTTGAGCCGGTACTCAATCGTTTTATTCTGCAGTATAGTCAATATTTTAACGTGAAGACGATTATGGGTGGTTTGCTTTCTAGCTGGCATGGTTTTGCAGATGTCTCCAATGGCATTCAACAGCCTTCAGATGTTGCGGAGCATTGGAGAGAAGTCGGTTTACATTCACGTATGCCTATCGATGGTTCTTTGTGGAAAAACAATCCGATTCTTTCTTCGTACCCGCCATCTAGAGTATACAAGGTTATACAAAATATATATCCGGGTAAAGAAAATGAGTTTTTGCGTCAGGCAAGAGAAGCTGTATTCGCCTTCAATCAGAATATTGGAGAGGAGAAAACATTAGTTGATATAGTCAACAACATTGGGCTAAATGGCGAAGAAATAGTGGCGGATGCTGCTCTTGGATCGGCACAAGATTTGTTAGAGCAGGATTTTGAGTTAGCAGGCAGACTTGGTGTACGTGGATTTCCAACCATTATCTTGGTGAATGAAGAAAATAAAGGTGTTAAAATTGTGGGGGCACGATCATTAGAAGCCTATGTCGACGGACTTCAACAAGTTTACAATGGAGATGTAAAAGCTGAAAATGTTCCACCTCTCTCTGAACTTATCAAGGAAGGAAACATTCTGTTCTCCAAGGAAATTGAAGTGTTGTATGATATTGAATCTAGTGATATGGAGTCATTTATAGCCACGGAAATGATAGAGGGGTCATACAGTATTAAGCGTGTTTTAGGTGAATCATACGTTGTATCTTAATTATAATGAAAGAAGCCAATAACCCAAGATATCTTTGGACTTATTGGCTTCTTTGGCATTCGCTTTGATAAACCAAATAGAGGAGAAAATAATGGGAAATGATAAATTAAATATCGGAATGATCTTGGGAAGCACCCGTCAACAAGCTAATTTGAATGGGAAGGTGTTCGAGATTTCTTTCGGTAATTCTGAGGCGTCAATCCAGTCTCATTACGAAAAACTGATGAAAAATAGCTCGCACTTTGAAATCCGCAGTTCATCGCAATTTCACTAATCGATCGATTAGTTCCTACCAGCATGTCAGAGCTCTTTTGGATACGATATCGCACCAGATAAGTATTAGGCGTTTGGCCGATGTATGTGCCAAACAACTCGCAACATCTGCTCCTGCAAACAGACCCAGCGGTAGCGATGTCATTCAGGGTTACTCTAAGGTCAAAATGATGATGAATAAATCCTGTCATTTTCCAAACGGCAATCCATGACTGGTCATCATTTATCTGCCCAGGAATCCTCTGTATATGATCTCCGACGTCTGCACAAAGTGAAGTAGCCAGTGAAAGAAGACGTAGTGGCTTGCAAGGAGTGCTGTTCATTTCTTCATAAATCCGATGTAAGGAATGCAGGATTTCCTTTCCCCACGTGCTTTGCGAAGTAATCATAATATAGTCCTCAGTATTAGAACCGAATTTCTCATCCCAATATACTTTGCCTACATGTGTGTTTATTCCGAGTAGTGAAGGATGAACAGCAACGACAATGAATGTACAATCCAATTTATTGGTGGAGAAACCATAATGCATACGCTTGCTATTAACGAATATTCCGTTACCTCGTTCAATCAGTACAATTTCTCCGTTTACAAAATACTCCATCTCCCCATCTAGCACTAAAATAAATTCCAAGTCCGGATGCCAATGGCATGCTGCTGCATATTTATCGAAATGATTAAGTGCTCCTTTTCGTACGTATAGTGGAAAATCAGGAAGATTATAATTTAGTTCTTCCGATAAATCAGAGAATACTTCCAGCTCTGCACTCACAATCACATCTCCCTCAAACAAAATACGATTTTAATAGAATTATATTTGATTTCGGTGGATAGGACTACTCAGAAATTATACAATTTTGATATTGCACGACAATAATACAAAATCCAAAAGATATTATAAGGAGCCAGAAATATGACGATGAGAGAACGTATTGCCTCCGGTAAACTATTTACTGATTACTGTGAAGGACTGCCTGAAGACAGACTACAGGCAAAAAGAAGAATGCATGCCTTTAATATAACAGCGCCAGATAATCTAGAAAAACGTACACAACTCATGCAAGAGATATTTGGTAAAGAAACAAAGGTGTGGATCGAGCCGCCCTTTTACTTTTGCTATGGTACGAATATTGAGATTGGAGATGGAACGTACATTAATTTTAATTGTAATTTTGTTGACGACACTAAAATTATTATCGGAAAAAATGTTATGTTCGGTCCATCTGTAACGATTGCTACAGTGGGACATCCAATCCATCCAGATTACAGAGGATATATGTATGCTGATCCGGTGAAAATTGAGAACAATTGTTGGATCGGGGCGAATGTTACAATTTGTCCAGGGGTCACAATTGGAGAAAATACCGTTATTGGTGCCGGCAGTGTTGTAACAAAAGATATTCCGGCTAACTCTATTGCTGTTGGTAATCCATGCAGGGTGATGCGCACCATTAATGAACACGACCAAAAATACTATTACAAAGACAAAGAGATCACTAAGGAAGATCTGGATGAAGAAGCACGCTTGAGATGAGAGATAAGCATTTCAATCGTCAATTGCTTAATTTGGTCATTCCGATTGCTTTACAAAACCTCATTTCATCGTTAGCCGTGACAATAGATATATTCATGTTAGGTTTTATAAACCAGTCTACAATGTCTGCTGTATCGTTGGCTGGGCAAATTACATTTGTTTTAACACTGTTTTATATGGGATTGGCTGCAGGAGTAGGTATTTTGACTGCTCAGTATTGGGGAAAGAAAGATTTAATGACAATTGAACGAGTCTTTAGTATCGGATGTACGATGTCTATTATTATATCCGCTATCTTTTTTGGGATATCGCTGTTAATGCCGGATCAATTAATGAGGTTTTTCACAACTGACGTCGAGTTAATTCAATATGGATCGAGTTTCTTGCGAGTGATCTCGTTCTCCTATCTGATAAGCGGAATATCCCAAATGTACTTTAGTGTCATTAGAAGCATGGAAAATGCCCGTGTGAGTGCCTGGATCAGTTCTATGTGCCTTATATTGAACATTCTCTTGAATGTAATAAGTATTTTCATACTTTATCCGGGTAATTCAGAAAAGGCTGTAGTGGCAGTTGCTTTCTCTACAGTTTTGGCACGTATCGTTGAATTTGGTTGCTGTATCATCCACTCGATCAAATCAAATATAAAGTTTAGGTTACCTTTACGTGACATGGTTCAGCGTAATTTGATTAAGGATTTTTTGAGGTATACACTACCCGTCCAAGGAAATTATATTGTTTGGGGATGCGCATTAACTGTGACATCTGCAATTATTGGACATGTCAATGCAGATATGGTCGCTGCAAATTCAGTTGCCTCGGTCGTTAAGAATCTGGTTATTGTATTATGTGGAGGTATTGCAAGTGGTGGCTCCGTACTTGTTGGCAAATATCTAGGCAATGGCGAAATTGAAATGGCTAAAAGAGCTGGGAAAATATTAAATGTATATGCTATCTTGTTTGGCATCGTTGCAGGTATTACTTTGCTATTACTGAAGCCTATAGTGTTTCTACTTGTCAATTTGGATGATCAAGCACAAATATATTTGAGTGGAATGCTTCTTGTCTGTGCTTATTGTTGTATTCCGAAATCGATAAACTCCACGACGATTGGAGGAATATTTGTTGCTGGAGGAGATTCTAGATTTGGCTTTTGGTGTGACACGATTGTAATGTGGGGCATCATATTACCATTAGGATACATGAGTGCATTTGTGTGGCATCTCTCCCCTCTAACGATATTTATTATCATCAATTTAGACGAGGTTATTAAAGCCCCGATTGCCTTAATGCGTTATTTTAAATTTAAATGGCTTAACGATATTACGAGGAATTATGTTCAAAACTAATACATGTAGTGACGGAAAGGAGATTTTTATGAAAATTGAACATATTGCTATGTATGTACAAGATTTAGAAAGCTGCAGACAATTTTATAGTCAATTCTTTAATGCGAAGTCAAATCGACAATACCATAATCCCAAAACGGGATTAAGAACCTATTTTCTCACGTTTGAGGGTGGCGCGAGATTGGAGATTATGAGCAGACCGGATATGGTAGAAGGAGTTCATGATCTCTTGCGGACGGGCTTAACTCATTTAGCTTTCAGCTTAGGCAGTAAGGAACAAGTCGATCTGCTAACCAAGCAATTGGCAGAAGCGGGATTTAGAACGTTAAGTGGACCACGGACCACAGGTGACGGATATTATGAAAGCAGTATTTTAGGGCCAGAAAACATTCAAATTGAACTTACTGTCTAAAAACTAAAAGAGGTGAACAATTTGACAGAAGAAGAACGAATATTCAAAGGGATATTATACAATCCAGGTAACACAGAACTAAAGCGTAAAAAGCTTCTCGCCCACAATTTGAGTAGTCAATATAGCCGAACATTTGAGGATCAGACAGAGGAGCGGGAAGCGATATTGTCACAGTTACTTGACAGCATAGGGGAGCATTCTTTTATCCAGGGACCCATTTTTTTTCATTATGGTGTTCATACAAAAATTGGTGATCACTTTTTTGGAAACTATAACCTTACAGTCCAGGATGATGCACAGGTTACGATAGGTGATCATGTGAGCTTTGGACCTAATGTAACAATCGTTACGCCTATTCACCCATTCGTTGCCTCCGAGCGTAGACAAATGCTTGATCAAAATGGTGATGCTGCGTCTTTATGTTATGCTAAGCCTGTTAGCATTGGTAACGATGTTTGGCTCTCAGCAAATGTAACGGTATGTGGAGGTGTTACGATTGGTGATCGATGCGTAATAGGTGCAGGTAGTGTCGTGACTCAGGACATCCCAGAAAATTCTTTTGCTGCAGGTGTGCCGTGTAAAGTAATCCGTAAAATAACCAATCAGGATAGCATGCGCCATAAACCGGAAATACTTTCAGATTGCGATTTAATCGAGTAGAAATGTAACATCCCAAAACCATAAACCAGATTTTATTATGCGAAAATCAGTAATACTCAGAAAGTCCCCTCAAGTTAAGTGAAAAATATGCTGGTCCTTTAGACTATTTGTAACAGGTCATGTGACAGGTTATAATTTAATTGGTATGACTAAGTAATCGTTGCTTAACGACTAATAAAGGGGATTTCAGATGTACAGAACAGTTCAAGATTTTCTAGGAGAATGGACAAGCGCTTCTGCAGGGACAATTCGCGTTCTTGAATCACTTACCGATGACAAATTAGATCAGGTAATTGTTGAAGGTCACAATTCATTAGGATGGTTAGGTTGGCACTTGGCAACCTGTCCAATGTTTTTTGGTGGTCAGGTAGGGTTAACACTTACTCCAGTAGGCAATCCGAAGGAAGTTCCGGCTCATGCGGCTGTGATTGTTGACGCTTATAAGAATATCGCGGCTAATATTGCTTCTGAGGTTGAGAAATTAACGGACGAGCAAATGGTTGAGAGTGTACAGACCTTTGCTGGATTAATGCCTCGTGGTGCAATGCTTAGATCGCTTATAGATCACCAGACACATCATCGTGGTCAAATGACTGTTCTCTTACGTCAAGCAGGTCTTCGTGTACCTGGCGTAATTGGTCCTACTAGAGAAGAACAAGCTCAAATGAAATAGTTACTTGTGTTTACGATAAAAATCTCGTTTCCTAGACATTTGTCTTGGAAACGAGATTTTTTGTTGTCGGACGGAGTGTCACTATTATTGCTAAAGAATGCTGTTGCTTTTTGGAGGGGCCGGCGATCACTATCAGCCTGCTTCAATTTGTTGCATATATTCTCTGGGTGAAATCCCCGTCACTTTCTTGAAGACCTTACTGAAATAGAAGGCACTTTCATAACCGAGTTTTTGGGAAATTTCGTAAATACGACCTTCACCGCGCATCATCATTTCCTTGGCCACAGTGATTTTAGTTTCCGTGATATATTCTACATAATTGACCTTAGCGACTTTGGAGAACAGATGGCTTAAATAGTTTGGACTGAAATTGAAGACATCTGCTACTTGATTCAGTGAAAGCTTAGTGCCGAGATTTCTTTTGATGTATTCCTGGACATTTTTGACGATTTGTTCTTTATAGCTTTGTCTTCGAGTAGAGAGAATTTCCGAGCAGCCATCACGGAACTGAATCAACCAGCCGGCGATCTCTTCAATCGTATGCATCTGATAGATGGCCCGGTATCCTTCCGGCTCATTTTCGAAGATATGCTCTACAATGTTTTCTCCATCCGCAAGAAGCGAAGTGGCCATATACAGAATATTGCAGGCAGCATCGGTGGCGGGCACCAGTAAGTCAGGTCGGTCTTCGAAGATTTCAATCATTTTGGAGATGATGGTGTATAAAGCAAGGGTATCTAGTTCTTCAAAAGCACGGCGGATCTCCGAACGAGATTCAGAGAAATCAAACAACGGATGTTCCTGCTCTAGAGGTTCATTCTCATCGAAGAAAACAAAAGACCGTTCTTGCACGGCAACTGGCAATGCCTTTCGAGCTGCTAGGTAGCTCTCCCGCATTAAATAAGGGTCCTCGACGGCAAACCCTATGGCACCAATAATCGTTACATTGAAATAGTTATGTAATACGGATGCCATGTCGGTAAGTTGCTTCTCAATGTCAGACATCCAGTGACGGGGATCGACTTCGGGGACAGGTAGAGCAACGGCGAAATTACGTAAGTCAAGACTGGTTACATAACAGGGTTGTATAGAAGTAAGCGTGTCCTTTGCCATTTGCACAGTGCTTGAGCATAAGGCAACCAGCTTATCTCCACGGGGAGGAACAGTGTCTGGGCCCAGAATGCGGCAAGTACAGACTAGGTAGGCGGGCTCGGAAAACTCTAACGCCAAATCCTCTTTCTGCAGGAGATACTGGTTCTTATTCTCGAACAGGTTATTGAACAGACGAATGAAGAATTTATCACGCTGCGCCTGAAGGTTGCCACGGTGAACAAGCTTTGGGTAGCTTTCCATCGTCTGGTAACTCTCTAGAAAGGAAATAGCCTTTCGGATGGATTCGGCCAGTGCTTCCGGAGTGAGTTCCAGCTTTACTAGATAATCCGTGGCCTGCACCTCTATAGCTGCGCGTGCGTATTGAAATTCTTCATAACTAGTCAACATAATGAATAGCGGAAGTCGACCATATTTTTGGCGAATCGAAGCGGCAACCTCTAAACCGCTCTTAATTGGCATTTTGATATCGCTGATTACGATGTCCGGGCGGAGAGTGTCAATCATCTCTTCTTCTTGAGCACCGTTGTGCGCGATACCGACAATCTCTATATTATATTGCTCCCATTTCAGCATAGACTGCAAGCCGATACAGACAAGAGCTTCGTCGTCGGCAATTAATAATTTAATCAATTTGACCACATCCTTGCTAGATTTGCCATTCTACTCTTTTTGTATAAATGGTAGAAGGATTTTCATTAGAGTATACTGGCCCATTTCACTCTCAATCGAAAGACCGTAATTCTCCCCAAAGGCTAGCCGTAAACGCTCATTTACACTATGGAGTCCAACGTTCTCGAAAACTCCCCTAGTTCCATCCTCCGAATCACACAGAATGGTGGAGATTTGTTCTTCCTTTATGCCTACACCGTTGTCTTCAATCGTGACCAGGATATCGGCAAAGCCGCTTTTTTTCACCGTGATGAGAATATCTCCTCTACCTTTGGGCTCGATGCCATGGAAGATAGCATTCTCAACCAGAGGTTGTAACGTGAAACGGGGAATCAGGCCGGAGAGCAGTTCCTCATCTTCAATTTCCTTCACCATCGAGACTGTACTGCCATACCGGTATTTCTGAATCAGAAAATAGTCATCGAGCAGGCTTAACTCATCTTTCAGTGGCATTAGTCTCCGGTTGTCTTTGGCGATGCTCCGCAGCAGTCTGGAGAGTGAAGTAGTCATTTCTGCAATGCCGGTAGCATTCTGAATCGTAGCCATCCATTTGATCGAATTCAGTGTGTTGTACAAGAAGTGGGGATTGATCTGACTTTGCAGCATCCTGTACTCTAGCTCCTGTTTCTGCTTCTCGTCAGCGAGCCGGCTATCCATGAGCGCAACAATGTCCTGTGAAAGGCGGTTGATACCCCGACCAACATCACCTAGTTCACTGTTCCATTCGATATTGCGGTCCAGCAAGAAGTTGCCCTGGGCAATCTTATCAATTCGCTTCTTTAATTTCTCTACCGGGAGACTGATGTTACGGGTTAAGTACAAAGTAATAATGCCGCTTAAGACGATGACTAGTAAACAAACGCCAAGCATTACCAGAATCCATATATTTGCTTTGGGGGCGAATTGATCATTGGATAAGGTCTGCGACAGAATCACTCCACTACGAACGGGATAAGAGACCACAATTTGGCTTTCTTCATCCTCCAGCTTGATCATGGACAGCTCGGTTTGTGGACCGACAGGCTTATCATCGGTATAGGCCACAGGTTCATAAGGCGTAGTCATTGCAGTTACTTTATCGCCAATGAGCTGATAATGATGATTGCCGAGCGTCAACAGCATTCGGGAGTTCTTAGGCAGGGAATACCCCTTCAACTTGTCGGTAATTAAGGAAGTATTGGCGAGTAAGTAGACCGTTCCAATCCGAGCAGCCCCATCTCCGTAAATAGGTAGAACAAAAGGAATTCCGTTCGTGGTGGAGAGCGGGTCCTTAATTACTTGTTCCCACTGCTCCACAGCATCTTTATTTAGTCCGGGAATTTGACCGATATTGTGTACAGTAAGTGGAATTGAAGTGCTGACGGAATTATCCACCTGCAGGAACTTTCCGTTGTTACCCGTAACAATCAAGCGGCGGACATAGCTATTGGAGCGATTGATCCGAAAGTCCTCCTGCATGGAGTTAAATACATTAACAGCATCCTTGGCGCTTGCCTTCGGAGATACAAAATAATCAGTGAGTAATGTATTGGTGGACGAGTTGGTGCTATTGGTCATCGCTAATGAGGAGAGATTAATCAAATCTTGTTCAATAATATGGGAAACTAGCTGCAGGTTGAACTCAGTCGCCTGGATGGTTGTTTTACGCTGATAATAGGTAATCAATTCATAGCTGAAAAAGGATAGCAGAGCGGCGATTAGTAGCGCAAAGAGGGTCATGATCAGAATAATGCGGCTCTTAATGGTTGATTTTCTTACCGTATTGAACACTCCTCTACAAAATGCAGGAAAATATAAAGCGGTTTCAAAAATATCTTTCAATTAATGCATGTTCAAAGTTAATCTTCTATTTATAATATGCTTAACTAGTTTACCGATATCCATATTAACACCATAGCATATTCCTGTGATTCCATACAGTGGAAGGCAGAGGAGCTGAGAAATTTACATGTTTTAAATAGGATTTTACAGGTTTGAAGCGAGGAGGAAGAGAAGAACAAAGAAAAGTGAATGAACTGAGTTTGAAAATACATGCCATTCTAGATGGGAAAGTCTTAAACTTTGAAATAGATCGGATGAACCGATCAGTGTAAACAATCAGAAGGAAAAGGGGATTTTTATATGAAATTGAAAAGATTCTATGGCATGACTTTTGCCACAATACTCTCCCTAAGTGCGCTAGCCGGATGTTCCGGTAATAACAACAACGAAGGCAGTGCTGCAACAGCTGCTCCAGAAACGAGCAATACTGCAAACGCTTCCGCTGAACCGAAACAGGATCCTGTGACCTTGAAATGGGCATTGTGGGATTGGGAAGCCACAGCATACTATCAGCCGTTGATCGATGCCTATAAAGCTGAGCATCCGAATGTAACGATCGAATATGTCGATCTTGGTTCTACTGACTATATGACAATGCTAAGTACACAGTTGTCCGGTGGTGCAGATCTGGATGTTCTTACGATTAAGGATATTCCTGGATACTCAAACCTCGTGAAACAAAATCACTTGGAGCCGCTCAAGGGATTCATGGGAGACAAAAACATTGATCCATCCGTCTATGGCGGTACTGTAGAACAGATTGAAGTGAACGATGAAGTGTATGCGCTTCCTTTCCGGAGTGATTTCTGGGTTGTCTACTATAATAAGGACTTGTTTGATAAAGCGGGAGTGGAGTATCCAAGTAATGATATGACATTCGACCAATATGATGAACTTGCTAGAAAAATGACCTCCGGCAGCGGTTCTGAAAAAGTATACGGAGCCCATTATCATACTTGGCGGAGCGCGGTTCAATTGTTCGGTATTCTTGATGGTAAGAACAACGTTGTCGGTGGAAACTATGATTTCCTGAAGCCAACCTATGAACGGATCTTGAAAGAACAGGAAGACGGTATCGTTATGGATTACGCCACACTAAAGACTTCAAGCACGCATTATTCCGGTGTGTTCTACAACAATTCCGTTGCGATGATGAACATGGGCAGCTGGTTTATAGCGACTCAAATTGAAAAGGTGAAGAGCGGCGAGTCTCAATCAACCAACTGGGGAATTGTGAAATATCCTCACCCGGATGGTGTGGAAGCCGGTACAACACTGGGTACAATTACTTCCCTGGCTGTAAATCAGAAATCCAAAAATAAAGAAGCGGCACTTGATTTCATGAACTTTGTGACTGGTGAAGAAGGTGCTACGGTCATTGCTTCCACCGGAACCATTCCAGCGATTAAGAACGATGAAGTTATCAGTTCTATTACATCCATTGACGGTTTCCCTACGGATGAGAACAGCAAAGCGGCACTGACTACGGTTCAGACTTATTTGGAAATGCCAATGCATGAAAAGAGTGCGGACATTGAAGTAATTCTAAACGAAGCCCACGATAACATTATGACCAAAAACGCTTCGATCGACGAAGGTTTGAAGGATATGAATACGCGCGTACAGCAGCTCTTGAACAATTAACCTGAAGAGAGTTGGTGAATTCTAAGGGCGGGTGAAAGCCCGCCTTTTATAGAAAGGTTTGGAGGAGAAAGAATGCAGAACGAAACCATATTGGATACAAAAAAAATCCCTAAACGTCATTTGTCAAAAGGTGTCCGGGAAAACCTGGTAGCGTACAGCTTCATTGCGCCGAACTTTATCGGATTTGCCGTGTTTACACTAGTACCCATGTTTTTCGCCTTTATCCTAGCTTTTGTGAAATGGGATGGGGCCAATCCAATGAAATATATCGGATTGGACAATTTCACCCGGCTTATTAAAGATACAACATTTCATAAAGCATTATGGAATACCATTGTTTACACTATTGGGGTAGTACCGTTCACCATGATTGTTGCGCTGGCGCTGGCGATATTGCTTAATCAGAAGATCATGGCCCGCAATTTTATGAGAACCGTATTCTTTTTCCCATATGTGGCATCCTTGGTAGCCGTTGCTGCCGTATGGAACTTTATCTTCAGCCCTACGATGGGGCCGATCAACAATATTTTGCATACCCTTACCGGTATCCCACTGGAGGATCTTCCCCGCTGGGCGGCGGATAAACACTGGGCGATGTTCACAGTAATACTGTTCACTGTGTGGAAAAACATGGGTTATTACATGGTCATTTACTTGGCAGGTCTACAGGGGATCAACCCTGAGTTGTATGAGGCTGCTGAACTTGATGGTGCTAACGCCTGGAGAAGATTCCGCAATGTGACGGTCCCTCAACTGGCGCCTACATCCTTCTTTGTGCTGATGATTCTAGTCATCAATTCGTTCAAAGTCTACGATATTTTTATCAACCTATTTGCCGGCGCTGATAACCAGTTGAACGATTCTACAAGGGTTATGGTTTATCAAATCTACAATACGGCGTTCCGTTCGCTTGATTACGGATATGCCAGCGCCATGGCCATTGTATTGTTTCTGCTGGTACTTGGCATCACCATCGTCCAGTTCCGCGGCGAGAAGAAATACGGACAATAGGAGGATTCAAAAGATATGGTGGGTACAAATAAAGGAATTAGAATCGGCACGATGGTGCTAGTGTATATTTTGTTGTTTGCTACGGTGCTCTGTATGCTTGTTCCATATATATGGATGTTGTCTTCTTCGCTCAAGCTGAACAAGGATGTGTTCTCATTCCCGATGCAATGGATTCCAGCGAATCCGCGCTGGGGAAATTTCGTGGATATTTGGACCCGTATTCCACTGGACCGCTTCATTTATAACACGGCGAAATTATCAATTATCGTAACGATTTTGCAGCTATTGACTTCAAGTTTTGCTGCGTATGCATTCTCCAAACTGCAATTCAGAGGGAAAAATGTTTTATTCCTTGGATATATTGCTACGATTGCGATACCTTGGCAGGCATATATGGTGCCGCAATTTATCTTGATGCGTTACATGGGACTTAACAATACTCATCTGGCAATCATTCTATTGCAGGCATTCTCGGCTTTCGGAGTATTTCTGATGCGCCAGTTCTATCAAGGTGTCCCAGATGAATTATGTGAGGCGGCCCGAATCGATGGCTTGAGCGAATATGGGATTTGGGCGAGAATTATGCTGCCACTATCCAAGCCGGCTTTGTCCACCTTGACGATTTTTACCTTTGTTGCCACTTGGAATGACTTCTTGGGGCCGATGATTTATTTGACGGATACGAAACTCAAGACCATTCAAATTGGACTACGAATGTTCATTTCGCAATATTCTGCCGAGTACGGTCTGATAATGGCTGCAAGTGTGGTTTCCATTATTCCGGTTGTGATTGTTTTCTTGGCACTTCAGAAGTACTTCGTTCAAGGCGTCGCAGCATCTGGTATTAAAGGCTAGACAGGTTTGAACCTGGCAGTTGCAGTTTTCGCATGCTGCCAGTTTTTTTTTAGCTTATCAATGAAATGAATGCGCTTTCTTTGTTTGCTGGGCGATAAAGTCAAATCAAGCATGAAACATGCCGAGAGACCATTTATAGCAAAAGGAGGATTAAAGAATGAGCAGAAAAAACTCCGTTCGAAAAAAGCTATTCTCAATGATGATGACCACTGCGCTTGTAGTTGGAATGTTTCCGGCACTCCATATGCCGTCTGTGTCTGCGGCTACGGTGGATACTATCTTCGCAGCCGCCTATATGGGGGCGAAGACATCTGCTGACACTACTTTGCCTGCTAGCATTGACATTGGAGGCCAGGCTGCGACTGTGAAATGGAATATAGGTGAAGATACCTTTGCCGTTCCTTATGACACAGTGACAGTCACGGGTACAGCGAATGGTGGGCCGGTTGTTGCCAATGTAGAAGTTATTCCACCTTCAAGGAATCCATTGGTTTACTTTGTGGATAGCGGCAGGGGGGGCGATTCCGTAGGTAATGGTCCTACTTCTTCGCCACTGTACGAAGCAGTCAATACGCTGTCCGGTAGCGCGTTGCTCAACCAGTCACCAGATCAGAAATATATCAGCGGAACGACTGCCTGGGGATTTGATGATTCCATAAACAAGGTGAAGAACTCTAAAGACGGAGGACTTACCGATCCTGCAACTGATCCATCCATATGGACAGTCGGACTTCGTGCCGACCCTACTAGCAATCATATTGTATATAAATTAATGGCTCCAGAAGCTGGAACCTATACACTCAGTAGTGGTTTCCATGATTGGTATGGCAGCCGCACTCGAGTAATACAGCCTCAGATCGAATATAAGGATACAAATGGGGCAACAAAGACGATCTCGTTTGCACAATTCAATACTAATGTGACTCCGCTTATTTCCGGCGAATTCACTATTCCCGGTGATATCGACGCTAATAGCCCCATGACATTGACCTATGCCTATGTTTCCGGTGAGAAACCAATTTTGAGCTGGTTCGCCGTTGCCAAGGGTGGGATTCAAAAAGAGATCGAAGATGCTCGGCAGAACGCAGCTTCCATGGTCAAGGTTCTACTCGACGGCAACGATATTAAAGCGGACAATGTCAACGGCCTAACGTTCAAGGGATTTGGCGTACTAAGTGCCAACAGCACCAGTGCCCTGTTGATGGATTATAAGGCTGAGCATCCGGAAGCTTACGCAGAAATGTTGCGGATTCTGTTCGGTGGAGAGCATCCCATTATGACGCATGTGAAAATCGAGATGGGCAATGACCGTAACAACTCTACCGGCCCGGACCCGGCTACTATGCGTACGGCCGATGAAGAAGCCAATATCACTCGGCATCCCGGATTCCAGCTTGCGGCTGACGCCAAGGCTACGAATCCGGATCTCAAGGTCAGCATCCTGCGATGGAGTGCTCCGGCCTGGGCAAGCAACAACGATAAAATCTATACCTGGTATAAAGATACAATTCTTGCTGCTTACCGTGAGTATGGCTATATGGTCGACTACGTCAATCCCCATATCAACGAGCATACGCCGGATTTGACCTGGACCAAACAGTACGCTGAGCGTGTTAAAACAGATAACGAAGGTTTTGCAAGCCCAGTAGAGCAAGCGCTCTATAACCAGATCAAAGTTGTGATCTCTGATGAAGTAGGGATTGGTTCATTTGGCGGCAGTATGGTAAGCGACGCTTCTCTAAGGGATGCGGCTCCAATCGCCGGATATCACTATAACACTGACGACGACAGCGCAGGCAATTTCAAAAAGCTCGCAGAACAATATGATATTGAAGTATGGAACAGTGAGGCGCAGTCCACCTTCAGTAACTCTGCCTTCCGTCCCAACAATAATGTGAAGGACCCTACAGTGGAAGGAACCGGCATCGGCGGTGTTGGCAGTCCACTGGAGATGAGCAATACGATTATTAAAGGATTCGTCAATTCCCGCCGGACGCACTTTATTTATCAGCCGGCCATCGGCTCCTTCTACGAAGGTGGACAATATTCGTTTAAGGAACTACTTAGCGCACGTGATCCGTGGTCGGGATGGATTCATTATGATGCAGGTCTTGTTGCTCTGCAGCATTACAGCTGGTTCGCCAATGTGGGCTGGGAGAACGAGGATAATACGGCAGGGATTTGGAGAGCAGTTCCTAAGGCTAGCTCCACGGGTGCGACAGGCACTAACCCTGTTAGCGGTCGCAACGGTTCTCCTAGCTATATGACGCTTGCTTCACCTGACAGAAGCGATTTTTCAACCGTTATCGTGAACGATAGCGAATATGCCAAAACCTATAAGCTTCAGACGGTAAATATGAACTTTGTGGGTAATCCCTCATTGGAAGTATGGGAGACTCGTGCGGCAGACGCGGGCGAAGCTTTCAACAGCAATTATATGAAATATCTCGGGGATGTCGCTGTTGATGGCAGTGGGGTTTATACCATTCATGTCAAACCATATTCGACATTGACTGTGACCACTCTGAAGAACAAGGACAATGAGGCGTATCAAACACCGTTACCTGTAGAAGGCGACCGCATCGTGCTTGATACCGACGCCACAGGGAGGATTCAAAATACAGCGGACAATATCCTGTATGCCGATGATTTTGACTACTCCAATCAATCCGTTGTGAAGATCGGGGCAGGTGGGCAGAATGCTGGCACCCAAAGTTATATTGAATCTCGCGGCGGCTCTAAAAGTGTGATACCGCGCTATACGCATGACCGCAACGGTGCATTCGAAGCGTATCTTCCGGACGGTTCTGACAACTATGTTCTGCGCCAACAGCTGGATACGGAAATTATGGGGCTGGGTGGCACTTGGAACGGTGGAGATCCCGTAACAGCTATAGGTGATAACCGGTGGACAAATTACAAGGCCAGTGTAGATGTTTCGTTCGAGACGAACAGTACGCAGGGCGGAGCCAATTATGCTGCGATTGGCGCACGGTATCAAGGAGGCGGCATCTCTCACACTATAAACGGCACACCTTATGTACTGAAGTTCTGGTTTGACGGAGGTTGGCAGCTGCTGGTCAATAATAGCGCAGTAGCGAGTGGCAATGTAGTGAGCGGTTCCGGTGGAGTAAAGCTGGATGGATTTAACACCGCACATGATGCCTGGCATAACATTGCCATTCAGGTTGCAGGCGATAAAGTGACTGCCTATTTGGACGATGTGAAACTGGCTTCTTATACTGATCCGAACCCTGAATTGTCTGGTCGGGTAGATTTAGCCAGTGGATATTATCATGTTCGTTTCGATAATCTGAAGGTCGAGACGATTGACGGCTATACGCCATACTATTCCGAATTACTGGATAATCTTGAAATGTATGATTTGGCTGCTACACCAAACCCTAAATTAAAATACGGCGGTTTGTGGAGTCATCAAAACGGGGCTGGTATGTATATTTATCAGCGTTCCCTATCTACCAGTCAAGGTGCAGCTGCTACGATGGAATATTCTTTTGAAGGCACCGGGTTAGATATTCTGGGACCGAATAATGGATCGGCTAAGTTAGAAGTGACTGTTGATGATGAAATTGTCACACTGTCAGCCGATACGATGGCCTCTAAAGAACTCTACCAAACGTACACGCTTCGCGGACTTAAATATGGACAGCATAACGTTCAGATAAAGGTATTAAGCGGTACTTTGGTTGTGGACGCGGTGGCCGTTGTTTCCGGTGAAGTAAAAGGTGCAGCGGACACAGCTGCTCTTCAATCAGCGGTAATAGCGGCGAAAGAAGTTACCAAACTGGATGAATATTCGGATAGAGACTGGCAGCTTTTTGCAGCTGCACAGAACACCGCCCAAGAAGCACTAGACAATGCTGCTGATTTCAGACTGGATCAGGAAGGAGCTGTGCAACTCGCGGGACGTCTGATCTCTGCCCAGAACCAATTGACAACAGGGGATATACGGGAGCTTGCTGCTCCTCAGGATATTGCCACTTATGTCGGGAAACTGCCGAATCTTCCAGATAAGTTGGAGGCTACCCGAGAAGATGGATCCAAATTGCAGGTGTCTGTGAAGTGGAATTTAGACGCGGTCAGCTTCAACACACCCTATGAAAGAGTAGCTGTAACCGGCACTTATGGCAATCTAAAAACCACTGCTAATGTGGAAGTAGTGCCAGAAGGTCTCGTGTACTTTTTGGATGTCGGTGTTTCGGCGGATGTCGTCACACCACCCTATACGGTGATCAAGAATTTCGTGGGCGACAGCCTTCTGAATAGCACCGCGGATCAACTATCAACAGGCGCTGTGTGGGGTCATATCAATACAGGGGCAAATTATAATCTCAAAGGGCTTGGCGGTGCCGTGGTTATCACGGATAAAACTCAGACAGGTGTCTACAGCTCGAATACAAAGAATACACCTCTGATCTACACCCTCCCTCTGAGCGCAGGAAAGTACACGATTACATCGTTCCATCGGGACTGGTGGAATATGAGCAACCGTACGATGGATATCACGCTTAGCTACACTGATGCTGAAGGGAAGACAGTGAACGAAACGGTCAAGACCGGTGTACTCGCAGGTCCTAATGGCGTCACGATCACTCATAACTTTACGCTGCCGGTGAGCGGCGTCGTGAAATATTCGATAAACAATACGAACAGTCAGGCATCTGTGATCAGTTACTTAGCAGTGGCGAAGGACAGGTTCAGCATTGTCAATGAGCAGGCTGTAAACGAGGCTAAAAGTATTATAGAAGGTGCTGCATATAGCGTGCAGAAGGAAACAGCTAATAGCGAAGACGAAGTCCGGACCTGGCTGCTCCAAACGATGAACGGTTTAATCGGGTTCAGTGATACGGGGGTTACGATGGGTGATATCACCCTATCTTCATTCCAGGAAGCTACTGATGACACAGCCGGCAGCTTCAGCTTCACAGTATTACTGAACAAGGGCGAGGCGAAGGCAGAAGCTGCGGCCAGCGGAACGATTAAGCTACCGGAGCCAGATATGAAGCAGCCGGAGATTACCTTGATAGGTGAAGCCATAGTCAATCTGCAGATCGGTTCTGAATATACGGATGCCGGAGCCACTGCGTATGACGACCAAGACGGTGATATCACAGACCGCATCAATACAACGGTCAGCAGTGAAGTGTATGGTCTGACTGAGTTAGATACAGCGCAAGCGGATATCTACACCTTCCATTACAATGTCAGCGATGCCGCAGGCAACACGGCTGCGGAAGTCACCCGAAAAGTAATCGTATCGGAAGATCCAGATGTACTGAAGCCGGTCATTACACTGCTTGGTGAACCATCTGTTCAACTGGACAATGGCGCAAGCTATACAGATGCCGGAGCCACCGCAATGGATAACCGCGATGGCGATATTACAGAACGTATTGTGGCGACGCTTACGAAGGATGGGAATCATACGGAGACGCTAGATACCTCATTAGCAGGCACTTACATTTATCATTATAATGTGAGCGATTCCGCGGGCAATACGGCTGTTGAAGTTATAAGAATAGTTACAGTGGGAGAAGCACAGCAACCGCCGACTTCAACACCAACGGTAGAACCAACACCGACAGTTGAACCCACAGCAAATCCTACACCAACACCTGTACCTGAAGTAACCTCAGGGCCGGTGTCGACCACAGCACCGACGGTATCGCCAACACCAACACCGCTGCCGCAGACCACGCGGATTCTTAACAGTGACGATTTCACGGCTCCGGTTGGAGGGGGAATAACAGTTCAGCTCACAGAAGCTACTGATTCCGTACTGCTTCCTGTGGGAGTGTCAAATATCATCGGAGTGAACACGCTGCGTCTCGTATGGAATACATTTGCTATCCAACTGACCCCAGAAGCGCTAAAGAGTATCCAGGAGAAAGCTGCAGGAGGTCAAGTGGATGGAGCACGAATCAAACTCTCGGCCGTGAAGGCATCCAGAGTTGCCGTGGAACAGCTTATGAATAACCCAGCTGTCAACGGCTCGGTTCAGTTATCTGCTGCATGTGATGTAATTAACTTCAGTTTGGAAGTTATTAGTACGAATGGCACTGCCGTACCGGTAGCCCGTTTTGACAAGCCACTGACGCTTACCTTCATAGTAGATTCAGATTCCAATCCTAATTTGCTCGGCATCTACAATATAGCCAGGAACGGAGCTCTTGAATTTATGGGCGGAACGCTAGCTGATGGAAAATGGAGTACGGAAATACAGCATTTCAGCCAGTTTGCAGTCCTGGAATATGACAAGACATTCTTGGATGTCAGTACGGATAGCTGGGCTAGCGATGTTATTAAGATAATGGCGGCTAAACATATTATCCAAGGTATTTCCGATACTGAATTTAATCCGCAGGGGAAAGTGACAAGAGCACAATTCGCGACCATGATTGCAAGAGCACTAGGCTTAGAGGCGGGAAGTCATTCAACGTTTGTTGATGTGGACTCCAGTGCTTGGTATGCCGAATCCATTGCAGCCGTAAGCGAAGCGGGTATTGTGCTCGGACGTAGTTCGGATTCATTCGCACCGGACCGCAGCATTACCCGCGAGGAAATGGCCGTAATGATCGTTAGAGCTTATGAATATTTACAAGGCAGCAAGGTAAATGAAGTTTCCGCAAGCTCGTTCAGTGATTATTTCCTGATTCATGTCTGGGCACAGAAATCAGCAAGTTTCGCTGAGCAGGCAGGGCTGATAAAAGGACGAGGCAATATGCAATTCGCACCGCAAGAGATGATGACCCGTGCCGAAAGTGCGCAAGTCATCGCCAATCTGCTGGGATATTTGTAAGCCGCACTTCCATGAACCTGGCAGCTGCATTTAGCGGGTGCCAGGTTTTTTTATAAGTTCAAAGAAGGGTTTATACAATTGCGAGGCGTCGATAAGTGGCAATGTCAGCTTTTTTTGCCGTATTTTCCAGGTGGAATGCCCGTGATGTTCTTGAAAGTACGTATGAAATTGGCATAGTCATTGAATCCGGATAGATAACAGGTATCGGATACGGAGTTTCCGGCGGATAGGAGCTGTTTGGATAAAGCGATTTTTTTAAGCAGGACGTAACGGTAGATCGTACCTCCTGTCTGCTGCTTGAACAGGTGACTAAGATAATATTTATCGATGTTTAATTCACCAGCGATCTGCTCTAGCGACAGATTCAGATGCAGATGGTTATCGATATAGCGCATGGCCGATTGAATATGCGATGAAATAATACTGGGTATGGTGGAACTAGTACGGCTATATAGCTCATTAATGAGGACCAGAATCTGGATCAGATAAGTTAAAGCCAGAACCTCACTGCCGTATTGAGGATTCTCCAAGATTGCAATCAGGCGAAAGGCAAGGGCCATGTACTCTGCAAGCAGTGTTTCATCCATTTGTGCGAGATTCTGCTCTCCAGGCTGACGGTTCTGGAAACAGGCGAGCAGATTTGTGGTTGCGGTGCAGAAGGGATATACAAGTGGAGCTTTGAAATGAATTGTTAATCGTTCGTAAGGCTCCGGAGATAAATTAATGATTTTATGAATCTCGTGATTGTTGAATAAGAGCACATTGCCACGTTGAAGCGGATAGCTGTACTGATCCACAAATCCGTTCACCGTGCCGCCTAAAAATAGGAAGATTTCAAAGTGATCATGAATATGAAAATCTTTGGTGGGTGAGATCGGTGAATTGCCGATGCCCGCCAGTATGTCGCCTTCGAACGGCTGATAATACTGGGCATGTTTCATCCGGATAACCCCTTTCAGATTAATAGCAATAAACGCAATAAATAATCATTAATCGCAAAGACATTGCAATAATACAACACTAAACTATAGAAGAAGATTACGCAATAAACCAAGTATATAGATGGTCTGAACATGAGTAGTAGGGATCTGCATCTGCTGAATAGACGCAATTGAAAGGGTGGATGGTGTATGAATAGTACGAAACACCGCAAATATTGGCTGGATACGATGCTACAGATCGGGAACCCAGTACTTGACGCTTTGTCGCAAAGAAAATTAAAGGAACGGCTGCCCACCGAGTTTCATAGTGACAGGAGCAAGTTTGCGCATTTGGAGGCATTCGCCAGGTTGGCCTGTGGAATGGCCCCATGGCTAGAGCTTGAAGGGCTGGAGGGTGAAGAAGAAGAGCTCAGGGCTCGTTATGTCATATTGATGCTGGAATGCATCGATGCCGCTGTTGATCCATCATCACCTGACTATATGGATTTTAAGTCCGAAGGCCAACCGTTGGTCGATGCGGCATTCCTCGCTCATGCGTTGGTGCGTGCACCGAAGCAGCTTGCCGGGCGGCTGAATGAGCGGGTCAAAGGTAATTTAATAACAGCCTTGAAGCGTACGCGCCGGACTGCACCCAGCGGGAGCAATTGGCTGCTGTTTAGCGCAATGGTTGAAGCAGCTTTGTATATACTTGGCGATTCAGAATATGACCGGATGCGTGTTGGTTATGCGATCCACATGTTCATGGATTGGTATAAAGGAGATGGTATCTACGGGGATGGCAAGGACTTTCACTGGGATCATTACAATAGCTTTGTCATTCAGCCGATGCTTGTGGATGTGGTTACACTTTTTGAACGGGACTCGGAGCAATACTCCGTATTGAGGCCATTGATTCTGGAGCGGGCACAAAGATACGCAACTGTTCTGGAACGGATGATTGCGCCGGACGGAACGTATCCGTTTATCGGGCGCTCTATCGTTTACCGTTTTGGTGCGTTTCAGCTGCTATCACAAGCGGCGCTACAGCATTTTCTGGAGGATGCGCTATCACCCGCACAGGTACGCTGCGCCTTGACCGCTGTAATCACACGGACTATGGGGTTTCCAGGGACGCTGGATGAGGACGGGTGGCTACGTCCGGGGGTGTATGGTTACCAGCCCGAGCTTGCGGAGAGCTATATCAATACGGGAAGTCTCTATTTATGCGCTTCAGTATTTCTTCCTCTGGGGTTACTTCCTTCAGATCCTTTCTGGGCAGGGACAGAACTGAAATGGACAGCACAAAGAATCGCAGCCGGAGAGGATGTTATGAGAGATCATGCCTTGAGTAGATAGGGGGATCTGATCTAATCGGTCAAAGGGAGGGGAAAAGCATGAACAGACAGGAGCTTTTCGGAATTGTCCAAGAAATGAAGCCAGCAAATCTGAGCTTGTATTATCCTGATGGAGAGTCGGATGCTTTTTGGAAACAAGCCTTATTATCCGAGACATTAAAGGAAGATATCAGCGAAATCCGCGAGGAGGCTCAAAGATTAGACAGCCAGCCTATATCAGAGCTGACGGATACGCTATTTTCAATTTTTGCGCGCACGGGTTCGAGGTTGGAATATGAACGGGTCTATTTCGAACGGAGAAGAAGGCTGAATACATATGTATTTATGACCTTGCTTGAGCCGGATAATGTCAGACTTCTGGAGAACCTGGAAAATATCCTATGGTCTATATGCGAAGAGTACACATGGTGCCTGCCAGCCCATCTTCCTGCAGAGCATAATACAGAGAATATTGATCAGTTTATTGATCTGTTCTCCTCGGAGACCGCTTTTACCCTTGCCGAAATTTCTCTATTACTGGGAGAACGACTTCCGCTGCTTCTTCGATCCCGAATCAGACATGAAGTAGAAAAGAGAATATTTCGACCTTTTATTGAATGTGGTCCTTATGAATGGGAGACTGCACGTCATAACTGGGCAGCAGTGTGCGCAGGGTCGATCGGGGCAGCCGCCTTATTGATGTTGGATGATCCTGCTGCGCTGACGAATATCCTGCTGAAGACAGAGCGCAGCATGAGCTACTATCTGGAAGGCTTCGGGGATGATGGGGCCTGCCTGGAAGGTCTGAGTTACTGGAACTACGGATTTGGCTATTTCACGTATTACAGCGATCTTCTCCGGGTTAGAAGTGAGGGAAGAGTAGACTGGTTTGCAACGGACAAAGTGCGAAGTATCGCTCAGTTCCAACAGAAAATTTTCATCGGTGGCAATTTTGTCGCCAATTTCTCTGACTCAGAGCCTCGAATTCACATACATATGGGCTTGTCCCATTATTTAGCTGATACCTATCAAGAAGTAGAATGTCCTCCGCCTGTGCTTCGCACCCCTTACGCTAAGGATCACTGCAGCCGCTGGGCTCCGGCTTTTCGAAATCTCATCTGGAGAAGGACCAGCGATGAGAAACAGGATCAGGATTGGGGAGTCGCCAGTTATTATCTTCCTGATGCGGGATGGCTTATCTCGCGTTATCAGTCCGGAGGAAGTTCGTTCGGCTTTGCGGCTAAGGGAGGGCATAACGCTGAACCTCATAATCATAATGATCTGGGACAGTTCATTCTGTTAGGTGGAGGCGAAATCTATGCAGCTGATCTCGGCAGTGGAGAGTATACGGCTGAATATTTTGGGGCTGGCCGTTATCAATATGATTGTAACGGCTCGCAGGGACATTCGGTTCCTATCATCGGCGGCCAGTATCAACTGGCTGGCAGGAAGCATAGTGCTACAGTTCTGTACGCGTTGGCTGCGGTTGAAAAAGATGAACTGAAGCTGGAGCTGTCTCAGGCATACGAAGTGGAAGAGCTTCAATCCCTGATCCGCTCTATGGTTTGGTACAAGGGGCAGCATCCTCGCTTGGAGTTAATGGACGAGTACCAGTATAACGGTAAGTCAGTGAGCTGGACAGAGCGGTTCGTTACCTTGCGTCGTCCGAAAATGCTGCGTTCTGGTGTTGTGCTGCTGCCCGGAACTGGAGTAGGCGGAGTGGAACTGACTTATGATGTTCAGATCGTTGAGCCAGAGATTACTGCACGTGAGTACCGGGATCATTTTGGCAGGGATACGGTCTGGCATACGCTAGACTTTCATGCTCTTCAGCCCGGTTCTGAAGGAAAATTAGTATTCACCTTTCAATTTATATAAATGATGAAAGAAATAGTGAACCATTCTAAGAAGGCGGTGTTTGAAATGAATATAACGGAAAACCCAACTTGGCTGGATGAAGCTTGGAACAAGGCACTTGAAAAGACAAGATGTAACAGTGGAAAGATCGGTGCAGAATTTCCACACGCGAGTCAAGATGGTAAATACTTGCTTGAAGCGCCGAACTGGTGGACAGCAGGGTTCTGGCCGGGAATGCTTTGGCAGTTTTATTCTGAAAGTGGGGACGAAAGCCTTAAAATGATCGCGGAGCGCTGCGAAGAGAGACTCGACGAGGTACTGGACGGCTACGTTAAGCTGGATCACGATTTAGGCTTCATGTGGATTCTTACCAGTGTGGCAAATTATAAGTTAACGGGTAGCGAAGCGTCGCGAATTCGGGCATTAAAGGCAGCTAACTACCTGGCAGCCCGCTTCAATCTGAAAGGACATTATATTCGGGCTTGGAATCCATGGAGTGAAGGGGAGGACAATAGCGGAGTTGCTATTATCGACTGCTGCATGAACACCAGCCTGTTGTTCTGGGCTTCCGAGACAACAAGTGATCCCCGCTATCGTCATATCGCAGAGGCGCATATGGATACTGTGCTGGAGCATTTTATCCGACCGGACGGCTCCGTGTACCACATCGTCAAATTCAACCCGGAGACGGGTGAAGTGGTGGAGAAGCTTGGTGGGCAAGGCTTTGCGCCCGAATCGGCTTGGTCACGCGGCACGGCTTGGGCTATTTACGGCCTAGCGCTCGCCTATCATCATACGGGAAAGCAAAGCTACTTGGATGCATCCAAGCAGGTAGCGCATTTCTTCTTGACCCGACTTCCGGATGATCACGTTCCACATTGGGATTTCCGCGCTCCCGGTGAAGTCGGCGAGATACGTGATAGCTCCGCTGGTTCCTGCGCAGCGAGTGGATTGCTGCTGCTAGCCGACCAGGTGGATGATTCGGAGTCCCATGTGTACCGGAACGGGGCTATAAGAATAGTGGAATCTCTCTACAGGAATTATGGCAGTTGGGACAATGCGGACGAGGAAGGGTTGCTGCTTCATGGTACAAGTAACTACCCTGAGAACCGGAATATAGATGTTCCTCTTATCTACGGTGATTTTTTCTATGTCGAAGCACTGGCTCGGCTTAAAGCAGCAGGACCCTTCTATTGGGAATAGGGGGGATTATGATGAACAATGAGAAATCTTTTTCTCGTATTGGCGATAATCCGCTAAAGACCCGTGAGGATCTGGTGATCGCTCTTGAGCAGCTTACGGATCCACTTCGGCCGTTCTACAGTAAAGGTGGCTCACGACTTAAAATTGGCAAAACAGGGGCGAGCTATTCGGCAGCAACTGCTGAAATGGAAGGTTTCTCGCGGGTGTTGTGGGGTTTGGTACCCCTGCTCATTGGTGGTGGAGACAGCAAACTCTGGGACATCGTGCTGGATGGCATTCGGCATGGCACCGATCCTTCTCATGAAGAATATTGGGGAGAGGTGAAGGACTACGATCAGCGTTTGGTCGAAATGGCGGTCTTCGGCATCGCATTGGCAGCCATTCCGGAACAGATTTGGTTGCCGCTTGCTCCGAATGAGCAGGATCAATTATACCGTTGGCTGAATCAAATAAACGCCCATCCTTGCTATGATTGCAATTGGCTGTTCTTTAACGTTCTAGTCAATATCGGATTCCGCAAAGTCGGTCGTCACTACGACGCAGGACAACTGGAGAGCAATTTAAAGCGCATGGATGATTTCTATTTGGGAGAGGGCTGGTACAGCGACGGAATTAATGGTCACAGCGATTATTACGTACCTTTTGCTATTCATTACTATGCACTGCTGTACGCAAAGCTGATGGAACAGGAAGACCCCGAACGTTCCCATGTGTTCAAAGAACGGGCTCGATTGTTTGCTGCTGAATTCATCGGCTGGTTCGCACCCGACGGCTCCGCACTTCCTTATGGGCGTAGCTTGACTTACCGCTTTGCCCAGTCGGCATTTTGGAGCGCCTTTGCCTATGCAGACGTTGAAGGATTTTCTGCTGGTGTGGTAAAAGGTGTGGTGCTACGAAATCTGCGTTGGTGGTTCAGTCAGCCGATTGTTGACGCCGATGGCGTACTGACCATCGGATATACTTACCCGAATCTGGTCATGGCGGAGAATTACAATGCTCCCGGATCTCCGTATTGGGCGTTAAAGACTTTCTTGCCGCTGGCTCTAAGGGCGGATCATCCGTTCTGGAAGGAAGAGGAACTGCCGCTACCGTCCATTCCGGCTGTCATGGTTCAGAAGCCTGCACATCTTGTCATCGTCCGCGAGCACGCTTCCGGTCATGTAGCGGCCTTCAATAGCGGACATTTATACACGAATGAACATACCCACACCTCGGCCAAATACGAAAAATTCGTGTATTCAACAGGCTTCGGCTTCAGCGTGCCCCGCTCCGAATGGGGGCTCTCCCAAGGAGCGTTCGACGCTATGCTTGCGATGAGCGAGGTCGGAGACAACTTATACCGGGTACGACGCCAGAATATAGAGTCTGAGATGATAGACAACGTCCTACGTTCCGTCTGGAAACCGTGGGCCAATGTCGAGGTTCAGACTTGGGTTGTCGCCGGACTGCCTTGGCATATTCGGATTCATCGAGTCGAAACTGGACGGTCGCTGGATACCGCAGAGGGTGGATTCGCACTTGGCCAAGAGAATGAAATGCTATCGAAGATCGATGTGGCTGGTGCGATGGCCTCCACTGCTGGGGGAACCAGCGCAATCAAGGATTTGCTAGGTTGTCGGAAGGGTGAGCTGGTCTGGCCGAACGCCAATACGAACCTGCTTTACCCTCGAACGGTGCTGCCGATGCTGACGAGCACCCTTGAGCCGGGAATTCATTGGCTCGCTTCGGCCGTCTATGGTTGTCCTTCAGAGGGGGCTTTGGATATTCAGGCTGATCAAGCTGATGAGGTCCTCAAGCATTCACCTGAGCAAGATTTGAAAGTTAAGTTCAGCGAGGGAACGTTAACCATTGTCACTCATTTTGGGAGAGAAATCGTTCTTAATATACAATGAGTTGTTTGAATATTTCTCACACTAATTGAAAAGTCACAACAACAGCCCTGATGCAGAACTACTGCATTAGGGCTATTGTTTTTATGTGGATTTTTATGATTTTATCTTTTAATTATTGAGTTTTTTATCAAATGTTTTCTTAGATGGACAATTATGCTATAGTACTCTATCTAGTCATTTACAGAAGTATTGATTTATCAGACGATGAATAAACTGACTTTTGGCAAAACTAGAAATACCGACATCTATAGAAAGATAAGAAAGGCAGGAACTCCTTATGGACAACGGCAGTCTGGTCACGTGGATACTTTCATTTGTTATGATTATAAACATATTGCTCTCTGCTGGTTTTTTATTTTTTGAGAGGAGAGATATTGGTTATACGTGGGCGTGGCTTATGGTTTTTTATTTCATTCCCATTTTGGGTTTTATTATTTATCTCTTTCTTGGTCGTAATTTAGCAAAAAAGAATTTCTTTGGCCTTTCAGCTGAAGAAAGTAAATATCTACAATCAACTGTAGATCATCAATTGGCTACATTAAAGGATCAACGCGAGAATCAGAACGCTTTGTTAACGAAATATGCTGATTTAATTCATATGAACCTTGTTTCATCGAATGCGCTAATGACAACAGATAACGAGATAGCTATTTTTAACGATGGTAAACAAAAGTTTGACTCTTTATTTAATGATATTAGAAATGCCAAAAAAGAGGTCAACATTCAATATTACATCATCCAGCCTGATGATTTAGGGACAAAATTAAGAGATGAATTAACTAAAAAAGCCAAAGAAGGCGTAAAAGTGAGGGTTCTCTATGACGAAATCGGCTCCAAGAGACTTTCTCTTAAGTTCTTTAAAGAACTACTTTCTGCTGGTGGAGAAGTAGAGGTATTCTTTCCATCACTGCTTAGACCGATAAATTTTCGAATGAATAATCGAAATCATAGAAAACTATGTATCATCGATGGGGAAATTGCTTATATTGGTGGATTTAATGTGGGAAATGAATACTTAGGGATAGATAAAAAGTTTGGATATTGGCGGGATACACATTTTAGAATGAAGGGTGGTTCCGTTAATCAAATTCAAGGCAGGTTTCTTCTGGATTGGAAACATGCCCGGAAACACGAGCAGGTAAGCTTCGATCAATTTTCCTTTACTACTGGAAGTCATGCCGGATCAAGTCCCGCTCAAATTGTGTCTAGTGGTCCTAACTCGCTAGTTGAGCATCTGAAAAACATGTATATTAAGCTGATCTTGAACGCCAAACGGAGTGTGTATATTCAGACGCCATACTTCATTCCAGATAGTAGTTTTATGGATGCATGTAAGATTGCACTCCTGTCCGGTGTGGATGTACGGATTATGATTCCAAATAAGCCTGACCACCCTTTTGTTTACTGGGCAACTTGGGCGTATGCAGGTGAATTATTAAATTATGGAGCGAAAATTCTGTTATATGAAAATGGTTTCTTGCATGCCAAGACGATTGTGGTAGATGAAGAAGTAGCGTCCGTAGGGACAATGAATATTGATTCCCGGAGCTTTAGACTCAATTTCGAAGTTAATGCAATTGTTTATGATGAGCAAGTTGCTAAACAGCTTCAAGAATTGTTTCATGAAGATAGCCAGTTAAGTACAGAGCTTACCCCTGAGCGTTATAAAGAAAGGTCCCTTATAATCAAATTTAAAGAGGGGGTTTCTCGTCTTTTTTCGTCCATTCTCTGAATACACAGACCCTATACTCCGTACAAAAGGCGAGCTGTGTACTTGTAAATGCACAGTTCGCCGCGGCACATGGATTCTACTATGCTTCACACGACACCCTGTTTTGATTTCATGCACTTAAGATTGTATGTGCGACCGTATACTTTTGCATATCTGACAATTCGGTCAATCATACGGGTGTCTTTCAGCTTAGTAAACGGGCACGGATCAGGAGCGGTATTCACTTCCAAGATCCATGGCTTGAGACGTTGATCTAAGGCAATATCTACACCGATTTCCTGAAGGCCGGGATAGACAGTGCTAAGCTGTCTGGCGGATTTCACTCCAATTTGCTTCAGGGATCGGATCAATATTGTACAATTCTCTGTGCTTGTGTAGGCTTTCAATAATTCCTCAACCGGATAAATCGTTCCTCCTTGACTCCCGTTTGTAACTACTTTGCGAGGATGCGCCACGCGTCCTGCAACCCCTGTTGCTTCCCACCCACCTTTAGAATTTCGCTGCACCATCACCCGGATATCGAATGGGCGGCCATCGTACACCAGCAGCCTGATCCCCTTTTGAACTAAATAGGACTTCCCTTGGGCTTCTCGTAAGAGGGCCCGATATGCCGTGTCGTAATTAGAGAATTTGTGTACGTGGGTACCGGACTGATAGCTGTATTGTGCACGAGTAAGTTTAACCCGTATCACGCCCTGTCCTAAAGATCCGCAGCAAGGCTTAATGTACACCATCTTATATTTTTGTAGCATTTCATAGAGAGTGTTCTTATCCATTTTTTTTGTAAGCGGGACATGTTTATTTAATTCTTGATTTCTAACCAGCACCCTTGTCTTCGTCAGCTTATTGGATATACGACTTATCTGCTTCATCATTTTGTCCCTCCGTCTCAAAAGTCCATAGGCTATATTACGGTAATGCCTCAGCTTTTGATTGGGCAACCACCGAATCGTAGAACACACTGAAAGAACTCTACATATGATTATGGTAGGTATTTATCTATGGGCTGCAGCTTGCGGTCAACAGGAGGCGGCCATCATGCTGCTCGACAAAGACAAATTGCAGGATAAGTTACTTGAAGTAATTGAGGCATTTCCCTGGTATAAGGGGCTGATCGGCGGCGAAAGAGCGAATTATAGCTTAGAGACGCTTCCGCTTATGACGTCGACAACGCTAGATACCTATTATTATAATCAACCTTTTGATCCTTCTTTGACCGTATATAGGACGTCGGGTACAAGCACTGGCCGTCGAAAAGCCATACTTTACTCTAAGGAAGACGATATGCACTATATAGATATTAAAACGAAGCTGTACGGTGATCTTATTGCGGGAAGCGGATGTGTTAGCGCTTTGGCGGATATGGGTACTGGGCATGCGGCGAACACTGCGCTGTCCATTTTTGAGCGGTTAGGATTGGAACATCATTCAATTCCCTTCGAATTGCCGATTGAGCAGCATATTGAACAGCTTCAAACCTTCAAGCCTGACTTACTCTACACAATGCCTTCCATCCTTGATCATATCGTACATGCTACTAGTGATCTGCGTGTTTTTGGAATCCGTAAGATTATTTTGGTTGGGGAAATCGCTTCATTAGGGTGGCAGCGGAATATGGCCCGTCTGTTCGGTCTTGAACCGCGCGACATCATTGATACGTATGGCTCTATTGAAATAGGCACGATTGCTTATTATTCACATGATCTTGGCAGGTATATTTTTGCTGATGGGATTTTTGCGGAAGGGGTCGGGGCGCAGGAGATTGGCGAAGAACTAAGTCCGCTTAGTAATGATGAAAGTGTTCTTGTTCTTACCTCCATGGTTCGCAAAATGCTGCCAGCTATTCGTTTCGTTACCTATGACGTTGTAAGGGACTTTAGGTCTGTGATGATAGATGGTGTGGAGAAGCAGAGCTTTAGTTCCATCGTCAAACGGGTAGGTCGGGAGCTGAAGCACGGGGAGAAAATCAGCCTGTACGATATCGAACAGGTCGTATTCCGACATATTGAAGATGCGATCATTCGGGTCAAAGTGAGGAAGAACGCGCTGACCGTTTATATCAAAAGTAAATCTGCGGATAACACCATTGTCCCGAAGATCAAAGAGGAAATTAGGGAATGCATTCCGGAAATCGGCATGATGATTCGAAACCATCTGTTGGATGATATTGAGGTCATTACAGTAGGCAAAGACGAGCCGATGGACAGCGGAAAGGTTAAGAACAAAAAGCTATATTACCAGAAAGATAAAGATCGCGCAGAGATGGACTTCACTGACGGTATTTTGTCGACTATCGGAAAAACACCCTTAATCAAGCTGAAGAGCTTGTTCTATAAAAGTGAGTTTGACGTCTATGCAAAAATGGAGCTGATGAACCCGGGGGGAAGCGCCAAAGATCGTCCCGCCCTGCGGATGATCCAAGAGGCATGGAAGGAAGGAACAATAGGCCCGGGAACCACCATCATTGAATCGAGCTCTGGTAATATGGCGATCAGCTTGGCCATGATTTGTAAGTATTTGGGGATGCGTTTTATCAGCGTTATTGATCCTAGAACCACGGAAACGAATCTGCAAATTCTGAAGGCGTTGGATGCCAAAATCGACTATGTCGCCAATCCCGATCCCGTAACAAGGGAGTTTCTTCCTGCCAGACTGAAACGTGTGCAGCAGTTGTTGGCGGAGATACCGGGCAGCTACTGGCCGAATCAGTATGCGAACGCAAATAATTATTTAGCCCACTACCATACGACAATGAAAGAAATCGTGACTGATCTTGAACGATTGGATTATTTATTTTGCAGCGTTAGTACATGCGGAACCATACGGGGTCTTGCGGAATACGCAAGAGATCACGGACTTCGGACCAAGATCGTGGCTGTCGATGCAGAGGGAAGCGCGATTTTTGGCGGAAATAAGAGTACGCGGCGCTTCCCGGGACTGGGTGCCGGCATCGTGCCACCTTTCTGCAGAACAGATATAATCGACCATATCGTGCATGTCTCGGATTCAGATATAGTAAAAGGTTGCCGGATGTTGGCGCAGAACGAATCCATCCTGGCTGGCGCATCCTCCGGGGGAGTCATTGCCGCCGTTAAGCAGATGGAGCCAGGATTGACTCCGGGAGCTGTCTGCGCAGTCATACTGCATGATAAGGGAGAGCGTTACCTCGATACCGTATATTCTGACTCATGGATTCAGAACCAATTCGGTCAGGAACTGTTGGCTGAATGTGATGATCTCACTGAGATGTAAGAAACGATATGTTTCATAAGGAGGTGACGGTATGCTGTACTTAAATGATCGAGATATACGGGCAGTAGGTGTTGATTGGCCTATTCTTGTGGAATCGGTAGAGACTGCTGTGGGTATCATCGATTCAGGTGATTATGTGCAGCCGATAAAGCCTTACCTAAGGTATAAGAGTCCACAAAACCGGATTATTGCAATGCCCGCTTACGTAGGGGGAGAGGTGAACGCGGCAGGGATAAAGTGGATTTCTAGCTTCCCAGATAATATTGAGGCTGATCTTCCTCGCGCGCATAGCATCATTGTATTGAATGAACCAAGTACAGGCCGGCCTTCAGCCGTCTTGAATTCTCCGCTTCCCAGTATTATTAGGACGGCTTCCATCAGCGGACTGATGATTCGTTACTTTTTGCTGGCGCGTTCAGTGGAGCGGATTCATCTAGGCATTATCGGCTGGGGACCGATTGGGCAGTATCATTGTCAAATGGTTACGGCTTTGTACGGGGATCGAGTCGAACGTATCCGGATTTTCGATATCAAGGGAGTAGACTTATCAGGAGTCTCATCTCTCTATAGAGATAGGATGGAAGTGGCTGAGACGTGGGCGGGCGTTTATCAGCATTCGAATATTTTTATTACTTGTACTGTATCTGAACATCGGTATATCGATCTGTATCCTGAAAAAGGTAGTCTTCTGTTGAATGTTTCACTGCGCGATTATAAGCCGGAGGCGTTAGCTTCGTTAAAAGCCATTATCGTCGACGATTGGGATGAAGTGTGCCGTGAGAATACGGATATTGAGCAGCTTCATTTGGAGCAGGGGCTCACTCGTGCTGACACCCAGATGATTACCGATGTTGTCTTGCGCCACAGCCTAGCTGAATTCGGTGAAGATGAACCGATCTTCTTTTGCCCGATGGGGATGGCCGTCTTTGATATCGCTACAGCGGTGTATTACGTGAACAAGGCGAGAGAAAAGGGGATAGGGACCGAGCTGGAGTAAGGAGAGCAAGAATGAGAGCAATTCTGTCCATATAACAGCGATAACCCGCTTATTGAGCGGGTTTTTCATTATGTTATGCATCATAGGTATCTTTTATAAATTGAATAAAATGTGCAGTGGCCGAGCTGAATAAATTATTTTTTTTCCAAGCCAAAACATGACTTGTAGTTCGTTCAGGTTCAAATGGAACAAAACAGGTACGTTCACTTTCCCGGATAGAATATGAGCCACTCACACAAATGGCGTAGCCAAGCTTTCGTTCTACTAGAAGCATGGCGTTTGTCAAAAGATTATGTGAGGCAAAGATACGAAGACTCTCATTCTCGACCCCAAGCCAGCTTGCAATCTCATTTTGCACAATGGTACGTCGAGGTAGAATTAGCGGTAAAGTAAGAATATCCTGAATACCAATAGAAGACTTTTGGGCGAGAAGATCATCTCGTCGCATCAGAATTCCCCACTGTTCCTGATAAGGCAAGCGAATATAATCATATTTTGCAGCTTCAATGGGCTCTAATAATATACCTATGTCAATATTACCTCGGTCCAGCTTCTCCCGAATATCATCCCCATCCGCACTATACAATTCATATTGTACCCTAGGGTGTCGATTGGAAAATTCCTCTAATAACTCCGGCAACGCCCTGGATACGGTGGACTCCACACATCCGATAGAAACTACTCCACCAAGCAAATCTTTTTGTTCTGCCAAATCTCTTTCTGTTTTATCTAGTAGTGAAACGATCTCTTTTACTCGCTGTTGAAACAGAAGTCCACTGTCTGTTAGAGTAATCTGCCGTTTTCCCCGAATAAACAAGCGGGTATCCAATTCTTCTTCCAGATCCATTAGCTGTCTGCTTAGAGTGGGCTGGGTAATGTGAAGGATTTCTGCTGCTTTTGTTATATTACCTATCTTAGCCACTGTTAAAAAATATCTGAGAACACGAACATCCATGATTGTTCATTCCTCCTCTGTCATTACTACATTTAATAATAACATCTAGAATTCCCAGATTAAACGATACATATTAAGCATGATACGCAATCCATCATAGGCATTAGATTTTCAATGCTATAGAAACTACCATGGAAGTATGAGTTATATGACTTAAAACGACTACAAAATGGAGTTAAACAAATGAGCAAACTAGAGACTGCAATCACGAAACCAATATTATTTTCCAATCTACAACTAAAGAAATTATTTCTCCCCTTAATGATAGAGCAATTATTAGAAGCTATGATGGGATTGGTGAATTCTGTCATGGTAGCCTCTGTTGGGGAGTCAGCAGTATCGGGTGTATCTTTAGTAGAAATGGTAATGTTACTGTTGATTAGTATATTTGCAGCGCTCGCTACTGGAGGTACAGTAATTGTGGGTCAATATCTTGGAAGTAAGCGGGAGAATCAGGCTAGAGAAGCAGCGAATCAATTAGTTTGGTTTGTTGGTAGTGTGGGGCTAGTGATTATGGTTTTGATTTATTTGCTGAAAGGATTTATTTTACATGGTTTATTTGGAACGATAACAAATGAAGTGTATGGACACGCGAATACTTATTTATTAATTGTTGGGATTTCAGTTCCTTTTTTAGCGCTTTATAATGCAGGTGCAGCCGTATTCAGAACGATGGGGAACTCCAAACTACCCATGCAAATAATGTTGGTTGTGAACCTTGTGAATATAGCAGGGAATGCCTTGATGGTATATGGACTTGACATGGGAACGGCAGGTATCGCTATTCCAACGTTATTTTCCAGAATGGGGGCTGCAGTTTGTATTCTTGTTCTAGTATCTAACCCAAAGAATCTCTTATCTCTGAAAAAGACCTTGCGGCATAAATTTGATGGCAAGATGATCAAACAGATGATGAGAATTGGTGTACCTTATGGACTGGAAAATGGAATGTTTTATATTGGACGGCTATTGATGTTGAGTTTAGTCTCCACCTTTGGAACAGCGGCTATTGCAGCAAATTCAGTTGGCAGTACGATCGCTTCATTGCAAGCGTTACCTGGAATGGCTATTGGATTAGGAATGTCTGTTGTGATTTCGAGATGTGTGGGTGCTGGCGAGTACGCTCAGGCTAGGTATTATACAAGGAAGATTATTGGTATGATCTATGTGGCACAGATTGTTAGTTCTGTTGTAAGCCTAGCTTTGTTTCCAAGCCTACTACGCATGTATCATTTTTCAGAGGAGGCGGAGCAATGGGCAACCATGATCGTATGGAGCCATGCAATCGTCATGATGCTGATATGGCCTTTTGGAAATGCACTGCCAAGTGTTTTTCGGGCGGCAGGAGATGCGAAATTTCCTATGGTCGTAAGCATGATTACTATGATTTGTTGTAGAATTGCGTTCGCTTATGCACTAGTATATTGGTTTCATATGGATATGTTTGCAACGTGGATTGCAGTCTATTGTGATTGGTTGATTAAAGCGGCATTGTTTATTTGGCGGTATATTAGTGGGAAATGGACAAAATTCCAAACGATACAATAAAGACAGCCCTGATGAAGAATACATCGGGGCTGTCTTGCAACTGGTGCAACTGATTAAAGGGTATAACCGAAGCCTAGTATAGTAAAACACTTATCCTGATCTTCGGGCACCATTTTTATTTCTATCTGGTGCTCACTGCTAGCTTCGTTTTGATATAGAATTACCGGATTGCAATGTGTCCAGTTGTTCACGTGAGGATCAGCCGTAACTGCAAGGCTGCCGTCTACGAAGATATCCGCCTTGCCGAATTCGCTGCTGCCGGAATCCTTGTATACGAGGATGAGATTTTTACTCGTTATTGTCAGCTTGAAGCTTTCTTCTCCAGACGCTCTTGAATGCATCCAATTATGAGGGAATTCGGGAGTACCGTGAGAGTCAGCATCCATTTCTACCCGCTGCAAATCGGTATCAATCCCCGAAAATCCGCCTACTTCGATCTTACCTGCGTCAATATAGTTTTTTCGATCCAGCAGGAGGGTTCCTGCAAAATCATTCCCGATAACCGGTCGTTGATCCAATAAGATCTCATCTTCATTCATTAGTGATTTATGGGTTTCGGTGAATAAATAAGCGAGACAATCAGCCATTACCCGGTGACCCTCATTTGTCGGATGATAGATATCATAGAAAAATTGCCGTTTCGAGATGATGTTGCCTTCAGCTTTACTCAGGCGGAACTGCTCGGATACGGCATCCTTTACACTAACCATAGGAAGATTATAATGGCGGCCAATGGGGGAGAGCCGATCCTGCAGGTTCCAGTCATTCATAAACACACTGAACAGAAGGATTACGGCTGGCTGATGATCGGCGGAAAGTGTTTTTAAGCATAAGCTTTCAAAACAATTGCCTTTCGTTTCATCCCCTTCGTCGTTTACCGCAAATTCTACTACCACGATATCTGGTGTTACGGAACCGTCTCTAAGAATATCTCTTTCATAACGGATGACGCCAAGCTCGGAGGGTGTTCCGCCTACCCCAGCCTTCACAAAGCGGATGTTCTCGCCACCATTTGTGCCGAATAAGTCTTTAAATCTTAAATACGACTGATAGGCATAACATTCCGTGTGTATCGGCTTAGCACCGGCTCCTTGAGTAATGGAACCTCCAATATAAGCGATCGTGACTTCCTCGCCTTTTATAGCCTTATTTATGGCAGCTTTTAATCTTTTATTATTGCCAGCGTGCAGCAAGGATTGTGTAATGATCTTTTGGTACTCATTCGATTCAAAAGCAACTGGTGGTTCAAGGATTAGCTCTGGAACAGAATAGCCGTCATGCAAATAAAAAATAACACTCGCAATCGCCAGTTCGCCTGCGTGATTAAATTCAAAAGCAAATTTTCCAAGCACATCATCTTCTTCAGAACCCGGATAATCTGCTGCTAACTTCAAAATAACCTCTGAACCATCGGCGGGGCAGGGTACACGTAAATAACTGCCGGTTTCATATTTACTAGTTTTGCCCCAGTGCTGCAATAAAAAAGTGACTGGATCTCCCTGCGCGTTAGTCCTTCTCACGGATACTCCGATACTATGGACCAATTTGCGAAATCCAGTGCTGCTCCCCAGAAGCTCCAGAATTGCCTCGTCTGTAACACCGCCTATAAATTTGGCCTTATCGATCAGATAGTTACCTTCTAGATAAACTTCCTGTGACGGTTTGCCTTCGGCTCTTGCTGTTGCTTCAATTGCTGTTTCATACAGCACAAAAAAGCCGTTTCTACGATCAGCCGGGTCCTTTGGAGCCTTCGGACCTTCAATCTGTTGGCCTGCAATAAATTCGTTATTTTTTTCCATATGGATCATCCTCGCTTTGTAAGGTTCTCTTATTATGGATGCGCTTGCAAATGAAATGATTCTGCTACAGGGGAATACCTGTTAACAGTAACACCAAATATCTAGATTGTTCAACCGATAAACAAAGTTTCATTTAATAATTACAAAAACTTGCTAGTTTACACATGGAAGTTGAAATCGCTTACTTATATAATGTGCCTAGTCATACGAAAATAGGATGCTTAAGGGGAGAATAATCATGCCTACGCAGGAATTAAACCTTGTGAAGCAGGGCAAAGCTGCTAAGATTTACGTAGATCCCAAAGGGAAGGATTATGCCGGTTTGCGCCGCGTGGCTCAGTCTTTTGCAGCAGATGTTAAACAGGTAACAGAGATTGAACCTGAAATACATACACAATTGAAGGCATTGGATGGAACCGTTGTAATCGCTGGATCGATCGGCAGTAATGAGCTTATTGATCGTTTAATTGCGGAGGGAACAGTGGATGTGTCCGTCATCCAAGGGAAAAGGGAATGTTATAGGATTCAGGTAGTTGAAGAACCGACAGCAGGAGTGGACAAGGCGCTCGTCATTGTGGGAAGCGATAAACGCGGGACGATGTACGGGATTTATTCTATCTCTGAAAAAATTGGCGTTAGTCCGTGGAAATATTGGGCAGATGTTATACCAGAGAAAAAAGCAGATTTGATCTTACCTGATAGCCAGCTACATATGATTTCCAAAGAACCTTCGGTTAAATACAGAGGGATTTTTTTGAATGACGACTGGCCGTCCTTGGGCTCTTGGGTAGCTCAAAGATTTGGTGATTTTAATGAAGATTTCTATGACAAGGTGTTTGAACTAATTCTTCGATTAAAGGGGAATTATTTATGGCCAGCGATGTGGAGTGCCGAATTCAGCCTTAACGGTAAAAGCAATCCAATCGCCAACGCCCAGCACGCACAGGAATACGGCATTATAATGGGAACCTCCCATCATGAACCTTTATTTCGGGCAGGCAGTGAATGGCAGAAGGTATACAACCAATATGGAACAAGTAACTTATGGGATTTTGCCCGAAACAAACAGGCTATTACGGATTTCTGGGAAGATGGAATCAAACGGAATCAGGATTTTGACAATTTAATTACATTAGGGATGCGGGGAGAAAGTGATTCTGCGCTGGAGGGCTCCGACCAGGAGAATATTGACCTACTGAAGGACATCATCCTTACGCAAAAAGAATTATTAAAGAAATATAATCTTGAGCACTCGCCCCAAATTCTAGCCGTATACAAGGAAGTGGAGAAGTATTGGTATGGCACTGCTGAGGTTGAAGGCTTGAAGGACTGGGAAGTCCTGAATGAGGTTACGATCCTGCTGGCAGATGATAACTTTGGCAATCTCCGCAAAATCCCAACGGAACACGAACGCGATCGAAGTGCAGGGTGGGGGATGTATTATCATTTTGACTATCATGGTGGTCCACATTCCTATGAATGGTTAAACACGATTCCGCTGGAGAAGGTTTGGGAGCAAATGTGTATGGCATTCGACTATGGCATCCGTGATGTATGGATTGTGAACGTCGGGGATTTGAAGCCTATGGAATTGCCTATTTCCTACTTTATGGAATTGGCCTATGACTTTGAAGCTTGGGGTACTGGAGCGATTAACCGGACTGTGGAATATACCAATCGTTGGGTAGAGCAGCAGTTCGGATATGCACTGGAACATGAGACATGCCTGGGCATCGCGCAATTGCTGAGTGAGTATACCCGAATGAACGGCCGCCGCAAGCCAGAGATTATTTATCCGTCAACCTTCAGTCCAATCCATTACAATGAGGCACAGAGAGTGCTGAAGCAGGCGATTAGGATAGAGAATGCCGCTGACCAATACTATGCTCTTATTCCTGAATTATTAAAAGATGCGTACTACCAGCTTGTATATTTCCCTGCTGCTGCCTCAGCCAATGTGCTAAAAATGCAAATATATGCTGGACTTAACGAGCTATATGCTGGACGAGGCAGTGTATTGGGCAATACCTACGCTGCTCTGACTCATGAAGCCATCGATAGGGATAAACACCTGGAGCAGGTTTATAATAACGAAATTACAGAAGGAAAATGGCAAGGAATGATGAGTTCCCCTCATGTCGGGTATGTTCACTGGAATGCAGAGGGGTGGAAATATCCAGAGGTGAGCACTTTGATTCCTGACAAAGGTTCTATAATGATTATTGATGTGGAAGGTACGGAGCAAGCGTATATTTCGGGTACGGCAAAGCTTCCTGTATTTACAAATCTGCAAAAAGAAAACTATTGCATTACTATCAGCAACGGTGGAGAAGCGGGCTTTGAATATCAGGCAAGTAGCAGTGCAGCTTGGATCAAGCTTGAGAAAACATCGGGGTGGATCAAGGCTGGGGAGACCTTACAGGTTTCTGTAGATTGGGAAAAGGTTCACGAGATATCGACGGGTGAAATTACACTCTCTGGTGCCGGGGGCATCGTTAAGGTGAATGTAGCTGTGGACTGGACTGACATTCAGGATGTGCCAGCGATGACCTTTATCGAGACGCATAATAGAGTGTCCATTGAAGCGGAGCATACCTCAAGTCGTGTTGCACAATCAGGGGTGGAATGGAAGACCATTGCTAACTATGGGCGTTCTTTATCCTCGGTTAAAATGTTTCCGGATACGGTATCTTTTGAACAGCCGGAGAATGCGCCTTATCTGGAATATCAGGTTTTAGTACAGCAGAATGCAGATTACAGCTTAACCGCGTATATTGCTCCGACAAACAACCTGTCACAGTTCAGTGGATTAAAATATGCGGTAGGCTTCCATGCACAGACGCCAGTGATTACTGATGCTTTACCTACGGATTTTGCGGGCGGCAATCATGATAACGAACCGTGGTGCCGCGCGGTTATGAATAATATCCATACGGTGACCACAAGTCATGCGTTAACAAAGGGGATTCATACCCTCCGCTTTTACGGATTGGATGCAGGCCTGGTCCTGCAAAAGCTTGTGTTGTCCGCTGCGGAGCTGCCTTATTCCTATTTGGGTCCGGAGGAGAGCTTTCATACTAGGGGGACGTACTAATTCATAGTTAGATCTAATTTGAGGGTTGAATCTCCGAATGGTTCAGGGTCCTCCGTTATTTCAAGGCAGATGACGGAGGATAACCCTTGATATTTTTGAAAACATTACTGAAGTAGGCGACATCTTGATAACCACAGTGCGCTGCTACTTCGGACACATTGAAGCCACCTGCGGACAGAATCATCTCGGCATTGCTCACCCGTACTTTGTTTATAAATTCTTTATAGGTGGAACCAGTGTTTTGCTTGAACAGCTTGCCAAGATATACAGGATTTAAGGCAACCAAATCAGCTAGTTCCTTGATCGTAACTTCCTCCGAATAATGATCCATAATATAGGTCATTACTTTTTGGATTCTCAGATCGATCAGAGGTGTCTCTTGATGGTGGGTTATGCTTAACAGGCGATACACAATCAGTTGAAAAATGGCTCTGGCCTTCATTTTATAAAAAGGCTGTTTGCCCATCCATACATGCGAGAAATCTTTGATGTCCGCTAGGATCTCTTTAGTTCTCCAGTTTTTGGTTACGGTCTCAAAAGGGAGCTGCACATGATTGTCCTCCCCCTCCCAGAAGAAATTAAATGCAAAAGAACGCATGGGTGCCTCCTTAAAAGTCTGCGCTTCCCGAATACTTCCGGAAGGTGCATAGAGCATATCACCAGCTTCAACCGTAAATTTCTCCCCATTAATAAAATAGTTCGATTTCCCTTCCACAATGAAGGTAAGGTCATGGAAATCAATTTTGCTCCTCGTTATCTCCCAATCCGGGAAGGATCTGCGGTCGACGAACAAAAAAACATTCGGAACTAGATTCTCATATTTGCCAATGTCCATTTCAGCCATTGCTCCTTCCATATAACTAGAGCCGTACGAATACCGATTGGTATATTATACCGAAATGAAACCTATTACGAAAAGACTCTTTTAATCATCGGGAATGCCGTACGCCATGCATAATGAAATCCTTGAATTGTCGGTCCGTTGCCCGGTCTTCCTCCGTAACCACACCGCCCCGCTGATGCGTAATAATAACGGCTTTTTGTAAATACATGAAATACAGGTGGGTGGACTTCTGCAGAATGTTCAGCCACTTATTTTTTTCCTCTGGATCCACTGCTATTGTGTCAAGCAGTATAAGTCGCGAATACCAGCCTTCCATAGCCTTCTTAAAGTCAGGCAGTTCTGCAGGATTCTTAGAAAGCGTGCTGTAGTAAACTCCAAAAATGGCATCATAGTAGATCAGTGATTCCTGATGATCTCTTAAAGCCAAATATTTATCCAGAATGTTCTCCAGTGATTGTACCGGCTGTTCAAAATCAAAATCAAACAGCAGCTGTCCAAACATCCGCTCCAGGTTAAGGACATAGATTTGAGCGGCTAATTCTTCTTTGTCCTTATAATGATGATACAAAGTGCGCCGGGAGACCCCGGCTTGTTCTGCAATTTGAGCCATATCCGTGCGCTCAATACCTTGAGCACAGAACAAGCTGAGCGCTGTATCTTTAATGATCTCCCTTGTCATTTGCATCTGCTTTTCACGCAAATTCATTAATTTTCTCTCCTGCCTTGTGCGAGTATTTCGCTAATTCTGTGCTAATTCTGTGCTATTTCTGAGCTGGCTTCGACGTCATGAGGAACTTGCTGCCCACTGAATAGGGTTTCTGATGGTTAACTGCATCACCTAGCCATTTCAGAAGCTTTACACCATCTTGTTCAGCCTGAAAGAAGGTCTCTCTGGTTGCAAAAGTGTGCGGGGTTGTACCCGTCTTAGCATTTAGCCCATAGTCGGTCAGATAGTAATAATAATTAGGTAAAGTGGCAGCCAAAGAAGATACAGATTGCCGCATTTCCTGTGACCATTCATTAATAATGCGTTGATCTCTGGGCCCCTTGTAATCGTTGATGTTGTTCTGAAAGTGGATCAGAATCTCGTCAAATACCGAGTAGGATTGCAATATTACCGTATTCGCAGGCAGTAGATGACCGTTCGCTTTAAATGCTGCCCCGATGATATCCGCTTCAGGGGTATACCCAAAATTCTTAACGAAGTCTGCCTGCCATTCCTTATTCACAACATTTGGCCACTTGTCTGATTTCAGGAAGGAACTGTCTGAATATTGGAAGATCTCGGAGTCTTTGTAATGAGAGGCGATCTCCGGAGCCCAGAAGGCGGACCCGAATCCACCAGCACTTTCACCTGCAATTAGCAGTTTGCCGGGCTTTTCCACGTTGGCATATATCCAATCAAGGCTGCTTCGCACATTATTGCTGCCGTTATAACGCATTATAAAGGTGCTGCCGTCCTCTTTTTTATATTCAGCCGTACGGTTACCGATATGGAAATCACCCGTCGAATAGGGAAGGTAGACCACATTCCATCCATGAAAAGGATTGGCAGGGTTATCCGTATCCATCATGCCTCTCAGCAATGTCAGCATATAGAAGGGGATGTTCTGGAAATAGTTGCCCGTATCTCCACCTTTAATGAAGTTCATTAGCTTGATTGGGTGCGCGGCGCTTTGGGCATCCCAACTGGCCCCTCCCCCGGAAAAAAAGATGATCCAGTTATTAGTCTCTCCCTTTTTATTCCAGATAAAATACTCTGATTCATCACTTGAAATGACATTTCCGTCCAGCTTGATTTTATTCCACTCATAAGGCTTCACTTCCGTGATTACGGGGGTGGTGGTGGCCGGTCTCTTGATCACAAAAGCGCTAATCGCAAGAATAGCAATCAAAGCAAGGCTCAATAATCCAATGCATGTGAATATCGTAATTTTCCCCATTCTTCTCATATACATCTCTCCCTTAATTGGAGTATACGCTACGTTAACTCATTGCGCAATGTGTATACTTAAATTCAAAATAAACAATCATAATCGAAAAACGGGGTGTCCTCGCAGCCTTTTATACATGGCTACAGGGACACCCCGATTTTGTATGTTACTTCATTTAATTAGATTCTACACTTCGATTTCAAATGTTCTAATTTCGTAAGGTTCAAGTACAAAGGTAATGACAGGTTCAGTGTGAACCTCACCTTCAGGACGTTCCATTAGATTACACTCTTGCCACGAAATAATGTTCAAGTCGCTCGTCATATCAATCTGCTGGCGGCTTCCGGAATAGTCGTGAACACGTACAACTAATTTTTGACCATCTTCAGATTTCTTAAGGGCAGATACCATAACCGTATTCGTAGAAAGACGAATCATGGACTTTGTTTCTACTTCAGCTTGCCCCGTGGTGCTCCGCAGTGGATTGTTGATGGACCAGGCTTGACGGACGGTATCACCTTGTAGCCAATCCCCAGTATGAGGCAGGATAGAGTAGGTGAATGAATGTTCGCCTTGATCCGCATCAGGGTCAGGGTGTGTTGCCGATTTGATTAGGGATAGACGCATCACATTATCCTTGATGTCGTAGCCATATTTGCAGTCATTCAGCAAGCTAACGCCATAACCACGATCTGATAAATCTGCCCACTGATGACCCACAGTCTCGAATCTAGCGTAATCCCAGCTAGTGTTCCAGTGTGTTGGACGCTTAACATTACCGAACTGGATATCATAAGTGGCTTCGGTAGCTCGTATCGCAACAGGGAAGGCTACTTTCATTAGCTGTTTTTTCTCATGCCAGTCTACGTTCGTCACGAAGTCGATACGACGATGCCCAGCGTGTAAGATCATTTGCTGTTTAATCGTGGAATCCATATAGCTCCATGTGAATTGCACAATACAACGCAATGAACCATTTTCTATGACTTCAATGCTAGTGCAGTCGATCACTTCGCGCATTTTTTGCTGATAGTAGATGTCAATGTCCCAAGCTTCATGTGCTAATGGTTTATCCTCAAACACTTGGAACACATTACCGTGACTTCCATTAGCTAATACTTGACGCTGTTCGTGTTTATCATAGATGGATGACAATTGACCTTGCTCGTTCCACGCTATTTCAAGGTGAGGCGTTGAAATTCCTGATTCATTCAGCTTGAATGGAGTGCTTAGTGGCTCAGAATTCACATCTGCCACGAAGGAGATGGTGGTGTATCCGAGAGAAGGAATGTCGGACACTTCAATGATCCAACGGTCACCTTCACGCTGAGCTTGTAATGGTTTACCTTCTGTGTTTATCCAATGTCCTGTTTCCATGCCAGGCTCTATAGTAATTTCTACGAGCTCAGTTAATTCCCAAGAAGCATTGTTCCAGATGGTATATTTACCGGCTTCACTTCCGTTCACTAGTGCCTTCGTAGATTGTTCCCATACAGATTGACCAATGGCTTCGGCTTGAGCATATTCAATCGTACTGTCTTCGTACACTTCACGAATTGAAGAACCAGGAATAATATCATGGAATTGGTTACGTAAAATAATTCTCCAACCCTCGTCTAAATCGGACTGACGATAGTTCGACCAATCTTCAGACACCACACTTTGCAGTGCGTTTAGCCATTCCGCCTCGCGGTATAGCAGTTCAAGCTTGCGGTTCATCCGCTTATTGTAGGCTTGGCTAGTGTACGTGCCACGGTGATATTCTAAGTAAAGCTCACCATCCCATACATGGACATAACGATCTGTATTAGCAACGGTTTCTTGCAGATTACGGAAGTAATCTCCTGCTGTTCCTGTTTCAATCTTCGGTAGTCCTGGGAGATCGTTGAGTCTGCGGCGCATCTCTAGCATTTCGCGGTTAACCCCGCCGCCGCCATCACCATATCCGTAAGAAAGTAATAAATTGCGATTCACTTCTTTATCCCGGTACGTATCCCAAATTCCTTTTACAGTCTTAGGAATGATGCGGCCATTATAAGTGTAGAACCAAGAATCTTCTTCAGACCAAGGCTCTGGTGTTGTAATGAAGTGTGTTAATACTTCAGTGCCATCAATACCACGCCATTGGAAGGTATCATGTGGCATGCGGTTATATTGATTCCAGCTAATTTTCGTGGTCATAAACGTATTAATTCCTGATTTTTTTAGAATTTGTGGCAAGGACCAGCTGTAGCCAAATACGTCAGGCAGCCATAAATAATCACATTCAACACCAAATTCATTACGCAAGAAGCGAGTACCATATAGCAATTGACGGACAAGAGACTCACCTGAGGTCAAGTTACAATCTGCCTCGAGCCACATGCCACCGCCAGCTTCCCAGCGTCCTTCAGCAACACGTTCACGAATCTTCTCATAGATTTCTGGATAATCGTTTTTGATGTATTCATAGAGCTGAGGTTGAGTCTGTAAAAAAGTATAGTCAGGGAACATTTCCATCAGACGGAGTACGGTCGAGAAGGAACGCGCACATTTCTCACGGGTATGCTTCAATTGCCATAACCAAGCTACATCAATATGGGTATGACCAATACAGGTAACAGTAACTGGCGAAGACTTTTCCATTTTATTAATTTCATCACGCAAATAATTACGAGCTTCCTCAATCGAAGCGTAGAAGACCTCTGAACCTGGACGAGACCAGTCAATCAGAAGAAACGAGCGGTCTACTGTACTTAGCAGCTGTGTATATTCTGGTGTTTTTGAATCGAGTACGTTCAGCGTCTCAACTACAGCAAGTGCAGTAAAGTAGAAATCATCCGTTGCATCGTCCAGCCAACAAATTTCTGCCATACGAATGCCATGTGTTTGATCTTTTTTAGGACCGCCACCTTCTAGACCCGACCATAAACGGAAGGTAAGTGGAAGCTGCGTACCTACCGTTTCATCCGGCAAGAACACTTCTGTATGATTGGAATCTACACCTTGATAGGGTTTACCATTGTAAAAGAATAAAGATTCAAAGCCGGAGTTGTTTCCGGCACCTGTCTCGCCAAAATCAAATCGACCCAGTACCCTGCGTCCTGCCCAAGAGGCGGGTACGTCTATCTGTGTCGTTAGCCATAAATACAAATCGCGGCCTTTCCAGGTATCGCCAACCTGTAGCTTAGACCATTCTCCATCCACGGGTGGTTCCGCTGCAATTTCACCTTGTTCGTCAATCATAGAATTGAAAAAAGGAATGTGTATTCGATCCCGGTAACGATATTCGGAAATCTCGTTTAGTTGGGAGTTGAGTTTACGTTTGGTTAGAAACATGAGTAATAGCCCTCCATTATCTTGATGGGGGACGAGGATTATAAGACTTATAGGGTGATTACAGGTTTGTTTGGGGGGTAGAAACCAACTATAGACGATTTTTAGCGAGATGTAAACTCATGATAAAGAAAAAGGTTGCAAGGAGGAAAGATTTACATCTAAAAATGAATGCGCTCCCATTGCACAAAAAGAAAGGTGGTGTTAAGCTTCTAATCCTAAAGGCTAGATTTTGAAGGAAGGTGAATTTGTTGAATATAAAGAAATTTTATCAAAATCATTTACGAAAAAAACTGTTTAATAAAATTTTAGCTATATATTCATCCATCATCATTATTACGCTTATTGCCTCTTCCATTACCGTTTATAAATACTATGAACAGACGATCACGCGTCAACATGTTGATGCTAATCGAGAGGTACTGGATTACGTGAGTTTATATATGAATCAGCAGTACGAAGGGATTCAATTGGCCATCCAGCAAATTTATAGTGATGCTTCTGTAAGTGAGGATTTGTCCTACTTTTTGCAACATGATTATGGAGATTATCTTAAATATCGTTTAGATCAGTTTGCTGAAATTGGGAGCTTTGTACCCCATACATTCGATACTTACTTCAAAACGTATTTGAATCAGAAAAGTGGTATCTCTGACGTTATCTTATACAGCACTGAGAAAGAATTTTATTATTTATATAAGAATAATACACGACAGCTCTACAAAAGAGATATAGATATTTCGGAGCAAAAATCACCCATACCCAAGAATGGTTGGGTTTCGCATGAAAAAAAATTATTACTTAAGGAAATAAGGGAAGACAATAACAATTTGTATACGATGACTAGGGAGCTTAAAGATCCGATTTCATTGAAAACGATCGGTATGCTCATTATAGATTTTGATGCTGAACTTATTTCAAAATGGCTTGGTACGAAAGGTACAGAGAATAATGGTCAAGTGTTGGTTCTAACACCAAGCGGTGACGTCATATATGATTCCTTAGGAAGGTATATGGGACAGCAGTATCCGCATATCGCTGGTCTTTATTCAGACAACTGGACTGCACTGGATGGATTATCCAAAGTTAACTTAAATACAACGAATAGCTCAGGTCTTATTGTGGCAGGAATCATTCAGAAGTCGCAGGTCAATAAAGAAATGGTGGTAGTACGAAATTGGATTATCGGGATTACGGCAGCACTAATTGTTGCGGCAATGTCCATTACATACGGAATAATTTTACGTTTCTCTAAAAAAGTGAAGATCATTGTCAAATCTATGAAGCGCTTACAGGAAGGCGACTTAAGCACGCGCATTCATCTTAACCGGGAGGATGAATTGCAGCTTATTGCCAACAATTTTAACTATATGTGTGAAAGACTAGAGCTGTATATTAATAAAGTTTACATTTCAGAAATTACGCAAAAAAATGCAGAACTCGTTGCTCTTCAATCGCAGATTAATCCGCATTTTTTATATAATACGCTTGAAGCTATAAGGATGCGGGCTATTTCGCAAGGTGCGAAGGATGTAGGTCAGATGATTTACATTTTATCTACGTTATTCCGAACGATGATTAAGAAAAGTATGGTTGTTACCATCGCTGATGAGATTGAATATTGCAATCTATATCTTGAGCTGTTTCAGATTAGGCATAAAGATAAGCTTCAAATCGAGTCGCGAATAAGTCCAGTGGCTATGAATTGTTCTATCGTTAAACTGCTGATTCAGCCGGTCATTGAAAATTATATTGTTCACGGATTCAGGCCCGAACGCTCCGATAACTTAATCCGCATTGAAGTAACTGAATCAGACGGTAGCATTCAAATTGCTATTAGAGATAACGGAAATGGGATTATTCCCAGCAAGCTAACGGAACTTCAAAAAACACTTCAAGTCAGTATGCGAATGGATGCACCACCTTCCTCGCTTGGACTATGTAATGTGAATGAGCGAATTAAGCTTTATTATGGGATTGAATATGGATTATCGATTGCTAGTGAGATCGGTGTAGGAACAACAGTCATCATGAATATACCAGTGGTAAGGGAGAGTATTAAATAATGCACAACATACTTATTGTGGATGATGAACCTCTTATTCTTGAAGGATTACGTTCAGTGATCGAATGGGAAGATTATGGACTAAGAATCGCAGGGCAAGCGAGTAATGGGGAAGAAGCTTTAGAATTTCTGCATAGCCATAACGAAGCCATTGACATATTAATTACAGATATTACGATGCCAAAGCTGACGGGACTTGAACTCATTCAACAAATTAAGTCTTTTGATTCAAAAATGAGATTTATTATCTTAAGCGGCTATGAACAATTTGAGTATTTAAAAGCTGGAATGAGTCTAGGCATTGAGAATTATATTCTTAAACCCATTAATATAAAAGAATTGGAATCGACCATTGAGCAAATTGTTGAGGTCCTCAATCAAGAGGATGTTGAACAATTTCATGCGAAGGAGGATCAGCAAGTTTTACGTAACAATATTCTAAATCGTTGGGTCACTGGAAATATAGATCGACAGGAGCTATTGCATCGTTCAAAAGTCTTAAATATTTCTCTGGACTGTTCATGTTTTACGGTGGCTGCGATTCGGCTTATTACGGAACATGAAGAGGATGAGGGTCAACTGCACCCTAATCAACTTATGGAAGAATGTTATCGAATCGCTGTGCAGTCCGTAGCAGAGCGCGGAACAGTTATTGTTTTTATAGATATGGAAGGTGATCTTGTTCTTATTGTTGCGGAGTCGGCTGAAGATGAGAACAAAGAAGAAATGTATTGCATGCTGCAACAAGTGCAATGTGAGATTATGCATGAATTAGGAAAGTCTGTCTGGATTACGATAGGAAGTAAGGAATATACTTTTCAAGAAGTACCACAAAGTTATAAAAAAGCGAAAAGTTTATATGTGGATCATCTGATGCTGCCGGGCTACCCGATTATAGATGTGGACCAACTGTCGAAGATGGTGTTACATGAGGAAAAGCTCGAAATTGATTATGAAGCATTTACTAAACTATTATTATCTGGAGAGCGTGAGGCGGCAAATCAATTTATCGCAGAAACATTCCAAAAGCTGTTCGGATGTGGCGTGATTACACGCATTGATAATTACAACGTGGCGATTGAATTAATGTTGATCGCTAAGAATATGGAGAAAAACTGTAATTTCAGTGCTGTGTTTAATCCTTTGCTACGCATCCATACCATTGAGCAGTTGCTTCATCATGTGCAGGAAAGTGTGAATGAAACGCTGGACCAATTATCGCTAGTGAGTGATGAACTCAGTCCGAATATGAGATATATGGTGGATCAAGTGAGCAAACATTATAGAGAAGAACTATCTCTGAAGACGCTCAGTCAGCGAATGAATATGCATCCTACTTACTTGGGACAGCTATTTCAGAAGGAGATGGGGCGAAGCTTCTCTGATTATGTGAATCAATTCCGAATTGAAAAAGCAAGACAACTGCTGCTTCAAACTACGTTATTAACCAATGAAATAGCAGCTGAAGTAGGGTATCTAGATCCAGCGTATTTTTATCGCCAGTTTAAAAAATCAGCAGGCATATCTCCAACAGAACTTCGAAATATGTATAAAAAAGAAAAGGCGTAGAATTTAGGAAATGTTCCCGGGTATCACGTTCAAGTGGAGGGTTCACGAACGTTGGTCACGGGAATGTTTCCTTTTTTTTGTTCAAATCTTAAGGGATTTGAAGCCTCACGGAGGTCGTTTTTTCTTGCGATCTTTAATTTTTACATATCATTCTGGAGTTTTTCAACTTTATGAAACCGCTTTTATAGCGCAGAATTAAAGATAGTTAAAGGGGCAAGGAAATAAGATCGAAAGGGTATTACGGGGATTGTTTGGGGATAGAGAAGGGGGATGTGGAATAGTGTCTGCATTTTTCAAAAGCTTAAATAAGGATAAAGTACTGTGGTTTATGGTATTACCAGGGACAATATGGTTCCTAATCTTTTGTTACTTACCGATGTTCGGAACCATTATTGCATTTAAGGATTTCAAGATTCATCGGGACGGATTCTTTGCAAGCGTTTTAAATAGTAAGTGGGTTGGCCTTGAAAATTTCAACTTTTTGTTCTCGACAGAGGACGCCTATATTATTACAAGAAATACGATACTGTATAACGTGGCGTTGATCTCTCTCGGTTTAGTTCTTGCGGTGGGCATTGCAATCACCTTGAACGAACTTGTGAACAAACGGATGGCCAAAGTTTATCAAACGGCGATGTTTATGCCTTATTTTCTTTCTTGGGTTATTATTAGTTTCTTTACATTCAGCTTCCTAAGTGTAGATAAAGGAATCTTGAATCAAGTGATTGTTTACTTCGGAGGCGATCCTGTTTCCTGGTATGGGGATACTCGCTTTTGGCCATATATCCTAATTTTCATGGGAATTTGGAAATCAATTGGTTATTCAAGTGTTGTTTACTTAGCGGCTATAGCGGGTATCGACAAGTCCTACTATGAAGCGGCAATGATTGATGGGGCCAGCAAATGGCAGCAAATTAAGTTTATTACACTTCCTTTGCTTAAACCTTTAATGGTAACGCTAACTATTCTAGCGATTGGTGGTATTTTTAGATCTGACTTCGGTCTATTCTATCAAATACCTCGGGATTCCGGTGTTCTATACTCCGTAACGAATGTTATCGATACTTATATCTATCGAAGCATGAGTACGACAGGAAACCTAGGGATGAGTACAGCAGCGGGTCTATATCAATCGATCGTTGGATTTATCATGGTAATTGTAACGAATTCTATTGTGAAAAAGATCAGCAAAGAAAACGCGATATTCTAGAAAGGAGTCAATTGACGTTATGGAAGTATTCAAACGTAAGCCGAAAGAAGTCGACAACAACGCCATTACTCCTTTTTGGAATGTGGTACTCAATATTGTGATTGGAGTTTTCGCTTTTACCTGTGTGTTTCCGTTCTTGTTTGTCATAGCCATTTCTTTTACAGATGAGAAAGTACTCGCTTTAAATGGATTTAGCTTAATTCCAGAAAAATTTAGTATGGCGGCGTATCAGTTTATTTTTAACACAGGTGATCAGTTATTTCGTTCCTTTGGAGTTACCTTACTTGTTACTGTACTAGGTACGCTCATTAGCTTATTTCTAATTACAACTTACGCCTATGTTCTTTCTCGAAGATCATTTCGCTATCGTAATTTTTTCAGCTTCTTCGCCTTCTTCACGATGTTATTCTCAGGCGGAATGGTTCCAAACTATATTGTGGCCACACAGTTTTTACATTTGTACAACACGATATGGGCTTTAATATTGCCAATAGCGATGAATGCCTTTTTCATTCTAGTGATGCGGACCTTCTTCCAGACTTCAGTGCCTGATGCACTCATTGAAGCAGCCAAAATTGACGGTTCAGGGGAGTTTCGGACGTTCCTGCAAATTGTACTTCCGATCTCATTACCGGGGATTGCAACGATTGGATTGTTCTGTACGCTGGGCTATTGGAATGATTGGTTTAATGCGCTGCTGTATATAGATGATGCGAGTCTTGTACCGCTCCAAGCGATGCTGATGCGAATTCAGAATAATATGGAGTTTGTTATCCAGAACAGCATGCAGATGGGATCAAGCTTTGAGATTGCTGCGACATTGCCGACAGAAACCGTTCGTATGGCGATGGTTGTACTGGCGACCTTGCCTATAGCACTAGCGTATCCCTTCTTCCAAAAGTATTTTGTAAAAGGCTTAACTGTGGGCTCTTTAAAAGAGTAACACTACTAAGATGTATTTATTCGAATCGCTAGAACAGGAGTCGATATAAATAAAGAGTTAATTAAACTAAAGGGGGAAAATAGAAATGAAAGTGAAAAAAAGTTTAACGCTCGCTCTTGCTGGAACAATGCTTTTGTCTGGCCTTCTTGCTGGATGTGGTTCGAATAATAATACAAATGCTGCTAAAGAAACAAACAATTCAGCGGCAGCAGGGAGTACATCGGAATTAAAGCCATATGAGCTGAAGATGTATTTAATTGGTGGACCTCAAAAGGATTTGGATCTTGTATTAAAAGAAGTTAATAAATATACCCAAGAAAAAATTAATGCGACGTTGAACATTACGATGTTCGATTGGGGTGATTACGATAAGAAGATGCAAGTCATTACCGCTTCTGGTGAGCCTTATGATATTGCTTTTACCTCTTCTTGGACAAATGATTTCCGCCGTAACGCAGCTAACGGTACCTTCTTGGGTCTGAACGATCTGTTAGATAAGTATGGAAAGGAAACGAAAGAAGTTTTGGACCCACGTTTCTTAGAAGGAACTAAGATTAAAGGTGAGATCTATGGTGTTCCTGTAAATAAGGAGCTTGGACAGCAATGGGTATGGCGCTTCAATAAGAAATATGTTGATAAATACAACATGGACATTTCCAATATTCGTACGTTGGATGATCTAGAGCCACTTCTTAAAACGATTAAAGAGAATGAGCCTGCGGAAATTACACCGCTAGCTGTTCCTAAAGGCTTTAAACCATTCATGCCATTTGACTATGTACTAGGTGATGAGCTACCTATCGGTGTCTATATGGATTCCACAGATGGTAAGGTTGTTAATATTCTGGAGACACCTGAACTTGCAACATCGTTAGATACGATGCGCAGACTTTACACAGCAGGTTACTTACGCCCAGACGTTGCAACACTTGAAGGTATTGATAACATTAAGACAGGTAAATGGTTTGCCGATCGCGAAATCACACAGCCTTATGCAGAAAAAGGTTGGTCTCGTTCAGCAGGTTATGAAATTGTAACTTCGCCTATGCATGAGCCTTATGTGTATACACAGTCCGCTGCAGGTTCGATGCACGCTATTTCCGTAACCTCAGGTGATCCTGAACGGGCTATGATGTTCTTGAATCTTTTGAATACAGATAAGTACTTACGCAATTTGCTCAACTATGGTATCGAAGGCACTCATTATAAGAAAATTTCCGAGAATGTCATTGAAGATCTGCCAGCTATGCAAGATAGCTATGCAATGCCAGGCTTCACGCTTGGAAATATGTTACTGACTTATCTGCATGCTGATGACCCTGCTGATAAATGGGATGCTTTCAAGAAGTTTAATGATTCATCAAAAGAAGCCCCTACCTTCGGTTTTGCATTTGATCCTACACCTGTAAAAACAGAAGTAGCGGCCATCAACAACGTAACTAAAGAATTTATGCCAGCGCTATACACAGGTTCTGTTGATCCTAAAACATATCTGCCAAAAGCAACCAAGAAATTTAAAGAAGCTGGACTGGATAAAGTCATTGCTGAAGTTCAAAAGCAGCTTGATGAGTGGAACCAGACAAAGAAATAAGCTTTGAACGTAACAAAACGCCTACGATTAATCTAAAGGTAACGCAAATAGGATTAGTGGAGACGGGCAGCTATGCTGCCCGTCTCTCTATCTATACTCATTTTTATCAAGAGGAGTGGAAATATGGAACAATTCAGACTGCCAACCATCTCAATGCCGAAGCTTCCGCTTCCACAAGCGATTCAAGAAGTATTGAACGAAGCAGAGGAGAAGTTAGCTCATCGGCCTAAACTATTGCAGCTTTTCAAGAACTGCTTTCCGAATACACTTGAGACTACGACTAAGCTCATGGATGATGGAACAACATTCATCATTACTGGAGATATTCCAGCTTCCTGGTTGCGAGATTCTGTGGAGCAGGTTATGCACTATGTGCCATTTGCGAAGAATGATCCGGATCTTCAACGTATCATTAGCGGTTTAATTAAACGACATATTCAGTATATACATATTGATCCGTATGCCAATGCGTTTAACGAAACAGCGAATGACTGGCATTGGAGCACTAGCGATATTACGGAAATGTCCCCTTGGGTGTGGGAACGTAAATTCGAGATCGATTCTCTCTGTTTTTCCATGCATCTGGCTTATGCCTATTGGAAAGAAACGGGGAAGGCTGATATATTCGACGCCGGATTTAAGGCAGCAATGGTCAAAATATACAACTTATTTAGAACAGAGCAGCGCCATGCTGAATTATCTCCTTACAGCTTTACGCGTAATAATGGAATTCCTGAAGATACGTTACGCAACAACGGCCTTGGTATGCCTGTAAATTACACGGGGATGGTCTGGTCCGGGTTCCGATCAAGCGATGATGCTTGCGACTTCCATTACAATATCCCGGGGAATATGTTCGCCGTTGTTGCATTACGTCATATGCAGGAATTCGCAGAATGGGTATTCCGTGATCTTGAATTTCTAAAAGAGCTTAAAGCATTAGAAGCGGACATTGATCATGGAATCAAGCTGTATGGTATTTATCGTCATCCGAAATTCGGACCAATCTACGCCTATGAGACCGACGGCTACGGCAACTACTGCTTGATGGATGATGCGGGAACACCGGGGCTCATGTCGATTCCTTATCTCGGCTATGTTACAGCAGATGATGAGATTTATCAGAATACACGCCGATTTGCGCTGAGCAAGGAGAATCCTTTTTACTTCGAAGGAACAGCAGCGAAAGGGATTGGCAGTCCACATACTCCGAAAGATTATATCTGGCATATGGCATTGTCTATGCAAGGTTTGACGGCTTCCACGAAGGAAGAGAAGCTGGACATGCTTGCGATGCTAGAGGCAACGGATGCGGGGACTGGTTTTATGCATGAAGGATTTCATGTCGATGACCCGAATATATTCACTAGAAAATGGTTTGCCTGGTCCAATAGTCTGTTCTCCCAACTAGTCTACAAAACTATGAAGGAAGGACTACTATGAGCAGACCTGTAATCATATTCTATGATTCTGATTTCCCAATTTCCAATTCGATTCCTAGTGACGCGATTAAATCCATGCGTGAGTTCGGTATGATCGTGAATGCGAATCAGCTTGCAGCAACGCTTAAGGAAACCGAAGGTGGATGTTTCATTAATCTGCATGCACCCTATTTCCCAAAAGCGGCATGGATAGATATTCTTGGATATTTGCAAAGAGGTGGTGGACTGATCAGCATTGGAGGTGCCCCCTTCAAACAACCCGTTCGCTGGAAAAATGAACAATGGCATGTGGAAGCGGAACAGACCTCTTATCATCAAGAGCTGTCTATTCATGAGGTACTGCGTGTTGATTGTTCTCGCAACCAGTCCTTGCTTGCATCAGATGTCATTCCTCTGCTTAAGGGGCAAGAAGCTCTTTTTATAGCGAGTGAAGAGACATGGAACCTTGTGCCACATACGACGAAGACGAGTGATTTACCCCATCAAATGGGGTCAGCAGGTCCGATGAGTACACGGATTTACCCGCTTTTGAAGGGAATTACGCATGAGGGGCGGGAAACTGCTGCTCCAGTAGTTCTTTGGGAGAATACGATTGGTTTATTTGCAGGCTCACGCTGGCTGTTCGTAAATACGGCTGCAACGGCTTCTTTATGGAAGGAAAAAGGGCTGTCCGCGATGTCTGAGTGGGTTCGTTTCTGTAGTAAGGGTGTAACGGAAATGTGGGTTAAGCCAAATTACGCGTCATATGAGTCAGGAGAACGGGCTTCTCTGACACTTCAGATTCAGCAGCTTGAGCGGGTAAAACCTTCTTTGCGAAATGAAGACAAATGGAAGTTAACAATGCATGTTGAGCATGAATCCGATCCCTCCTTACATTGGTCCCATTGTTTAGAGATGAAGGCTAATGCTGAGCTTAACATCGTTCGGGTGCCTATTCCTCTGGAAATTAGGAGTGGTCTGTTCCAAGTGGTCTGCGAAGCGGAAGCCAGTGATGGTGAGGTTCGCATTCTACGTCAAGGGTTCTGGGGGCATGCCCCTGAACTTCTGGCAGCAGGTGAACCGGTAACGAGTGGAAGAGATTATTTCATAAAAGATGGGCGTCCACTACCTGTTGTGGGAATGACTTATATGACGAGTGATGTGGCACGGAAATTTCTATTTCTGCCGAACGTTGGGGTATGGGATCGCGATATGGGTCAAATGCGGAAGGCAGGGATTAACTGGATCCGAACAGGAATCTGGACTGCTTATCGTAATGTGATGCAAGACGATGGTCATGTTTCAGAAGAGGTACTGCGAGCGATTGATGCCTTTATCATGACGGCGAAGAAGCATGATCTTCAGGTGACTTTCACGTTCTTCTCCTTCACACCGGAAACGTGGGGTGGGGTAAATCCTTATTTGGACCCACAAAGTGTTGAGGCTCAGAAGCGTTTCATTCGTTCTATTGTATCTCGTCATAAAGCGTCTTCGAATGTAGATTGGGATCTTATTAATGAACCGTCGATGTTTGATCCGGCACGGATTTTCTCGGATGGTCCGAGTTCATGTCATGATCGCTTCGAGCAACAAGCTTTCATAGAATGGCTTCGACATAGACATGGGGAAATCGAAGTACTACAGGAACGTTGGAATATGACACCCGCACAGCTTCCGGACTTTGCATCGGCAGGGCTGCCAGAAGCGAAAGAGATGAACTTCGATGTTCAGGATATGCACAGTGCTAAAAGAGGGACGCGTTGGCTTGATTATTGCTTGTTCTCCATGGATATGCATAACCGGTGGGTGAGGCAGTTATATGACACCATTAAGGAGCAATGTCCAGATCAGATGGTTACGGTTGGGCAGGATGAAGGGCTAGGGGCGCAGCGACCTTCGCCGTTCTTCTACGAGGAGGCGGTGGATTACACCACTGTTCATTCCTGGTGGTTTAATGATTATCTGGTGTGGGATGGTATCTTTGCCAAGACGCCTAATAAGCCAAACCTAATTCAAGAGACTGGCGTCATGTATGTAGAAACTCCTGATGGACGAGCCAAACGTTCGGAGCTAGAGCTGCGAAATCTACTCGAACGCAAATATGCCTATGCGTTTGGAACTGCTGGTGCGGGGGCCATACACTGGATTTGGAATACGAACTTCTATATGGATAATGCGAATGAGTCCCATATCGGAGCATTGAGAGCAGATGGAACCGAAAAGCCAGAGGCGGATGTCTCTTATGACTTCGGGAAGTTTATAGAAGGCATTCGTGACGTATTTGGAGATCGGAAACTGGAAGAGATCGCTGTGGTGTTTCCGTATTCGAATGATTTCTCTAACCGGAAGCTGGCTTTCGCTGCTACAACAGAGCTTACCCGTATTCTTTCATATGATCTAAAGATGCCTTTTAGAGGGGCTTCTGAATACCACCTAGATGATTTGGAGAACCATCCTGTGAAGCTTATTATACTGCCAAGCGCGCATAACTTCGATGATGCAGCGATGGAAAGGTTGTTACACATCGTTGAAGAGACAGGTGCGGTATTGCTTGCTACAGGCCCGCTCGACATTGATGCTTACTGGCGTTCTTCAGAGCGCTTAAGTGATATTCTTGGCAAGCGTGAATTGCGTAATGTGCGCCGTGAAGAAGTGCTTAGCCTTCAAGGCCAAGAACTCCCCGTCTCCTTCGGTCACCGAAGGATTGCTGAGGTATCGAAGGAAACGATGATTCACGAATCCGGCGGAAGCGGAAGCTCTACTATAGACTCAGTCATAAACATCCCGCTTGGCAAGGGTCGACTCCTATGGAGTCCACTGCCCGTTGAATTGAGCGACCGAAGTGATACTACTTCTGCACTGTATCGCTACGCGCTCCATGCTGCTCATGTGGAGTGTGACTTGGAGTGGATTAGCGGAGGGGACTTAGTAGGTATCTACGGACGGAAATTGAGCTTTGCTACGGGGGCTCTCTTCACCTTCGTATCGGAATATGCTCAGGATGCGAAAATCGAGGTGAAGGATTCAGCCACTGGCCTAACCTACGCGTTCTTGTTGGAACAGGAACGTTCAGTCCTGTTTGCTACGGACTATAAAGGTGATCTTCTTGGCGTGTATCGCCAGCAGGAAGTCGAAATCCATATAACTTATCCACATCTACTACATTAAGGATCTTAGTAGAGAGTACGTATTGCATATAAGGAGGTCTTCACATTGGATAGCTCAAATAAATCTATTAAACCTCAGACTGCCCATATTATTTCTCATACTCACTGGGACCGGGAATGGTATCTTCCATATGAAAAGCATCATGTACGCCTGATTAAACTGGTCGATGAATTGCTGGATCGATTGGATGAGGATGGTGAATTTAAGAGTTTTTATCTTGACGGACAGACAATCATTCTGGAAGATTATCTTCAAGTTCGTCCCGAGAATCAAGATCGTCTACAAAAACATATTACGGAAGGTCGTCTACTGATTGGACCTTGGTATATTCTGCAAGATGCTTTCCTTACCAGCGGAGAGGCAAATGTACGTAATATGCAGATTGGTCATCAGGATTCGAAGCGTTACGGTGAACCTTCTAAGATCGGTTATTTTCCGGACACCTTTGGTCTAGTGGGTCAGACTCCACAATTAATGAAGCAATCAGGCATCAATAATGCCTTTTTTGGAAGAGGTGTAAAGCCGACTGGATTCAACAATACAGTATCGGACGGTGGATATGAATCTTCGTTCTCCGAGCTGATATGGGAAGGTCCGGATGGATCGAAAGTGCTTGGAATTCTATTTGCGAATTGGTATTCGAACGGAAACGAAGTGCCAGTGAATGAAGCGGAGGCAAAAGAGTTCTGGGAGAAGAAGTTAGCAGATGCTCGGAAATTTGCCTCTACAGGCGAGTTGTTATTCATGAACGGCTGCGATCATCAACCAGCTCAACTGGATTTGCCGGAGGCTATTGAAACTGCGAAGCGGTTATATCCAGATATGGAGTTTATCCATTCCAACTTCCCTGATTACCTTAAAGCTGTAGAGGATGTAATGGATCACAACAATTTGTCGACCGTAAAGGGCGAACTGCGGAGCCAGCACACTGACGGATGGGGGACGTTAGTGAATACCGCATCTGCTCGTGTCTATTTGAAACAGATGAATCAGGGAGGGCAAGTCTTGCTTGAAAAGGTGGCCGAGCCACTCGCTTCATTCGCACATGTATTGGGCAAAGATTACCCTCATCATCTGTTCACCTATGCCTGGAAGACGCTAATGCAGAATCATCCTCACGATAGCATTTGTGGCTGCAGCGTGGATGAGGTACATCGCGAAATGGTAACCCGGTTTGATAAAAGCCGTCATGTAGCAGAGACCATTGTTGATGATAGTAAGCGCATGATCGCTGAAGCTGTGGATACGTCCGGTTTTGCAGCATATGGTGAAGAAGTGCTTCCGTTAGTAGTCATGAATATGACAGGGGGGAGACGCACGGGTACAGTGAGCATAGAAATTGATGCGGCACGTCTATATTTGCGAGAGGGTTTCTCTCTAGAAGAAACAGCCAGCCGTATGAAAGATATTGACTTAAACGGTCGTGAATTAGTAGACGATCAAGGGAATGCCATTACATGCCAGATGGAGGATTTGGGTCTTCAGTTTGGTTATGATTTGCCTGACGATAAATTCCGCCAGCCCTATATGTGCCGCCGAGTAAGACTTACCTTTGAAGCTGTGCAAGTTCCGGCGCTGGGTCTTCGTGCATATGCGTGGGTTCGTCGTGCTAACGCAGGGTTGCCTATAGCTCCTGAATCTTTGCTTCAAGGGGATCGGGTGTTGGAGAATGAGGCCATCAAAGTAGTGATCCATGATAATGGTTCATTTACGCTAAGTGACAAAGCCAGTGGCATGACCTACCGGGATCTTGGTGTGTATGAGAACACAGGTGATATCGGGAATGAATACATGTATAAACAGCCAGAGGGTGAACAAGCTTTAACGACCAAGGGACTACAGGCGAATATTTGCGTTCTGGAAAATACACCTTATCGAGCATCTGTGGAAATTAAGCATGACTGGGAGATTCCAGCCTCAGCAGATAATAAGCTGGACGAGGAACAGCGTGCCCTTGTGTACTACCCGGAGCGGAAAGCGCAGCGCAGTAGTGACACAGTCATTCTTAAACTTCGTACCGTAATTAGCTTGGAGCGGGGCGGGAAGGGGCTGCATATCGAAACGACGATAGACAATAAAGCCAAAGATCACCGGATTCGTGCGCTATTTCCGACAGATTTGAACGCCGCCACACATCATGTGGATTCGATGTTTGAGGTTGCGGAGCGGAATATTGAGCCAGCTACAGAATGGATGAATCCGAGTAACACGCAGCATCAGCAGGCCTTTGTTGATATCAGTAATGAAACAGCCGGTCTAACTGTCGCTAACTTTGGATTAAATGAATATGAAGTGCTAAGAGATGGTCGTAACACCATTGCGATTACATTACTCCGTAGCGTGGGTGAACTGGGAGACTGGGGTTTGTTCCCAACTCCAGAAGCGCAATGTCTCGGAGAGCACGTTGTACGTATGGAGCTCATCCCACACACAGGAGATGGTATAACCTCAGGTGCTTTTGCTGAAGCTTATCAATTCCAGATTCCTTGGGTCGTATGTCAGACTGATGTACATGAAGGAGCGATTGCTCCGGTGTATACTCCATTCGAATGGGAGAGTCAGGAGCTCGCATTTTCCTCTCTAAAAATGAACGAGCAGACTGGAGACCTACTGCTTCGCTGGTACAACATGAGTCAGCAGAGTACCGACCTGACCATCCGTTCAACGATACCGCAGCAGTATTTCTATAAGACGTCGATCCTGGAAGAGGAGAGCCACCCACTCTCTAGCGAAGAGAAAGGTAGTTCGGCCTTACAGATCGGTCCATGCGAAATTGTAACGATTGGTATTCGGAGATAATATGAATATAAAGACGATAGTTAACCTAAGCAAGCTTAGGAGCTATCGTCTTTTTTTTGAAAAAAAAGATTGCCAAATATAACTAATAAAATTAAAATTAGTTTGTATAGAAAACTTGGTTTTGTATAATGTTTGAAGGAGGTGCTCACATGGACAAAAAATATTGGGTGCCTGCTTTGGAGAAAGCAGACGGGATTCTACGCCTTGTATCAGAGGAACCCTATAAGCATCGATTAATTGATTTATCCAATCAGCTTGGTATCCATAAGAGTTCTATGTACTCTATTTTGCAGACTATGGAAGTACTTGATTGGGTGAATAGAGATACTAACGATACTTATGCCGTTGGCTCCGCTGCGGGAAGGTGGGGAGATTCCTACTTGCAAGGTCAGGACTTAATCTCATCATTTCACCGAGAAGCTACCGCCACAAGAGATCGTCTGCAAGAGACAGTTCAGTTGGCCAGACTTGAAGGTAATGAAGTGTTGTATCTAGCTAAGGAGGAAGCGCCGACTATGGTCAGGCTAGCATCCGGCCCCGGTATGAAGTTCCCTGCTCATGTGACTGCACTTGGAAAATTGCTCCTGTCGTTCATTGATGATAAAGATCTGGATTCATTGTACCCGATTCAAGAATTAACGAGCGCTACAGAGTATTCATTGAAAACGAAGGCGGATCTGGTTAAGCAACTGCGAATCATCCGCGATGAGGGGATTGCTTTCGATGAGCAGGAAGTTATCGTTGGGTTCAGCTGTGTTTCAGCCCCGATCCTATCTAAATCAGGTGAGGCTATCGCAGCAGTGAGCTGTACCATGCAGCAGCATATCTGGGAGAAAAAGAAGGATGTTGCGGAGGCTGAAATTCGTCATTTGGCGAATCGGTTATCGCTATACCAAGGAGGCAATCATTAATGAGATTAGCCAATAAAGTCATCTTAATTACGGGATCAGGTTCAGGGATCGGGAGAAGCACGGCATTGCTGTTTGCTCGTGAAGGTGCAACTGTAATTGTGAACGATTTAGATGAAGCTAGAGGTATAGAGACTTTGAAGGATATTCATGCAGATGGAGGAAAAGGTCATTTCATCCATGCGGATGTGACCCATGCTGAATCTGTAGAGCAGATGGTAGATCAAATCATTGAACAATATGGTCATATAGATGTGCTTTTTAACAATGCAGGGATTAGCGGAGTAGGCGCTTTGCATGAAGTTGAACCGGATGCATGGGAACGGGTAATTCAGGTTAATATTCGGGGGGTATATTTGCCCTCCAAATATGTGCTTCCTCATATGATGAAACGAAAATCTGGCAACATCATTAATATGTCCTCTTGCGTCGCAGAAATCGGGCTCGCCAGAAGAGCTTCTTATTCAGCTACCAAAGGAGCGGTATTGGCCCTGACGAAATCCATGCAAGTAGATTACGCAGCATACAATATTCGTGTAAATGCCCTTTTACCAGGTACAATCCTAACACCGTTCGTTGAGAATTACTTAAAAACCTCTTACGATAATCCGGAAACTGCGATTGCGTCAATAAAGAAGCGTCAGCTTAGTGAAGAGCTCGGCTTACCTGAGGATGTTGCCCAAGCCGCCTTATTTCTCGCTTCGGATGAATCAAAATTTATGATGGGTTCTCCTCTCTATAATGATGGAGGCGCAACTTTTGGGAAAAATGCCTGAACAGCATTAAAACGATAAAAGGAAGGGGAATTAATAATGAAGTTATTAACATTCGTTAACAATGGTGATTACCAATTGGGGGTCGTAACAGAAAAAGGGATACTGGATGTTGCAAGCGCTTTAATAGATTTGCCTACACAGCATGGGTATTCCGTACCTATGACCGTTCACGAAGTCATTGACGGTGGTGAGGCAGCGGCTTCGAGGTTGGATCAATTCACAACTCAAGCACTGGATATGGCTGGAGAAGACTGTTCATACCTATTAGATGAAGCGAAGTTGACGCTCGGTCCATGCGTGACTCATCCAAATAAAATTATCTGCGTCGGACTTAACTATCGCAAGCATGCGGTGGAAACGAACGCAGCGATTCCTGAGTTCCCGATATTGTTCAATAAATTCAATAACACGTTGACGGGACATGGCGACGATATTCCCGTTCCAAGAGTGACGAAAAAAGTTGATTACGAAGCAGAGCTTGTTATCGTTATCGGCAAATCAACTAAGTACGTTACGAAAGAGGACGCGTTTAACCACGTATTTGGTTATTGCAACGTAAATGATTTGTCCGCACGGGACTTGCAGCTAAGGACTCAGCAATGGCTGTTAGGCAAGTCATGTGATAAATTCTCTCCTCTTGGACCTTATCTAGTTACAGCGGATGAAATCGAAAACCCGAATGATTTAGAGATTAAATGTACAGTCAACGGAGAAATCCGCCAGCACTCCAATACGTCAGATATGATTTTCCAATGCGATGAGATCGTAAGTTATATTTCGCAACATATGACGCTTGTTCCTGGAGACATCATTCTGACTGGAACACCAGAAGGCGTCGTCCTCGGTTATCCGGTAGATCAGCAGATTTACCTGAAGGATGGTGATATCGTCACGATTGAGATTGAGAAGCTCGGCAAGCTGACGAACCGGCTCGTTATGGAAGACTGACAATGTACTCAATTTATGAGGTGAAAGCATGAGAATTGATGCGCATCAGCATTATTGGCAATTAAGTCGAGGAGATTACGGATGGCCTACACCAGAAGTTCCAATACTATATCGAGATTTTATGCCTGATGACCTGACAGAATCATTATTACGACATGGAATCACGAAAACGATTGTTGTTCAAGCAGCGGCTACTGTTGAAGAAACTGAATTTCTACTAAGTTTATGCGAGACCCATGATTCAATAGCTGGTGTTGTGGGCTGGTTGGATTTAGAGCAGGACAATTTTGCGGAAACCTTTGAACTTTTGCGTAAATATCCTCATTTTATTGGCCTCCGATTAATGCTTCAAAGTATTGATGCTGATGAATATTTGCAACGTCCTCATGTTATTCATCATTTAAAATGGTTAGAGACGATGGGATTCCCTGTTGATTTATTGATCCATGCTGCACAATTCCCAGCCGTATTGAAATTGCTCAAGCTTGTGCCAAATTTACATGCGGTCATTGACCATATAGGTAAGCCACAAATTTCCCAGCAAGAATCCTCACCTTGGCAAGAGTGGGTTACGGAGGTCGCGCAATATCCGCAAATGTATTGCAAGCTTTCAGGTATGGTTACCGAAGCAAATATGGCGGCCTGGGTAGAATCTGACTTTAACTTTTATATAAAACACGTCATACATGCATTTAGACTAAACCGAGTCATATTCGGTAGTGACTGGCCAGTGTGCCTGCTTGCAGCAAGCTATGATCAAACAGTAAGCATTTTGTTAAACAATTTACCTGAAGCGCTTACAGAGCAAGAATTAGACGATGTTTTTGGCAATAATGCGATCCGCTTTTATCAATTGGAGACATCACATTTTATTGAAACTGGAGTGTAGCCTATGCAATTACAAGGGAAAGTCGTTATTGTTACAGGCGGTGGCTCCGGGATTGGCGAAGCGACTGCCAAATTATTTGCCAGTGAGGGTGCTAAGGTGATCATTGCGGACTGGAATGAAGCTGAAGCTAAAAGAGTAGTTGAGGATATTCATTCAGTTCATTGTGGGGATTCTGTTGCTTATGCTGTGAAAACAGATGTTTCATCGGAGCTAGAGGTTAAACAATTGGTAGAATGGGTCCTAAATAAGTTTGGCAAGATTGACATTCTATTCAATAACGCAGCTGTTGTATTGCCGAAGTGCTTGGAGGATATTTCTGAAACAGAATGGACTCGTACCTTGGATATCAATTTGAAGAGTGTCTATTTGATGATTAAATTCTGCATTCCTTCGATTAGAGAAAACCGTGGCTGCATCGTGAATATGGCTTCATTAAGCGGATTGGTAGGCCAAAAGCAAAATCCGGTATACTCGGCTTCAAAAGGCGCAATTATTGCAATGACTAAAGCATTAGCGTTGGATTATGCGAACGATGGAGTTCGTGTCAATTGCATATGTCCAGCAGGTGTAATGACGCCTTTATTAGAAGAGTGGATCGGTCAACAGCCCAATCCGGCAACTACAGTACAAGATTTGATCGATATGCATCCATTGGGAAGATGTGCTTCAACGGAAGAGATAGCTAGAGCCGTGTTGTATTTAGCGAGTGATTTATCCGGATTTGTTACGGGTGTAGCGCTCCCTGTTGATGGTGGAGCAGCCTTAGGTTATTAATGAGTTATTGGAAAGGGAGGGGCGGAATGACTCGATATGGGAGTGTTATTCATGTCAAGGATGAGAAGCTAGAAGAATACAAAGCGTTACATGCATCTGTATGGCCAGAAGTGTTGGATAGATTAAGGAAATGCAACATTAAGAACTATTCCATTTTTTATAGAGACGGCTACTTGTTCAGTTATTTTGAATATACAGGGGCTGACTATACGGCTGATATGGCCATCATGGCTGCAGATCCTCGCACACAAGAATGGTGGAGCTTAACAGATCCTTGTCAGTATCCTGTGAAGTCTGCACTAGAGGGTGAATGGTGGGCGAGTATGGATGAGGTTTTCCATTTGGATTGAGTAATCATTTCATTTAAAGCTAGGGAGATGAAAAATATGAAAATTACTAACGTAGAAAGCTTCGTCTTACACGTACCGATTACACCACCAATAACGGATGCAATTAATGTTGCTACGCATTGGGGACTTGCAGGCGTTCGGATTTTTACAGATGAGGGTTTTGTGGGATATGGGTATACAGGAACTTGTGCACATGGTGATGATATGATCGTTGATACGATTGATCGTTATTACGCTCCTTTATTAATTGGCAAAGATCCGTTTATGGTAAAAGAGATTTGGGATGAGCTGCGTTTTGGCAAAATGCATTGGATTGGTAGAGCGGGCGTCACTCATATGGCGTTGGCTGCAGTAGATATTGCACTTTGGGATATTATGGCGAAGGCATCCAACAAACCGCTGTGGCAGTATCTTGGCGGACATAAATCCAAACAAATAAAAGCTTATAATACAAACGGCGGCTGGTTGAACTGGTCCAAAGAACGTTTGATTAAGGACGTTACTGAAATTGTAGAGCAGGGCTTTACTGGAGTCAAAATTAAAGTGGGTAAAGCAGATTCACATGAGGACTATGATCGTTGCAAAGCTGTTCGTAAGGCGATAGGAGATCAAACCATCTTCATGATCGATGTGAACCAACAGTGGAATATCAATACAGCGATGACATGGGGGAAGAAGTTAGAGGAGTTTGATTTGTTCTGGTTAGAAGAACCCTTAAATCCAGATGACATCATGGGACATAAGAAACTGGCCGATGCATTAAATGTACCTATTGCGTTAGGTGAACATGTCTATACGAAATATGCATTCCGGGATTATATCCATCAAGGGGCACTCGAATATTGCCAAGTAGATGTAACACGTGTTGGTGGGATTACGGAATGGCAACAGGTTGCAGGTTTAGCCGCTTCATACGATATTCCGATTTGTCCGCATGTTGGTGATATGGGGCAAATTCATCAGCATTTGGTTGCAGCAACACCAGGTGCGATCATGCTGGAATACATTCCTTGGATACGCCATATTTTTGTGGAGCCGGCTACTGTAGTTAATGGGCACTACATACTTCCTCAAATGCCAGGTGCATCAACGGAGATTATACCAGCGCTGTTTGAGCAGTATCGCGTGAGATAATGAAGTGATGGAAGGGGTTCATAAGATCACTCGCAAGGGTCTCTTCCTGTTAGCGGACTTTCTGTATCCGAACAATCTTGCTTTGATTATCGTCTTTTAAATGATGCTTTAAGCCTACGCTCATAAGTGCTTGATCGCTATACAGTCCTTCCAGTCCGTAAATTCGGAACATGAACAACAAACCCCGCTTTATGCATGTTATATGCAATAAGCGGGGTTTGTTGTTTTTAGCATTTGAGTCAAGAAGAAGACTTACTACGCGTTGGGGAACTGAGATGATCAATCTGCTCGTCTAGAACGGTGCTTGCTTTGCCTAAAAATTGTGAAATGAGGGCCAGTTCTTCATCCGTATAGGAAGCAGCCAATTTAACCATAGCGGTATGAAGTGGCATGTACGTGTCAATGACATCTTCTTTATTTTCATACAACGGGACAATAATTACTTTACGGCGATCATTAGGGTCATTTTGTCTGCGAACGTATCCGTTTTTTTCGAGACGATCTATTAATGCAGTAACGCTACCTGTGGCAAGTCCAGTTAGTTTGGACAGCTCTCCAGCGGTAATGGGGCCTTTTTCACGCAGGATATCCACAGACAAAAAATCATTATTGTATAACCCAAGAGAGGCGGCTACGTTTTGCTGGTATACCACCGTTCGGGTTCCCAGACCACGCATGAGTAAGGTAAATTGTTCTTGCTCTGGTGTAGGTTGTGCTTGTTCATGGCTTGACAAAGGATAACGCCCCTTTTAAAATCTTTATATCTCGTTAATCAAGATATTTGATTATGAAGTTATTTTAAAATGTGTTATTTTACAAATACATTCTATCGAATTAAGCATACTTTTGCAAAAAAAGTAGTATGACAGCATTCGTAAATGGTTATGGATAAGAGATATATCTATGTGTGCTTGCTTTAATTGAGAGGGGAATCATTGTGAAAGAAGCTATTGTTATTAAAGGTGCACGAGAGAACAATCTGAAGAATGTCTCGCTCACGATTCCTAAGTATAAGCTTGTTGTTCTAACGGGACCTTCGGGATCAGGAAAATCGACGTTAGCTATGGATACACTTCAGCGGGAATGCCAAAGACAGTATTTAGATTCCATGGGCATGACTTCAGATACGATCAGTAAACCAAAGGTCGAGTCCATTGTTGGACTGTCTCCATCCATTAGCGTTGGACAGCATGTTACGAATCGTAATCCACGCTCGACAGTAGGGACTGTAACTGACATCTATACCTTTGTCAGGTTTATTTTTTCTAGACTAGGGGAGCGGATTTGCCCTTCTTGCAATGGTAGCATACCACCTTCTTTTGAAGCGAGGGGGCTACTAATAGAAGAAGACGAGGAAATGGAAGGTCAGTCGATGGGCTGTCCGCATTGCGGAGCTGAGCTTGAGAAACTTGGCATGTCACATTTTTCCTTCAATAAGCCGGAAGGGGCTTGTGAAGCTTGTGGTGGACTTGGGTCTGTGGCGACTATAAATGAAGCAGCGGTATTTAATCCAGAGCTTAGCATGAAAGAGGGGGGAGTAGCTTCTCTGAATGGCGTTCATCGGGATATACAGATGCGGATATTAGTAGCAGCGGGAAAACATTTCGGATTTGTGTTTGACCCGGATCAACCGTTGAAGGATTACGGTGAGATTCAGCGTGATTTGCTCTACTACGGGGTGGAGAGTGAAGCTTTTAAACGCCATTTCCCTAATATTAAGCCAATCCAAGGGACGAAGTTTGAAGGTGTTATACCCGGTTTGTGGCGGCGGTATAAGGAGAAGGAAGGTGAGGCTGGTGCGCAGGAGAAAGATGGCGGATTTTTTCATGAGCAGCAATGCCTGGAATGCCTAGGAGCTCGCCTGAAAAAAGAAGTTCGTCTAGTTCGAGTAGCTGACGCATCGATCATAGATGTATCCGACTGGTCGCTTAGTGAGGTATATGAGTGGACGAAAGGACTGGAGGCGGCACTGCCTGCCGAAGGTCTACATCTACTTGAGCCGATCCTTCATGATATGCCTACTAGACTAAAGCGGATTATCGATGTTGGCCTAGGTTATCTTTCCATGAACCGGCAGACAGTCTCTTTATCTGGCGGGGAAGCACAGCGCCTGCGTCTAGCATCACTGCTGGGTTCAGGGTTGACCGGTGTGTTATACATTCTGGATGAACCGACGACGGGACTTCATCCTCGAGATACAGTTGGCCTTATTCGTGTGCTTCAGGAGCTGCGTGATCTGGGGAATACCGTGCTCGTTATTGAACATGATATTGAGATGATGCGTGCTGCGGATCATATTATTGATATGGGTCCGGGTGCTGGATTGCATGGTGGAATCGTTGTTGGTGAAGGTAGTTTAGAAGATTTGATGGCAAGCGAGCTTTCGGTTACAGGAGCTTATCTCAGAGAAGAGCGTCTCGAAGTTCCCACACGTATTCGCCGAAAAGGGAACGGAAAGCAGATCACTATCCGGCAGGCACAGTACCGGAATATTGATATTCAAGAAGTCTCCATTCCACTTGGTTGTCTTGTATCTGTAACAGGGGTTTCGGGTTCGGGTAAGTCCACGCTTATATTTGATATCCTTGCGCAAGGAAACTCTAATGGTCATGAACAAACAGGCTGTAAGGAGATTACGGGTTTAGGTGAAGTCGGGAGCATTGTGATCTTTGACCAATCACCCATGGGTAGAATGCAGCGTTCTAATGTAGCGACCTATACCGATGTATTTACACATCTGCGTCAGTTATTTGCGGCTTTGCCAGAGGCGAAGAAAAGAAAACTGACCTCCAAGCATTTCTCCTTTAACACACCGGGGGGACGGTGCGAAACCTGTCAGGGACTTGGTGTATTGTCCGTAGACATGAACTTTCTGCCTGATCTAGAAATAAAGTGTCACGCCTGCAAAGGAAGAAGGTTTACGGATGAGGTCTTACAGGTAAAGTATGATGGCTTCTCAATCTCAGATCTGTTGGACATGTCTATACAGGAAAGCTTGCCGATTCTTAAGTCGGAGGCCAAAATGGCCGGTATTATTGAGACGTTATGTGAGGTGGGTCTTGGATACCTTAAATGGGGACAATCTGTCAAAACCTTATCAGGCGGCGAGGGACAACGGATCAGGCTGGCCAAAGAGCTGAGCAAGCCATCTAAAAATCATACGCTCTATTTGCTCGATGAACCAACGACAGGTCTACATCCGTCAGACATCAAGCAACTTCATACCTTATTGAGCAAATTGGTAGATACGGGAAATACGGTTGTTGTTGTGGAGCACAGCTTAGAACTGATTCGGGAGTCTGACTGGGTGATCGACATTGGCCCTGAAGGGGGCACAGTTGGAGGTAAGCTTGTAGCTGAAGGCACACCGGAGCAGGTCGCTGAAGTACAGGAATCTTATACAGGGATGTTTTTGAAACGGATTCTGGCTGAGGGGCTTTAATCCATTTTAAATCAGATATCCATTTGGAAAAAAGAGAGTGCCCCGAAGCCATACAATTCATGGCTTCGGGGCACTTCTTTGTGTGTTCCGGCGTATTCACCAAGCCTAGCATTGAGCGGCAGAAGACGAAGCATCTAAACCTCCAAGAAAAATGAATTGAATTTATTGCTGTCGTCATAGTAACATTAGGTTAAGCGCTTAACTTATGTGAAGGGAGGATGCAAAGACTCCAATCCACTTAATATTTATAATGAGGTTAATGCCATGAAAATGACCACGATATATGATGTTGCCAGGGAAGCGGGCGTATCAATTGCTACCGTCTCCAATGCGATTAACGGTAAAGGAAAAGTAAGCAACAAGAAGCGAGATGAAATCCTTGAGGTGATGAAGCGGCTGCAATATCAGCCCAGTGTCATTGCTTCGGCACTAATGGGGAAGAAGACCTATACCATTGGTCTTCTTATTCCAGATGTCTCGAATCCCTTTTTTTCCGAGATAGCTAGAACCGTAGAGGATCTGGCACACTCCGAGGGGTATAGTGTTATTGTGTGCAGCACAGATAACAAAGATGAACGTGTAGAGAAATACATTCGGCTGTTGGAGCAAAAAAATGTTGACGGTATTCTGATCGGAACAGGTGTGGGAAATGCGGATATCTTGGCGCTGCATGTAGAGAAATCCTTCCCCATAGTTATGATCGCTCGGGAGACCGTAGGCATAGCTGTTCACCGTGTATTGAACGATGACTTCAAAGGAGGCACTATTGCCGCAGAACATTTGCTTGAAAAAGGTCATCGCAAGATGGCAGTTTTGTCCGAGGATTTCAATGTAAGCAGCAGCTTTGAGCGGGTCAGGGGTTTCCGCTTTGGATTATTTGAGGCTGGTATTTCACTGGACCCGAAGAATATCTTCGCGTGTGAGTCGAATATCAAAGACGGCAAACGGGTAGCATCCGAGATTCTCCGCGGCGCGGAGCGTCCTACAGCATTATTCTGTTGCAACGACTTGCTTGCCATCGGCGCACTCCAGGCTGCGAAGGAAGAGGGAATATCTGTACCGGAACAGCTCTCTATCATTGGTTTTGACGACACCATTCTGTCAACCGTGACGAATCCAACGTTAACAACTATTGCTCAACCGATGAATCAGATGGTGAAGATGGCATTTGATTTACTGATCGGCAGTCTGGATCATACAGATGATATCAAGCAAAGAATTGTATTGCAGCCTGAACTGGTGATCCGAGAATCCACAGGCAACTCACCCATTAAATAAAGAGGACGGTTATTGAGAACATGGACGAGAAAAGGTTAATTATCTTTTTTGACAGCGGAGATACCATTGTTGATGAATCGACTGAAATTAGGGATGAAGAAGGAATCGTACGGAGTGCGGATCTGATTCCGGGAGCAGATATCACGATTCAAACCCTGCATGAGAGAGGATACACGCTTGCTCTGGTTGCAGACGGTGATGCGCAATCCTTCAAAAATGTATTTAAGCAGCATGGACTAAACGATTATTTCAGCGCCATGATTATTTCCGAGAATATCAAAGCAGTCAAGCCAAGCCCGCGCATGTTCAAGGCAGCTATTGGTGCGCTTGATTTGTCTGAAGCGGATTTCTCCCGTACCGTTATGATTGGCAACAATCTTAGCCGTGACATGAAAGGGGCCAATGCGCTAGGCATCACCAGCATTTTTCAGAGCTGGACGCCCCGTTATTCCCATGAGCCGGCAGATGAGTCTGAGCGTCCGACGTATACAGTTAGTGATCCGCTGCAATTGCTAGAGTTGATTGAGAGGCTGAACGCTGAGCTCAAGTAAGCTGGAGGTCGTTCATTATGCTATTTTTCCATATTTAAATACAAAAAGAGAAACCCAAGGTCATGAGAATGACTGGGTTTCTCATCTTTTTAATCAATCTGCAAGAGTTACAAAGCAATCTTATGATCTAGCAGCTTAATAATCTAGAAGCCGTCCATAATCATGCCATTGACCGTACATTTTATTTTCTTTAGTGTTTGTTATAAATTTATCTAATTTACGCTTAAATAATTCTGGTTGATGTGTATTGCTTTGTATCGTGTCGATCCTGACTCTTTTATAAAGAGCGGGAAAGGTTAAGAAGTTCTCATATACCTGCTGCTCCTCTTTTAACCTTTGTTCTATAACCCTATCGACTTTAAAAGAAGCGAGGTTCATATCCGGAAGTACCTTTCTTCCTTCGTCACTCATTAACCCCAGTTTATCGAGGCGGCGGACACGTTCTTTATTTAATTCTGTCCAAGAGCTTCGTTTGCTTCTGGGAGACAGTCGCTGCGCCAGCTCCGTTTCAGAAACTTTCTTTTTCACTCCATCGATCCATCCAAAGCACAAACATTCCTCAACCACATCCAAATAAAGCAATGTTTCTGGGTTTGGCGTCATACTTACGAGTACCCAACAAGATTTTTCAGTCTTACAATTTTCCTGAAGCCAAGCTCTTAAATCTTCTCTCGATTTCACTGTAATTAGATTTTCAATCTGCATAAATTAAATAGCTTCCGCAGACATCTGATACCAAAAAAGGGAATAGTCATTCATGGTGGAAGCGTGTCCTAACTGACGTAACATAGTAGATATATTACCTCTATGATAAGTCCCGTGATTGGCGGCATGAAGCACAATTTCTGATAGACGTGTTTGCCGGATTCCAGCGAATGGGTTATCAAGTAGAATAGTCTGCTCCAAATCGGTTTGGTTTTGTAACCATTTTTTGTATTGTTCAGATAGCTGGGCAAAAAGATTAGCGTATTCATCAACCGAATTTAGAATGCTCATATTTAGCGGGATACTTTTTTGAAAAGCCTCAGGCATACCAGTGCCTGTTAAAACCAGATACCACATCGTATCAACCGCATAGATATGGCTAAAGGCATGAGCGATGGTGGGAAAAGAGCTATTCACTTCTTGATTTAGCACAGAGGGAGAGATTTCCTTGATTCTTCCCAAGATCGTTTGGTTCGCCCAAATGTGGTAATTAAACATTTCTACTGGATGATTGGTCATTGTATGATCTCCTTTTGAGTTGTGATAGATTATTTTGTAGCTGTTGTTAATATAAAAGAAGAAGTATGACAGCAGACTGTCATACTTCTTCATAAAGATTTAGGGTATTTTGCAGCTGCTTTTTTAAGATACCTCGCAGTGCAAGAGGCTCGAGGACTTCAGCGCCGCTGCCGAAACTTAGCAGAATTGACCATAGCCAGCGGGCTTCCAATGGTTTATACACAGGAATTCGCATCGTCATGCTCTCATCGGTATGAAATTCCTTATCCACCTGGTGAAATTGATCCAGCGCTTCTGCCAAAGCCTCAGGTCCCACCCGGATTACGACTTCCTCAACCTGATCGGCCCTGTTTGAACAACCGGCCTCTATGGGTACCTCATGTTGTGAATGAAAGGTATTCTGTGTCAGAAGCAAATTCATCATCCGGGATAGCCGGAACTCTCGATAATCCTGTCGTTCCTGGCAATAACCATAGATATACCAGTTGCTATATTTAAAATGAAGCTTTACTGGTTCCATATCACGGGTTGTGCGTTCGTTTTTTACATTGATGTAATCAAAACGGACGATATTTCGTTCCGTAATAGCCGTACGTAAAAGAGAAAGTGCATCGGGATCCATACGTCGAGTTTCAAAATCCACCGCTAGACTAGAAGTCTGTTGTTCTGTTCCAATCGTTTGCAGCCGTTCAATGGTTCCTTGCGCTTGCTCGTCTTCAAACACGGAAGAGAGACTGTTCAACACGGTAATCAAAGAAGTGATATCATACGACCGGAGAAGGCTTTTATCCATTTTATATCCGTCCATGATGCCATATCCGCCTTTAGTTCCCTGATACGATACGACCGGAATGCCTGCGGCACAAATGACATCGATATCCCTATAGATAGTTCTCTGGGAAACCTGAAACTCTTCAGCGAGCTTGGAGGCAGATAAAACTTCGTGGTTCAACAGCTTGTAGATCATAGAAATCAAACGTTCCAATTTCATTTGTGTATTCCCACCCATTAGTCCATTTCGTGTTACTGCATGATTATAGCATAGATTTTTCAAGCTAATTTGGGTGAGGATTTTGGTGGTATTGCACAGGAAAGTACTAATTGTACCTCACAGAGAAAAAGATTGACAAAATATGGTTGGCGGGTTAACTTGTGAATATAAAATAAAATTATTCATAAAACCATAAAAGCGAGTTGAGATGTATGCCTAAGAAATTCACAGAACAAGAAAGAGAATGGATTAAACATAAATTGTTGACAGAAGGTCGCCGCTGTTTTGAAGTACATGGCATTAAAAAAACTAGTGTTGAAGAATTAACAAAAGCTGCCGGGATTGCGCAAGGTTCGTTTTACATGTTCTTTGGATCGAAAGAGGAATTATTCTATCACATATTGCTTGAAGAGGAACAACGAATTCGTAGTACAATGTTCGATTCATTTAGCGTAGGCGTGCCTGTAAACAAGGAAGAAATCAGATTATTTTTACTGAAATCTTTCCGCATGATGGAAGAGAGTCCGATCGTCCGCCAGATGTTCGTAAGAAGCGAAATGGAGCAGCTATTAAGAAAGTTACCTAATGAGTTGTTGGAACAAAATTTTACAGAGGATAAAGACTTTTTTATTCCTTTCATTCAATCATGGCAAGCCGAAGGTATCATGGTTGGGATTGACCCGGAATTAATCGTAAGCATGATTCGCTCTGTAGTCCTCCTGTCTTTGCATAAGGAAGAGATCGGTGATGAACGCTATCAGGCAACTATAGAGCTTTTGATAGGGGTTCTGGCTGAGGGGATGACTTCTTTGAAAGAGAATAAGACTGGGGGAGTATGAAATGATCGAAGTGAAGGAGCTTCATTTTACCTACCCAAAAATAAAAGAGCCAACCCTTAGTGGACTTAACTTTTCCATACCTCAAGGAGAAGTGTTTGGTTTTCTCGGTCCTTCGGGAGCGGGTAAAAGCACAACACAAAAGATACTAATTGGAGTCTTAAAAAATTATCTCGGCAGCGTTAACGTAATGGGCAAGGAAATAAGAAATACCGGACCGGAGTATTTTGAGCGAATAGGGGTAGCTTTTGAGTTTCCAAATTTCTATTCGAAGTTTACTGCGCTGGAAAATTTGCAGCTATTTCGCTCTCTGTATTCAGGGAGAACAGCGGAACCGAGGTTTCTCCTGGAGCAAGTAAATCTCACTGAAGCTGCAAATTTGAAGGTCTCCCAGTTATCGAAGGGGATGAAGATGCGGCTGAATTTCTGCAGAGCACTCTTAAATAACCCACATATTCTATTTCTGGATGAACCCACTTCCGGGCTCGACCCTGTTAATGCGAAACGAATGAAGGATTTAATCCTGGAAAAAAAGGCAAATGGGACAACTGTAATTATTACAACACATAATATGCAAGCCGCGGAGGAGCTCTGCGACAGGGTCGCTTTTATTGTAGACGGTCAGATTAAGTTGATTGATTCTCCTCGGGAGCTTAAGCTTCTAAATGGAAAAAAACGAGTGCGTCTGGAATACCGCCATCATAATGAAGTTAGAAATGAGGAATTCTCACTTGATGATATAGGGGAGAACGAATATTTCTTAAAGCTTGTTCGTGAGCATCCAATAGAAACCATTCATTCGCAGGAGGCGTCTTTGGAACAAATATTTATTGACGTAACTGGGAGGCAGTTAACATGAGATTCAGATCTGCGTTTGCCTTTGACATCCGGTTTCAATGGCGGCATGGGTTTTATTGGATCTACGTCATTATCTGTGCGTTTTATTTGGTATTGCTGCATCATATTCCTGATCATTATCGAGAACAAACGATGTTGTTATTGACCTTTAGCGATCCGAGTGCTTTGGGGCTTATTCTCGCAGGGGGGATTGTGCTGCTGGAAAGAGACCAGGGCATCCATGATCCTTTATTTGTTACTCCGATTCGTGTTAGGGAATATTTGCTTTCAAAAGCAGGCTCATTATCTGTACTCTCCCTGTTAGCCGCTTGGGTTATTCATGTAATAGCAAGCGGGATTCCGCAATCCCCGTTTGGCTTTTCTACTGGAATCATTCTAACGTCAAGCTTTATGACGCTATTGTCGATTGGAGTTGTGGCTCGTTGCCAGACAATTAATGGTTTCATTCTACTCTCACAAGTATTCGCATTGCCTTTTATACTTCCTTTGCTTGGTTATTTTAAGGTGTGGAACTCCAAACTTTTTTTATGGCTTCCTACGGAAGGAACACTTCGCTTGTTGAGTTCGGGAACCTCGGCTATGTCATTTGGCAATTACATCTACTCCATATCGATATTACTGCTATGGAATGTTGTGATGTACGTATGGGCAAAAATGTCCTTCGAAAATCATGTAATGATGCGCATAGGTAAGGGAGGAGCAGGAAAATGAAGAAGTATCGTATGCTTTTTATAAGCGATATCCGGCATACTGGTTTGGACCCAGTGCTTATGGTCGGCATCTTTGCTCCTTTAGCACTTCTAGTCGTCTCAAGATTTGGATTTCCAATGATAGCCGATTGGCTTACGAACGGTTATGCTTTAGATTTATATAAATATAGTAGCTTTGCTGCGATTTTTTTAGTCATGACCTTTCCCATGCTAACTGGTATGATGACAGGTCTTTTAATGCTTGATGAAAGAGATGAGAATGTCATCTCTTATTACGCGGTTACACCATTAATGCGCAGAGGGTACATGGTGTATCGTCTAGTTCTTCCATCTCTACTCTGTACATTTCTTTCATCGCTATTTTTTATAGTCTCCGGCTTATCTAGCTTCCAATTAGAGCATATATACATCCTTATACTATTAGCATTTGAAGCCCCTTGTTTTGCATTATTCCTAGCTTCTTTCGCTGCAAATAAGGTAGAAGGTTTAGCTTTATCAAAGATCGGTGGTCTGTTTATAGCAGGACCAATCGTAGCTTATTTTGTTCCATCACCATGGCAATTTATCGGTGCGTGGATTCCAACCTATTGGCCTGCTAAGTTATTTTTTGTTATAGAAGCTTCTAGTGGTTTTATTGTGCTTGCATACTTTATGGTGGGAATTCTATTTCACTTGAGTCTTCTGAGCATCATGATCAGGATTTTTATTAAAAGAGCTGATTGATTAACCTCTTCCAAGCAGCTTAGGCAACAGCGTTAGAAGCTTTTCACGTGTTAAAGCATCTCCATAGTTCCATTTGCTTCCGTCAAGCAGATAAGCTTGCCCCTTACGTACAGCGGGTATATTCTTCCATAGTAAGCTGTCTAGTAGTTTCTCCATAGCAACTCGCGAGTCTTGACGTTCCGGAATAAGCATAAAGATATGATCTCCGGCGTAGAAAGGCAGCCTTGCTGGATCGACCTCTGCAAATCCTAACTCTCCATCGAGAATCGCTTTGATCTCATCTGTGGGCTGTAAACCGTTAGGGGCATAGAGAGCAGTAGACAAACCGGACATTCCCATAGCATATAGATGATTTCCGTGGTCATAAATCAATGCAGAAGCTGTTTCTCCAGGTCGAAGAGTATTCATATAAAGCTGCTGCCACATGGCAGCATTTTTTGCTGCGAATGAATCCAGCCATGCTTCTGCTTCGTGCTGCTTACCCAACCAGCTTCCAAGTGTCCGCATACGGTGTTCAAGTGGAGCAAATGAATCAAAGGTAAGTGTCGGGGCGATGTCGACGACTGCTCGATAGGCCTTATCATCTGAATTAGCTATAATAATTAGGTCAGGATTTAATGAAGCGGTAAGCTTCGGATCCAGAGGAAAGCCAACGTTAGAGAGCTTTTTAAGTCGATGTTTATAGACTCTGTTCCATGCAAAGACTTCATCTCCTCCGATAGGCTTTATACCTAATGCGAGCAGGTCGCCAAGCGTCTCACCATGGTAGACAATGCGCTTTGGATGCTCCGGAATATCCACCACATGACCAGTCCAGTCTTCCACAGTAAGCTTCCGACCTTGCTGATGCGCATATTGTCCTGGTGTAATTCCAGTCTTTTGACGAAACCGGCGACTAAAATAATATTCATCGGAGAAGCCAACTAGTCGAGCAATCTCACGCAGCGGTTCAGCGGATTCCAGAAGGAAACGCTTCGAATGGTTAATTCGCAGTTCGGTCAGGTAATCGAGCGGTCTTTTTCCGGTAAGCTTTTGAAAGATCGGAGTATATTGCCACAATGTTATCCCTGCGAGCTCAGCCAGTTGCTTCACGGTGATACTCTCCGTATAGTGATCTTGCATATATTGGATGGTCTTTTCCACGGAATCCGCGGGACTTGGCACCTGCTCGGAAGGATAATTATGCTCAAAGAGTAAGAGCAGCAATTCTTGGAATTTTAATTGCCGCTTAAAAAAATGCACATCATCGGCATTTTTTTTGCTCATAAGCAGATCTTCCGCAAGGCGGATTACCCTAGTGAACGGGTGGACAATTAGCTCCTGCCTACCCGGAAGGAGTTCCTCTGAATAATATTCGGGAAACTCGGCATTATTAATTGCAGTAAAAGTGATGAGATAATAATAAAGAGTCGTCTCTTGATTGTCCGTGCTATAGGAAGTTCCAGGAGATAGGAGATAACACGTATCTGTAGTCAGTGTTATGGTTTGATCGCTAAGGATCAGCTGTCCACTACCGCCAGTGAATATTAGAAGTCTATAAAAGTGAGTTGTAAGAGTCTTAGAGTAAGAGCCTGCCGGTTGAATATGTAGTTCCGCATCAGTCAGCTGAAACAGCAACGAGCGGAGCGGTGCAGCGACGGGTAATGTTTGCAGCAAGAGGAAGCCTCCGTTCATTTGGTGAGAATCATTATCAATTAATTCATTGTATATAAAATAAAGAAGCATATCAACAGCTGTTGACATGCTTCTTGCAGTTTTCTATCAGCTAAGTGCCAAACGCTTCATGAAGGTGAAAATTATTTCATATTCAAAAGCTGTGGGAGTTCACCGAGCAGCCATTCTCTTGTTGTTGCATCACTTGAAGTCTTCATAATATCTTGAGTATAGACATATCCGTTCTTGACGGCAGGGAGACCTTTCCAGATCGGACTCTTTAATAGAGTAGCTGTGGATTGCTTGGCTTCATCGGCCACAGGAGTTAGAATGAAAATCCGATCTCCGGCATATTCTTTAAGCACTTCCATGGATACTTCCTGGAATCCCATACCTTCATCAAGTACCTTCTGAATCGCTGGGGTTGGCTTGAAGCCATTCTCTCCATAAAGGACTTGCGAAAGTCCGGTCGTCGCCATAACAAATAGTCTGTCACCAGGATAATAAGTAAAGACCGAAGCTGTTTCTCCTTCTTTTATGCCCGCTGCCTTTAATTGTTCCCACATGGCATCTTCACTCGTTTTATACTTAGCCAGCCATGCCTCTGCTTCGGTCGTTTTCCCAAGAATTCCACCAATATCAAGCATCCGTTCATTTAGTGGGGCAAATGTATCAAATATTATCGTGGGTGCGATTTTGGACAGCTGCTCGAAATCAGCTTCATCAGTTCCTGCATAGATAATCAAATCAGGCTGAAGTTCCAGCGTCTTTTCAAGATTGATAGGGAACCCTACATCTTCGACACCTTGTAGCTGATCTTCAAAAACCTGACCCTCACCCATGGAAAGTGGATATCCTACCGCTTGCACACCAAGTGCGAGTAGATCACCATAGGTTTCTCCTGAATAAATCACGCGCTTCGGGTTAGCAGGTATTTCTACGGTATGGCCTATGTAATCCGTGTAGGAGCGAGTAGTTGCCGCAGTTTCATTAGTGCCCTTGTCGGATGTTTCTGGAGAAGGTACAGTGGTAGCTGAAGTATTATTTCCGGCTGCGTTCGACGCATTGTTCTTGGCTGGTTGTTCTCCTGAGTTTCCGCAGGCGAGTAGTAATGTGGTCATCAGAAAGAGTACACATAATACAGCGAACGGTTGTCTTACCTTATTCATATAATATTGCCTCCCTAAAATATGTAGCGATCACCAATAATGATAATCATTCTCGACGAAAACTATCATAAATTAAAGTCTCCTTTTACTCAATGGACAAAACACATTAAGGCTATTTGATTTGTACAAGCCTATTGTTATTGGAGTTGATAGCCAGAAAAAAAGTTTGATAAGGCTAAGAAGTCATTGAGGAGCACGCAAAACTCTGTCGGTGAGATTGAAATAAATAGAACAAGGCCGTCTTGTTTGGTAGGAACCAACCAGAGACGGCCTTTTTTAATAGATGAAATTAGAGAAGAGAAAGGGTGAAACGGAATGCATATGGGCGATTAGCCGGCAGAGTGAACTCTTCGTGGGTTGGTGCACCCCAGCTGTCGTCACCCCCAACTCCCATTTGCTTGTAGTTGACTCTCAGTACGCTTTTGTTCGAGACTGGCAATTTATATACGTGATCATGTGCTTCCAATTCCTCGGGTTTCCAAGGCAGAGCATTAATCTCCATAGGGATTGCACTATCAAAATAAAGTCCTGATCCGTCGTTGCCATCTGTAATCGAAGCAAATCTGACATCCGTCTTATTGCCGCACTCCTGCGGTCTGAGATAAGGGATGAACTGGTCACTGACTTTGCCCGTATAGCGGCCAAGTGGTGCTCCGGTCTGTCTGTCCCAATAATTCTCGTGGGGTCCACGGCCGTACCATGAAAGGGTATCGAGTCTTCCAGCAAGCACGAACATCATTCCGAACTCAGGAATTTCTGGCAGATCGCTACTACCCGGATTCAGTTCTTGCAGGATCTCTAAAGATCCGTCAGGGCGAATCTCATACTGAATCAGAAGGGTGGAGTACGGATTCGTTGGCAGAAGGTAAGTGGTGGAAACGAAACAGAGATTTCCTTCAGTTCTATATACCATGCTCAACAGATTCCGCTCATTAGAAGCCTGCTTCCACACTGCACAGCGCTTTGGCAATCCATTGCCAAGATCATTATCCGTGACCGCTCTCCAGAAGTTAGGTCTTACGGGCTCAAGCAGATGTTCTTTACCGGCAGCATGGTATGAGTTTAGCTCACCAGTTGTTGTATTAAAGTTTAGAGTGAAATTCCCACCCTGTACGGTCAATGCACCTTCATGTTCCTGCACATGTAACGTTCCATCCGTTGTCTTTGGAGCCTTTGCCACGATACGCGGGGACAGAATAAACTGTTCCCAAGCAATTTCGTGTTCAGCATCAGCCCAAGAAGTTTCTGAACGCTGAATAAAGGAGAGATTCAGAATAGCTTCATGATCACATCTATGTGAAATCAGTTCATAAGGGATAGTGCATTCAACGATTTCTCCTGGTGCAGCAGAGATTTGCAGCAAACCTTCTTGCGCAGTTACTCCGTCTAAAGAAACTTCCCATTTAAATTCGTACTGTTCAATGTCGGTAAATAAAAAGTTATTATGAATCTGAAAGAGACCTTCACGGATATTTAAAGCAGTTACTTTAATATTTTGATAGCATTTTTTGACCTCAAATAGCTTTGGAGTAACCGAACGATCGGCAAAAAGTAATCCGTTTCCGCTAAAGTTTCCATCATGTGGCGACTCACCAAAGTCACCGCCATATGCTAAATATGGGACACCTTCGGATGTTTTGGTTCGGATAGCCTGATCCACCCAATCCCAAATAAATGCACCTTGAAATACATCGTACTTGTCAAACATATCGGTGTATAGGTGTAATCCACCGCAAGAATTCCCCATAGCATGGCTGTATTCGCAGATGATGTAAGGCTTCTGAGGATGACTTAGCGCATATTTTTCAACATCGTGCGGTTTAGCATACATAGTCGACTCTATATCACTAGCTGCTTCTGACTCTCTGCAATGGAAGATCCCTTCATAATGAACAGGTCGTGTTGGGTCAGCTTCTCTAAGATAGTCATGCATGGCGATAAAATTATCACCACCGTAGGACTCATTCCCCAGTGACCAGATGATAACCGAAGGATGGTTCTTGTCTCTTTGCATCATGGAGTTGCAACGGTCAATCACATTGGCCCGCCATTCCGGTTTGCTAGCAGGTACATTTCCCTCATGTATACCTTGTTGCCCATACTGCCAAGTACCGTGCGTTTCCAGATTGGTTTCATCGATTACGTAAAGTCCATATTCATCACAAAGCTCATACCAAACAGACTGATTCGGGTAGTGAGAGGTCCGAACCGCATTAATATTATGTGTTTTCATCAGTTTGATATCTCGGATCATGTCGTTTTTGGATAGCGCACGTCCTGTGTCACAAGAGAACTCGTGCCGGTTAACGCCTTTAAGTACGATTCTTTTGCCGTTGATCTTCATAAGTCCGTCCTTGATCTCAAAGGTACGGAATCCGACCTTACAGCTGACCGTTTCAGTAGAGTTTCCTTTATCGTCAATCATGGAGAGAACCAATGTATACAGATACGGTGTCTCAGCACTCCACTTATAAGGATCTTCTACATGCTCAGAAAGCTTGAAATGCTGAACGCCCTCTTGATCTATGGAAGTGACTGTAGATACTGGTGACTCCCATACAGGTTGATCCTCTTTATTGTATAGCTGCATTTGGAGTGTATAAGGGTTTAGTTTCTCGTTAAAATAATTCTCCACTTTGATGTCTACGTTTAAATTCGCATGTACGAAAGCTTCATCTAGCTCGGTTTTAACGAAAAAATCAGCAACATGAACAGAAGGGGCCGTGTACAGATAGACCTCCCGGAAAATACCGCTAAGCCGCCAAAAATCTTGATCCTCCAGCCAACTGGCATCACACCAACGATAGACCTCGACAGCTAGTTTATTATCACCAGCAATTAAATAAGGGGTAATATCGAACTCGGAAGGTGTAAAGGTGTCTTCACAGTAACCAACCCGTTCTCCGTTTACCCATACATAGAAAGCGGATTCAACCCCCTGAAAGCTAAGGTATACAGGCTGATCGATCCAAGATTCAGGTACAGTAAAGGTTCGGATGTACGAGCCTACGGGATTATATTTTGTCGGAGCAAAGGGGGGCTTGAGATCAGGTTCAGATTCCGCCCAAGGATATCGGACATTCGTATATTGCGGGTAATCATACCCATGGAATTGCCAGTGCGAAGGTACAGGAATCGTAGCCCAATTGCTGGAATCGAAATCAGCTTTATAGAAATCCACGACCCGTAGATCCGGTGTTTCGGAAAAAGAGAACTTCCAAATACCATTAAGCGTTTTGTAGTATGGCGAGGCTTCTTTATCTCCCACCAGGGCTTGCGTTAGATTGCTATAAGGGATCATGGAAGCATGTGCATCCAAGCGATTTAGTTCGAAGATTTCCGGATTATTATTCCATTCTGGATAACCGTTTGCAGGAGGCTGGTAAACAAATTTTGCTCGCATGAGTAAATCTCCTTTATAATAGTGATGTTATTATATTCATATTATAAATTGGAGTAATGGTAAGAGATATAAAAGATTTTTCATCCAATATAACAAAATATGAAACGGGTGATCAGATGGAGAGTAAAATAATCTTTTGCCAAACGGAAGATACAAATATGCTGCCGCTGTATGCTACAACCATTGGATTTTGGGAGCATCAGGCAGAAACCTTACGTCCTACCGGATTTCCGGATTATCAAATACATCATATTCACGAAGGCAAAGGCGAACTTGTCATTCAGGAGAAGCGATATATTGTGGGTTCAGGGGATGTATTCTTTTTGTTCCCGAATATTACGCATTCGTATGCGCCAATCAGCAGTAAGTGGAAGCTGTCATGGATTTCATTTAATGGTAGAGAGGCCGGTCAAATGCTGCTGTACGCAGGAATCCGCGAATCAGGCCCTGCAAGGTTGAAGGAGGATAAGTGGCTAAATCCTTTAAAAGAAATGCTCAACTTGTCAGATAGTAATGAACTGGAAACGAATCTGGAACGATCCAAACAACTATACGCGCTGCTGCTGGATTTAAAAAGCAACCTAGTTTCTCCTCTAAACGAGGCTCTTGAATTGGAGCGAATTAAACCGGTATTGCGACATATAGAAAGGAATCTTCATAGGACCCTCCCATTAAAGGAACTTGCGGAGGTTATTGCAGTGTCGCCACAGTATTTATGCAGGCTTTTTCAAAAAACAATTCATGATCGACCTGTAACCTATATCAACAAGCAACGTATTAACTTGAGTAAACAGCTAATGTTCAATGAACGAGATAAAAAAATGTATGAAATTGCTCAGTTAGTGGGCTTCGAAAATGCCAGCTATTTTTGTCTAGTGTTTAAGCGGTTGACTGGAATGAGTCCAGAGCAATTTAAACAGCTGCATGGTTTGGACTAGAGTAATAGAGAATGCCTCTAAGCCCTATGATAAACGCTTACTTGTTAGCGTCTAGCACTCCATGATATAGTTTAATTGAGTTCATATATTGTATTTTTCACGAATCCGCTCATTTTTTTGCAATATGTGTATGTCCAATCTAATTTAATACATAGAACCAAATTTACGATCAGATATCTAGCTAAGCATCAGGAAGGAGTCATCAATTTGAATGAGAAGTTAAAAGAGGCATACGAACGTTTGGACTTGCCTGTAGACATTACCCGGGAGGAACTGAATAAAAAGTTTGATTTGCATTTGAAACGCCGTAAATCAAATTCCTCAGAAACTGAGGCTGCAGCCTATGAAGAAGAATTTCTGGCTTACAAAACGATCTTAGACGGCTTAGATCAGCAGGAAATTCAGGAGGCAGAGGACAAGCGGCTAGAGAAATGGGGAGCATTTTCCGGCATAGCGCGTAAATCGGAGAATTTTTTTAGGCTATACAAAGTCCATACATTTGTATCTATCGTTGTGCTGTTAGTGCTAATCTTTGGAGGTAACGCTCTTTATAATCAATATCAAGCAAAAAAATATGAAGCTTCACTCCCGCCAGTGGATGTAACTATCATGTTCCTAGGAAACTATGAATCTCAAGATCCATCAGGTAAGGATGAAGAGCTTAAACAAGAGATCGTCAATCGTTATCCAGCTTGGAAGCGGGTAAAGACGGAAGTCGTATATCTTCCCTCAACAGGTGGAGAAGGTGGAGGCGCGTTAGACATGACTTATATCCAGCGCGCGATGGCGATGCTGGCGGCGGATCGTCCGAATATTCTTATTTTGGATGATGCTACTTTTGATTGGATCGGACAACAGCAGGGACTTAAGAATCTAGAGCCGTTTGTTAAATCAGCGGGACTTCCTTTAGATGATATTCGTTTGAAACGTATAAAAAATACGGAGAACGGTGAAGAATGGATCACAGGCGTAGATATCACAGATACGAAATTTGCTACTGACCTTCCAATTCATTCACGGAAGATGATCATTGGGGTGTTTGGAGAAGATGAAGATAAGAACAAATCAACTGATTTTGTTGAGTTCTTAGTAGGGCAAATGACTGCCAAATAAATGAGTATGTATAAATGGACCAGTGTTATAAAGGCCGATGTTGTATGGATTCTCATACGATATCGGCTTTTTTGTTGTACATTCAAAGCATCTGAATTGACGAATGTGAAGTGAACTCACTATAATGATTCATATAGATACGAACTAAGTAATATAAATATAAACTAAACTGAATTTAACAAGGGAGTGATGAAAGAGTGAAGACAGAAGGAACTCTGACAATACATACACAGAAGTGTGGTGCAGCAATAGGTGATTTATTTGGAATCTTCTTTGAGGATTTAAATCATGCGGCAGATGGTGGACTTTATGCTGAGCTAGTTCAGAATCGATCCTTTGAATTTGATCCGATAGATCGGGCCGATTATCATGCGTTAATGGCTTGGGAGCCTATAGAACGTGGAGATGGGAAAACCGTAATCACCGTGGAAGATAGCGAGCCCTTGAATGATCGTAATCCACATTATGTAGCCATTGATATTGTGGCTGAAGGTGACGGCGTTGGGTTGATGAATCTGGGATTCAATAGTGGTATTCCAGTAAAAGAGGGCGAGAATTATAAGTTCTCGGTATATGCTCGTCGGGAGACAAGCTTTGACGTACCCCTTATCGTATCCATTGAAAGTACAAATGGTATCATTCATGGTGAAGCGGAAATCGCTGTGAATCACTCCGAATGGACTCGATACGAAGCAGTTATTAAGTCTAAGGCTACAGATACTAGTTCACGCCTTGTAATCGTTACCAAAGGCAGCGGGAGGGTATATCTGGACATGGTTTCTCTGTTTCCGGAGAAGACCTTTATGAACAGACCTGGGGGCATGCGTGAAGATATTTCACTGTTGCTCGCCGACTTAAAGCCTAAATTCATGCGGTTTCCGGGAGGTTGTCTGGTACATGACGGTTCCTTAAATCCAGATGACAGAGATTCTATGTACAGATGGAAGAATACAATTGGGGATGTGGCACAAAGGCCGGCAAGGCGGAATAACTGGTCCTACAATCAGACGCTTGGGTTAGGATACTTTGAATATTTTCAGTTCTGTGAGGATATTGGAGCTAAGCCGATTCCCGTTCTTCCGGGCGGCTACGATCCGCATCATAAACGTATGGTGCCACTGGATGAATTAATGCCCTGGGTTGAGGATGCACTGGATTTGATTGAATTTGCTAATGGGGACATTTCATCGAAGTGGGGAAGGATACGTGCGAACCTTGGTCACCCGAAACCTTTTAGGCTAGAGTATATCGGCATCGGCAATGAAGAGGTAGGTGCACCCTTTTTCGAGCGATATCCTTACTTTCATCAAGCCATTAAAGAGAAATATCCGGATATTAAGGTCATTAATTCGAGCGGTCCATTCTCTGCTGGTAAGGAATATGAACGGGGCTGGACATCGGCAAAAGAGAATAAGTCTGATCTTGTAGACGAGCATTATTACTGTACACCTGAATGGTTCCTGGCGAATCATCATCGTTATGATGACTTTAAGGCCGACGAACCGAAAGTGTTCTTAGGTGAATATGCTTCATGGGGAAATACCTATTATAACGCATTAGTGGAAGCGGCTTTTATGACGGGACTTCAGAACAACGCTCATGCGGTTGGTTTGGCATGTTATGCTCCTATGCTCTGCAATGTGGATTATATCAACTGGAAGCCGGATCTAATCTGGTTTAATAATCATGAAGTGTACGGAACTGCGAACTACTATGTTCAAAAGCTATTCATGAACCATCAGGGAGATCACCTACTGGAGATAAAAGCGAACGGCTTCACAGTACCTGAGGAACGCAAAGCTGAAGCGATCACAGGAGCGATTAGCTTGGGTGTGGATGCATCCGCTGCTCGATATTCAGAAATCACACTGGTCAACAATGTTACGGGAGAAGTGAAGACGTATTCTGAGTTGTCAGAAGAAGTATCAAACCTGCCTGATCCTGCTCAGAACGGAACGGCCAAACGAACACTAGAGCTTGGAGAGACGGAGTGGGAGAGCTATACCTTGAATTTTAAGGCTACTAGAACCGCAGGGAATAAAGGGTTTGTGTTCTATTTTGGTAAAGCAGATGATCAGAATCATTTGTATTGGGAACTAGGTGGCTGGCAGAATCAGGATTCCATTGTGGCATCAATTATTAACGGGAGAAACTCTGTGCTTACACATTCTATGTTTACAGTTGAAACAGACGTAGAATACGATCTGAAGCTAGAAGTATCAGACAGACATATTCGTACTTATATTAACGGAGAGCTCATCAATGAGACGGAGGACAAACTTCCGGTCATCGAACCGCTTTATTACACAGCAAGCATGGAGGATTCCACAAGGGATATCATTCTTAAGACAGTGAATGTACAAGAGAACAGCGTTTCTGCTGAGATTATATTAGAAGAGATGGCAAAAAAGGACTTGTCCATCGAAGTATATGAACTGTCGGGATACCAGCTTGAGGATGAAAATAACTTCGAGAATAAAGAGCTTGTCTCTCCTAAGCAAACCAAATTTACGACGATGGTCAGCAGTTTTTCTTATGAGTTCCCTAAACAATCCGTAACGATTTTTAGAATAAAATAAAAGCTAAAAACGCCCCTCCGAATCCTTAGTGTTAAAAAGGTTCAAAGGGGCGTTCATGTCCGGTTGTATAGCTGTTCACCCACAGACGATCACATTCTAGGATATTCTCGGTTATGATAGGTGCAATATCATTAATTGCTGGCCGATGCAGACCATCTTTACACGGTTCACATGTTTTAGTAATGTAATGAGACAACAGCCACGACCAGTGTTCTTCTAGTGTGTATACATCTTCGAACTCTAATTTTCTTCTTGCTCTTTTTCTTAGCTTGAATATAATCACAGGTAGTAGCTACACTGCATCCATACTTATCTCGCTTATGTTAAAATAATGATTAATATTATTGTTAACTAAGAAATTGATTTGTGAATACATAAAAATACTAATTCAAAGGCATAGGAGACAATAAAATGCACTTAACTACAGATACAGAATCGCTTCGAGTCTATGAAGCACTTGCAAGTGAAGTCAGGTTAAGGATTATCGAACTACTAGACCGAAAAGAGATGCATATTAAAGAACTGGCTGCCGAGCTCTATCTAAGTAGTGCGATGGTTAGCACCCATGTTGCCAAGCTGCAAAAAGCAGGCCTGATTAACTCTAAAATGAGACGTGTGGATGGAGGGACATATAAGTATTGCTCACTGTCTACGAACTGCCTGCAGATTAAATTATCAGGATCTCGGGGAATCTGCTAATCAGATATTGTAAATGATACGAAATAGAGAATTAATAAAAATAAAAAAAACATATTGTAATGAAAACGTTTTTATGATAATTTAAATCTATAAAAACGTTTTTATTTGTAAAGGAAGATTGAATCGTTATGGAAAAGGTAACTATCAAAGACGTTGCTAGAGAGGCTGGAGTTTCCATTTCTACAGTTTCCAACGCACTAAATGACGTTGATGTATTAAATCCGGAGACCAAATCACATGTGCTTAAGGTCGCGAAGCAATTAAATTATGTTCCAAACCTAAATGGCAAGCTCCTAAGGAACGGAAAAACTAAAATGCTAGGTTTTTTCACGACAAGTGTAGCAGGACCGTACTTCTATAAGCTGGTGGAGTCCATGTCTCGTGAATGTGATCGGTTAGGTTATGGTTTAAATGTATTTGTTACAAAGGATAAACAAGTAATTATGAGCAATATTCTAGGCCGACGTGTGGATGGTGTCATTATCTACGAAGAGCTGAGAATAGATGAAGAAGAAATTGCCGCAATGGTAAAAGACAAGATCAAGGCTGTGTTTCTGGATCGACCACTTAAGAATGAAACGATGGGAAGCGTAATCTTTAATTCGTTTGAATCTGCTTACGAAGCAACTAAATATTTAATCAGTCTGGGACACAAGAAAATTGCTTACATATCTGGTGTAGATGAGATGTATGACAGTGTTCAGCGGAAAGAAGGATACTTGGCCGCTTTGCGTCAATATCAGCTTCCGACGAACGAAGAGTATATTATACAAGGATATTTTGAGGAAGAGAGCACCTATAACGCTATAAAGTCTCTAGTTCATTTAAGTCCTGAAAAAATGCCTGATGCTTTTTTAGCGGGGAATGATTTGAGCGCCATTGGGTGTATTCAAGCTTTGAAATCGAATGGATATGAAGTCCCGTTGGATATAAGCGTTATGGGGTTTGACGATATTGATATCGCGCAGTATTTCTCACCGCCATTAACGACGGTAAGAAATCAAATTGCCAGACAAGGTATTCTATCCATAAATCACCTGGTTCGCATGATTCAGAAGAAGGAACAGGGCGAAATGATGAAACTGCCAGGTGAACTAATTGTACGCGGTTCTACTCAAGTGAAGATTGATCGGTACTAACGCTTTCAAGAAGGGCAACAAGATAGTATCCGATCATTTTTAAATATAAGAAAGTATAAGTTTGCACCTATACTTTATATCTTATATTTCTCGCTTAAACGCATATCGTCCTGATAAGGACACTGAAGGCGTTTATGCTTGATAATTTTATTGCTTTTAGGAGGTTTTTTTTAAAAAGAAATAAAAACGTTTTTATTGTTATGGGGATCATGATTTGGAGGGGAGAAGAAAAACGTGGATAAATTAGCCGTAGTGCCAGTGAACGGGAAGAATCCAATGAACAGTAAGAAACCTATGGGACAGAGGGTCAAAGAATTTGTGATTGATTATAAGAGGCAATGGGAGATTCAGTCCATGGTCATCCCGGGAATCATTTTTATGATTATCTTTTGTTTCATTCCTATTTACGGATTAACGATTGCTTTTAAAAGCTACACCGTAATAGACACGCTCGATTCTGCACCATGGGTGGGGCTTGATAATTTCAGAATTATTTTATCAGACAAATATTTTTGGGATGCTGTAGTCAATACCTTGGGGATCAGCTTTCTGAAATTAGCTATAGGTTTTGTTATTCCAATTATTCTATCCGTCATGATTTATGAATTAAGCGGTGGACGCTTTAAGAAAATAGTACAAACAATCTCTTATTTACCACACTTTTTGTCCTGGATCGTTCTGGGCGGGATGTTGATTGCTTGGTTCTCTTCCTCCGGTATGTTTAACGAAATCCTGCTCAATTTGGGGATCATTTCGAAACCGGTAAATATCTTGCTTGATGCGAACAAGTATTGGTGGATTGCAACGTTATCGGATATTTGGAAAGAGGCAGGTTGGGGAACAATTTTATACTTAGCCATCATGTCCAAAATTGATCCTACTTATTATGAAGCTGCCAAAATAGATGGGGCAAGTCGTATGAGACAAATTTGGAATATTACCCTTCCTAATATGAAGCCAATTATCAGTTTAAATCTGATTCTGACTGTAAGCGGTTTATTAGGATCGAATCTGGATCAAACATTGGTCTTGATGAATTCTCAGAACCGTGCCAAAGCAGAGGTAATCAATTCTTATGTATATCGTATGGGTATGACGCAAGGTGACTTCTCTTATGCTACTGCTGTTGGTTTAGGTGTCTCCATTGTTTCTGTGATCCTACTGATTAGTGCCAACAAAGTGTCCAGCAAATTAAATGATAATCAATCAGTTCTGTAGAAGGAGGCATTTTTGTGAATCGTACGGTAGCTAAAGAAGATCTCGACAGTCGAATCTTTAACACTATAAATATTATTTTACTCTGCATCTGTACAGTAATTATCGTTGTTCCTTTATGGAATGTGGTCATATCCTCCTTAAGCTCAGGTAAGGCGCTCGCGGAAGGTGGATTTATATTCTGGTCTACTGATTTCTCCTTAGAGAATTACCGCGCAGTATTTAATGACGAGACGATAGGATTAGCCTTTATAGTCTCCATTGCCAAAACGTTCATCGGTGTCATTACCCACGTATTCTTTTGCGCGATGATCGGTTATGGCTTGAGTAAAAAATACATACGTGGCCGCAAGCTATACGTTGCCATGGGTGTAATCACCATGTTCTTCTCAGGTGGTATGATTCCAACGTATTTATTGATTAAATCACTCGGTCTATTGAACAGCTTTTGGGTTTATATTATCCCGGCCTTGTTCAGTTATTATGACGTAGTTATTCTAATGAACTTCTTTAGAAACGTACCGGATTCACTTGAAGAGTCAGCCAAAATCGATGGTGCAGGTGACTGGCGTATATTCCTGAAGATTTTTATCCCTCTTTCCATGCCGGCTATGGCTACGATCGCGTTATTTAACGGGGTTGGGCAGTGGAATGACTTTATGACCACCAAATTATATATTACCGATCAAGCACTCTATCCGCTGCAGATGAAGCTCTATGAAATTATCGTTCAGTCGCAAACGCAATCCATGCAAAATGTCGGCGGATCTGCGATTATCGAAACTACTACTAAAGGGGTTCAACTAGCAACAATTGTCATTACAACTTTGCCGATTGTTGTGATGTATCCAATATTACAGAGGTACTTTATTTCAGGAATGATGATGGGGGCGGTGAAAGAATAGAAAGATTGGAGGGATTTTATAACAAACACTTATGTACGAAATGATCCATCGGAAGTGTAGCTTGTACTATCAGTTCTACACTTCCGTTACTACCAAAACTTTTTTAGGGGGAAACAAGGGATGAACAAAGCATTTGGGAAAAAAGGACTCAAACTTTGTACTGCGCTTATGGCTGTTGTATTGGTATTTACGGGTTGTGGATCGAAGGGTAGTTCTGATAACTCCAGCAAAGAATTAAGCTCCATTGAAGGGCGATATACAATTGACCCAGAAACACCAGCTTGGAAGCTTGATAAAAAAGAAGAAACTACGGATCTCACTTGGTATGTAAATGCGGATTGGTGGAACACAGACTTTGGTAAGGACCTCGTTACTAAAAAGATTAAAGAGGACCTAAACATCAATATTAAATTCATTACTGGGGACGACACGAAGTTAAATACTATTTTTGCCGGTGGCGAAATGCCGGATATGTTGACTATCTTTGATTCGAACTCACCAGTGGTACAAAAAGCCGCAACTTGGGCATTGCCTTTGAATGACCTGGCGGATAAATATGATCCTTATTTCAATAAAGTAGCAGCAAAAGATACGATGAACTGGTTCCAATTAGCAGACGGTAAGACTTATGGCTATCCTAACTATTCTAATACGCAAAACGATTTTGACAGCGGTAACATTCCTGCTAAAACGGCATTTGTAATCCGCAAGGATGTTTACGAAGCGATTGGAAAACCAACCATTGGAACTCCTGAAGAATTCAAGAGTGTTATGCAGCAAATCAAAAAGCAATTCCCGGCAATGATTCCTTTTGGTTTTAACTCTATTGGCACAGGCACTGGTTCTTTGGGAGATGTTCTTCAGGATTTCATCGGCGTACCGATGGAAACCGAAAATGGTGAATTCTACAACCGTAACCTAGATGAGGATTATCTGACTTGGTTGAAAACATTAAATGAAGTCTACAGAAATGGTGACATCAGCGATGACAGCTTTGCAGATGACGGGACGGCATTTGAAGAAAAATTGAAATCCGGTAAATATGCAACGCTGATGCTCGATGGAACACCTCAACAAAGTGGTAATCTGCAAATCTTCATGACAGAAAATCCAGACAAAGAATATATCGCTATTGATGGACCGCAAAGCACAGTTGGACATGAGCCAACGTTGAATCAGTCAGGAATTACAGGCTGGATGATCACCTATGTCACTAAAAAGGCTAAGGACCCTGCCAAAGCGATTCAGATCTACACTTATCTATTGAGTGAAGAAGGACAAAAGCTTATGAACTATGGTATTGAAGGGGAGACCTATAAGGTTAACGAAGCGGGGAAAATTGAATTTTTACCTGAAATCAAAGATCTTCAATTGAATAATGCCGATAAATTTAAAAAGGATTACCGGATGGGCGAATTTATGTTCTTTGGACATGACCGCGATAAAGCTCTAAGTAATGACGCATTTGCAGATTCTATTAAACAAATGCAAGAGTGGGGTAAAGGAAAGCTGAAACCACACTTTATTCTTGAAAATATCAACCCGGCTCAAGGAACGCCTGAAGCTCGTAGTCTATCTGCAATCGATACAAATTGGAACACTACGCTTGTGAGTATGATTCGTGCTAAGGATGAAGCAACATTTGATAGCACCTTGGCTGCTTACAAATCATTCTTGAAGGATAACAACTGGGATAAGATCGCAGAAATTCGCACTGAAAAAATGAAGAACAACAAAGAAAAATTAGGTCTTAAATAAGGAAAAGGCTGGATGGGGCCCCTTTACTGGGGCCTTATCATACAGAAACATAGCAAAATATATAGAAAAGTGGAGGGAAACAACATGACAAAACTTAAAATTTATCAATCTACAGGGGAAAATGAATTGTTCGTAGAGCAAACGCTAGAACAATTGACTCCAATGGCTTCAGATGAGCCGGTCACTACTGTAAACCTTGATGAGAATCAAACCTTTCAGGAAATGGATGGCTTCGGGGCATCCTTTACGGATTCATCCGCATATTTGATTAACCAAGTCCTTGACAATGAACAGAAAAAAGAAGTCATGAGCAAGCTTTTTGATTCCCAAGATGGAATTGGCTTGTCCGTATTAAGAAATCCAATGGGAGCATCGGATTATGCTAGAGATATTTATAGCTATAACGATATGCCTGCTCAGGAAACCGATACAGAATTAACTCATTTCTCCATCGCACATGATGAAGCTGATATTATCCCTTTGTTACAACAAGCGCTGGAACTTAATCCTGAGATCAAGCTGATGGCTTCACCTTGGAGTGCACCAGGTTGGATGAAGACTAGCGGATCTATGATCGCCGGTGAACTTAAACATGAACATTACCAGGCTTATGCCGATTATTTTGTACGATACATTCAAGCATTTGAAGAGCACGGTCTGCCAACTTATGCGGTAACACCGCAGAACGAGCCTCTTTTTGAACCAAAGCACTATCCAAGTATGTTAATGCTGCCTGAGGCGCAAAGAGATTTTATTAAAAATTATTTGAAGCCTAGCTTCGTGAAAAACAACATCCATACAAAAATTCTCTGCTATGATCACAACTGGGATCGTCCGGATTATCCACTCACGGTGCTCGATTATGCGAAAGATGAAGTGGACGGTGTTGCCTGGCACTGGTATGGCGGGAATGCGTCAGCACAATCAGAGGTGCTGAAAGCTTTCGCGGATAAAGAAGTGCATTTCACAGAAGGTTCTGGTGGCGAATGGATTCCTCCGTTTGAACAAGCCTTCTCGAATGTCATGAGAACAGGGATTGATATTCTCAGAAATCATAGTAAATCCTTTGTCTTGTGGAATATGGCCTTAGATGAGAAGAACGGTCCAACTGTCCCGGGCTTTGGTAAAAGTACTTGTCGCGGTATTGTGACGGTCAACCAAGAGACTAAGGAACTTACGTATACACTGGACTACTATGCACTGGCACACTTCAGCAAATTCATTCGCCCTAAGGCTGTACGTATTGACGCTTCCACTAATCAAGAAGTGATTCGTTCCGTAGCTTTTAAGAATACAGATCACTCTATTGCGGTTGTTCTGTTCAACAATAGTGAAAAGGCTGAGAATGTAGCTGTGAAATTGCAGGGTAAGGATGATTTATCGTTACGTTTAGGCTCTAAAAGTGCTTTATCTGTTTTGATTAAATAATATGTGTATGAAGTGCTCGAATTTAGATTCGAGTACTTTTTTTTGCCAAAAAACGCATAAAAAATCAGTGTTCGTGAATCTTAAACGCATACCTATAGCGAGGAGATATGAGCATTGAATAGAAGGTTTGTGCTGACGCTGCTAGTTCTGTGTTTGATGATTACTGGTGGCTCTAGTATTTATGCGGTTAAAAGTATGCTACCTGTAAAGAGTGAAACAACCAAATGGGCAGTGGAGCTCCATAAAAGTAAACTGCCTTCGCTACAGCCGGAAAAATATAAGAGCTACGAGCTATTAGTCACAAATTTGAGTGAAGATACGATAGATGTAACCTTTGAGTTGTATCGACCAGTACAAGACGCTAATCAGGAACAAATCATCTTAGCTGATCCATTTAGCTATGATATGAGACCGAATGAGACGGTTAGCTTTAGTCAATTTTTTATAAAGAGTGGGGCAAAAGAACTGGAAGTCGTTCTCTCGTGGAATGATCAGAATAGACGTAAGCATAAGCAAAGTATTAAGTTTGCGAATTTTGAATAATCAAACATAGAAACGCTAAATATTACAGGGTATATTCCATATGGAATGTGCCCTTGTTGGTTTGCTCGATCCCTTGTTTTACTCTATAATGTGCTTTATATAATTGCAGTTGAAAGGGGAGATGGGGCATGAGTACAGCTAATCGTGGAGTGAACATCGGACCTCCCCGTTTTAAAATAGCGGTACATTCGATCGTTTGGCTGGCTAAAAGCGGGAGCATCCTATCTAGTGCAATGATTGCAAGCCAAGTCAATTCACACGCAACCTTTATGCGTAGAGTGATGCAGTCTTTGGCAACTGCGGGAATCGTGGAGTCCAAAGGTGGAAGAGAAGGCGGGTACGTTCTTCTGAAATCTGCCGATGAGATTACACTGGGAGAGATTTATGAGGCAGTTAGTACAACGGCGGAGGATTTAGAAGTGGATATGGCCTGTGGAGCAAGTGCTTTGCTCGATGTAGAGCTTGAAAAAATTCTCCAGGAGACAGAACAACGGACCATTCAATATTTACGCCAATATACGATTACTAATGTGATGGAGCGGGTAGAGTTTTTTTCTTAATATTTTAATTTTCAATAAAAAAGGCACTGGTAAAATATTTATTTAGCTACTATAATAAAGTGAGTTGCAGTCAGCACTGCAATTTTATTTTGTAGGTATTGTGCTTGAGGTGAGCACATATAATAGCAAGGGGGAATAAACGAAGCGGAGTAGCGTAAGTAACATCTATTGTTTAGCAGTGAATTTATTTTCTTTAATATGTGCTTACTGTAGTTGCAAATTAATTTAGGGAGTGATGATCATGAATATTGTATCCATCGTATTACAAAGCTTGTTGATACTTGCTTTCGTTATGGCAGGGTCGGGAAAAGTAGCGGGTTCAAAAATGCACGTGGATAACTTTAAAAAATGGCGTTTACCACAATGGTTTCGAGTAGTAACGGGTCTAGTTGAGATTGTGGCTGCGGCAGCATTGGTTGTTGGCTACTGGGAGCCTAGCTGGGCAGCAGCAGGCGCACTTTTACTTGGCGTTACAGCTATTGGCGGAACTCTGGTTCATATACGCGAAAAAGATTCGTTCAAAGAGACGTTTCCGATTATCCTGCTTGGCGTGTTAGCAATTATTGTGTTTTTCATCCATCTTTCCGATCTGGCTGATTTTCCAGGGTTTAAGTAATTATACTCGCACAATAAAAAAATGGCAGTTCAGTGCTGAAATACAGCATCCGGACTGCCATTTTTGTTTCAGGATCTGTAGCTTAGGGGTTCTAACGTTCTAAACGATAGCCACCATGAAATACAGGACCCACATATTCATTGAACGCAAAGCCATTGCGAATGGCTGCGGAGACAAAATCTTTAGCTTTTGCTACAGCTTCATGAACGGACAGACCGTTAGCTAAACCGCCTGTAATGGCAGCGGCGAAGGTACATCCAGCCCCATGATTGTGAGCAGGCTCGATTTTGGCTGTTTGAAATACGGTGTACTCAGCACCGTCGAAGAAGACATCAATCGCTTGATCGCCCCCGAGTGCTTTGCCGCCTTTAACCACGACATTACTTGCTCCGAGCTTATGAATCAGACGAGCAGCTTCTTTCATATCCTCTAGGGTAGAAAGTTTGCCAAGACCTGAAAGAACACCAGCTTCAAACAGATTTGGTGTAACCACAGTGGCAAGTGGCAGCAGTAAATCACGAATAGCCTCCGCGCTGTCTGGGTTCAAGACTTCATCTTCACCCTTGCAGACCATGACCGGATCAATCACTACATTGGTCTGTAGATTTTCTTTGATCGCTTGCTCAGCAACACGCACAATTTCAACACTTCCCAGCATACCCGTCTTCATGGCATTTACTGGACCACCTGCGAAAATAGTTTTTAGCTGCTCAGCAACAATGGAGGCGTCAATTGGATAAACATTATGGTGCCAGCCGTTGTCCGGGTCCATTGTAACAATAGTTGTCAAGGCACTAAAGCCGTAGGTACCATACTCTTCAAATGTTTTTAGATCCGCTTGGATGCCTGCGCCACCACTGGAGTCGCTGCCTGCAATAGTTAGAGTTTTAATAATTTGAGTCATGGTAACGTCCCCTTTATATATGTCTGAATTCATAAACAACGCATTGCATTGATTATAACAAAAAATAGCACCTACGTCTTTCTAAATGCAGAAGCAAAATTTGAAAATACCTTCATCAAGAATTTCACATGATTAGTCTGACTTTTCACCGTTTGGGTCAGCAATGAAAAGTGGTCCTTGATGATCTATAAAAAACTTCATCAGGGTCTCTACCACTTCCTGCTGTGGGGCTGTTTGCGATTGATGTATTTCAATATTGCGAAACAAATAACCCCATTCACCTTTATCGTAATACGCGACACCCTCGGCTTGATAGCCGTTTGTGTCTGCTGGAAGTGTATATCTGACAGTACGGGCTTCAGCTCCTGCCGGGCCTAAAATATGCCGTTCGCTGAACTTAAGAGGATTATAAATTGTAAATCCCATCTCATCGGCCCATTCGGCTTTATTCGGAAAATAAGTCCCTATTCCAGTGATGGCACAGCCTATACAACCCCAAGCATTATCTGAATAATTCATGTTTTGTTCCGGATTGTTTGGATCCTGGAAGGTAACCCCATAAGAACCGTTAGCACCGACAACCGCGGTGGCCAGCCATCCAGCAGGTGCGAGTAAAAGATAACCTCCACCGATATCGGGGCGGTAGACCAGCGTTGCTTCGACTTGGTTTTTCACTTTTTGAGATAAGGCAAAGGTCATTTTAGGAATAGGGGGAGCTTCTGTATTTACAGTTCCGTCACCGCTATCAATACTTAACTGCGCCAGCGTGGTATGCAGTGGAATGAGGAGCGGTTCATTATCGGGATCGCTGCTTGGAAATTCGAGCACATTTTGAGAGAGGGGGGATTCATTATTTGTTTCATTATTAGTAAAGCCCTTATATCCAATCAACAGTACTATTGCCATTACGACAAATAATATTGAAGCTAAGATCCAGCTGCTTCTAACGCGTCTTCGTTTTGATTTCATATATCGTCACCTCCTTTGATCATATCTATATAGACCTATGAATGAAGTGGAAAGTTTCTTATGAAAATAAGAAATTATAAGATTCACACTATACATAGCCCTTATTTTCTGAAGTTCTTCATTATCGGCTGGGATAGATAGGGATTCCATTTCACTAACTCTGCATATCAATATAGAAAGAAATTTTAAACCAAACGCTTAGGAGGGCGAGTATGGTCACGATTAGCTTATGTATGATTGTACGAAATGAAGAAAAAAGCTTGCACAGATGTTTGTCTAGCATTGCAAGTCTTGTAGATGAAGTGGTTATCGTGGATACAGGCTCGACGGATAAGACGAAAGAGATTGCATTGTCCTTCGGAGCTGTGATTTATGATTTCGAATGGATCGATAACTTTAGTGCCGCACGTAATTTTGCCTTCAGTAAAGCTACTCAGGAGTACATTTTGTGGCTGGATGCGGATGACTATATAAAAGAAGCGGATCAGATTCTGTTCAAAAAGCTAAAAGAGATTTTACCAAAACATATCCATAGCGTGAATATGCAGTATAATTTGGCTTTTGACGAGGCGGGAAATGTCACAGCTAGCTTACGTCGGAATCGGCTTGTTCGCCGGAGCTGTAATTTTCAATGGATTGGCCCAGTACATGAATATTTAGAGGTAAGTGGTCCTTCATTCAGTAGTGATGTCTGTGTTACCCATGAGAAGGATAAGGAATATACGGACCGTAATTTGCGGATTTATCAAAAAAGAGTGGCCGAGGGTGAAACATTCTCTCCAAGAGATCAGTACTATTATGCAAATGAATTACGGGATCATGCTTTAAATGAAGAGGCTTGCAAATACTATGAGCTGTTTTTGACGGGTGGGCAAGGCTGGATAGAAGATAATTTTCAAGCTTGCTTAAGGCTTGCCGAATGCCGGGAACGCCTGGGGGATAAAGAAGGTGCATTTGAAGCGTTATGCAGAACGTTACAGTACGATAAACCACGTTCAGAGTTCTGCTGCCGACTTGGGGCCCTTCTTCTGGAAAAAGGGCAGTTGCAACCAGCGACATATTGGTATGAGCTTGCGATAAATCTGCCAAGGGATAACGATTCGATGGGCATGAAAAATGGGATTTTCTATACCTGGCTGCCGCATCTTCAATTGGCACTCTGTTATGATCGTCTCGGCCAACACGAGTTAGCAAATCATCATAATGAAACGGCGCTGAACTTTTATCCGTCTCATCCTAGCATGTTATATAATCGCACTTATTTTAAAAATCTGCTTGGCGATAAATATGTAGCGATTCAAGCTTAACAAAAATGCCCCCAGTCGTCATGATAATGACTCTGGGGGTTTTCGTCGTTAAGACACCCTCTTTTTAATATGCTGGATTGTATTGTTGTTCTTTTTTGTAATCGTTGGGAGGGAGTCCAACCTCTTGTTTGAACAGCTTAGAGAAATAGGAGTAGTTGTTATAGCCAACCTTGTTTGCGACAGTATAAACAGACATATTTGTGGTTTCCAATAGATGCTTTGCAGCCGCGATTCTAACTTGGATGACGTAGCTGCCTAATGAAACACCAGTTTCTCGTTTGAATATTCTTGCCAGATAATCAGGATTGAGGTAGACAATTTCGGCCAAATCATTTCGTGTCAGATCATCACCGTAATGCGAATGAATGTATTGTTTGATTTCCTCCGCGACGGATTTGGTCTGTGCGGCAAACTCACGGTATTTCATCGCTGTAGTCACTAAATATTTAAGATATTCTTCCATATCCTCGATCGAGTTCAGAGAGTGCAAGGATAATTTATCGTTAGTTTTGCCGGAGTATAGTTTGTGTGACCGTATCCCTTTGAGGTTGAGAAATGAATAGACTAGCTGAACAATATCTAAGCGGAACAAGCTAAGGACAGAGGTCTCCAGAGTTCTATTGTTAAGCATAACCCTTAGAGATTTCGTAACTTCCTCAAGAAAAGTAGTGAATTGATTCTGGTTCAGCAGCTCTTCCAAATAGACAAGATCCGGTGGCGTATAGCCAGTTTTATTTTGATAGAGATAGGCTTCCACTAAAAAAGTCTGATTTCTGCATCTCGTAATTTCCTCATCCATGCGAAGCGATTGTTTCAGAACATTCCCCACATGATTCAGTTTATCGTATAAACCAATATTGCAGCAGACGTCGCATTTTAAATAAGGAATCGCCTTTTGAATAAAGGAAGAGCATAATTCTTCAAGCAAGGGTGTGTCTGGCATCTGGTTCCATTTTAATATGGCGATCCAATTATAATCTTTATATTCCAGAATGCTCTCGATGGTAAAGCAAGGACTCTGTAACAATTCATATAATACGTTCAGCAGAGCAAAATCAAAAAGATCCTTCTCTTCTTTTCCCATACTGCCGTTGTAAGGAAATAGGTTGAAGATTAAAGGCTGCAGAGTGTCACTCATTTGATAGGAGAGGTTCTGTTCCTCAATGGCAAGGGTGATGTCCGCTAATTTAATCGGAAATGATGTGCTTCCACTAACCAACTTTCGCCAAAAATGCTCGAGAATCTTCGCCTGGTTTTTTTGCCAAAAGTAACCGCCTTGAATGGCTTTTTCATTTCTTTGCTGCTCTTTTGCCTGTGTGACAGCTTTGTGGATAATCAGCATCAGCTTATCAAATTCGATGGGCTTCAGAAAATATTCAAAGCTTTGCAATTCAATGGCTTTCTGGGCATAGTTGAAATCCGCATAATTAGTAAGAAGTATAGTCTGAATACTATAATTCCCTTCGCGAATCCATGCCAGTAATTCCAATCCGCTACCCTGAGGCATTTCAATATCCGATATCAGAATTTGAATAGAATGCTTTTCTATTATTTCACGTGCCTGAGCGACATTATTTGCTGTATAGACAGTATCAATGTGTAACGATTCCCAATCTATTCTCTTTTGCAATGCAGCAATAACATAAAAGTCATCATCAACAAGCAGTACATTCATAGTTAGCTCTCCATTCATTTAGATTTTTTTAGGAAGCTCTGGAAGAGATAAGATTACACTAGCGCCGCCGCTCTCCAAATTGGAAAAGGTGATAGTTGCTCTTTTTAAATAGAGATATTCCAGCCGTTTAAGCGTATTCATAATGCCGATCTGCATACCGTTGCTTTGATCCAAGGGCTCACCAAGATTAAGCTTCTCTAACACTTGCGGTGGAAAACCGGGACCGGTGTCGGTGAGCTGGATAACGAGCATGTCTTCCTCTTCAATCCGTAATCGCTGGACTGTAAGCCTGATCTCTACTTCATGTTCTCGTGAAATCGCATATTTAATAGAATTTTCAATGAAGGTTTGCAGCACTAATGGCGGAATTTCCACACAGCTTGCCTGATCCTCTTGCTCAATATTGTAAATAAATGCATCCTGATAACGTTGCTTTTGAATCTCTAGATAGGTTCGGACATGCTCGATTTCATCCTCCAGCCGAACAAAATTCTCACCATTTTGAAAAATATAACGGAAATATTTCGACGTAGACAACGTCATATTCTCAATTTCTTTATACATTTCAATTTGGGCCATGCTATAGATGCTGGTCAGGCAATTTAAGAAAAAGTGGGGCTTGATCTGTAGCTTCATATAATCCAGTTGTATCCGCTGCTTCTCCAGTTCCTGCTCGTACATAGCGATTTTGAAGGTTTTGATTTGATCAACTAAATCTTTAAACTGTGTGTTTGCTTGTTCCAGCTCTATAATCTCACTGCTTTTGAAATCTGCGGGTTGCCCAGCCTCATTAATGAAAGCAAGGTTCTCAGAGAAGCTTTGAATCGGGCCTAGTACTCTTTTCTTGAAAAACAGCAGAACGATGCATAAAGTGGAAGTTACAATGAAGAAGAGTAACATTATAAGCAGCTGAGCAATGATTATTTTTTCGAATATGCCATATTTAATGACCATTTTAGTGCTGAAGGTGGTGTCCGAGAAGGCGCTGTTGATTGTTGTACGCGATTGCAAAAGATTAGAGAAGCCTCTCTCTTCCGTTATCAGCTTTCCGCTGTTCGATATGGGACTCGATAAAGGCTGTTCATTCTCATCTACTAGAGAAACATAACCATTGGCACCCAGATTAATTTGGCGTAGAGGACGGATCAGATTATCGGCGGAGATCAGTCCAATTAAATAACGATTGTAATAGGGAACGATATTAATCACGTAGTAGTGGTTGTTAACAAGGATAGGTGTCCATTTGGAATAAAACTTCTCATACATCTCCTTATCATCAATATAAGAAATAATCTTCGTTTTGAGCTGCCTGTAATCCGTATAGGTCACACTGATCGGTGCACAATTTAAAAAGTAGTTCTCATTTTTCAAATAGTAGAAAAAGTTGTACTCATGTCCGTAGTTTTTTTGCAGCTCGGTAAAGCGTTTATGCAGATTATCATTTGCCTTCAAGAACTCGATACTGTTGACCCCGTAAGTATTCATCGCAAGCAAGCTCTCATCGTTCCCTAGCGTCCAGCCCATATAGTGATTAATGTAAGCAAAATCATGATTGATACGATTAATGTAGAGTGCCGCAGTATCCTGTAAATTTCGAGTGGACTGCTGCTTAACGATAGAAATGGAAGTAATGCTGATCGCTAAATCCAGAATGAGGACTGTGAACGAGACTGCCATCATGACTTTTATATAATGACGAATGGGGTAGGTTTTGTGCTTCGCTGTTTTTTTGTTCATAAAATCATTATAAGACCTCTGCAGGAAAAATACAGGAGAACTCGCTAGCGATTTACCGCAAAGTCCGGAAAGCACATACAGAAGTCGGGATACTGTTATTAAGTCCCTTCAAGCGAAGGCTTTTGATTTTGTGTTTTTTGTAAGCGGATTCAAAGGTCTGGATAACCGTCTTAAAGGGTCCGGAATACGAAAAAATAAGACGTTATGATTAAGCTATTCAGATAATCTTTGATTAATTGAAATGGGGGATTAAGAGGATGAGTCAACACAGTAAGAAAAAGACGGCAAAGAAATGGACTGTGGGTCTGCTGGCGGCGGCTATGGTATTTGGTATTGCTGGCTGCGGCGGAAAAGACGGGAATAATGCTGCGACTAGTGAGACGAGCAGTTACAACAAAGAAGGTCTGCCAATTGTTAATGAGCCTGTAACACTTAAGGTGCTGACCGTACGTTGGGGAAGCATGGGAGACACGTTTACGCAGAACCAATGGCTGAAGGATCTAGAGAAAAATACAAATGTCAAAATCGAATGGCAAGTGATGTCCTCCAATGACTGGGCCGAACAGAAGTCCATTCTGCTGGCTAGCGGTACACTTCCAGATATTATCCTCGGAAATCAAACCTTCGGAGATTCTGATATCGTTAATAATCTAAGCTTTTTCCGGCCGTTAGATGATTATATTGAAAAAAATATGCCAAATCTTAAAGCGGCCATGGAAGAAACGCCTGAGTTGAAAAAAATCAGCACTTTTCCTGACGGGAAAATCTATTCACTGCCAACAAGACTTCCATCGCGTCCGAAAAGCTCTCGTCAGCCTGTGATTAACAAAACTTGGCTCGATAAATTGGGCCTGAAGGCTCCTGAAACGATTGATGAGTTATACAACGTGCTAAAAGCTTTTAAAGAACAAGATCCAAATGGAAATGGCAAACAAGATGAGATTCCATTTATTGAAATTGGTAATGATTTGATCAGTCCTTTCGGAATTGCCGACTTGAATAACAACAATATGATCATCAAGGATGGAAAAGCGATATATTTCCCTGTTTCGGAGGAGTTCAAAGAAGGTCTCAAATGGGAAAATAAATTGTATGCGGAAGGGTTGCTAGACAAAGAGGTATTTACACAGGATGACACGATGAGATCAGCCAAGTTCCAAAATCCGGATGCTCCTATTGTGGGCTTTACTTACCAGTGGACCCCGGACGCTGTATTTGGTAAATGGAGCGATCAATATGTGACGATTCCGCCGATTGCTGGACCGGATGGTAAACGTTATACGATTGGTAATCCAATTGGGATGAATCTTAATCGTAATGAATTGCTGATTACTACTTCGAGTAAGTATCCAGAGGTTGCTGCGCGTTGGGCAGATCAGTTCTACACGAACGAAGCGAGCATTCAGAATTTCTGGGGTGCAATTGGAACTGTAATTAAGAAGAATGATGACAGCACCTATACATTGATGGATCCACCTGCTGGAACCAGCGCAGATGCCTGGTACTGGGATCAGTCTCTTCGAGATTTCGGGCCGAAATATGTGAGCCCGTCCTTTGAACAGAAAATTGTTCTTAATCCTGAAAGTGGGGATGGACTGAAGCTGCAGCTAGATAAGCTGGGTAGTGAATTTGTAACAGAGCCTTTCCCTAACGTTATGTACACCTCCGAGGAGTTCGAGGAGCTGCCAACCTTGACCACGGATATCGACGGTTATGTGAATACAATGCGCGCCCAATTTATTAGCAAAGGCGGAATTGACGAAGGCTGGGATGATTATGTCAAACAGCTAAATAAAATGGGGCTTGAAAAATTAGTTAAGATTCGCACAGATGCGTACAGTCGTTACATGAGTGTGAAATAAACTATTGATCTTTCGAAAAAGGTGCTGCCCTGCATAAATTTGTAGGGTAGCATTCTCTATTTAAAAAGGAGGGGATGTCATGAAATCTGATCCAATTCGTTTGAATCGGAAATTCGGACAAATCAAACAAAACTGGGGTCTGTATACGTTGCTTTTTCCTGCAGTAGTCCTTACGTTATTATTCGCTTATAAACCAATGTATGGGGTGCTCATTGCCTTTAAGGATTATAGCCCGGCATTAGGAATTGGCGGAAGTCCGTGGGCCGGATTCAAATACTTCGAGAAGTTCTTTAATTCCTATCAATTTTCAGCAACCATTAAAAATACGCTAGTCATCAGTGTGTACAGTCTGATTACGTTTCCGATTCCAATTATACTGGCGCTGATGGTTAACCAGATGAGACCAAACCGTTTTAGACGATTTTTTCAGACCGTATCCTATATGCCACACTTTATCTCCACGGTAGTTATGGTGGGCTTAATGATGATTTTGTTCTCACCTAGCACCGGTCTGCTGGGGAATATGTATAGTCTTTTTGGAAAAGAAGCGCCTGATCTCATGGGCTCTGCCGGGTTATTCAGTAGTGTGTACGTCTGGTCGGATGTGTGGCAACATGTTGGCTGGGACAGTATTATCTTTATCGCTGCGCTCTCCGCTGTTGACCCTAGCTTGTACGAGGCCGCAACCGTGGACGGCGCAAGTCGGATGCATAAAATTCGTTATATCGATATTCCGATGCTGATGCCAACAGCGATAACATTGCTTATCCTGCGGGTCGGGGGACTGCTTGGGGTTGGATTTGAAAAGGTGTACTTAATGCAAAATGACTTGAACATCACTTCAAGTGAAATTCTGTCTACTTATGTCTACAAAATTGGTCTGCTCAGCAGTCAGTATAGCTTTTCGTCGGCGATCAACCTGTTCAACACGGTCATTAATTTTATTTTATTGATCATGGTCAATCAGATTTCTAAAAAATTAAGCGAAAATAGCTTGTGGTAGAAGGGAGGAGCATTGAAATGGGAGGTTTAGAGACAGCGACTAAAGGGAATGTAGGAAAAATAAAGAAGAATCGCTCCTCAGATACTATAATGGAAATTGTGATGTACGTTATATCGGCAATTTTTCTAATCATCCTGATCTATCCGCTGTATTTTATCGTCATTGCTTCGTTTAGTGATCCTTCTGCGGTTGCTGGAGGTCAAGTTTGGCTATTTCCTAAAGGGTTTACTTTTGATGGTTATAAAGAGCTGCTTCGTCATGAGAATATTTGGATCGGGTATTGGAATACCATTCTGTACACGGTGGTTGGGACTGCAATCGGTTTAGTAGTTAATATCTCAGCTGCCTATGCGTTGTCAAGAAAGGACCTTGTGGGGCGAAAATATATTTCGCTGTTTTTCATATTTACAATGTTCTTTAACGGGGGGTTGATTCCTACTTTTTTAACGGTTCGTGATTTCCATCTCTATGATACTTTCTTGGTTATGGTACTGCCTTTTGCAGTTGGAGTCTTTAATATCATAGTGGCACGAACTTTTTTCCAGACTAGTATTCCGGGCGATTTATGGGAAGCAGCGCAAATTGATGGTTGTGGCAATCTCCGTTATTTTGCACTGATAGTTTTACCGTTGTCGAAGGCTATTATTGCAGTGTTAGGTTTATGGATCGCTGTAGGTTATTGGAATTCATATTTTAATGCCTTGATTTATTTGAAAAATCCTAATATGTATCCTTTGCAGCTGATCCTGCGAAATATTCTGATTACCAATCAGATGCAGTCTGGTATGGGGACCGGAGAAGCCGCACAAATCGCGTTACGTCTCGCTAATATGATGCGGTATTCGGTTATTATCGTGGCAACTGTTCCAATTATGTGTGTATACCCATTTGTGCAAAAATACTTTAACCAAGGGGTAATGATCGGCGCAGTGAAGGAATAAGCTCTTCTACTTTTCAACTAACATTTGTGAGGGAGCAAGACCGTAATGAAAAAGCAACCCAAAAACAGTATCAATAGAACAATTACCGTCATTCTTCTAGTGACAACGTTGCTTGCTGGCCTTACAGCCTGTAAAGGGGATAAAGGGGTAAACTCTGTTGAATCTGATCCGGGTCAATTTCATAAAGAAGGTTTGCCAATCGTGGATAAGCCCATGACGTTGAAGGTTCTAACGGTTCGGTGGGGAAGCATGGGAGATAACTTTATCCAGAATCAATGGCTGAAGGATTTGGAAAAAAATACGAATGTCAAAATCGAATGGCAGGTGATGTCTGCTAATGATTGGAGTGAGCGGAAGTCCATTATGCTGGCAAGCGGTACACTTCCAGATATCATTTTAGGGAGTGAGACCTTCGGAGATTCGGATATCGTCAATAATTTAAGCTTATTCAGGCCGCTTGATGACTATATCGAAAGCTATATGCCTAACCTCAAAGCAGCCATGCAGGAAGAGCCTGAATTGAAAAAAATCAGTACTTTTCCTGACGGGAAAATCTACTCTTTGCCTGCAAGATTACCTTTACGTCCTAAAAGCTCACGCCAACCCGTGATTAACAAAACCTGGCTGGATAAATTGGGATTGAAGATTCCCGATACGATTGATGATTTATACAACGTGCTAAAAGCATTTAAAGAACGTGACCCTAATGGGAATGGAAGGCTGGATGAGATACCTGTTATCGAAGTAAGTAATGATCTCATCAGTCCCTTCGGAATCACGGATCTGAACAATAACTTTATGGTCGTCCAGGACGGAAATGCGGTATATTACCCTGTTTCAGAGGCGTACAAAGAAGGGCTCAAATGGGAGCATAAATTATTTGTCGAAGGTTTGCTTGATAAAGAGTTATTCACGCAAGATGAAACGATGAGATCAGCCAAGTTTCTTAATCCGGATGCTCCTATTGTAGGATTCTCGTATCAGTGGACGCCGGATGCCGTGTTTGGCAAATGGAGTGATCAATATATCACGATTCCTCCGATTGCAGGACCTGATGGTAAGCGCTACACCATAGGAAATCCGTATGGAATGAATCTGGAGCGTAACGAGCTGCTAATTTCCACTTCTTGCAAATATCCAGAGATTGCTGCCCGCTGGGCTGACCAGTTCTATACCAATGAAGCAAGCATTCAAAATTTCTGGGGAGCGATAGACACCGTTATTAAGAAAAATATCAACGGTTCTTATACATTGATGGACCCACCGATGGGTACCAGTGCTGATGCCTGGTATTGGGATCAATCACTCCGGGATTTCGGGCCGAAATATGTCAGTCCAGTGTTTGAAAAATCCATCTTTCTAAACCCAAAAACCGGAGATGGACTGAAGCTGCAGCTCGATAAGCTGGGAAGTGATTATACAACGCCACCTTTCCCTGATGTAATGTACACCGCTGAAGAGTTTCAGCTGCTGCCGACTTTGACTACGGACATCGATAGTTATGTCAATACAATGCGTGCTCAGTTTATAATTAGAGGTAAAATTGACGAGGGCTGGGCTGATTATGTGAAACAGCTGCGGGGAATGGGGCTGGAGAAGCTGGTTAGAATTCGTACCGATGCTTACAGTCGTTATGTGAATGTAGAATAGAGCATTATGTGAAATACTGACGGCTAGGCTGTAACATCCTATTTCACTTATTTAAACAAAGGAGGTTCTCTCTATGCGAGTGGCATAAAGAGAACCTCCTTATTCTTTTTACTTTATTAGCAGGGTTTGAATGGCATGAGCCGGAATCATGTTCTCAGCCAAGTTGTTATGGAAGCGCAGGGTGAAAGGAAGCTCTTGTTCCGTGCGGTTCATAACGATAACAGCAATGGTGCCATCTGGGTTACGGAAAGCCGTTGTTTCAAGCTTATCAGTATATTTAGAGTGCCCAATTCGTTTAGCACCTGGGCGAATGTATTTACTGAAATGCCCGATGTAATAGAAGGAGCTCTCAAATATAATTTCATCGTTTTTCGTATCTCCAATAATTGGAGCATCGCAGTAGTTACCTACATGGTTAGGGCCCCCTTGCTCGTCCAAGACAATATTCCAGTCCGTCCAGCTTGACATCCAGTTGTTCAGGTTACCAATGATATCATGGCCGTAACGTTCGCCTGTGTTCCATGAGCCGAGATGAACGCCACCTTCTTGGCAGCCTTCGCTGAAGAACAGCTTCTTGTCTGGGAAGCGATCATGAACGGCCGATAGGGCTTCGAAGTGATCGCCGGAGTACCAGTGGAAGCAAATTCCCCAAATGTATTTGGAGGCTTCTTGATCTTCAAAAGCAACCTTGGCACGGTCATACACGCGCTCCTTGTTATGATCCCAGATCATAACCTTTACATGAGCCAAACCGGCTTGTTCCAAGGCTGGTCCCAAGTAATCACGAACAAAATCTTTTTCTTCTTCGGCAGTATAAAGGCAAGAATCCCAGATTTGAACAGCCTTCGCTTCATTCTGAACACTAACAGCCCAAATATCGATGCCTTCAGCTGCGTAAGCCTGAATATATTTTACGAACATGTTGGCCCAAGCCTCACGGTATTCAGGCTTGAGAGCTCCACCACCGTTCATTTGACCGTTCGTTTTCATAAAAGCAGGTGGACTCCAAGGAGAGGAGAACAAACGGAAATCTTCACCAACAGCTGTTGCAGCATTTTTGATTAGGGGAATAATTGACTCTTGATCTCTGGAAATATCGAACGAACGGAGCTCTGCATCGCCTTCTTCTACATAAGCATAGTTGCCCAGTGAGAAGTCACAGCTCTGGATATGCGAGCGGCAAAGGGTATACCCAATTCCGTGCTCAGGATCAAAATAAGCGTCGATGATTTCTTTTTGTTTAGCTTCACTTAGTTTAGCGATGGTAACAGCAGAAGCCTCAGTAAGTGCACCACCGAAACCTTCCATTTCCTGATACTCCAGATCATCATAAATATTGATGAGCTCTGATTCGACGCCTGATGTGTCAGGGAGGAAGATCAGAGGGTCTTTTTCTGTTAGACGGTCGGTAGTTTCTTTTGCTGTTTGAATGACGCGAACAATTTTACTCATAGTGGTTGGTAACCTCCTGTACATATAAATTCTGTCTTTATTATAGAAGGAGATTAACTGCTCTTTGAAGAAACAATATGGCTAAGAACCTCAACGATCTGGTCATCGACTACTTAGTGAAGAGGAGTGAATGCAATGGAAACTAATTGTGTCCAAATAAGCCTATGCGGCTTTATTTGCCATACTCAGCCTTTTCGGCAATTATATCGCAGTGGGCTGGATACCTATATCATCAGGCTGCAAGCAGAAGGGGAGTGTGAAGTACTGATCGATGGGGACATGGTAACCGTGGTGCCTGGTGATCTGTTATTATTTAAGCCTCAAGATATATATGATCTGAGAATCGGGGAAAAGAAGAGTCCGCTGGGACATAGTGTGGACTATTTTGTAATGTGTACAGGGGAATGGGTGGATCAATGGTGGAACCTGCGCGAAAGACCGAAGAAGGTTAGAATTGCGGATGATGGCAAGCTGCAAAGTATATGGCAACAGCTTGATCTGGAGAATAGAAGACTAGATGGGGGTAGCCCTGAAATACTTGAGGCGCTGTTTAAAGCGCTATGTCTGCTGTTAGATCGGGCAATGGAAGAAGCATCTGCATCATCATCAGCCTCACTGCTACACGGGCTTAAGATGAAGAGTTATGTAGAGGAGCATGCTACATCAGAAATCAGGCTAAAGGATGTAGCTGCCCATGCCGGAATTAGTGTAACGAGGGCTGTGCATGTATTCAAAATTCAATTCGGCTACTCTATTATGCAATATGCTGGGCAAATTCGGCTTGCTATGGCACTTCGATTAATGGACAACACCAATTATACCTTAGAGCGAATAGCAGAGGAGACGGGGTTTGGAAGCTACACCTATTTCCACAGGGTATTTCGGGAACGTTATGGCGTCTCGCCAGGCAACTATCGTAAGAGAGAGTAGCCTTCACTATTTTTAAGATCGTCTAGTTTTTAACAAGAAGTCCCTAACCGCTTGCTCAAATAACCTGACACTATTTGCCCATGTCCATTTGTGGGAAGATCTTTCACCTTGTGCAGCCAATTTAGTTCTTAAGTTTGGGTCTCGGATTAGGCGGATGACATCTTCACCAAGCCGATTCTCGTACCGATAGGAGAGCAGGCAGTTCTTCTCGTGATTTGCGTATTCAATATTTCCACCTGAATAAACACAGACGAGTGCTGCGCCACACCGCATGGCTTCAAGCCCCGGCAAAGAACCCGTATCAAAAATACTAGAACTAACAAAGATATCTGCACCGTTGTAATGGTAACAGAGCTCTTCATCATTCGCTGGCGTGAAGAATCGATATTTTCCAGTAGCTTTCATTCTTTGGAGATCTTCTGAAGTGTTGAACTCGTCGGGCGGACTGATAAAGTTAATATTTACATTGGGACATTGATTTTTCACGTGATCCAGCTGCTCTATAAGATAGTCTTGCTCACGGTGCCATGAGAAACCACGTTCTGCTTTTCTTAATATAGCTGTTATGTTTAAAGGCTCCTGAAGACTGTAACGGATATTCATATTCTTGAAGGAGGAGCTTATGCCAATGGGCACGATTTTTCCTGTGATCCCATGATTTAAACGAATCAGCTCCTGCTGCCAATACGATAAAACAATTAGATGCTCTGTGACATGATAAGAAGGGAACGACAGTGAACTATCTGGTAAAAAGGGGGGTTCATAACATAATGACAATCTTACATGAATTCCTTTTCCTTGATTGCTAGCTGCTTGAGAGGTAGGGACTGTCGTATGAAAATTAGAAACAATAACATCGCCTGAGGGATAGTCCTGTTCTTGAAGCTCCATATGTGTGGAACGGATTAAGATGGATCGGACATCATAGGAAACAACCCCATCCACAGGCATGAGGATAGTAACCTGATGCCCCATAGCTGTTAGCCCATTGGTGAGTTCTACCAGCATGCGTTGAGCTCCACCATGAGATAAGGTCAGAATAGGGAATGTGAATCTCATCGGTAATCCCGTCCCTTCCAAGTTAGGGCTTAATCATCAAACGATGTTACTCAATCGTTCTGTTTCTTATTTTATTCAACTCGCTTAGAAAGGTACCATTTATCCAGTTTGGAAAGCATTATTTTTCCATAGAAGCAATATTCTTCAGTAAAGCAACGGTCTCATTAATCTCGAGGTTCGTTATATCTTCTAAAGATACGTCGATCATGGGCTTGAATTTTTGGAGTTTGCTCAGGAAAGTTTCGGTATGGAAATGCCCTCCACCAGCTTTACCGTGGTAAATTCTCTCTCCATCTTGATAGATGTCTTTTAAATGCGCCAAAATGATCCGATCCCCGAACAACCTGAAGGCGTCATCAACAATTTGATCCTGCATATCTACAGCGTCACCAATAAAATTGCATGGATCCAGGACAACCCCAATATTGCCAGAGGGAATTTCATCTAAGATGCGGCGCATCTTGTCTGGTGTAGAAAGAGTATGTGTGCAGACCCCCTCCAATCCCAGAAAAACACCCCATTTTTCAGCTTCCTCTGCAAGCTCTTGTACAGTTGCCTTTAATATATCCCAGCCGATCTTTTCGTAATGGAGCGGATCTTGTGCTTGGAAAGTAGTCAGTGCGCCCGTCTCCGTAGCCACCATAGGGGCGCCGAATTGGCGGGCATGCCGTAGATGTTCTTTAAAGCGATCTATTTCTAATCTCCGAATAACAGGATCCGGGTGAATGGGATTGATATAACAGCCTAACACTCCGATACGTATACCTGCTCTGTCAAATTGTTCGCCAATATAGTTTGCGAGGCCTGGACTTAATTTACCTGTGGAGGTATCGATGTCCTGAATAGCTTTGGATAAAGCAAGTTGAACAAAATCGATATCATAAATCTGAAGCGTTGCTGTCAACGATTTGAGGGGTAAACAACCAAATGTATGCGCTAATGTTCCGTATCTGATGGAAATCATCTCCTTATCTAGGGTAGGTATGTGTAATTACAAACATAATAGTAGCGCTTTCATCTGGATGCAAGTGATTTATCCTTATCGTCTATCAGGAAATTGATGATCTCAGTGTTTACTCTATCCGGTTGCTCATGATTAATCCCGTGTCCCGCATGGGGGATGACTTGGTAATAGAACTTTCCATCTTCTAAAATATTTATGAAATCCTTCGATTGTTTTAGCGCGTGTTCTCCAACTAGAAAATAGAGCTTGTCTCTAACTGCGACTGCAGCGTTTTTATCGTATGGATGAAGCTTATGCACAAACATAGCTTGCTGATTATGAGTGCGCATTAAAAGGATCAGATGAGCAGCTAATGCTGGATGGTTGTCAAATAAAGGGGAGTGAGGTGCGCTTAACTTCTTTAGAACTTTCAGTAAATTGCGATCCGTTGGAATCAGAATCTCCGGGAACATCATCATTAAAGTTTGGATCATGGCTTTAAACGGTGCAGTGACCATCCCGCCCTCCAAACAAACGACACGGTTCACTTTGTCCGGTTGCTTGGTCGCATAATTAAAAGCAATATAGGCGCCATTGGACACACCCGCAATATTAAAGACGTCTATATTCAGATACGTCGCTATTTCATTAATCCATTTTACTTGCTCAAACTTCTGTTTGTTAAACTGCTCGTTAGGTATGCTTTTTCCGGGTCCACCCAAAGTATCAATCGCGATGCAATAAAAATGCTTCGATAATTCCTCGATATTTAAGATCCACATAACCGCCGAGTTATCACCTACACCATGAAACAGTAGTAAAGGTGGATTACTCTTTTGACCAGCAAGGATACAATGCGTCAATCCATATGTGGTTGGAACATCGATCTCCTCAAGTGGAATGGGCCACTGCTCAACCATCTGCTTATAGGAGTGCCACACTCGTTCTTGCGCCTTGGCATTCTTAAAGCTATTTACCATCTCAAACCTCCTTATCCAAAATAAAACATCTGTATCTTATTCCAATTAGTATACTACGAGAGTTCGAAAGGAGGAGATAGAAATAGAAATATTACTGTGAAAAAGAGGACGAGAGCAGATAAGTGTATTTAATACAACTAAACAGCTACTTTACTCCGGTTATTGTGATATAGATGTACTTTGTACAACTATATCTCTGGAAATCAGCGGATACAGCTTAATTGGGGGAATTTAGTTGCACTAAGTACACTTAACGATAGACAGGCGTGCTGAAGTTAATTTTAGTTGTAGAAAGTGCAATTAAATAATGCAGAGGGCTCTTTTTTGCAGTAAAATTTTTTGATATGGTAAGCAATTTTGTGTTCTAGGGGGGATTATGATGTTGATTGAGCTAAAGGAAGCTAGTTTGTCAGATGGACGCGATATTTTTGAAATGATTATGGAGATCGGCCCTGGGGAGAATGGATTCGTTAACAATGGGTTTGATTTGGCTTACAGTGAATTTCCTGATTTCATCAGAGATCGGATAGCACTCTCAAGAGGCGATAATCTCCTACCAAACTATGTCCCGCAAACCAACTATTGGTTACTGATTGACTCTTATCCTGTTGGTGTTGGAAAGCTAAGACATTCCTTAAATGATCAATTAAGAAAATCAGGTGGACACATCGGATATAGCATCAGGCCTAGTGAGCGAGGAAAGGGCTTTGGCAAGATTTTTTTAGCAGAGTTGTTAAAAAAAGCTGCGGATCTGGGGATTGATAAGGTCATGCTGACTTGTGAGCCGAACAATGTATCTTCGAGAAAGGTTATTGAAGCGAACAGAGGAATACTTAGCGGTATCGAGGATGGGAAATGTAACTACTGGATTAGTTTATGAGTCGAGTCGGTGCTGAATAGTGGGGGTGAAGGAGTTGCTAATTGGCAACTCTTTTTTTTGTTTTTTCACAATGGAATTTCAGTTCATCCAAGGAGGATTCGTCTAACTTGTGAAATAAATTTTAAATTTTGTTGAAAACGCTCTATTCAAACACAAACAAATAGATTAAAATCAAAACAAACAAAAATAAACAAAAAAATAAACATTCAAAAACGGAGGTATTCACAAATGGTACAAAGTTTATGGGATTCTGCACGGGGAAAAGTCATCAACGGAGGTCTGGATGCACTGGTCTATCGCTCCAATCTGTTGGGTGAAGATCGTAGAGTCTGTAATTTTGGAGGAGGGAATACCTCTAGTAAAACTATAGAATTAGATTTCCGTGGTCGTGAGGTTGAAGTCATGTGGGTGAAGGGTAGCGGATCTGACCTAGCTACGATGAAAGCAGGCAATTTTACCGGATTGCGGCTTGAGGATATTGCGCCTTTGTTTGATCGGGAGGAAATGCCTGATGAGGAAATGGTGGCTTACCTCGCGAATTGTATGATTGATCCTAAGCATCCGCGTGCTTCAATTGAGACGCTGCTGCATGCTTTTTTACCATTCAAACATGTAGATCATACGCATCCAGATGCGATTATCAGCTTATGCTGTGCTCATAACGGTAAAGATATTGCGCGGGAAATCTATGGGGATCGTTTCGTATGGGTGCCTTACATTCGTCCTGGGTTCACTTTATCCAAAATGATCGCTGAAGGCGTACTTGCTAATCCTCAAGCAGAATTGGTGTTGATGGAGAAGCATGGTCTCGTGACTTGGGGGGATACGCCGGAAGCTTGTTACGCGAAGACGATCTCTATCATTAATGAAGCAGAGCGTTACATCCAAGATAGAATTGAAGATGGGAACCTGTTCGGAGGTCGCAAATCGGAAGCGCTTCCGGAAGAAGAGCGGCGGGCTGTAGCAGCTGCAGTGATGCCGTTGATTAGAGGCGCAGTCAGTGATGAGCGCAAAATGATACTGACCTTCGATGATGCAGAGGATGTGCTGTGTTTTGTAGGTGGAGTTAACTCGGAGAAATTATCCAGTGTAGGTGCAGCTTGTCCGGATCATTTGGTACATACCAAAATGCTGCCACTATTTGTGAATTGGGAACCAAATGCCAGTGATATTGATGGTTTGAAGACGAAGCTGAACGAAGCGATTACCGCATACAAAGAGCAGTACAAAGCGTACTTCGATCGCAATAAGCATGAGGGAGATGTAATGTTCGAAGCCGCACCGCGTGTGATTCTAATTCCTGGAGTGGGAATGATCAACACAGGCAAAAGCTGGAGCAACTCTAAAATTAGCGGTGCCTTGTATCACCGGGCGATTGCTGTTATGCGCGGAGCTACCGCATTGGGAGATTTCGTCTCTCTAAGTGAAAATGAATCGTACAATGTGGAATATTGGCCTTTGGAATTATATAAATTATCGCTGGCACCAGCAGAAGCAGAATTCTCGCGTAAGGTTGCGTTCATTACTGGTGGCGCAGGAGGAATCGGGAGCGAAACCGCTCGTCGTCTAGTGTCCGAAGGGGCGCATGTTGTGCTGGCAGATCTCAATCTGGAGGGCGCACAGAAAATTGCCGAGGAGATTAACGATAAATACGGTGAGAATCGTGCGTTCGCTGTTAAAATGGATGTAACGCAGGAGGAGCAAGTTACCGCAGCTTATGCAGATACAGCACTCTTTTATGGCGGAGTAGATATTATTGTGAACAATGCTGGGCTTGCGACTTCCAGTCCTTTTGATGAGACTTCATTAAAAGAGTGGAACTTGAACATTTCCGTGCTAGGAACTGGTTATTTCCTCGTTGCACGCGAAGCCTTCAAGGTAATGAAGGAGCAAAAGATCGGCGGTAGCATGGTATTTATTGGCTCTAAGAACTCTATATTTGCTGGAAAAAGCGTATCGGCTTACAGTTCTGCCAAAGCACTCGAAGCACATTTGGCTCGCTGTATTGCAGCTGAAGGTGGAGAGTTCGGTATTCGCGCCAATACAATTTTGCCGGATGCCATTCTACAAGGCTCAGCGATTTGGAATTCGAACTGGCGGAATGAACGGGCTGCTGCTTACGGGATTGAGCCGGATCAACTGGAGGAACATTATCGTAAACGCACAACACTGCTTGTAAATATTTATCCACGTGATATTGCTGAAGGGGTGGCCTTTTTCGCTTCATCCAAGTCAGAGAAGACTACGGGCTGCATGCTGACGATTGACGGTGGAGTGCCGGCAGCTTTTACTAGATAAGTGGAAGATGGAATATAGATAGATATAACGGAGGGAAGCCATGCTGATTGCAGACAGATATGAAAGAATCGTAGAACTAGTGAATGAACGTGGCAGCATTCGTGTCTCGGAACTGAGTACATTATGCCAAGTGACGGAGGAGACCATCCGCCGGGATCTTGATCGCTTGGAAAAGGCGGGGAGGCTGCTACGCTCGCACGGCGGTGCAGTTAGTCTACGTGATCGTCAGCCAGAGACGCCATATGCTGAACGTGAAATTATGAACGCAGCGGAGAAGCAGCAGATTGCTCGTGAAGCAGTGATGATGATAAAGCCGGGAGATCGGATTTTGCTGGATGCTAGCACAACTGCATGGTATATGGCCTCACATTTGCCGGATATGCCACTAACTGTACTGACTAATTCTATTAGGGTAGCTGCGGAGTTAAGTGGGAAGGAACGAATAGATGTGATCTCAACTGGCGGTCAACTGAGCCGCAGATCGATGTCCTTTGTTGGTCATTTAGCCGAGCGTTCGCTTGAGTTGTATCACGTGGATAAGATGTTTTTTTCCTGCAAAGGATTTCATCTCGAACGCGGCGCCAGTGAATCGAATGAGCTGCAAGCGATGGTGAAGCGAAAGATGATTTCTATCGCGGAGCAGGTGATCCTACTTTGTGACTCCAGCAAATTCGGAATTCAAGCGTTCACACATGTTGCCACGACTAGTGAATTGGATGTTGTGATAACGGATTACAGCCCTGCCACAGAACAGCTAAAGCAGCTACAGGAGCTGAACATCGCAATAACAACCGTGTAGAAAATAGTGTTGCAGGAGGTGAAGACATGAAGGTATCGATGTTTATTACTTGCATCAGTGATGCTGTGTACCCGAAGGTCGGAGAAGCGATGGCACGTCTGCTTGCCAGATATGGCGTACAGCTGGATTTTCCCGAAGTGCAGACCTGCTGCGGACAGCCTGCGTACAATAGTGGCTATTGGAATGAGGCACGTCAAGCTGCACTTACGATTTTGCAGGCTTTCGAAGACAGTGACTTTGTCATTGCTCCTTCCGGGTCTTGCACCGGGATGCTTCATCATTACCCGAAACTGTTTCAAGATGATCCGATTAATTTGGTCAAGGCGCAGAATTTGCAGCGTAAATCCTATGAGTTCAGCCAGTTCATGGTACAGGTGCTTGGCGTAACGGATCTAGGGGCCGTATTTCCGCATAAAGTTACCTATCATCCTTCCTGTCATGGCACTCGGATTCTGGGGATTCGTGATGAGCCTATGTTACTTATGCAGAATGTGAAGGCGATGGAGCTAGTGCCATTACCTTTTGCTGAGGACTGTTGTGGGTTTGGTGGAACCTTTGCCGTGAAGATGTCTGATATCTCCGGGGCGATGGTCACCGAGAAGTCAGATCATGTGCTGGAGTCGGAAGCAGAAGTCTTAACGGGTCTGGATATGGGCTGTCTCATGAATATTGCTGGGAATTTGCGCTATCGCCACAAACCGGTCCGAGTCATGCATTTAGCAGAGCTACTGTATGAGGGGGTGAGTGGACAATGAGTCAGAATGCCGCTCAGACTAAATCGGAATCGATTAATGTGAAGCCAGCTACGGTAAAAGAGCGTGCCGACTTGGCGCTGAATAATGACTTTTTGCGCAAGGCGGTTCGCTTTACTACGGAAAGGCTGCGTGACGGGAAACAGAAAGCGGCGAACGATCATGGACACTGGGAAGAATGGCGCGAACGTGGGCGGCAAATTCGCCTGCATACGATCGCTCATCTGGATTATTACTTAAATCTATTTGCGGACAATGCAAGAGCGAACGGCACGCATATTCATTTTGCGGCAACGGGTGAAGAGGCAGTGAAGATTGCTTTAGAGATTGCACAGCGAAAACAAGCGGCTTCCGTGGTCAAATCAAAATCGATGGTGACTGAGGAGCTGCATTTGAATACGGCTCTTGAATCCATTGACGTGGAGACGATTGAAACAGATCTTGGCGAATATATTATCCAGCTTGCCGGAGAAACTCCGTCTCATATCATTATCCCAGCCATCCATAAGAACCGCTATCAGATTGCTGAGCTGTTGTCCAAGGAGGCAGGGGAGGAGCTTTTGCCTGAGACTACAATCCTTGCAGGATTTGTAAGGCGCAAGTTACGGGAGAAATTCCTAGAAGCGGATATTGGGATGACGGGATGCAATTTTGCGATTGCAGAGACAGGTTCCATGGTGCTATTCGAGAATGAGGGCAATGCTCGCATGGTCACCACCTTGCCGAAGACGCAAATCACTTTGATGGGGATGGAGCGGATTATTCCTTCTTGGAGCGACCTTGAGGTGATGGCTACGTTATTACCTCGTTCAGCAACTGGCCAGAAGCTAACAGTGTATATGTCCGGTATTTCAGGACCCCGTAGAAAGGATGATGGGGACGGACCGGAAGAGCAGCATATTATTATCCTTGATAATGGTCGATCTGAGCAGCTCGGCGATCCAGAGTTTCAGGAGCTACTGAACTGCATCCGCTGTGGAGCTTGTCTGAATGCCTGCCCTGTCTATCGTCATATTGGCGGTCATGCCTATGGTGGGACTTATAGCGGACCGATCGGAGCAGTGTTGACCCCGGCGCTGAACAAAAATGTAGATCAATGGGATGATATCGCAGGTGCATCGAGTCTATGCGGTGCGTGTTATGAAGCTTGTCCAGTCAAAATCCCTCTGCATGATATGCTTATCTATTTACGGCGACGTAAGGTAGAGAGAGGTTATGGAGACAAAGCGGAAGGTCTTGGCATGAAAGGTTTTGGTGCGATTATGGCGAAGTCCCAGCGATTCAGTAGTGTGATGAAAGTAGGCAGAATCGGACAAAAGCTACTTGTGAGAGACGGCGGAATTCCGTCAAAGCTTGGGCCGCTAAAAGGCTGGAATAACTACCGGATCGCTCCGAAGCTGGCGGATGAATCCTTCCGCGAGAGCTGGAAAGAGCTGCAGGAGGAGTTAGACCAAAATAGTCGCGAGATGGACCCGTCGATACAGAAACGGATGGAAGATTTATTAGCGAAGCGGAAGGCGGAAGAACTGAAAGGAGAGCCCGGATATGACTGAGGAAACGCACAGAGAATGGCTGGAGCGTATGGATCATGATTCTCGTGAGAAACAGCAGGCATTCATGAACGATATCGCTCGTCGCCTGAAGCGGCCAAGAACGACTGCGGCTCCGTTACATCCTTTTCGCGGTGCTCCAGATTATTGGCAAGAATTCCAGTGGAGTCCAGAAGAACGCATCGATCAATTTACTGCGAGTTTTCAAAGTGCAGGTGGACATGTGTTTCGCATGGCAACGATGGATGAAGCTAAAGCTTTTATCGTCAATAAAGCGAGTGATATGCTCGCCCGTTATATTCTTCGGCAAAATGTAGCTGAGCTTGAGGCACTTCGTCTAGAAGAAGAACTTGTAGATACGCAGGTATCTGTCTGGAATACGGATATGCAAGAAGCATGGAAAGCTAGGGCGGCGGAAGCCGATATTGGGATTGTGATCGCGGATTATGCAGTTGCTTATACAGGCTCTATTACAGTGTTATCTTCTGCGGATAAAGGGCGCTCTGTCAGCCTGTTGCCAACCGCATTAATTGCCATCGTTCCGCTGGATCGGCTGAAGACTCGTCTGGGTGAGGTGCTTATTGATTTTGATGAAGCGGGACAATCGGGTCTCCCAGCAGGTATTCACTTTATCTCTGGACCTAGCCGTTCAGCGGATATTGAGAATGATCTGACGATAGGTGTGCATGGCCCTGGAATCGTATTCGCCTTGCTGGTAGGCTGATGAGGAGATAAGGAGTGTTGTTTAAGAATGAATGCTGGGGCACATAAACAGGGTCAGAATCATATTGCTATTGATATTGGAGCCTCTAGTGGGAGAGTCGTTTGCGGAACCTTGCAAGAACCGGAAGGAACCTTATCATTAACGGAAATTCACCGTTTTAGTAATGGGTTCTCTGAGAAGAATGGTAATCTTTATTGGGACGTCGATTATTTATTTGCTGAAATTATAAAAGGTTTGCAGAAGGCGAAATCAAAAGGAATTGAGCATTGTACCGTCGGAATTGATACTTGGGCCGTGGATTACGTACTTCTAGATCAGAAGGGTACACGAATTCATGAAGTTTTTTCTTATCGTGATTCCCGAACAGATGGAGCGGTACAAAGCCTACATCGCAATATATCAACTGAAAGCGTTTACCGAAAGACGGGGATACAAGTTCTCCCGATTAATACGTTGTACCAGCTGTTTGTGCATGATCAGGCAGATCTTGAAGCAGCACATTCAATCCTGTTGGTCCCTGATTATCTCTACTATCGGCTTACGGGACGAAGAATTAGTGAAGTCACGAATGCTTCAACCACGGGTCTGCTGAATCTGCAAACACGGGATTATGATACTGATTTACTGGCACTGCTTGGTCTTTCAAAAGAGCAATTCCCCTCCTTAACGGAACCTGGGGAACAAATTGGCGGGTTGACTGATGACTTGGTGGCACGCGGTGATCTTCCAGATTGTGAGTTCATAGCAGTTGCCACACATGATACAGCATCAGCTGTACTAGGCGTTCCTGCAAGTAGCGACAAATGGGGATTTCTCAGTAGTGGTACTTGGTCCCTCATCGGGGTGGAACGAGCTTCAGCCATTACAAGTCCCGAGGCGATGGAACGTAACTATACGAACGAATGGGGCGCCTTCGGTTCGTTCCGTTTTCTGAAGAATATTATGGGGATGTGGCTGATCCAAAAGGTTCGTGAGGAATATGGCGGGCAATACAGCTTCAGCGAACTAGTAGAGCTGGCAGAGCAAGAAATTCCTTTCAGATCCATCATCTACTGCAATGATGAACGATTCATGAATCCATCCAACATGATCAGCGAGATACAGAGCTATAGTGCGGAAGTCGGACAGTGGGTACCAAAGACACCAGGGGAGATTGCCAGATGTGTGTTTGACAGTCTTGCTCTTTCTTACTATTTCTATGTTCAGGATCTTCAGCTATTGACCGGCGAGAAGTGGGAGCGGCTGCACATCGTAGGCGGAGGGGCGAACAATGGATTGCTATGCCAAATTGCGGCGGATTTGCTAGAGATGGAGATTTACGCTGGTCCAACGGAATCGACCGCATTAGGTAACGTAGTTATGCAAATGATCAGTGTGGGTACGGTCACAGATATTAAAGAAGCAAGAGAAATTATATATCGTTCATTTGATGTAACAATCTATATTCCACAAGAGATGGACTCTTCCCTAAAAACCGCGGCATTAGCTGAGTTTACTCGACTGCAGATCGTTTAAGAGTAACTAATAAAGTAACCGAGAATATATGGGATGACTATTAGATAGCTATGGATGAGCAAAAGAGGTACAAAAATACCCTACATTGAGCGTAAATAGCGGATAACGAGCAAAAGAAGGGTATAAATGCCCCTCATTGAGCGTAAATAGCGAAAAACGAGCAAAAGAAGGGTATAAACCCCCTAAATGAAATCACTAAGACAATATCAGGAGGCTCAAGCATGGAGCAGAATACAGAAAGCTTAAAGAGCATTCAGACGAGCTATAATGAGGCGAAAAAGCTCTACGCACAGCATGGCATTGACGTAGATAAAGTATTAGAGCAGCTTGCAGCAATCAAAATTTCATTGCACTGTTGGCAAGGAGACGATGTAAAGGGCTTCCTGAATAAGGAAAAGGAGCTAAGTGGCGGGATCGCGGTCACGGGCAGTTACCCGGGGCGAGCTAGAAATCCGGAGGAGCTGCGCCGTGATTTGGAGCAAGCACTAGCACTTATCCCCGGACGTCATAAAGTTAATTTACATGCTATTTATGCAGATACGGAAGAAACTGTAGATCTTGATGCGCTAGAGCCTAAGCATTTTGAAAGATGGGTGGACTGGGCTAAGGAGCAGGGACTTGGATTAGATTTCAATCCCACTTGCTTCTCTCATGAAAAAGCTAATGATGGCTTCACGCTAAGCCACTCGGATCCTGAAATCCGCAATTTCTGGATTGCTCACTGCAAGGCTTCACGCCGAATCTCCGAATCTTTCGGTCAGGCACTAGGTCAGCCTTGTGTAACCAACTTCTGGGTTCCAGATGGATATAAAGATACACCGATCGACCGTCTGTCACCGAGAGTGCGACTTCAGCAATCACTGGACGAGATCTTCAGCGAGGAGATCGATGAGCGATATAACATTGATGCTGTAGAAAGCAAGCTGTTCGGAATTGGCTCAGAAAGTTATGTGGTAGGTTCGCATGAATTTTATATGGGTTATGCACTAAGTCGGGGCAAAGCGGTTTGCTTCGATGCTGGGCATTTCCATCCGACCGAGACCATCTCGAATAAACTATCCTCTTGGCTGCTGTTTGGTGATCAATTGTTGCTGCATGTTAGCCGTCCAGTACGCTGGGATAGTGATCATGTGGTGACTATGGATGATGAACTGCTGGAGATTGCTCGTGAACTAGTTAGAGGTCAATTCCTAGAAAGAACTCATATTGGACTCGATTTCTTTGACGGAAGTATTAATCACATTGCCGCTTGGGTGATCGGAACACGTAACACAATCAAAGCCCTGCTACGTGCGATGCTGGAACCGATAGCGCTATTGAAGCAAATTGAACTGGATGGGGATTATACTACTAGACTTGCACTGGTAGAGGAATTGAAATCTTATCCGTTCGGAGCTATTTGGGATTATTATTGTGCGACGAATGGTGTGCCTGTCCGAGAAAGTTGGCTGAGCGATGTGAAGCAATACGAAGTAGATGTTTTATCAAAGCGATAAAGTACTTGTAATGGCGGTTACCACACGGTAGCCGCTTTTTATGTTCATGATTCGTACTTATTTGAAAAGATATGTGATCTCTGCTATGTTTTATCAAAAAGAGAGAGAGGCGTTATTATGGAGAAATATGGACCGAATCCGAATGTGCTCTATCCGAATGAACAGATCAAAAGCATCTGTTATATCAAAAATGTGATTACAAGAAAAAATATTACGGTTGGCGATTATACGTATTATGATGATATAGACGGTGCCGAAAAGTTTGAGGAGCATGTGACTCATCATTATGATTTTATTGGTGACAAGCTTATTATTGGGAAATTCTGCGCGATTGCCAAAGGTATTGAATTTGTCATGAATGGTGCGAACCATCGAATGAATTCTGTTACGACCTACCCTTTTAATATCATGTCTAATGGCTGGGAGCATGCGGTTCCAGAACTATCAGATTTACCCTTAAAAGGAGATACGGTGATCGGCAACGATGTGTGGATTGGGCAGAATGTTACAGTTATGCCAGGTGTACATATTGGTAATGGAGCCGTCATCGCGGCCAATTCAACAGTTGTCAAAGATATCCCGGCTTATAGTGTCGCTGGAGGAAATCCATGTAAAGTAATTAGACAACGTTTTGATGATGAATTGATCGAACATCTAGAAGCGCTTAAGTGGTGGGATTGGGATGCTGAGCGAATCTTTAAGAATCTTGAAGCGTTATGCAGCAGTGATTTGAATAAAATCAAAGAAATTAAATGATATTGTGTAAGTTTCATAGAACGAGCTATAGTTTATCTTAAAGATATAAATAATAGCTGAGGGTATACTGACTGTATGTACTTCATATGAACCTTGCGGAGGGAAAATCTAATGAAGAAAGATGATGATAAGATCACTGCGGAACTCACAGCAGAGAAGTTTCCATACAGTAAAGAGAACGAGGAGATGGTGACGCGGAATTTTTGGGCAAAAACTAAAAAGTTCGCAGGCAAGATCCCATTTACTAAAGATGCTATTGCGATGTATTATTGCGCAGTCGACGCAAAGACCCCTTTATGGGCAAAAGGAATTGCATTCGGAGCGTTGGCTTATTTCATCTCCCCGATTGATGCGATACCCGATGCGATTCTCGGCCTTGGATTTACAGATGATGCAGCGATCATTGCAGCAGGCATTAAAGCGATATCTGGTCAGGTAACCAACGAACATAAGGAAAAGGCCGAAGCATTTTTTAATGGGGAAAAATAAAAGGTGCAGCTTTGAGCTACACCGTAATATCCATACCTTCTGGACAGCTTTCTGCGGAAAGCTGTTTTGTTTTGTAAACCTCGCCCCAGTCTTTCATGAGTTTAATAATAGGGGTCAGTGTCTTGCCAAATTCAGTTAACGAGTATTCGACTTTCGGGGGAACCTGATGGTAGACCTCACGGTGAACAACTCCATCTTCTTCCAGCTCTCTAAGCTGCAAGGTTAACATGCGTTGAGTGATTCCTGGGCATATCCGGCGAAATTCGTTAAAGCGTTTCGTTCCATCCATCAAGTGATAGATGAGAATCCCCTTCCATTTTCCTCCTATAACATCGAGCGTAAATTCCACAGGGCAAGCTTCCTTATTTCCCCCTGGGAAATCTCCGAATCCACCTTTTCGATCACGCATAGCCGTTCAACTCCCATAGTATCATTTTGTATACTACATAACATTAATGTGCGTACTTTTAAAGAAGTGATATATATTCTAATATTAAGCATGAGAACGGCAAACAGTCAAATGGGCCGTTGATTCTAAGCAAATAAAAGGAGTGTTAAATATGGATACTTTATCATTAAACAAGAATGAAATCCTGTCTGCTTACCAGTTCAGACATGCAACTAAAGAATTTGATAGTCATAAAAAAATTAGTGAGTCAGACTTTCAGTTTATTCTGGAAACAGGACGTCTGTCACCAAGTTCATTCGGATTCGAGCCTTGGCGTTTTGTCGTAGTACAAAGTCCGGAAATACGTGAGAAATTACGTGCTCATGCCTGGGGAGCACAAAAGCAATTGCCAACCGCAAGTCATTTTGTATTGATTCTCTCACGTCTTCCTAAAGATATGGCTGCTGATTCAGATTATATTAAAGGGATCATGGAGCATGTGCAGGAGCTACCTCCAGAAGTGATGGAAGGGAAAGGTAATATGTTCGATAAGTTCTTGAAGGTTGATTTCGGATTGATGGAGAATGAGCGTGCAATGTTCGAATGGAGCTGCCGTCAGACTTATATAGCCCTTGGTAATATGATGACATCAGCCGCTTTAATCGGAATCGATTCTTGCCCAATGGAAGGTTTCGATAAGGCGAAGATAGAGCAAGTTCTTACCGAAGAGGGGATTATGGATGCCGAACATTTTGGAATCTCCTGCATGGTAGCCTTTGGGTATCGTTTGAATGAACCACGTGGAAAAACAAGACAAAGTGCAGAGCAAGTCGTTCAGTGGGTTTAACTAAGCTGGAATCGCATTTTTGAGCTGCATAACGAAAATAATTAAACCTGCAGAGTCTCCGGCATCTTGGAGATCATGCAGGTTATTTTTGTTTAATTCTTACAAGATTCGAAAAGTAATTGAAATTTTCATGAAAACTCTGATACTCTTATTGAGGTGACCCATTTTAAGCTTTATCGAGTTAATTTAATAATGAAGGGATCCTGCATCATGAAAATCATTCGCATAATTATCCAAGTGTTCCTGCTTTATTTGTTCTACTTGGCTGGAGACTTCCTGCAAAAGCAGCTGCATCTTCCCGTTTCTGGGAGTATCGTCGGATTACTTTTGCTCTTTGTTTTATTGCTATTCAAGGTTGTACCAGTGAAGTGGATTGAAGATGGTGCAACAACAATATTAGCTTATCTTCCGTTATTTTTTATTCCAGCGACGGCTGGGATCGTGAAGCATATGGATATTTTTAGTGGAAGAGGTTTGCTCTTAATCTTGATTCTTATCGTTAGCAGCGTCCTCACAATTGCAGCAGCAGCACATACGAGTCAATGGCTTTCAACCTTGAAAGGAAAGAGCAAGGCGGGCTGGAGCAGCAAGAGCTTAAGCGAAAAGGGGAAGGAATTATAATGTTTTTTATCGCGACAGGAATTGTCCTGCTTAATGTTGCTATTTATTTGATGATGTCCGTAATTTATAGACGTTTTCGGTTTCCTGTACTGATTCCCGCGTTAACAGCAACAGTCCTTGTTGTAGCAATACTTCTATTTTTTCATATTCCGTATGATACATATATGATAGGCGGTCAGTGGATCAATCAGTTACTCGGTCCTGCTGTAGTGGCGCTAGCCTATCCATTGTATAAACAACGTAATGTGTTAGTTGAGAATCTTCCAGCCATCCTGGGGGGAGCGATTGCAGGTCTGTTATTAGGGATGTTTAGTGGTCTGCTTTTGGCAGCTGGTCTAGGATTTTCTAAATTGTATGTTCTGTCCATTTTGCCAAAATCTATCACAACACCTGTGGCGATACAAATCTCAAATGGTTTAGGTGGGGACTCCTCGCTAACCTCCGTATTTGTAATGATTGCCGGATTTACAGGTGCGATTGGCGGTCCTCTCATTATTAAACTGTTTAAGATTCGAAGCGAAGTTGGGATTGGGATCGGGTTAGGAACGGGTTCTCATGCACTTGGAACTGCAAAGGCACTGGAATACGGTGAACAGTCAGTTTCAATGAGCTCCGTAGCGATGACCGTTTGTGCTATTGTCGGTTCATGTATCGGTCCGGTGGTAGCTTGGATCATGTACCCTTAAATTCATTCATCGTAACTATGTTTGCAAAACACTCCATCGGGTAACTATAACTAAGGAACAAATAAAGCAAAGCACCTGAGGAGGATTTCACATGTCAGATTATTCTCAAGATGAAGCGGAAATCCGCAACAAGGAAAATAAAGACGGCGATTCATTAGCTGAAATTAAGAAGATGGAGAATGGTGTGGACATCGAGCCAGAAGCAGACGATTGGGTAGCCAAGCCTGCAGAGTCCTCGCATCCTGATCCGCTTCCTAACGATTTGGACTAAATGATTCGGAAGACAGGCTGTCCTTCATTGGGCAGTCTGTTTTTCTTGAGATGATTTTAGCAATTATTGTATAATGAATTCAGGTACAACCTCATCAGAGAGTTTTCTCCAAATTCTTAGTAGCTTTTCGCAAATTTCACAGATCTCAGCCATTCTTGTAGCAGGGAGGAAATGAAATGCGTAGTCGGAATGAGAACAGCCGATATCGGCAAAAACGTGGTGAGGCTCTTGTAGGAAACTTTGAGAAAAAGTATGGTTCAAACTTTGGCGTACGTAGTGAACTTACAACGGATACGTTAAAGAAACAAGACGACGATCAGTCGCTAATATCGGCTCAGAATCACGAAGAACGGCTTAAACCATAAGCGTGGATGGATAGAGAATCCGCTTCACTTTTTATAATTTGTAATGAAGACATAACCTTTGGGTTATGTCTTTTTTGTTGCGCATATCTCCTGAAGGATTAAGGCATAATAGGGCCGGATGGATATTTAAGAAAATAATGACAACTAGGAGTGGTGTATAAACATGATGACTTCTATATTTTCTTCAAGCGGAGATTCTGCGATGGCAGTGGCGGGCCAATATTTCTTTTATTTTATGATCTACTCTTTTTTAGGCTGGGTATTGGAAGGTACATATAACTTATATAGTAATGGAAGCTTTCGCAAAGAAGGCTTTCTAAAAGGTCCCTTTAAACCAATGTATGGATTTGCACCACTGCTTCTATTGATTGCCAGAGACTTAACCCTGCCTTTCCCAATTTTCCTCCTGCTTGCGTTAGTCGTTCCTTCAGCTGTTGAATATGTAAGTGGTTGGTTGCTAAAAACTGTGTTTCAAAAGCAATGGTGGGATTATTCAGAGATGTCTTATCAACTGCAAGGGCATATTTGTCTTCGATTCTCCCTATATTGGTGGGCGCTATCGGTTGCTTGTGTATATGGGATTCAGCCGTTTATGGAGCGTTTGTATACACAAGTCCATAATGTTTGGGGAATTATATTTCCTTTCGTGGGACTCTATCTTATGGCTGATTTATTGTGGACTTGCTGGAGTCGGTATAGAAGTGAGAAGACCCCCCAATATCAAGATTAATGATGCCTATATGGACATAATAAGCATTCTTTTGTATATGAAGCACAAACATTTCAGTGACAAGCATTTCGATCTTGCATATCAGTTTTGTGTCGTAAATAATATAGCCATATATTAAATACTAGACGGACTGGTGGAGATTACGATGACAGGGAAGATTCTAGTAAGCGCATGTCTGTTAGGACATAAAGTGCGTTATGATAATGGTGATGTGCCGTGTCTCGATGCTCGTTTCTTGAAGTGGTATGAGGAAGGGCGTTTTGTCCACATTTGTCCTGAGGTAGTCGGAGGGTTATCAACGCCTCGTCCTGATGCCCAGCGGCAAGGTGAGCGGGTAGTAACAGGTGCAGGTGTGGATGTTACGGAACCTTTTATGAAAGGTGCTCAAGCAACGCTGAAGCTGGCTACAGAACATCAAGTTACATTAGCGATATTAAAACAGGATAGTCCTTCTTGTGGTAGTCTTTATATTTATGATGGTACTTTTAGGGATACGAAGATGTCAGGAGAAGGTACAACTACGGAGTTATTACGGCAAAATGGCTTTAAAGTGTTCGGCGAAGATCAACTAGATGAAGTGGAGAAAGAACTTGCTCGTATGGAGGGGTAAGTCAATCTTAAAGTAATAATTGGAACTCATGTTACATAGTGTGTATAAGGGGAACGAAGCAGTGTCCTTGGGAGAGGAAATGCCGTCCGAAGAGCCATCCTTCATTTGGGATTGGAGGCGGACGCAGATGAGTATTGATCAGCTCATTTCATTGCTTGTTCTTGTCATCATGATCGTACAGCTTGCCGGCTACAAAGGGAAACATTAAGCTCAAAGTCTCACCTCATTGTAACTGCTTCCGGACCTCAGAAAGTATTGAGCCGTTCGGAAGCTTTTTTTGTTCCACGCTAAGCATATTACCGAATCTAAAGGATTCCATCACAGAGATGTCTAATATATACATAATGTGGGTTTTTGGGAAGCCGGAGGAAAATAGGATGATGTTCTACAAAACGGTGTGAGAGGATGGATGAATAGCGTGCCGATGTCTGAGTATTATCAGGAGATCCGAGGAAAAGTGGGTTCAGAGTTATTAATGATGCCTTCCGTAGCTGCAGTAATAAGAAATAAAGAAGATGAAATTCTATTTATTCGAAAACCTGAAGAGTCCTTGTGGGGATTGCCAGCAGGCGCCATCGAGCCAGGGGAACGGCCGGGAAGAACTTTGCGCAGAGAAGTATATGAAGAGACTGGATTAATGGTGCATCCTACTTCCATTCTTGGGGTTTTTGGTGGCGGGAAATATAGATACGAATATAACAATGGAGACCAGGTGGAATATACAGTCATCGTATTTGAGTGTTCTATCATCCGTGGAACGCTGAGAGCAATGGATGGAGAAGTCGAAGAATTTAAGTTCTTTAAAGAGAGTGAGCTGCCCGAGATGGCCATTCCCTATCCAGTGGAGATTTTCAAGAAAGACCGCGAAGTGGCAAAAACGATATTTGAATGAGCTGGAGAGGTGTAACTCATGAAGACTTTTATTTATATGATTAGGCACGCAGTATCACCTTTTGTGCTTGGAGATGAGAGGGAACGAGGATTATCTGATAAAGGGCATGAGGACGCATATAGAATTAAAGAACTATTGGCGGAGGAAGAGATCACACATTTTGTCTCCAGTCCTTATAGACGAGCCATAGATACGATTAAGTATTTAGCTGAGGCATCGGATCAAGAAATTGAGCTGTATGAGGAACTTAGAGAAAGAGCCATCGCAAGCGTTGAAATCGAGATCAGTGAACAAGAATTTCTTCAAGGTATCCGGGCATCATTCACAGACTTACAATATAAAATGCCAAATGGTGAGAGTACTCAGGAAGCGCAAGAGCGTGCGATCCCCATCATGAAGCAATTGATCCAGCAAAATAAAGGCGGCAAAATTGCACTAGGTACCCACGGGAATATCATGACCATTATCCTGAATTACTTCAATAAAAAGTATGGTTATGAGTTCTTTGAACAGACTTCGAAACCAGATATTTATAGGCTGGAATTTGATGAATTAGAGCTTACTAGTGTGGAACGAATGTGGAACCCCGAAGTACTGAGCAAATGAAGTATTTTATTAAGCTTAATTCGTTAAGCGTATTTTATGCCTTTATGTTGTTTGTCGTAATAGAGCTACTAGCAAATATTTATCGTATTAGTAGAATTTCTGGCTTGGAGCTGGATAAAGTGAATAACTTGCAGCTTATCTTCATATTTGTGATGTTTATATTTTTTTCTATAGGGTTTGTTTGGATGACAAAAAAATATTTGAGCGGTAAAAAATCCATGTATTTCACTACGATCCTGTGGTTTCCCTATTTGGTTCTGTTTATTAATTTATTCGCAGCATGGTTCCCAATTACAGAAGCTGCGGATAAACCAGTCCCGGTAACAGGGTTAATCATAATAGGGGCCATGATTATTTATCCGTTTTATATCGTGATGATTAATATTATATCAAGCATAAACTTCAAGTCAGACGCAGGATAGAGGATGGAAATGAGAGTTAATGCTTTAAAAGAAAGAGTTATTTATGGATGCATCTGCTTAATTGTTATTGTACTGGGGTTATGCTCTAGAGCATTCTCGGAACAGCTACCCTTGTTTGTAACGAGACATTTTGGAGATGCGCTTTGGGGCAGCATGGTTTACTTTATGTTTCGTGTACTGCTAGTGAACCGGAAGCTGTGGATCGCTTTTATGTGGAGCCTGATGTTTTGCTTCGGCATAGAATTTAGCCAACTGTATCAAGCAGAGTGGATCAACAGCATCCGTACTACCTTACTCGGTGGGTTGATTCTCGGAAAGGGATTCCTATGGATTGACCTTGTTCGATATACCGTTGGAATTACGCTTTCTTACGGACTGGATCAATACTTTCGCCCAAAACTGCATCGAATAGATAAATAGCTTTCAATGGAGATGAACCTAAAAATGGTAAATAGCTTGATTGTAGTATGCTTGCTTACAATGATTATTCATACAGCAGAAACCTTATCTTATTCGGTAAGATACGCCGGGGTGAAGCTGAACAAGATAGCTATTGCTTTGTCTCTGACAGGCATTATTGTTCTCGTGTCAAGAACTGCAAACATGATTCAAGCTCCACTGACGGCTAAATTCGTAGATTATGCCAAAATACATTCTGATTTCCCACTTCTTAATTACTTGAGAATTATATTGTTAGCTTCTTCATTAGGGACATTAATTGCCATTGCTATTTTCCCTACTTTTGTAGGCTTGTTTGGGAGAATCATCTCAAAGCTTGAAATCGAAGGTTCTATTCCCAAGCTGCTTACGAGCGTAACGATCGGGCAGTTAAAAAATACTAGAAAATACATAAGAAAACCAAAAGTGAATCTATATAACTTCAGATACCTGGGGATTCCTAAACGTTTTATTGTTATGAATGTTTTTGTTACAGCCTTTTACACCGTAGGGGTCATATCATCTTTGTATGCTGCTCATCTAATGCCTCAATATAGCACGACTGCTTCTCAAGCCTCAGGATTGATTAACGGAATGGCGACTATACTGCTGACCATATTTATCGACCCACAGCTTGGTCTTATTACCCATAAAGCCACTGAAAATGTAGAATACCGTGATCAGCTAGGAAAAATATATGTGGTATTGATGGGTTCACGATTTCTAGGTACTATATTTGCTCAGCTCCTAATTGTGCCCGCAGCCCAACTAATTAGTATGTTAGTGAAGCTGATATGAGCTGGTGGGAGCGAATCATTATGGAAGCTTAGACTCTGCAGATCGTAGAGCTAGGGAGATCTTCTGCTCCCAGCTGTAAATATTCTGATGCATGTCATGAATTCGTTTCATTTGCTCATAGGAAATTCTCATTTCTGATACTGCCTTAATCGCATCCCCTTGTTTTACAGCCGATTTATATTGTTTATCTGCTTCTGAACGAACTTTCTGTGCTACAGCGATATTCTTGTTCTCGGCGGTGATTTGCTTCTTCAGAGCTGTGATTGGTGCCAGAGCATCTTTGATAGGCTTGATCTTGGCAGCTGTTTGCTTGCGGGCAGTTGCCAAAGCGTCTGTCTTGGCCTTAATTTCAGTTCGAGCGAGTGTTACCGCAGCTTTGAGCTTATTGCGTCTTAGATCCAGGAGAGTGGCTGTCTTAAAGTCCTTAGCTTTCTTGGCTGCGGTAGACTGCTTACTGAGTGTGCTGTATTGGTCCAGTAGAGGAGCATGTTTCTTCTGAGCCGACGTTGCTTCAGATGATAAACGACTCAGCAGAACCTTATCTGTTGACTCTATGACAGAGTGAATAGATTTCAGTGTTTCATTGTTCTGCTTACGTAGCATTTGAATTTTTGAACTATCGGACTTGAGGGCTACTTGAAGCGAGGTATAATTACCATGGAGACCGTTAATGTCATCTAAGGCTGAATCCCAGTCTGTACCTGCAGAAGCTAATGTAAGGTTGATGTTGAGGAGAGCTACTACTAGGATTAATTGGACAAACCTCTTTAAATAACTAAAATTGTGAATAAACATTCATTTCAGCTCCTTAATTAGTCTATGTGCGCAAAAAAAGCACCTCCAAGATAGGCATGAATGCCTATCTTGCGAGGTGCTTCTCCCGCAGAAATATAAATGATACACTTACTATAACTTGAAATTAATGGATAGTCAATCCGAAAAAGAACATTTGTTTGCTTTTTTTGAAATAATGAAACATAAGGAGAGTCAAAGATGAATTCACATCTAGATCGAATGCATGATCGAGTGGCCTTAATAACCGGAACCTCTAGTGGATTTGGACTGCTCACAGCCCTTAAACTAGCAGGACAGGGATTCAAAGTTGTAGCAACCATGCGCGATTTGAGTCGTAAAGGCGAGCTTGAACAGCAGGCAGAGCATGCAGGACTCTTGAAGCAGCTTCATTTTATGACCATGGATGTTACCGATAGTGATTCTATACAGGCGACTATAACCTCAGTACACGAAACATTCGGAAGAATTGATGTTTTGGTAAATAATGCAGGCTTTGCTATAGGCGGCTTCATAGAAGAGATATCCATGGAAGAATGGCGTCAGCAAATGGAGACTAATTTTTTCGGATTAGTCGCGGTGACAAAAGCTGTGCTGCCAGTTATGCGAGAACAGAAAAGTGGTACGATTATTAACGTGGGGAGTATAAGCGGGTTGTCCGGGTTTCCGGGGTATGCTCCATATGCAGCTTCCAAATTTGCAGTAGAAGGATTCAGTGAAAGTCTGCGTCATGAAATGTCTCCTTATGGAATACGTGTAGTATTAATTGAACCTGGCTCCTTCCGTACTCCGATTTGGGGAAAAGGAATGGCACAAATTCGGCAAGTCGAGGATTCTCCTTATAGAGACCGTCTGGACGCTGTACTACGATATTCCAAGCATACCGCTGAAACTGCACCTGATCCAAAGCAAGTGGCAGATCTCATCGGTCGTATTACTGAAATGAAGTCACCGAGGCTTCGGTATCCTATCGGCAAAGGCACCCGGATCTTGATCTTAGGCAAAACGCTGCTCCCGTGGAAATGGCTGGAGAGAATTATTGCGAAAGAATTGAGGTGATGGAATGGAGCAATCCATAAACTTAACAATCATTAAACTCATTGGATATGTATCCAGTTTGATGACCGTTTTTTTATGGTTTATATTTATATTCATTAATCCGTATGCTGAGGTTACGAATCAATCCAGTATTATAATAAGTATGGTAATGTTGGTGTTGCCTGCCGGATTACTTGCGATAGGTGTCTCTTTAAACAGAAGCCTTCTCATGCTTCTCGCCTTTATTTGGAGTTTTCCATACAGTTTATATATGTTATTAACGCCGGGAATCTTCAGGTTGTTCGGGATTACAAGCTTAATGTATTTATTGTGTTTTGTGTTATTTAGAATCATCAAGATCAGATTTTGAATAGAATTGAGGTGTGCTGATGCTAGATTCGTCAGGACTACATATTTGCTTCGATCCAGCAGGCCGTGAAATTGAAATCCTTGATGTTACTCCAGTCGGTAAAGATAAATACCGCATCGAAGAGACGCCGATCTTTAATCCAAGTGTTACAATGGGTGATATTATACGGGTGAAAGAAGAGCTAGGGATCTATTACTATCAGGAAACTGTACAGAAATCTCATTTCAAAAGGTATGCTTGGCTCCTCAGTAAAGAGGCTGTTGATTCAGCAGCCATTTCTGCTTTTAAACAACGGATCACAGAGAATGATGGGAAATGTGAACAGATCTTTGGCGGTTTGTTGGTTATTCATATTCCTAAGAATACTATGATGGACGTAGATGGGGAAATGAATCGCATTATTGAGCGGTTTTAGAAGTGTGGGTACGTAAATATTAACGAGTATGAATAAGAAAAAAAATGCTGCTGCATGAAATGCAAGGAAGCTTGCATTTCATGCAGCAGCATGGAGAATAGGTGAAACGGTTTAGACAATCTGAGCGATACAATCTATACTTATTTTATTTCTTTCATAAATGTCTTAAAATTTTCGGCGATTTCTTTTGATTTGGTATGGTGCAGATAATGTCCTGCATCAAGTTTTACCAATTTTCCTTGTACGGAATTTTTGACTTGCTCTTCATGCAATGATATCCAATCTTTTAAGAGAGTATCATCCCCTTGTACAAAGAGCAAAAGGGGAATATCCTTTGGAAAAGTTGAATTTAGAGCCCCTTTATAATTAGAAGACATATGTTCCACTTCATTTAAGTTAGTGTAATTATAAGTGTTTCTAAGCGTAAGCAATCTCAATTGTTCTTTAGTTTCATCATCAAACGGCAATTCAGCATAGGGATTTCCACTTGATTTAAATAACAATCTGCCCAAGCCTGATTTTCTAAGTAGTTTTAATTTTCCTGTTGGTACTTTAACACCTATTCTGTCTTCCGTTGCAATACTATTATCAATCCCGACAAATGCACTCACTTCGTTTGGATATTTGTTCACATAATTCAAACTGTACATACCGGAAATAGAGTGTGCCATTAGAATATAACGGTCAATATTAAGCTGCTTTACAGCTTCATGAATTTCACTCACAATGTTTTCTGTGGTTCGCTCTTTTTCAGTTCTATCACTTAATCCATAACCGAAAGGCTCAATCACAACAACTTTGTAAAATGGTGATAGTTCATCTATTAACAGCTTAAAATCAAGTCCCGGTGCCACCGTTCCATAACCAGGTAAGAGCACGACTGTCTCTTCACCCTTTCCTTGAATCAAAACGTTCATATTTTTACCATCGACGCTTACAGACTGACCATAGGGTTTTATTTTAGCTTGGTCCGATTTATTGAGGAAAATATTAGCGACAAAAACAGTCACTAGAAAAAGCACTAGTGCAGTAGCTAAAGCCCCTAAGGAAATAAGTATAAATTTAAGCGGTTTATTCATCCTTTTTTTAATAACCTCTTCTTCTGGTTTCACTCGTATCTTCTCCTGTTCTAATCGCTTTATTTTAGCTACCTTAACGAATTGCTAAAGGAAGCTTACCCGATGAAGATGAACTATACATGACGACAATATGAACTGAATATGAACGAGCGAAAAAAGCTTCTGCACCGATCAAAAAGTTTATAAAATGAATATGAGGTGAGCAATTATGTTGAAATTTATCAAACAATATTTGCCTAGTGTTGCTATCGCAGTGGTCCTATCTTTGTTTGTAAGAACTTATGTTGCTGAAGCCATGAGGGTTCCTACTGGCTCTATGATTCCTACAATTGAAATTAATGACCGTCTAATCGTTGAAAAAATGTTATGGATGACGACACTCGATCATGGAGATATCGTCGTGTTTACGCCTCCGGTAGCAGGTGATGAGAATAAAAGATATGTAAAGCGGTTGATAGGGTTGCCAGGTGATACCATTGAAATTAAAGATGGAGCCCTTTACAGAAATGGAACGGAGATCAATGAACCCTATCTTAATGAGCGGATGAATTATACTTTTGGACCCGTTACGGTTCCGGCGGATCATTACTTTTTTCTCGGAGATAACCGGAATATAAGCTATGATGCTCATCTCTGGGCTACTCCTTTTGTAGCGAAGGATCAGTTGATTGGAAAAGTGATAGCGGACTTTAGTATTCCTTTTTAGGTGATGTTACGGGGGTCTTTTGAACTAATTGAGAGTGTTAATGAGACTTTAACCATATTGTGACTTTGGAATAATTTAGCTATCCTTAAGGTAAAATATACCTATTGATAGGAAGGGTGCAGAATTTTGAAAGCTCATGTCACGGATCTCAAACATGGCGATTGTCTTATGTTGGACACTTTTAATAGTGTTGGTTTACACGTGCTCCCAAAAGGGACAATTGTTTACCAAGAAGAAATCACCCTCCTGATGAGACATCGTATCGATTATGTCGATATTGAACCTCGCAGCATTGCGATGGATAATGAGGGAACGAATCTGGAGCAAAGCCTAAATGGAAACTTTGATCTAGCGATCCAAAACTATGAATCTATTTTTCTAGAAGCACTCAGCAAGGGCAGTTTCACGCAGTCAGATGTTGATCTTACGTTGCAGCCCTTGCTGGAAAAAATGGATGAACATAAGGATGTAGTTTCCTTATTGCTGTTGCTTGAACGAGAAGACGTTGGTACATACAATCATTCATTACAGGTCGGACTGCTATCATTTTACATAGCGACTTGGTTAGGTTATACGAAAGAAGAACGCTACGAGATTAGCCGGGCAGGGTATTTACACGACATAGGAAAAAGTCAGATCGACCCATCTATCTTAAATAAGACGGGGATCTTAACCCCTGAGGAAACTGAAGAACTTAAGCGTCACACTTCGTATGGATACGATATTATTCTTAAATCTATGAATGACGAGAAGACCGCTCTGGTGGCGCTTCAGCATCATGAATTCGAGGATGGGACTGGTTATCCTAATATGCTTCGTAAGGCGGACCTGCACCCGTATACACTGATTGTGGCTGTTGCTAATGCCTATGTTGGGATGACCTCTGCAAGAGTGAATCAACCCAAACAAGGGCTGATTACCGTTCTGCGCAAGGTGCATGAGCTGGGCTTTGGCAAGCTGAATGGAAATGCGGTACAAGCTTTGATTGGACATTTACTGCCGAACTTCGTAGGTAAAAGTGTGCAGCTTAGCAACGGAGAGCAAGGTACGATTATTATGAACAACCCTTTGGATATTTTTAAACCGTTAGTGAAAGTAGATGAAACTACGTTTAGGGATTTATCCAAGGAACGAAATTTGACCGTTGAGGAAGTATTTATTTAACGAATAGTTTTGTCTGGATAAATGGAAAGGCTATCTCCTGATTCAAAATCAGAGGATAGTCTTTTTATGTTATAATCGAAATTGGGTTAACAACCCTTTAATATGAAGTAGGAGAGTGCTTATCGTGATTATCAAGTTCATTCGTTTGCGTTAATTCGAGGTGCAATTCAATGATACCAACATCCATTTATTTCAAAATGTGACGGGTCTTATTTAAGTGTGCATTCTTTGATTATCAAATTCGAATGAAATGAGGAATAAATAATGAGCGAAAAGATATTTAAAGTAAACGGTATTGATATATGTTCGGATAGTTTTGGAGACCCCAGTAATCCTGCAGTATTACTAATTATGGGTGCCACTTGTTCAATGGTTTATTGGGATGAGGAGTTTTGTCAACGATTAGCAGATACAGGACGATATGTTATAAGGTATGATAACCGGGATGTGGGACGTTCTGTTGTATATGAGCCTGGGAGTTCTAATTATACGGTAATTGATATGGCCGATGATGCTGCTGGGTTACTTAACGCTTATAATATAGAACAGGCAAATATCGTTGGGATGTCCTTAGGTGGAATGATTGCACAAGTCCTTGCTATACGTCATCCCCAAAAAGTTCTAACCTTAACATTGATCGCATCTAGCATTTTTGAATCTGATGATAATGACCGGAACTTACCTCCAATGGATGAGAGGATCCTCGCTTTTCATGCCAATGGAGCTAGTCTGGATTGGTCAGATGAAGAAGCGGTCGCAGATTACTTGGTTTCCGGTTCCAGCATACTCTGTGGATCAAAACATAAATTCGATGAGAAAAGAGCGTATAAACAAGTTAGGATGGAAATAAAACGTGCAAACAACTTGCTCAGCATGTTTAATCATTCGCTTCTTACAGGAGTGGATGACTACGAGGGGAAGGCGAAAAATACCATGGTTACTTCCTTAGTTATCCACGGTACAGAAGACAGCGTACTTCCCTTGGAGCATGGTCTGGCGCTTGCCGATGAAATTCCTAAAGCGTCGCTACTAACCCTAGAAGGAACGGGTCACGAAGTTCACCCTGATGATTGGGAAACAATAATTAATGCTATTTCGAATCATACATTAGGCAGTAATGCTTAACGAGGCTTAGATAGTTAGATAATGAAGGGTTACAATACGGTGATGTCGATTGTAGCCCTTTTCTACTTCTTTTTAGGAATTAAAGCGTTTAACTAATTTTTCCTTATGTGCAGTAAATGCCTCTTCTAAAGTGATATCATACAAATCGGCTAACAAGGCTATATTTCCTAGCACATCACCAATTTCCTCAATCAAGTCTTGTTTCAGTTGCTCTGGTGGAGGGGTAGATTCATCTGGGCGATCTCTTCCGATTTCATAGGAGCGTACTGCCCGTGCAACCTCACCGGTCTCTTCCATAAGAAATCCAACCCGTATAAAAGGACCATAATCGGTCCAGCCTCTTTGTCCATAATAATTTTTAATCCATTTCTGCACTTCATTGATCTCCATATTATGTAGCACTCCTTAATCTTTTATATGATTTATTCTCCAACATATAGTATATTAGATGTCGGATATTATCAATATATAGTTTGGAGATGAGGATTTGAAATCAATTTGTGTTTTTGCAGGATCGAATTTAGGGGTGCATGAGGAATATAAAGTTAAAGCTGTTGAACTTGGAAACTACATGGCTATGAACCAATATCGCTTAGTTTACGGGGGATCAAGAATTGGATTAATGGGTGAAGTCGCCAATGCTGTTTTGAACGGTGGAGGTGAGGTGATCGGAGTTATGCCTAGGGGATTGTTTAATGGAGAGATGGTACATAGAGAATTAACGCAGCTGATAGAAGTGGACGATATGCATGGACGAAAAGCAAAAATGGGAGAATTGGCGGATGGGTTTATTGCTTTACCCGGCGGTTTTGGGACGTATGAAGAGCTGTTTGAGGTTTTGTGCTGGTCACAAATCGGTATACATAAGAAACCGGTAGGGGTTTTAAATATCAGGAATTATTTTGATCCTCTGATGAATCTAATTCAACATAGCATTAAAGAGGGATTTTCTAACGCTTCGCATCTTAGTTTGTTAAATATAGATCAAGAACCCTTGGAACTATTAAAAAAATTAGAAAGCTATGTCCCTCAAACGTTGGAGCAAAAGTGGAAACAGCTTAACTAAAGAACAGTTACTGTATCAGATGAAAGGGCTGCCGAGAGGGAGCTCTTTTTCTGCTAATCATTAGTTGTGGTAAAATATAGGTATGCTTCAAGGAGGTGTGCGAATGAACGTAAAAAAGAATGTACTATTCATTTTATGTGTAGTTGTAATTGTAGCTATTATTGGATGGATCACTATAGAAGTTGGGCATTCCAAATGGAATTTTGAACGTCAGTTAAATGCGGATCTACAGGGACTCCAAACCATAAATCAAGTGAATTATATTTCCGACGCTGATGCAGTGAAAGAAATAAGCCTAATGAAGCATCCTTTGAACATAAAAGTCCTCTCTACAACTCCTGAAGTAGCACCAAGGCCTGATTATTTTCGCGATGTAATGGTTGAAATTAATGATAAGCCTTTTAAAGTACGAATGGCTTGTTATACTAAACCCTTGTCTAGTACCCCATTTGAAATATGGGATTTGAATCAAATCAACTTTGAATAATCTTACATCCTCTCGCTGAATTTGAATTTCACTAGTGGATTGGCTATGATAAATATAGAGAAAAGCTACAAGAGGAGAAATGGATAATGACCCCCGAGAATCAAATCGAACAATTTAAGAAGCTTAAGCACGAGATCACCCGATTTATGTTGATTTATAAATTTGCACTTGATGAGATGGAGACGAAGATTGAGATCCTCAAACAGGAGTTTCAGTCTCTTCACGATTACAGTCCTATTGAACATACCAAATCGAGAATCAAGTCTCCCGAGAGTATTATGAACAAAATGCTCCGCAAAAATGGAGAATTATCTCTAGATTCTGTGAGAAATTGTATTAAAGACATTGCAGGTCTACGAATTACCTGTTCTTTTATCTCAGATATTTATCATGTAAGTGAAATGCTTCAGAAGCAGGACGACTTAACGGTTCTTGAAGTGAAGGATTATATTAAGAATCCCAAGCCTAACGGTTATCAAAGTTTGCATTTGCTGATTCAGGTACCTGTATTTATGTCAGATCGTCAGGAGTTAGTGTGCGTTGAGGTACAAATTCGTACCATTGCTATGGATTTCTGGGCAAGTCTCGAACATAAAATTTTCTATAAATATAATAAGTCAGTACCAGAGAGTATGACTCGTGAATTGAAAAATGCAGCGGATGCCGCTCATGCACTTGATCTTCAAATGGAGCGACTGCATCGGGACATTAAGGAAATCAAAGACGACGATGAAGATGATGATCTTAGTTCCTTTGAGGAGCTTCGCCGTATAGTGATTCACAATCAGCAATTCACACTTCCAGCTAACTTTATTAAGCTGCTTGGAGACAAATAATCTGATTATATCACCTAGAGTTACCGTTTCTGGTTAACTCTAGGTTTTTTATATTGTAGTTATCATTGCCACGTACAACTAGAATAGAGTATTCTCAACTTGAAAGAGAGACTTGTAATCATTGGCTTCATCAAATTGATATGAAGGAGAATGAAGATGAGTGAGCGTAGACTCCGAACCATTACTGTAAATCAAATCGGATATCCGGTGGGTGGAGAAAAGATTGCAGTGTTTACTGGTGCTGGTCATGACTTTCAGGTTGTTGATGTTGATCATGGAAATGTTGTATTCGAAGGGCAGACAGGTACTCCCAGATTTGATGAGGCAAGCGGAGTAACTGTACATACAGGTGACTTTTCTGAGGTTCATGCAGTGGGCAGATACCGGATTGAGCAAGGTGAGGGGATAGCTTCGGCATCATTTATAATCTCAGATAAACCTTATCACGAGCTTCAACAGGGCTTGTTGAAGGCCTTTTATTATTATCGTTGCGGGGTTGAGTTGACTGAAGAGTATGCTGGAGATTGGAAGCATAAGGCTTGTCATACAGCAGAGGGAATTGTATATGGTGAAACGGAGCGTCGACTAGATTGTTCTGGAGGCTGGCATGATGCAGGTGATTATGGTAAATACAGCGGACCCGGAGCCAAGGCCATCGCTGATCTATTACTAGCCTATGAGTTATATCCATCTGCTTTTGTAAGCGCTATCCCGATTCCTGAAAGTGGGGGGATAACTCCAGATGTTCTGCTGGAATGCAAAGTGGAGCTGGATTGGTTATTCAAAATGCAAGACTATAGAACAGGTGGAGTGTATCATAAACTGACTACGCTGAGCTTTCCAGATTTGGATGTGATGCCAGAGGCTGATACAGCAGATCTATATTTCTCACCGGTGTCAGCAACCGCCACTGGAGATTTTGCTGGAGTCATGGCCATGGCAGCGCGGATATATGAGCCCTTTGACTCAGCCTATGCGAAGAAATGTCTGGATGCCGCAACACTAGCTTGGGAATGGCTTGTTCAACACCCAGATGCGCCAGGGTTTATAAATCCGCCAGAAATTAGCACCGGTGAATATGGAGATGGGAACGACAAGGATGAGCGGTATTGGGCAGCTGCGGAGCTCTATCGTACGACGGGGAAAGAAGAATACCATCAAGCTGTTCTGCAACTGGTGCAGTTGTCTTTTTCAAAATACAGTCTAGGCTGGGCAGATATGGGGGGATACGGCACACTTGCATATCTGTTAAATGGTGAAGATCTAGCAGACCGTGCTTTGTATGCTTCCTTAAGAGAAGGACTTCTGGCTGAAGCGGAACGGTTAGTGGAACAGAGTCGTGAGGATGGTTATAGGATCTCCTTAAAAGAGGACGACTATATTTGGGGAAGCAATATGCTCGTAATGAACAATGCTATGCTGCTAGTTGTGGCTGAATATTTTAGTGGGGATTCGAGCTTTGCGGACTGTGCGCTAGATCATTTGCACTATCTGATGGGTCGTAACGTACTGGATATCAGTTATGTTACCGGATTTGGCGATCATCCAGTGATGCATCCGCATCATCGTCCATCTGTTGGTGATCATGTGGTTGATCCTGTGCCGGGTCTTGTATCTGGGGGGCCAGATCGTGGGCTTCATGATGAATATGTAGTAGAACATTTACACGGAAAACCAGCCGCTCAGTGTTTTGCCGATCATGAACTTAGTTATTCTACGAATGAGGTAACGATCTACTGGAATTCACCTGCGGTGTTCGTTACAGCTCGATTTAATCAATAAATTAATTAATATATGGGAAAGGCATGTCTCATGGGGGAGATGCCTTTCTCTTTTTTTATGCAGCTAAAATGCTATAATACGAAATGGTATGATATTTTTTCGTTTGGCAATAGGAGGTAAGGCATTGAGCAGTATTTTTGAAATTCAAAGACTTGCAAAATTGAACTGGAAAAGCAGCGAACAAGCTTCGAAATATCTATTCTCGGACATCTCCGCTGAAATATCTGAATCGGACCGAATCGCTCTGATCGGTGCCTCGGGTCAAGGTAAAAGCACACTACTTAGAATAATGGCTCTGCTGGATGCTCCAGATGAAGGGGATATGCTTGTCAAGGGCACTTCATTCAAAAATATGGATTCAAGGCTGTGGAGAATGAAAATCGGGTTTGTGGCTCAACAAGCGGTTATGTTGCCTGGCAGTGTGGAGGATAACCTAAGAACCGTCAGCAAGCTGCATGACAGACCATATGACCATAAATTAGTACAGCGGCTATTGGAACAACTAGGGCTGGAACAATTGGATTTGAGTAAAAAAGCAGCAGATTGCTCTGGCGGTGAAAAGCAGCGGATATCCCTGATTCGGTCATTGCTGCTGCGACCTAATGTTCTACTGCTCGATGAAATCACTGCATCACTAGACATTGACAGCACTCAAAGGGTAGAGGATCTACTGGAACAGTGGCATAAAGAAGAAGGGACTTCAATGATTTGGGTGACCCATGACCTTAAGCAGGCTAGCCGAATAAGCACTACTACATGGTTTATGGGGAATGGTAAGCTGGAACAACACTGGAGTGAATCTTTTTTTGCTGAATCTGCGGAAGACTTGGCAAAAAGATTTATTCGACCGTTAGAAGGAGCGTCATTCTTATGAGTTATACTGCACTGAGTTTCACGCTTCTGTTTGTGTTAGGGACGATGTTGGTTTCGGTATGGCAAAAGCTCGGACTAGAAAAAGATATTATTGTAGGCACTATAAGGTCGGCGATTCAATTGCTTGCGGTCGGATATGTACTGCAATTTATTTTTAAAACCGATCAGATGATCTATGTTATTTTGATAATAATCTTCATGATAAGTGTAGCCGCATGGAATGCAGCGAAAAGAGGAAAAGGTCTACGTGAATTAGTCTGGAGAATTGGACTTGCGATCGCTACTATGGAGCTCCTTATGATGGGGATTCTGCTCGGCTTACATATTATTGAGGCGACCCCACAATATATCATTCCCATTAGTGGCATGACCATTGGTAGCGCTATGGTTGTCTCGGGTTTGTTCATTAACCATATCAAGCACGAAATACAGCAGAGCAAAGGGGAAATCGAGACTCTACTGTCACTCGGTGCAACGGTTCCGCAAGCGATCCATGAAGTTAGAAAAAGATCTGTGAAATTCAGCATGATCCCTACCATCGACGGAATGAAGACAGTAGGACTTGTCCAGCTTCCAGGTATGATGACGGGTATGATTATAGCAGGCGCTGATCCGGTAATCGCTGTTCGCTACCAGATTCTGATTGTGTTCTCATTCACCGCCTCTGCGGCCATAACAAGTATACTGCTAAGTGTACTGAGCTACCGACTCTTTTTCACGCCTGATCAACGGCTTAAACAATCGGTAGAACGATAATAGATTTCTATTTCTCACAAGCGATTCCGTTATTGTCACGGTCGCTTTTTTTGTTGGCATTTTGGTTACATAAAAGTTAGCGATAACGGGGAATAATTAGAATTCAATTCACATGAGGTGAAAAAGCTTTCTATGAGGTGATTCTGATTAGTAAAAAGAAATTGGCGGCTACTCTGATCGCAGGCGTATTGCTTCTGCCAGGAATCGCAATAGGTGCACCTGATAACGGAACGGTGATTCAGTCTAATGGAAAGCTGCTCTCAGCCATGCCTTTGCCAGCTCCCGAGTCTAAACGAATCATATTGCCTTCTGCGTTTCAAGCGGCTGAGCTATACGGGTTCGGTTTGCAGCACCGGAATGCGTCAATTCAATATTCGATCTTTTCCAAGGAACTCAAAAAGGTTATGTATCCGCAGTTTGTTGAACTGAATTGGGTAACGGGCGTATCCAGTCCGTGGATTACAAAGTACGAGGTTACTAAAGAAACAGTAATTAACCCGAATTCAGAGGTCATAGAAATGCGCATAGATTCCGCGACTTCAAATGGTCCGGAACCATCCATGCTACTGACGATCTCACTTGTTAAAGATCATAATAGCTGGGTGATTACCGGAGTGAAGCCGAATCCTTAAATGACATGCGGAGAATTGTAAAAAGAGCAAGCGTAGTAGGGAACATTCCCGTACGCTTGCTCTTTTTTACTGACTGAATGCATTATTCCGCTATTACGCGACTAATCTCTACCCGCCTTGACCATCAATTCCGCCATCATTTTTGGCTCGGTTCGGACAGTGGTCATATGATCACCTTTGCCCTCGATGAAGCGGAAAACGCCCAAATGACTGGATTGAGTCGGGTGAAACCCATATGGACCTTGTGGGATAGCCGTGTCTTCCGTCAGATAAAGATAACTTTTAGGGATTTGGAGACTGTAGAATTTCTTGAGATCCAGCTTTTCAAACAGTGGGGTAGCTGGTTCAGGCGGAGCTTGTTTATAAAAGGCTTGTGCTTGCGCAAGACTGGCAGTGTTGACGAAGGTATCCCGGAAGAGCGGGAAAGGGAGCGTGATGGTGTTATTACCGGAAGCGTCTCTTAGCTGTTCAAAGGATTTAAGTGACTCAGCAGGAAATTGATCTGCCACACTTTGCCCGTCAAGCGGCGCGAAGGCATCAAAGAACACGATCCGTTTGATCCGATCAGGTACTTGTTGGGAAACTGTTTGAATGACTGATCCGCCGAAGCTATGTCCGAGCAGAATAAAATCCTTCAAGTCTTTTTGTTTAATATAGTCGACAACGGACTTTGTGATTTGCTCATGTGTTACATTATTATTCTTATCCGCGCCATGTCCTGCATATTCGGGTGTGTAGACGGTGTGCCCTAACTTACGAAGCTCAGAGGCTGTTTCATCCCAAAAACCTGCAGTAGCCCAAGACCCATGAATCAGAACAAAGGTTAATGGAGTCTGTTTGGTAGAGGATTTGTGGTTAGCGGCTGCAACCGCGGGGTGTTGATTCAAAGGCTGCAACCCCATAATGGTGAAAATAGAGATACATAACGCTAATACTATTTTAATGTGAATCGATTTCATACTTTGCCTCCTGTATAGTGTGAGAATTTAACATTATAGAGGATGCCCCGATTGACAGAGAAAGATGAGTTTTTATTGGAGTCAGTGAATCTCCGGCACCTAGGCATAGGCAAACGCATATGTTGTTCTAGGAAATCAAAAATTTACGGGAACAGAAGGGTAGGAATAAACAGTGACTTCATACATGGATTATACGTCCCCTAATACACAATTTACTTTCGATGTGAACACTAATACTCTCTTTAAAAAGGATGCCAACAACTACATTAATTTGCTGTCGGTTAAGCAGTTGAACACACTGGAGAATACCTCACTCCTTGATATTTTTCTTAGCAAATCGAATGTGGTGGAGCCCCATTATCATCAAAATGCGGCAGAACTTGTCTATTGTATCTGCGGTTCAGCAGTAGTGTCCTTAATCAATCCGTTTACGAATGAACTACTACATTTCCCAATTTGTCCAGGTCAAGTGGCGAACGTGCCGCAAGGCTGGTGGCATTATGAGGTGGCAACCGTCGATAATACACATCTGCTCGCGATTTTTGATGCACCTATTCCTGAGGTTATCTTAGGCTCGGATATCCTGAGCAAAACCCCTGCGAATGTATTGGCCCATACTTACTGTTTGAATGAAGCATTGGTAAAGGAAGCGTTAGCTCCTATTAAACCTGGCACCTTTATCGGCCCACCTGCCGACTGCTGTGAGGAAGATAAAGTAAAGGGAGTCAATAATATGGCCCCGAATATGGCTCCTAATATGAATATGCATGCAAATATGATACCAAATATGCAACCTAACATGCATCCAAACATGCAGCCATATGCTCATATGCAAGCTCAGCCCATTCCTATATCTTCACAAATGCCTCCAGCGACGCAAGCATTTAATTATCAGCCTTACCCAATGCAAGGATACTACACTCAAGGCTATGAACAGCACTATCGCCAACAGCCTTATGTACAACAACAGCCGAATTATCAATATTCAAATAATCAAGAGTAACAACAAAAAACCTCCTGAGATTAAATCTCCTGGGAGGTTTACTTGTTAGGACTTAAGATAAACGGACAAGCACTCTGCCTCGTGTGTTTCCTTGCAGAATATCTTCCAATGCTTGTGGCAGTTCATTCAAGGTTACTTCACGATCTACAAGGTTCTCAAGCTGTGCAGGCTTCAAATCAGTCGCCATCCGTGTCCACACCTTTTCGCGTAGCTCAGCAGGACACTCTACGGAATCAATACCGAGCAGGTTAACCCCCCTAAGAATAAAGGGAAGGACGGTAGTTGGAACAGAAGTGCCACCGGTCAGGCCGCTTGCAGCAACAGAACCTCTGTAGGAGATTTTACTCAAAATCGACGCAAGTGAGTTTCCGCCAACGGAATCTACAGCACCTTGCCATAGTTGCTTCTCTAATGGTTTGCTAGATCCGCCCGTAACCTCTTCGCGTGAAATGACTTCTTCCGCGCCAAGAGTTTTCAAATATTCGTTAGCTTCTTTATTACCAGTGCTGGCCACTACACTATAGCCTTTTGTACTAAGCATAGCGATAGCCGATCCACCCACACCACCGGTCGCTCCCGTTACGAGTACTTTGCCTTTGTCTGGTGCTAAGTCATTGTCTTCCAGAGCTTGAATGGACAAGGCTGCAGTTAGTCCAGCTGTACCATAAATCATAGCTTCTCTTAGTGTAAGTCCTTCCGGAAGTGGGGTGATCCAAGCGGCAGGAATTCGTGTATATTCGCTATATCCTCCAAAGTGAGATACACCCATACCATACCCTGTAGCGATAACTTGTTGTCCTTCATGAAACCGCTCGTCTGAAGAAGACACCACAGTACCGGATAAGTCGATGCCTGGAATAAAAGGGTATGATCTTACAATTTTTCCGTTAGAGATACTGGCTAATCCGTCTTTATAATTCACACTGGAGTATGCAACCTTAATTACAACTTCTCCTGCGGGTAGTTCTTCTAAGGCAACCGGCTTAACAGCGACGGAGAATGATGATTCTGTTTTGTCGACAACTAATGCTTGAAATGATTCTGTCATAAGTGTAATCTCCTTCAACTACGTTATAGGTAAGACATGTATATAATATTTATTCTGATCAGTCAACTCGTCATTGTCTATGATATAACGCAAGTTAGACGTAGTGTAGGATTCTTTGATTGTGTATTGTAACATTATATCTTAGCTGAGGTTGAACATATCCATCTGGATAGAAACAATCCTAACCATGAGCAGTGGCTGAGACGTCGCTTTTGGTATTGTTGCCGTTCTGCATGAGGAGGCACCGATTGGCATTCCCGCGCTTGGAGCAAGAGCCGAAGTCCTAGATATTGGAGTATGTAAAGATCATCGTAGAAAAGGAATAGGAGGTATTTTACTACAGCATGTAGAAGAAGTTGTTAAGAGTAGGGGAGCTTACTGTTTACTTATGCTAACCTATGCAGAAGATTATGATGTGATTGCTTTTTACGGTAAAAACGGCTTTGTGCCCGTCGCTACAATCCCTGATGTATTTGGTCCGGGTGCCGAAGGGAATACTATCTTAAGAAAAATACTAAGGTGATCTATTCAATAGGAAGAAAGTTTGTTTAAATGGTATAGTATAGTGTATTTGAAATCTTAGGGTTGAAGAAAGAGAGGCTAATTCATGGCTATTGCAACAACGATGATTGTCAGGCTCGAAATTCGGAAATCGGTTGCTTCTTTTGGTGATGTTGCTTCAGGAATTGCCACTGCAGGTGGAGATATCGTTGCTATTGACGTGATTCGTGCAGGTAAGGATGTAACAACTCGAGATATAACAATAAACGTGCAAGATGCCTCGAATGGAGAAATGATGTCTATACTATCGAAGATGCCAGGAGTCAAAGTAATTAATGTATCAGATCGAACTTTTCTAGCTCATCTTGGCGGAAAAATTGAAATCACACCTAAAATGCCTATCAAAAATCGGGAAGATTTATCGCTGGTGTATACCCCGGGAGTTGCCCGAGTGTGTACGGCGATTGCCGAAGATCCGAACAAAGCCTATTCTTTGACGATGAAGCGGAATACAGTAGCCGTCGTTACAGACGGAACGGCTGTGCTTGGACTAGGGGATATTGGACCGGAAGCGGCTATGCCTGTTATGGAAGGTAAGGCTATGCTGTTTAAGCAATTAGCGAACATCGATGCTTTTCCACTATGCTTAAATACTAAAGATTCAGATGAAATCATTAATATCGTTAAAGCAGTATCTCCTGGATTTGGGGGAATCAACTTAGAAGATATCAGTTCTCCGCGCTGTTTCGAGATTGAACGTCGTCTTGCCGAAGAGCTGGATATTCCGGTATTTCATGATGATCAGCACGGTACATCTGTTGTAGTTTTGGCAGGTCTTTTGAATGCGCTTAAAGTAGTAAATAAATCTATCGAAGATGTTCGAATTGTCGTTGTGGGTATAGGTGCAGCTGGTGTGTCCATTTGTAATATGCTTCTGGCGGCAGGAGCTCGCAAAATCTACGCGGTAGATCGTGAAGGTGTTCTTAGAAAAGATCTTCAGTATGATAATCAGGAATGGCGGAAGCTTGCTGATGCAACTAACCCGGAAGGTATTGAAGGTGGACTGACGGAGGTTATGCAGGGAGCAGATGTCTTTATTGGGGTGTCACGTGGTGGGATTCTATCCGTCGATCATCTCAAGAGTATGGCCAGCGATAACATTGTGTTTGCAATGGCTAATCCGACACCGGAGATTGAACCAGAATTGGCCGAGCCTTTTGTTCGCGTATTAGCGACAGGTAGAAGTGACTATCCGAATCAGATCAACAATGTGCTGTGTTTTCCGGGTATCTTCCGTGGCGCACTGGATTGCAGAGCAAAAACAGTGAACCTTGAAATGAAGCTGGCCGCGGCAAAAGCGATTGCTTCAGTCGTTCATCCGGATGAGGTTAATGAGCAATACGTAATCCCAAGTATTTTTAACGAAAAAGTGGTAGAGTTAGTGCGTCTGGCAGTGATCCATGCAGCTATTGCAACGGATGTAGCCCGCCGGATCCCTAAGGATATTGATAAGGATATGGAATAAAAGCGATACTATAAATGGACTGCTTTGCTTAGTGAGAGAGCAGTCTATTTTTTTATAGATTGACACATAACTGAGAGGCGTATCATAATTAGGGCTAAAAGTATTTATTCCCATTTTAGTAAAGTGGCTGATATAATTACAATAATGTATGAGATGTAGAAAGGGCATCCAAGTGGGTGCCCTTAAATTTTGCCTCTAGAGAGGGTAGTATCCAAAAAAGGGTTAAATTAATATAGAAGTGGTGAATTCATGAAAGAGTTTTACAGTCAGGTGAATCGAAAAATCTATTACAATGTAATGTTATTAAACATTACCCTTATGATATCTGGATTAATACTGTCAACAACAGAGTTGAATGGGATTAATTTTGGATACATTGTACATTTTTTGTGCGTGATGATTTTATCCATTAGTTTATGGATCTATCCTAAGTATGAGACATATACCTTTAGAAAGATCATCATTCTTTTTGGATTTGCTTACTTCTATACGCTTTTCTTTTTATATCCTCAAACTTGGACTACCTATATTTTGATTTGCCTTATTCCTGCACTTTCTATACTATTTTTCGATTTAAAATTGTTCTACTTTTCCTTTATTATAAATGGAATATTGATGGTAATTACTTTTAGTTATGTCATCTTTATTGATAAAGGTGAATTATATACTTATTTACATCATGACATTATAGGCAACATTATAAATATAATAGCTGTTCAAGCATTATTATTTTTCATTTTCCATTTATCATTTAAACGGATGAAAAAGCAGCAACTGTATTATGAACAATTACAGCAATCCGAGCGGTTAAAGATGGTAGGACAATTAACAGCTGCTGTTGCACATGAAATTCGAAATCCTATAACCGTGGTTAGAGGTTTTTTGCAATTGTTCAAAGAGGACGATTCATTTGATGATTCTAAAAAAAGTAAGTTCAACTTAATGATTGATGAATTAAACACAGTAGAACAGATTATCTCTCAATTTCTAACCCTATCCAAACCAAATGGAGATCAAAGACTAGAGAAAGTGGATGTGAAGGATGTCCTTCAAAGTGTAACGGGTCTGCTTCATTCCTATGCCATGCTATCTGATAACCAAATCGATATAAAGGTAGAGGAAGATTGTTTTATTTCCATTAATAAAATTGAGTTTAAGCAGTTACTCATTAATATTATAAAAAATGCGCTAGAAGCCTCGGATGTAGGGAAATCCGTCTCAGTCATAGCAAATAGAAATAATAATTTTATCGAGATCATGATCACCGATGAAGGAAGTGGGATGTCAGAGGCTGAGGTTAAGTCGCTGGGCACGCCTTTTTATTCATTAAAAAGTAATGGAACCGGTTTAGGGTTAATGATTTGCTTTAATATTGTAGAAAAATATGGTGGGGAAATTTATTATAATAGCTCTAAAGGTAAGGGGACAACAGTTACTATTCGCTTTTTATCAGAATCGGGAGGGATCTATAATGATTAAGAGGCTATCCGCACTGATGCTGTCTGGAATAATCATCGTTCTTCTTGCTGCCTGCAATACAACTACCTATAAACACAATTACACATTTACAGGTGAAGGAAAAGTATGGTCGGCTGAATATGTTCAAAAGGCAACGGAGAAGTTCATCGATAAAAAGGGTGAAAGACCAGATTATGAAACCTCGCAGCAATCTACATTTGAGCTTAAATATAAAGGTGAGCAAACGGATCTTGATAAGATTAATTCTTTTAAATATAGCTTCAAGGGAAGATCAGGTGGAGGAAGTAAAACCTTAGAAGATGTCGAGGGAGTAAGAAAAAGTGAGCTGAAGTCCGAAAGAGCTGGAAGCGGGGCGTTTGAACACGAGGACTCGATTATTAAGGTTGTTGTAGAGTGGGATGGGCAGAAGGATGAATTTGAACTGAAGGTACGTAAATAGTGGAGCATATATGAAAAAGATTCTTAAATTAAAGAAAGCAGGTTGAACATCCATGGTTGTTATTAAAGAAATAGAGTTGGAGTCTCTCCATGAACTTGGTGATTTATATCAGGAGCTAATGAATCAACCTTCTGATCTTAATAAAATGGAACAAGTATTTAAAGTGATTAAGACAGATCGTCGGTACATATTGTTGGGCGCTTTTGTCGACGGGGAGTTGATGGGGTCTTTGATGGGTATCATTTGTCATGATCTAATAGGAGATTGCAAACCGTTTATGGTGATTGAGAATGTGGTAGTTTCTTCGCGTGCCCGTCGTCAAGGTGTGGGCAAAAAACTGATGCTCGCCATTGAAGAAATAGCTCAGGAGAAAGACTGCTTTTATATCATTTTAGTCTCTGGAGAGAAGCGTAAGGAAGCGCATATTTTTTATGAATCGTTAGGGTATAGAGATGAGAAGGTAGAAGGATACCGAAAATATCTAAGTTCCCATTAAAAGGAGGCCTTGATCTGCAAACATTCTTTCAATATAACTGGATGGTTCGTGAACAATGGTACGAATGGTGTGAGAGTATTTCTGAAGAAGAGTTGCTTGGGACACGTACTGGTGGTGTAGGCAGCATATTGAAGACTCTCTTTCATATTGTTGATGTGGAGTGGAGCTGGATTCAAGTGTTGCAAGGTAAACCGGATTTTCAGGAGGATTTCGAACATTACAAGTCTTTGCAACAGGTAAGAGAACTGGATGCGAAATTCCGGCCCGATGTAGAGCCCTTTGTACTTTCTTGGCATGCGGGTTTGGAGCAGAATATGTTTGAGGATCACCTGGCGGATGGCCGGATCGTGACAGATACTTGGGGTGAAGTGATGCGCCATGTGATCGCTCATGAAATTCATCATGTCGGACAGTTGTCCGTTTGGGCAAGGGAAATCGGGAAGGAGCCAGTTTCTGCCAATTTGATTGGAAAAGGGCTCCGATGATTCTGCAATCGACTGGGCATTGCGTATATCATGAAGTACTGTCGCTGGAGAGCAGCGGCGGGAACCACAAATGACGAAGATCAACCCAGCCCTGACTATTGAAGCTTACTCCTCGGACCGAGGGGAGATAAGCAGTTTGGGTGGGTTTTTCATACAAGATGTGCAGATGATGTTCCTCAAGAAGACGGTTTTCGATCATACTAAAGCTCTCGGATCTAGCCTCAGGGTTAGGTTCTCGTGCAATGGTATAGAGCCAGCCTTCAATATCCGCACGAGTATGCGGTTCTATATGCTGGGAAAGCGTGAGATATAGATCAAATAAACGAAGCTGTTCATCCTCGTCTCGAAATAATGAGAAAACAATCAGGTCGGACTCCAGTCGGATCGGGCCCTTGAACTCCTCTGGAGACACGGAAATAACCGTACACGGATAACCTTGACGCTCTAGTTTAGCAGCAATACATTCAGCATCGTTAGCATATTGCGGAATGGTAGTTATTTGCAAGGTGACCTCATAGTCTTCCATTGACTTATGCGTTACAGATGCTGACTCTTCTTTTAAACAGGATACAATCTTTGCCCGAATAAGGGGGTCGCTAAGCGGTCCTTTTTTTTGTGTGTTGCAGGTAACAAATTTACGGATGTAGGACTCAGAATGAATCCGACTCCAAGAAGAAGAATTGTTGGATGAAGGATTCTGAATCACATGAAAAGCCGAGCCAGGATCTGAGGAATCGGACGCAGTATCCCACGGAACATACATTATTTCGACTCGATCTAAATGAGCTCTTCCTAGAAAATAATAAGGAAAAACCTCCAGCACACAAGTGTCCTCATTCATGTCCACAACCTTAAATGGTCCTGTCCCCACAGGTCTGCGGCCAAAGCTAGGTTCGTCCATTCCTTCTAAATCACGCGGAACAATTGCCGCTCTACTCGTACACAAGAAAGGGAGGAATAGCTCATTGGGCTGTTTAAGTGTAATTTGAACGGTGGATGGGTTTAGTGCGGTAACTTGCTGGATTTCTTTGAAAATATAGCTATAGAGTGTCCGCTTTGAGGTTTGCATCAGCCGTCCCAAGGAATAGACTACATCTTTTGCCGTCAGTACTTTTCCATGATGGAACAGCACTTCTTTACGAAGAAAAAAAGTCCAAATCGTACGGCTCTCATCCACTTCCCAGGCATGAGCAAGACTAGGCACAATCTTATCCCGTTCCCCGCTGCGTCTCACTAATCCGTCGAAGACATGACTGGAAACAAAAGACTCTGCCAATAGATTCATATGAAGCGGGTCGAAGGTATGTAGCTGCTGGGTGATGGGGAGCCGCAGGGTATCAATCTGTTTGTCACTACGGATTTCGGAATGATGACCAAAATAGGTCAGCAGCCAGCCTTGTAAGGTATCCTGCAGCGAGGAAGAGCTGGCATGGGTTTTGATGCCATCAATAGCTTTGTGAACATCTTTACGGCTGATAGCCTGCATCATGGATTGAAGCGCAATTTCTTCGGAAGGGACAAGGAACTGTAATAAGGAACGACTTCCACGTCCGCGCTTAGGCGTCCATTGGACCCATTCCAGCTGCATCATTTTATTCACAATATGCATGGCATTGCGGTGTGTACATCCGAAGGTCAAGGCTAGCTCATCCATCGTAACTGAGATTTCTGTGACTCCCCCAAACTGTGAGTGCAGCTTTAAATATTGGCTATGCAGCTTCATGGTTTAAGTCCCTTTCAGAAAATAGGAAATTATTAAAGAATTCTTTCTCTTTTTTTTCTTATTTTATCACTTAGAATAAGGATAAGAAAGTAAGAATATGGGGGTGTTTACCATGACCGATGAAACGGAGCTTAAGCTTAATCGATCACTTGCCGCTTTAATTGTTGCCTTCTTACTGGCGATTGTTCATCAGTTGTTGTTCTACGGAAAGTTGCCAGGTGTTTCTTATCCTATCTTCGTTTGTCTGTTTTATGTGTATATGCTTTATTACGCTAAGGCTAAAATGCGCAAACTGACCAAACTCAGTTATTTCTGGTTTGGAGCGATTTTTCTACTCTCGATGACCTATGTGTTGTTTCATAATCTTTTCTACTTTGGGTTGAACCTATTAGTAATCCCTGTGCTGATTTTATTACATATGACTTATTTGCTAAGTGATAAACGCCCCTCTTGGAGTCAATTCAGAATACTTTGGGATACACTAGAGCATTTGCTTCCACAGAACTTTCGCCACTGGGGTACTGTGTTCAAGGACTTCAAAAGTAGCAGTGATAGTAAGGTGAAGGATGAACGCAAGCAAGTGCTGGGGAAAGTGTTTACAGGACTTGCGATCTCTTTACCGATACTGCTTGTTGTAATTACCCTGCTGGCCTCCGCCGATGGTGTGTTTCATCATGTGTTAATATGGCTGCCAAATATGCTGGATCGAATTTCATTTGGTGAAATTATTGTGCGGACGTTGTGGATATTCCTGATGGGCATGGGATTGTTCGGCTTAGTATGGGGCTTTGTAGATTCGAAGATCTATGACTGGAATGTGCAACCAAGAGAGTATGGACCTGTGCAGGCGCCTGTGACCTTTAAGGTTGATCCAGTAATTATGACGACAATTCTTATAGCTATTAACACGGTATATGTTCTGTTCGTAATCGTCCAATTTTCTTACTTGTTTGGAGCTTGGGAAGGGATGTTACCAGAGGGTAGTTCCTATGCTGATTACGCTCGTAGTGGATTCTTCGAGTTAATTATGGTGACCGCGATTAATTTCGTGATTCTAATGCTGGCATTGGGATCAGAAGGAAAGAGGGGCGGACTGCTCCAAAAAGTCATTAATATTATGCTGTATATCTTGGTCGGCTGTTCAACTGTTATGTTGTATTCTGCCTATACTAGACTAACCCTATATGAAGAGGCGTATGGATATACTACGATTCGTTTCCTAGTTCATGCATTTATGATATTTATGGGTTTGCTGTTGATTCTTGCAGCTGTGCGGATTGTTGTACCCCGTTTGCCGTTGGCTAAATGTTATATTGTGCTAGGTCTGACCTCTTATGTTGTTATGAACTATATAGGTATGGATGTCATTATAGCTAATAAGAATATGGAGCGTTATGAGGTGAATGGTAAGCTGGATGCTGATTATTTGGTTGGTCTGTCACCGGAAGTCATCCCTTCTCTGATTAAGTTCAGTCGTAAGGAAGACGGGATGCTAGATCAATTTTTGAAAAACAAATGGTGGGACGGTGCTCAGCGAGAGCGGAAGTGGCAGTCCTTTAATTTCCCGGAATATCAGGCGCAGCGTGAGCTGGAGAAGTATTTTGCACAGTAAAGGTTAGAAGAAGGTGTGAGGAAAGTGAGAAAAAAGCCATTTAGTAACGGCTGGTTATTTATCATCATTTTTATTACGGTAGGTATAAGTTATGGGATCTATCATATTTATTTATACAATGCCCCAAGACAAAGTCATTACTCTCGCGTATCCAGCAGCAATCTAGAGCAGGAACGTCTGGGAGGCATCCAGCTGCTTCAGAACCTCGAATCGCTCACCCAGGCACCTAAACCACGTGACGATATTGAACGGTATCAGTATTATCATTTGGACAACGAAACAACAGTAGCCACAGCGCGTGGTGACGATAAAATCATTCTAATTAGCGTCTATTCAGATCTGAAGATGAGTACTGCCAGAGGTATTCATGTGGGGTCTTCTACAGATGATGTGATTGGAGCTTATGGCTCTTCTTATTATAAAAGAGGGGAACAAGGGGCTGAGATTATCGGGTATGTGGATAAAATCAATCATCGGAATTTAGAATTTTGGTTACAAGATCAGAAAGTGAATATGATCCGATATAGTGTGGACTCTGTTGTGATGTAAGATGTTTTGGGATATCCTTACAAGCATAAACGCCTTCGGCTTCCTTATAAGGTCGATAAGCGGTTAAGCGAGAAATATAAGAAATATAGTATTGTGTGAAACTTATACTTTCTTATATTATTAAAAAGGACATATGTCCTTTTTTTGTGGGGTATTCTAAATTACACTTATTTGAGCAAACAATAGAGGGGGCACCACATGCAAACGATAAATGACCGTGAAGCTGTCCGTGCCTTGGCAGTGAAGAACGGTCTGGACGGAATTTTTAGCCCGCTAGTCACGTATAAAATGGAATTGAGACGTTATACGGATGAAGAGAAGCTGTGTTTGGTTGGCGATCAGTTGGATGGGATGTTCATATTGGTTGAGGGCAAGCTCAAAATTCAGACACTGCTGCCGAACGGCAAATCTATGCTGGTGCGGTTTACAAATCCGATATCAGTGATTGGGGATGTGGAGCTGCTTCATCGCTTTCCTGTCAAGAATCAAGTGGAGTCTGTGGGTGAGAGCTTGATTCTTTTTGCCGGGAGAAGATTACTGCTGAGAGAGCTTGAGGAAAATACAGCTTTGTTACGTTTTCTCGTAGGGGAACTTAGTCACAAATTGCATACGCTCGGTCAAGCCTCCGCACTTAACCTGTTGTATCCGGTCGAGAATCGATTTGCCAGCTATTTGATGTCTTTATTCGCCGATAAAAACGGTGACCGACGTGTGGAGGAGATTCGGACCTCTAGCCTTATAGAGACAGCAGAGTTGTTAGGTACAAGTTATCGGCATCTTAACCGGATCGTGCGTCGGTTCATTGATGAAGGAATTATTACACGAAATCGTGGACGCCTAAGCGTACTGGACGAAGGGAAGCTCGCTGAGCTGGCGAACGGAAATTTATACGAATAAAAAGATCTCTAAAGACCATTAGTTCCAGCCTTGGGCCGGACGTAGAGGTCTTTTTGTTTTTTTAAGCGAACATTCAGTTCAAATTCAGAGTGGCTTAAGGGAACGATAGTAGGATAAAAGTACCAATTAGAAACCTACTATACATATAGAGATGAGGAACAACGATGTTCAGAAATATCCGCGGAAAAATGATATTGGGATTTACTGCTGTGATTGTGGTCTTTCTAGTGGCAATAGCAGGAAACACATGGTTTCAAGGAAAGGCTACGATGCTGACGGATCAGGTCAATCGCAACTGGAACAAACTGTCGCTTGTACAGGGATTAACGGATAAAATTCGTACGGCAGATGAGCTAGGGGCTCGTTATGTGATGAGCAACACAGAGGCTGAGCGGAAATCATATCTTTCTAAGTACGAAGAGACGCTCCCATTGATTGAGAATGCCATCAAGGAGCTGGAGAGTGTTAGATTAAATGAAGAAGAACTAAAGGGTGTAACGGAGCTGAAGGGGAAATGGAATGATTATTTGATCGTTTTGAAGGAAGCCTTCGCCTTAGCCAAGGATGGAAACTTCCCGGAAGCGCAGAAGAAGTTTACCAATTTATCTTTAGATGCAATGATTGAATCTCAGATTGTATTCCAGAGCATGCTCATGGAGGCAATACAGAACGGGCAGAGTCAAGCAGAAGCCCATCGTAATAACGCTATGATTACTAGCTTTGGTGTGACCGGATTATCGGTTGTTCTTGCCCTAATTCTTGCACTATTAATATCTGGACGAATTATTAAACCACTTCGTGATGTGAACACACAGCTGAAGGAGATTGCAGATGGAGATGCCGATCTTACTCGCAAACTAAACGTCCGGTCAAAAGATGAGATTGGTGAACTGGCGTTTAATTTTAATAAAATGACAGAAAATTTGGGCTCGATGATTGAACAAGTGAAGCTATCGGCGAATAGTCTTGCGAATTCCTCTACAAATCTTACCTCAGATAGTGGAGTGACAGCAGGTGCCACAGAACGAATATCGGATATTATCGGCGAAGTAGCTTTGGGAACTGCTAAACAGATGAATGATCTACAGACCAATACAATATCGTTCTCAGAAATATCGATTGGAATCGGTCAAATTGCCTCTAGTGTTCAGGATATTTCTGAAGCCTCGCATCGCTCTGCGTCATTTGCTATTGCCGGAGATGAATCACTTCAGGCAGCAGGGCAGCAGGTGGAATCCATTAATCGATCTATACATTCTTTGTCACAGCAAGTCCAAGGCTTTGTGAATCGATCACAGGAAATTGGCAGTGCTGTAGGAGTTATAAAAGGGATTGCTTCGCAGACAAATATGCTGGCGTTAAATGCGACAATTGAGGCAGCCCGCGCGGGTGAACAAGGTAGAGGATTCGCTGTAGTTGCTGATCAAGTTCGTAAGCTGGCTGAGCAGTCTACAGAATCCGCTAATCAAATTGCGGAAATGGCGAGCGGGATTCAAAGTGAAGCAGATAATGCGATGAAGGTTATGATGAGTAGTATGAGTGAAGTAAGGGGAGGCACGGAGATTATTCAGCAGGCTGGACGTTCCTTTAGTGAGATTCGGTTATCTATAGATTCACTAGCCGAGCAGGTTCAGGAAGTATCCGGAGCTGTGGAAGAGATCACAGCGGCTACGGATGAGATTGTGGAATCGCTTCGAAGTGTTACGACAATTGCAGAAACGACTGCAGCGAGTACACAACATGTGTCGGTAGCCTCACAAGAGCAAAGGGCTTCGGTGGAACAAATTGCTTCCTCTGCAAGTGAATTAAACTTAATGGCTCATGGACTACAGGGGTTGGTAGTTAGATTTAATGTATAAGGCGAGCTTCGGAGAGTTGAGGGGGAATCCCAGTGCTCTCTGGAGCTTTCTTTTTTTATTTGGTTGAACGTAATATCCCACATACTAAGCATAGAAATCGCCATCGACGTCCACCTGCCTATAACTTATATTATTACCATTATTAGTTAGTTTGTGGTCAACCTCTGGGTATAGATCAAAGACTTATTGAAGTGAGAGTCAAGGATACGGGAGGACAGGCAGCTAATAATAAAATGATTGTTAAGTCTCGTTGAAAACTATCAGGTCCATTTTAGGAGGCGAATGTCTATAACAATACTATTTTGAAAGCGTATTCTTATTAGCTGCATAGCTTCACAAAACTTTGGGAGGTGGTTCTCTAATGATAGCAGCTTCTAAAAAAATTACGGGTAAGTCGGTAGTAATGTATTTTTTGATTGTAATATTATTTGTAGGTCAATTAGCGTTGTACCCCTCGGTGAGTTTAGCTGCGGGGAATTTAGCCCAAGGTAAAAGCATTACTTCAAGCTCATTTGGCGATGTTTATGTAGCAACTAATGCCAATGACAGCAATCAAGGAACGTATTGGGAGAGTGTAAGTAACGCATTCCCGCAATGGATTAAAGTGGACTTAGGCGACGTAAGCAGTGTCAATCAGGTTGTTCTAAAACTGCCGACGAACTGGGAAACAAGAACCCAAACGTTGTCGGTGGAGGGAAGCTCTGATGATTCTACTTACATTAACTTAGCAGCCTCTGCCAATTACACCTTTGATCCAGCAAGCGGATCTAATACTGTGACCATTAATTTCACAGCTGCGAGTGCTAGATATATTAAATTGAACTTCACGGCGAATACTGGATGGCCAGCAGCACAGTTATCGGAATTTGAGATTTATGGCAGCACAACAACACTCCCAACAACAGGATATGAAGCGGAGAATGCTGCTTTATCCGGTGGAGCAAAAGTCAATACAGATCATACTGGTTATACCGGAACCGGATTTGTAGATGGCTATTTGACACAAGGAGCAACGACTTCCTTTAGTGTTAATGTTGCCTCTGCTGGAAACTATGATGCCGCATTAAAATATGCAAATGCTTCAGGCAGCACAAAAACAATAAGCATTTATGTAAATGGGACGAAAATAAAGCAATCTTCTCTTTTAAATCTGGCAAACTGGAATACATGGTCCACAAAGGTTGAAACGCTAGCTTTGAATGCTGGTGCTAATACGATTACTTATAAATATGACGCTGGTGATACTGGAAACGTGAATCTGGACAACCTGATCCTTACTCCATCTTCAGCACCGACAGCAACACCATCACCAACGGCAACGCCAACCCCAATGCCAACGGCCACACCAACGCCAACACCAACACCGACAGTAACCCCGACACCAACACCGACAGTAACACCGACACCAACGGCAACACCGACACCAACGCCAACACCGACAGTAACACCAACACCGACACCAACGGTAACCCCAACACCTGGGACGGGTTCAAATTTGGCTTTGAACAAAAGTATAACTGCGTCGTCCTCAGTCTTTACCTTTGTGCAGACGAATGCGAATGACGGTGATGTAACTACTTATTGGGAGGGGGCAGGGGGAAGTTATCCGAACACATTAACTGTTAATTTGGGCAGTAATGCTGATGTTACATCGGTTGTTCTCAAGCTGAATCCTGCATCGGCGTGGTCCACACGTACTCAGACCATTCAAGTGCTTGGGCATAATCAGAATACAACGGCTTTTACGAGTCTTGTACCTGCGACCGTGTATACCTTTAATCCGGCAACCGGTAATACAGTGACGATTCCGGTCACGGCTACGGCTAGTGAATTGCAGCTAAAGATCACTACCAACTCTGGTTCAAGTGCTGGACAAATTGCTGAATTTCAGGTAATTGGTACACCATCTGCGAATCCAGATTTGACGGTGACTGCTCTTACATGGACTCCAACCTCTCCAATTGAGACGGATGCCATTACTCTTAATGCAACAGTTAAGAATATCGGATCTCTAGCATCTGCTGCAACTAATGTGAATTTTTATTTGGGCACTACCCTTGTAGGTACTAGTCCAGTAGGTGCTCTAGCTGCTGGCGCATCAACGAGCGTATCTCTTAACCTGGGCGCAAAAGATGCAGCAACCTACTCATTAAGTGCAAAGGTCGATGAGAATAATACAGTGATTGAATCAAATGAGGGGAATAATAGTTTTACGAGTCCGGCTTCCCTTATTATTGCTCCAGTGTCCAGTTCTGATCTGGTTGCTTCCTCCGTCAGTTGGACACCTGGCAATCCAGCAGGCGGCAACACTGTAAGCTTCTCAGTGGCCATTAAGAATCAAGGTACAGCAGCTTCCGCGAGTGGTGCGCATAACATAACTCTGACGGTTTTAGATGCTACTACTAATACGGTGGTTAAGACTCTAACGGGTTCCTATAACGGCGTGATCGCAAGTGGGGTAACCACAGCGCCTGTAGCTCTTGGTAATTGGACTGCAGGAAATGGCAAATATACTGTGAAGAGTGAAATTGCAGTAGATGCTAATGAGCTGCCTGTAAAACGGGCTAATAATATTCAGACGCAGTCACTGTTCATCGGTCGAGGTGCGAACATGCCTTACGACATGTATGAGGCTGAGGATGGAGTTATTGGCGGTGGGGCCGTGAAGCTTTCAGCCAACCGGACCATCGGCGATCCTGCAGGTGAGGCTTCAGGCAGAAGAGCAGTCACTCTGAACACCACAGGTAGCTATGTTGAATTCACGACAAAAGCCAGCACGAACACTCTGGTTACTCGTTTCTCGATTCCAGATTCAGCGAGTGGTGACGGCACAAATGCTACGCTTAACATCTATGTTAATGGTGTCTTTAGCAAAGCTATTAACTTAACCTCTAAATATGCATGGTTGTACGGTTCTGAGACAAGTCCTGGAAATTCGCCAAGCGCAGGTTCTCCACGGCATATTTATGATGAAGCTAACATTATGTTTGATAGTACCATTCCGGCAGGAAGTACGATCCGTTTACAAAAGGATACCGCTAACACTTCTCAATACGCCATCGACTTCATCAGTCTGGAGCAGGTTTCACCGATTGCTAATCCAGATCCGGCTAAATACACTGTTCCTGCAGGCTTTACGCATCAGGATGTTCAAAATGCGCTTGATAAAGTGCGGATGGACACCACAGGAAATCTCGTAGGTGTATATTTGCCACCAGGAAACTATCAGACCTCTAACAAGTTTCAGGTCTACGGCAAGGCAGTGAAGGTTATCGGTGCGGGTCCTTGGTATACAAGGTTCATTGCTCCAACTAACCAAGAGAATACTGATGTCGGATTCCGAGCCAGTGATACTGCAAATGGATCTACCTTTGCGAATTTCGCTTATTTTGGAAACTATACTTCTCGTATCGACGGTCCTGGTAAAGTATTTGATTTCTCCAATGTGGCGAACATTACGATCGACAACATCTGGACTGAACATCAGGTATGTATGTACTGGGGAGCCAATACGGATAACATGGTGATAAAAAACTCTCGTATCCGTAACACCTTCGCTGACGGCATCAATATGACAAATGGAAGCACGAATAACCTCGTGTCTAATATTGAAGCACGGGCAACAGGTGATGATAGCTTTGCATTGTTCTCGGCGATTGATTCCGGTGGTGCAGATATGAAGGATAACATCTATGAGAACCTCACTTCAATCTTGACTTGGCGTGCTGCTGGTGTAGCTGTCTATGGTGGATACGCAAATACCTTCCGTAACATTTATATTGCGGATACACTTTGCTACTCCGGGATTACAATAAGCTCTTTAGACTTTGGGTATCCAATGAATGGCTTCGGAGCTTCACCGACTACGAATTTTGAGAATATTTCTATTGTTCGTGCAGGTGGGCATTTCTGGGGCGCGCAGACTTTCCCGGCGATCTGGGTATTCTCGGCCTCCAAGGTCTTCCAAGGTATCCGAGTCAATGATGTGGATATCATTGATCCGACCTATCATGGCATCATGTTCCAGACCAACTATGTAGGTTCCACTCCACAATTCCCAGTAACAGATACCATCTTTAATAATGTTACAATTACCGGTGCGCAGAAGAGCGGCGATGCTTTTGATAGTAAATCCGGAGTGGGCATCTGGGTGAATGAAGCTGCTGAGGCAGGTCAAGGTCCAGCCAGAGGCTCAGCAACCTTCAACAATCTGAAGATTACGAACACGGTAACGAATATTAAGAATAATACATCTACTTTTACTATTAACGTGAATCCGTAAATCGTTGATCAGTAGTTAGTTATAATGAAGCCGCCTACCCATAAATTTGGGAGGCGGCTTTTTAACTTAGGGAGCCTGCAAGCTCCAGAATCGACAGGAGATGCCACTCAAGTTACAATGAAGGGTATGTAAAGTAATGAAGGAGGCTCTATATATGACACCACTAGTTGTTAACAATATAACTGAGCTGATTGGGAATACACCCGTTGTGCGACTAAATCGGTTGACCACCCCCCAAGATGCAGAACTATATGTGAAGCTGGAACGCTTCAATCCCAGTGGCAGTGTAAAGGATAGAGCAGCTTATAATCTGATCCTGCAAGCAGAACTAGCCGGGCTGCTGAAGCCCGGAGGGACCATTATAGAGCCGACAAGCGGAAATACAGGCATTGGATTGGCTATGAATGCCGCTGCAAAAGGCTATAAAGCGATTCTTGTCATGCCTGACAATATGACGAAAGAACGAATCAATATTCTAAAGGCTTATGGCGCTGAAGTTGTGCTGACTCCTGCAGCGGAGCGGATGCCGGGAGCTATTGCAAAAGCAATTGCGCTAGGGAAAGAAGTGGAAAACAGCTTTATTCCACAGCAATTTGAGAACAAAGCGAACCCTGACATTCACCGCACTACGACAGCTCTTGAAATTATGGAGCAAATGGAAGGGAAGCTGGACGTTTTCGTTGCTTCTTCGGGAACAGGTGGTACGATAACTGGAACTGGGGAAGTGTTGCGTGAGCAGCTTCCAGATATTCGTATTCTAGTTGTTGAGCCGCTGGGCTCACCAGTGTTATCCGGTGGAAAGCCTGGACCGCATAAGCTGGTTGGAACCAGTCCGGGCTTTATACCCGCCATTCTGAATACAAAGGTCTACGATGAAATTGTTCAAGTTTCGGATGAAGATGCACTGAATACCGTGAGAATGCTGGCAGCACAGGAAGGGATTCTGCTTGGCCCATCAGGTGGAGCCGCAGTATGGACAGCATTGCAGGAAGCACGGCGCCTCGGGGCCGGCAAGCGAGTGCTATGTATTGCACCTGATGCGGGGGAACGTTACCTGAGCATGGGAATATTCTAACTTCGTTTGGAGGAAAAAGAATGAATAAGCTTAGGGTAATTTTCTTTATTGTTCTTATGTTGGTGGGTTGTTCCAGCAACAACTCTTTGACCAGTGATGGCGATCACGTTGAGTCTACACCGGAAAAAAGTGCGGAAACTGTACTGCCTTCACCAACTCTTCCTCCAAGCGCAGAGCCATTACCAACTCCAAGCAAGCAGAAGACTGAAGCATATCTAGATACTGAGAAGCTGAAGACGAATTTTGGCTTTGCGGATGCAGAGGGGCGGAATATTCTAGTCACTGGGCATGAAAAAGGGCTGGATCAGGAGATGGCACAATTAAATGAGGCTATTGGTGATCAGGGGAATGTGTTAAAGATTAAATTTAATAAATGGCAGGATGGAACAGAGAACAGCAATGGCCGGGAGATGGCACATAATTTTGTAAATCTGGCGGGTTATCTTTTTACGGTGGAAGAAGCAAGTGCGACTCCGGATGAAACCTACTATTTGACGGATCAAACAGACTTTAAGGTTGATGCGCTTTTGCCTATTGAATCCTTAGAGGGTCAAGAAGCTTTATCTACTGTGGAGGAAAGTGTTCGACAGCGTATTGTAGATACGAAAAAACGTGAAATTCAGAAAATATGGAAGCTGGCAGACCTATCTACAGATCGACAGCTGTATCTCGTTCAATTCGTAAGGCTGGATCAGGATATGTTATTTAGTCTCGTTTGGAAAGAAAAAGATGAATTTACCTTCATGGACTATCCAGCGGTGATTCAAGGAGATGAATATTCGGTCTGGCGGGTGGATGATGGCGGAGAGGTTATGCCTGAAATGTTCTCCATCCTTTTTGCTGCTGAAACCTCAGAGGGCCCACTACTGGGGCTGAATTGGTGGGGCTCAGAGGGAGTAAATACGTTTTTTCTGAAAAAAGAGGGAGATTCGTTTAAAGAAATGGATATCCAATATGGACGTTATACTTCACCACTTTAGGTAGGATTTCGCAGTAAAAGTAGAAATGATTGGGTGCATCGTAAGATGTATCTTTTTTTTGCTACAATATAAGAATATTGCTTATGATATTATAAATGTCGGTAATCTCCTTTTAAAATACTTAAATTTGTAACATTAATGGGTCTATATAGCCCGATCGAGTCATGTAGCTTAGATGAGACGGTGATATTGTTAAGCATAAGATGTGCAGGAGGGGACGGCAACGTATAAACAAATAAAGTATATGATCCTGTTACTGCCAACGCTAATGGTGGGGATCTGGGAGATTGTGCGTCACCAGTTTCTAATGCCTTATATTTCTATGGATTTGGGGAACTATTTGACGCCAGTCCTGGTGTTTTTAGTCAGTCTTGTGTTGCTCGTCCCTTTGTTCTCTCTTATGGAGCGGAATCAGCGGGAGCTGGAGCAGGAACGTGCGCTTAAAGATGCAATGAAGGCTCGGGAAGGACTTGCCAAAGAACTGCATGATGGAATGGCGCAATCCTTATTTCTCTTATCTGTCAAAATCGACCGGCTAGAAGCAAGCCGCAAGAATGGTGAGGTCAGTGAGGAAAATGTGGATCAGATCAAAAAGACGGTCCATGAGGTGAACCGTTATGTACGGCAGGCCATTGCCAATCTGAAGATTCCGGTCTCAGAGCAGAGTTCTTTTTCATTGGAACAGTCGGTAAAAGATCAGCTAGCTCAGATGGCGAACGAGATTATGATCGAAGCCTCTCTCGAATGGAGCCTGCAAGATGATGCGCTCTCCCCTTCGGAAAAATCAGAATTGTTATCCTGTATTCGCGAAGCGATCATTAATGTTCGTAAGCATACACGAGCTGGACTGGTTTCAATTACTGGCGCTGGCGATGAGAAGAACTGGAGGGTAGTTGTTACAGACAATGGAGAAGGATTTCAGCATGATCCATTTGAAGTGAGTGGCAGCTACGGACTTCAGATCATGAAGGAACGTGTCGAGGGGATGGGCTGGAAGCTTAGGCTGACTTCTGGTGACACAGGCACCCAGGTTGAAATTACGAAAGGGGAAGTCAGTCCATGAGCCGATACCGGGTTTTAGTTGTAGATGACCATGCGCATGCACGTGAGGCGATGTGCGAGATTTTGTCCATGGATGATAGTTTTGAGGTCATTGGAGTAGTGGAGAGTGGTGCTGAAGCGATCGCTTTTACAGCCCAGTGGATGCCTGATCTCATCCTAATCGATATTCAGATGCCGGAAATGGACGGGCTGGAGACTACTCGCCGGATCAAGCAGGAATATCCTTATGTCAAAATCGTTATCGTTACCGTATCGGACGAAATTTCCCACCTCCTCGAAGCGCTAAAGCAAGGAGCACAGGGGTATTTGCTAAAGAATCTGGCACCTTCCACCTGGATTCAATATTTGCAGGCCATTGTTAATGAAGAAGCACCACTTAGTCGGGAGCTGGCTTTTCAAATCTTGAAGGAGTTCACCGTACCCTCTGTAACGGATGAAGGGGAGTCGTTGACGGCTAGAGAGAAAGAAATTTTAAGCTGTGTATCTTCTGGATCAAAAAACAAGGAGATTGCAGTGAGCTTGGGGATTTCGGAGCATACCGTAAAAAACCATTTGAAGAACATCCTCCAAAAGCTGCAACTCCAAAACCGAACGCAGCTGACGCGTTATGCCTTGGAGCAAGGGCTTGCTTCGCGTAAACGAGATTTTTCAAAGGATATATAGTGGGTTGTTAAATGACAAAATTTATATGATTACTTATGAGAAGAGGCTAACCATGAACAGATTATCTCGCAAAATAATGACGCTATTCGCACCAGCTGCAGCAACACTGTTATTGTTCGCAGCAGTGGCTAGCGCGCACGTAACCGTGGCACCAGCACAATCTAGCACGGGGGCATGGGAGACTTATACATTAAAGGTTCCTTCGGAAAAAGACGTGGCAACTGTACAAGTTGATCTACGAGTTCCAGCAGGTGCCGAGTTTAAACAATACGAGGCTACACCCGGATGGGATGTTACCATTGAGGGGAATAAGGTTAGCTGGATAGCTAATGGTGAGGGCATTCAGAAGGGGCAATTCCAACGCTTCTACTTTACGGCCAAGAACCCTGATGCCGCTGGCGACATTGCATGGGATGCTTATCAGCACTACGCCGATGGAAGCTTGGTGCAATGGTCCGGTGAGGCTGGAACTGAGAATCCGCATTCGATTACTACAATTGTACAAGCTTCCGGTGGGGATGAACATTCTCACGGTTCCAATGTGAAGAGCGATTCCATGAGCATGGAAGAGCATAATGCTATTATGAAAGATGAGGAAAAATCAAACAGTGTCAATCCAATGGTCTACATCGCAGTCGGGATATCTTTACTTGCCTTTTTAATAGCGGCTATAAGTATATTGCGCGGGCGGAAAGAGTAAGCGGAGATCGTTGGATTCCGTGATCTGAGTTGGATACTTTGATAAGAAAAAAGTTTGAATTTATAACTGTGAACAGTCTCAAGTGAAGTTTGAGACTGTTCACAGTTTTTTTGTGGAGATTTGGCAATATGATCTTTAGGACATGAAAGAAGCCCCAGCCGATAAATGACGGGAGCTTCTTTTATGTTTTTTTGTTTTGAATTACTTTTACTTATCTACAGCCGTTTCCGCTTATAGAAGGTCACAAAGACTGCAGTCAGCAGTAAGAGAAGTATCGCGACCCCAGTAGTGATGGCTTCACTCGTGCTGCCTTTTTGCTGCATAGCGCCAGCACCGCCGCCAAAGTTACCACCCATGCCAGCACCCATTCCGCCACCGCCAGGGCCATTTCCACCTTCAGGGATAGCTGGTCCACCCATGGCACCCGGTGCACCGCCAGGCCCTCCAGTGAATCCACCTTGAGCGGCTTGCCCATCGGTGTTGGTCTGCGCACCCTGAGCGGCTTGCTCGTCGGTGTTGGTTTGACCACCTTGAGCAACTTGCCCGTCAGTGTTGGTCTGAGCAGCTTGCCCGTCAGCTGTTGCTTGCGTGTTACTGCCGGGACCCGCGCCGGCATCAGGGATAGCCGGTCCGCCCATGGCACCGGGCTCACCGCCTGCACCGCCCTGAGGAGCCTGCCCATCCGTGGCAGCTTGCCCGCTTTCGGCGTTCGGTGCAGCACCACCCGCGCTCTGTTCCGCCCCCGCGCCAGTCTGCTTGTTACCCGCGCCGTTCGTGCCTTGTCCAGCACCAGAAGCACCAGCACCAGTGCCATTCCTAGCGCCACCACCAAAGCCGCCGCCCATGCCACCACCCATACCGCTTCCCGATCCGTCACCGGAGGAAGGGATGGTTCCGTCGAGCTGTTGCTGGATATTTTTAGCCATGTTCGACATGAAGGTCTTAACAGACTTAATCCCTTCTTCATATTGCTCGAAGGTGTAGAAAGCTGAAGGATCTGCTTTGACATAGCTGGAAATCATCATGTCCAGCTGATCCATTCTAGTTTGGAACGTATCATCAGCTAGATAGCCATTAATCATTTCGCTGACGATTTCGTGATATTTCGCTTTGTATTCGTCGTTAGCAAGTAGCTTCGCAATCAGAGGACGTTCAGCCAGCGCGCCTTGTGTAGGCTCGTCAATCAGTACGTCTGCGCTGCCCATGCCGCCAAAAGCCATATTATAATCCCACGGCAGGATCGAGAAGACGCCTTCGTCTTCATATAAGTAATAATTTTGTTTATTACCACCTAAATAACTGTCCATATTTGCCGTGACCGCATTTAGAGCGATATATTTCAGCGATTCCTCTACGTCGATGTATTTTTCATAATCGGTGCCGTTATTAAGCTCATTCAGCATATCGATCAGAATATCATCGTTAGATTTATCCGACTTCATTACTAATCCGGTATAGAGGGAAGGGTCCTCACCAAGCCAAGTTAAGTCACTGCCCTGACCAGTCATTTCCCCTTTATAAAGTGCACCATAAGAGTTTCCGAAGTTACGTTCCAGATAAGCATCGCCAATCTGTTCTACCGCGAGGTAGAAGCCCTTCAGTTCATCGTTGACGTATACATTAACGAAGGAATATTTCGGCGTCGGAAGTCCGACACTTTCAGCGAGCTCGTAGGTCAGAAATTCACGCATATAAGAAGCATCGCTGTAATTGTTATTCAGGTTGATCTTAGTGATGCCAAATAAGTTCTGGTTCACATATTCATCAAAAGAAATTTTAAAGCTGTACCGATCAGAGTCTGTCATCTGTACTACACTTCTGAGACTAAGATTTCCTTTGGTCCGCACGGCAACGTTATCGAATTTAACGCCGTTGTACTCAACCGATGCGGTTTTATATTCTTCCGCGCTGGCATTATCCAGCATATCCTGAAAATCATCCGGGTCCAAAGTGATTTTGACATCGACGACCTTATCTTTTGGAAAGACCTGCTCGTCTAGATTTTTCTCGTCGCTCGAGACTACCTTATCCTTAGAATCTGTTGCAGTTTCGTTTGTTGCCGATGGACTTGCGTTCTGGCACCCAGCTACAGCGATGACCAGCAGCAGGCAACAAAGACTCAGCAGGATAGATTTACCTCTTGCTTTCATCTGGGGCACCGCCTTTCATCTTATTATGTTTAGGATACATAGTCACCGCTGTAGCTGATCAGAAGTGCGTTTTTAACGCCCTTTAAGTCGGAAACAGTATTGACAAAGCCACCTACTTTATCATCCAGACGAAGCTCCAGTGTTAATTCGATATTGTTTGCAGATACTGTTTTTTGCTTCACGTTGTAGCGTTTCACGGATTTGGTGATATGGTTGTGGACTTCACGTTCACTCTCATCGCCATCACAGTTAATGACCAGCAAGTATGGTGTTTCGATAGAAGAATGCTTGATGAACAGAAACAGAATTAGACCAATGATGATTGAACCCACAATAGCCAAAGTGAAGAAGCCTGCGCCAGTTACAATCCCTGCGACTGCTGCCCAGAACAAGAAGATCAGATCTGTTGGATCTTTGATCGGCGTTCTGAAACGAACGATGGACAATGCGCCGACCATACCGAGGGACAGAACCAGGTTAGAGTTGATGGCGATAATGACAGTGGCTGTAATCATGGTCATGCCCATTAGCGAGACGTTGAAGCTTTTGGAGTATAACACTCCGCTAAACACACGTTTATAGAGCAGATAAATAAAGTATCCGATCAGAAAAGCCACACCTAAGGTGATGAGCATTTTCGAGATGCTTATATCGGAGACGAAGTTGTCTATCACCGAGTTTTTAATGATATCTGAAAAAGTATTTGTGGTTGTATCTGTTGTTGCGGTTGCTGCCATTGTTGCTAGTGATGAATTCATAATCAATAATCCTCCCAAGTGTTGGTTTTTAAGAATTTGCGGCAGATCACATATTTGGATGCGGACTGTCTGTTCAGCCCCTCTAACTGCAGTGCGATTTTAATGTATTCCGGAATGTACTCATCGAATTTCACCTCAAAAATAATGAAGTTCTCATCAATCGCCCGAATCGGATGCAAATCCTTATCAAAAATATCCGTCGAATGCAGACCGGTACGTAATTCTTTGTCAAACGTGATCCGCACGTTGCCGTTGTGGCAAACATAGGGCTCGCGAACATAATCCACGATGACCTTCGGCCGAAGAAGGTTATGGCGCATCTGATTGTATAATTCCATGAACAGTGGACTGTCCGGGACATTCAGGACCTCATAGTTACCTGCCATGATCTCGTCGTACATTTGACGGGTCAGTGGCTCTTTAATTTTGGCGATATAATCGTCCATTTTGATTTTTTTCTCAAAGTGAATGATGTTGTCTTGAATGTTGTAGATACGAATACGATATTTGGCGCGTTCTCTGAGACCTCCGAGTTTGTCGGCAAGTGCCGAGTTGTTGATGTCGTCAAAATACAAACTGCGGATATGATATTCGCCACTTTCATTGGCATGCTGGTCTGTATCAATCAAACTCTGTAATCGTTGGCGTAATACAAGGTATTGATGATAGTTAATGAAGAATTTTAGCTCATGCCGGAATTGAAGCTTGTTACTCATTTTCCCACCTCGTTTCTATCTCTATCTCTGTCGTTGGCTAACCTTCTTGCACAACTAATTCTAGGAGACAGACCTTATGCTTAACTTAAAATAGACTGAATGTTAGCTGAATGTTTTACACTGCGTTAACAAAAGTATAGATCTATAGATTTGACTTCTGACTTTCTGGAAGGCTATCTTAGTTAGAAGACTAGAGAGAAAAATGAAGGAGGAGCCGTGATGAAAGACTATAAATTCGCCATCATCCTAGGGATTGTAGTGATTGTTCTGATCTTGGTGGCTGTTGGGATGGAGTGGTCCAAATCCGGGAGCTCCAAGAAATCATCAGCCCCGTATGATCTTGTTACCACCTTTAAGGGAGATGCGGGAACGAGTCGTGCGTTTACTTGGTATACTAGCGATTCCAATGCCGCAGGAGTTCTGGAGTTAGTAAAGGGACAGATGTCCTCTTTTGTAGAATCGGATGTACTAAGGATAGAAGCAAATAGTAGCATCATAAAAACGGACCATGGTACCAGAGGTGTTCACAAAGCGGAGGTTACAGGACTTGAACCTGGGACGTTATATTCTTACAGAGTGGGCAGCGGGCTTGAGGGAGGATGGAGTTCAGTTGCGGAATTCACCACGGAAGAGGTTGGACTAGATAGTGTTACGTTTATCAACGTCGCGGATTCTCAAGGGGAGACAACGAATGATTTTAAGCTGTGGGGGAAGACATTGAGCAAGGCCGTTCAGACCTTTCCAGAGGCGAAATTTATTGTGCATAATGGTGACTTAACGGAGAACCCGGAGGATTCGGCGGGCTGGGATCAATTTTTTGGTAACGTGCAAGGCTTGCTTTCGGGGATACCCTTAATGCCTGTTACGGGAAATCATGATCAGGTTGATGACGATGCGACGGACTTTACTTCTCATTTCAACCTGCCAGATAACGGGGCAAAAGGTTCTATTGCGGGCACCTCGTATTCCTTCGATTACGGTCCTGTACATGTGTCTGTATTGAATACGGAGAGCAATTTGAAAAAGCAAGCTGAGTGGCTGAAGCAAGATTTGAAGAGCACGAATAAGGAATGGAAGATTGTTGCGATGCACCGTCCGGCATACGGGGGCAATTCATATAAGAAGGTTGAAGATTGGACGAATATTTTTGATGCATATGAGGTCGATCTGGTGCTGCAGGGTCATAATCATGAGTACTCCAGATCCTACCCTTTGCGGGCTGGAAAAATCGTTCCTGAAGGTGAGAATCCGGTAGGTGCTAAAAAAGGTACGGTATATGTGGTGACCAATGCTTCCGGAGCGAAATTTAACGAGAAAAAAGAGGATCAGTTCTATCATGCGGTGCATTTTCAAAACTACAAGCAAATGTTCGCAGGGATTAGTGTTACCAAGGATAGTTTGACTTATCAGGCTTATGATGTGGATGGTAAGATGCTGGATGAATTTGTGCTTACGCATTAACCAGTAGTAGCTTTCTTCACCGTTAGGGTGGAGAGGGCTTTTTTGGGATTCTTCTGGATTTTTGATTTGACACTCCTCTTAGGGGAGGCATTAATACTTGTGAAATGTAATCTAAGGTGTGAAAATGGTACGATTTTCAGAGACAAACTTCATGAAAATACAACCATTTTCTCTCGATAATGAAAAACATTGCCATTATAATGAAAGCGTTATCAGAAAAATTTAAATAGTCGAGTTTAAGGGGGGAGGGAAAAAGCAGGGATACAGAGTAGGAGGAAAACAAAAGCAAACCAATAAAATTGTAGGAGGCGTAAAACGTGATTCGTAATCGTATCCGAAAAACTGGATTGTTAATCCTGCTTGGCGCGATGATAGGCTCTTTATTCTCTGCATTCCCAGCTACTACTCATGCGGCTGCAAGTGAACCTTACAATTGGAAGAGTGTTGTAACGGGAGCCGGCGGTGGTTTTGTACCCGGAATTATTTTTAATCAGTCCGAACCCAATTTAATTTATGCCAGAACAGATATTGGTGGTGCGTATCGATGGAATCAGGCTACCTCTAGTTGGACTTCGATTAGTGACTCCGTAGGCTGGGTCGATTGGAATAAGAATGGTGTAGATGCCCTTGCTACAGATCCTATTGATCCGAACAAAGTCTATATGGCAACAGGTACTTATACTAACTCCTGGGATAATAACGGTCAGATCATGCGCTCTAGTGACCGGGGAAACACCTGGCAAACCACTCCACTGCCTTTTAAAGTAGGTGGCAATATGCCGGGCCGCTCTGCGGGTGAACGCCTCGTCATCGACCCGAATAAGAATAATATTTTATTCTTCGGAGCCAGAAGTGGCAATGGGCTCTGGAAAAGTACGGACTCCGGTGTTACTTGGTCGAAGGTAACCTCCTTTACGAATGTAGGAACATATATTCAGAATCCGACACTGGATTATGGAAATGATCTCGTTGGCTTATCCTGGATTACATTTGATAAAAGCACAGGAACACTTGGCAATGCGACTCAAACGATATATGTAGGGGTTGCCGACACAGCAAGTAGCGTGTATCGCAGTACAGATGGAGGCGTGACTTGGACAGCTCTGGCAGGACAACCTACAGGCTACTTGCCACATCATGGCGTGCTTTCATCTACAGGCGATCTGTATATTACTTATAGCAATGGTGTAGGTCCTTATGACGGAAGTAAAGGTGAGGTTTGGAAATACAATAAAACAAGCGGTGCTTGGACGAATATCAGTCCTTCAACCGGAACGGATAATTGGTATGGCTTCGGTGGTTTAGCTGTGGATGCTCAGAATCCTAACACAGTTATGGTATCCAGTTTAAACGCTTGGTGGCCTGATGAAGTGATTTTCCGCAGTACTAACGGTGGTGCAACATGGAGCCGAATTTGGGACTGGGGCAACTATCCAGAACGAACTTATAAGTTCAGTATGGATATCACAGCAGCACCTTGGCTCGATCATGGAACGACTTCGACCTCGCTTGATCCTTCACCGAAACTGGGCTGGATGATGGGCGATCTGGAAATTGACCCTTTCAACTCTAACCGGATGATGTATGGTACGGGGGCCACCATTTATGGCTCGAACAATTTGACCTCATGGGATACCGGAGGCAAGGTGAATATCTCGGTTATGGCCAAGGGTGTGGAGGAAACGGCTGTGCTCGGACTGATAAGCCCGCCAACGGGAACCTCCCATTTGATCACTGCACTTGGTGACGTTTCTGGTTTCCGTCATGAGGATTTGTCGGTAGCTCCAACTAAATTCCAGACCAGTCCTTCATGGGCAACAACAATGAGTATCGATTATGCAGAGTTGAGTCCATCTTATATGGTACGGGTAGGCAGTGCAGATAAAGAGAAGACACCAAGTATGAAATCCATTGGTATCTCTAACGATGGTGGTGTGAACTGGTACATGCCAAATTCAGAACCGTCAAATGGCACCAAAACAACAGTAGGGCATGGACAAGTAGCTGTGTCTGCAAGTGGGAACTCTATTTTGTGGAGCACCTCGGATATTGGTGTGTACTACTCCAAAACAACAGGTAACTCTTGGACAGCAAGCGCCGGATTACCTGCAGGAGCAAAAGTAGCATCTGACCGAGTGAATGCTAACAAATTTTATGGTTTTTTTGCTGGGGTCTTCTATGTTAGTGTGGATGGCGGAGCTACATTTACTGCCACTTCAGCTTCAGGTTTCCCAACCAATAATGTAGCTGGATTACAGCCGAATGAAGCTCAGATCAGCATGAAGGCAGTACCAGGTATTGAAGGTGACATCTGGTTTGCAGGAGGAAATACGACTGAGAATAAGTATGGTTTGTGGCACTCCACGAACTCTGGTGCGAGCTTCACGAAGTTAACCAACGTACAAGAAGCTGATCTCATTGGTTATGGAAAGGCTGCGCCGGGTCAAACTTACATGGCACTGTACACGGTAGCGAAGATTGATGGCGTGCGGGGTGTCTTCCGTTCCGATGATGTTGGCGCAACTTGGGTTCGTATTAATGACGATGCCCACCAATACGCCAAGATTAATATGGCGATTACTGGTGACCCAAGAATTTACGGACGTGTATATCTCGGAACGAATGGCCGAGGCACATTGTATGCTGATCCTGTCAATCTACCAGCTACAGGCTCAACCATTACTCCAACAACTGCAAGCTTCGATAAGAAAACAGAGAATCAGGCCGACGTTGCAGTAACGCTGACACTGAATGGAAATACGCTCAGCACGATCAAGAACGGAACGGCGACATTGGTTGCAGGGACAGATTATACGGTCAGTGGATCTACTGTGACCATTAAAAAAGCGTATCTAGCGACGCAAGCGGTAGGAACAACCACGCTGACGTTTAGCTTTAGCGCAGGGGTCAATCAATCATTGGCGGTTGCGGTGACGGATACGACAACACCAGTAACTAACTCCACGATAACACCAACAACCGCAAGCTTTGATAAGAAAACAGCGAATCAGGCCGACGTCGCAGTAACGCTGACACTGAATGGAAATACGCTCAGCACGATCAAGAACGGAACGGCGACATTGGTTAGTGGTACAGATTACACGGTCAGTGGATCTACTGTGACCCTTAAAAAGGCGTATCTAGCGACGCAAGCGGTAGGAACGACCACGCTGACATTCAGCTTTAGCGCAGGAGCGACGCAATCCTTAGCGGTTGCGGTGACGGATACGACAACACCAGTATCCAACTCCACAATAACCCCAACAATAGCAGGCTTTGATAAGAAAACTGCGAATCAGGCCGACGTCGCAGTAACCATGACGCTGAACGGAAACACGCTAAGCACGATCAAGAACGGAACGGCAACATTGGTTGAAGGGACAGATTACACTGTCAGCGGATCAACAGTAACCATTAAAAAGGCGTATCTAGCGACGCAAGCGGTAGGAACGACCACACTGACATTCAGCTTTAGCGCAGGAGCGACGCAATCCTTAGCGGTTGCGGTGACGGATACGACAACACCAGTATCCAACTCCACGATAACACCAACAACCACAAGCTTTGATAAGAAAACGGCAAATCAAGCAGATGTAGCAGTAACGCTGACACTGAATGGAAATACGCTCAGCACGATCAAAAACGGAACAGCCACCCTCGTAGCAAGCACAGATTATACAGTGAGTGGTTCTACAGTAACGATCAAGAAAGAGTATCTGGCAACCCAAGCGTTGGGAAACACTACGCTGACCTTTGAGTTTAGCGCAGGAACCACACAATCCTTGGTTGTCACGATTGCGGATACGACAGTAGCTCCTACTGCAGCATTGAAAGTACAGATGTATAATAGTTCATTGTCTGCTTCCGGAAATACGTTGAATCCAAAGTTCAAGCTGGTGAATACGAGCACAAGTGCTGTGACACTCTCCGATGTGAAATTAAGATACTATTACACGATTGATGGAGAGAAGCCACAAAGCTTCTTCTGCGATTGGTCACAGGTGGGAAGTGCGAATGTAACAGGAACATTTATAAAATTGCCAACAGCTAAAGCGAATGCGGATTATTATCTAGAGGTTGGCTTCTCGAGTGCAGCGGGTTCACTTGCTGCGGGTGCGAGCATCGACATCCAGGTGCGGGTGGCTAAAGAGGACTGGACGAATTACACTCAAACCGGAGATTATTCCTTTAATGGAGTAGATACCAACTATGTGGACTGGAGCAAAGCACCAGCATACGTGTCAGGAAATTTGATTTGGGGTAGTGAACCTAACTAAAGACATCACCAATATTTATGCAATAGAGGCTGTCCTAGAAGTAGAGAATTCTACTTTGGGGGCAGCTTCTATCTTTATAAAATAGCCCACACGACGATCGAGCGGGCTAGAGAGGAATTAGGGAAAAACTCCCTGAAAATAGCCGAGTTTAGCCTTAAATGAACGAAAACAAGGAATTCCTCCCTAAAAATCAGGGGGATTTCTTTATTTTCCAGCAAATCAGCTAAATTATAGGGAGGTTTTCCGTAATTACTATTTGGATGAGTAGATATGTCAGAATTACAGGGAGAAATGCCCTAATTATTCTATCGGCGCTTCAATTGATATGCTATTTGTTTAGTTGTTACAACGTTTGTCCACTATCTACCGTAATGATCTGTCCGGTCATTGCTTCCTGTTCGAGTGTTGCGCAGACGAATTGAGCGATATCCTCAGTGGATGATAGACGCTGGAGCAGCAGATTAGGTGCTAATTTATGCATCTGTTCTTCTCGCCCAGACCACCATCTAGTAGCAACAGCTCCCGGTGCGACACAGTTCACTCTAATAGTTGGAGCTAGCGCATGGGCTAGAGATTTCGTGAGGCCATGAACAGCAGCTTTGGAGACCGCATAAGGAAGGGAAGAGCCTAAGCCAGTTTGTCCGGCGATGCTGCCGAGATTGACGATGGTGCCTGAACCGCTCAGGTTCATATATGGTGCAACTGCTCTGGCGCAGAAAAACATTCCTTTCACATTTACATCATAGAGTTCATCCCAGACTTCCTCCGTTGCTTTTTCCAGATCACCCAGCGCAATATGTTTAGTAATACTGGCGTTATTCACCAGCAGATCTACCGTTCCAAAATGCTGAATAATCGAATGGACCATACTTCGCACTTCCTGATCCTTAGAAACATCGGCTTGTACTGCTATCGCTTGCCCACCTTGATTTATAATCGTATTCACGGTTTCATTAGCTTCTGCCTCGGATCTAGAAAAGTTCACTGCAACAAGGGCTCCGCGTCGGGCTAATTCCAGACTTACAGCCTTGCCAATTCCAGTACCTCCACCAGTTACTAAGGCTACTTTATTGTTAAGCTCCATCCTTATTCACTCCTTTGGTTGGCGTATGTTGTTGATATAGAGTATTCTATAGTCATTATTGGATTTCGTATAATTGAATTAATTGAAGGTTTGGTTCAATTTATTTGAATTAAGTAGTGGAGGGCTCAGGAATGGATCTAAAAACAATAAAAACCTTTCAAACCATTGTGAGTTCAGGAAGCTTTAACCGTGCAGCAGAGGAATTGAATTATGCCCAATCCACGGTCACGATGCAAATGCAGAGGCTTGAATCCGACTTAGGATGTCAACTGCTTGAGCGGGGAAAACAAATCAGCTTAACTGAAGCTGGCAGATTGTTTTATGAAGAGAGCTTACATATTGTTAAGGATATGGAGCGGCTACAGAGCCGTTTGGCTGATTTAAAAATAGGCGAAGCTGGCAACATCCGCATAGGGGTAACGGATCCGACGGCGAGCTATCGTTTGCCGCAGCTGTTAAGCAGCTTTATGACGCAGTTTCCGAAAGTGAAAGTCTCCGTGGAGATCGCGGGAACCGCTGCACTCAGTGAACTGCTTTTGCGAGGCGAAATTGATATGGCTGTATGTTCAGCGCCAGAGCTGGGTAAGGAGCTTTATTTTGAACCCTTATTTACGGAGGAATTTGTGTTACTTATGCCAGAAGAGCATCCACTAGCTTCCAAGGAGAATATCACGCCAGAGGATTTACAGGATCATCGGTTACTTATTACGGCAGCAAACTGTCCTTATCGCAAAAAATTAGAAAGTGTGCTACAGGAATCAGGTGGTGCACCGTTCGATACTATGGAGATTGGAAGCATGTCGGCTCTAAAATATTTTGTGGAAAGTGGCTTAGGCGTCGCTCTTGTCCCTGAGATAGTCTTGAATCCGGTCCCTGCAGGAACGATAGTGCGAAAACTGGAGGGAAAGGTTATCGATATGACCTGCGGTATCCTATGTAAACTTTCGGATTATCCCTTGAAGCTGGCGAGCTCCAGATTGTATCATTTTTTAAAGCAGGAGCTATCCGCGACAAGGATATTTTGAATTTTAAACGAATTGTATGTATTAGGAAAAAAAAGAGAGGGCGGTGCTTGATGTTTTTAAGGAGAAAATTCAGTTTCTGGTTTTCGATTATTAGTATCATCATCTGTCTGGGTGATTATTTGGGGATTGAGATCGCAAACATCATTCTTGTACGACTTAATCCAATTATAGATACGCTGATTTTCATGAAGCCCTTTGCAAACTGGATGGTTGATGTTAATAATACGGAATGGGCTGCAAGCAGTATATTAATCAGCGTCAGATTTCCCACGTATGTAATTCATTTTGGGTCGTTCCTGATTCTAGGACTTCTTATAGATTATCTTATACATATATTTAAACAGAAGTAAAAAGCGAGCAGTATTAGCCGAGATGAGGAAAGGTGAGATGAGATGAGCGGAGCAGAGGGAAAGCTTGAGTTGGAGAGGATTGTTTTTATAGGAAGGACCTTTGAGGAATATTTACAGATGTTCAAATTGAAAGAAGCGGATCTTGTAGGCAGGCGGATTTTGGATTGTCCTGCAGGTGCCTGCTCTTTTACAGCGATATCGAATCAGTTAGGGAGTGACGTGACTGCTGCGGATATCGCTTATTATTACTCTGCGGATGAGCTTGAAGATAAAGGTGTTCAAGATATTGAGCATGCTATGTCTGAACTGGTTAAGGTACAGGGCAATTTTGTATGGGACTACTTCAAGTCTATAGAGGATTTGACACAAGCGAGGAGTAGGGCTTTAAACGATAACATCAGGGATCAGAGACAAACCCCGGAGCGATATGTTCCTGTGATTTTACCTAATCTGCCGTTCAATGATGAGGATTTTGATCTGACTTTGTCTGCGCATTTTCTATTTATGTATAGTGATCGGCTGGACTATGATTTTCATCTAAGGACTGTTAATGAACTTATGCGGGTGACTAGAGGAGAGCTTCGTATTTTCCCTTTAGTTGATCTGTCTTGCAAAAGATATGAGCATCTAGATCGCCTTATAGATGAGATGGTTCAACAAGGTTTCGCTGTGGAGGAGATGGAGGTTCCTTATGAATTTCAAAAAGGGGCAAATCAGATGCTGAGCATTAGAAGAATGAAGCCATAAGATAGTAGATAGCTATAGTTTGTAAAATGAAAAACGAGGGTGTCCCTAAGCCGTTTTCATCGCTTTGGAGACACCCTCGTTTTTTAATATAAGCCTATAAAAAATTACGCCACTTTCTCTTTACGTTCTGCTACATAACAAGCAATCCCCAGAACCAGACCGAGTCCTACCAGAACGGCACCGACCCATGGCAGCGAAGTAATCGCAAGATGAGAAATGACCCATCCGCCGATGAAGGCACCTGTTGCGTTTCCGAGATTACCTGCAGAATGACTGGTTGTAGAAGCGAGGGCAGGAGCGGCCTGAGCCAGACTCATGATCCGTATTTGTAGTCCTGGCATGACCGCAAAGGATACCAAACCCCAGAAGAATATTGTGATGACCGCAGCTACTGGACTATGCATTGTGAAGGAAAAGATCGTAAGAATGACACTAACCGCGAAATAAAGTCCCACGATAGAAGGCATCAGCTTCCAATCTGCAAGCTTCCCGCCAACGATATTCCCGATGGTAACACCACAGCCGAAGAGAACTAGAATCCATGTCACACTATGCTCGGCAAAGCCGGTAACTTCCATTAGCAGTGGCGCTATATAAGTGAACACTGTGAACAAGCTGGCGTTACCAAGCGCACCGATCAGTAAGAATAGAAGCAGTTTAGGATTAGCTAGCGCAGAAATTTGCTGGATTACACTAGCAGGTTTGTCTTGTTTAATCTTTGGAATGAAAATAAGAATGCCGATTAGTGCAGCGACTCCCATGACTGCTATCGCAGCAAATGAGGCGCGCCAGCCCATGTTTTGCCCAATAAATGTTCCTAAAGGAACACCGATGATATTAGCAATCGTTAGACCAGCCATCATAATGGATACGGCTCCGGCCCGCCTATTGGGCTTGACCAGATTAGAAGCGATCACTGCACCAACGCCAAAGAAAGTCCCGTGTGTTAAAGCTGTGATGATACGAGCAACCATAAGAATGGTATAGTTTGGAGCAAATACAGAGATTCCGTTGCCCAGAATAAATAATACCATGAGCAGGCATAACAGTTTCTTTTGCGGAATTCGTTGTGTAAGGATGGTTAGAATAGGAGCACCGACAGCTACCCCAAGGGCATACATCGTGATGAGCTGACCTGCAGTAGAAATACTAACCTGTAAATCTTTGGCGACATTTGGTAAAATACCCATGATGACAAATTCAGTCATTCCAATGGCAAAAGCGCCTACCGTAAGCGATAGAATAGAGATGGGGAAAGGTTCTTTGCGTGTTTTTTCCACACTGGCTGGTTCCTTGTTGAGGTTTGGAATTGCGTTCATGGTGCCGATGTTCAACCTTTCTTCTGTCTGTAATGAAGCTCCACCCTTATTAAGATGATAGATCCGACATGTAGTACTGCTTTATATTATTTAGTTTTCTGAAATTATTTTCAAGAGAAATATTTATTTCAAATATTTTCATTTTAAATAATCATAGAAGGGATGAATTATTCATGATGGATGAAGGTGTAGTCCAATTGCTAGAATTACCGGAAATGAAGCTAATAGGCTTGAGTATTACTTCTTCCTTTGTAGGGCACGAGACGGAAAGGGTAGAAGCGATGAAGCGAGAGCAGTATGTTCATGTAAAATCCAAAGGTGATCCCTATGAGGTTCTTAATAGTTATTTAAGGGAAAACGAATTGCAAAGTAATGATCGTGCACTGGCTATTGAAGTTTATCAGTTTGCTAATCCTACGTGGCCTGATGAGGTTGATGTGTACATTCCATTGCGATGAGAAATAATTATAAGCAAGCAGCTTTAATGGCGCTCCAGCACTTTGACCTCGATTGGACACAGATTCGTTTTAACCAACGATCGGACACCTGCACTTTTGTAATAGAGACTAATAAAGAGGGGACTTTTTTGCTGCGTCTTCACTCGGGGAGATCTAAAGAAGAAATTAACTCCGAAATCGCTTGGCTGGAGCTTTTGAAGAGCAAAATCGATGTCCCCCTGCCGAAAGGCGTTCATGATCGAACGGGTTCTGTTACGTTCAAAGTGGAGCAAGGTAATGAGGATGGTATATATGCATCGTTAATGCGCTGGGTTGAAGGCGAACATGCGAACGAAAGACTTACCGAAGAACAAATTTACAAAGAAGGCGTTCTATTAGCCAAGCTACATAAAGCGGCACAGCAGCTTGAGTTACCTCCAGGCTTTAATCGTCCTGTGTGGGATGAACATAGCTTTAGAAAAGCAATGCTCCGATTAAAGCTGCACTACCATAGTTTTCTTTCGGATGATGAGTTCGTGCTGTATCAGTCTGCGGCTGAGAAATTATACGGCTGGTTAAGCAAGCAGCATAAAAATAAGAACAGAAGGACTTATGGGGTTATCCATGGTGATTTACATCAAGGGAACATCATATTTAAAGAGGGTGAACCTCGACCGATTGATTTCGGAAGATGTGGCTGGGGATATTATCTTTATGATGTGGCACATACCATTCTAGGGTTGTATCCTTTACAAAGAGAACTGGTCATTAAGGGTTACGAAAGTGTGGCCAAGCTTGATGGGGAGTGGGTTCAGACTTTAGAGAATTTTACGGTCATGGTTATGATCGAAAATTATTGCCACCACGCACCTGACCCTAGAGAAACCGAGGGACTGAAAGCAGAACAGCCTTATGCACAAGCGATTCTAAGGAATTATCTTAGGGGAGATCCCTTTCTTTTTAACACAATTGAGATTTAGCGTATAAAAATAGGGCCTCATTGGGGAATTTATAAAAAGTTCCCTAAGGAGGCTATTTTGATGAAAAAAAGCTGGATTGCTCCTCTTCTTATCGCAGTTATGTTCTTGTTGGGGCAACAACCTTGCTCCGCTAATGGGTTAGTTCAACCGGTAGCCGAGGCACCGTCCAGAGCTGATTCGGAACCGAAGCTTCCAGATCAGGATTCCCGCGAGCTCATGTACAAAGACACTATGATGCTCTTTCTTTTACCCCATATTGAGAAAAAAATGGCTGAGATTTATGCGCCACTTCTGACGGTAACTCCGACAGTGTATCCTTATTTAGTAGATGTTACAGACATAAAGCGAGTGAATGGATTTCGTCGGTTTGATTTCTTAATTACACTCAATATACACCCTACAGTGGGTCCACATCTTTCCGTTGGAGAGGATACTATGACTTTTAGAATCACGCCTGGTCCTAAGGTGAAGTTAGAATCATTCAAGCATTTGAGAGACCCGCGAAGGTCTGACCTTACACCAAATTACCAGAATATCTTGAGATAGTGCGGTAATTAACTCTTTCAATCACAATTTCGAACGCTTAGCCAGTTAACCACACACTCCGATCTATGGGGTGTTTTTTTTGTGTCTAGAATGGTGGTGGATTATTGGCATGTATGGTATTATGAAAATAGTGGATTTATTGATTTTAGTTACTAAATTCAAATTATGAGGTGTGAGGATTGAGTGATCATAAATTCGAAGACGAACACAGAGATGTAATTTCAAGTGAATTCAATTCTAAAATCACAAGCGATATCACAAGTAGCTCTAAGGATAAAGTTAAGGTAGGCGTAGCTACTAAAGACGGGCAGTTAGGGTTTCTTTTTACGAGGGGAGGTCTTCGGGAAGGGGCTGGCAGAAAAAGCACCGGTATAACTAAAAAGGTATCTTTGACGTTACCAGAAAACATCTGGCAGGAGATAGAGCAGGCTTGTGAGGAACAGGACGTATCTCGCTCCCAGGTATTTCGGAACATTATTGAGGCACATTTTGCAAAGGAATCTAAGGAGAGTTAGGTGAGGTCTTTGCTAATCCATGTGTCAAAAGATTCTCTTAGCACTGCACTACAAGCAGCCTTAAAAGCTATATCCGCGAATAGTTCCTCCCGTGTTCTTTCCGGAATACATATTCAGGCGCAAGCGGAGGGTCTGACTTTAACAGCCAGCAATATAAGTATGACCATTGAATATAAGCTTCCTGTGAAGATGGATTCGATGATTGTACACAAACCAGGTGAGATCGTAGTGCCCGCACGTTATTTTTATGAGATCATCCGCAAGCTTGACCCTGGATTAATTAGGCTGGAAATCGCAGAGACATTGATTCTAAATATCCAATCGGGCAATACTCAGTTTCGTTTATGCGGGATGGACACTGCAGAATTTCCGAGAATCCATTACGTGGATCATCCAAACACCCAAAAGATACGCATGAAGAACACACTTTTGAAGCAAATATTTAAACATGTGGTTTTTGCGGTCTCTTCGTTGGAAACAAGACCTGTGCTCACAGGTGTTTCACTTCAAATAGATAATCAAAATATTCGCGTAGTCGCCACTGATGGCATACGCCTCGCTCAGCATGTTGTTGAAAACGTAGAAGATTACGGAGCAAGTCCTTTAAATGTTATTATACCGGGCAGCACCCTTGAGGATCTTTTAAAAATAATAAACGATGATGAGGGCAGCAGCACCCAAATCGAGATAGGTCAGAAACAAATCAGATTTATTTCTGATGGCTTGAGGGTTCAGTCTGCGCTACTTGAGGGCACTTATCCCTATGTTGATAATTTAATTCCACAAGTATATATATCCGAAGTGATCGTTAAGACAGAGCGTTTGTTGCGTGTGGTTGAACGTATTGCTATATTGGCTGGTGAAAGTGTAACGCTCGGTGTATATCCCTCCGGTATACTTCATTTAATATCCAGGGCCGCCGACGTGGGTGAGGCAAAAGAGGAAATTCCATTGGAGTATCTAGAAGGTGAATATTTTCGAGTAGCTTTTAACGGAAAATATTTCAGAGACATCCTTCGGGCGATCGATAGTGAGACGCTTAGAATAAGGTTTGCTGGAAAAGAAAGACCACTGGTGATACAGCCTGTAGACATGACTTCGTCCACACTTTTTTTAATTACACCAATGAGGACGCAGGATGGAGGATAGGTATATGAGCTTGCTAAGAAGAGTTCTCTTTGCTGAAAAATATTATATTAATTACTTGGAGGAATGATCTATGAATCTGTTTCAGATGGGATCAAAGCCGCTTGGGACCGAACGAATCACAACATTTTTAGAGGATAATTATGTGAGTATCGGATATCCCGGAATAGGGGATTTGGAGAACATCAGTAAAGTGGAGCTCCGTGATCGGATGATTCATACATACCAATACAGTGAGTTGGAGCTTACAGAACATTTACAAGCCATTCATCTGTTCGTACATACGATGCAGGATGGCGATTATGTGCTGGTGTGTGATGGAGATTGGGTACATTTAGGTGATCTAGGCGATTATTTTTACAATGAATTATTTGACGCACCAGACATCGGTACATGCCATCGACGTGGTGTAACTTGGCTGAAAAGTCTTCCTATAACCGATCTAAACGCAGGGATAAAAGAGTTTCTTAGCAGTAGTGGAGTGGTCAAACAGTATAAGGGGCCGATGCCTAGTGCTCGTGTGGATCTGTGGATTACAGGTACTTCTGATTCAGAGCAAGCGGTGAGTAATCGAATGCATGTGGATGAAGAGACATTATCAATGGCGCTCGATATTTTGAAGGAAGCTCTTGTTAGTGAGAACGCCGAACGACGGGAACGAGCAGCAATTGCAATTCTTCAGTATGCTAAGTAGTGAAGAAAGATTTAAGCTCCATACCCTTAGTAAAAAAGCGTTCCATCCGAACTTCAAATATCGGATGAAACGCTTTTGTTATATCTATCGATATCTTCCAATAACCCTCAGATAAATTCAACGAATTCATTGACCGGTTTACGATAGCCACGTGGTCTGATTTTATGTTTCTTGTCTTTGCCGATAGTGATCAGCATAACCGGTACCATATGATCGGGTAGATTTAGAGTGGATTGAATCGCTTCCGGATCAAAGCCGATCATCGGGCAGGTATCCCAGCCTTTATCTTTGGCAATCAGCATGAAGTGCATGGCAGAGAGTGAAGCATTCCGAATAGCCTCATCTCTTTGGAAAGCATCATTTCCTTTGTATGCATTGTTAATCGTTTCTATTTCTGCATCATAATCCTCTTGACTCATAGCCCCTAAAGCTTTAAGTCCTCCGAAGATTTCTGGGGCTTTCAGATAAGCATTCTTATCCCCAAGTACCACTATTACCGCTGAGGCGGAGTGGATTTTATATTGACCGTAAGCCGCTTTACGAATCTCTTCTTTTAAATTCTCATCAGAAACCACTTTATAATTGGCATGTTGAAGATTATATGCAGATGGAGCCAATCTGGCGTAAGAGAACATTTCCTCTAGTTCATGCTGAGGGATCTTCACCCCTTCAACAAAATTCATAGCAGACCTGCGGGATTCAATCAAATCTGTAAAAGAGCTCATGAGTTATTCCTCCATATGTTATGTATTTGCTTGTTAATTATAAATAAGTGATATTTATAAATGAACTAACTATTAGTTACTAACTCAAAATAGCACAGTTAATTATATTCGTCAATGATTAAATTCACTTCATTTACATTCAGCTCTCTAAGTCCTTTGGAGTGTCAAAGAATAAATACTGCGTTGTAAAATATTGGGATGTAAATTAGGATATTAGGATACGAAAAATTTAAATTGCTTTTATTAATGAAAGGGTGGGAATGTTGAACGATACTAGAGAGCAGTTGATAATTGACCTGCAAAGAATTGAAGAGAACGATTACGAGCTTAGAAGTGGGGAGCAATTAAGGGATTATGTGAAATTGATGCTTGAGTACATAGGAGATCCACAGCCGAAGCTACGAGATGACTTGATCTATTCCACCTTCTACAAATGGATTAACGAGAAACAATGGTTTAGTGATGCGGAGCTTCGTGAACTACTTTTGATTCTCCTTGACGAGCAGCATTTGTTCTATCACATTGGCAGCAAAGAAGATCAGGCTGTGTTTACAAGAACGTTTTCGGTACTGATCATTGCGCTGATTCTTCAACGGCATAGGGAACAGGCTTTTTTAGATAGCGCAGAGTTTACAAATGTGAAGGAAGCGCTGATTAGATATTATGAGGAAGAACAGGATTTACGAGGATTTATGCCAGAAGAAGGCTGGGCACATGCTGCAGCCCATGGCGCAGATGCCTTGGATGAACTGGTACTCTGCTCGGAGAGTGATGCTGCAATAAGGGAAGAGGTTTTGGCAGTCATCCAAAGGATGCTTTACAACGATCACTACATATTTAGCGACGAAGAAGATGAACGGATCGCTACGATTGTAGCTACAATGATAGATCGTCATTTACTTCCACAGCAATCTATTGTCGACTGGATTCGTAACTTGGAGCAATGTGGGGGGTGGCGGAGAAGCCGCGGCCAGTACGTTGCTTATGTGAACACCAAAAATTTCGTTCGTTCTCTGTATTTTAGATTGCTGCCATCAAAGAACAATCCGGCAATGGTTGAGGCTTTATTGAAAGCGGAGATGAATTTGAATAAATTTACACAATAAGCATTTAATCATCTATGCATGTATAAACAATATCGAAAATTATGACTAATTTATTTTAATGTAATAAAAATCACAAAACTTTAGAAAAAATCAAAAACTTTGTGACATTTATAACTTGATAAGTGCTATAATAGAAATATGGCGTTATAAGTTTTTATTTTTTTATTACTATTAAGCAGCAAAGCTTATTTGCAGAGGAGATTCGGATATGTCAGAAACAATCACTCAAACACAACCTGAGCAAGAATCACCAAAATTAGCTGTCACTCAAGAACAAATGAATGTTCTAGAGCAGCTATTGAAGCCTGAAGTTCAGGAGTCGTTAACTGTCTTAGTGGAACAGTTGCCAAAATTAACAGAGCTTGTCGGCGTGCTCACAAAGTCATATGACTTTGTTCAAACTGTTGCTGCGGATGAAGTCTTGAAAAGTGATACGGTAAGTGCAATTAAAGAACTTGCTGAACCAGTGGTGCATTCGGCGAAGAATATGGCAGCTACAGTGATCGAAGCGCAAGATCGTGCGAATGAAAATAGCGATGTGATCGGTGTATTTGGTCTTATGAAGATGATGAAAGATCCACAAGCACAGAAGCTTTTCCGTTTCGTAAATGCTTATCTTCAAGTTGCCGGCGAACGCAGTCAACAGAAATAATATTTTTTATATCTCATTCGTAAGGACGGAGGAAACATCATGTCTAAACATATTGTCATTCTAGGAGCAGGTTATGGTGGTCTACTAAGCGCCTTAACTGTACGCAAGTACCTAAAGAAGGACGAAGCTAAAATTACAGTCGTTAATCAATATCCTACACATCAAATTATTACAGAATTGCATCGTCTTGCAGCGGGTAGTGTTGCAGAAGGTGCTGTTGCTATGCCATTAGCTAAGCTTTTTGCAGGTAAAGATATCGACCTGAAAATTGCAAAGGTGAATTCTTTTTCTGTTGAGAACAAACAAATTACACTATCTGATGGTGTGACATTGTCCTACGATGCTTTAGTTGTGGGTCTTGGAAGCACTACGGCTTATTTTGGCATTCCAGGTCTTGAGCAATACAGTATGGTATTGAAATCGGCAGCAGATGCTAACAGAATTCATCGTCATATTGATGAGCGTATCCGTGAATATGCGAAGTCTAAAAATCCAGCGGATGCAAGCATCCTAATCGGTGGCGGTGGCTTAACAGGTGTTGAACTTGTTGGTGAAATCGCTGATGTGTTGCCAACACTCACTAAGAAATATGGCGTGGATCCTAAAGAAATTAAACTGATGCTGGTTGAAGCAGGTCCTAAGATTTTACCAGTATTGCCAGATGCATTGATCGAACGCGCAGTGGCAAGCTTAGAAAAACGTGGTGTTCAATTCTTGACAGGACTACCTGTTACGAATGTAGCGGATAATGTCATTGACTTGAAAGATGGTCAAAAAATTATTGCTAACACCTTCGTATGGACTGGCGGCGTACAAGGAAATCCACTGATTGGTGAGTCCGGTCTTGAAGTGAACCGTGGTCGTGCAACGGTAAATGAATTCTTGCAATCCACGTCACACAAAGACGTATTCGTTGCTGGTGACAGCGCCGTTGTCTTTGCCGAAGATGGTCGTCCATATCCACCAACTGCACAAATCGCTTGGCAAATGGGCGAATTGATCGGGTACAATCTTTATGCATACTTGAAGGATAAATCATTTGAATCATTTAGTCCGATCAACTCAGGTACGCTTGCGAGCTTAGGTCGTAAAGACGGTGTAGCCATCGTTGGTGCTAGCTCAACTCCGCTAAAAGGATTACCTGCAACCTTGATGAAGGAAGCAAGTAATATTCGTTACTTGTCCCACATTAAAGGATTGTTTAGCTTAGCTTATTAATTGTATTATTGGAAAACCTGCTCTAATTTGAGCAGGTTTTTTGTTGATCTCTAGTAGTTTCTACCATGAATTGTTAATGATTGTCCTAGTACGTAGTATTCATTTTTGATATACTATATTGGCTAATATTAACAGGGGAAAATAGGGGAGGATTACGTGATGTTATTCCGACAAAACGATGTCATTCTGTTTCAAGGCGACAGTATAACGGATTGGGGTCGTAATTATGAAGATGCTTCATCGCTTGGTGTAGGTTATGCATTGATGGTCGCCGCTCGTCTGGGGCATTTATATCCTGAGAAGAATCTTACGTTCTATAATCGTGGAATTAGCGGCAACCGTGCAGTAGATTTGCAGGAACGCTGGGAGAAGGATTGCCTGAATCTGAAGCCGACTTGGGTGTCCATATATATTGGGATTAACGATACTTGGCGCCGCTTTGATTCTGGTCAGGAAACAACGCCTGAACAATTTGAAGCTGTGTATCGTGACCTGATCGAACGCACGCAGCATTCGCTGGCTGCTAATTTAGTCTTAATCGAGCCATTTGTGTTGCCTGTCCCAGAAGATCGTAGAACTTGGCGCCAGGATTTGGACCCTAAAATTCACATTGTTCGTGAACTGGCACGTGAATATGGTGCATTGCTTGTTCCGTTGGATGGCCTGTTTGCTGCGGCATCCGTGAAAGCAGAACCTGCTTATTGGGCTCCGGATGGAGTACATCCATCACCTGCGGGCCATGCACTTATTGCAGAGGCTTGGCTTAAGACGGTAGGCGCAATTCAAGCTTAATCGTCTGATCATATCACTACATATTTACTTGATTTTATAAGACTAGAACCACTCATTAAAGGAGCAGGTTATAGTCTTTTTTTTAAATATAAGAATTTATATGTTCCATGCTATAAATTATCCTTATATTTCTCGCTTAAACACTTCGGAAAGTCGATTTCTTTATATTTATGGACGCTGTTATAATTAGGTTATGTTTCTTTTCTTGGAGGCGGTTCGCATTAGGAAATTACTATGGGTTGTACCCTTGTTCTTGGTTGCTCTTTTAAGCGGGTGTAAGAATGATGTGGGCTTCATCAATGCAAGGTGGATCGCCGGAGTGTCTTTAACTCCTGTAACAACTAGTGATCAGAACCAAGTTGATCGACCCGAACATTTTGAGACCCTAATACTGAAGGACTCCGCTCTGATTAAGGCGCTTTCGGAGGCTATGAACAAGAGTGAAAAATTATCAGGTGAGCTGGATTGGGCTCCTGAATTTAAAATGAAGCTTGTTTATGGTGATGGCTACTCGAAGGATTATTACATAGCAATAGGTGATGAACCCGGCTATAAAGGAGTATTTACTACAGCTGAGAATGGTGGTCAGGGCTACTCTATTCCGGTGAAGAATTCGGACCAATTAAGGAAACTCATTTTTGGGACAGTAGATCAGGCGAACATAGAACAGACGGAGTCGCTGGAGTCTTCTGTTAAGGTTACAGGGCCAGTAACGATATCACATAATGATCTCTATCCCTTAACTACTAGAACTGGATTCTTGAATCTGCAGCTTTTAGATGGAACCTACAGTGAGGATTGGACAATACCAGGTCCGTTGATGGGAAGGAATTGGAGTGGCAGATTTGGGCTTGTGCTTATCGATAATCAAGGGAGAACTTTGAATAGCTTTCCACTCAGTGAACATTTTGAGGATCCCATAATATTTAATGATTTTTTTCAAATTCAGTTTGAGGATTATAATGGCGACGGCGATCCGGATTTTACGATTGGTCAGTACGGATCCAGTAATGGTTACTTCTACAAGCTATTTACGCTTAGAAAAAATAACGTTATAGAGGAATTAGGGATCAAACTCGGCTCTGATTTATTTATCAGCAGTCCTAAGGGGTATTCGATAAAGCTTGATAAAGTGGATGATCATAGCTTCAAGAGAAGTTATTACGATAATGTAGCGGGTAGACAGATGGAAGATATTTTTCAGTGGAATGGAAGTGCATTTCAGAAGTTAGACAAGTGATTCATACCAGAAGTGAGAGGAATGTGTGATAGATGACGAGTGATACCATACAAGATTTAGAAGGGCTAAAAGCCATAGGGAAAGTAGTAGGACATACCATCGCCGAGATGAAAAAGAAAGTAACTCCAGGTATGACAACAGCGGAGCTTGATAAGATTGGAGCTGAAATTCTAGCGGAATTCGGAGCATCTTCAGCCCCGATGATAACGTATAATTTTCCAGGCAGCACCTGCATCAGTGTGAATGAAGAGGTTGCTCATGGGATTCCTGGTCCTAGAGTGATTAATGCTGGTGATTTGATCAATATTGATGTATCTGCTGAACTGAATGGTTATTATGGGGACGCCGGAGTTTCTTTTCAATTACCACCTTATAATGATGACATTCTTCGTCTATGCCAGAGTGCAGAGGAAACTATGATGAGCGTGATCAATCATCTGAGAGCAGGGATGAAGGTCAATGAGATTGGCAGAATGATGGAACTCGAAGCTCGGAAATGCGGCTATAGAGTGGTACGTAATCTGTGCAGCCACGGGATTGGCAAATCACTCCATGAGAAGCCTTTTGAAATCTTACCTTTCTACAATCCAAGAGTGACTACAGTGTTAAAAGAGGGACAGGTGATAACGGTTGAGCCCTTCCTTTCTACTGGAGCAGATTACGTGGAGCAGCAGTCGGATGGATGGACACTCAGTGTCGTAGACAATGGCCGGGTAGCACAGTTTGAACATACGATTATTGTGACTAAAGGTGAGCCTATTATCCTAACCAAGCCATAAAGAGGAGAGTGCGAAATTGAAAATCGCCTTTATACTTTTTGACGGGATTACGTTCTTAGATTTTGCGGGGTTCTATGATGTTATTTATCGATTGGGGCAATTTGAAATCGGCAAAAATTTGTCTTGGGATATATGTGCAGCGTCGGAGGAAGTGACGGATGAGGTAGGTTTCACAGTTAAAGCTGGAAAAGTGCTGCCAGAGCTCTCGGAGTATGACATGGTATTTGTACCTGGAGGGATGGGGACACGGAAACTTCGTTATGATGAAGGTTTTGTCTCGTGGATTGCTGGTGCTCACAATGTTCCTTATAAGGTATCCGTCTGCACAGGCTCACTGCTGCTTGGGGCTGCGGGGTTACTAGAAGGTAAAAAAGCCACTACCCATCCATCTGCCTATGAATTACTAAAACCTTACTGTGAAGAAGTTGTGGAGACCCGTATTGTGCATGATGGTAATGTGATTACAGGTGGTGGAGTTTCCACTTCCATTGATCTAGGGTTATATCTGATTTCACACTTGGCTGGAGAAGCAGCAATGATTTCGATAAAAAAGCAGATTGATTATCCATACGAGATGCAGGGGATTGTTCAAATCTAAAGGTAAATACCGGAAGGACCAGAGAGGACTGGACAAAAAATGATGGTTATGCTGTTTCAGCAATGGGTAAGCGATAAGGAGCAGTGGGTACAGCTTAGAGATTTGCTGATGAAGGAGAGCAATCTTCCCGGACCACGAGTAAATTTGGAGCTCTCAGGCAAATTTGCCAAACATTTTGCCCATCCTAAACTAACAGAAACAGACTGGGAGTTTCTTAATTCATGGGCTAATCTTACAGAGGCAGAAGCTGGGGTGAATGATCCCCGTGAGTTTCTGCCGTTTTGTGCGGTTAGAGCGCTGGGCGCTTATTACAGCTACGCTGAAGAAGTGCAGCGAATTGTGATTCAGAGCATCATTAAGACAGCTATGAACGACTCCAGATGGAGGATGCGTGAAGCGTCTGCTATGGCGCTGCAAAGTATAGGGGAGGATGGTTTTTCTCTTGTCAGGCAGCTGATCGACATGTGGGAGAAAGGTGCGAATAGGCTTGAACAACGAGCCTTTGTAGCAGCGTTAGCGCATCCTCCTCTTTTAAAAAAGAAAGAGAATACGCTTTATTGTCTTCAGTTGGCTACTCGAATTATGGAGAGTTTGGGTAGTGGGGAAGTACAATATGAGGACGCTGAGCATTTTCGTGTATTATCTAAGGGACTTGAATACAGCTTAAGTGTATTTGTGGCTTGTGAACCTGAAGCGGGTTTTGCCATGCTTGAGAAATTCGCTAAGAGCCGAGATACCCGAATGATTAAGATTGTGAAGAGTAATCTTGGTAAGTCACGATTGAGTAAAAAGTATGCTCTACAGGTTGCTGAGGTCCTTAAGAGTTCGACAATACAGGAGAGGACATGAGGATCAGCTCTCCATTGGAATTATGAAGTGTAGTTTTACATGCATTTAACATGCCACATATGCTTAAGTGATATAACAGAAGGAACTAGGTGAAAAGGTGGCTGTTAGATGAAACTAAGTAAAGAGGAAAAATCATGGATTTTATATGACTGTGGAAATTCGGCGTATTCGATGGCGGTTACAACGGCTTTACTGCCTATTGTATTTGGGATGTTTTCGAATGTTAACAACAGCATGGATTTGGGGTATTTTAATTCCATAGCGAGTATTCTGGTAGCCATCCTTAGCCCGATTTTAGGGACGATGGCAGATTATAAGGATAAGAAAAAACGCTTCTTCATATTTTTCTCATTGATCGGCGTGATAGCTACTGCTTCGCTGGCTTTCGTTGCACCTGCGAGTGGGCAGTGGCAGTTATTGATTGTATTTTATATTTTGTCAGTCATAGGATTTGCCGGGGCTAATATTTTTTATGATTCTTTTCTGGTGGATGTAACCACGGATGAAAGGATGGATAAGGTATCCTCAAAAGGGTTTGCTTTTGGATATATCGCCAGCGTTATTCCATTCGGTATCAGCCTACTGCTGATTCTGTTTATGGGGATGGATAAATCAATCGGCTATCAGATTGGATTTATAATCACTGCCCTTTGGTGGGGACTGCTGACCATGCCTATGATCAAGGATGTGCAGCAAAGATATTACATAGAACCTGAACCCAAACCGATCATTAATAGCTTTAAAAGACTGGGAGACACGTTTAAAAATGTCAGACAGCATAAAGTAGTATTTGTATTCTTGATCGCCTACTTTCTCTATATTGATGGGGTAGATACGATTATTAAAATGGTAGTGCCATATGCCACATCGGTACTGGGTGCGGATGCTTTTGATACCTTTACTTTACTGGGGATCTTATTAGTTATCCAGATCATCGCATTTCCGTGTGCTATCCTGTACGGTAATCTTGCCAAAAAATACTCAGCTAGAACGATGATCATCGTGGGGATTTTTACATATATCATTTCTTGTATCGCGGCTTACTTTATTACTTCAGTGTGGCATATATTTATTCTGGGAGCGCTAATTGGATCTGCCCAGGGAGGGATTCAAGCGCTTAGCAGATCTTATTATGCGAAGATTATTCCGAAGGAAAAATCCAATGAATTCTTTGGCTTTTACAATATCTTTGGCAAGTTTGCAGCGATTGTGGGCCCTGCTGTAATGTCATTAACAACTACCCTAACAGGCAACGCTAAATTTAGTATTTTAGCGATTATCCCACTATTCATTATTGGATTCTTCGTATTTATAACTTTACCAAAAGAGAAGCTTGAACAAGATGAACCGAAGGGACTTATCCTATGAAGTCAAGCAAAGAACAAACGGCAATGGCCAAACATCTGATTGTCATCTCTTACGATGCCTTTTCAGAAGACCAATGGGAAATGGCCAGCCGTCTTCCAAACCTATCGAAATTGATTAAGAACGGAGCGCATAGTAATCAATTAAAAAGTGTATATCCCACGCTCACTTATGTGGTACACACTACGATAGCAACCGGTGTATATCCAGATAAGCATGGTATCCACCATAACAATCCATTTCAGCCGTTTGTGAAGGAAAAGGAGCAAAGCTGGTTCTGGTTCAGAAATGCGATAAAGGTGCCCACGATTTATGATGCTGCGCGCGAGCATAACATGAGTACCGCAGGAATCCTCTGGCCGGTATCAGGGAAATCCTCAATCCAATATAATATCCCTGAAATCAGAGCCATCAACAACGAAAATCAGGCACTGAAGGTGTTAAAAAGCGGGAGCCCGTTATATTGCATTGAAATGGAGCTGAAATATGGACGGCTTCGAAAAGGGATTGAACAGCCTTATCTGGATGACTTCACGACAAAGTGTGCGATAGAAACGATTAAGCGTAAAAAGCCTAATCTTCTTATGATGCATTTGATTGATCTGGATGACGCCAAGCATGTCTACGGCACTGACAGCGATGAAGTGAAGCGGGTAATCACACGTATGGATAAGCGGTTAGGTGATATTATACAAGCAGTGGATGAAGCCGGGATAAAGGATGACACGGTTTTTTTAGTTTTGGGTGACCATGGCCAGTTCAATGTTCGGTACAAAGTGCATTTGAACAACCTTTTGCAGGAAAAAGGGTTGATCTATAAAGAGAACGGCGAAATGAAGTGGAGAGCTTACTTTCAGTGTGGGGGCGGATCCGCTTATCTGCATATTAAAGAAGGTGATGAAGAAGCTGAACAATTAGCGTTAGCTGTTATTCAGGAATATATGGATGATGACGCTTCAGGTATAGAGGAAATGTATACTAGAGAGCGGCTGAATCAACTTCATGTGGGCCCATCTACTAAATATATGCTTGAAGCTAGGAGAGGCTATTGTTTCGATGAGAGCATGGATGAACCTACGATTGTTGATTTGGACAAACAAGGGATTAAATATGCTACGCATGGCTACTCTCCCGATAAAGAGGATTATAGATGCAACTTGGTGATCTCAGGGAATAAGGTGAAAAGTGAGTTTCCCATAGGGGATCTCAAAATGGTAGATATAGCTCCTACGATGGCAAAGATTTTAGGGATTGATTTTAATCCTTGTGACGGAAGACCTTTAGATGAAATTTTCATTTACTAAAGCAAGCTGTGAGAAAAGCATTCATAATTACTAGATAACGCGTTGGTAGAGAAGAGCCGTACTCTCGCCAGCGCGTTATTTGTTTACCTAGGAGGAGGAGAGCTTGTGCTTGGTATAGATTGAATATATATAAAGTCGGAATACTTACTGGAGCTATATCCATATACAATGGAATTAAAATGGATTAAGAGGAGAATTGGATATGGATGCTGATATTAGACAAAAAATTCTAAATAAAAATGACAGACTTATTAGTATGGTTATTGAACGTGCTAAGAGAGATTTTCCTGATGACATTGCAATCATTGGGCTTACAGGTTCTTTCAGTACCGGAGATTTTCATGAAAAAAGCGATCTAGATCTAATTATAATTAATAACACAGCCCAAGGCTGGGGGATATCTTCGTGTTTTATTCTGGAGGATGTTGGATACGACATATATTGTACGCCATGGGAAACAAGGATAGAAGATCAAGCGAATCTGGAGAGCCCAATGATTTCGTGTCTGATAGATTTAGAGCTGTTATATTGTGCGAAACCCGAATATCTGGAAAAGTTAAATTTATATAAACAGAGAGCTCTCGATGCTTTGGCAAAGCCTATAGGGAGTGAATGTATTAGTAGAGCGAAAAAGAATATAGACATAGCAAAACAAGAATATACGAATACATTACTTTCTGAAGATATCGGAGCAGTGAGGTATGCTTCATGCGAAGTTGTATACAATTTGGTAAATGCTCTAACACATTTGAACAATACCTATTTTAAAAGGGGACTTAAGAGATATCTGGAGGAAATAGCAACGTATCGTTATGTTCCTGATGATTTTGAAAATATATATATGGCTGTGATCGATGCGAAGACAATCGTTGAAATCAGAAGTGCATCATATAGATTTTTAGAAAGCGTCAATGATTTATATAATAAAATGTATAAGGATTTTGTGATTCAGCCTGTCCCAACCTATGATAATCTTGGTGGCACCTTTGAGGAATTATGGTGTAACTGCCGCAATAAGGTTATAGCAAGTGTAGAATTAAATGATAAATCTTATGCTTATTATGCAGCCATGGGCATACAAAATTTTCTTGATGAAATGACAGAATCAAGGGGAACAAAAAAGTTTGATATTATGCAGTATTTTGATTCAGATCATCTGCATTTATTTAAAGAGCAGTTCCTGCAGGTCATGGATGAATATCTGGAAGAATATAATAAGGTGGGAAGGAAAGTTGAACGATACGATACTTTTGAGGAATTATATAACGAATACATGAAGGTGTGATAGAGATAGAGAAGATTACCAGATTACGAATTTTCGTAGTCTGGTTTTTTCATTTTTTATGGAACGATAAGATTATTTTAAGTCATATGGGTAAAATAATAGATATCAAACTAGCGGCGTCTGATTTGCAAAAGTGGTGACATTTATTATAGACTGTTTTTTGTCGGCTTTTGTCCAGTGGATGTTTTTCACTTGCAGTGATATAAAAAACTAATTTGAAGTGGGGAAATGGAATGCATGGAATAAGACAGCATCAAAAATCAAATAAGTTAAAGATATTTTCAAAAGTCATATTAATTATTATAGGGGCACTTATAACTTCATATGGCCTGGAATCCGTATTAATACCTAACAATGTTTCAGATGGTGGTGTAACAGGCCTAAGTATCGTTGGCTCACAGCTGTTTGGATTACCGTTAGGGCTGCTAATTGTTATAATTAACATCCCATTTGTTTGGTTAGGATATAAGCAAATTGGTAAAAGCTTTGCTATTTATTCCATTATCGGTATTGCCTCACTAGCCATTGGTACAAGCCTAATGCACCATGTGCCAACGATTATTGAAGGAGATACATTATTAATTACTGTTGTAGGCGGGATTATCATCGGTTTTGGTATGGGTTTAGCGTTACGTAATGGTGGGGCGTTAGATGGGATCGACATGTTGGCTGTATTGCTTTCACGAAAAATACCTTTTGGGACAAGTGATCTAATCTTATTCCTAAACATGTTTGTCTTTATTGTTGTTTCAACTGCATTTGGGCTACAAGGGGCGATTCTATCCGCACTTGCTTATTTTATTGCTTCTAAAGTGATACATATCGTTGAGGAAGGTTTGAGCGGCTCTAAAACTTTCAAAATCATCACCGTTCAACCGGAAATTATGGTGGAAACGATTCGTGACCGATTGGGACGTGGGGCAACCTATACTGATGCATACGGTGGTTACTCTAATGAACAATTCAAAGAAATTACCTGTGTAATTAACCGTCTGGAAGAAAGCAAAATCAAGGAAATCATTCATGAAATTGACCCTAACGCTTTTGTCGTAGTATATGATGTAGCAGAAGTTAAGGGCGGTAATTTCAAAAAGCATAATATTCACTAATTACGATCCTGAAGTGCATCTCCTTAAGTGTTTGACAAATGCATAAAATGTAACTATTATTGTTGCATCTGATTAATGCACTTGTTGCTAGCCGGGTAGTATGGCAAAAGGAGAGATTTATAGTGAACATCAGCACCCGTTTTGCGGTAGCCATTCATATATTAACGTTAATCGACAGTAATAAAGAGGGTAAAAGTACCTCGGAGTGGATAGCTGGTAGTGTGAACACCAACCCTGTAGTTATCCGCCGGCTAACTAGTATGTTGCAAAAAGCAGGACTGGTAACGGCCCGCCCCGGAGTCGCAGGAGCCTCACTTTCACGTAGTAGCGCTGAGATTACACTACTTCAAATTTACAAGGCAGTAAACGCGGTGGAGGAGGATTCGTTGTTCTCGGTTCATGAGCACCCTAACCCGGATTGTCCAGTCGGCAAAAATATAGCCAGCGCCATTGTTCCGGTATTCTCGCTCGCGCAAAAGGCGATGGAGAATGTCCTTCAGGAGGTTACTTTGGAGCAGATTGTGAATGAAATGCCTGAAATATAACCACTCCATATCGCAACGTAGAATGAAGACCACAACATGTGCTAACGTGATTGTGGTCTTTTTTTATTGGAAACATATCAAGAGGCTCCGAATGGCTTGGGTCAGGAGAGTAGTGCTTAAAGAAGGGAAGTAGGGCGTAATCATAGAATCTGTATTTAGAAGGCAGAAAACAGATAATACTTCATATAGGGAAACTCTAATATGCTGAAGTGGACAATGAACGGAGGATTTACAGTGGAACAAATCGCATTAATCTCAGATATTCATGGAAATATCCCGGCTTTGACAGCCGTATTAGAGGATATTAAGCAGCGTGGAATTAGCAGGATATTTTGCCTAGGTGATATTGTTGGTAAAGGACCAAATTCAGATCTAGCCGTTGATATCATTAAGAACAATTGTGAAATCAGTGTTATGGGAAACTGGGATGATTTAATGAATCAGGATGTTGATTTTGAAATGGCCCGGTGGAGTCGGAATTTGTTGGGTAAAGACCGCCTTGCTTATTTAGGTACATTACCGTTCTCGATTGAGTTTATGATGAGTGGTAAGTTTATCCGATTATTTCATGCTTCACCGCGAAGCTACTATGAACGGATTCAGCCTTGGGACGATTATGAGAAGCGGCTGTCTATGTTTGGTTGTTCTGATCTCTGCCAGGAGAAACGACAAGCGGATATCGTAGGTTATGGGGACATTCACAATGCTTTTATACAACATTTAGAAGGGAAGACTTTATTTAATGTTGGCAGTGTGGGGAATCCTCTAGATGTCACTCAGGCATCTTATGTGATTTTGGAGGGGGAATATGGAGGCCTGACAACAGCATCTTTGAATATACAATTTGTAAGAGTTCCTTATGATATTGAGTTAGCCATTCAACAAGCCATAGATGCAGTTATGCCAGCTACAGAGCCCTATATTCGAGAGCTTAGAACTGCGCAGTATAGAGGGAATGCGCGGGGATAGAAGATGAGCTTTCGAGCGGTAACCTTGATTCACAACATCAAAAAGTAACGGAGGGAACGAATTGAAGCTTAGTCATGTATTTGAGCAATTCCCTACTTTGGAAACCGAACAACTAACACTGAAAAAAATTGAAGTTAGTAACCTTGAAGAGGTATTTGGAATTTATAGCAATGATCAAGTGTTTGAGTACTGCGGAATTATTCCGAAACATAATAAAGATACAGTAAAGAATATGATCGGACATTTCGAACGTGATTTTAATAAAGGGTTAAGAGTGAAGTGGGGAATTTTCCGTAAAAATAATCCGTACATACTGCTAGGTATCATCGAAGCTATGGATTTTAATCAAAAAGTGGATATGGTCACGATTGGTTATTTTTTGGCGGAGTCTTATTGGGGAAAAGGGATTGCAACTCAGGCCGTTGAAATGGTGAAAAAATATTTATTTGAGACGGCAGAGGTCAATCGAATCCAAGCTGAAGTCATGCCTTTTAATGAGCGGTCCAAACGGGTCCTTTTGAAAAGTGGCTTTATGAAAGAGGGGACGTTAAGACAAGCCCATGTATGGTCAGGTAAAGGGCTCATTGATTTGGAGATTTACAGCATTCTTGCAGAGGAATACGGAAAGGGAGAAAACAGATCCTAGTGAAAGTAGGGGAGATTATGGGGACTATCGTGGTAATCGGTGGGGGAGAGCTAATCGATTTAGAAACGCTTGAAATGGATCGTGAAGTTGTGAAGTTAACCCAGAAAGTTAATCCGAAAGCGTTATTTATTCCAACAGCTAGTAGTGATGCACCAGGTTATTGTGATACGTTCAACAAAGTGTACGGCGAGATTCTAGGATGTGAAACAAGTCATTTATTGCTTGTGAGCCAAACCTATACCCATGAAGAAATCGCAGAGTTAATTATATCCGCTGATCTGATTTATGTTGGTGGTGGTAATACCCGAAAGATGCTGGAGATTTGGAAAAATACCGGCGTAGATGATCTTCTAAAAGAAGCGTACAACTCGGGGACTATTTTGGCGGGGCTGAGTGCAGGTTCCATTTGCTGGTTTGAATATGGGCATAGTGACTCTGAAGCGTTCGACGACCAAGGGAACTGGCAGTATATTAAGCTTGAAGCGATGGGGATTCTGCCAGGTATTCATTGTCCACATTATAATGAGGATATTCGGGTTGAGGATTTTTCGCGTATGGTAAAAGACGGAGGTTTGCTCGGAATCGCAGTGGATAATAACTGTGCCATCATCTACAAGGATAATGAATATAAGGTGATGTCGACCAGAGAAGAAGCTAAAGCCTACCGTGTGATGGACTCAGAGCAAGGTGTTGTCGTTACGCAAATCGAAGAACACCCAAGCTACAGACCTCTTCATGAAGTGTACGGTGGAGGTGATCAATGAAGGCTAATCAAATCTCAATTATCGTGGCGAGTCTTATTCTAGGGATTTCATTTATTATTGGATGTTCAATAACTAATGGCGATAAAGAGTTGGAAGTTGATCAAGACCAGACTCCATCCATAGTAACGGCAGATAAGCTTTTGATGGATATTAAAGAGACGGCCTTATACTTAAATCTGACTGAAGATCAAGTAATGAATATTATTAAAACGGAGCATGAGAATTTAAGTAGATCGGGCATTTTTCAAGGAACTATGTTTCCTTATATCAGAGTTGGTAATGAATATCTTTTTAATAAAGACTTATTAACAACATGGGTTTCGGATGCTTCCTTAAATAGGAGAGTTTATCTAAACCGACAAACGAAATAAGGTTTTACTCGGATAAGGAAGGTGCTCTTTATTAAACTACTGTTTGTCTGCAGCCAGAATCGCTGGCGGAGTCTAACTGCGGAGAAGATATTTCAAGGAATTGATGGTCATGAAGTGAGATCTGCTGGGACAGAGGAGCATGCGAGAATCAAACTTTCTGAAGGGCATGTGGGCTGGGCGGATGTTATTTTTGTGATGGAGAAGAAGCATGTGCGAAGAATTCAAGATAAATTCAGAGACGGTGTAATCGGCAAAAGAATAATTTGTTTGAATATATCAGATGATTATAAGTATATGGATGAAGATTTAATTGGACTTCTTGAATCCAGTGTAGCTGAATATTTACAGGAATGGCACTCCTAAGGATGAAGTGTTCTTATGAATCATGTTTGGCTGTGAATCAGTCAGCATGATTTTTTTGTTGGTAATTGACAAACATATAGAAGGTAACTATACTAAAGATAGTTAATTTGTAACTGATAAAGTTACAGGAATAGTGGGAGGAAACATAATGACAACTAAAACAACACTTCATCCGGACGTAGAGATTGGTCTGGTACAAATTAGAGTAAGTAATTTAGAGCGTTCGCTCACATTTTATCAGAACGTGGTGGGGTTAAGTGTCTTGCGACAATCTGGCCGTGAGGTGGAAATGACTGCTGACGGTCAGAATGTGTTATTGATTCTGCGGGAGATTGAGAATGCAAAGGTTCTACGTCCGAACTCAGTGGCTGGATTGTATCATTTTGCTATCCTTGTTCCGGATCGTCCTAGCTTGGGACTCGTTGTACGCAATTTGATCGCGTCGGGAATTGAAGTGGGTCAGGGAGATCATTTGGTGAGTGAAGCACTGTATATTCAGGACCCGGATAACAACGGAATCGAAATTTATAGAGATCGTCCTAGGGATACATGGAAGTATGATGCGGAAGGGCATGTAATGATGACAACGGACCCAGTGGATGTAGATGGTTTGTTGGCGGCTTCTGAAGGTTTACAATGGAACGGGCTGCCAGCTGGAACGGTGATCGGACATGTACACTTTCATGTGGGTAATTTAACTAAGGCGAAGGAGTTCTACGTTGGTTTGCTTGGTTTTGATCTAGTAGCTAATTATGGCAGTGCGGCAATGTTTATCTCAGCAGGTGGGTATCATCACCACATTGGATTGAATATATGGGCAGGGCAAGGCGCACCTGTGGCACCTGCTGATGCAGTAGGAATTGATTATTTCACCTTACTTCTTCCGAATGAAGAGGAGCGTACGTCTGTAGTGGAGCGTGTTAAGCAGGCGGGTTACACCGTTGTTGAAGAGAATGGAGCCCCTACATTCAAAGATCCATGGAACATTGGAATCAGACTTATAGTGAAAAGTCATACGAAATAACTAATCACCAATCGAATTCACCTTTTTCTGGATAGAAAGAACTATCCATTTTTGTCCATTTATTTTATAATATTTGGAAAAAGATGGGCGGAAGGGTGAAGGTTGTTGGAATCATTCAAAATGGCGTATGTGATCCTTTGTCACAAAAATCCTGAGCAGATCAATATGCTAATCGATAGTTTAACTAATGACTCCGTCGGGTTTTTCCTACATGTCGATCAGAAGAGTGGTATTGAAGCTGATATTACTCACCGTAACGATATTCATTTTGTCAAAGAGCCTATTGATGTACGGTGGGGACATTACAGTCAGATTGAATGTGTTTTGAAGTGTTTTGCGCTGATCAAAGAACATGGGAAATTCAATTATATCCACATCATAAGTGGTCAGGATCTGCCCTTAGCTTCTAACGAAGTTATTCTTGATTTCTTTGAGAAGAATCAGGGGGACGAATTTGTGAAGTATCAGCAATTACCGAATACTTCTGAAACGTGGGGATGTTATGAGAGGGTGTCGGTTTATTATCCTAGATTCCTGATCTCAAGAACCAGGCGTATGGCTGCCATTAGGATGAGGTATATTAAAGCAGTAATGAACGTTCCATTCTTGCAAAGAAGGTTGGGTGTTCTGCCAAAATCGCTGTATAAAGGCTCTAACTGGATGTCTATTACAGGTGAATGTATGGAATACATCATGGAGTTTACTTCTACTTCTCCAGAGTATGTTAGATTTTTTAAGAACACATTATGTGGAGATGAAATCTTCTTCCATACGATTATTTTGAATAGTGGGTTTAAGAACAATGTACGGAGTGAAATTAAGAGGTATACAGACTGGGAAACAGGACCGGATTATCCAAGAACACTAACGATAGAAGATTATGACCGGATCACTCGTATGGGTACAGAATGCTTTTGGGGGAGAAAGTTTGATCTCGATATCGACAGAAGCATCGTTCAGGATCTCCTTGATATAAATACTAAAGTAAAAACATCGTAAACATATACAGGAGGAAATTATATGAAAATCGCAGTTGTAGGAGCAAGTGGAAAAGCCGGAAGCCGAATCACTCAGGAAGCGCTAGATAGAGGCCATGAAGTTACAGCCATTGTACGGGATGCATCGAAAGTTGCAAATCGTAAGGCAAAGGTCATCGAAAAGGATGTATTTGCACTTACCGCTGAAGATTTGAAGGGTTTAGATGTTGTTGTGAATGCTTTCGGAGCACCATTTGGACAAGAGCATCTGCATGTGGATGCCGGAAATGTGCTTATTGAAGCATTAAAGGATGCCCCTAATACAAGATTGATTGTAGTTGGAGGTGCGGGAAGTTTATATGTAGATGAAGCTAAGACGCTCAAAGTGGTAGATACCCCTGATTTCCCTGACTTTATCAAGCCAACGGCTACGAATCAAGGGAAGAACCTGGAGATCCTGCAAGGTACAGACTCGCTGTCTTGGACCTTCGTTAGTCCATCCGCTAATTTTGCAATTGGGACTAGAACGGGTTCTTATGTGAAAGGCAAAGATCATCTGCTTGTGAATTCCAAAGGTGAGAGCTATGTCAGCTATGAAGATTATGCGATTGCTATTGTAGATGAAATTGAACAGCCGCAGCATATTCGTGAACGGTTTACAGTTGTTTCGGAATCATAAGTGAGTATAACGAGTAGGGACTATATATAAAAAGAAAGCAGAGCCAGATAAGGGCTCTGCTTTCTTGCATCAGTCTATTCTCTTGCTTCTGCAATTTCAGCAATCCGTTTGTTTGCGTTTCCGCGATAAATTCCGCCATGATAGCAAATGACCGTTTCAATCTCATACTCGGCGAACTTCGTTAGAGAGGATAAAGCTTGCTTCATGTCAGGCGTTGCCGAAGGAGTGGGGCCGTGCAGCTCACCGCCTTGAACGGTAAGAGCATCCGCGGCAATTAGCGTACGGCTATCATGATGGTATAGACTCAGATGTCCAGGGCTATGTCCTGGTGTATGGATAATCGTAATTCCACCGGCAAGAGACAGTATTTCCCCGTCCACTATGGTTCGATCTACTCTTCCTTTAGGGGGATGAGATAACACGGATAGGAAAGCGCGGCGCCATTCCTCTGGTACATGAGGGGGGATCATGGCTTCTGCCGCAGCTAAAGCTTCAGGGGTGTGTTTAAGGAGCATTCGCTCTCCTTCAATATAAGGCTGCTCGATTTCGTGAGCCAGAACTGTCAGTTCTAGACATTCTTCTGACAGTAAATCAGGTAAGCTCCCGATGTGATCTAGATCTTGATGTGTGATGATTACGGTGCGTAGTTGTTCCCAAGGCACGTGGGTTTCTTTTAGAGCTTCTTTGTATTTTGGGAGCAGGCCCGGAAATCCAGTGTCTACGAGTACAGCAGAATTTTGATCCCAGAGCAGCGTGGGGTAAATCGTGTCATTCCCGCCCATAACCTGTGCTGTAATCTCTAACATTTCTATTCCACTAGCAATATGCATAAGATCCCTCCATGATTGATGATAAGAGCGATGCCGTTAGGCTAATGCATATAATACTTAAAATAAAATGTAATTTCAATAGCGTAATTCTTTATTATAACATAAATAAATATTTTTGTCAATATATATCTGATGTATTTTTTGTGTGATTTCTAGGGGACATTATTGTTAAGAACTTCTATTTCTATATTTTTCCCTTACCCGAAGCTTTACGATATAATAACCAAATAAAAAAGGGAGTTGATGTGGTTTGGAGACTTTTCTAGTTGTACTCGTCCTACTGGGCCTTATCGCAATTTCCAACATCATAAACCGATTTATTCCCTTTGTGCCAATACCGTTAATTCAAATTGGTCTGGGTGTAATGGTTGTGTTAATGCCTTTGGGAATACATATGACATTGGAACCAGAGCTGTTTTTCGTATTGTTTATTGCACCGCTTTTGTTCAATGATGGGAAACGGACGCCAAGAAATGAATTATGGAACTTACGGGGTCCGATATTAATGCTGGCGCTGGGATTGGTTTTTGCTACGGTGCTTATTGCTGGATATTCGATAAACTGGATGATTCCAACGATCCCGCTAGCAGCTGCATTTGCTCTGGCAGCGATCTTGTCACCTACAGATGCGGTCGCGGTCAGCGCAATCGCTGGAAGAGTGCATCTTCCTAAGAGTATTCACCGCATTCTAGAGGGCGAATCATTAATGAATGATGCCTCCGGGCTTGTTGCCTTTAACTTTGCCATTGCTGCAGCAGTTACGGGTATGTTTTCTTTACCGAAAGCCTCCATTAGCTTTGTAGTTATAGCTGCAGGCGGGTTGATCGTTGGGGCATTATTGGCTTTTCTTCTGATTCGGCTAAGCGTAATTATTCGCAGACTGGGGATGGAGGATATCACAGTGCATGTGCTGCTGCAAATCCTAACTCCTTTTATTATTTATTTGATCAGTGAAGAGATAGGGGTATCTGGCATTTTGGCAGTGGTTGCAGGGGGGATTATTCATGCGGTTGAGAAGGACCGTGCCGTATCTCCGCAGTATAAGCTACAACTGGTATCCGCTAGTACATGGTCTGTTCTGCTCTATATATTGAATGGCCTGGTCTTCCTTATTCTTGGCTTATCTATTCCAGACGTTATTGAAGTGATCTACCGTGATACGGCCGTGGATAATCTTATAGTTGTAGGTTATGTATTAGCCATCACTATGCTGCTGTTTGTATTACGGTTTGTATGGGTGTATGTGTTCTCTTTAGTAGGATCTCGTCTGCAAAAAATGGAGAAATCATCTGTTAAGTCACTATTAATCCTCACGATTTCAGGAGTGCGTGGAGCGGTTACCTTAGCCGGTGCGTTCTCGATTCCCTTTTTTCTTGGGGATGGATCACCATTTCCTGAGCGTGATTTAATCATCTTTATCGCCGCAGGTGTTATTCTAATGTCGCTGCTGATCGCTAGTATCTTTTTGCCAATTTTAGCAGGTAAAGAAGAGCCAGTTGCCGAATCAGGTGAGACAGGAGCCGAGCAGGCGGCCAAGTCTAAAGTTATTGCTGCCGGTTTAACCATGCTGCAAAGTATGATGACAGAAGAAAGTAAGGAATCCGCGCAACCGGCTTTGAGTGAATTTAGAGAAAAGGTTTATAGTCTAAACCGTGAGGACCAATCGAATGATCCAGCACTCGAGAACTTCCGCCGACTAGGTGTTGAAGCGAGGATTGTGGGTCTGCAAGCTGAACGTAAAGAACTAAACCGATTACTAGAGAACAATGAGATTCCCGCTTCAGTGGCTCAGAAGCTGGGAGAATTCTTGGATCATAGTGAGGTCTTTCTAGCCAGAAGTCTAAATTCACAAATCAGAATATCGATTACCGAGATTAGACGGCTGTTTGCGGGAATGTTCTCAGGTCAGAATGAAGGGGAAGCTAGCCAACAAATGCTGCAACAGGCTGAGTGTGCTAGAGAAGCGAAAATTGCCATGGCCCAAGCTGCTATAGCTGCTATTAATGTCAGTAAGAACGAGAACAACCGAGGTGCAGCCGAGAAGGTTGCATGCAGTTATGAGCAGTTAATTTCTCGTCTGGAGCAAGGGAAAGGCTGGACAAAGGATGGTCTTGTGGATGATCAAAAGCTTGAAATGAAGCTGAAAGCCATTCAAGAGCAGCGGGATAAGGTGCAGCAAATGTATCAGGATGGAACCATTAACCGCAAGCTAGCCGGTAAATTACGCAAGTTCGTAGATCATTTAGAGACATCGATTTGGGAGGATTAGCTGTACTGAACACCACGGCATCTCTTCACACGAGCTTTATTCGCTAGCTATCAGAAAATTTTAGGGGGAACCCAGATATGAAACTTGCGGAAGCGTTAGTGAATCGAAGTGATCTAACCCGTAAAATCGCGCAGCTAAAGCAGCGGCTGGAGCGAGTCGTTAAAGTTCAAGAGGGTGAGGAGCCGGCTGAGCAACCTGAAGCTCTTTTGCAGGAGTTAGAAAGAGCTGTGAATGAACAGACGATTTTGATCCGAGCGATTAATCGAACGAATTCATCCGTGGCTTTCAATGAGAATTGGAGTATCTCCGATGCGCTAGCGGAACGGGACAAAATGTTACAGCTACGGAAGCTGTTTAGCGATTTGCTCGAACAGGCTTCTATTACTCAGGAACGTTACAGTCGCTCGGAGGTTCGTTTTCAAAGAACGGTGGATGTCACTCAGATTCAGAAGCAGATGGATGAGCTGTCCAAGTCTTACCGCGAGTTGGATTTTAAGATTCAGGAGAAGAACTGGACGGTATCCTTGACTACACCATAATAAGATTTACCACAGTAGAAGGTAACTGATCTTCATAAAGGTGAACGCAGCCCGCCAACAGGGGAAGTTGGACAATCGACAGATGCCGGGCCATATCTGACCAAATTATAATTTAGCCCCGTACTGTTACAAATGTAAAGTGTACCTATTAATGTAACTACCGCGCGTTGATTTATGGAAGAACAGTGAGGGTGGGGACGGGGATATTTTTGCTGTGGTTTTGCTTTTTCATAACATGAAGTGGCGCTATTAGGATAGGTATATTCGTCATATATAATGTGAAAAAATGTCGAATAATGTTGAATTAAATAGATTGAAATTTGCATGAAAGGCCTGTTTTGCCTATATTAACGCTTATTATCCTGTATAATTTACGAATACGCGGATTACTTAACCGCTGTTCAATTCTTAAGTTGATTATTCAGGGTGAGCGTGTGATTCACTGGTCTGGAATTCTTGGCCCTTGTCTCCTCATTCATTCTACTATTCCTTTTTATGAGAGAGAGAAGTGACAAATGACCATGAAATCAATTGCCTGGGTAACCGACAGTACAAGTATCATAGATCCGGAGTTCGCTAAGAATAATCATGTATATATTATTCCGTTACGGATTATTATCAACAACGAATGTTATAAAGAGAATATAGATATTACGATCGATGACTTCTATGAGAAAATGCGCCAGCATGAAAAGGTAGGCAGTTCACAGCCTCCAATCGGTGAGTTTATTGAGCTATACGAACGGTTGAAGGAAGAATACGATGAAATTATTGCTGTACATCTTTCTTCAGAGCTCAGTGGCACTTACAATGCTTCGATGCAAGGCGCCGAAATAGCGGAGGCCAATGTAATTGGAATTGATGCCAAGGTTGGCGCTTATCCTATCCGAGAAATGATCATGCGCGGTATACACTGGCAGAAGAAGGGTCTTTCTGGACTGGAAATTAAAGCGAAGATTGAAAATATTATTCAGAATATGTCCTTTTACTTAATTCCTGCAAGCTTGACACAGCTTCATCGCAGTGGACGTGTTTCTGGATCACAATTTGTACTTAGCCAATTGCTGCGTATAAACTTGCTGCTTCGTTTTGACGAAGGGAAGGTCGTTGTTGTCGAGAAAATCCGTACAATGAAGAAAACGCAACAGGCGCTTTTGGAGATATTTAAACAGGATGTAGGGCTTGTTAGTGATGTATGTATCATGCATTCAAATAATTTAGAGATGGCACTCAAGCTAGAAGAGGACATAAAAGCAATGGCGCCTGACTTACGAACTGAGATAATGACCTATATTCCTGCTGTGGCTGTTCATGCGGGTGAGGGCACTGTAGGGCTGTCCTGGATCAAGAACACTAGCATCAATAGTATTCATCCGGGTGCTGCGCCTTTAGCCTTCCCTGAAGCGTTATTTGCATAGAGATGAACAAAGAAATCGCTCCTTGGGAGATGGATGGGTGACCACCATTGTACCAACAGGCGATTTCTTTTTTTGAAGAAGGATGCTGTTATTTGATTGCACGACGACGGAACATTTGTCCAATTACATCACTTAGCACGAGTCCAGCTGCAATGGCTCCAGAGAGCATTAATGCCCGAACAGCGATTTCTACAGCCAGAGTATAGTCCTCTTCCACAAATTTACGCATAGCATCATAAGCGAGACCACCCGGAACAAGCGGGATAATACCACCTACACTAAAAATAATAACCGGCATTTTGAAGGATCGCGCAAAAAATTGGCTGACGATGCCCACTATTACACTAGCTGCGAACGTAGCTACAACAGGTCCGAACTCTACATTAAGAAGCACATACACCATCCAGCCCACCATTCCGGCAAAACCACACTGTAGTAGTGAGCGCTTAGGCGCATTAAATAGAATACAGAAGGTTGCCGCGGCGATAAAACTGGTTATAAGTTGCAAAATCATGAAGGGCTAACCTCTTTCACATGGATATTAAAATAGTGATAGTACAAGCCCGATACCTGTACCGATCGCAAATGCAGTTAGAAAGGCATCGGCTCCCTTGGATATGCCTGAGACCAGATGACCGGCCATCAGATCACGAACGGCATTAGTAATGAGTAGTCCGGGTACTAGAGGCATAACGGAGCCGATAATGATTTTGTCCATCTCTTGACCAATCCCCAGCTTTACAGAACAGAAGGCTAGAAGTCCGATCAGGAAGGAAGCGGAAAACTCTGCAAAGAATTTAGTCTGCACTAAACGATGCAGATAAATGACCGCAGCGAAGCCTAGTCCGGAAATCGGTAAGGCGGGGAGAGCATCCCACAAACTGCCTTTAAACATAACGGTGAAGCAAGCACCAGTAAGGGCGGCTGCTAAGATCTGCAGCCATACGGGATAGACAGGTGAGGCTTCATCGACTTCTCCTAATTTTGCACGAGCTTCCTCAGCTGTAATCTGACGTTCGCTTAGACGCCGAGAAATGTCATTGACCTCCGATACCTTCTGCAGATCTGTTGTTCGCTCCGCAATTCTGTATAACTTAACAGGTTCTATTCTATTTGTGGTGAACATTATAACGGTTGGCGTCACATAGCTATGTGCTCCTGGGAACCCGAGAGATCCTGCCATTCGTGTCATCGTATCTTCAACTCTGGATGTTTCTGCACCATTCTGCAGCATGATCTTGCCAGCAAGAAGACAGAGATCAACGATTTCATAATACGTAGTGTTAGTGTTGCTCGTGCTATCCAACTTCTCCGGTCCTCCTCTGGAATGTGATTATCTATGTTTACATATTTCGATTGTCGCTTCATCTACGTGAAAATAACAACCCCAATATAGCATTATAAACGATATGGTGTGTATTTTAATATAGTTTTTATTTATAGTGTCCGCCGATCTTTCCAGATCTGTCCTTAAGCTGCCCGGCATCTGTAAAAGAAGCTGCTCGCCCAATGATCGTCTCCCCATATTTATTCTTGAGGGCATCGGTCGCACGTTCGAGTTCACGATAGCGAGGGCGAGACTCAAATAGGGTTAGCTGGTACTGGCTTTCGTCAGATAGATTGGACAGGTTTAAGTGGACTCTACGCACAGGCTGACCGTCCCAGTGGAGTTTGAAGAGAGAGAGAGCTGCCTCATATACCAGCAGGGTGGCATTCGTAGGATCGCTCATTGTAGTCTGTCTTGAGAAGCCTGTGGGGTCATCAAAACTGGCACCTTGGCAGCCGATAGACACGACTGCACCATGCACTTTCAATTTGCGGCAACGTCTACATACAAGCTCAGATAGCTCAAGAATGATGGTCTTAATATCTTGCAGCTTATAGTAATCCCGTGGCAGCGTCATTTGGTGCCCGACACTCTTGGGTGCGACTTCATAGGTGCTTGGGCTCACGGGGCTGTCATCGATGCCATTGGCTATCTGCCAATATAGCTCGGCGTCGATATCACATTTTTTATGAAATTTCTCCCGCATGCGCCATTTTAGCTCGCTTAGCGGCATCTGTGCCAAATGGCCAATCGTCGTAATACCCATACTTTGGAAATGGGCGGACATGCGGCGACCTACCATGAACAGCTCGCTAATGGGGAGAGGCCAGAGCACATTCGGAAGCTCCTCGTGAGCGAGGGTGAATATACCATCCGCGTTCTTCTTGGCCCACAGGTCGCAAGCCATTTTGGCGGTAACCTTGGAATATCCTATGCCGATGCGCGCACGCACACCTGTGTTTCTACGAATTAGATCCTGAATGGCGGTAGCGATCTCCCTTGGACTGCCAAATAAGCTGAGGCTACCGCTGACATCAATAAACTGTTCATCGATAGAATAGGGCTCTACCTGGTCGCTAAACTTACGTAGAATATCTGTGATTTGAGAGGAGACATCGATATATTGCTGCATATGTGGTCTGACCACGATGACTTCGGGGCATTTTGCCAGCGCTTCCTTCAACGTCTCAGCGGTAGTAATGCCATAAGATTTGGCTATAGGGCAGGCAGCCAGCACAATACCGCTCCGTCTAGCTGGGTCTCCAGCAACGATCAGCGGCTTATTGCTGTACTGCGGATTAGAGGCTTTTTCCACGGAGGCATAGAAGCTTTGGCAATCAGATAGCATAATGATACGCTCTTTATTCATAGGTTCACACGCTCCAGGTGAGGTAGAGATACCTTATATTTTTTCTCTTTATTATAATACGAACATATGATCGTGTGTATTCGTATTTATTTCCATTTATTTCGTCTCAAGTGTGCATAGACCCGTAGCCACGCCCCCAGAGATAATCGTGAGGATGGAGTGGAAGAAGGTTTCCTTGGAAATCAGGAGTCCCCCCGCGCCGATAATCATAAAGTCGGTCAAAAAAATGATGAATCCAAGGTTCAGCGGGACATACCTTTTTATAAATTGAGCGAGCAGATCGGTGCCACCCGTACTAGCTTTAAACCTCAGCATAATCCCAAGTCCCGTTCCCATCAAAAAACCGCCAATAATGGCGCTAGAAATGGAACCAAACTCAAAATAATATAGAAAGTGATATTGGAAAGGACCGAGAAGCTCGATCAGAAATGATGAGATCAGTAGGCCGAGTACACTGTTGTAAAAGATATCGCGTTCCTTTAACCAAGCGAGCAGAAAGATAGGAAAGCTGCAGAGAATTATAGCTACGCCAATTTTAGCGTCGGATAAATAATTAATAATGAGGGCTATCCCTATTATTCCCCCATCCAGGATTTTATATGGTACGAGAAAAAAATTAGTTCCCGCAGCAACGAGTAAGCTTCCTAAAAGAATGATAAGGTATCTTAATGGCCGCATATTTAACATCTCCACATTAAAGGCATGTCTATAAATATGCTTGTCACTTCCAAAAAATTGCAGTTGAACAAAAAAACCTGATTATGAATCAGGGTTAAAAAGTCTTATATTACATAGTGTGTGAGGAATAGGGGTATGGAGGAAGGAGCACGTGTCCAATAATCGGAGACGTGCTGCTTGTGTTTTAACGGGAGTAACGCTTACGAAAGCGAAGCGGAGAGATTCCGATCTGCTGAGCAAATCGACGCGAGAAGTAGGCGGCACTCTCGAAGCCGGTACGTTCTGCGATTCCGGCTATAGAAAGCTCAGTCTTAAGCAGCAATAGCTTAGCCTGTTCCAAACGGTAATCCGTCAAATACTCCATCGGAGTCAGCCCATACACTCTTTTCATGCAGCGAGTAAGGTAGTTATAGTGAAAATGCAGTGCGTCCGCTAGTGAGGCATTGGAGAGAGGCTCCGCATAATGATTACGGATATAAGTCTCCGTCTGCTCTGCGATTTCCACCGCGTGACTTTCTGAAGTATCATGCTGTGCCAGATCCATCATCCGCAGCATTTCTTCAAATATCCGTTGCTGCTGCCAAACTGCGCTGGAACGCCGGCCCGTAGACAGCTGTAATAGCATCTCGGCTTGTCCACTCCGTTCAAAAGGGTCAGGGAGGGGGCCGAACTGTGGCACTCGAATGGTATACGGATGAGTAAGAAACTGCCGAAAATGTGTTTCACGGTTGATATACACGGGTCCACCCTCAGAGCTAGACCAATCTGCAAGGGTATGAAAATGAATCCATATAAATGAAGTGGTCTCGTCACATGGCTTAACGGAGTAATGATAGCGATCGGGCAGCAATAGCAATGTATGTCCCGCCGAAATCTCCCATTGATTATGGTCCTCCCCAATAAATAGACAGCCTTGTTCTACAATAAGTAGATCAAACACTCCAATATGGCTTCTATTCGGATGCTGATCTCCGGGTTGATAAACCGTGCGATTGCATTCTAGAAAATAAGGAAATGGCGGCGCAGCGAAATGTATAAATGAAGGGCCCATTTTGTAATTATCCCTCCTTTCTAAAGTGTGAAATAGTACAAAAAAGGGGTTGCTTCTGATCGTATTTTTAATCTATTCTACCCCCTATAATTATTATTAGCGAGTATGAAATAAGGCTGAGGGGAAGATGAGGATGAACAAAATTATACAGGATCAAGAAGTTGTAAAAGATCAAACTGTTACCATTCAAGATGATTTCTGGGGTCGATACATTAAGCTTGTCCAGAACGTTGTTATCCCCTATCAATATGAGGCATTGCACGATAGAGCATTGGGAGCTGAACCCAGTCATGCCATTGCTAATTTTGAGATTGCTGCAGGCCGGAAGACTGGCGAGTTTTACGGCTGGGTATTTCAAGATAGTGATGTGGCTAAGTGGCTGGAGGCTGTTGGTTATTCCTTAAGCATCACACGTGATCCTGAGCTAGAGCGTCAAGCGGATGAAGTGATTGACCTCGTTGGCGAGGCGCAGCAGGAAGATGGATACTTAAATACTTATTTTACGATAAAAGAACCGGGTAAACGCTGGACCAATTTGAACGATTGTCATGAGCTGTACTGTGCTGGACATTTCATTGAGGCTGCCGTTTCTTATTATGAAGCTACTGGAAAAAGAAAATTGCTCGACATCATGTGCCGAATGGTTGATCATATCGATTCTGTGTTTGGACCGGAAGAAGGCAAAATGCAGGGCTATGATGGGCATCAGGAGATTGAACTCGCGCTCGTTAAGCTGTATCGATTGACAGGTGAGGAACGATATTTGAAGCTCAGCAGCTTTTTTATTAATGAGCGAGGTCAACAGCCGAATTTCTTAAAGGAACAATGGGATAATCTGGGGAAGATCAATTTTTTCACAGGTCGGAAGGAGGATCTTGATTTAAAATATTACCAGAGTCATCTTCCAGTAAGAGAGCAGAAGGTGGCTGTAGGCCATGCTGTACGTGCGGTTTATATGTATACTGCTATGGCTGATCTTGCCGCTATTACGGGAGATGAATCACTTCGTGAAGCATGCGAGAGACTGTGGAATAACATTACGAACAAGCAAATGTACATTACAGGCGGGATCGGCTCTACACATAGAGGTGAGGCGTTCACCTTCGATTATGATCTGCCTAACGATTCGGTGTACGCAGAGACTTGTGCCTCTATTGGGTTGATCTTTTTTGCACAGCGTATGCTGAGAATATCACCGGATGCACGTTATGCCGATGTCATGGAGCGGGCGCTTTACAACAATGTACTGGGCTCGATGGCACAGGATGGCAAGCACTATTTTTATGTGAACCCACTGGAAGTATGGCCTCAGGCATGCAGTTGCAACCCGGAGAAACATCATGTGAAGTCTGAACGTCAAGGCTGGTTTGGCTGCGCCTGCTGCCCTCCGAATGTCGCGCGTCTACTTACTTCGCTCAATCAATATATTTACACGGTTCATGGCGATACACTCTATACGAATTTGTATATTGGAAGTAATCTGAACACTAAGCTGAGTGGAACGGATGTTACGATTCAGCAAGAGTGCAACTATCCATGGAAAGGTACAGTCACGATGAAGATTAATCCGGCAGAGGAAGCGGAGTTCGGGATTGCTTTGCGGATTCCATCGTGGAGTCTAGGAATGGAGATCAGAGTCAATGGTGAAGCGCTGAACACTGCTGAGAACATCGAGCAGGGATACCTCGTTATTCGGAGAATGTGGAGAGCAGGAGACATAATCGAAGTGAATGACCCAATGGAGGCACATTGCATTTACGCTCATCCCAATTTGCGTGCAGATGCTCAAAAAGTAACGATTCAACGCGGACCGCTTGTGTATTGCCTTGAAAGTATCGATAATGGTGAGCCTTTAAGCTCTATTTCTTTAAAAGAAGACGGTGAACTTACGGCGGCTTTTGATGAGACTTTGCTTGGTGGCGCTGTTGTTGTCGAGGCAGATGGACTGTGTGTTGATCAAGAGAGCTGGAGTGGTGGACTTTACAGCAGAGAGAAAGCACCTCTTCAATCCGTTAAGGTCAAAGCTGTTCCATATTACTTGTGGGGTAATCGTGGCAGTGGTGAAATGAAGGTATGGATTCCGGAAGGTAGTATGTGAGTTATGGGACAGGCAAAGTAATTTAAGGTTTAGGATAGCTGGGATTTACGCTTTATTGTATGCTATATTTGATCGGGACAAGGTAGCTGATTATTTTACAGAAAATATTGGAGGCATCACAATGAGCAAACGTTATCGAATTACACGAGCTATGCAAAATGATGGAGGTTCAACACAAACCATATCTTTAGAAGAGTGCAAGCAGTATTTCGCATCCAAACCTGATTTCACCTATACATCAGTTTATACAGTAGCAGGCGCCACTACGATGTCCATTGAGGGAGATTTCTTTATGTGGAGCTTTGGTGATACTACAATCCCATTTAGGCATTATCAAGGGGATATTTACGTTTCTGGAAATAATGAAGCTGTGATCCCGAGAATGCTTGAGGTTGCGAGTGATTTAAGAGCAGATGTTGTGGAAGGGTAAAAAAAGACCCCTGAAGAGTTCAGGGAGTCATCCAGCGTTAATTATAGATCCGCTCAATCGTTCAAGCGAACGGTTGAGCGGATTTTTTTAACCCAGTTCTACAACTACGTGGTGTACTGCACCGTCTCCAACTGGAGCAATGATGTTACCTTCTACAGCTGTGCCATCCAGGGTAAGACTAACTACACCTTTGGATACATGGTTCGGGTTTTTGATTTGAATCACATAAGTATCTCCACGGAAGACGCGTGTGATTTCAAAGCTATCCCATTCAGTAGGAATACAAGGATCGATCTTCAGACCATTGAAATCCGCTTGGATGCCAAGGATCGATTGAGTGATGGCTACATAGTTCCAAGCAGCAGTACCAGTCAACCAGGAGTTTTTAGCTTCCCCGTGACGAACGGCATCTTTACCTGCGATCATTTGGGAGTAGACATAAGGCTCTGTGCGGTGAATTTCGCTGATATCCTCCAGGTAAGCAGGAGCAATTTTTGCGTAAATTTCAAACGCTCTGTCGCCATGTCCAAGTACAGTTTCAGCGATCATGATCCAAGGGTTATTATGGCAGAAAATACCGGAATTTTCTTTGTAGCCAGGAGGGTACGTAGAAATTTCGCCCAGGTTCAGATAGTACTTGGAATACGGTGGCTGTTGCAATACGATACCGTATTTAGTATCCAAATGCTCTTGTACGGATGATAGAGCTTTTTCAGCTTGACCATTTTCCACACCGATACCGGCCATTACGCAGATCCCTTGTGGTTCGATGAAGATTTTACCTTCTTCATTTTCTTTGGAACCGATCTTGTCGCCATAGTGATCATAAGCACGCAGGAACCAATCGCCATCGAAGCCGTGCGTCAATGTGATTTCTTTCATGTTGTCAATCTTAGCTTCTGCATCCACAGCTACATCGTTAAGTCCGCGCATCCGGCAGATTTCAGCATAGTCCGGTCCAACGAAGACGAACAGACCCGCGATAAATACAGATTCCGCAACTCGACCTTCGATGTTGGCAGTAGTTTGGAAAGATTCACCCGGCTCAGTAGAGAAGCAGTTGAGGTTCAAGCAGTCATTCCAGTCTGCGCGCCCGATCAGCGGCAAGCCGTGAGGTCCGAGATTGTTAGTCACATGCTCGAAGGAACGTTTCAAGTGCTCAAACAGCGTAGCGGTGTTATTCGGATCACTGTCAAAAGGAACCTGCTCATCAAGAATCGAGGTATCACCAGTTTCTTTAATGTAAGCAGCCGTTCCTAGGATCAACCAAAGCGGATCATCGTTAAAGCCGGTGCCGACTTCGTTGTTACCTTTTTTAGTGAGCGGTTGGTATTGATGATAGGCACTGCCATCTTCAAATTGTGTAGCCGCAATATCGAGAATACGTTCTTTAGCACGTTCAGGAATTTGATGAACAAATCCGAGCAAGTCTTGGTTAGAATCACGGAAGCCCATACCACGGCCAATACCGGATTCAAAGTAGGAAGCAGAACGGGACATGTTGAAGGTAACCATACATTGATATGGATTCCAGATGTTAACCATGCGATCCAGTTTCTCGTCACCGCTTTGGATTTGATATTTAGACAGCAGGTTATCCCAGTGAGCAGCAAGTGCAGCGAGTGCAGCATCTACTTGAGCATCTGTAGCAAATTGTGCGATCATAGCTTCTGCTGGTTTTTTGTTGATTACATTCAGGGATTCCCATTTATCTTCTTCAGGGTTCTCGATGTAGCCGAGTACAAAGATGAAGCTTTGTTCTTCGCTTGGTTCAAGCGTAATGTTAAGTGCGTGTGATCCGATAGGGGACCAGCCGCTAGCTACGGAGTTAGTAGGTTCACCTGCAACTACAGCTTGTGGGCTTTCCAGACCGTTGTACATCCCTACGAAAGCTTCACGATCAGTATCGAAACCAGCGATTTCTTTATTTACGGAGTAGAAAGCATAGTGATTTCTGCGCTCGCGATATTCAGTTTTGTGATAGATAACGGAATCCTTCACTTCAACCTCGCCGGTGCTGAGATTGCGTTGGAAGTTGGTCATATCATCTTGTGCATTCCAGAGACAGAACTCTGCAAAAGAGAACAGTTTCACGGATTTTTTAGCGGAGCCTGTGTTCTTCACTACAAGACGATGTACTTCTGCATTATGACCCATAGGGACAAAAGCAAGCTGGTTCACAGAAATTCCGTTCCGTTCGCCAGTAATGGAAGTGTAGCCAAGACCGTGACGGCATTCGTAGAAGTCGAGATCACGTTTTACTGGCATCCAGCCTGGGGTCCAGAAATCACCATCGTCATAAAGATAGTAGTAGCGGCCGCCAGTATCCAGTGGGATATTGTTATAACGGTAACGGGTCAATCTTCTGAGACGAGCGTCTCTATAGAAGGTGTAACCACCAGCTGTATTAGAAATAAGTCCGAAAAATTGCTCATTACCAAGATAGTTAATCCAAGGGTAAGGGGTTTTTGGGGTGTTAATTACATACTCTTTACGAGTGTCGTCAAAGGTTCCGAATTTCATGTGAGAAAGTCTCCTTTCGATTGTGAACGCGCGTTTATAAGTTTCAGAAAAAATTCCCTCGAGGGAAGGGAGTTTTTTCAATGCTTTTAAGCAGGACAATTAAAGCAGTAGTTTCGATACCGAATCCAATAGCAGCTTCACGGAAAAATATGTAGATTTCTTCAGCGAAGGATTGATCTTAAGCTATTTCTTCGGCGGTTGACAGGAATCTCTCTCCACTAAACGAGCTGGAAAGCTGATCGTGCTAAACGTCGGCTGCTGTGAATCACACAGCTCGATTACTTTTTCCACTGCAGCCTTAGACATTTCATAGATCGGCAAGCGTACAGAGGTCAGCTTAGGCTGAATACGGGATGCTAGCTGAATGTCATCAAATCCAACCATGGAGAGATCTTCAGGGACAATGATTCCGTGTTCGGAGAACGCTTCCATCGCTGATATAGCCATATCATCGTTGGAGGAGAAGAAGGCCGTTGGCAAAGGTTCTCCAGAAGCAAGGAGCTTCTTAACCTCTTCGTAAGCAGTCTCTTTTAGAAAATCACCTTTCAGAATAAATCTCTCATTTACAGGCAGGCCATGTTTCTTCAGCGTATCTTCATAAGCCGTATAACGCTCTCGTCCAGAGTACGTATTCATTTGCCCACAGATGATGCCAATCTCTTGATGACCCAGAGAGATCAAATATTCAATCGCTTCTGTGGTGCCCTCGTAATCTTTGGAGTTCACAATGGCCAGATGATTGCGGTCAAGATGCTCCGACATAATCTCAGAAATATCATAATCAATTAATACGAGAGGAGAGTCGAGCCCTACCATTTCTCGGACGATATTAATATCCTTCTGAGTGCCGACAATGATACCGCCGTCAATCCGTTTTTGAAGAAAAGCTTGCTTTACCTTGATGAAATCGTCGGGAGAGTAAACCGTATGAATCAGTACATAACATCCGCGGGCATTCGAGGTGTCGACTACGGCATCAACGAATGGAGCAAAGTAATTGTTCTGATAAATTCGGGTAGTATTCTCCTTCTCGTTCATACTGATGGCGAAGAGTCCGATCGTATCGGTCTTCTTACCGGCTAAAGCCCTTGCAAAGCTGTTCGGTTCGTACTGATGTTGCTCAATCACCCGCAGCACTTTGGCCCGGGTCTCTTCAGGGACGTTGGAATAATTGTTGATCACGCGGGATACCGTACTTCGGGAAACCCCGGCCAACTTAGCTATATCTTCGCTGCGCATGTTTCCCCTCTTTTCATAAACGCGCGTTTATGAGTTTATTGTAAGCGAAAGCATTGTATAAATCAATCGTAAATAATAAGAAATTTGTGAAGAAGGGAAGAAACTAGTTAATAGTTTGTATAAGATTTTTGCAGAGAAAGTGCATTGAAAGCTATAAAAGTCATGCTACTATTGTGATAATGATTATTGAGAATGATAATCAATGAAAATATAGCATTGGAGTGAAGGGATAATGGTAAGATGGGGTCGGAAGTTTTTATGGTCAGCAGTACTTATTATGGCATTGACCGCGTTGGCGGCATGCGGAACGAATAGCAATACTACGAAAGATAATGTTGCTAAAACAGAGAATGCAGAGGAATCAACCTCAGCTAGCAGCACACCGAGCGAAGGAAGCGGAAATGCTTCGGAAGAGGTTGCAACTCGGACGATTACAGGGGAATTCGGAGATGTTGAGATTCCAGTCAACCCTAAACGGGTGGCCGGGATTTACCTTGAAGATTATTTGAAGGCATTGGGGATTACCCCGGTGGTTCAGTGGTATCATCCAAGCTGGGGCAAACAGGATTACTTAAATCTCGATGTGCCAGAATTTGATATCACCGGAAGCTTGGAAGCGTTGTTGGAGAAAGACCCTGACTTGATTATTGCGGACGGAGGCGCGGATGCGGCGAGGTATGAACAATATTCCAAGATAGCACCAACGTATCGTCTCCCTGAGGCGGCGCTGCAGGACTCAAGACAAGTGCTTACAGCGATTGCAGATGCGCTCGGTATTCCGGAGAAGGCTGAGGCTGTGCTCGCCGAGTATGATCAGAAAGTGGCAGATGGAAAAGCTAAACTGCAACAGGCTCTGGGGCAAGAAAAAGTAGCAGTGATCAGGCTCAACGTAGCGGATAAGACCTTTGCTTTGTTCGGTGTTAAAAACCGTTTTATCGGTGTGATTTATTCTCAATTTGGCCTGACACCCGTGCCTATGGCTGCAGAAATGACCGAATATCAATCTATTATTTCCGAAGAACTTATTCCTCAGCTCGAAGCGGATCATATCATTGTATTCCCTGACAACGGGGGCTGGGATACTGAAGGGAATCAGGAAGCGATCCAAATTCTTGATGGGCCGCTGTGGAAGAGCCTACCTGCAGTGAAGAACGGGAATGTTTATAGAATGGAACGTTCCCACTGGCAGACTGGTGCCATCACGGCCAATTCGATGAAGCTTGATGACCTGCTGGAAGCTATGGTGAAATAAATGGCAGCCGCCTTGAAGGAATAGCAAAAAGAAGGTCTATCAGCACCCTTGATAGACCTTCTTTTTTGTTTTACACTGAAGTGAATGAAAATGGTTCTCAATTGGGGGCGGGAGAATGGCAAAAGATTTGCAAGACAGCAATAGAAGGAAGCTATTCTATAGCTTGATAAATATAGAAACCCAATCCCTGTCAGGAAGCGGACAGAGTGAGGTGTTTCAGGATCATACGCTACTCATTGTATCGGAAGGACAGGGGTATGTTGAGGCTGAGTTGAGGCAGTTTCCACTGGAAAAAGGTACTGGGTTCTTGTTCGAACCAGGGTTATTAAGCAAAATCAATGCCGAGGAGCGGGGGCTTAGCTTTTATCGGCTTACTTTTGAAATCATCGAAACCGGGGAAAACAGGCAGAGTGAAATAGAAGGAAGGACTAAAGAGGACATCCTTCGATCTGGTTTGTTAAGCTGTAGACCCTTTTCACAATGTAAATTACTGCTAGAGGCTATCTACAATAGCCGTAGAAGCACAGATGAGATCGAATGGTTCGCAGGCCATACGCGCTTTCAGGAGCTGCTGCTGCTAATCATGCGTGCAAATTCCTCTTTCGTTCAGGTCACGGGTGATCATGAGGCAATACAGCGTTCCATTCACTATATGGAGGAGCATTATAACCAAGCCGTAACCGTCGATCAGTTGGCTGAAGTAGCAGGTATTACACGTGCGCGTTACACACAAACATTTAAAGAGGTGACAGGGAGGGTTCCCTTGGAGCATTTGAACGGGCTTCGTATCGAAAGAGCGCAGCAGCAGCTACTGCTGACGAATGACCGTATGCATGATATCGCGGTATCCGTCGGATATAGTAATGAGTATTATTTTAATCGGCGTTTTAAAAGATCGGTGGGTGTTACTCCAGGCCAATACAGAAGCTTCCATCAGGATGGGTTGAGGGTGTTTGCTCCTTTTTTGGAAGATTATCTATTGGCTCTGGATATTACGCCTGTGGCGCAATATTCTCACGCCGAGTGGGGGAAACAAGAGTACTTGGCTCTCCACAATGTGCCTGAGGTAGATATTTCGACTCGTAATTGGCAGGAGCTCTCCCGGTATACGCCCGAATTGATCTTGCTGGATAATGGCTTTCATCGTTGGCATCTGGAGGAGTGTAGCCGGATCGCTCCGTTGTTCAAGCTGCCTGTTCATCAAGAGGATTGGCGTGCCACATTGTATTCCGCAGCAGCCGTCTTTGGCAGAACGGAACGTGTCCAGGAAGTGATCGACAATTATGAGCATCAGGCACAGCAAGCCAAGCAGCTGCTTACCCGTTCCGTCTATAGTCAGACCATAGCTTGTTTAAGAATCTCAGTCTACGGAATCACTCTCTATGGATGTGAGGATTTGGGGTATACAGGAAGCGTGCTTCATCATGATTTGGGCTTGCAACCCCATAGCTTGGTTCGGAAGTTGACCCGTGGAAAGAATCGGGTGAACCTGACAAAAGAAGAGCTTGCCAATCTGACTGCGGATCATTTGTTTATTACCTTTGATCAGCTTGAAGGGGGAGGACGGGAACTGCTGGATACACAACTCTGGCGCAACTTGCCTGCTGTACGTAGCGGCTGCGTATATGAGGTGGATTTCATGGCCTGGATGAATTACGGCGTATTGTCACATCAGCGTAAGATTGAGGATGTATTAAGAGCGTTAGGATAAGTCAGAAACTAGACCAGATAAAAAAGAGGACAATAAGTGCCACTATACTGCTGACGCGGGTCATTAATAAATAAGCCTCACTTGGCTCAACGTCACCTTTGACCATCCATCCGTATCTCATGTACCATCCGAATCGTGGGAAAAAGATGTTAAGTAGCGCTAACAGAACAAAGAGGAAAATAAAAAAGCCCATGATTTATCACTCCTTTATGTAATGTATACGCGAAACTGTATGGAGGGTGTCCCGATTCATGTGTGAGTTTCCATATATTTATTTAAGCTTATGCAATATAGACTGATAAAAAATGAAAATTGCTTAAGGAGCGGATAAATCGTATGGAACACACAGGTCTTTTTTTCGGAGGGGGAGTAGGTGTTTTGTTCTTTTTAATTTGGTTGATATCAATTGGCTTGGGAATCTACTTCTTCGTCCTGCTAGTAAAATTGGCACGTAGAGGAATAGTGGCTTTAGATTTATACATCTACGCTAAAAATCGTGAAATACGTACTCGTTATGAGTCGGTTCAAGACAAGTCAGAGGAAATTTAAGGCCATTAAATGATTAATAATACTTAGAGTATGAGATACCCTAGCCACCTTAACAGGTAGTTGGGGTATTTTTGTGGAAATATTCAGGACTATGCTATCGATGAGGTATGTTTAGCGGTGTACTGTTGTGTTTACATAAAAAAGAGTTCGTTAAATAAAAAATGGTTTTCTAAAAATAAAGGAGGAATTGATCGATGTCTAACCAATATACGATGCAAGATCCTACCACTCAGTACACCAAGGCAGGACCTGAATTTCAACAGCAGCAACAAGAGCCGGGGCTTCAGAAGAAGATGAATCCCGTGCCTGATACAGGTGAAGATACCTATAAAGGCACCGGACGTCTGACTGGACGAAAAGCGATTGTTACAGGGGCAGACAGCGGGATAGGCCGAGCTGTGGCAATTGCTTTTGCTCGTGAAGGCGCAGATGTTGTCTTATCCTACATGCCGGAGGAAGAAGAGGATGCAAAGCAGGTTCTCAAGCTGGTGCAGGAAGCAGGACGAACCGCAATCGCCATCCCAGGTGATCTTAAGGACGAGGAGTACTGTGAACAGCTCGTCGATACTGCGGTCAAGCAGCTGGGTGGGATTGATATTTTAGCCAATGTAGCGGGCAAACAGCAATTCGTCCCCGATATTGCTGATCTTACTACGAAGCATTTTGACGATACCTTTAAAACGAACGTATATGCTATGTTCTGGCTGTGTAAAGCGGCAGTGAAACATATGCAACCGGGTAGCACCATCATCAACACTTCTTCCATTCAAGCCTATAACCCTTCGCCGATCCTACTGGACTACGCGACGACCAAGGCTGCGATCAATACATTCAGTAAATCTCTCGCTCAGCAAGTCGCTGATAAGGGGATTCGAGTCAATGTAGTGGCACCAGGTCCCGTATGGACACCTCTTCAGGTGGTGGGTGGGCAACCAGAGGAAGTGCTGAAGTCGTTCGGTGCGAGCACACCACTAGGCCGTCCGGGACAGCCTGCAGAGATGGCTCCGGCGTATGTATTTCTTGCTAGCCAGGAATCGAGCTATATTAGTGGCGAAACGCTAAATGCCAATGGCGGAACTCCAACCCCATAGAATATTTAGTGGGATGTTGCTATTGTAAATACGGAAATTATTCAAAAGTACCCTACTAATTATAGCTGTGGGGTGCTTTTGTTTTTATATGGAGAAAGGTGTATTATAGAATTTAATACTTTTTATCCCATTATTTTTATAGAATATGATCTAGAACTGATCAAGAATGTCGAATACATAGATTTCCTGCGATTACCCGAGAAATATTTGAGTTGGTACAAGGTTTAGAGTTTAGTGTAGACTATAGAAAGAATTAGGAGCTGTATTATGTGTAAAAAGAAACTAGCAATACTCATTTTTTCCTTTGTTCTGATCATGGCGTGTTTTTCATCAGGAGCAGTCTTTGCGGATAAAGGAAACGGAGCTGTAATGGATAGTGGAACAAAGGAAAGGCTGATGGAGAAGTATGATCTTGTAGAGCCTGAACTTACAAATCCAAAATCACTTTGGAGCCAAAGCGATTTTGGAGTCAGTAACCCTATTGCTATATTTGTAGGTATCAGTAGGTTATATCTGAATCCATATGTTTTTGCTGCGCAAGAAATGATTAATCATTTGATTGACCGAAGCCGTCAACATTAATGACCCATGAAAGGGTCATTTTTTAATACGGAGATAAATTAATCGCTCGTTACTTGTATATCTTTCAAAATATAATCCCAGCTATCATAATCGTTCATATCATCAGGAAATCCTAACACACAAATATGATTAATATTCCAATGGATTTCTCGTACTGATGTTAATTCACGAACGGGATAAAGGATAAGGACAGTGAATTCGTTCGGCTTTAATATATCAGACAAAATCGCTTGTAGCTCTACATCCTGTTCGTATGTGGCGAACCATCTAATGAATAGAATTTTTTTACTGCGTAGTAATTTGTCCCAAAATCTCTTAATTCGTAAATCCAGCTTTGCTTTATAAGATGGATAGGTCGTAGACCAATGTTTACCTAAGGTGATAGGAAAATCATGTACCGAGATAATGTTATAAAAGGTATCCTGAATAAAATACGATTTCACTAACGTATTCTTGTTTCCATTAGGATAAGCGGGCACTCCATCCTCTAGAAAAAAATGTGTCTCTTCGAGCATTTGCAGATTTGTTAACTCCATGAAATTCTGAAATCTATTTTTATAAAGTCTGTTTACATCAGTTAATGAATAAGAAATCATCCAGTCGAGAGGCATGGAGAATGTTCTCAAGTTATTCCTTTGCATATTTATAGCAGGAGCACAAGACATACCTAAGCTTACGATTAAATCATAGTTCTTCTTTACATCTTGTAAGTTCATGGACTCACCTAATTTCGATCAGATTCAGGTTCTATTCAACGTTAAAAAAGAGCAGCAACTTAGCTGCCCTCTGAAAATATTAATGGCGTTGTAACAGCAAATAGCCGCTAATCCTTGAAGTTTTTTTACGAAACACAACTTTAAAACCAATGTCATTATCTAATAAACAAGCTAAGGCGGTGTCAAGTAGCCCGTTGGGTCTTAAGCTAGGTCGACAAGGCTCAGCATTTCCAATGATGCGGACAGAAATAATCCTACGTGCAGAGCCACGAACCAAAGGATTTCTGCTCCAAGTGATCAATACCAAATCAGGTTGACGAGTTGCCATTCTGATCCACCCCTTTCTATTAAGCTTCTCTATATAAAATGCACAATAGATTGTAATGTGCTAAACAGAAGCGGAGTGCTATTTTGATCAGCAGTGAGAATTAAAGAGTAACTCTTGTTTAATTTAGGTTTTCAGAATACAATAAAGTAAATTTATGGATGTTCGAATGGCGTAAACGTAGATGACCACAAGGGAGCATATATTCATAACACCGTACGACTGAGCAAGTATTTGATCAATGATCAAATACTTTTTTATTTTCGTTTATAAGAAGCTAAATAGGGGGACACGATGAAGATAGGGAAACCGATTAGAAAGAAGGTATACGGATTTATTTTGCAAGACAATGAAGTTGGAGAAAAGACCTTATTAGTTTATCTTAATGAACCAGAAGTACCCTTTAGATTAGTAGGTGGTAATGTCGATGCCGGGGAAACAGAAGAAGAAGCCTTATTCAGGGAAATTCAAGAAGAAAGTGGACTTAAACAATTTAAATTAGTAAAGAAAATAGGAACACAATATTATTATAAAGATTATATAGATGCAAATGTTGAAAGACATGACTACCTGCTGATTCCAGAAACAAGATTACCTGAAAAGTGGAGATTCACTGGAGAGGGTGAAGGAGAGGACTGTGGGTCTGTTTTTAACTATCAGTGGATAAAACAAGATGAAATATACTTATTAGATAAAGAATTTAGAGAATATATGTCGGAAAAATACATACAAGAATTGTACGGCAATGGATAGGAGGTAACTATCATGTCCATTATATGATCCTTACTCTGAGGTGATAGATATGAATAATCGTAAAATCTTCTCTTTTCTTCCTTTGATCATTTTTTTAGTTATAATATGGTACCTTTTGATGGCGAGTACATCTGCTGTTGTTAATGTAGTGTCAGTAGATAAAAGAGAAATAGTAGTACAAAATATGAGCGGTGATCAAACTACAGTCACAATCCCAAAAGGAATATTTAAGTTGATTAATATAAATGAGGAGTACTTTGTTTCCTATAATAGTAGAATAGGGCAAAAACCTTTTTTAACTTCAATAGAACCAAGTGCTAAATGATTATTGGAAGCAGATTTAACAATAGATCTTATGAATGAAACGGCTGATATATAAAGCATAAAATTGGTGGGATTACTTTGCGTGTAGTTAAGCATATCATGTTATGGTTTGTTTCGACGATTTTATTCACCTTGGCCACTTTTGGATTAGAGCTATGGGAAGGAAATAAAATCAGCACGACTGAATACTATGGGTTTCAAAATATAGGGTTTGTTTTTATTTTCTTAGCATTTCTTTTTTCAGCCGTTCTTTACCCTATTATAATTTTTCCTTTCTCTTGGGTTGTTCGAATGATTGCAAATCCTTTGATTACCCGCATAATGATATTGCTTCTGAGTGGTATCGGGGGATATGTTTTCTTTTACAAGGCATACGATGAACGCTTTATACAGGAATATCATTTGAATAGTAGTATAGCCATTATTCTTTTTGGTATTGCCGGTTCCATTTATGTCTTGGTGGATTATTATCTTGATCAGAGGAGTTGAATATATGAGCTATTTTGAAAGAGTTAATAAAATATCAAACATTTTATTTTGTGTTTTTGGATTGTTTTTTATTTTGACTATAATTTTCTTTTCTACTAGCAGCTTCTCAGAAATCTTGCGTTATAATTTCACAAATGACTTAAGAGGAGCAATGATTACAGTCATTTGTTTTATGATCTCTTTATTTTCACTTGTCCTGGGCATTACTTTGAAATGTCTTGTAAAAGACTCTGATGAAACGATCCAGCTTATTGCCACAAGAATAAAGTAGTTGTTGAAATCTCAGCATGTATAAAAAATCCCTGCAACCTGAGGGGGTGGCAGGGATTTATTTTAATCTAAGAATTGGATAATTTATCTACTTCATCACTAAAAGCATCCTGATACTGATTGAATATTCCTGTATCTAATTTGGTGGTAGCATCATTTGCTATAGGAGGAGTGTCTTGGATTTGCTTGAACATACGATCAATCTCACCAGAGAGCTTAGACCAGATGTTTTTAATTGAATCGTATTTTGCATCCAGGTTGTTGATGTAATTATCGTATTCTAATTTTGTACTCATCGCTTTTCCTAATTGTTCAATTGTAAAATCTATATCTATGGCTTCACCTGTAGAGCTAGTTCCTGAACTTGCATACCAACTGATATCAACAAATCCAACATTCCAAATATCTGAAATGACAAAATTACTAATTTCTTTAAGTGTCGCTTCAGGAGACTGTTCAGTTGTACCTGAATCAGATGTGTTATTTACAGGCTCTTTGAAGAATTTTCTCATTTCGTTAAAGGGTTCTTTATTCTTGTCATTAGACGAATATCCCCAACCAATTTTATCATCCTTAATAAAAATTATAAGTTCACTACTGGAGGACGACTTTTCACCTTGAATTAGGACGATTTTATCTTTTCCACCATCTTTGTCTGTATAATCAGCTGATTCTATTACTGAAGCGTTCTTAAGTTTGTTATTCTCAGGTGTCTCGGTAGATTCAGCCATTTGAAAAATTGGTTGTACATCAGGAAGTATATTTTCGGATACGAACTTCTTTTTTGCTTCGATATCTGAACCATTCAGGAAAATTTCCACATAATCGAGAGCTAATTTCTCGGATTTTGAAAGTTTCTTCTCTGGCACTGGTGTTGCAGCAGCTGTTTTTGAAGAGTCAGCTGTTGCTTCAGACTGAGTAACTTCTGTAGATGTTGTATTCTTTTCCTCTGAATTTGTTTTGGAACTACCACATCCTGTAAGAAGTACAATAGTTGCAACGATACATAAAAAAGCCTTTATTTTCAATCTTATATCCCCCTAAATCTGATAGTAAATACTAATTAATTCTACCAGATATAGGAATGGTAATCTATGTAATGATGAAACCATTATATTGGATATTCGTATTCCTATAAAATGATGTTGAAAGGTCGTGTGCGTGATGGATAACGGGTATTTTGTTGGATGGGGTACATTAGCATTAATAAATGCTGGGTTAGCGCAAGGTAAAAATAGGAGTGGTTTAAACTGGTTTTTAATTTCTTTGCTTTGTGGCCCATTGGCTACATTTTTTCTTGTAATATCGAGTAAGCTGCAAATTCATTAGCCCATTATATTTCGGGAGGGGATTTTTTGCTGAAAGCACTAAGGCTGTTCGGTATTCTATTTAGTGCAGCAACAATCATTCTGGCAATACTATTTTTCCGCGGTCAGGATCAAGTGATCATGTCTTGGACAATGATGGGGATGTGTGGAGCTCTGATTTTTAATGGAGGAGCTAGCTATTTTAAAACTAAAGATAAAATGGCGGCTCTATCTTCGATTGTTGGGATGGTACTCTTAATATTCTCGTTTACTAAATTTCCATTTTAATAAAATACCCCATCAACCTATAAAGGTCGGTGGGGCTTTTTTACGTTTTATCTCTTTTTCAATCAAGTTATAGTAGGTTGCTGCAGGCTATGCTTATTTCTTTTTCTTCTTTGTGGGTCCAATCTGGCGCCTTACTTTATTGTTCTCATCAACCTCAATAATATAAATGTCCTTCACTGTACCGGAAAGAGTAAACCATTCACGTAGAGCATCAGCTTCAGTCATTGGTCCCAATATTCGTTTTCCCCTATAACATATAAAAAACACTCCTACTCCTTAGTGAGTTTGCGAAAATGCAATAATCCTCAAAACGATACTCATTAACGATTTTCAGTAAGTCTCATTATTTTATATTAATGCTAAATTATAGGAGATGCAATGTTGAGAGATTGTTCCTGTTTAGTTCAAGTAACGTTTAGATCCATGGCCATGTTATTTTTGTCTTTTCGAAGTTCATGCGAAGCTATCAGCAAGCACGATACTAAACAGCGATTGACAAAATAGAAGAGCTGCCTAATACTAATTGATAATCATTATCAATGTTTAAGATGTAATTAACTTAAATAGATTGTGTAACGGATCGGAGTGAAATGCAAGATGAAGTTGGAAGATCATATTGCCGCATGGAATTATGCAGCCGTTAAAGTGCTGGATATTCGACATGCTGTGATGGAGCCTGGGGACAAGCTGCAAGGCTATATATTACCTGCATGTGGATTTATCTACTGTGTGCGGGGTGCGGCCAGCTTGAATCTCAACGGTATAGATTACGACGCAGACCGTCATTTTATCGTGCATGGCGGCAAGGGTATGAGACTAAGCATAGAGGCAGGGAAGATTTTTGAATACTATTTATTATTCTATAGAGCCTCCTTACCAGGAAGAAAGGATTTAGCAAGACTTTTGGAACGAAGCAATCCATTTCGGATGCAGTATGGCTTCGAGTCTTTAGAGCCATTGCCACTTCACTATCAACTAATGGCAATGGAACAACTCTGGGCACAAGGAAGCTTATTGGAAAGAATTCAAGTTAAAGGCTTGTTCTATCAGTTTATACATGAATTATTGAAGCAGTTTACAAAGGATGGAATTAACCTCAGGCAACCGGATGTCATTGGGCAGGTCGTCCGTTATATTGAGGTGCATTATCGTCACAATTTATCACTAGAATCTATAGCGGAGCAATTTAATTATAGCCCTCGCCATTTATCAACGCGTTTTAAAGGGGAGACGGGGTTCAGCTTGATCGAATATTTGATACGATACCGGCTTGAACATGCAGAAGAGCTATTACGATGTACCGATGCTCCACTTCGCGATATTGCAGAAGAAGTTGGATATAGCGATGTATATTACTTCAGTCGTATGTTTAGTAAATATAATGGTCAATCACCCATCCGATTCCGCAAGGAAAGCAGGCAGGTGAGCTCATCGGAGAATCGTCCATTTACCACCGCCAGATTCTCCATTGGCGAGAACATACCCTCCCGATATAATGTTGTTGAATATGATAATCATTATCAATACTGTTATCATAATAAAATAACCGGAGGGTCTTCACCTATGCGAATAACAAAGACATCAAGTTTTATTGTAGCGATGCTGCTTAGCTTTACCTTGCTTTTAAGTGCATGCGGATCTGCAAACGTTGGTTCTACTGCCACGAATTCTAAGGGATCCAAAGCTTCTGAAGTTACATCATCATCAGCCAATAATTCAATTGCAACTGACAATAACAATAAAGAGGCTCAGACAAGAACTATCTCTACGGTAAAGGGAGATATTGTCGTTCCGGCTAATCCAGAGAGGGTTGTCGTGTTATACCTTCAAGGGGATCTTGTTGCCCTCGGCATTAAGCCAGTAGGTACTTCGAGTGTCTTTGAAGGAGCGGCCTTTGCAGAAGAGCTGGGAGGTATTGAAGATCTTGGTTCATGGTATGAGCCTAATCCAGAGGCTATTATGGCAGTAAAGCCGGACTTGATCATAGCTGCTTCTGAAGAAACTTACGAAATCCTTAAGGATATTGCACCGACCATTCCAATTCCTTATGAAAAAATGGCGACGGACGAACGTATAATGAAGATTGGCGAGGTATTTGGCAAGGAGCAGGAGGCACAAGCTTTATTAGATAATTTCCATGAGAAGTTGGAGAAAAGTAAGCAGAAGCTTGGTGAACTTGGAATTTTAGATAAGACGGTAACCATTATCGAGGGCGGCAAAAAAGAGATGGCGGTGATCGATAGCAAGCTTTACGGAAGAGGCTCTCAGATCATTTATGAATATTTAGGACTAAAAGCACCAGAGATTCTTCAGAAGAAGATTGATGGCAGGGAGAAGGCTACTGGAGGGTTTGTTTCCTTAGAAGTGTTACCTGAGTATATAGGAGACTTCGTGTTCCGCTCTGTATGGGATGGGGCTGATGATTTGTCGGACAACCCCATTTGGAACAGCATTCCAGCAATCAAAGAAGGTAGATTGATCGAAATTGGGTTTGATTTTTCATATTATTCCGATATCTACTCTCTTGATAAGCAGCTAGATTTTGTAGTTGAGAAGCTAGTGTCAGCGTATGAAAAAAAATAGAAAGCTAGATGATAGAACAGCTGTTATTCCTAATTTAAGAGGGAAATCGTATTTCGGTCTGTTTCTACTCCTAGGGATACTGCTGCTGCTGCTTTCAGTGGCAGCTTCTATCTCTTTTGGCTCTGCTTCCATGAGCCTGAAGATGGCATGGACAGCGATTTTTAATTTTGATCCTGAACTGACCGAGCATCAGATTATTCATGCCCTTCGTATTCCGCGTACAGCAGCTGATATTATTGCGGGTATGTGTCTCGCGGTAGCAGGAGCGGTTATGCAAGGTTATACGCGAAATCCCTTAGCAGATTCCGGATTAATGGGAGTAAATGCAGGAGCAGCTCTTGCAATGGCCGTTACACTGGTTTTTCTTCCAGGGCAACTGCAGACAACAACCTTGCTGGTTAGCTTTATTGGCGCAGGACTTGGCGCAGGATTAACGTATCTTGCCGCTTCATTGAATCGTTCAGGAATGACACCTCAACGACTGGTGCTAGCTGGAATATCAACTACAATGCTATTTGGAGCTGTGGGGTCATTTATCTCATTAAACTATGGAATTGGTCGTGCCCTTGCTTATTGGACTTCGGGTAGTGTGGCTGGAGCAACATGGGTGGAAATTAGGCTAGTTATACCTTGGTTCCTAGGTGGACTGGCTTTGTCACTATTCATTGCACGCTCTATCACTGTTTTAAACTTGGGGGAAGAGATCGCGAAAGGCTTCGGGCAACGGATCGTTCTCGTTAAGATGATAGCTACGCTTGCGGTCCTTTTACTAGCGGGTGTAGCTGTTGCACTTGTAGGGCCAATCGGCTTTGTAGGGTTGATTATTCCGCATATTATGCGTTTTTTTGTAGGTGTAGATTATCGTTATATTATTCCGGCATCAGCCATTTACGGCGGCGCACTTATGGTAGTAGCGGATATCGCAGGAAGGCTGATTAATCGTCCGGCGGAGACAGCACTGGGCATTATTTTTGCAATGATTGGTGTTCCTTTCTTCTTGCTAATTGCGAGCAAAGAGAGGAGAGCCTTCAAATGAATGTTGTTAAATCGCATAAGGCTACAATATGGATTCTATCTCTCATATTACTGCTTATTGCAGGAGCTATTCTTAGTCTTAATTTGGGAAAGGTGTCTCTCAATCCACTTGAAGTATTTCAAGTATTGCTTGGACAAGGTCCAGAGGAGCATAATCTCGTTGTTTATAAGTTTCGTCTTCCTCGGATCGTATTAGCGATACTTGTTGGATTTGGGATGGCACTGGCAGGTGCAGTTATGCAGGCGTTGCTGCGCAATGATCTGGCTGATCCCGGCATGCTTGGTATTAGCTCAGGTTCAGGTCTTATGGTGTTGCTGATTATCTCAACTGTGAGCATTCAAGGCACCGCTATAACATTATTACTGCCGTCTATGGCATTCTTAGGTGGTTTGCTGGCAGCAGCTCTGATCTATATTCTAGCCTATAGGAAACGTCGTATGATTTCTTCTACACGACTTGTCTTGACGGGTGTTGCGATTAATATGGGGTTTAGTGCGCTGTCGTTATTCCTGACTTTAAAGCTTGATGACCAGAAGTATGAGTTTGCGCAGCGTTGGCAAGCAGGATATTTATGGGGGGACAAGTGGTCTTATATCAGCTTGTTGGCACCTTGGGTATTGCTGCTATTCGCATATATTATTTCTTATTTCAGGACATTGAACGTCTTGGTGCTAGGCAACGAAATTTCGATAGGATTAGGAGTCGCTGTAAAGAAGAAATTTTTGCGCCTGGCGATTGCGGCTGTAGGCATTGCTTCTGGCTGTGTAGCGCTCGGGGGCTCCATTTTCTTTATTGGATTGATTAGTCCGCATGTGGCTCGCAAGCTGGTAGGTCACGACTATAAAGTACTTCTACCAACTTCAGCACTTATTGGTGCGCTATTGCTGCTTATAGCGGATACGATTGCTCGAACGGTCAGCTTTAAGTCGGATATTCCCGCAGGGATTATTGTAACAATGCTGAGTGTGCCTTACTTCCTATATTTATTGATGCGTTCAAAATAAATATCGGAGTTCTTTCCAACGTATAAAAAAGCCTTCTTTTTGGGTTTTGCCGCGAGCCCTTACGAGGCTTTTAAAAAAACAAAAAACCGCGAAGATCCTTGATTATACAAGGATTTTCGCGGTTTTTAAACTCCTCTTTTTGTACTTATCTTCTGCTATCATGTAACCACAATGCTTGGTGTACCAAGTAGAATTACGACTGAGTATGAGTAGAACAGTGTTGCAGTAGACCCAAATTGCTCACTAGAGAATTCTAAAAAGAGGCTGTTATGTAGGCTCAAAATTTCTCGGGTTTTGTAATTTTAATTGAGGCTACTTCTCCGCACTTTTTACAAAATGTATATACAACCGGGGAGCCAAAAGTAAAAGATTTACCGATTGGCATTACTCTAGCATCCACAGCGTTCACTTCACCTTTAGCAAAGGTAGTACTTCCACAAGCTTTACAAGTTAAGTTTTCTTGATTCATAATAATCATCCTCAAAAAATATTTAACAATTAATACGTTTTATCCCAAAGATAGGTTTCATTATTAAAAAGTAGTAATGAACAGTACGAAGATACAGATCATTAAGGGAGTAGGAGTATCCCTCCTCTCCCAAGGTTTTGACGAAGTAGACGCATACCGCGCACCGAAAAGTTCAATGAATTACTGCTTTTTGTTTTTTAGAATACACCAAACAACACCGTAAAAATTAAAACAACGATTACAAAACTCATTGATATCAACCTTTTTGGGATTATAGCATGATCTGCCCGTTTGTATAATTCGAATAATTCCAAATAATTAAGTGATAAAGGGGAGTACTGCGATAGAATTGATAGGATTGTAAACATGCTTCCACGTATTTCAAGTTGCAAAAGTGGGAAGGGAATTATATATCAGTAAAGCGGAATTTAGGAATTGGATGGAGGGTAGAAGCGATGATATTTTCCCAGAGGATCACATGAACTGATACGAAAAGTAATCGCGATTCGTATCACAGGGGTTTTTAATAGAATGATAAGTGAATAGAAAACAAAAAAAGCCTTGAAATTCAAGGCTTTTCGATATAGGACGGATGGGGTTCGAACCCATGACCCCTACCCTGTCAATTAAGACTGGTTGGAAATGTGATTCGTCCTTACTCCGACAACGTTTATAATTAATCGACCATCAAATTTAAGAACTTGATAGTATTATTATAATGTGGTCTGTCCTGAAAGTAAAGTGGTCTTTCCAAATCAGGAAGATAGTGGTCTTAGATGGCACTCTTGATTCTTACTCGTTGCCAAGTAATTACACTTGGATCACTCAATAAATAACATTTTAATTGAAAATAAGTCGTGGATACTAATCCCTTAATTTGTATAGTTGATGTCGATTGATTTAATATACTTTGATTGGCTGCTACTGGTGGGTTGACTTTATCATCTGCAAATATAGCCCATCCACAATCCTCTACACCACTAGATACAGTTGCAGTAAATGTTACTCCTGCTGAAGCACCCTTCGTGATATCGACATAGGTTGCGCTATTAGGAGTAATGACAATTGTCTTTTTAACGGTCACTTGATATGCCAAGTTTAAAGCGTAATAATCTACAATTGAATTATCAGCGTCAAGGACTGCTTTAACATAAATAGATTCATTGGTAATACCAGTATTAACATTTGTTATAGTTACAATATTACTGGAATCAACACTAATCGTTGCAATAGTAGAAGGAACCTCAGTGTTTTTATCAGCATAGACAAGTGAATATGTGACCGATTTATCAGTAGTGGACGCACCATTCAAATACACCTTTTTATTGATAATAATTTGTTCATTGTAAGCCAGATCATGCTTATCACCAGTGTTATAGAGTGACATTGTATAGACCTCAGGAGCATAGATGGAAATAGACAAAGTATCATATATAAATCCATTTGTACTGTTTGAGACAGTAACGGTGAAACTACCTTCTTTAACACCTGTTACAAGCCCTGTAGCACTCACAGTGGCAATTGTATTGTTAGATGATGTAAATGTGACCGGAACATTGTTTGTGCTTGTCCAAGCCAATTGAAGCGTGTTACCTATCATTAAAGAAGTAGGATCATTGGTTATATCCACACGGCAAGACAATCCTCCAGCAATGCCATTAACAACATCATCTTTAGCGGTATCAATAGAATCCTTTTCACATGACAAAATTAGAATTCCTTTTTGGCTAAAAGAATCAATTCCGGTGACTTTGAATTTCTGACCATCTACAAAGAACTTAGAATCAATTTTAAGTCCCCATTCCTTATAGGACTCTTTAGTGTAGAGAGTTATCTCCCCATCTAGGACAGATATTACTTTTCCATCAGTTACACCTAAATTACTTACAGTAATATAACAATCCACATGAATAAAACGACATGCCGAATTAACAATTACAGTATGAGGTAAACGGCGCATGATACCCTTATATTTATTGTAACGTTGACCATTTGACTCAGAAATAAACATGTATTTTTTATCCTCATAAACAACAAAATCACCACGATTAAGAGGTGATAGGGAGGATATCTTTTTATCATCATAGTTTTGTTCAAGATTCGTATTAGTGATAAGCGCTTTTGCGACAGTTGGGGAATCATTTATATAAACATCTGAACCAATTTGACTCTGTATAAACTCATAATCTGCTGTATCGGACTTACTGAATAGGTCAAACATTGGATCGCTCCTTTCTTATGAATTGAATAGCATGAACGTTGAACTGTTGCTAGATGAATCATCTGTGACGGACATCATGCGAATCTTACGTTCGAGTTGGTCTATTCTGGATTGGATAGAATCAGCAAAGTCAGAAATAGTGATATCGTCAGATTTGTATGACTTCATTAAAGAAGGATTATTAGCAACACTATTCAGAATGGATAACGCTGCTGAATAGATTTGACGTTTACCAAAGTTAGATGATGGATCATAGTCCAGTTCTGGATTAGTGATCCCTTCTTCTGCTAGGTAGATGGATAGTTCAGCAGGAGATAGGGTAATACCTTGTGTTTCTAGTTGAAGACGCTCTGTGAATTTCATGTGATTGCTCCTTTGTATGGGGATTTTTGGGCATAGAAAAAAGCCCACTCATTAGTAGGCTTGGAATGATTGTTGTTATTTGATTTTCGAGAAATCAACTTTGTAAGTTACAGATAATTCTTTTCCAGCGTACAAATAGATCAATTCTGCTGGTTTACTGAAATCAATTTTATTGATATCAAATGAAGGCATAAGAGAATTACTATAAGCAGGAGAATCAGGCCATGATACTGTCGTATCAGCCATTTCATCTAATCCATCTATTGATAGTGGCTGGTAAATTTTCGCTCCTTGTTTTAAAACAATATTTATATTACTAGCGAAGTCTATGTCATTTCCATAAGCCGTCACATTAAAGGTTAACGTTTCATCGTTTGAAAACATTTTTTTTACTTTCTTTGCATCTGCAAGAGTATATTCTTTGTATTTGTTTGATGCTATGTAAGATTGGCCTACTATTAAAGAATACGGAGTAATTAAAGAAACCTCAGGTTGCCATATCTTCATTTTGTCATACAAGATCGAAAATTCCTGACTACTTTTAAAATTAACATAAGAACTTCTTCCACCATTTCCAATCTTGATGGCATTTTTCATTTGTTGATCCGATAGATTAAATATGCTATTTCTGATAGTTTTGCTTGCTTGACTTTGATTAGCAGATGCAATTTCCGCTTGTGGAAGCGGTGTTGCGAATGCAGGACTTGCAAACAATAGAGTAGCAATAATAAATGAGCCTACAACTTTTTTCATTTTCAATAAACCCCCAATAATATGTAATATTTTCATATTATCGCACTTTATAATTGTAGGTCTATAGAATTAGATAAATAATATGGTTAGTGGTCTAAAAGGAGCAGAGGGGAAATTCGCAAAATAAAAAGCACCCTTGGGAGAGTGCAGATTATTATTTTAGATTAAATCATATCTATTCAGTAATATTGATTTTGTCCAACTGATAAATTTCATGCAGTATTATTTCAATAACATTAATTCCATTTAAGATTGTATTTGGCCTTGGAAAGGTTATGTCATGTGTAGTTTCATTCCCTAGTTTTCTTACTTGATGTAATACATTTGATTGTTTAAAAGTTATGTGTCCATTCTCGTGGAGTCCGTTGATAAGTCCATTCAATTTTTTTGAGCGAACTATTTCACCACTCTGATTAATCACTTTTTCCCCATCATCGTTTAAAACATAGCCATCTGATATATCACAATCTTTACACATTGCTTCCACAATAGTTCTTAAACCTAAAGCAGAAAGGAAATATGACTTAGAGTTATACGCTTTAATAACTTCTATGTAAATATTATAAATATAACTAGTGACATCAGTAAATTTCTTAGGAACAAGATTTTCTTTTTGTATTATATTGGGTTCTTTTTTTGGTTCTTCTGGATAAACAGTAAATTCACTATACAAATTTCTTTGTTTAGTGTGCTCATCAAACTCCCATTGATCTTCATCACAATACTCAGTTAGAAAGGCTATTGTTTCACAACCTAGACATTGGATAATGTAGTATTTATGTTCCCAATGAAACTCATCATAAATATTAGAAGCAGTTTTAAAATCTCTTAAAACTTCATACTTAGTTTTATTATTGCAATTCTGACAATATACTTTTTTCATATATTCACCCTCATTCAATTATCTGTATGAGGTTATATAATTCGATAGAAGAAACTTTTTTCCTTTTTTTGTTCATGTGTAAAGCCATATGCTAAAGCACTCTTTTTAAAGTTTGGGGTAACGTACCTGATAATCTTCCTGATTGGCTGGCATATCATATGTATAATAGTACAAATCAGCGTCTAAATTAAGGGAATTGGATAATATTAGTGGATAAATAGACCACTAACTATCCAAGTTGATGGTCTATTTGCTACACAAGTATAGTTATGTAGCATCTATATCCCCTATAACTATACTTATGAGGGATTTAGACAGGAAATAGGCTATTAATGTAATAATATGGTGATTATCCATCAAATTTGAATGGAAAGTTGACCGGAAATGAATAAAAATTTATGGAATTCCCTATTAATAATGACCAGTGGCACACCTATAATAATCATATATATAAGTGTGCGCGAATCACTATTGTTCCACGGGAAATGTTCCACGATATATCTATCCTTATGTATTATCTATTCATTGATATCAATCATAGTCATTACTATTAAACTTTGTTTCCATCATCGACAACAGCAGTATTCTTGTTTCCTTCTTCGTCTAATCTTAGTAACTCAGTATTCACATCTGTCGTATACGGAGAGTGTCCCAATATACTTTCTACGCTGATTGCTCCCATATCCTTCAACACCTTCAGATTATCAATAACATCACTCTCACTCTGAGGTTGAGCATATTGGAACACTATGTCCAATGTATCCCATTCAGCATCTTCAAACACAATCCCCTGCAACTCTAACAATCGTCTAATCTTTTTATTACGTTGCTTCATTCCTTCTTTTATATACTTCTCACCGATCATGGCTTTAAGGTTAGATAGGGAGAACAATAGTTTAATGGATACTTCACTCAAATTTGAGATATCAACTTTTCCCATCACAATTCCTGGACAAGAACTAATATCAAGTAAACTAGTCATTAGGTGTTTATACAACGTTTCAAATGCTGCATGATCAAACTTATTCTGTGCGTAATAGAAATCACTATCGGAATCTAATGTTAATCCTTGTCCAACAATTCGAGTAGATAATCCCTCGTTATTAGTCAACATTTGCCCTTTTATAATTGGTGTCCCGATGATAAAACGATGGAAAGCATCGACACTCTTACTAAGGAGATCCTCCATTGAATCCAATATAGTCTGATAATCTTCCAAATCACTCCTACCATACACATCATCAATAGGATTATCATTCCGATATAACACAGGCAATCCACTCAAATTAGAAAATGTTCCACGACTTTGTAATGTTCCACCACCGTTAGAATATCTCTCAACACGGTCAGGATAGTAGACGTTGTAGAATGTCACATTGCTAACTGTATATGATTCAACGAATGCAATGTACTCATTATCAGACGATACAACAGGGAAGGAGTCAGCCACATCAATCAATTTACTTGTAATCTTGCCATCCTTAACATAAACATACTCATATGCATTGCCGTACCGATTTACACTATGCACTAAGTCAAAGTCGAGTTTATCATAACCATTCTTATAAACACTCTTAATTGCGTCTACAACCTTCTCATTGCCTGTAAGAGTAACCTTATTCCCGATTAAGTATGCAGTTCCAAAAGCCAATAAACGAACGGCATAATTTAAAATAATGCGTCTAGGAACGAACTCTTTTCCGTTGAATACCTCATTTGGACGCTTGCTAATAGCATGAGCACCAGACAAATACTCTTTAATATCCAGAATCCCCATAACTCTCATTTGATTGTTAACCTCATTAACATACTCAACGAACCATTCATTACTATATCCAAAGTCATTAATAAACTCATTGATTGTACCCAATTCACACGCTCCTTATTAGACATACCATTTGTTATTTTTCATTGCTTGGACACTCAGGGAAATAGCAATAACCATATCATCATGGTTATTAGCACCTTTTTTGTTGCCCATTTTTCCATTTTGCTCAACAAAAAGAATCATCTGTTGAAGAGTCTCCTTATCGTTAACAAGGATTAAACCCTTCTCAAATGATTCTTTGTAGTCGCTTATCATGATTGCTTTAGTTTTATCTGTTGTGAGCCATCCAAGAGCAAACTTCTTATTACCCTTTAAATCAAATGTCTTATGTTTATATAGATTCATGTAACTGTAATCATTTCTAAGCCGTTCGATTATTGGCAATCCAAAACTGTTGCGTTCCACACAATGGAAAGCGTAATTATATAGCCGACCACATATATTCAGAAACTCCGCAAACTCATATACGCTAATTTTGTTACTGGCAAATGCTAATACTTGAACCCCATCAGAATCCATCAACGATAAACTTGAACTATCCCCACCTGAACCACTGGCACAATCTGAGCCACCGTAATACTTTACTCCACGTTTAGGTAAATGGTAGACATTCAAACCTTTACCTATATATTTAAGTAACGTTTCAGGTAATTCAGTTTTCAATTCATCTATAGAGAGAGGAGGGAGGACATTTTCCATTCGTTCGAGTATCTTACCTTGATCAAATACATTCTGACCACTCGTTTTAAATGACTCCTCGGGGAATGAACAGAACTCGGTCTGAAAATCAATTAATGACATAGAAGATAGTTTCCACTGTCTCCACATGAGCATCCTTAAATTTGCACCCATATCATGTATTTTCTTTTCTTCATCTGATAAATCCTTAGCCATTAACCGTTGACCCTTGTTATTTAGTTTAAACCATTCCTCAGATATTTCGTGTTCGTATTTGAATTGATTTTTATATGCTGCCGATAACCATCCATAGAAGAATGCCTTATAGTTGGTTTTACCTTTCCAACTCTTCATAAACAACTCATAATAATGATTTGAAGTACCATTTGAAGTGGACTCGATAACAATCTTGCTATCTGGATTCTTAGCCAATGCTTGTGTAACAGACGTTAATAGTTTAGATTGATCTAGGTCATAGAAAGCGAACTCAGACAGCAATACATATTGATATGTACTACCGCGACCAATATTAACATTTGGTGGACTGACTTGTATTCGACTGCCATTTGATAACACTAATTCATCTCGATTATCTCTAACTGTTTCAGGGAATTTGTATTTATCCCTTGGAAGATTATCATTCATTAATTTTAAGCGTCCAAATAGTACAGAAACCTGTTTATTATCTTGTGAAACAATCATATAACTGGAGTTAGGTCGATTTATTGCATTCCATAAACAATAGGCGAGGGAGACAGTAGAGAATCCGAACTGTCTACTTTTTGCAATAATATTAAATTTACCCATCGTCTTAACGAATTCTGCTTGTTCAGGATTGAACGCAAATGGAATTAAGTCTCCTAAATTGTCTAATATCTTAACAAAGTTCTTGCTAAATAAAGAAAAATCATCCATAACCATATCAAACTTACTCTTCTTTTTTACCGTTGCTACTACCATGAATACTCCTTCCTGAACGTAAAAAAAGCACTCCGTCAAGATGGCGGAGAGCCTGTGAACGTCTATTTGATTTTTACACCTGATACAAACATTGCTTATGTATACTATGTATTTTTATTCAACCTTTGATTTATCCTTATTCTTCAACACTAATATCAGATTCTTAACTTTATCGGGAAGGGGAACACCTAGTTTTCCTCCGTTCTCTGTTATGCTCACCAATTCCACTAATACAAATGCACCTGATATTCCATCTGTTACTATTCCATGACTGCCTAATACAGCAACCTCTACCATATACACAGCACCTATTAATAGGATTACATATGTTTTACGAATCAAACCCATAGTACCGATTCGACTGTTTATATTCTTTTCATAGATTCCTACCATGAATCCAGTTATGAAGTCGATAGCCATCAGACCAATGAGTACAGTAAAAACTAATCCGAATCCACCAATCATCCATGATACTAATCCTGTAACAACTCCAATTACTGATTTGATAAATATATCTGTTCGTTCCATTTTGTCACCTCCATTCAATGTAGGCTCCTCCAAAGGAGACAACCCTTTACAACTCCAAATCATCATCCTTATCATCTTCATCATCAGCCGCAAAGAATTTCTCCGCTTCTTTATTGTGCAGATTGATCTCTTTCATTAACTTGAGCATCATTTCAATATCCTTAGGATTAGGATCTGCTTCAACTTTCTTCTTCAGATTCTCATAGATAGTTAACAAGTCATTTGCCTGTTTAGTTGCCAACACAATTGAAGTAATATGTTTAAATTCGGGAGTCCTTTCCCAACGGTAATATGTACCCATAGATTTCAAATCCACTTGTTTCAGAAACTCTTCTTCAGTCATATTCCGTTCATGTTGCATCCAGATATTAAATTTGTACTTTATGTATAATTGCTTCTTAACAGGGAGTTTCTTTAACACATCATAAATTGTCATAGTCATTCTCTTAACCTCCAAAGCAGACACGATAGATTTCAATAACGACTCCACGGATACTCAAATAAACACTTGAGATTACAAATCCTAGACACATATAAAGAACTACCTTTATCAACTTCGTACGAATTTTCTTTATTACATTTTTCATCGTTTTATCTCCTTTGATTTCCTTATTTTAAACAACAAAAAAAGAAGGGTCGATTGCTCACCCTCCCAATTACCTTACCTATGTAGTTGACGTTCAGATTCATACAATTACTCTTATGAATTATTGCTTAGAATGGATTGTCATCACTCATGTTCTCATACTCATTCACTGTTTCATAATCTTCTTGTTCTTCGAGTATAATGTCATCAGAATTCAGTTCATCATCAATAAATGGGTTGACACTTGTCTTAGGTTTGTTTTTTCTATCTTTTTGCTTATCCCATTTCTTGATATTCTTATCAATAATTGATTCAAACGATTTTCTGAAATCATCCAATGTGGTGATATTTGCGAAAATTACATGATCATAGCGATAAGACATTTTCTTGACACCATTAATAATCCGTGTTCCGTTTTGTCTATACTGTGAACCCATCAATCTCATACGGTTAAGTTTATGGATCATCTTATGAACTTTATCATTAGACATTCCGAGAGTATCGGCCATTTTATTTATAGACATCCAACATTTATGTTCAATGTTGTTGCTATACTTACGAATCAAGCAATAAAAGGCAACCTCAGAACTTCTTAAACTGTTATCTAAGTAGTATTGAATCATTCTCAAATCAATGCTTATGTAATGGTCTGCATCCGTAACAGGAGCATCATATTGTACACCTTTTTTACTTTCTTCTCTTATGGTATTAGGCAAATCAAGCGCTGTAACAAGCATAAATCCATCATCTTCATATCTATCCCATCTTGTGACAGAGCATTCGATAATTTTGTAACGAATAAGAGTTTTAAACAATTCTTTGGTTTTATCAATAGTAAATCCAGTTTCTTTCTTCAACATCTTCAAACTGGTTGCGAATGTACATTTATCTTGATTATAAATATGATATCTATACAGTGTTAGATAGAGTAGGAAAGCATCTGCACCAACCTTACTAAAAGTATTACCTTTGTCAAACCAATTAGATTTAACCTTAATGTGACTATCTACAAATTTCATTTAACACATCTCCTGACTAATTTATAAATCTATAATGAATAAAGTTGAATAAGAGTAGAGGATAAAATACAATTAATACATGTTCCAGCGCTTTTGAACTTGATGTTTAAGGTTTACCTCTTTTGAACTTAATCTTTGAACGAAGTTGAAATCTAATAAATAGGGAATAAGCGTAGCGTTGTACTATGAAAAATTACTATATTTATATCTTACTTATTATATATAGTAATAAATGTATCCGTTTTAGCATCATATTGTCATACTATTCCGTTGAAACACTGTAGCCTATTTATCATTTTGTCAAATCGAATATTATGTATATTGTTCAAAATAGTCATATATAATAAGGGTTTTTTGGTCATTTTACTCAAATGCACTATATATCCGTTTTAGGGGCATTTTGTCAAAAATATATTTCCTAAATATATACCCTATTACATGTTTTGTCAAACTATTATCGGTATATGTGTACCCTTTTGTTTATTCTGTCAAATGACACGCCTTTAACCCTTATGTATCAACGGTTTTTCGATTTAGTTTTGTCACACTATTTTTAAGGTTGTTAATATTACGATTTAGATTTGTAATTATACTCTGAAATAACACGTACCAATTCTTCAGTGAATGGAAACTGCCAGAATGGATTTAGTGTTTGTTGATGAAGTCCTGAACATATGTAAGATTGCTTATTCTTCATTAACTGATTGCGTAGCCGTTTGTCATAACAATAAAAAAACCGTTGTGTATTTTCCACGATTTATTATCTCCTTTGTTGTGTGAATAGAAAAGAGGGGTCGGCAATTTCGCCTAGTCCTCTCAATAATTTATTTAAACTACACTATTTCCTGCTGTCGTATATTTGAATTCATTTCTACCTGTTAAGGCAAAACTGTATACCTCGGGTTTTGACATTCCAATAGCAGGGTGTCTACCACGCACACTGAACTCATAAGTTTTAATAAAATTCTCTTCTGACAATTTCAAGTCAACGTCAAATAAGCCTTGCATGGCTACAAGGTCAATTGTGGTATATAAATGTCCGTTGTTAACTGAAATCTTGCCGTTTAAATTATACTTACGTTTAACATCGTTATACGCCTGTACAGACGTTTCCTGCTCCAATACATCTATTAAATCATACAATTCTAACTGTTCCATATAGCGTCTATGAGTGTCCTTAAAATCCTTGTTGTAATGTCCCATATAACTAGAATCAATGGCTAGGAGGATTAAACGGGCTTCTCTACTCTTGGGGATAGGGATGTTGTAATATGAAAATATTTGTAAGAGGGTAGAACCAGCATACTTGGTAAAATAATTATTGCGGTTTGTACCATTGATTGCGTTTATGTTTGCTGATTGAGGATTTACTTTGTCATTTGGCATTATTTTAACTACATGATTATCCCATGTCATTCCTTGCTCGATAGCAATATCAACGCATACTGTAGGCTTATGTATGTGTGGTGCAGAATAAATTGAATCAAAGTCATAGAAGTATTTGATTTCATAGCCGAATAATTTATAGAGGATTGAACAAGAGAACAGGGAATCTAAGTCATCGGACATACATAGATTATATTTACCTTGTTGTGTTTCATTACACCATTGTGGAAATTTGTCTTTAAGTTGTTTTTGCATAATTAGATGAATTGAAACCATCTAACTCGAAACTTATGGTGCTCCCTACAGATAAAAATGATTGGTTTGGATTTACCTTTTACGGTAGCCAATCGTCTTCACCAAAGGGAGTTAAATAAATTCAATCATTTTTGACACCTGCCTTGTTATAGTTTAGTCATTGCTGATAAATTGCTTATAGTGGGCGATTCTGTAATCTGACATGTCACCTTTATTGTTTTCGTATAGAGATATGAGAGTGCTGGAACAATTTAAATGTGCTGCTACGGTGTTCTGTTTAATCTGTCGCTGAATCCTTTTAATTTTCCACTCCATTCTTTCCGTGTTCATATAGTTATCTCCCTAAATAAATTTATAAAAATAAAAGGGGTCTGTATTGAATACAAACCCCAATCAAATATGTAACTATAAAGAGGTCAGCGAAATAGTCCACCAACCTTAATGGTATGTATTAGGCTTTCAATGTATATTGTGCAACGGCTTTCTTGCTGCCCACACGTAGAGTTGCTTCAGCAGTAACCAAACCACGTACGCTATCTCCGGTTTTAGCCAATGCTTCAAACTCAGGTTGACGCAAGTAGTCAAGAGACAGAGCGCCAGCATCAAAGATTGTCATCTTGTCAGCGGTTGCATGACGTGACAGGACAAGGTTGATGCTACCGTAGTTTGTGCGAATGGTATCAACAATCAAACCAAATACATTTTGTTGTGCAATATAACTGTATTTGTCCTTGTACAAGCCATCAATTTTTTCTTTCAAGTCTGCATTAACTAATGCGAAGTATTGACCTGATTGATTACCTTGTGTCCATAGTTTCTTAACTGTATTCTTTACTTCATCCTCAGTAATAACACCACTCGCTGCTCCTGTAAGAACGTTGGAAGCATGTGCCCATTTCTCGATACCATCCATCTTACGGATGAAAGGAGTCAGGGAGCCATCATTACGTGTACCAGATGTGAGTGCTTTCTCCATAGCCACTTTAATTTCAAGCAGACGGTCAGCAACTTCACCAGAGAATACATTACCTTGACCAGTTACATTGATTGCATTGGCTGTACCGGAAATGGAGCAACCTTTCTGAAATATGTGCAAAACGTTATTGAGTTCAGCGCGACCCGATTCATAGAAAACAGGGGATTCGTTACCTTCAACAACACTAATATCATCAGTAGTATCAAGCGTCTTTTCTCTCCAAGTTTGAATAGTTCCATTGGCTTTACCGACAAGTCCTTTAGCCATCAACAGGGAAGTAAGAGGAGTATCCTGAATACCAATTTTCGCAATTTCATTCACCAGTGAAATCTTTTCGCCAGCAGTAAGGTTAGTAGTTTTAAACATTAATGATCATCCTTTTCAATTTAAGTTTTTTATTTTAGTTGAACAGTTTTGCTAATTTTGCACCGATCATGCCATTTACATCATTCTTAGCGGCGGCTTGATCGTAGGCTGTTGTTTGTTTGTGATTATCAGGGACATAACCATTGTTGAGTTTTCTTGCTTCGAGAATCTTGGTTAATTGTGTAACCTTAACTTTCAATTCATCAGCGTTGCTAACATTCAGAAATTCAGCAAAGTCATCGAGTTTATTTGCTTTCAACTCAATGCCAACTTCCTTTTTAAACAAATCTGCTTCACGTTGTTCCAGTGCTTTCTCTGCGTCTGACTTTGTAACAGGTTTAAATGCAAGTAACTCATCACGCTCAGTAGTAAGCGGAGTTAATACCTCTGTCTCCCATGTTGTCTTTGTGTCGGCTAACATCTGATCAATGTGTGCCTGTTGTTCTGGTGTAAATTCCATTCGTTCCATCCTCTCTAATTTGATATTGGTATATCCTCAGTAAAATTTTTACAAAAAAAGAGACGTGCTGAAAATTAAGCCGTCACTCATATGTAAAGAGAGGATATGAAGTTTGCGAAGGATAACCAATCCTTCATTCAACCCACGTTGAAACATGGATTCAATGAAAAGTTGGGTATTCTATCATCTATATAAAAAATCAAATGTGACTTAAAACCCTTGGTACATAAAGGTTTTTCAAGCATTTCTATTTGATTAGATATTATTCTTTTTATCCCCCTTAAACACACATCTAATTTTTTTGATGAATTAATAAAAACCCTTATTATATTAGGGTTTATGCTGGTTTAAACTTGTTCTCGTTTCCGTCGTTTTGATTACATGTTTAAATATGTCTCCTATACTGATATATAAGGTTCTAACTGGTAACATACCCCTATCATATGGGAACCTTGGACATCATCAAAAAAGCCAATGTTCGTGCCGATTTTAAGTACTATTTATTTTAAAAGTGTGCCGTTTTTGATCTGAAATCGTGATTTGCGATAATCCGCAATATCTCCCTTGTATAACATTATCTATTTCTCGCAAATATGCTATTTACCAATGGTATATATGGGTTCTTGAACATTATGCAGAAAATTTTATTTTCGCCCCTGAGTCCTCTCCTTTGTATAGCATTATCTATTTTCACAGATGAATAAAAAACGTATGCTACATATAGGATTTATCGACATGTGTACACCTATTAACTTTATGGAGTTAACGAGCATTTATTTCTTTCTTCCATATATAAGAAATAGACTCGATATACAGAAAACCCTATGTAACAATGGATTTAGACATTCTCTAAACATACACATTATTTATATATAGTAATCGTGAATCATTATATCGGATACGTCTCCCTTGTATAGCAGTATCTTTTTTTGAAAATGAATAGAAAAACGTATGCTACATATAGGATTTATCGACTAATAGAGTAATTCTCTACTTTATCGAGAATATAACGTCTCCTTAAAAGGCCATCAACCATATATTTACATATTATTGAAATACCTTGATAAATCAACGTTTAATGAGAGTTGAAATTAATAGAATGTCCAAGTTAAGCATTTTTTCGTTATGGAACTGAGTAAAAAACTCATATAAACATTGACTTTAACGAAGAATAACCAATTGTCCACATTTCGCGACATAGACTAAACTATTGCTCTCCTTAAAAGACCATTAAGGAATTTGAACAATACGTTGATTTGTAGCGCTATTTTTATCAAGCGTGTATATTCAGACATTGGAAAAGTATCATTTAAAGGCTGGAAATCAGGCGTAACGAGAAAAATAAGAATCAAACTCAGCGTTCCATTATTTTCGCCATTTGTCAGATTAACATTATGTTCATCTGCCACCCTAAAAGAGTATTAAGATTCTCTCATGTTTGTTGATTTCTAGGGTTATTATTGATTTGAAAGGATCAGGTTCAACTTGAACTTGAGTGTTAGAGATTGAAAAATCAACGTTTAATGAAAAATCAATCAACTTGGACATTTTTATTGCTGTTATCTTCCCTATTAGCGTTTTTGGAAAAGAGGTAAAAAAGTCAATATTTATAAGGGTGTTTTGATGATTTCTAAACTTGGACATTTCTATTTTCTTTTTAGAGACTTTGTAATGAAAGACTTGTTTTATGGGGTATGGGGGAGGAGGGAGCATCGACTAATAATGCAAACTAAATATTAACGTTATTTATCCCTTATTAGCGTTTTTTACTTTACACCTGTTGAGCCTTATAAAATACGGAGAATAAAGGGATTTCTAAATAGTCTTAATTGATTTCTAAATGCTAACATTTTTATATCCCATACTGATAAATACCATAGACTGTCCACTGTATCCATACTGATAAATAGAACACGAAAAATCATCGTTTTCCCTTGATACATATGGGTTCTTCATCGTATATTTATGTTTTCTAAACCATGTTAAACCTAATTTCGCTACTCCGCATACCATACTGATAAATAAACCATCGAAAAGTGACTCAATGCTTACTGCCGCAAGGCTTTCAGCGTTTTTCTAAAAAGTCTAGCATTTCGCTACTTATACTGATAAAGATGTCATTGAAATACACAAAAAACCCTTATGATTACAAGGGTTTCAGCGTTTTTGAAAAACCTAACATCTCCAGAATCACACGAACAGCATTGTTTCGCACATCATGAGCGCACCTGAATTTTGTCTTCCTTCATCATCAGTCACATACATTTCACCGTCAAACTCATTCTTCAGTATTGGATAAGTTTTACCTACAGTTACTCCAACGGATTGGAATGGGACGGTTAATACCAAAGCATATTTAGCGATTTCAGCATTTACTGTTGTTTTCATTTTTAATTATCTCCCTTAGTATTATAGTTTTTAAAGATGTTATATATCCAAATTGTTCAAAGCGTTGAATTTTTCGTTTTGCTCGGCTAATGCCGTTCCCCAAAGTGAGAAGTATTTCAGGGTCATATTAACATTACTGTGTCTAAGTAATTTTTGAATTGTACCAATATCACAACCAGCCATAATCATTTTATGCGCTGCTGTATGTCTGAAGGTATGGCAGGAAAGACGTACTGATTTGAAGTTCATAATTGCCTTTAAATGTTTAAATACCATTTTCAAGGCGTTATCTGTCAACTGTTTCCCATTACGATCAGTGAACACTGTTTCAGGCATGGTTGGGAAGTATTTTTCAATGAATATGCGATACTCTACAAATTCACGTTTTAATCTGTCTGACATTGGTATACTGCTGGCAACTCTCTTTTTACCATTAACGGTTATAACTTGATTGACTAGATCAACGTCTGACCATCTTAAACTTACTGTTTCACCTAAACGACATGCAGAGCCTAATAACCAAATGATTAGAAAGTAATCTCGATAGGCATATAAGGATTTATCACGATATTTGATTGATTGGTAATAACGTAACATTTGTTTAATTTGAGCATCGTTGAAAACTTCAATCTTAACATCTTCTTTAGCAAAGATAATTCGTTTAGTTGGATTGGTTTTAGGAGTGAAGACTTCCATTTCAGTTTCAAAGTAATTGAAGAATATCTTAAGGATGTGTAACTTGGTGTTTACCGTTGTGGGGTTATTGCCTTTTTCCTTGCAATGAAGGAGGTACTGTTTAACGAAGGATGCTGTGCAATCTTCAACATTAATGATCTCATGCTGAATACAGTATTGGTGAAACTCATTCAACAAACCCATATAAGCGGTTAGAGTACGATCAGAGACATTACGATATTCACGATCTTGGCGAAACTCTGATAATGCAAACTTCATAAGCATACAAAAAACCACCACTTTCAAGGATTATTGTCCTTAAATGTGATGGTCTTTTATTTTATAAACGTGTCACTGTGTGACCACTAATTATAGATAAGGGAAGAATATGCTTCAAACCCTTGCTACAATTGGAGATATAGGACGGATGGGGTTCGAACCCATGACCCCTACCCTGTCAAGATAGTGCTCTCCCGCTGAGCTACCGTCCTGCGACGAATTTCATAATACCATACGATAGAGTAGGATGGCAATTCTTTTTTTACAATCTATAGGGATGATAGTTTACATAGTCTTTAAAATAATAAGAAAAGGGGATGCCGCTCCATCCCCATGAGCCACGTCAGATAAAGAACGGGAGTAGAAATATATCGCTTATACCGAAAAAAGGGATGCGTCGTGGAAAGAAGCGACGTCTTGGGAAAAAGCCAGGCCGGAATCCAAATTGTCTATACGCCGATTCGTGTGTAGGCATTCCGTTTAAACGTTCTACCATTTCGTTGCTAGGAACCGCAAGAGTAACATAGTTTTGATCTACATGGGCAATAAAGCCATCAAAGGACTGACCGTCAGTCGTTGTAATACCAACGTATTTGTTCATACAATTCCAACTGACCTGTTGATGTAAATTTGCATTTGTATCCATAAATAACCTCCTCAATTGAATAACCCTGATAACAGTCTATGGTTCGTAGCCTATAACGTTCACGGCGTTAGCCTATAGGGTAACCATAAAATTTGGGTTATTTTGTGTGAGGTGGTGGTTGTGTATTGGAGCGAAATCACTTTCTTCCCTTGAATAATAGTAAAAATTATCCATTATCTGTTTGTTTGACGTTGAAACGATTCTAAAAGTTGTGTCGTATACTTAGCCAAGTGCTTTTTTATGGAAATACTCCTTAAGCGCTTATGATAAAATGGATGGTAATGTACAGCAGTTAGATAAAAATTGAAAGAAAAAGGAGCTTGAGAACTTGCCGCAAAATGAGCAGAAAAAGGATTCTTCCACGCCATGGAAATGGTTGGGGGGCGGGGCGGCGATGCTCCTGTTTAAAGGAAAGGCAATTCTGTCTCTTCTGAAAATAGGTAAAATTGCCGGGCCGTTAATATCAATGATGATTTCAATATGGGCTTATGCTTTGATTTACCCGTGGGGATTTGCCGTGGGTTTTGTCCTGCTCTTGCTAGTCCATGAATTAGGACATGTAATAGCAGCGAAACGGATCGGGCTTCCAGTCAGCGCTCCGCTGTTTATACCGTTTTTGGGAGCTTTAATTACAATGAAAAAACAGCCGCTGGATGCCCAGACGGAAGCTTATATTGCTTTTGGAGGTCCGATCTTAGGAACCATTGGGGCTACAGCCGTTTTTGGGGCGGCTTATTACATGGATAGTCCACTTCTCTATTCCTTGGCTTATATAGGTTTTTTACTTAATCTGATCAATCTGCTGCCGATTCACCCGCTTGACGGCGGCCGTATTGCAACCGCGGTGACGCGCTGGCTGTGGCTTGTGGGGCTCGTGGGTGGTTTAGCCATCATCATCTATATGCGTTCGATCTTGTTCTTTATTATTTGGGCGTTATTTGCTTACGATCTGTATAACAAATATGTGAAGAGACGCACTAACAATCGCCTTTATTCTGTAACGAAGAGTTTCTTAATTCCAGTAGAGCCACTTAGAGATGCAGGCTACATGATTCCAGGACCAGAGCATAGAAGAGATTTACCTTTTACTACTTACAGTGATTTGGAAAGACAGCAGTATGTAGGGGTGAGATGGGATCAACTGAACTATATTGGTAGAGCTACGCTTTCGCAACAATGCATCATTGAAAAGGTACGTATCTCGCAGCTAGAGCCTGTGACCTTAGAGAATGGGCTTCATCTTAAGATGAATTGTGATATCAGCTATTCGGTCTACGAGAACGATAAGTATTACGATGTGCCGGTTAGCTCACGCTGGAAATACGGTATCGCTTATTTTGTATTAGCTGGCTTTCTGGCAGGAATGATGTACATGGTCCATGTCGTTGGAAATGTGAATCTATAAGGGTTAGAATCGGGCAATGAAGTGATCCAATGGTTTATAAAACTCATGAACCGTCAAAGCTGTAATGAGAATAACCGCAGTTGAACGGTGAAAGGAGTAAAACCATGCCTAAATTTTTGAAATGGGAAGTCGGCGTTTGTTTGCTGTTACTGATGGTTTTGGGAGGATGTTCCGAGGCGAAGCCAACAAAAGTCATGGAAATCAAAGAAATGACCAACCTAGATGGAAAGCCAAAAGGTCAGTACCCTCCATTGTCACCAGTGATGCAAGACACATACAATCGTTCGATTCCTGAAGAAGTATATTCTGCAGATTAGAGCAGCGTAGAAGATGATTTCTCATGCTCAGGCTTTTCTTTCTAGTCGAATTTTTATATAATAGACAACTATCGTTGGATACATAGAGAGAGGAGTTTGGGACTAACATGGCGGCAGAAATCTTACGGGTAACTACAGAGGAACAGCTTCAAATGGGGCTGGATATTCGTACCAAAGTATTTGTAGAGGAACAAATGGTACCGGCTGAGGAAGAAATTGATGAATACGATATTATCGGTCCGAATGCGCACCATATTCTAATTATAGATGAAGGTGTACCTGTGGCTACGGGAAGATTGATTTATTACAAAGCAGGTACAGCCAAAATGCAGCGTATCGCCGTACTGAAAGATTATCGAGTCAAAGGATACGGACGTGTTCTGTTGCTAGCTATGGAAGAGCTTGCTCGGGAACTTGGACTGGAAGCTTCGATTCTTGATGCACAGTGCCAAGCTGAGAATTTCTACAAGAAGCTAGGATATGAAGTGATTTCTACGGAACCTTTTTATGACGCAGGTATTCTACATGTACGGATGCAGAAAACTCTTTAAAAATAGTGCACATAATTTACCGTTCCATGAAGCAAGCTAGGATGTGCCATATGATGGCAAATCCAAGCGCAAGGGGCGAGCTGAAGTGCCAAATAACGAACGCGAAAGTTTCGTAGCTGTACAGAAAAATGGAGACGGAGATTTAACCAGTTTCCAGACCTCTACAGGACGTGTCCTGGCGTATGACCAAGCGCTTCAAGAAGTACAGGCCGGAAATATTGCCGGAGTGAATGCTTTTAAAGGTAAAGACGGAGGAACTTATATTCGCGGCGACGCGGATGGGGATCCAACCAACAATTTGGATAATCTTCCGAGTTTCTCATAGTTCTAAAGGCAAAGACCGTACATACGTCATCGGACGTCAATGTACGGTCTTTTTTTAATCATAATCAGAGTTTATAAATTACATGCTGCTCAATAAACTCCATCTCTCCAGTAAGCCCGACGAATTGAGGTTGTTCATCGCTATAATGCATGAGCTTGATGATACGTCGAACATCTTCAGGTAAAGACATTAACTCCTCCAGTGTGGTGTGAACAACACCTGATCCACCAAGCTGACAGTCATGCAGAATCATTCGGATGCCGTGCTCACGGACAAGGCGTATAAGTAGATCCGGCTGAAAAGTCATGTCCGCGCTGTAGAAAATCTCATTATTTATTAGAAGGGAATAGCTATCTTTGCCAGGAATATGCGGCGTATGTATGATCTCGAGCGAAAGAGAAGGAGCGAGCTTGTACGTAATTCCGGGTTTCATAGGGTTAACCTCGAAGATATCGGTCAGGGAGGCTACTGCATCTTTTTGGTATAATCCACCCTTTAAGGTGTTGTTCCAAAGTGGCTCAACAAGCGTCTCAGGTAAATGTAATCTCATAGTTTTCCCGTATACGTGCTTTAGCGTAAGTGCTAGCTCTTCCAGACCTCCAACATGGTCCGCATGAATATGCGTAATTAGAGTAGCGTTTACGTCACGGAAGGATTTCCCGATGGTATGCATGGCAAGTGGGGCTGTAATCCCGCAATCAATCAGTAGGGTATAATCATCAGCTAGTAGCAAGCCATTATTGTTAAAATAGTTTTTAGCAAAAGCATTGCCAGTTCCTAGCATTTGTAGGCTCAGACTCATAAGAAAGTACCCTCCTAAAATCGCTGTTAGCTAATATATCAACTTTGAACAAGTACATAATATCATTTTTCGGAAGATGAATGAAATATTTACCTACAATTAGCGCAACTTGCTGAGACAAAGTAAGTATACATTAATAGCATGAATTATTTGGAGGGTTTCAAATGAATAGATGGAAAAAAGTCACTTTATGTGTGTTTGCTTTTTCCTTGATGGGTGGCTCCTTATTGTTCGCCGATTCTGTGAGTAAGAAAATCAGGGTATGGAACAACGGGACGGAAATTGTAGACGGCGGTTATTTGATTGATGGAAAAACATATATTCCCGCTAGAGAAGCGGGCGGGGTAGTGAATTGGGATGGATCTGGAAAAGTGACGATTCTTAAGCCTAATGTTCATATTGTTCTTTTTAAGGATAATACGGTCTTTGGTAACGTAAACGTAGGCAAGCTTAAGATTAAAATATTAACCCAGGTAGATAGCTTAACAGAAGAGGTTTCAGCTGTAAAAGTAGCCATAACGGACCCCTCTGGTAATGTTAAGGATATTCAGTCGCAGGAGCTTGAAGGCTCGCAGAAGGATAATTTCTGGTTTCCGACCTCGGAGTTTACTTATGATTTTAAAGAAACCGGAAAATATCGGGTAGGCTTCTACATGAAAGCTTCCAAAAATGCGGATTACGTTCTTGTGTCAGAAAAGGTAATTACAGCTCTTAATTAAGGCTTCTAAATTGACCTGAACTAATCTAACGTGGTAGTATACCAGATGTAGGATAATACAATTCAAAGTGAGGTATTACAATGAGCGATCACAAACATGAGCATGGTGAAGCATGCGGTTGCGGGCATGATCACGACCATGAGCACGAGGAGTTTGTGCTGACCTTGACGAACGAGCAGGGCGAAGATGTTGAAATGGTATTGGTTGAAACTTTCGACATCGGTGAGAAACTATACGCGCTGCTGTTAGAAAAGGAAAATCCTGAAGCGGATGGCATTATTCTGCGTATGGAAGAAGAAGACGAAGAAATGGTATTGTACAATATCGAAGATGAAGAAGAATGGAAAGCTGTTGAAGAAGCTTACAACAATCTCCTTGCTCAGCAAGAATAGATTTTAGCGACTAAATTAAGCTGTTCTATTGTGTATATGACAGTTGATGTTTATATACAGAAACCCGATACTTATTATGGTATCGGGTTTTTGTATAAATGAATGAAGTTTTTTAGGAAAATGATGGGTCTTAGGAAATAGGATCGGCTTCTACAATCACTTTTATGTTCGTGATGCTGCGATCTTCAGGACCTTTAACCGGAAGTCCGATCTCCACATGGTCAATAATATAATCGATGTTATCCTGAGTGATAACTTCGCCAGGGAGAAGAATAGGAATTCCAGGCGGATATACATATATAAACTCTGCAATAATGTAGCCAGCAGATTCACGGAATGGAACTAACTGCGTATCCGCATAAAAAGCGTCCCTTGGAATCAGAGCAAGCTGTGGAATTTCTGGAACCTGAACCTTAAGTTCGTAGATTTCACCCTTGCTGTAATGAATGGCGGACAACACCCGAAGTGCAGCTAATAATTTATCTACTGATTCTTGGGTATCACCTGGGGTAATAAGGCAAAGAATATTATACATGTCACTTAGTTCTACTTCGATGTTGTACTTCTCGCGCAGCCAGTTTTCGGTTTCGTATCCTGTGATCCCTAAATGGCGCACATGAATGTTAAGCTTAGTTGGGTCATGATCAAATGTTGCTTCTGTCCCAAGGATCTCTTTTCCAAAGCTGTACAGGCCTTCGATCGTATTGATCGTTTCGCGTGCGTAGTTGGACAGTCTGATGGTTCTTTCCGCCATTTCATGACCGTTCAGCGCGAGATTACGTCTTGATGTATCCAAAGACGCTAATAAAATATATGAGGTAGATGTTGTAGTCAGCATGCTCATAATGGTCTGTACCCGTTGCGGGTTAATCAGACCCGTCTTAGCATTAAGATTCAGTACCGAGCTTTGCGTCATGGAGCCGCCAAGTTTATGCACACTAGTGGCAGCTATGTCCGCTCCGGCCTGCATGGCCGATACCGGCAGATCCTCATGAAAATGAATCAGTACTCCATGTGCCTCGTCCACCAATACGGGTACACCGTAACGGTGAGCCAGGTCGACAATCGAACGCAGGTCGGCGCATACACCGAAGTACGTGGGATTGATTACTAGAACTCCTTTGGCGTCTGGATGACGCCTTAACGCTCGTTCCAGCGAACTGGTCGTTATGCCGTGATCTATCCCGAGATTCTCATCCTGAACAGGCGAGACAAACACAGGCTTGGCTCCGGAGAAGATAATGGCCGACATCACAGATTTATGAATGTTGCGCGGCACAATTATTTTATCACCCGGTGAGCAGACAGAGAGGATCATCGTCATGATGGCATTGCTCGTGCCCTGTACGCTAAAATACGTATAGTCGGCGCCGAAAGCCTTCGCAGCCAGCTTCTGAGCTTCCTGGATTACTCCAGTTGGCTGATGTAAATCATCAAGCGGTGCGATGTTGATTAGATCGATGGATAGAGCGTTATCGCCGATAAACTCACGGAATTCGGCATCGGTTCCTAGCCCCTTCTTATGCCCCGGGATATGAAATTGAACGGGATTGCCGGCGGCATGCTTTTTTAAAGCTGTGAAGAGGGGAGTACGGTGTTGATTCATTTAATGCTGTCACAACCTTTCGCGAATATTAAAATTTAAGGCAAGCATCAGTATAACAAAACAATCTACAGAATACTAGGATTTGGATGTGATAGAATGTCCACAAAAGCTGCACAACGTACACATATCAGTTTGACGTCCCCATTTATCATGGAGATGTGGGTAATTATTTTTTTAGTTGAGTTTGTTAAAGGGTCGTTACTTGTCGCTTTGTTACCCGTATATATGGAGAATATTTTGGGTCTATCTGTTACGGTAGTAGGCTTTGCCTTTGCACTCCAGTATTTGGGGGATAATCTATTCCGTAGCCCTTCTGGCTGGGTTATGGAGCGCATAGGATTTCGCTGGACCATGACAAGTGCCTTGTTGTTGATCCTAGTAGCTGTTGGAATGATAATATATGCCAAAACAGCAGTTACGCTCTCGATTGCCTGTCTTATTCTTGGGATCGGGACATCCCCGCTTTGGCCTTGTGTGATGACCGGAATAACGGAATTGGCGGGATCTACTAAAAGCGGCAGCAGTGGTGCAGCTATGGGTGCTGTTGAGATGGCATCGCTCGCAGGAACGGGAATCGGTCCAATTGTAGTGAATTTTTTGATGGATCAGGGGGGACAAAGCTATCGTGTAGCCTTTTTGGTCCTGCTAGGGTGTGCTGCTGTAGTAGTTGTAGTTGCCCTATTTCTACCTAAAAGAATCTCGTCAAGTGGCACTCATGCAGTTGTTAGGGACATGCAGGGGCTTGGTGGAGTCGTTGAACGTAAAAAAATTAGTCCGTTAGAAAGTATAAAAAGAACACTACATCAGGTCAGAACGACGCTTAAAGTCAGTCGCCTACTATATCCGGCCTTATTTCTTCAGGCTTTTGCCATTGGCTTGATGACGCCTGTAGTTACCTTGTTTGCACGTACGGAGTTGCATGTTAGTCCAAATCAGTTTAGCCTACTTCTGATTGCCGGTGGTGGGATTACGGTGCTCGCTCTAATTCCAGCAGGCAAGCTGGTAGACAGAATAGGAACAACTGTGTTTCTGAACATTGGTTTTTTGCTCGCCGCCTTTTCCCTTGCCCTGTTCTCACAGGTACGCTGGCTCCCGCTTGCTTTTATCGCGGTGGCATTGGTCGGTATAAGTTACGCGCTTATTCTCCCGGCATGGAATGCCTTTCTGGCTAAGCAAGTGCCTAAGGGGGAACGAGGGACTGTGTGGGGGCTTTTCTTGACCTTGCAAGGCTCAGGGATGGTGGCAGGACCAGTGATATCAGGGAGACTATGGGACCATGTAGGTCACGGTGTTCCGTTTCTGATGAGTGCAATTGTAATGTTGATGCTCTTTGGGCTGCATTTACTAATTGTACACAGAACGAAGTTGAAATTTAAAACTAGTTGACCTTAGATGTGAAAAGCCGCTGACAACCTGAGAATTAGTTGTCAGCGGCTTTTTTTAGGAATTAAAAGGACTAAAAGAAATAAAAAATTGAATCAGCGTTTGGAGAAAGTCTGTTGCGGGTAAAAATAGTCAATAAACCAAGTTACCGCTACATAAACTGAAGTATAAAATAAGACTAAGACGAACGCAAAAGTAACTACTACTTGAAGAGGTCCGGCAGCCATAAAAAATCAAGAATTCAACAATTGAGTTGGCTTTGCAGATGTGAAGCAGTTAGGGGGGAGTGCCGTGAACAAAAACGACGAGGTGGAGTATTGTAACCTGGAGCTGCGTTTCGACAGACAGCATATCCAGGACCTGATCAAGGATTTGATTCAAAAAGGTTATTCCCTATATTGGAGCGAGAACGAACAGGTCTTTGTAATTTCGGTCCGTACGGGTCGTAAACTGGTGAAATTACGTTTTCAAAGGATCAAAGATGGCTATAAACTCGTGGGTGACTATATGATTCGTGATGCTCGCTTGTCAGAATGGATGGAGAAGTTAATTGGGGACATGCGAGGCCATGCCATTGTAAAGCGTTTCCGGGATCGTCAGATCATTATTGAAAATATTTTGTTCGGCGAAGTGATTCGTCTTGTTGAAATCTCGGGTTATCAGCAGCGAGTCTTATATCAGAAGGGTCCTATGCTCACAGATGAGGAGCTGACCAAGCTCTATTATTCTGTTGAAGGAGAGGAACGAATTCGCCAGCGCAGGATTGAAGTGGATGAGCAGCTGGATCGATTAAATGATGCACTTAAGGCTGAGGATATGATTCGCGCGGAGAAATGCCGAGCTCAGCTTACCTTTTTGACGAAGGAATTGTATATGTTAGAATGGTAAACAAGGTGCCGAAATAAGTTGCTTAGGGGCACCCCGAATTTCGGGGTGTCTTAGATTTGTTTGAGAACTTGCAGACAGGGGTTCACTTCTGGCGCTAAAAACGTTAAAATAGTCATTGTGATCATTTTCATATTGGCAATGGTTTTGTCGATGAATTTGATCTTTATTCGCAGGGCAGGCTTTGCTGTCTCTGATAAAGGGTGGTATTCTTATACTGCGAGAAATGGATTTCCCAAAAATATAGGGTGCAAAGGGTGGAGGACCAGATGGCAAAACAACAAATCGGCGTTATTGGCTTGGCGGTAATGGGCAAGAATTTGGCTCTAAATATCGAAAGCAAAGGTTTTTCCGTATCCGTGTTTAACCGCTCACCGGAGAAGACACATGATCTTCTTGCTGAGGCGGAAGGTAAAAACCTCGTAGGCACATTTTCCGTTGAGGAATTTGTAGCTTCGCTGGAAACACCGCGCAAAATTCTGATCATGGTTCAAGCTGGTAAAGCTACTGATGCTACCATCGAGCAACTGTTGCCGCATCTTGATCAAGGCGACATTATTATCGACGGAGGAAATGCTTATTTCCCTGATACGGTTCGTCGCAGTAAATATCTGGAAGAAAAAGGTTTCCGCTTTGTCGGAACTGGGGTTTCTGGCGGTGAAGAAGGAGCTCTTAAAGGTCCTTCCATTATGCCTGGCGGTCAAGAAAGCGCGTATAAGCTAGTTGAACCAATCCTAACTGCAATCTCAGCTAAAGTTAACGGTGAGCCTTGCTGTACATATATCGGACCAGACGGTGCGGGACACTATGTTAAAATGGTGCACAACGGTATCGAATATGGTGATATGCAATTGATCTGTGAAGCTTACCAGCTGCTCAAAGACGTTCTAGGTCTGGATGCAAAAGAACTTCACAACATTTTCAAAGAGTGGAATAGCGGTGAGCTCGACAGCTACCTGATCGAGATTACTACAGATATTTTTGCTCAGTATGATGAAGAAACTGGTAAACCAATGGTTGACGTGATCCTTGATTCCGCTGGCCAAAAGGGAACTGGTAAATGGACAAGCCAAAGCTCATTGGATCTTGGTGTACCTTTGTCCATGATTACCGAATCCGTATTCTCACGCTTCCTCTCTGCAATGAAGGATGAGCGCGTAGAAGCAAGCAAAGTGCTTAACGGACCAGAAGCTACACCATTTGATGGTGACAAAGCTGAATTCATCGAGAACGTGCGTAAAGCATTGTTTGCAAGTAAAATCGTATCCTATGCTCAAGGTTTCGCTCAACTTCGCGTAGCTTCCGACGAATACGGTTGGGATCTGAAATATGGCGAGTTGGCTAAAATTTGGCGCGGTGGCTGCATTATCCGTTCCCGTTTCCTACAAAACATCACGGATGCTTACGAGAACAATGCAGATCTTAAGAACCTATTGCTTGATCCTTTCTTCAAGGATGTTATGGACAATTACCAATCCGCATGGCGTAAAGTTATCGCTTCAGCTGTAACGATGGGTGTTCCAGTACCTGGATTCTCCAGCGCATTGGCTTACTATGATAGTTATCGTACAGAAAGACTGCCTGCGAACCTGCTTCAGGCTCAACGCGATTACTTCGGCGCACATACGTTCAAACGTGTAGACAAAGAAGGCGTTTTCCACCACAACTGGATGTCTGCAGAATAATCTAGTTTATTACGGTTATAAGCAATAACGCCTTCGGCATCCCTAAAGGACGGTAGAAGCGTTTATGCGAGAAATATAAGGTTAATGTATAACATGAAACTTGTACTTTCTTATATTTTAAAAAAGTGGCCCGAATTGCTTCACCAGAAATGGGGAGGCTTTCGGGCCTTTTTTGTTGAAGTTTTGATGTGTATTTACTAAGTGAAGCAGATTGTCTAATGTTTTGACCCTGTGTTATGATATGACAAATATCGCGGTTGGAGGATAGACATGGCTGGGGATACAGAAGAATTTAAAAAGTTGAACGAAGAGCAAAGAAATAAGAACATTATTTTAGTAGGGATGATGGCAACGGGGAAGTCAACAGTAGGCGCTATTTTGGCCGAGGAACTGGGTTATGAGCTAGTTGATCTGGATCATGTCATTGTTGAAACTGAAGGCCGAAGCATTGCAGAAATTTTCGCGGAAGATGGAGAGCATTACTTTCGAAGCGTGGAAACAGCAGTACTAAAGCGTATGCTAGAGTCTGAGAATAAATTAATATCTACTGGTGGTGGCGCGGTATTGGCGCCGGGGAATACAGATTTAATGCTGAGTAAAGGGCATGTGGTTGCGCTAACGGCAACAGAAGAAGAGATTATTGCCCGCGTTAGTGGAGATCAGAATCGTCCGCTGCTCGCCGGCAATGCAGAAGAACGGGTTAGACGTATCATGGAAGACCGTCGAGAAGCTTACCTGTTCGCGCATTACACGGTCGATACAACGGGACTGACAGCGGCAGAAGTGTCGCAATATATTTTAATGCATTACCGCGGCTGAGCTTTTAAGAGAGTGTTTCATTCCATTCAATCATACCGCCGCTTAAATTTGTAGCATGATAGCCAAACTGTTGTAGATATTCGCAGACACGCTGGCTTCGAGCACCGGAACGGCAAATAAAGATCACTTTGGCATCGCTTGGAATATCCTCAGTGCGGTGTGGAATTTCTCCCATGGGGATATGCTGTGCACCGGGAATCATCCCGAAGGCAACCTCTTCGTCTTCACGAACGTCGATGAGTACAAGGTCTTCCCCTGACTCTAGACACTGCCGCAATTCTTGCGGTGTAATTTGTGGAACATTATGCATGGTTGTGACCTCTTTTCATCAGAAGAATGGTTTAATGATAACACAAGCATGGAATACCCTGTCAAACGAGCACTACATACAACTATATCTACTAAGGAGAGTTTATATTATGGACGTTATTGTTAGGCCAACGCCATCCCTGCAAGGAGAATTTGGGGCCCTCTCTTCCAAAAACTATACCACTCGTTATTTGCTGGTTGCCGCATTGTCAGAAGGCGTAAGTACGATTTATCATCCGGCACATAGTGAAGATAGCGATGCCATCCGTCGTTGTATTGCAGATTTGGGAGCTGTACTCACAGAAGATGATGAGAAGATTGTGATTCAAGGCTTTGGTCGCAAACCTAAGGATGTTAAGGAACTTAATGTGGGGAATGCTGGAGCAGTACTACGTTTTCTAATGGCTGTTGCTGCGCTGAGCCCTGAAGTTACATTCGTAAACACGTATCCTGACTCATTGGGCAAACGTCCACATGACGACCTGATCGTGTCTCTAGAACAGCTTGGTGTGAAGGTAGAGCATAATGAAGGTAAGTTGCCGATCACGATCCGCGGAGGCAAACCTGTTGGGGGTAGAATTACAGTTTCAGGTGCTGTCAGCTCCCAGTTCCTAAGTGCTCTATTATTCTTGACACCATTGCTTGAAGAAGATAGTGAAATTATTGTCCTTGATGATTTGAAATCTAAGGTTGTCGTAGGTCAGACGCTAGAAGTATTGGAGCAGGCTGGAATTGTGGTTCATGCGGCGGATGATTATATGTCCTTTAAAGTGCCAGGTCGTCAAGCCTATGCGGCAAAAACGTATACCGTTCAAGGTGACTATCCTGGCTCTGCGGCTATTCTAGCAGCAGCTGCGGTTACAAAGTCAGATGTTAAGGTACATCGACTTGTGGAACAGAGTAAGCAGGGAGAAAGAGCCATTGTTGATGTGTTGCGTATGATGGAAGTACCGCTTACTCATAAAGAGGGAACAGTTCACGTACAAGGGAACGGCGTTCTAAAAGCTGTTGAATTCGACGGAGATGCTGCAACCGATGCGGTGCTGGCTATGGTAGCTGCTGCCGTATTTGCTGAAGGCACTTCACGATTCTATAACGTTGAGAACCTTCGGTATAAGGAATGTGATCGTATAACTGATTACTTGGCAGAATTGACTCGTGCAGGAGCCAATGTTGAGGAACGCCGCGATGAAATTATCGTTCACGGGATGCCTGAAGGCGTCGAAGGTGGTGTGACCATTAACGCGCATTACGACCACCGTGTAATTATGGCGCTGTCAGTAGTAGGTTTACGAGCGCGTAAACCACTATTGATCAAGGATGCTCACCATGTCGCTAAGTCGTATCCGCAATACTTTGATCACCTGCGTGCGCTTGGTGCGAATGTGGAGTGGGTACAATAGAAGTAAGGGGGCTAGCGAATTTAGCTTCAGTTAAATAAGGATCATAAAGTGTAACTATGGAAAGGGGCACTATGTATGAGCTTTGAGAATCCAAGTCGGGAACAGATCGGAGATATCCTTGCTTCTGCTGGTAATATTGCAGTTGTTGGCCTGTCTGACAAAACAGACCGTACCTCCTATATGGTCGCAGGTGCTATGCAAAGTCGGGGATACCGGATCATTCCTGTAAACCCATTGGTTGATGGTGAAATACTGGGAGAAAAGTGCTATCATACGTTAGCGGAAATTCCAGAGCCGGTGGACATTGTTAATGTGTTCCGTCGAAGCGAATACTGCGCAAAGGTCGCACAGGAGGCCGCTGAAATCGGCGCACGTGTGCTCTGGCTTCAGCAGGGTATAATCAGCCAGGAAGCCGCTGAAATCGCCGCTGAGCACGGTATGACGGCGATTATGGACCGTTGTATCAAGGTCGAAGAAGCGATCACGATGCATGGGCGTACTCGGGCATAAGGTTCGGTAGTTCAACACTTTATCTGACTATTGAAAAAATGATGATCAGAGCGTGTATCAAGGGATTTCGAACGAACCGACGAACGGGCAAACGATGAACTGACGAGCTTACGAGCCGACAAACGAACCAACAACAAGAGAATAATGAACCGGCGAGCATACGAGCCGACAGACAAAAGAAGGAACTAACAAACCAGCGAACTAAATTTTTTAGCGCTGAAGTAGTTGCAACTTTAATGTTAAAGAACAGCCAAGATCAAAAGCATCGTTTGATTACGATTGGCTGTACAGACTGTGCAATTTCTAATGCAAATCACTAACTGAGCTTGTTATACTGAAGTTAGACGAAGAACGTCCTTTATCCGCATGATTTGCGGTGAAGGGCGTTTTTTTATTTTTATAGGGGAGGATACCATAATGGAATTTGAAGAAGCACATGGTATGTTCATTAACAAGCACTTGACTGAAAGATCAGGAGAAAGAAGGGGGAGGCTGGTTAGAGGCCATAATTATGCGGAGAAGTTGTTCTTGCAGAATGTATGGTGGCCATTGTTTGAGAGCCTTGATGATTTGCATCCAGAATACGAAGTGTACGACTGGAACCGTAAATCTCAGTTTCTGGACTTCGCTTTTCTTCCGCAGAGCGGCGGCAGTCTCGGGATTGAGTGCGACGGGTTTCAAAGCCATGTGAAGGACATGGACCGCGAGAGATTTAACTATGCAGTTAATCGGGACACTTTTCTGACCGGAATGGGGTGGAAAATGATTCATTTTTCTGTTGATGATCTTCAGCACCGCCCCGAGGTGTGCCGGATGCTTTTGCAATTGGTGCTGGCACCTCATTTGGCGCGCAAATCTGCAGGCATGGATATTTTGTCTGAGGAGAAGGAGGTTCTGCGGTTGGCTTGGCGACTGGGTAGGGCGATCCGTCCAAAGGATGTGACCACTCATTTCAGCATTAACTTTCGAACGGCGCGCAGATTGTTGCACTCGTTGAGTGAGAAGGGGCAAATAAAGCCTGTAATTACGGGAGAACGGGTTCGACAATACGAAGTGAAAGCTATGCGACCAGATCAAATATGGTAGGAGTGGGAGAATAATTGCACTATATACAACTATATCGGAAATATCTCTATTCTATTGTGGTTTAGTTGTACTTTGTACACTTATTACACACCAAAGGTTAGGAAAAGGGTGGAATTATTAAAAATAATTGCACAAAGTACACTTATATGGATTTCAGTTTTTATAGGATATAAATAGTTGTACAAAGTACAATTAACATCTTCTTTTATCATCGGCAGCAAAAGAAAGAGACTCAGTCAGCAGACAAAACTTCATTCAATAAATATAACTCATACACTTGAAGCATTATTAGAGACGCACATTCATTCAGAGTAACTTTTATCGGTTTTAACCAACTTTAGCATTGTTTGCTTTAGTGCTTTGGAATCCTGAGCCCATAGAATGGTGTTTCTATGTGATTTTATTGTGGAGTGAGTGTGTATTTGTTTTAAATATATCCTGATCTTTTCCTTCAGTTTATTTTGACAAAAACCCCCGCAGCGCTTACCATTCAATATAGAAAGAAAGGAGAGGGTAGCCTTGAATTGGCTCGGATCATTGCAGCAATTGGGCAGAGCCATAATGCTTCCTACCATGGTACTGCCGGCGGCAGCCATTTTGCTTAGTTTGGGCAGCTTACCTTGGTCTGCATGGGGACTTTCTTCGGTATCCGAAGTGGCTACATACGCTGGGCAGGGAATCTTTTATTTTATGCCTTATTTGTTCGCTGTGGGTGTAGCATGGGGATTATCCAATCAAGCTGGAACGGCGGGTCTTGCAGCACTGGCTGGAATGTTCACTTACGACCGGATTGTTACCCATATGGGAGACGGGCTTGTACAACCTGCAACACTTATCGGAATTTTGCTGGGTATAGTTGCCGGTATCGCTCAAAACCGGTTCAAAAATATCAAGCTTCCAGAGGCGATACAGTTTTTTGGAGGTTCGCGTTTTGTTTTGCTGTTCATGGGATTGTTTTCGGCTGGCTTTGCATGGGTGATGTTAGGGATCTCTCCACTGCTGCAAAGAGGACTGGATGATCTTTTTCAAGGGATATTGCAGACAGGCGGATTTGGCGTTTTTATTTATGGAGTGCTATATAGAGTACTAACAGCCTTCGGTCTTCACCATATTCTCAACAATGTGTTTTGGTTTCAGTTTGGAAACTTTACAACTCCTGATGGTAGCACTGTCGTTCAGGGGGATTTGCCACGTTTTTTTGCAGGCGATCCTACGGCGGGCATTTTTATGGCGGGTTTGTTTCCGATTATGATGTTCGCACTGCCAGCCATTGCTTTTGCAATTATTCAGGAAGCGCGCGAGGACTTGAAGCCTAAGATTAAAAAGACTTTTATGCGAGCGGCTTTGGTCTGTTTTCTGACCGGGGTTTCGGAGCAGATTGAATTCGCGTTTTTGTTTGCTTCTCCGTATTTATTCGCGATACATACTGTAATGTCTGGCCTCGCTATGGTACTGACCTATATGCTGGGAATTCATCACGGGTTCTCTTATTCGGCAGGAGCAATTGACTTCTTTTTGAATTTGCATCTGTCACAGAGAGCTTGGCTTTTGATTCCGATCGGTATTGGCTATGGGATTGTGTATTACAATTTGTTCCGCTGGGCGATTCGCCGTTTTCAGATCCCGACACCAGGGCGTGAAGAAGGTTCTGAACTTGGTGATTGGGCAGGCAATATCCCTTATCAGGCACCATTGATTTTGGAGGCGCTTGGTGGCAAGGAGAATATTGTACAAGTACAATCCTGTATCACTCGTTTGAGGCTAACCGTCCATAATGATCGATTTATAGATACAGGGGCGCTTAAAGGTCTTGGTTCCGCTGGAATTATCAAGCTCGGTGGCGGGAATGTCCAGGTAGTATTTGGTACGTATTCAGAGTTGATCCGCGAGGAGATTAATAAGCTAATGCTTCGTGATTTGCCTCAGGTATTGTTCAGTTCTCCGATGCAGGGTAGAATGATGCCCATTGAGGAAGTGCCGGATCACATCTTTGCAGCGAAGCTAGTGGGTGATGGAGTTGCATTTTTGCCTGAAAAAGGGGAGCTTACTTCGCCTGTATTCGGGAAGGTTATGCACGTCTATCCTACAATGCATGCCGTTGGTATTGCTACGCCGGAAGGGCTGGAGGTACTTATGCATATAGGGATCGACACTTCGCAGCTTAAAGGGCCATTTGAGGCGGTTGTAAAAGAAGGCGACAGTGTGGAACCAGGTCAATTGCTTGTTAAATTCGACCTCGCTTATTTGCGTGAGCATGCAGCTTCACTGGCTACACCAATGGTGATTACGAATCCTGATCGAGTAAAATCATGGAGCTATGCTCCATTTAAAAATGTTAAAAAGGGGCAATCTTCAGTAATGTCCGTAGTCTTACATGAAAGTAACGTTGGAGGGATAGAAGGATGATACAAGGCATAGGCGCAGCAGCAGGTGTAGCTATCGGGAAGGCCTTTGTCTTACCGAACTGGGAGTGGAGCTTACCAGACACACAAGTCAACCCAGTGGATCTAGCTAAGGAGTTTGAGCGTTTATACGAAGGTATCCGTACCTCTAAGGACGAGATTGAATTCATCAAAAAAGAATTCAGAGAAGTAGTCGGTCCGGAGGAATCCAGCATTTTTGATGCTCATCTGGCGATTTTGGATGATCCGGTGTTTATGAGCGAAATCCGGGGGATTATTGAACGCCAGTATAAGGCGGCGGAAGTGGCTGTTAAGGAAGCGATTGATCATTTTGTAGCGATGTTTGATCTGCTGGATGATGAATACATGAAGGAGCGGGCGGTTGATATCAAGGATGTCGGTAACCGTCTGTTAAAGCATCTTTTAGGTGCTCCTGAGGTCACGCTGCCATCGGATACACAGCCGTATATTCTCGTAGCGAAGGAGTTGTCTCCTTCCCAGTTAGCTCACTTGAACCCAACTTATGTTCTAGGTATTGTTACTATGATGGGCGGTAAAACCTCACATTCCTCCATTATGGCTCGTGCGCTGGGCATTCCGCTCGTAGCAGGTTTGGAGAATAATTTATCTAACCCAATTCAGACCGGAGACATGCTCGTGATAGACGGAGACACCGGATCAGTGCAAATTCATCCTGATGAGGTAACGATCAATGAATATGTTTCTCTTCGGAATAAGCAACATAAAAAGAAAGAACAACTGGAACTGCTTGCTACAGTCGATGCCGTCACTAAAGATGGCGTTAACCTGCGATTGGCCGGTAATATCAGCTCCGTCAAAGAACTGAATTTAGCGCTCAAGTATGGAGCCGAGGGTGTAGGTCTATTCCGTACAGAGTTTCTTTATATGGATCGCAGTTCTTTTCCGACGGAGGATGAACAATTCGAAGTGTATAAACAGGTTGTCGAGAAGGTAGGCAGCAATATGGTTGTGATCCGTTCGCTGGATATAGGCGGGGACAAGCATCTGGATTACTTCCAGCTGCCAGAAGAGCAGAATCCGTTCCTTGGCTATCGCGCCATTCGAATCAGCTTAAATCGACAAGATATGTTCAAAACTCAGCTAACAGCCATTTTGCGGGCGAGTGCGTATGGGAATGTAAAGCTAATGTTCCCTATGATATCTTCCGTAGAAGAAGTACAAGCAGCAAAAGCTGTACTGGAAGAAGTGAAGGCTGAACTGGAGCTACGGGGCATACCGTTTAATCGGAATATTCCAGTCGGTATTATGATTGAAGTTCCAGCTGCGGTTATGATTGCGGATTTACTTGCGGAGGAAGTTGATTTTTTCAGTATCGGTACGAACGATTTGGTGCAATATGTACTAGCCGTAGACCGAATGAATGAACAAATTGCGCATATGTATCATCCATATCATCCAGCGGTTCTGCGAATGATCCGTATGACTGTAGAAGCAGCGCGTAATGCAAAAATAGATATTAGTGTATGTGGTGAAATGGCGGCAGATGAGCGTTCTTTGCCACTTTGGCTGGAGTTAGGGATTAGTGATCTTAGCATGTCGCCACAGGCACTGCTGAAGGTTAAACACCGTACCCTGAATACACTGGCTATAGACGCTACAAGGGTTGCCAAAGCTTGCTTCCATCATCGTACAAGCTCGGAGACAGAAGAAATCCTAAGTGCTTATGCTCAGAAAAGCGGTATTACGCTTGGAACGAGCGTGGAAACAAAGGAGAAAGCTTCTTCATAGTTATCAAGCGCTACATCATCAAGTCCACATCAAGGTTCGGCATTCTTGCCGAGCCTTTTTCTTTTGTACTAGATTGTTATAAAAAAACAAAACCGTTTGCGCTTCAGCGCAGTCTATACATAGAGCGTGCTGTACAGGAATGATTTATGCGTGAAGGCAAGGGGGGGAGGACAAAACAAGGATGGAACACATTATTAAAGACGAAATGGAAATAGTTGCTACGGAAGAAGATACATTCTACGAGCTGGTAGCTGAACAGAAAAGAAAGCTTTACAGCATTGCTTACAGCTATCTGCGAAACGAGGCGGATTCGTTAGAAGTTCTGCAGGAGGCAACCTGTCGTGCATGGATTAAACGTAAAAGCTTAAAGGACTCCGAAAGGTTTGTTCCTTGGTTAACACGCATTCTGATCAATTGTTGTAATGATGAGTTGAAGCGCAGAAAGAGGAATGCTGTCACAGAAGCTACTCGAAGTGATATAGGGATTATGGAGATGAAAAGCGACCGCAGATTGGACATGGAACAAGCGCTGGATGGGGTTAAGCCGAAGTATCGCCAGGTGCTTGTACTCAAATATTACAAGGATATGACCCTTGCAGAAATTGCAGAGGTGCTCGATAAACCTGAGGGTACGGTGAAGACATGGCTCAACAAAGGTCTGAAACAACTGCGTGACAGAATGAAACGGAAGGGAGATCTATTTTATGGCTGAGTCTGAAGAAAAGCTACTTAACGAATATTTTCATAAAATTAATGTCGAGGCTGAGGAAATCCCGGAAGTTAAACTAGACGCCGCGATTCGCAAGGGGATGCAGCTAGGTAACCGAAAAGGGTTCTCTTTTAGAAAAAGATACGCTGTTATTACGTTGGCGGTCCTAGCTATAGCCTTATTGATTATTGTCCCATGGGTAAATCAGATGGCCAATCCTGTACGTGCACAGTTACCACCAAAAAGCTGGGGATCGCTTGAAGTATTCCGCCCTACTATCGCTAATAATCTGACCATAACATCAGCACTTGATGCGGGAATAATGAAGGAAGTGAATATTTCTTCAGCTGAGGTGGATGGAATAAAGTGGACGGTTAATGGAATTATGGCCGATCGAAGAGGCATTGCAGTTCTGTATACAATTGAAAACAATACAGATCGGAAAATGCAGCTGTTTGGACTATCCTTGAAAAAGACTCCTGAAAGTAATATTTATCGCACAGGATACAGCGGGTTTAGCACTATTAACGCTCAAGAGGTTGGATCTCCTGGGACAACTCGTATGTACGAGCAAATCGTATGGGATGAATATCAGGATGAGTTGGAAGACCCGTTGAATATTTCTCTAAGGTTGCTTCCAGCATCTGATGATCCAGCTTTATCAAGCGGTGAGCTTAAATCTTTAAACATTCAGATTCCAATGGATACCAACAAGGTTTATATTCAAGGAAAAAGAGTTGATCTAAAGGATAGTCTGTCCATCTCCGGACAGCAAATTAATATGGAGAATATCTATATTGGACCTACGGGGATTTATATGCGGGAAAGATATGACCAAAAGAATACAATGAGGATATTTAATATGCTTTCACCTAAGCTTGTCATCGGAAAAGGAGAGCAACAAGAGGAGTTAATGTGGGTAAGTGGATCGAATATTTATCATAATGATAATATGAGACCTGATGATCCGATTAAGTTTGAAATTGAAGGGATTTCTGCTCTAGATCAATCTAAGCTGGAGCTTGTGATTAATACCGAAACACAGCAGATTCTGAAGGTACCGGATAGCAATCTGACGATTTCCAAACGAATGGAGAACGAAGAGCAGGGAATTCTGGTGTTAGATTACTTTATTCCTAAAGAAGAGAAGGACTCGCTTAATGATAGAGGTTTTGGATTGAGCGATTATTTTGAAGATAGCTCTGGAAGCGGGCATATGATGGAAACTATCAAAAATGATTACTCAGGGTATAGAGAGTTTAATGAAAGTAGTAAGGGAACTACAATAACCTATTTCTTCAATGTAGGTAAGGAGAAGTTACCCCAACCGTTGACTTTCTGGTTTAATTCTTATCCAAACGTAATCAAGGAGAAAGCGTCCATTCGAATTAAGTAAGTAGCTCGAAAGTCGAGTGAAGCAAATCAAAAGCCCTGTTCCTCAAATTGAGAGACAGGGCTTGTTTGATTTTAAACTTTAATTCTACTGTCTATTCCCCAGCTAACGCATCACAAAAAGCTTTGCCATAGGGCGGCAGATCTGGTGGGCGACGAGCAGAAATAATATGTCCATCCGTAACCACAGCTTCATCTTTCCATATCGCTCCGGCATTCTCCATGTCATCACGGATGCCGGGTGTGGAGGTGACGGTTACACCTTCCAGAATTTTAGCGGAAATTAATACCCAGCCTGCGTGGCAAATCTGCCCAATAGGTTTCTTAGCTGCATTGAAATCCTGTACTAGCTTTAATACGGCACTGTATCTACGGATTTTATCAGGAGCCCAGCCACCAGGAACTAAAATCCCGTCATAATCTGCGGCATTAAGATCGTCCCAGGAGTACTCCGCTTTTGCAGGCACACCATATTTGCCGATGTATGTTTTATCTTTTTCCAAACCTGCCAAGTGAACCTCAGCGCCTTCTTCTCTTACTCGGTACACGGGATACCAGAGCTCCAAATCTTCAAATTCATCGTCTACGAGTGCTATGACCTTTTTGCCAGCTAGTCTCATTTTGTTAAGCTCCTTTCGTATCACATGATCCTTCATATTCTATCAAATTTAAAATACGAAGTCATCTGAAGGGTTGTAAATTATAGACGAATTGCCAATTTAATCATTATATGCAATTAAGGAGGGTTTTAATCGAGGGAGGTCGAATATAGAAATTGAAAAGTCATACTTTGTACTTAATTCATTTCTTGCAAGAGGTGTAGAAGATGTATACAGATAACTTAATGGAGAAGTTGTGCAGCTGCGGTGGCCTCATGAACTTACATATGCATTCATTGATTTTTAATACGAGGGTGAAGATTACACATGTCCCTGTCTATACTTGTCCGAAATGTACTAGTTATGAGCCCTTGTCGTTTATTAAAGCAGATCTAGGAAAGTTAGTGAAAGAATTGAACGCGGATGTGCCAAGACAAGATTTTTCGTTTACTCAAAGAAATGAATTAGCTAGTGTCCTAAAAGAAGCTTTGACAGAGGTTATTGTCGGAGGATTTCAAGAATTAGAGTTGGCTATCCGAGAGACAATTCAGGCTAGAGTGGATATGTTACTTGATCTATACCGACTAGCTGAGGGGCTCAAAGACCAGAATTGGATGGAAGAAACTAGTCGAAGACTGTCTCAATTAACGTTCCAAACGACTAAAAACGCAAATTATTAAAACATTCTGTGAAAATAATGAAAAACTTTCACGGAATGTTGGATTTTTCACTCACTTTTTGTTACGATAGATAGAAGTTACATTATTGTGCTCGTGAATAGGGAAACCTACACTAGTCAAAAATTGTAATTAGGGGTTACGTCTTCAGCCTTGAAAGAAATTTTGAAAGGAAAATGAAGCGTTATCATTGCACAATTGTACAAAGTGTCGTATCATATTTTTAATTAGTCGAACGATAAAATTTATCGCAATGGAGAGAGTAATTTGACGGTAACCATTTACGATGTAGCTCGAGAAGCAGGCGTATCTATGGCTACGGTATCACGGGTTGTGAACAATAACCCTAACGTGAAACCGCAGACCCGGAAGAAAGTTTTTGAAGCGATTGAGCGTTTGGGATATCGTCCCAATGCCGTGGCGAGAGGACTTGCCAGTAAGAAAACGACAACCGTTGGGGTTGTCATCCCTGATATTTCAAACTCGATTTTTGCAGAAATTGCACGCGGGATTGAAGATATCGCGAACATGTATCATTACAATATCATATTGTGTAACGCGGATAAGCGTAAAGAAAAGGAAATCCGTGTCATCAATACCCTTTTGGAGAAACAGGTCGATGGTCTGCTCTTCATGGGTGGTACGGTAACCGAAGAACATATTCAAGCTTTCCAGACTTCTGCAGTTCCGATTGTCCTATGTGCTACACGGGATGAGAAGGGAACTTATCCTTCCGTTGACATCGATCATGAAACCGCTGCTTTTGATGCAGTGAATACTTTGATTCGTCACGGTCACCGAGAAATCGCAATGATCAGTGGTACACTCCAGGATCCTGCGAATGGATATGCACGTTTCCATGGTTATAAGAAGGCACTTGAACAGGCTGGAATCGAGTATCAAGAAGACTTGGTACGTATCGGTAACTACCGCTATGAATCTGGTGTCGAAGCCATGAAGTATTTCCTTGGACTCAAGAAGAAGCCAACCGCTATTTTTGCCGCAACCGACGAGATGGCTATTGGTGCAATTCACAGTATTCAGGATGAAGGCCTGAAGGTACCGGATGACTTCTCCATTATTAGTGTGGATAACATCCGTATGGCTTCGATGGTTCGTCCATTGTTGACAACTGTAGCCCAGCCTATGTATGACCTAGGTGCGGTAGCAATGAGACTTTTGACGAAACTCATGAAGAAAGAGACGGTTGAGAATCCGCGGGTTATCTTGCCTCATGAAACGATTCTCCGCCTGTCTGTTAATCATCTGAATAAGTAATTTATGAACTAAACAGTATTTCCGTAAAAAGCTCCTTTTGGAGCTTTTTATGTTTTTTACAGAGTAAATCATCGGAGGAGGCGTTATCTTTGCCTGAAATAATCGGATTAATTGGTGCGATGGATGAAGAGATTAAGCTATTACTAGAAAGGATGGAGAATAAGGAGACGAAGGTCAAGGCAGGAATTCATTATTACATAGGAAATATATTAGGAAAGTCTGTAGTGCTCTGTAAATCTGGGGTAGGTAAAGTAAATGCAGCAGTTACGACACAAATTCTAATTGATTCCTTTGGTGTGTCTCGTGTGTTGTTTACTGGGGTTGCTGGGGCTGTGCACCCTGAATTGAATATTGGAGATATTGTTATATCATCTACTTGTGTTCAGCATGATATGGATGCTACAGCACTTGGCTTTTCAAAAGGTGAAATACCTTATCAGGATAATTCTGTCTTTCAGGCAGACCCTTCATTGGTACTCCTTGCTGAGAGGGCGTGTAACGAGTTAGGCCAAAAGTACTTGGTCGGCAAAGTACTTTCAGGTGATCAATTCATTTCTAATGCAGAGATTGTAGCTAAATTAAGAGAGGAATTGGACGGAGCGTGCGTGGAGATGGAAGGGGCGGCGGTTGCACAAGTGTGTGTGATGAACGCCACTCCCTTTGTTATTATTCGTTCGATGTCTGATAAGTCTGACGGGTCAGCAAATGTGAGTTTTAAGGAGTTCACGGTGGAAGCCTCAGGGCGCTCACATTCTATATTAGAATATATGTTGCTGCACCTTTAATACTCGTTTAGTACATGAAGCGCTGTCTAAAGCGTACCCTGTCGAAAGTCTCCTGTGAGGACATAGGTACCTCTTGTCCAATACGAACCATTAGGCAGTTTGCTGGATGTGAACAGATTTCGGGATCATCCGTAGCATACCAAACCATATTTACAGTTTTCATTAGCCGCTCCATCATTTGACGATAAGCCCACACATCAAGCCCACTTCCTTTTAAATCCCAGTGCCAATAATACTCTGTTGTAAAGACGATACAATTCTCCAATTGCTCTTGCTCAAAAGCAGTGGAAATCAGCAGCCGGCCTAGTCCGGCTCCCCTATAATCATTACTCACCTCAATAGCTCCAAGCTCAATTAGATCCATCATTCCACCCTGTGACCAAAGCTCCATTTCATCCGGATAATGAAAGGTTACATAGCCTATTAGAGTGCCATCCTCTACAGCTGTAATTATACGTCCTTCTGGCAGGCTAGCAATCTCTATGAGAGCTTCGTGCTGTTCAATCGGCTTGCGGAAGGCATCAAGATCATGATGCATGTGGAGGGCTTTAAGGTCCTCTGGAGATCGGGGGCCACTTATTGTTATTGTTCTACCTTTATATGAAAGCGTATGGGAAACAGGGATTTTACGATGCTCCATAGCCGTGCTCCTTTCTGATGATAAAATATGGAATGTAAACGTTTGCTATGTTATACTAATTCAGACATAAAAAATTCACATTCATTGCATTGACATCATTATCTAAGAGAAGAGTCTTACCCTTAAAGCTTAAATCAAACGAGTGAGGGAGGCAAGAGTGATGGGTCAAGTCCATAGCGAAATTTTGCCTGGCCGTGTGCAGAGCTCCAATATGTCTGATTACACCCAGGCAGTAGCCAATTTTAAGTGGGAGGATGTTGAACGTAACTTCTCATGGTATGACACTGGAAAGGTTAATATGGCACATGAAGCAGTGGATCGCCACGTTCAAGAAGGACGGGGAGCGGCGACGGCCCTGCTCTACAGTGATGCGGTGCGGGATGAATCCTATACATTTGCCGATCTGCAGGAACGGTCGAATCGGTTCGGAAATGTATTGCGTAAATATGGTATCGGTAAGGGAGATCGGGTATTTATTTTTATGCCTCGTCAACCGGAACTATATTTTAGTTTACTAGGTATTCTGAAGATTGGGGCAATAGCGGGCCCTCTGTTCGAAGCCTTTATGGAAACAGCAGTTAAGGACCGGCTGGAGGATAGTGGTGCGGTTGCTTTGGTTACTACACCTGAACTACTTCATCGTGTGAAGCGAGATGAGCTTCCGAATTTGCGTCATATTTTTCTAGTAGGCGGTACCACTGATATCGAGCAAGGTAACTTAGGTTTCACTGAGGAGATGGATAACGCGTCTTCTGAGCTCGAATTGGAATGGCTTGACCTGGACGATGGCCTTATCATGCATTATACATCTGGTTCTACAGGAAAACCTAAAGGCGTTTATCATGTGCAAAGAGCAATGATTCAACATTATTATACAGGTAGAGTGGTGCTGGATCTACGTCCAGATGATATTTACTGGTGTACAGCTGATCCAGGCTGGGTGACAGGAACATCTTACGGAATATTTTCTCCCTGGTTAAATGGGGTAACGAATGTCGTGAGAGGGGGACGCTTTAGTCCTCAGGATTGGTATAAGACGATTGAACGAAATAAGGTTAGTATTTGGTACAGTGCACCTACAGCATTTCGTATGTTGATGGGGGCAGGAGAGAGTTCAATTCAGGGAATTGATTTGAGCAGCCTGCGCCATGTCCTGTCTGTTGGAGAACCGTTAAATCCTGAAGTGGTGCGGTGGGGAGATAAGTTCTACAATCAGCGCATTCATGATACTTGGTGGATGACAGAGACGGGAGCGCAACTGATCTGTAATTATCCTGGAATGGATATCAAACCAGGTTCTATGGGCCGTCCGTTGCCAGGCATTGAAGCAGCGATTTTAGATGATCGAGGCAATGTTCTCCCACCATTCTCAATGGGGAATCTTGCAATACGGACTCCTTGGCCATCCATGATGAATTCGATCTGGAACAATAAGGCGAAGTATGAGGAGTATTTCCGCATTCCTGGTTGGTACATTTCTGGTGATTCTGCTTATATGGATGATGATGGATATTTCTGGTTTCAAGGACGGATTGACGACGTTATCAACTCTTCTGGTGAGCGTATAGGACCTTTTGAAGTGGAGAGTAAATTGGTAGAGCATCCTGCTGTGGCAGAAGCGGGTGTAATTGGTAAACCAGACCTGGTGCGTGGGGAAATTATCAAGGCTTTCATTTCGCTGAGAGAAGGCTATACTCCTACAGCTGCTCTCAAAGAGGAGATCGCGGCATTTGTTAAAGCCGGACTGTCTGCGCATGCTGCGCCGAGAGAGATCGAATTTAAGGATAAACTTCCTAAGACACGATCAGGTAAAATCATGCGGCGTGTATTAAAGGCTTGGGAGCTTCATCTCCCAACTGGCGATTTATCAACGATAGAAGATTAGAATGGATCATAAAAAAACACCGTTCCCTAATGAATTCAAGGGAACGGTGTTTTGCTGTGTGAAGTTATTCTTCGGACTAGCGGTTAATGGTTTCCAGTCGTATTGCCGGCTGTACCACTATTACTGTTTCCGTTACTGCTACCTTCGCCAGATGGCGTTGAAGTAGGCGTAGGTAGAATGGTTCCAGGAATCTCGATATCCTCTCCTGGTGTACTCTCAGAGCCTGTAGGAGGCGTTGTCTCCGGTTGCTGATCTGGAGTTGGTGTTGCTTCCGGAGTTGGTGTAGTGCCTCCAGTAACGCTACCAGAAGCTGTCTCATTACCTGCGATATCAACAGCGCTGACATAGAATGTTGCATTGGCACTCGCAGGTGTTCCTGGCGAGAATACCTTGCTCTCGTCAGCCATAATTACAGCTTGCTTCTGGAAAGACCCGCCGTTTAAAGAACGGTATAAGCGGTACCCTACTACATCTGGAGAGCCGCTTGGGGAGAAGCTGATCACAGCTTTTCCAGTGCTGTATGAGACACTTACATTTCCAGGAGCAGAAGGCGAAGTACCGTCGTCCACGCGTGGATCGACTTCAGTAGGGAAATCTGTCTTAGCATCGGCTGGCATATAATACTCCAGCGATTTATGCTCCTTCATCTTAGGGAAGGCTGCCAAGAGCTCCTTAACTAATTCCTGGATCGGCTTTTCACGTTTAACGACGATTTTTTCTTTCAGGAAATCCTCCGGTGTACCTTCGAGTGGGATATAGTTGACGCCATTGTAAGTAATATACTTGGCTTTGGAAATCCCATCGTCGCTCTCTTTAGGTACATATTTCGCATTGAAAAGATCCGTTGTGAATTTGTCAGTTAGAGCCGTTGGCAGCTTACCGCTGTACGCGGAAACTGTCTTTTTGGTAATTCCTTCAGGTTGTGTGAATTTGTCTGTAACGAACAAGTCTGGCTGCTTATCAATAACAGCATTCATGACTTTAGCCCATAAGGTCTGTGCTTGTCGTTTTTGTGTATCTCCTGTAAGGGTATTAATTTGTTCCTTATAACCAACCCACATGCCAAGTGTGACATCAGGGGTGTAGCCCATGAACCAGACATCTCCATAGTTCTGAGTGGAGCCAGTCTTACCTACAATCGGAACGTCTTTAAAGTGTTTATAATCTCTTCTTACTGTGCTTGCAGTACCTTCTGTGATTACTGTACGCAGCATATCGGTCATTAGATAAGCAGTTTGCTCAGAGAATACTTGTTCAGGGTTAACCTTGTGCTGATAAACGATCTTGCCTTCCGAATCCACAATCTTCTCAATCATATAAGCATCATTAAATGCTCCCTTATTGCCAATGGCGGAATAGGCATTGGTTAATTCCTCAACGGATGTACCGTATCGAAGACCGCCTATAACCCCAGTCTGCGCTCTGTAATCATCTTCGGTGAGTGTAGTGATCCCTAGCTTTTTAGTAAAGGCCCAAGCATCCTCTATTCCGACCTTCTCGTTAAATAGTTTAAGCGCCGGTAGGTTGAGGGATTTATTAAGTGCATAGCGAGCCGTAACTAAACCCTGATAGCGATTGTTAGCATTTTTAGGGATATGGAAGCCTTTCCCGCCATCCTTCAAAATGATTGGAGCATCATCTAAGATTCCAGCAGGTTGAATCAGTCCTGCATCTAAGGCAGGTAAGTATGCTGAAATCGGCTTCATCGTTGAGCCGGGTTGCCGGACCATTTGGGTTGCGTAGTTCATTTGCTCGATATTAAAATCGCGGCCCTCAATCATACCGAGAATGGCTCCGGTCTTGTTGTTGATCAAAATGCCAGCCGTCTGTTCAACACCTTTTGTTTTGCTGTCCTTGGTGAAATTACTACTATCTTCGGAAATACTGTGCATTGCACTGTATACTTTCTTATCAATCGTGGTATAGACTCGGTAACCGCCGGTCATTAACTGTTGTCTTGCTTCCTCAAGAAGTACGGCATTATCACTAGAGCTAGTGGTATCAGCTGTACTGTTATTCTTTTCATTTAGTGACAAAAGAATCTCAGATGCTTTACGCTCCGTCTCCATCATTAGGTATGGATATGTAGCATAAGCTTTCTTAGTGTGAGGAGCGAGAGAGCTTTTAATATCAAACTTGAGTGCTTCATCATATTGGGAGGTAGTGATCTTGTTCTCCTCTAGCATACGACGAAGTACAAGCTGTTGACGATCCATAGCTCTATTGAACGCCTTTGCGTTGAATTCTCCAACGCCATTGAATGCTGAATAAGCGGAGGGGAGCTGTGGAAGACCGGCCAAATACGCCGCTTGGGCAATATTCAACTTGTCTAGATCATCCAGACCGAATATACCTTTGGATGCAGCTTTAATCCCAAATACGTTATAGCCATTCGAGCCATTACCGAACGGAACCTTGTTCAGATAAGCCGTTAAAATCTCTTGCTTGGTCAAGAAGCGCTCTAGTCTAAGTGAAAGTAGAATTTCTTTTGCTTTACGATCTTCTGTTCGATCCAGATTGAGAAATACACGTCTTGCGAGCTGTTGAGTAAGTGTACTGCCTCCGGTCTGAACGGATTCATTTAATATCTTTTGTTTGACGGCACGTAAGGTGCCTTTGAAATCCACGCCATTATGCTCATTGAAATTATTGTCCTCTATAGCGAGAACTGCATCAATAATAATCTGGGGGATGTCGTTGTATTGAATGAGCCTTCGATCTTCTTCTGTACGAAGCTGGCCGATCGGTGCGCCATCACGGAAGTATGCGAATCCGGTGATCGCATTTTGTCCGACTTGCTGTTGAATCATTTCCTCAGAGCGAACAGGTTCATCTTTCACCATGGAAGTGACATATCCTGCTGCTGCACCACCGACGAACAGAATGCCTATTATGCCAAGAATAAACATCCACTTAACTACAGAACCGAACCTGCTAAGCCCAGATCTGCGGGGTGAAGGCTTCTTTACGTTTTTTTTCTTGTTCTCTTGAACCATCGACGATAATTCCTCCTTTTAACGGAATTATTATAGCACAAATTGGCGATTTTGAATGCAGTCGGAGTGTTCATTACCTATTAGAATAACAAAAAGCCTCCGGATAAATCCGGAGGCTTTGGTCATACTCGCTATAAGCGAGATATTAACGGTTGTAGAACTCGACGATTTGTTTCTCATCGATATCCTGGGAAAGCTCGGAACGTTCTGGCAAACGAATGTATTTACCTTCGAAAGATCCTTCAGCAGATTCCAGGTAAGCTGGAAGGTGGGAACGGTTAGCAAGAGCTTCTTTGATGGAAGCCATGCTTTGGCTTCTTTCGCGAAGACCGATAACGTCGCCCAAGCTTACACGGTAAGAAGCGATGTCGACTTTTTTGCCGTTAACAGTTACGTGTCCGTGGGATACCAACTGACGTGCACCAGCACGGGAGTTAGCAAATCCAAGACGGTAAACTAGGTTGTCCAAGCGGCTTTCAAGCAAGAACATGAAGTTTTCGCCCGCAAGACCTGGAAGCTTTTGTGCTTTAGTGAAGAGAGTTTTGAATTGTTTCTCTCCCAAACCATACATGTGACGCAGTTTTTGTTTTTCCAAAAGCTGCATTCCGTAGTTACTTACTTTTCTGCGTTGGTTAGCTCCGTGTTGTCCTGGTGGAAAAGGGCGTTTCAAGTCTTTTCCTGTACCGCTAAGGGAAATGCCCAGACGGCGGCTGAGTTTGAATTTAGGTCCGGTGTAACGTGCCATGTTATAGTAGACTCCTTTATAATTGAAATTTCAGGGTAGGGCCTATTTGCGCCGCATTTCGTATCCGTGATTAGCATTAATGGCTTCCACACTGCCAGGGAAGTTCAGCCGCTGCCCTGGCAGTAACGAAATGCGTGAGGGTGACACAACGTTACGCCCAAGTAAGACTTGTTACAGTCTTGTTCAACAATAAATATTATATGAATACAGTATATAAAGTCAAGCGCTTATTAAAAGAGTTTTTGTCAATCTTTGTCGATAGTTCTTTGGTCCTAAAAAAAAGTCCCGGAAATGATGAAAATATAATGCAATGCACAAAGAAAGGGAGTAAAATATAGTTAATTAGTTGTTACTAGGGAAGATAGTTTTCTTAATCAAGATGCAAAGGGGATCTTCGTTATGTCAGAGCAGGAAGCATACGTCCATAAAGACAGCCGTATGCTGTTACAGGACAACTTACACGCTAGTAGAGATTCCGAAGATCCCACCGCCTGGCTTAGGGAAACGGAAATAGTAACGCATGACTTCCCTTATCTAGCAAATTTGATTGCAGACAGTTTCAATGAATGGTTTGGTGGGCTCAATGTCCTTCCATTCTCTAGATCATGGGAATGGTGTGTGCTGAATTTTGAAGGTAAATATTTAAACAATAGTTTGGATCAACAAGAACTATGGAGGCAGAAGTGGGAACAGGCGGCGGCTTCTAGCTTGATTTCAGAAACAATCTCTGCCGTTCCGTTAACCGTAGAAGGTAAGGATCTGAGTTTTTTTACCATACCGCTATTCACTCGCGTCGACAATAAAATTTTTGCATTTTTGGGCTGTTCTATGCCTACGCAACAATATGAAATGGGTGGACGAGATACTGCAGAAGCTATGTCGCTGCATTACCGCACCTGTTTTTATCATAAGTTTGAACATATATTTGTAGCTGATCTTGCAAGTACCCATATTCATGCAGAACGTGAAAGCAATCGTCGTTCATTGTTATTTCAGATTGTCCAGCGGATGCATGACAATATTGATGTAGATGCTGTACTTTCGGAAGTCATTGACAGTATCTCTGCGATGTATCCTGGAGCCAGACTCGACCTGTATATGTCACAAGATCATCGCAGCACTAATCCGCAGGTCAAACCGTTACCTTTCCACATGTCCAGTGATGATGTCTGTGCCAGGGCGTTCAAGGATGGACGTGTTGCGCTACACACTAGTGATGAAAATCACCGAAATGTAGAAATAGGGCTTCCGTTAGGTGGTAAGCAGGGGGTTTATGGGGTATTCCATATGGTGATGGATAATCCTATCTTCCCTGACGTTGATTTGCGGTTTCTCACAATGGTAGCCGATACGGCAGGGACTGCTTTTGAGAATGCCAAGCTTTATGAGCGCTCCAATCAGCTAATCCGTGAGCTTCGCATGAGTAATGAGCTTACCCAGCGTTTGAATCAAAGCTTGCGTTTAGGCGATATTTTTCAATTTGCGTTTGAAGAGCTACTTGAAATGTTTGGTGCAGATTACTGCTGTATCTTACATATGAATGAGGAAAAGGGTGGCCTAGAAGTTATTGCCTGCAACCATCCCTCATTGCAAAATGAAGTATTAGAAGTAGGGGCAGGTTTAGGTGGAAAGGTGTATTCCACAGGTGAATCACTGATCATGTCTGACTACATAGATAATCCTAAGACAACTTCCCGACTAATGAATGCTACCGGTTCGCAGTCGTTGATTGCCACACCTCTTAGCGTGGGTGGAGAAGTGCGAGGTGCGATTATGCTGGCACATCGAGATTCTCATTATTTTTCCTATGACAACTACAGGCTATTGCAGGCGATGGCGGGACATATTGGTCTAGCAGTAGGTAACGCCAGGCTACATGCTGAAGTCAGACGTCTTGCGAATAGAGATAGTCTAACAGGTCTCTATGCTCGTCATTATTTGGACGAAGAGATAAAAGAAAGACAGTCTACGGACTTCTGCGGTTGTTTAATTGTTGTGGATATTGATCAGTTCAAAATCGTGAATGATACCTATGGTCATCAAAAAGGCGATAAGATTCTAAAAGAGGTTAGTGAAATTGTGAAATCTTCCATCCGTCAAGGCGACATTGCTGCGAGGTGGGGTGGGGAGGAGCTCTCCGTTTATTTACCGTTAATGGGAATGCAGCAGGCGGGTTATGTAGCTGAGCGTATACGCAAACGCGTTATGGAAGAAACTGAACCTAGTGTAACGGTATCCTGCGGAATAGCGGAATGGAGCTGGATGGACGATCGAGTAAGTGTTGAGTCATTATTTTATCGAGCGGATATGGCGCTGTATAAAGCTAAGAATAACGGCCGGAACCAAGTTGTTTTTGATACGAAAGAAAATGATAGCAATATTAAGAATCCGTGAGGTAAGCCTCATGGGTTCTTTTTTTATATGCACAGTTATTCTGGCTCTAATTGCGGTATAAGGCTTGCAGGAAGGGAGAACCCTATACGTGGGTAGTACTTAAGTAAAATACTCCGAGAAAGGCCTGAGGTCCGTGAGAAAGCTATTATTACTTAAGGGAGGAGTCCCTCTAGTTCTGACACTGTATTGCCTGTTATGTAGCGGATGTAGCGTCATAAGAGACAAACCTGCGAAGGAAGATTTAAGTTTGGCGTTGGCAGGGATGGCTGGAAGTGATGAGGTTGTTTTTGAAGGGGCGAATATGCTGAAACGAGGGGGAACAACGGTTCCTGAATCCTTATTGTTCTACGGAGGCACAGTGGAGGATCATAAAAAGGTCAAGCTGTACACGCTTCTTCCAGATAAATCCATGACAAAAAAAACAGCAGCTGATGGCGTTAAAGACTTAAAGAGTAGCGCATATGCTCTGAAACCTTATTACAGTCAGTTAGAGAAAAAAGAGGGTAGATGGGAACTTCAGACTACTGAAAATTCCTCGGAGGAGGGAAATCCATTACCTGCGCTAAATCCGCTAAAGCAACTCGAGGAGCTTGAGTCCATGGAGACGAGTGTAACCGAAGAGGCTGGAGCAGGCAGAGGGACAAGTGTGCTGCGAATCGAATTGACGCCTTCAGAGGCTAGAAAGCAGCTGTCAGCTGAATTGGAGAAAGAGATGCAGAACCTTCGTCCTAAAGTCCCCGAATCCGCTGAGAACAACGCAGAGGCTGATCAGGCACTGACGAAAGCTTTGGAGAAGCTGTGGCAGAAGAAAAATAATGAGCTACAGCAAAAGCTGAAACAGGCTAATGTAGAAACGGTCTACCACCTAACGGTTGATAAGAAGCATAATCTTCCCAGAAGGCTTACCTTGAATCGAAAAGTAAGCTATTCCGGTGAAATGATGAATAAATCTGAAAATGAAACTTATGTATCTAAGGTGGATTTCACAGGCTACCGTTAATCTTTACATGGTTATGCAGGTCTTGCGCTCCATAAAGGGCGTGCTACAATAGAACAGCATGCTTATTTTTCAGACAGAGGAAGGAAGAGTACACAATGAAAGATCCCAGAATTCAAAAGCTGGCGGCAAATCTTGTAGGTTATTCCGTAGATGTTCAGCCAGGCGAGAACGTGCTTGTAGAAATGATTGGCAATGAAAGAGATTTAATCAAAGCTGTTGTTGAGGAAATCGGTAAAGCTGGCGGTCATGCTTTTGTTCAGTTGACAGATCGTACAGTCCTACGCAGCATGCTTAAATATGCAACACGTGAGAGTCTTCAGACATGGGCTGAAATTGACTTGAACCGGATGAAGCAAATGGATTGTTATATCGGCATCCGTGCAGGTGAGAATGTAAATGACCTGTCCGATGTTCCAGAAGAAAATATGAAATTGTATAATTCTTTGTATTCCCATCCAGTGCATAGTGAACAACGCGTGAAGCATACGAAGTGGGTAGTATTACGTTATCCCAATGCGAGTATGGCTCAGCTTGCAAATATTAGTACAGAAGCATTTGAGGACTTTTATTTCGAAGTGTGTAATTTGGATTACGCCAAAATGGACAAGGCTCAGGATGCATTGGCTGATCTCATGCGCAGAACAGATAAGGTACATATTTCAGGTCCTGGAACAGATCTTAAATTCTCCATCAAAGGAATCGGTGCAGAGAAATGCTCTGGACAAAAGAATATTCCGGATGGCGAGGTTTACAGCGCTCCTGTTCGTGATTCTGTAAATGGAACGATCAGCTATAATGCACCATCCGTTTATAACGGAGTGACTTTTGAAAATATCAAATTCAAATTCGAGAACGGTAAAATTGTTGAAGCAACAAGCAATGACTCCGCTCGCTTGAATGAAATCCTGAATTCAGATGACGGCGCACGTCACATTGGAGAATTTGCCATAGGCTTTAACCCTTACATTTTGCACCCAATGAATGACATTCTGTTTGATGAGAAAATTGCAGGCAGCCTGCACTTTACACCAGGACAAGCATATGATGTTACAGATAACGGAAACCGGTCCTCCATTCACTGGGATCTTGTATTAATCCAACGTCCAGACTATGGCGGCGGGGAGATTTATTTTGACGATGTATTAATCCGTAAGGATGGAATCTTCGTGTTCCCAGAACTGGAAGGTCTGAATCCTGAAAACTTGAAATAAGCTGTAAAAGTAAGAAAACACCTTGCACAAGTAAGCGGATTCAAGGTATCATAAGAAATGATTACAAATGACTTATGTTTCATAATCAAGTTGCGGAGGGATTTCTATGTCCAGTAACAATGCGGCAATCGTTGATATTGCTCAAACGGCAGGTCAGTTCAACTCTTCAATCGTTCTTCAAGCGGACAACAAGTACATTGATGTTAAGAGTATCCTTGGTTTGTTCACGACTTTGGTATCAAGCCAAAGCTATGAGCTTCATGTTCACGGAACAGATGCAGAAGAAGCTAAGAAGGCAATGAGTGAAGTTTTTGCTAAACACGGTTTGAACTTTACAGTTGTAGCTGAGTAATAGTTGTATGTAAAGACGTCCTACCGATTTACGGTGGGGCGTTTTTTCTAGAAATAGATGAGGAATTAATGCCATCCCTTATAAACAACATAGCTGCTTCTTTCAAATAAATGGTTAGTATAAACAGAATTGTTGTATTGATATCCGATTTCGACTAATATTAAGTAAAATAGTAAAAGCAGCTTAACTTTTGGACATGGGGGGGAAGAGGCATGACTTCGTCGGAATTACAGGAACAGTTTAATCTTAAAGCGATCAATCTTCTACAAGAAGATGCCGATAAAATTCAGCAACTTATTGAAGTGCAGATGGAAAATCTGGCAACACGCTACTGCCCTCTCTATGAGGAAGTGCTCGATACCCAAATGTACGGTTTCTCAAGAGAGGTCGATTTTGCGGTTAGAGCAGGTTTGGTGCCAGAGATTACCGGTAAAATGGTGCTGAGTAAGCTGGAGCGGAATTTAGCAGTACTCTATGAGGCATTGAATAACAAAGCAAAAGAAGAATAAGTTTTGATTTATAGTATTCATAGAAACGCACATGAGGACTTTCGTCACTCATGTGCGTTTTTTTTTGAGAATTATAGAATGAATAGGGAATTATTTATACTAGATAAAAGGAGACTCCGAGAATTAGATAAACCGTTAATAGCAAGAGACCCTCATACCAGTTGGTCGAACCATCCTGAGTGATTGATTTGGCAATAAAGACCGCGACGCCAATGGCGACAATTTCGATCGTTGTAAAAACAATGTCCATAGTATCACCCATGAAATAACTGGCGAAGATAAGTACAGGCGCTACAAATAGTGCAATTTGAAGACTGCTCCCGACAGCGATTTCTACTGCCGCACCGATTTTGTTCTTCATGGCTAGCATAATGGCTGCACTATGTTCTGCGGCATTACCGATGATTGCCACGAGGAAGGCGCCTACAAACAGTTCACTAAATCCAAAGCGCTCAGTTAGTGTCTCTAGCGTCCCTACCAGCCACTCACTCACAAAGGCTACCATCACGGTAGCAAGAAGTAGATAAAGGATGGATCTGTTTCTGGACCACTTAGGCGCATGCTCATGAGCCATTTCTTCCTTACCAGCTTCTGTAACGTCCTCTAGATGTTTCTTGTGCGTAATCATGGAGAAGACCAGCCAGGCCATGTACGAAGCGATGAGCAGCCCGGCAACGATTAAACTCAGCACGTCTGTATCTTTTTCAGTTATGGAATGGGTATTGAAGAACATAGCCGGTACAAATAAAGCGATCACCGCTACGATCATAAGGGAGCCGTTCATACCGGCAAGGGTTACGTTAAAGTTCTGTACTTTGAACTTCATTCCGCCAGCGAAAATACTTAAACCTAGGACAAGTAGCAGATTGCCAATAATGGAACCGGTAAGACTGGCTTTCACCATGTCGAACAGTCCTTCCTTCACTAGGAAAAAGGCAATGATTAGCTCTGCGGCATTACCGAAGGTAGCGTTTAGGAAGCCGCCTAACCGCTGTCCAGCATAATGTGCTACACTTTCTGTGGCGCGGCCCAGAAAGCCAGCAACAAACACAACGGCTACTGCAGAGAGAACGAACTGAAGCGTGTGGTCCCAATTTGCATAATGTCCTATGGCACTAAGGATAAAGGTGATTGCCAGCAGAGCTGGTGAAATCCATTTTTTCAATGTAAAGTACACTCCAATCTATGTATTCAGGATCAATTCATAATCAATATACCCAAATTATTCCTAAGTGTAAACGAGAAAGCGAGAAACTGATTTGCTTTTTAGCCTGTTTAGGAATTACAATAATTGATAATGAGTTAAGGGGGGATATGGCATGGCAGAACAACTTCAATTGGAAATGGGAAATATACGAATTTCAAATGACGTCGTCTCGAAAATTGCCGGATTGGCTGCCTTGGAGACTCCAGGTATTGCAGCCATGTCAGGTGGCCTATCAGAGGGCTGGGCAAAGCGTCTTAGTGGCAAGAACGTCCAAAAGGGCGTTACCGTTGAAGTGGGACAGCTAGAAGCAGCAGTAGATCTGCGTATTATAGTTCTCTATGAAACTCCGATACATGAAGTGTGCCGGATGCTTCAACAGAACGTACGCGAAGCTGTGGAGAGCATGACTGGACTTCATATTGTTGAAGTGAATGTCAAAGTTGAAGGCGTAGCCTTTAAGAACGATGAAATTGCTTAATGCAAAAGAGCTTGTACACAAAAAAGCAGTCCAAGATATTTAACTTGGACTGCTTTTTTATATATTCCATTACATCCGGATTTATGAATCTTACCGGGAACGAACTTGTCTAACCGTAGTTACAGATTTCGTGACTTCCTCTTTAGCTGGAAGATTAGTTTCTCTTGAAATGCTCAGCATAATTCCCATGGACAGCATACTCACAAGAAGTGAAGAACCGCCGTAGCTGATAAATGGCAAGGTTACACCAGTAAGCGGAATCGTCTTCGTTACACCACCAATATTGACAAAGGCCTGAATGGCAATGAGGCCCATAATACCAATGCCCACCAGTGTGCCAAAGGGATCCTTACACCTTAATGCGATTAAAATACCTCGCCAGATAAAATACAGATATAACATCAGAAATAATGCTGTTCCTACAAAGCCGAATTCTTCACCAATGACGGGGAAAATAAAGTCCGTATACGGGTATTTAAGATAATCCAGCTTTTGAATGCTTTTGCCAAAGCCAGAGCCACTGACTCCACCTTGTCCGAGAGCGGTCAAAGACTGAATAATATTATATCCTTCGCCTTCAGCATCCTGATAGGGATCTATGAAAGCTTGAATACGGCCTTTTCTATAGTCCTGATTGGCGGCTACTTTGTCGGTTGCGGGGGAAAGAGAATCAATCGCTGCTTTAGCCCCCATAACAATTCCTACACCTAGCACCAAGAGTGCAATAGAGCCAAGGATATGCTTCATGCTGGCACCGCCTGCATAAATGACAAGTCCACTGGTAGCTACGAGAATAAGGCATGAGCCTAAATCTGGCTGCATCATAATAAGTCCGGCAACTATACCCACAATGACCATTACAGGGATATATCCTGTACGGAAATCTCTAAACCGTTCACCTTTTTTGGTAATTAGTGCAGAGAGATACAGGATAATTGATATTTTGGCCAGCTCGGTAGGTTGAATCCCTAGCTTCCCGATACTTAACCAGCTCTTGGCGCCATTGATTCTTTCGGAGAAGGCTACAATTAGCAGGAGAATAACGGTGATGATGAAGATAGGTACATACCACTTTTTGAATTTACCGTAGTGAATATTCATGGCTGTAAACATAACAACGATTCCAAGTGCGATCCAAATCATTTGGCGTTTCATGAAATATAGAGGGTCATTACCGAACTTCGAGCTCGCTAAGGTCAAACTGGAGCTAGCACTGAAGACCATGACTAGACCGAAACCCACAAGTAGTAGTGTTAAGATAAGTAGTTGGAAATCGGGTGTTCCTCTTTTGGGCAGGCTGACATTTTGTTTCGTCTTTCCCTTTCTGTTACTCAAGCCTCCAACAGCTGCTTTAATTCGAGAATCCGAGTAGCAGCAGTGTCCAATACTGGTTTAGGCACCGGGGAGTCATACTCCAGGCCATGGGGGAATGTTGCTTTCCCTAAGTATACGGCTTCAATTGCAAGTACGGCATCAGCTTTCTCCAGCTTCCCCTCGACAGCGCGAGTGTTGATGCGTAGAAAGTATTCGCCACCATCCTGTGGGTCTTCAATTTTGCAGTCGTAAGTGGCACGATAGTATTCCCATTGCCAGCGAATGAAGCCAGCCTTTGTCGCACTCTCGTCCAGATAGAGAAGATCACTCTTCAATCCTACGAGGCCCGTGTTCTCAAAAATCATAGCACGCATATCCCCCTTATGAAGTATAATGATGAATTCATGATCCGTTTGCTGATGTTCTACCTCATGATAGTATGTTTCTAAACGTTGTGCAAGAGTAGGCACCTCCTAACGATACCCAGTTTTTTTCGTTTCTGCTACAATAAAAGAATTATAGCCGTATACGGCTGGAACAAAGTGTACAGGACTGCTGTCGCATGCTATTGATGCGGGTTTATGAAGAAGGGGATGGAGAACGTATGAAGAGCTTAGCGGTTGATTCTCTCATGCCGGAGATCGTGGAATGGAGACGCCATTTACACCGTCATCCGGAGTTGTCTTTTCATGAAAAGGAAACGTCAGCATTTATAGCAGACAAGTTAGCAGAATTCGGCATTGAAGTTAGGAGAAGCACGTCTGGGTATGGTGTAACGGGTATATTGCGAGGACATCGGCCGGGGAAAACGGTAGTCCTTCGCGCGGATATGGATGCACTACCTATTAAAGAGGAGAATAAGAATGACTACGTTTCGCAAAATGAAGGAGTTATGCATGCCTGTGGGCATGATGGACACACTTCAATACTGCTGGGTGTAGCCTCTTACTATAGCAGCCGCCTTGAAGAGTTAGAAGGGGAGCTGCGTTTTCTTTTTCAGCCAGCGGAGGAGGTATGCCCGGGTGGTGCACAGGGGATGATTGCCGAAGGCATGCTGGAAGGCGCGGATGCTGTGTATGGTTTGCATTTGTGGACTCCGCTTCCAATGGGGACCGTGGGCAGTGCGCCAGGACCTCTTATGGCATCTGCTGATGAATTTTTCATTGATATCATCGGCCGGGGCGGACATGGCGGTATGCCGAATCGCACGATAGACAGTATTGTGGCCGGGGCGGCGCTTGTGACTCAGCTTCAGAGCATCGTAAGCCGCTCTGTGAACCCGCTGGAGCCCGCTGTTCTTAGTGTAGGAACCATTCAAGGGGGATTCGCCCAGAATGTCATTGCTGAGCATTGTCGCATTACAGGAACCGTACGGGCGTTCGACGAGGAGACCCGTTATCTGATCCGCAGCAGAATCGAAGAAATGACAGTTTCAATAGCTGGCGCATACGGTGCAGAAGCTAAGATAGACTATGTTATGGGATATCCGCCACTCGTAAATCACGAGGGCGAATACCAGCGTTTTTCCGAGGTGGCACCAGGAGCACTAGGAGAAGCTGTTCAAGTGATTCGGATGGAAAAGCTGATGCCAGCTGAGGATTTTGCCTACTATGTAAAAGAAATTCCTGGCTGCTTTATGTTCGTAGGGGCTGGGAATCCAGATAAAGATGCAGCTTACCCGCATCATCATAGCAAATTTGATTTTGACGAGGATGCAATGTTGCATGGGATGAAATTATTAATCGCTATGGCGAATTCCTGTTTGCAAGAGAAGACAATCGTATAATTTCGTTTCTTAGAGGAGAACCTATTCCATAACATGGAGATTACGTTTAGGAGGGTTCGTTCTTGAAGACAGTGAAAGAGGTTATGACGAAGGAGCCTGTAACAGTTACACTACTGGATAATGTGTATGAAGTCGCTGTTAAAATGAGAGATCATGACACTGGATTTATACCAGTCATTGATAATGAAGACGATAAGACATTACTCGGAGTAATTACAGATCGTGATCTAGTGATTAGAGGTTACGCGGCTAAACACCCTGGATCAACAGCTGTGGAAAAGGTAATGAGTAGAAAAATTCAGACCGTCTCAGAGAATACATCTGTAGATGAGGCTGCAGAACTGATGTCGAGCTGGCAAATTCGCAGATTGGCTGTGACTAGTGGCCAGAAGCTGATTGGTGTAGTGTCCATCGGTGACTTGGCTGTGCGCAACATTTTTGCGGACGAGGCTGGCGAAGCACTTCATGATATTTCGCAGCAGCATTTACATTAAATAGTTTGATAGGGAAGCTCATGACCGTTATGCGGGGATGAGCTTTTTCCTGTTCAAATATCCTTATATTTCTCGCATAAACGCTTACCGTCCTTTTGGGACGCCGAAGGCGTTTTTACTTGTATGAATGTAAGCAGATTACATAGCGCAGACTTGAATAAAATTAATGGTTCGGGAGGGAACGTTATGAATGAAACAGGGGCTTGCATTGTGCGAAGGGATCGGACGATTCTACTGGAATGTGCACATCCTGGTTTTGAGAAGGCTAGGAAAGAACTAGGAGCCTTTGCAGAGCTCGTAAAGAGTCCTCCGGTTTATCACACTTATAGAGTCACTCCATTATCATTATGGAATGCAGCAGCGCTTAATTATACAGCTGAAACGATTATTTCAAGTCTGCATCAACTCGCGCGCTGGGGTGTTCCTGCCGGGCTGGAGGATGAGATCGCAACTCTTCTCTCTAGGTATGGGAAGCTTACCCTTCACGGTCAGGAGACTTCGAATGAGCTCATTACGCTTAGGGCTGAGACAGCTGAGATTCTGAATGAACTAGTTAATGAATCAGGTCTAAAGGAGTTAGGTTTGCAGAGAATAAATCCACTAGAAAGCTCATGCCGTGCGGAGAACCGAGGGCTTTTAAAGCAAGAGCTGATGAGACTAGGCTACCCTGTACTGGATTACGCTGGTTATCATGTCGGACAAGCTCTAAGTTTGACCTGGAAGGAGTCTCACAATCACGCAAAGGATGGAGCGAAAGGTGAAGCTTTTGGACTGCGTGAATATCAGCAGGAGGCTGTCCAGATGTTTCAAGGCATAGAAGGGCAGGGAGGCAGCGGGGTAGTTGTGTTGCCTTGTGGAGCGGGTAAGACGGTAGTGGGATTGGCCGTTCTTGAAAGTCTACAATGCGAAACACTGATCTTAACTTCAAATACAACTTCGGTAAGACAATGGGTAGATGAGCTGCTTGAGCGAACCGATTTGGCTGATGAGTCTATTGGCGAATACTCCGGTGAAAAAAGAGAAGTGCGGCCTGTTACTATAGCTACCTATCAGATATTAACGCATCGTCAATCCAAAGGCGGTCCTTTTCTCCATATGAAGCTGTTCAATGAACGCAACTGGGGTTTGATTATTTATGATGAGGTTCATCTGCTTCCAGCTCCAGTATTCCGGGCTACAGCAGATATTCAGGCTACTAGAAGACTGGGTCTCACTGCAACTCTGGTTAGAGAAGACGGGAAGGAAGGGGACGTATTCTCATTGATCGGGCCTAAGCGTTACGACATGCCTTGGAAGGAGCTGGAGCAGCAGGGGTGGATTGCAGAGGTAGAATGTGTCGAGATGATCGTACCGATGAGCTCTGAGCTGAGACAGAAGTATTTGTATGCGGAAGCGAAAGAGAAATTTCGTATGGCCTCATGCAATCCTGCAAAAGCTGAGGTTATAGTCGAGCTTCTAAAAACCCATCAGGGATCATCGGTTCTGGTTATTGGACAGTATCTCGACCAATTAATTGAACTGGCGGATAAGATCGGTGCACCTCTGATTACGGGGAAAACGAAGCAGCGAGAAAGAGATGAGTTGTATGCAGCTTTTAACGAGGGAATAATACAGGTGCTTGTTGTCTCTAAAGTAGCGAATTTTGCGGTGAATTTGCCAGATGCGTCGATTGCTATTGAGGTTTCAGGAGCTTTTGGATCCAGGCAGGAGGAGGCCCAGCGCTTGGGTCGAATCTTGCGTCCGAAGGCGGGTGAGAACAAAGCGTACTTCTATTCGCTGGTATCTGAAGATAGCCGGGAGCAGGAATTCGCTATGCGCCGCCGGATGTTTTTAACAGAACAGGGGTATGAATATGTCGTTAAAATGGTGCCGAACGGAAAGGAGCGAACGATCCATTGAACCAGCTATCAGTGGAAGCCTTAGAGGTCTTAAAGCGATTATGTGCTGCTTACGCGGCCCAACCCTTTGACGAGGGGAAAGAAGAGCGGTGGCGTCCTACGACGCTCTGCCGGGCAGAGCAAAAGCTTGCAATGAATGAACTGCGGCGCGCGGGGTTGTTAACTGCGAGGCATAAAATATTGGGGGAGAAGCTGTATCAGATTCCTGTGGAACAATTATTAGTGCTAGAACAAGAATTCTTCCCATACCAACCTAAGTTTATTGAGGGTTATTCAGTGAATCTATCCATGGAGGCGGGTGCTGGACTGGCAGTAGATCTGTTTCGGGCCTTGCTGTTCATGGCTCGTGAAGGATTGCCTTTGACCGCTAAGGGAATTATTCATAAAAAGAATTTAAATCGTTTAGCGGCTCAGCTTTCTTTTCAGGAAAAGCATTTAGCGGGGCTCTCTATGGGCACTCCTTCGAATGAAATGGATGCTCTGTCAGCGGCTCTTGTAGTAGATATCATGTTGTGTCTTGGGCTTATTACCAGACTGAAAACAGGCTATAGACTGGACAAGGATATGCTGGGAAGTTGGTTGCAACTTCCTGAGACAAGAATGACTGACATCCTGTATGGGATTGTTATTCATCGTTTTGGAAACATTGGGCCTGCCGATCAGCATTTTCGCTATTTAATATCCAGCAATGCTTTTGTATCAGAGAAATGGACAGCGTTGCCTGAGCTTCTGGACTGGATGGCAGATATGAATTTAACTGGAACAGTTTCCCGGAAAGAGCTGGAACAATCAAGCTTGAACTGGCTTCGTTGTCTAACAGGCTTTGGATGGTGTGAACTGGGGAGCACGCCTGAGGGTATCCAGTGTTTTCGCTGGACTGCTGCAAAACCGAAGCTGATGTACAGTAGTGAGTCCTTCCCTGATTCTGTGGCAGAGCATTCGAATGACCAGTTTATTGTGCAGCCCGATTTTGAAGTCCTGATTCCACCGGATGTTCTCTATACTGTGCGCTGGATTTTAGCTGAATGCGCAGAACTTCTGCAAACAGATACGATGTGGAGCTTCCGACTGACTCGTGAGATGCTAGTGCATGCATCAGAGCGAGGGATGCCTCCAGAAGAAGCGATAGCTTGGATTAAAGATCATGCACTGGGTGGTCTGCCATCTGTGGTAGAGCTGTCTTTAGAGCAATGGGGAAAGAGCATTGGCCGAACATCACTCTCTGAAGTGATTCTGTTGACTTGTCAGACGGAGGAGGACGGAGCGGCTATTGCAGCCCATCCGCGACTGCAAGAGAGCCTTGAACGTATCGGACCGCTTCATTTCCTTGTATCTCCGGAGTCTGTGGAGCAGATGCGTAAGGAGCTGTTCTTAGCAGGATTGGCCCCTTCTAGGATGATTGGAGGACGTGAGGAAGAGGTGGATGCTGAATGGACTTCATTTCATCAAGAAGCCGAAACCGAGCAAGTGTTGTATTCACTTCCAGTACTAAATCCTGAACTAAGGCTACTCGACAGAGGGAATCCCTTTTTAAACCTACCAGTTATTTCTCCTGAGCAGGAGGAGGATATCTTATTAGGTGGAGAAAATGTGCCACAGATCTGGAGCAAGGAATGGCGCCATTATCATAGCTCAACCGCTCAGAAAGTAATGGAACAAGGGCTGAAATGGGGAATTAAGGTGCGGTTTTCCTTAAAGGACCAAATGTTAGATTTCATCCCCTCCAGAATAAAAGGTAATCCTTGGAAAGTGGCAGGGCATCTGCTGTATAACGATGGTGAAACGGTTGAGGAAATAGAGCTGACCCCTGAAGACTGGAAGGAAATGAAGTTGGTAATTCCCAAAAGGCGAAGAAATTCCTCTTCTGCTGAAGCGAGTGATTATGGTATGATAGAAAAGTCTACTGAATTCGGTAGAACATTAACGTAGAAAAGAGCTGAGTTCATGAGCGTAGCGGAATTAAATACGGTCGATATGGCTGAAGTGCTGACATACGCCTATGAATTAGGCGATATGATTAATCAATCCGCCGAAGTGTCGGATTACTTATACTGGAAAGGACGGGTTGATTCGAACCCAGAAATTCAGGCCATGGTCAAACAGCTTCAAGCCAAGAAGGAGTTGTTTGAAGAAACACAGCGATTCGGACATTTTCATCCGAACTATCATTCAGCGAAGGATGAGGTTTCGGCAGTAGAAGCGGAATTGGAGAAGTTTGAAGAGGTCGCTCGTTTTAAGCAGGCGGAGAAGACTCTTGATGACATTCTGCATTCCATGTCGGAAGCGATTGCTTTTTCAGTATCGGATAGCATTAAAGTACCAAGCAATGATCCTTCCCCTAAAGGTGGATGCGGTAGCGGGGGAAAATGCTCCTGCGGATAAGCTTCCCTTAGGATTTAGAGAGAGAAAGGCGGTTTAGCTTATGTTTGCGGAACGGACAGGATACATCATTTGGGTAAGTGACGTTAAAGCGGCACGTAACCTTGAGAAATACGGAACATTACATTATGTTTCTCGGAAAATGCATTATGCAGTGATGTATGTAAATGCAGAACGTGCCGAGGAAGTTATGAAGAATGTCCGCAGACTCTCCTACGTTCGTAAGATCGAAAGATCCTATCGTAACGAAATTAAGACAGAGTATACCAGTAATGGGCCGGACAAGTCCCGTAATTACGGTATGTAATTCTTGGAGATGAACAGGTGCTTAAGTAGCACCTGTTTTTTTATGCGCAGATCTCGAGTAACCGCGGTTTCTTCCGTGCTCTGGAACTTGTACAACTTTCAGCAATGAGGTAAGATGACAACATTAAGTACATACAAAGACCCTTATGGTGGAGTGTGATGATGATGCGCAACAAAGGGACGGATTGGCCCAGTTCTTACGAGCCCTTCCACATCATGCTGAACGACTACAGGGTCGCTGACATCGTTATAACAAATCATGCGAAGAGTCGTTATTTGGACCGGATCAGTAAAGGTGTAAGCGATGACGAAGAGGTCGCCGCATGGATGTGGCAGTGCCTGATGCAGAATCGGCTCAAGCCCTTTTCAGACAGTGATTTTAACGCGTATTTAATTGACGATGACTCTGTAGTAATCGCTGAGTTCACGGAATTGATAGGTGAAAATGATATTTCAGGTCAGCCATTATATTCTATGATCATCGTTTCGTTTCTTGGTAGAATCTCTGCGACTCCACAGTTGAGAGATTTAAAAACTTACTTTTCGCTGCTGCGCAATTCCCGCCGCACTAAGCTAACGAAGAAGAAGCGTAAACGTAAATAGTGTATAAAGAACGAACAGGAGGCATGCGGCGGTGGCTGCATGTCCTTTTTGAAAATAAGAATATATAAGCTTCATATCGTACATAATCCCTTAAGTTTCTTTTATAGATAGCACAAGGAGTTGCAGAGCATGAACTTTCATCAATTACATATTTTTTATACTGTCTTAGAGCGAGGAAGCTTCTCGGCAGCGGCACAGACATTACATATGACTCAACCAGCAGTGACCATGCAAGTACAGGCGCTAGAGGATTATTTTGGAACCAAGCTCTTCAATCGTTCTACCAAAAAAATCATGCTCACCGAAGCAGGTCATACGTTAATGCCATACGCGCTGCGCAGTATCCAATTGATGCGGGAGACGGATCAAGCGATGTCGGCGTTTACGCATATGTTGGAAGGGCGCTTGCAGCTTGGGGCAAGCCTTACCATTGGGGAGTATGTGCTGCCACGGCTCTTAGGTCCTTTTGGAAAGCAATATCCGAACATTTCAATCATGATGAAGGTCATGAATACCTCGCAAATTATGGAGGAAATCCTAAAACATCAGTTGAATTTTGGTTTAATTGAAGCATCGGTAACACATCCTGATATGGTGATTGAGCCGGTGATGGGGGATGAATTGAAATTGATTGTGCCCCATGATCATCCGCTTGCAGAGCAGCAAGAGGTCACTTTGGAGGAGGTGCTTCAGCACCCTTTTGTCCTGCGTGAGCAGGGCTCAGGAACGCGGCGTGTGATGGAAGAGCAGCTGTTCTCGAAGGGGCTTGATCCGGGATCGATGAAAATAGTGATGGAGCTTGGTAGTACGGGTGCTGTGAAGTCGGCAGTGGAGGCAGGTCTTGGGGTTACTATTATCTCAACTTCTTCTGTTAAACATGAGGTTGCGCTTGGACTACTGAAAATCGTGAATATCTCGGATGCCTCATTTAAAAGACAATTCTACGCCATTCATCTAAAATCGACATTGCTGCCAATTTCTGCAGTGACGTTCTTGACTTTTTTGCGTGAGCATTCGAATGATAACTAAAGTAATATGACCAGAGGCAGGAAACTTAGAAACTAGCAGTAGAGGTGATAGAAATGGAGAATGAAACTAGACTGGATGAACTGAAGGGCGACAGACCGGAGAATATTGACGCCTCACGATGCGATCTTCACACGCATACTCAAGCCTCTGATGGCATGCAGCCACCGGAGGAAAATGTACGTCTCGCTAAAGAGAAGGGACTAATCGCAGTTGCCATTACGGATCATGATACTGTGGCTGGTGTGAAGGAAGCTCTCAAAGCAGGAGAGAAGTACGGAATCACTGTTGTACCGGGTGTAGAGATCAGCACTCGTGCTGGAGGAAAAGATATTCACGTCCTTGGATACTACATAGATCCAGCAAATGAGTTGTTTCTTTCCCGTTTGGAAGGGCTAAGAGAAACCCGGGCACAAAGGAATGAGGCGATCCTCTCAAAATTACGTGGGCTTGGGATTGAAATTACGCTTGAGGCAGTTGTCGCGGGAATTGGACGGGAACTGAAGCCTGATGAGAGTATTGGTCGACCACATATTGCTGATGAGCTGGTTCGTCTTGGAGCAGCTACGGATATGAGAGATGCGTTCAATAAGTATTTAGCCGAAGGTGCAGCGGCTTACGTGTCACCCCCACGAATCACGCCCGAGGAAGCCTGTGATTGGATTATCGAGGCGGGTGGGTCTCCAGTATTGGCGCATCCAGGCCTATATGGTGACGACCAGTTAGTACGAGGGATTATGGAGCGGGGGGCTTTTAAAGGGATTGAGGTTTATCATTCGGATCACGAACCCGCTGATTCAGAGCGTTACCTAACCATGGCTGAAGAATTCAGCTTAATTATAACCGGTGGCTCGGATTTTCATGGTGCCCGCCAAGGTGTTGTATTCCATGGAGATATCGGTAGTGTTACGGTTTCTGTTGAAGCGCTGGAACAGTTGAAGAAGGTTGCTGGCATGTTACGTCAAAACTAAGTTCAATCAGTTGCACATAATATACTGAAAAACGAAAACCGGCTGTCATCCACAAATGGACGACAGCCGGTTCTTTTTGTTATTTAGCTTCTCAGCGTATTTGGAAGACTCTTAATGCGATTTTCATCTGGAGTGACAAACAATGTTTTCTGATGATCATAGATCACAAATCCGGGTTTCGAGCCACTCGGTTTGCGGACATGGCGGATTAGTGTGCAGTCTACAGGCACACTGCTTGACTGCTTCGCCTGACTGAAATAAGCGGCAAGCTGGGCGGCTTCTTCCAGTGTGGTATCTCCAAATTCCTCACTACGGATGACAACGTGAGAACCAGGAATATCCTTGGTATGCAGCCAAGTGTCATTAGGTGAAGCCAGTCGATTAGTGACGTATTCGTTCTGTAAATTATTTTTTCCAACATAAATGTCGATGCCTTCAGACGAGGTGAAGACCTGCAATGTAGGTCTGGTTGCTTTTTTCTTTTTCTTGCCTTTTTTGCTTCGGTCGCGAAGATATCCTTGACTTACAAGCTCGTCGCGGATCTCTTCAATGTCATTCAATGAGGCATGGGCAAGCTGTTGAAGTAAACTTTCCATGTAGGATATTTCCTCATGGGTCTTAATCAGCTGCTCATTAATGACAAGGAGGCTGTTTTTATATTTGTTGTACTTTTTAAAATAACGTTGTGCATTATCCGATGGGCTTAATAAAGGGTCAAGTGGGATGACCATTTCTGCCTGATTTTCATCATAATAATTGACCAAAGAGGCTTCTTTATCTCCTTTGGACACGGCATGTAAGGAGGCGAATAGCAATTCACCCCAAATACGATAGCGATCTGCGTCTTGCGCTTCGTCTAGATCCTTCTGTAGATTGGCAAGCTTCTTAACGTTTTTGCTACGTTCGTTGCTCAGGAAACGGATCAAATCACTTACCCGTTGCTTCACCGTATCACGTTCAGCTTTATCCCCGTAATAATCCTCCATGCACTCACTAATCGTGTTATATTGCTTCGCATTCTCACCCAGTAGAGATAACGGAATCGCGGAAAAAATCATTTTCCCTTTCGCATTCGCACCTGAAACAGGAGAGAATTCGCAATTATGGACAGGTCCCATTACAGACTGGAAGGCGTCCCATAACTTTGTTGGGAATTCTGGTGCAGATCCCTGTGTATCACCTATCGCAAGGTCATTTCTGAGACGAAGAGCAATCTCTCCGGCAACAAGTGGACTCATTCCGCTGAAGGCATGCACCATCCAGCCTACCGGGTCAGCTGATGGGGAAGGACCGCCTGAGCCGTCAGGTTTCTGCTCAACCTCTTCTTTTGTAATCAGGTTGGCGAGCTCACCTTCAATGATTTCTTCCGGTTCGGCCTCCTTCTCATCTTCTTCCAGTAGAGCGGATTCTTCAGCAGCTGAGATCAAATTGAGAAATCGTTCTTTATCGATCTCCAGAGGGTTCAGCTTGTGTTGCTGAGGAGGCTCTGTGTAAGCGACACCAGGCATTACGATCCGGTAGCTGCTGATTGATGGAGTAACATGATGAATACCGTCTATGATCGTTCCTGTGCTGAGCTCAGTAAGGATGATATTACTATGCCGTCCCATGAGCTCTATGATGATCTTTTTGGCAGAGACGTCTCCAAGCTCATCTCTAGTCTTAACATTTATGTGAATAATTCGTTCCATGCCTACCTGAGTGATACTCTCAATAGCCCCACCTTCACAATGCTTACGCATGAGCATGCAGAACATAGGTGCTTCTGAGGGGTTTATGCTGCTTCTTTCTGTAAGGTGCAGACGCGGATATGTCGGATTAGCAGAGAGCAATAGCTTGCCGCCGCCACCGGCACCCCGCAGGTTGAAGATAAGATCGTGATTGCTCGGTTGATATATTTTGCCTATACGCGCACCGATGAATGATTGCAGTTCGTGCACGATAGCTCGGGTAACAATGCCGTCTAATGCCATGATAAAGCTCTCCTGTCGACGTGAAATGAATTTCTGAAAATATAAGAAAGTATAAGTTTCACATCATACTTTATATCTTATATTTCTTGTTTAAACGCTTACCGCCCTTATAAGAACACCGAAGACGTTTAAGCTTACCTCTCTATGATGCCATACTTTGGGACATTCGTGCAAAAGGGGAATTGGTTAGGCGGTGATATTATTGGACGACCTTGAATACACTTGGTCATGAACAGGTGGAAAAGCTGTGCGCCGCCGGAAGTCAAGAAACGACCGGGAGGGAAAGAAAAGTCATGGAACAAAACAGTTGGCACCGGCTCGGTGCAGAAGAGCTGCAGAAAATGTTCAATGTCCATCCGAGGACGGGCCTCAGTGGAGAGGATGCCGCGGAGCGACGGAAGCAAAATGGGTATAACGAGCTGTCCGAAGGAAAGACCGTATCCCCGTTTACCCTGCTGTTGAACCAGTTTAAGGATTTCATGGTGCTTGTGCTTATGGGTGCGACGCTCGTATCCGGTTTGCTTGGCGAATATTTGGATGCCATCACGATCATCGCGATTATCCTTTTAAACGGAGCCCTTGGGTTTGTTCAAGAGTTCCGCGCCGAACGTTCGCTAAGAGCTTTAAAACAGCTCTCCGCACCTTCTGCCAAAGTACTGCGTGGGGGGAACAGCGAGGTTATTCCAGCAAAGATGTTAGTACCAGGTGATATTGTCTTGCTGGAGAGTGGTGATCGAATACCCGCGGATATACGATGGCTGGATTGCAGTTCTCTATATGTGGAGGAATCCGCGCTAACTGGGGAATCGCTGCCTGTCTCGAAGCATTCGGATGTGATCCGCGCGGAGGAGATTCCGCTCGGCGATCAGAAGAATCTTGGGTTCATGGGCACGATGGTAACCAGGGGTACTGGTAAAGCTATCGTAATTCGTACGGGTATGGACACAGAGATGGGTAAGATTGCAGACCTGATCCAGAATACAGAATCTCAGGAAACTCCCCTTCAGCATCGTCTCGAGCAGTTAGGGAAAATTTTAATCTATGTATCACTAGGTTTAACTATTGTAGTTGTAGCAGCCGGTATTTTACATGGACAGCCTGCCACAGCAATGTTCTTGGCCGGGGTAAGCTTGGCGGTCGCTGCGATTCCGGAAGGGCTTCCGGCCATTGTAACCATCGCACTTGCGCTGGGCGTGCAGAGGATGATCAAACGAAAGGCCATCGTTCGTAAATTACCTTCAGTGGAAACCTTGGGCTGCGCATCCGTCATCTGTTCGGACAAGACGGGTACATTGACTCAGAATAAAATGACGGTGACCCGATTATGGACGGGCGGACGTGGCCTTGAAGTAACAGGTGAAGGTTATGCTCCGAGCGGACAGGTTCTGGAGAAAGGTAAACCGGTTGATCTCAAAAATGATCAAAGTTTAAGACGGATGCTACAGGTGGGTGCTTTGTGCAGTAATGCTGAGATTATTGAGACCTTTCCGACCGAAGTGCGAGGTAAGCGTAAAGGGAAGGATAAGGACATTGTAGTTGATAAATCTTCTGACAGCTCATCGATCTGGGAACTCAAAGGAGATCCAACGGAAGGGGCTCTAGTAGCGCTTTCAGGGAAGATGGGTTTGACTGCCCAGACGCTAGCCGTAACCTACTCCCGTGAGAAGGAATTTCCTTTTGATTCCGAGCGGAAGTTAATGTCAGTTATTATTGGTCATCCCGGAGGACGGATGGTATGTACGAAAGGCGCGCCTGATGTGCTGCTTAATCGCTGTTCGTATACGCTTTGGGAAGGCGGTGTCGTGCCTTTAACGCCAACATTGCGGCAGAAAGTACTTGATGCCAATGAGCAAATGGCTTCAGGTGCACTTCGTGTCCTAGGTATGGCTTATCGTGATATGCGTCCAAGTGAACATGTGGATAGTGAAAAGGATGCGGAGTGCCAACTTGTCTTTATCGGATTGGCTGGAATGATTGATCCGCCACGGCGTGAAGTTCGCGATGCCATTAGCGTCACACGCCGAGCAGGAATTAAGACTGTGATGATTACTGGGGACCATGGAACGACTGCAGAGGCCATTGCTCACCAATTAGGAATTCTGCAACGTGGGGGCACAGTATTAACAGGGGCTCAACTGACTCGGATGGATGATGATGAGCTGGATAAAGTATCGGATAATGTGTACGTATTCGCCCGCGTATCTCCAGAGCATAAGCTTCGTATTGTGAAGTCTTTGCAGCGCCGTGGTCATGTTGTGGCTATGACCGGAGACGGAGTCAATGATGCTCCAGCCATTAAAGCGGCAGATATAGGAATATCTATGGGGATCACCGGAACAGATGTGACCAAGGAAGCATCTTCATTAGTGTTAGGGGATGACAACTTCTCAACCATTGTTGCGGCCATTGAAGAGGGTAGAAACATCTATGAGAACATTCGTAAATTCATTCGATACCTGCTTGCATCAAATGTAGGGGAAATCTTGACCATGTTCTTTGCCATGATGCTTGGTCTGCCTCTGCCATTAGTGCCTATTCAAATTTTATGGGTCAACTTGGTGACAGACGGACTGCCAGCGATGGCGCTTGGTGTTGACCAGCCTGAGAAGGACTTAATGGAGCATAAGCCACGTGGTGCAAAGGAAAATATTTTTGCCCGTCGTTTAGGGTGGAAGATCATAAGCCGTGGATTTTTAATCGGTTTATGTACGTTAGGAGCATTTTGGCTAACCTTACGTGTGGCACCAGAGAATCCAGCGCAGCTGATTCGAGCACAATCCGTAGCTTTTGCGACACTCGTTATGGCTCAGTTGATTCATGTCTTCGATTGCCGCAGTTCTCGTTCGGTGTTCCATCGAAATCCGTTCCAGAATAAGTACCTAGTTCTTGCTGTATTGTCATCCGTGATTTTGATGCTGGCTGTTATGTATATTCCATTTCTCCAGCCCGTCTTCAAAACAGTGCCGCTTAATTTCCGTGAATGGTGTCTAGTATTCGTAACAGCGGGAATTCCGACCTTCTTGATGGGGGCTGGCAGTGTTTGGGGCGGTAAACGAAATCGAGGTCGTAGCGGCAGTAATTCGATGATAAAAAGTACAAAAATTTCGGCATAAAGTTAATAGTATTGCTCCATTCCTAAAGGTATACTTGTTGCAGTTAACAGCTCGTATCTAACTTAACATAACCTTTAGGAGTGGACTTTCAATGGAATTCACAAAAATGCACGGCCTAGGCAATGACTTCATCGTAGTTTTCGGCGAGCAAGAGCTACCAAGTAATGCAGCGGATCTTGCTGTAACGTTATGCAATCGATTCTTCGGAATTGGAGCGGACGGACTTGTATACATCCTTCCGTCTGAACGCGGCGATTACATGATGCGCATTATGAATTCTGATGGCTCGGAAGCAGAGCAGTGCGGAAATGCCATTCGCTGTGTATCCAAATATGTCTACGACCATGGCCTGGTAAACTCCGAGCAGATTGTTATTGAAACGATTGGTGCCGGAGAACAAAAGGTTACCTTGAATGTAAAAGACGGTGTAGTGGAAACTGTAACGGTTGATATGGGTGAACCTGTATTGTCCGGTCTTCAAATTCCGGTAGCTATTGATGCAGAACCCGTGCTCTCAGAGCGGATTGAATCGGATGGAACCGAATTTAAGTTTACTGCAGTATCTATGGGGAATCCTCATTGCGTTATTTATGTAGAAGATGCCGTATCTTTCGATCTTGCGACATGGGGACCTAAGCTAGAGGTGCATCCATTGTTCCCGAGAAAGGTAAACGTCGAGTTCGCGACGGTTCTGGATCGAGGCAGAGTAGATATGCGGGTATGGGAACGTGGAGCTGGACCGACACTTGCTTGTGGGACTGGAGCTTGCGCAACTTTAGTATCTTCTGTGCTAAATGGTCTGACGGACCGAGCAGCTTGGATTAGTCTAAAGGGTGGCGATCTGTTCATTGAATGGAATGAAGAGGATAACCATGTGTATATGACAGGTCCTGCTGAGGTTGCATTCACAGGTAGTGTAGCCATTTAGAAAATACTTAAGAAGGCAGCCCAAGAGAATCTCTTGGGCTGCCTTTTTGTGTTTCCACATCCTTGCGACTTTATGTAGCCGAATAATGGAAGGGATAACCGAGAATAATACCCCTAAGATTGAAAAAAGGGGGGACCTTGTTGAACATAAACGGGATAAACAGAAGAAACAAATCCGCTAAGGAACAACAAGGAGCCTCAGTTCATGAAGATACTCGAATTCCGAGGCTTACCGATGATTTGGACCAAACGCTCGACCAAATAGATAATGAGTTGGGTCATAGTCCTGATCTCAAAATTCGTCAGGTAAAGATCGGAGGTGAGAGCCCCGTTCAAGCAGCAGCGATTCATCTTAATGGTCTTGTCAACAAGGAAACGGTCGATGAATTCGTAATCGGTTCGTTACTCGGAATTACAGACGAAATGCTCAAAGAGAACATCTCTGCAACAAATGATCTTAAGGCATTCGTATTGAACCGTGCTTTGGAAATAGGTCAAGCACAGCTGCAAGAGGAGTGGAATGAGGTTCTACTGGCGATCCTTTCTGGCAAAACGGTCATTCTGATTGAAGGTTATGACAGTGCAATTGTGTGTGAGACCGAGGGAGGAGAAGCTCGTTCCGTCAGCGAACCATCCACCCAGCTAGTCGTGCGAGGCCCAAAGGATAGTTTTGTTGAATCTGTAGCTACGAACATTTCCTTGATTCGGAGAAGAATTAAGTCTTCTAAGCTAAGACTAGAACATTTAAAGATCGGAAAGGTAACTCACACAGATGTGGCCCTCATGTACATTAAAGACAATGCAGACGAGAAGTTGGTAGAAGAGGTGAGAAATCGGCTACAACAGATTAATGTCGATGCCATCATGGAATCCGGTTATATTGAAGAACTAATTCAGGATAAAACCTTCACACCTTTTCCAACCATTAATAATAGTGAACGGCCTGACGTTGCAGCGACGAACCTATTAGAGGGTAGGGTTGTGATCATTATAGATGGCACCCCGTTTGTATTGATTTTGCCTGCGGTATTTACACTGTTTTTTCAGTCTGCCTCGGATTATGCTCAAAGGTTCGATATTGCAATTCTCATGCGTCTTGTTCGATATATCAGTTTTATTGTACTAATTCTTGGACCTTCCGTTTATATAGCGTTAACCACTTACCATTATGAGATGATTCCTACAACCCTGTTAATCAATCTATTATCACAACGTGAAAATGTACCTTTTCCTGCTTTTGTGGAGGCAATCCTGATGGAAGGAGCGTTCGAGATCATTAGAGAAGCTGGAGTAAGAATGCCGCGTGCAGTAGGACAGACAGTATCCGTTGTTGGTGCTCTTATTTTGGGACAGGCAGTAGTAGAAGCAGGAATCATCACACCGGTTATGGTTATTGTAGTAGCGCTGACAGGGATTGCGAGCTTTGCTATACCTGCTTATAACATGGCGATAGCAGGTAGAATTATCCGTTTCGGATTTTTAATGCTGGCCGGTATGTTTGGTTTTTATGGGATTACTTTAGGCTTAATTGTTTTGCTTGCACATATGAATAGTCTGCGTTCATTCGGTGTCCCTTATCTATCCCCTATTGTGCCTATATCCTCACATGGTCAAAAAGATGCGTTCTTAAGACTGCCCTTATGGGCTTTGAGAACGGAGCGAGTTTCTACAACAAAGAGGCAAGAAGGCATTTCGGAAGGAAAGAAGATCTCAACAGGACATGAACAGAATGTTTCTCCTAAAATCCTTGAAAAATCTACTGGGGCAGAGCATCCAAAAAAAGGAGCGCAGGATGAAGAGTAATCGCACTATTTTTATTGGGGTTGTCCTGCTATGTTTATTGATATTTCTCAGTCTTACAGGCTGCTGGGACAGTGTGGAGTTAAATAGAAGGGCAATCGTTTCTGGAGTGGCTATTGATAGAGGTCCTACAGATGAGGAAAAATATGTATTATCTTTTCAGATTATAATTGCTGACGAAATCTCTGGCGAGAACGCCAGAGGTACTTCGCCAGTCGTAGTATATAAAGGCAGTGGACGTACAATGTTTGAAGCGTTGGCTAATGCCTCGCGTCAGACTGCGCGCTTCTTGTCCTTAGGACATATCCGAGTGATCGTTATTTCGGAGAAGTTTGCTCGCGAAGGTATCAAAGATATGATGGATGTCCTAGAAAGAGAGAGTGAAACTAGGCTAAGCAGTTTTATTTTTATATCAAAGGGACAGCCGGCGGTAGATAGTATGACGACCATGACTACGTTTGGCAAAATACCCGCCAATGATCTAGTGGAGAAGCTGCAGACGACCTCTAAACAGTATGGATATAATTACCGGATGGAAGTAGACGATATAATTCGTGGTATTCAAATTCCAGGTGGTGGGCCTATCGTCAATGGGGTAATGGTAACAGGCGAATTGGACAAAAAAGATAATAACGACAGTTTGAAAAATATAGATCCTGAGGCCATTCTTAGAGTTACAGACTTCGCTGCATTTAAAGAGGACAAGCTGAAAGGCTGGCTACGAGGTGATGAAGCTATAGGCACTGCCCTGCTAAAGAATAAAATTACACAAATTCCAGTAGTGGTTTCGATTGGTGAGGATGAATATGTAGCGTTCATCGTGTATTTATCTCAGGTACATATTCATGCTGATGCGAAGGACGCGGAGCATCCGGTAATCACAATAAATATCACTGAGCAGGCAGGTTTAAAAGAATCGCCTAATGCTTTGGATTTGACAGATCCCAAGGTCTTAAATAATCTTTCGGAACTTCTAGAACAGAGTATCAATGATAAGTTACATGCAGCTGTCTCAGCAGCTCGTTCGTTAAAAAGCGATTATCTTGGATTTGGTGAAGTTGTAGAACGAGAGAATCCGCGGGGGTGGAAGCAAGTAAAAGATCATTGGGATAGCATATTTGCAACCTGTGAGATCAAGTTTAATGTGGATATAGTTATTCGGCATACCGACATGCGGAGTGATTCCTTTCAGTCCAAAAAGAAATGATAATTTAGGAGGGCAGCTATGGGAAATATAAAAATAGGACTACTTCAATTTTTCACCCTGACAGTGTTGTTTGAACTAGGGACGGCGCTGGTAGTGAATCTTGGAATGGAGTCTGATAAGGATGCTTGGATTTCCATATTGCTGGGGAATTTGATAGGATTAATTGTTTTTGCAGGATATGCCTATCTTTATAGAAAGTTTCCGAATCTGCCCCTTACGGCATATATCCGGCAACTATTTGGTAAATATGTGGGTTCGTTGATATCCATAGCTTATATCGTGATATTTCTTAATTTGGCTGGTCGTGATCTGCGAGATGGTAGCTCTATGCTAGTTATGGCTACTATGCACAGGACGCCGTTATTCATTGTAGCGATGTTAATGGTATTATCTAGTGCTTATGTATTGCATAAAGGAGTAGAAGTGCTGTCCCGAACTTCGTTGGTGTTTGCGGTGATTGTGATATTAATCGGTTTATTTTGTTCGAGCATGTTAATGTTCTCGGGCTCCATTAATTTGAACCGTTTGCTCCCTGTTTTTGAGAATGGAATTAAGCCAATTGTTTCTTCTGTTTTACATCAAAACTACATTTTCCCTTTTGGTGAAATGATCTGTTTTACTATGCTTATGCCCTATCTGAATAACGTTAAAAAAGGTCCTTGGGTAATCGCAGCGGGCATATTTGTATCAGGTATACTGTTAAGTATGACCATGGCCTTAAATATATCGGTGCTTGGTACAGATATTGTCAGGCGTTCTCCGTTCCCCTTAATGCCTACGATCAGTAAGATCTCTATCTCCGATTTTATTCAACGTGTGGATATTCTAATTGTCATGGTGCTAATAATCGGTGTTTTTTTCAAATTGTCTGTTTTTTTTGCAGCAGCACTTATTGGGATTTCAGAATTGTTCAAGATTCCTTACCGAAGAATGGTGTATCCGGTAGCTCTAATAATCCTGTTCAGTTCGATGTTGAACGCACGGAGCTTCACAGAACATATTGAAGAGGGAGGGAAACTGCTATATACGGTCTTTCCCTTCTTTATGGTGTTGATTCCATTGCTCCTAATTATTATTGCAGCGATAAGAAGTCACAGTTCCCCTCCTCGTTCTGGTTGATGCCCCGTGTTCCAGGCTAGGATATCGGGAATAATCAGACAGAGCAACAAAATACAAGCAGCGACTTTCTCAGAGGGGGTATATAGCAAGTAATTTAGAATATAACCGATATTGCCCAGACCATACCCGTACATCCAATCTCCCAAATACAGAAATAATAGGCAGAGAATGCATAGAAGTAGAATTACAGTGTATTTTCGGATGAGAAGCTTTCTTGTCTTTTTCTTCACTTAAACACCCCTTTAATTTTTTTTACGTTAGTATGTGGCTTTTAATACTTGATCATGCATACCACTGGGGGTTGATTGCTTTTCTTATGAAAGCTTATCATCCATAGCGATTTATGTTACATTAGTATGAAACTAAAGTAGAACCTAATGTGACAGGGGAGGATCTTGCAGTGAAGCCGGATTTACGTTCCGCATGGGGAAACAAAGTATTGGTCGGAGACGGAGCGATGGGTACCTATTTATATCAGAAGGGTTTCCCTGTCGGCATTTCCTACGAAGAATTAAATTTGACCTCTCCGGGGGTTATCGAAGATGTCCATCGCAGCTATATCGATGCAGGAGCAGTGCTGCTAGAAAGCAACACCTTCTCAGCGAATTTTGACAGGCTGTCCAAATATGGTTTGGAGTCCAAGGTTGAAGAAATTAATCGCGCCGGAGTAAGAATCGCTCGTAAAGCTGCTGGAGATACAGGCTATGTATTAGGTGCTGTAGGCTCTATTCGCGCCGGTAAGCGTGCAAATCTCTCATCGACAGAGTTGAAGAAGTATTTTACACAGCAGATTACAGCATTATTAGAAGAAGAAGTAGACGGTATTATGCTAGAAACCTTTTACGATGTCGAGGAACTGCATCTTGCGCTAAGAACAGTACGTAAACATAGTACTCTCCCAGTTATTTGCCAATTTGCTGTGGATGAATCGGCACGTACATTAGATGGATTGACTTTACCAGAGGCTTTCCGGATCTTAGAAGGTGATGGAGCGGATATCATCGGATTTAACTGTAATACTGGCCCAAACGGGATTAAGAGAGCACTAAAAGCGGTACAAGGCAATCTTATTCTACCTACCTCGGTCTATCCGAATGCGGGCGTTGCGGATTATGTAGATGGAGAATATCGGTATGGAGCCTCACCGGAATATTTCGGACAAATGGCAGTTACTTTTGCAGAAATGGGTTGCAGAATTATTGGGGGCTGCTGTGGTACTACTCCGCAGCATATTGCTGAAATTTCTTCCGCATTGAAAGATTACGTACCTCAGCCACTTCCAGAACCGACGCTTCCGACTGTGGAACGTGTATCTTTGCAGGAGCATTTTGGCGAAGATGAGGGAAGAGATGGTCGTGAGCCGAACCTGCTTGATCTAGTCAAGGAACGTCATACGGTTATCGTTGAGCTTGATCCACCTCGTGATTTGGATATCGGCAAGTTCATGAAGGGTGCAGAAGCGTTGAGAAGAGCAGGTGCGGATGCGCTGACACTCGCCGATAACTCACTGGCTGTTACACGGATGAGCAATATGGCTTTGGGCCATTTGGTGCATGCTAAAACTGGACTCCGTCCACTAGTGCATATTGCTTGTCGCGATCGCAATCTGATTGGTACCCAATCGCATTTGATGGGTTTTGATGCGCTAGGAATTGATCATGTGTTAGCGGTGACTGGAGATCCAGCGAAATTCGGAGATCTTCCCGGCTCAAGTTCGGTTTACGACTTAACCTCTTTTGAGATTATTCGTATGATTAAGCAGTTGAATGATGGCATTTCCTTTTCAGGTAAACCTTTGAAGCAGAAAGCAAATTTTGTTATCGGTGCTGCCTTTAACCCGAATGTTAAACATTTAGATAAGGCCGTACAGCGACTGGAGAAGAAAATTGCCTCTGGTGCAGATTATATTATGACTCAGCCTGTCTATGATCAGCAGCTTATCGTAAAGATCGCTGAGGCAACTGCACATCTGGATATTCCCGTGTTTATTGGTGTGATGCCACTGGCTAGTGGGCGTAATGCAGAGTTCCTGCATAACGAGGTTCCGGGAATCCAGCTTACGGATGATGTCCGGAATCGCATGAAGGGACTTGAAGGAGAAGCAGGAAGAGCTGAAGGGGTCGCCATCGCCAAGGAATTGCTAGATGTAGCTACAGCCCATTTTAATGGGATCTATTTAATGACACCTTTCATGTTCTATGATATGAGCGCACAGCTGATCGAGTATGTATGGGAGAAATCAGGACGTAAATTGTCCCCCTTGTTTCGCTAGTAATAATCAATTACAATAGTGTAATGGATGTGATTCCGTTGTCATTTAGCATGACCGGATACGGTCAATCGTCCCTGCAATTCGGCGGCTACAAGATTATGTTCGAAGTGAAATCGGTGAATCACCGGTACTGCGAAGTTGTACTGCGGATGCCCCGGGATTGGACGGGTTATGAGGATGTGCTGAGAAGAAAGGTTCAGCAGCACGTCAAACGGGGAAGGATAGATGTTACCATCAATAGAGAGCACGATGAGTCGTCTTCCGGACCGGTTCTGAATCGCTCTACTGTCATGACTTATCTTAAGGCAGCAGATCAGCTTAAGAACGAGTATGGTTTGTCCGGTGAGTTGACTCTACGTGATATACTTTCTATACCCGGTATTATGGAAAGCAAAGATGAGGCTGCGGGTGCCGTGTCCGCGGCCTTAGAAGACTACTCTGAAATGTTGGAGACGGGACTTGAGCAGAGTTTGCAATCTCTGCTAGAGATGCGCGCCCGTGAAGGCAGTTTTCTAGCCGCTGATATTGAACAGCGTCTCAATCATCTAGAATCCATGCATGCTGAAATGGTCGAACTTGCACCTGTTGTAATCATTGAATATCGTGACAAGCTTCGTCATCGATTAAATGAGTTAAATGATGGGACGTTCGCTTTTGATGAGCATAAATTCGGGATGGAAATCGCTATTTTTGCAGATCGCTGTAATATTGATGAAGAGTTGACCCGGTTGTATAGTCATTTCGAACAATGCAGAACCCTCCTGAAGGGGAAAGGACCGGTAGGACGCAAGCTGGATTTTCTCATTCAGGAGATGAACCGGGAGACGAATACAATCGGATCGAAATGTAATCATTTAACACTCGTGGGTCTTGTGCTAGACATGAAAGCTGAGCTGGAGAAGATTCGTGAACAAGCGGCAAACATAGAGTAACCGGGAACAGGCAATAGCATAGAACTTTATGGGGGGAACTACCGGAACATGGCAATCAAACTTATCAACATTGGCTTTGGGAATATTGTGTCCGCCAATCGCATTATTTCCATCGTCAGTCCGGAATCTGCACCAATCAAACGTATTATCCAGGAGGCTCGAGATCGACATATGTTGATCGACGCCACCTATGGCCGACGGACTCGTGCCGTAATCATTACAGATAGTGATCATGTCATTCTGTCGGCTGTACAGCCGGAGACTGTAGCGCATCGCTTATCCAGTAAAGATGACGACAACGACGAATAACAACTAAATGGAGTGTATTATGTCAAAAGGATTGCTCATCATATTATCCGGACCTTCCGGCGTGGGTAAAGGTACTGTATGTACTGCGCTACGACCGAAGATGCCCGAACTTGTCTACTCAGTTTCTGCTACTACTCGCAGTCCGCGTGCGGGTGAGGAAGACGGCGTGAATTATTTTTTCAAAAGCAAAGAGGAGTTTTCGGCTATGATAGAAGCCGATCAACTGCTTGAATATGCGGAGTACGTAGGTAATTTTTACGGTACTCCACGTGATTTTGTAGAGAGAACTCTCAATAACGGCAAAGATATTATTCTCGAAATTGAGGTTCAGGGAGCTCTCAAAGTTAAAGAAAAATTTCCTGAAGGTATTTTTGTGTTCCTTCTTCCACCTTCTATGGATGAGCTGAAGGACCGCATACGCGGACGGGGTACGGAACATCCAGATGTGATCGATCACCGCATGACTGTAGCGGAGGATGAGATTAATCTAATGCAGCATTATGATTATGCTGTTGTAAATGATGAGATTGATCTGGCCTGTAAGAGAATAGAAAGCATTATTATCGCCGAACATTGTAAAGTTAGATAATGAATGCTGCAAGGCTGAAGGTATTACCAGTAAACTATGAAGAGGTGTCCCTGTGCTATATCCATCAATTGATGAAATGATGACCAAGGTTGACAGTAAGTATTCGCTCGTTGTAGCCGCAGCACGTCGTGCTAGACAATTGCGTGAGGGTGGCAAGACAGATGTGAAGAACCCTAGATCGCATAAATTCGTCGGTGTTGCTCTTGAGGAAATTTACGAAGATCGCATTACGCTTACCCGTGGTGAAGAGTAGTCTCAAGCCTATTTAGATATGACCTTTTGTAGAAACGGATACCGCCTATTTGTTATTAGGCGATGCCGTTTCTTCTTGGGTTATGGAGCAATTATGGGTCTTTAATGAATGCTGATAGCCCAAGACCGGGCTGTTTCTGACAACCGGAAGGTTGTTATTTTTTTCTCAAAATATAAGAAGTTTAAGAAATAGATCATTCGTTGTAAGAGAAGGGAACAGGGGGGAGATCATGTTGAAGAGCTTGAAGGGGAAGACTATTTTACTTGGGATTACAGGGGGAATTGCCGCTTACAAAGCAGCAGCCCTGACCAGTAAGCTTGTCCAAAAAGGAGCCGAGGTTCATGTCATTATGACAGCTTCGGCAAAGCAGTTCATTACAGAATTAACTCTACAGTCACTGTCGAAGCAACGAGTATATAGCGATACATTCCAGGAACGGGACCCATCCTCCATCTCGCATATTGATTTGGCTGATTCGGCGGACCTTGTGATAGTAGCACCAGCAACTGCAAATATTATTGCTAAAATGGCGCACGGAATTGCGGATGATATGTTATCCACAACGTTACTCGCTACTACTGCACCTATAATGGTGGCACCGGCTATGAATGTTCATATGTATCAGCATCCCGCTGTACTTAGCAATTTGGATACCCTCGCTAAACGAGGTATTCAGTTTATTGAGCCTGGAGAAGGTCTGCTGGCATGTGGTTACGTGGGTAAAGGACGTTTAGAGGAACCAGAAACTATTGTAAGTAATGTTGAGGATTTTTTTGCGTTGCAAGAAAGTGTGAAGTCTAGTCCACTCAAGGGTAAAAAGATCGTCATCACAGCTGGTGGTACAGTAGAACGGATTGATCCGGTACGCTATATCTCCAATGATTCCTCCGGTAAGATGGGTTTTGCATTGGCACGTGCTGCACGTGCTATGGGTGCTGAGGTTACCTTGATTGCTGCGCGAACAGATGAAGCGCCTCCGCAGGACTCGGATATGAATGTCATTCGTGTTCAATCCGCACAAGAAATGTATGATGCGGTTACTGCACTGTGGGATAGCTGTGATATCATGATCAAGGCGGCTGCTGTATCGGATTACCGGCCTAAGCAAAGTGAGCCATCCAAAATTAAAAAAAGTGGAGATACACTGACACTTGAGCTTATAAAAACAACGGATATTCTGGAAACGCTAGGTAAGAACAAAGACAAGCAGTTCTTGATCGGCTTTGCTGCGGAGACGGGAAACACAGAATTTTATGCAAAGGACAAGCTGGTCCGCAAAAACTGCGATCTCATTGTTGCAAACAATGTAGCGGCTGCAGGAGCCGGATTCGGATCGGATACGAATATTGTATCGATTTATGATGTAGATGGATTGGTGCTCGAATTGCCACAATTGTCTAAGGATGAGGTCGCTCGACGTTTGCTGACGCTCGTGGCAGAGCGAATTACTGGAGCCTCATTATAATGGATATTGCCAAGGTCATTGTGGATGTGCCTGTACGCAGCACTGACCGGCCATTTGATTATAGTATTCCAGAATCACTAAAGTTATGGATTGAAGTGGGCAGCCGAGTAGCGGTCCCGTTTGGACACCGCACGGTGCAAGGCTTTGTCGTTTCTCTGGAGTCAGGTGAAACAGTAGTGAATCCTGGTCTCAAGGCTATTCAAGAGGTGCTGGATTTGCTTCCGCCTTTATCACCTGAATTAGTTGAGCTAGCGGACTGGATGAGTAAAAGATATGCATGCAGACGAATTTCAGCCCTGCAAGCGATGCTGCCCACTGCTCTAAAAGGGAAGGCAGAACGACTGATTTCGCTAGGAGATGTGGAAGAAGAAGCAGCATTTTCTGATGATGAATTATTCCCTATGTTTGCAGATACAGGGAATGAGGAACGACTAATTACTGAGTTTATTGGACGTAATGGCGAAGTTTCCATGAAGCAGCTCACCCGTGCATTTCCGGAGGCTGCGGAGACGGTGAAGTTTATGCTAAGACGTGGAGTTCTTGTAGAGAGCCAATCGATTAAAGATAAAATGGGCAAGAAGAAGCTAAAAGCAGTAGATCTTGCGATAGGGATTACGGCTGCTCGTGAGGCGTTGAATAAATTCCCCAAAAAGTCCGCGCGACAGAAGGAAGTACTTAGCTTTCTGATTGAAAGGGAAGCTACACTCCCAATGGCGCTTAAGGAAGTCTTGTCTGCACTTCAAGTGACGGCAAGTACCGTGAAGGGTTTAGAGGAAAAAGGCTTTATCGAAATCAGTGAAATCGAAGTCTATCGCGACCCTTATCAAGGACGTGATTTTAAGCCTACTACGCCTCTGCCACTTACAGCAGAGCAAGAGATTGTATACACACGTATTTCACGAACGCTAGAAGAACAGCTCCATGAAGTTTTTCTGTTACATGGTGTTACGGGGAGCGGCAAGACAGAAATCTATTTGCAATGTATCAAACGTTGTCTGGATCAGGGTAGACAGGCCGTAGTGCTCGTCCCAGAAATCGCATTAACGCCGCAGATGGTGGAGCGCTTTAAAGGGCGCTTCGGAAGTGGTGTCGCGGTAATGCACAGCCGTTTATCTGTTGGCGAACGTTACGATGAGTGGCGCAAAATCCGTGAAGGAAAGGCTACGGTTGCCGTTGGCGCCCGTTCAGCGGTGTTTGCCCCGTTCTCTAACCTAGGTTTGATTATTATGGATGAAGAGCATGAAACCTCATATAAGCAGGAGGAAAATCCGAAATATCATGCCCGTGATGCAGCGATTCGCAGAGCCGAACAGTGTGGGGCAGCCGTGATTTTAGGCTCCGCCACGCCATCGTTAGAAAGCTATCATGCTGCTAGAGCGCAGAGTGATATTCATTTTTCACCAGTCCTTCTAGAGATGCCTACCCGCGCGCTTGGTAACGAACTACCGAAGGTAAATGTCGTGGATATGCGGGAAGAGCTTAAAGAAGGTAATCGCTCGATGTTCAGTCGAAAGCTTCATGCTGCATTGGCTGAAAGACTGGAACGTGGAGAACAGACCGTGTTATTGCTTAACCGTAGAGGTTTCTCGACGTTTGTTATGTGCCGGAGTTGCGGATATGTAGCAGGCTGCCCCGAGTGTGATATTTCATTAACGTACCATAGTCGTAGTGACAATTTGCGTTGTCATTATTGTGGTCATGCTGAACCGGCACCTAAGCTTTGTCCAGAGTGTGGAAGTGAGCATATCCGGTTCTTCGGAACGGGGACGCAGCGGGTGGAAGAAGAGCTTGGTAAGTTGTTCCCTGGGATACGGGTGATTCGTATGGACGTGGATACAACGACAGAAAAAGGTTCGCATGAGAAGCTGCTGAATCAATTCAGAGACAAAAAAGCGGATGTACTGCTAGGCACTCAGATGGTAGCAAAAGGTTTGGATTTTCCTGACGTAACTCTTGTTGGCGTAATTACAGCAGATTCAGCGTTGAACTTGCCAGATTTTCGTGCAGCGGAGAAGACCTTCCAATTGCTTACACAAGTTGCTGGAAGAGCAGGTCGGCATCAGCTTCCGGGTGAGGTCGTTGTTCAGTCCTATACACCAGAGCATTATTCTATTATTCATGCTAGTGGGCATGACTATCTCTCTTTTGTAAGGGAAGAGCTGAAGCATCGCAGAGGGCTACATTATCCGCCTTATTGCAGACTGATACTCGTTACATTATCCCATGAGCAGTTACCGCTACTACTCCGGATGGCAGAGAATTACGCTATGAATCTGCAGGGGAAGGCCAGAAATCTAAGATGGTATGGGAGTCTAGATAAGCTAACCACGGATGTACTAGATCTGTTAGGTCCCGTAGCTTCTCCAATCCCTCGCTTAAAGGGTAGATATAGATTCCAATGTATGATAAAATGGCGCGGCGCCATCGATGTGATAGGGCTTGTTCGACAAGTGGCTGAGGAGTTGGAGGATTCTGTACGGGATACAGGTCTTCAGATCAGCATTGATGTTGATCCGCAAATGTTGATGTAAATCGTTATCATGTTACAATGTAAAAAAAGAGCTAGATCAATAAACTCTAAATATAGAGATGTACAGAACGGGAAGGTGTTTTTAATGGCGATACGTATGATCGTTAAGGAACCGGATGAAGTGTTGCACAAAATAGCAAAAGAAGTAACTGTAGTTACACCTAATGTTAAAAAATTGTTAGATGATATGGCTGATACGATGTATGACGCTGAAGGTGTAGGGCTGGCAGCTCCACAAGTTGGCATTTTGAAGCGCCTAATTGTGGTGGATGCGGATGAAGAGCACGGGCTGATCAAAATGATTAATCCGGAAATCATCGGTACAGAAGGGGAGCAGCTAGGACCTGAAGGATGTCTTAGTATTCCCGGATTGAATGGTGATGTACGCCGTGCAGAGACAGTAACCGTACGTGGTCTTAACCGTGAGGGAAAAGAAATTACCATTACCGGCAGTGGTTTACTTGCTCGGGCTTTTCAACATGAGATTGACCATCTGAACGGAGTACTGTTTACCGATATCGCTGAAAAAGTATACGAGATGACAGCTGAACGCAATGAGACTGAGGAGTGAGGATATGAAGATTGTATTCATGGGAACCCCAGCCTTTGCGGTACCAAGCTTGCAAATGCTGATGGATGAAGGCTATGAAGTTGTAGCAGTCGTCACCCAACCAGATCGACCGCAAGGACGTAAAAAGATCTTGGCTCCTTCACCAGTTAAAGAAGCCGCATTATCTCTCGGTTTACCTGTGCTCCAGCCTGAACGGATGCGCAAACCTGAGGCTGTCGCAGAGCTAGCTGCATATGAGCCTGACCTGATTGTTACAGCTGCTTATGGTCAAATTTTGCCTAAAGCCGTATTGGATTTGCCGCGTAATGGTTGTGTGAATGTTCATGGTTCACTACTTCCTAAATACCGGGGTGGCGCACCTATTCAACGTAGTATCATTAACGGTGAGAAGGTTACCGGCGTTACTTTGATGTATATGGCTGAAGGACTTGACACTGGAGATATGATCTCGCGCGTCGAGGTGGCTATCGAGGATGAGGATACTTCCGGCACGATGTTCGAGAAGCTTAGCCTTGCTGGACGTGATCTTTTGAAGTCTGAAATGCCGCGATTAGTAAACGGCCTTGTTCAAGCGACTCCGCAAGACGACAGTCAAGCGACCTTTGCTCCTAACCTAAATCGTGAGGATGAGCGTTTGGATTGGAACGCTGGCTCACGTGATAACTATAATCGAATTCGTGGATTAGTACCTTTTTCCGGTGCGTTTACGCTTTGGAATGGAGAGACCTTCAAAGTATGGGCTTCAAAAATTCCTGCTGAGCAGAAATCAACTGATAGTGCGCCAGGAACGGTACTTTCGGTCACTGAACATGGTGTCGAGGTTAAGACAGGAGACGGAAGTCTGCTGCTAACTACGGTTCAACCTGCTGGTAAAAAAGCGATGAGCGCTGCGGATTTTAGCCGTGGCGGTGTCATGAAACCAGGGACGGTGCTAGGTTGAGCGCGGGCGGTAACGGTGCGGGCCGATCAGGAGTAAGTCATAACTCTGGTAATAAAAATAGTAACGATCATAAAGCAGTGAGTGGTAAAAAGGGCGGTAGCGGAAATAAAGGTAAAGCTGCTACAGCTTCTGCCCGCGATATCGCTCTCGATATCCTGGTTAAAGTCGAACAACAAGGGGCTTACAGCAACTTATTGCTGAACAGCAGTCTGCAGAAGTCTGCACTTAGCAGAGAAGATGCTGGACTAGTTACAGAGCTTGTCTATGGTACCATCTCTCGGATGAATACACTTGATTATGTGCTCGAGGAATTTGTTAGCAAAGGAATCGCTAAATTGCAGCCCTGGGTGCGTAATTTACTGCGTCTAAGCTTATATCAAATTATGTACCTGGATCGCATACCATCTCATGCAGCTGTAAATGAGGCTGTTAATATAGCTAAGAAAAAGGGCCATCAAGGAATTTCGGGTATGGTTAATGGCGTGCTTCGTAGTGTGCTGCGCGCTGGAAATCTGCCGGTAATACCTGATGGATTGGGTCCTGCGAAACGGATATCTATTCAGTATTCCCATCCTATATGGTTAGTGAAACGCTGGATTACGGAGTATGGTGTTGACACTGCGGAAGCTATTTGCGCTGCTAACAATGAGCCACCCGCTGTCAGTGTACGCGTAAATACTACGATGATTAACCGTGAAGCCCTATTGAGTCAGATGATTGAACAAGGTCTGCAAGCTTCTGCTTCTGAAGTAAGTCCTTATGGTATTGTTGTAAAAGGCGGCGGTAATCTGGCTCTTTCATCCTGGTACCGGGATGGATATCTATCTGTTCAGGATGAAAGCTCCATGCTTGTAGCTGAAGCTGTTGCACCTGAGCCTGGAATGAGAGTGCTTGATTGCTGCGCCGCGCCTGGGGGCAAAACGGCCCATATGGGCGAGCTGATGAAAGATGAAGGATCTATTTTCGCTAACGATCTGCATCCACATAAAGCTAAGCTTATCTCGGATCAAGCTGCACGGTTAGGTCTCGAAAGCGTAGTAACAGGCAGTACAGATGCACTGGAGCTGGAGCTTACCTTAGAGCATCATTCCTTCGATAGAATTCTTTTGGACGCGCCTTGCTCTGGGCTTGGTGTAATCCGCCGTAAGCCAGATCTCAAATGGCGTAAGCAGCCTGAGGATGTTGCAAGTGTAGCATCACTGCAGGGTCAGCTGCTGCAGTCGGTTTCTAAACTGTTGAAACCGGGTGGTGTTCTGGTTTATAGTACCTGTACGACTGAGCAAACGGAAAATAGTGAGGTTGTAGCTGCCTTTTTGGAGCAAAATCCTGATTTCACTTCTATAACATTTGCTTCCCCGCTGTGGGGGAGATTGGAAGGTACTGCACTGGCTGTAGGTGAGGGGATTCAGTTATTGCCACATCATTATGGCAGTGATGGGTTCTATATCTCCAAGCTTCAAAGAGTCTTGTAATATAGCAAATTTACTGACAATCGTTGTATCTTCCGCCCGCCGGGCTAACGTACGGCGGGCTATTTCTTTTACCGTCTCTGAAATTTGTGTTAAAATAGGAAGAATGAGAAATAATACGCATATCCTTATGAAAGAACAGGTGCTAATAATAATGAAACCTTTAATATATGATTTTTCTTTAGAAGAGTTACAGCAGTGGGCGAAAGATAACGGTGAGCCTGCTTTTCGTGGTGGACAGATTTTTGATTGGTTGTATGTAAAACGTGTAAGTGACTTCGAATCCATGAGCAATTTGTCTAAAGGACTTCGTCAGAAGCTGAACGAGCAATTCTCCATTGCAGCGCTCACTGAGATTACTAAAATGGAATCGAAAGATGGAACAGTAAAATTCCTGTTTGGATTGCATGATGATCATGCGATCGAGACAGTTATCATGAAACATAATTATGGAAATAGTGTTTGTGTAACAACTCAAGTAGGTTGCCGAATCGGCTGTACTTTCTGCGCCTCTACGCTTGGTGGATTGAAACGTGATTTGACAGCGGGTGAAATTGTAGCTCAGGTTGTACGCTCTCAACAGATCTTGGATGAGCGGGGTGAACGTGTCAGCAGTATTGTTATCATGGGTACTGGTGAGCCGTTTGAGAACTATGATGCAACAATGAGATTCTTGCGTCTTATGATTCATGAGAAAGGTCTAAATATCGGACAACGGCATATTACTGTCTCCACTAGCGGGATTGTGCCGAGCATTTATAAATTTGCAGAAGAAGATACACAAATAAATTTGGCGATATCGATTCATGCACCTAACGACAAACTGCGTTCGAAGCTAATGCCAGTTAACCGCCGCTTTCCGTTTGATGATGTGATTGAATCTTTACGTTATTATCAAGCTAAGACGGGGCGACGGGTCAGCTTTGAGTATGCATTGATCGGCGGGGTGAATGATCAGCCGGAGCATGCTGAGGAATTAGCAGGTGTGCTTAAGAACATGCTATGCCACGTCAATTTGATTCCAGTAAACCACGTGCCAGAGCGGAAATATGTACGTACTTCACGCAATGATATCTTTGAGTTTCAACGTATTTTGGCTGACAACGGCGTGAATGTTACCATTCGCCGTGAGCAAGGCCATGATATCGCGGCCGCATGCGGACAGCTGCGTGCCAAACATATGGAGTTGGGGTGAGGATATTTGATCAGAACAGTTCATGCCAGCGATATTGGCCGAGTGCGCTCTGTCAATGAGGATTCGGTCTGGATCGGCGCGACGCGCCACGGTTATACACTCGGCATAATTGCCGATGGGATGGGTGGACATCAGGCTGGTGAAACCGCGAGCAGGCTTGCTTTGGAGACGATGAGGAATACCCTAGACGGGTTGCAGCCTGAGCTTCAGGACGAAGCACTGCGTGATGCGTTATCAGCTGCTATTTTGGAAGCTAACAGCACTGTCTTCAAGGAGGCTTCCAGCGACGATAAGTACCACAATATGGGTACTACTGTCGTTGCTGCCCTGATGAATGGTTCAAACGGATATATTGGCCATATCGGAGACAGCAGAGCCTATTTAATAAAGGACAGTGCAGCAGTTCAATTAACCGAAGATCACACGCTAGTCAATGAGCTGTTCAAGAACGGTCAGATCAGTGTGGAGGAATTAGATAATCATCCGAGACGGAATGTGCTGACGAGAGCACTTGGAACAGATGCTGAGGTGCTGGTTGATTTAGCCCCTGTTACCCTGCTACCTGGGGAACTTTTGCTTCTCTGCAGTGATGGTTTAAGTAATTTTGTTAACAATGAGCATTTGGGCAAGGTAGCGGGAATACATGAGATACCGTTAGAGGAAAGAGCGGACCGCTTACTTCAGTTGGCACTGCTTGCTGGCGGCGGCGATAATATTAGCGTCGCTTTGTTAGAACATCATGGAGAGGCCGCTGTGCCCGAAACAAAGGAGTGGGATTGATGATCGGTCACGAACTGGGCGGCCGTTACCAAGTCATCGAACGGATCGGCGGAGGTGGAATGGCGCTCGTCTATAGAGCACATGACATTCTTTTAAACCGAAACGTCGCCATCAAAGTATTGCGTAATCAATTTGTTCATGACGAGGAATTTATCCGCCGTTTTAGGCGTGAGGCGCAATCAGCTGCATCTTTGTCGCATCCGAATGTGGTTAGTATTTACGATGTAGGACAAGAAGACGAAATTCATTATATTGTCATGGAATATATTGAGGGCAAGAATCTTAATGAAATTATAAAAGAACGAGCGCCATTACAGGTTGACGAGTCCGTAAGGATCGCTTCACAAATCTGTGATGCACTTGATCACGCTCATCAGAATCAAATTATTCATCGGGATATTAAACCACATAATATATTGATCGGGCGCAATGGCCGGGTGAAGGTAACGGATTTCGGTATTGCTCGTGCGGTAACATCTACTACCATTACTCAGACAGGCTCTGTAGTAGGTTCCGTTCATTATTTCTCACCAGAGCATGCTAAAGGTGTCTCAACAGGAGAGAAATCCGACCTGTATTCATTAGGGATTGTACTCTATCAAATGCTTACCGGAAGTCTTCCATTCTTAGGGGAGAGTCCGATTAGCGTAGCTCTAAAGCATCTGCAAGAAGAGTTTGAAGAGCCAAGGCTGATAAATCCACTTATTCCGCAAAGCGTTGAGAATGTAATTCTAAGATCAATGCGTAAAAATCCGGAAGAGCGTTATCAGTCTGCAAAGCAAATGCTGCAGGATTTAGAAACCTGCTTGTTGCCGGAGCGCCGTAGTGAAGCAAAAGTTCTTTTTAACGATGAGGAAGACGAGGATCGAACGCGGGTAATACCAGCGATTAAACCGATCCAAAGAAGCAATGGAAATCGTAATCATCGCCACGACCGGATGGATAATGATGAAGATGATGATGACGATCCGGTACCTGTGAAAAAAGGTAAAAAACAATGGACTAAACCTGCATTATGGATTGGTTTAACTTTAGTGTTACTGCTGGCTATGGCCAGTCTCGTGTGGTACGTTAAATCCCAATTAGTTGTTCCTGAGGTATCGGTTCCTTACGTGGTCGGTAAACAGCTGGAACAAGCGAAGACTGAACTTGAGGATTTGGGGCTTGAGGTTGCTGATCCTATACTGTATGACTACAGTCCGAATTTCGAAGAGAATGTGGTCATGAAGCAAAGTAGGGAAAAGGACGCCAAAGTGAAAAAGGGAGCCTCCCTAATACTAACTGTGAATACGGCGAAACCATTAACTAAGATGCCAGATGTTACAAATTTAAGTTTTGACGAAGCGGTTAAAGCGCTAATAGCAAAGGGTATACCCCAGAATCAAATTAAGAATGAACCTCTCTTCGATGAAAATATGGAGGTGGGTAAGGTTGTAAAATCAGACCCAGCCATTGACAGCGAGTTTGATCCAGAGACGGTTTCAATCACCCTCTACGTTAGCAAAGGAGAAGAAAGTGTCACGATGCCAGACCTCATCGGTAAGACGGAGAGTGAAGCTAAGGCGCTTTTGGAAGAATCCAAACTGGACCTCGGAGATGTAAAGGAAGAATCCAGCTTCACAGTTGATGAAGGTAAGGTAACGAAAACTTGGGCTTATGAGAAAGGTACCTCTGTTCCACCTGGAACAGCGATTACGATTTACTTAAGTACAGGTTATCCACCTGAAGCCCTGAATTATACCTTTAATGTACCAGTAGCTCCTGCACAGGATGGAAAGAAGAGCAAGATTCGAATTGAATTCGTTGATGCGCGCAATAATGGTGAAAAACAAGATTGGGGAACGCGTACCATTGGAAAGAGTCAAGTGCTGTCCGTTAATCTAGTGCTTGCTCCGAATAAAGATGGCTCTGTTATTGTTACCCGAGATGGTGTGCTTTTAGACACTTATGTGATCCCATATATTGATGCGAAGAACGGAACAGTTCAGGAACCTGAGCCACCAGTTATAGCAACGCCACAGCCAACTCCAACACCTTCTGCTGAACCTACGCCTACAATTGAACCTACGATTGAACCGGAGATCTTGCCAGGTTCGGGTTCAGAGAATGATGGAGGGAATAACGGGGCGGTGAATCAGACAGGGTTCGTAAACAATAGTTCTATAAATAGTGAATCGACTAATAATGGCAATAATAAGCACAACAATAAAGGCAAGGATAAATCTAAAGATAAAAGCGATAACTAATCAGGGCAGAAGTGCTTGAATAGTTGTGGCAGCGAAGTGACCCGGGGATTTTCAAACTTGGGTCATTTTCGCAAAATCAGGAGAGGAAGGCTCACTATGTATGCCTGAAGGAATAATAGTAAAGGCGTTAAGCGGATATTATTACGTAAAACCGCTTCGTGAAGGATTAATTGCAACAGAGGAAGTTTCAGTTCAATGCAGAGGCCGAGGCATACTTAAGAAAAAGGGGATCGCTCCTCTTGTAGGTGACCGCGTGATCTATATGCTGACTGAGCATGGTGAAGGGATGGTGGATGAGCTTCTCCCTAGAGAATCTGAGTTAATTCGTCCACCTGTAGCGAATGTAAGCCTTGCCGTTCTATTATTTTCTGTGCGGGAGCCTGATATGAACCTGAATCTATTGGACAAGTTCCTAGTTCATATTGAGCACTCGGGACTGGAGCCCTTAATCGTTCTGACCAAACAGGATTTGGCTAATGATAATGGTGAAGCCACTAAGTATGTTAAAGAGCTCTATGAGGATATTGGTTATGAAGTGATGGTTACAAGCTCAATTACAGGAGCTGGCAGTGATGAACTAAGAGAGCGGCTTACTGGTGGTATTAGTGTATTTGCCGGACAATCTGGGGTAGGAAAGTCGACCTTATTGAATCGTATTGTGCCAGGACTTAAACTGGAGACAGGTGAGATCAGCTTACGTCTGGGCCGTGGTCGTCATACTACCCGCCATGTAGAATTGATGGATATTGGCGGGGGGGGCTTTGTAGCGGATACCCCTGGTTTTAGTCAGCTTGATTTTCTTGAGCTTGGGGTTGAAGAGCTCTCTACTTGTTTCCGTGAATTTGCAAACTATGCTGGGGATTGTAAATTCCGTGGTTGTAGTCATCAGCATGAACCAGGCTGCCGAGTCATCGAGGCATGGAAAGCTGGGAATATCGCTGATAGCCGGTATGAACATTACAAATTATTTTTTAATGAAATGAAAGATAAAAAGCGGAGGTACTAAGTCATGATACGAATAGCACCATCTATATTGTCTGCCGATTTCGCAAGTTTAGGTTCAGAGGTTGCAGAAGCTGAGGTCAGTGGCGGGGATTGGATCCATGTGGATGTAATGGACGGTCATTTTGTGCCGAATATAACGCTTGGTCCACCAATCGTAAAAGCGGTCTCGTTACATACCAAGCTTCCACTAGACGTTCACTTAATGATTGAGTCTCCAGAACGTTATATTTCTGATTTTGCTGCCGCAGGCGCTAGTGTGATTACTGTTCACGCTGAGGCTTGCGTTCATTTACACCGTGTGGTGCATCAGATCAAGGAATTGGGTCTTAAGGCAGGAGTAGCTATTAATCCTGGCACTCCGGCATCAGCGGTGCGTGAGGTGCTTGAGGATGTGGATATGATTCTCGTGATGACCGTCAATCCTGGCTTTGGAGGTCAAGCATTCATTCCTAACACTTTGCGCAAAATTACTCAAATTAGAGAATGGGCGAATGAAGTCAATCCAGATCTACTTATTGAAGTCGATGGTGGTGTTTCGGAAGCTACAGCGCCATTGGTTGTCAGTGCAGGGGCGGATGTTTTGGTTGCAGGAAATGCAGTTTTTGGCCGGAGTGATCGTGCTGCAGCGATCCTTGAGATTCGAGAAGCAGCGGAAGCGGCACTTCGTTAAAAAAATAGGCTATTACGACTAAAGGTATAGGCCAAGTCCTCGACGCATAAATATGGTTACATGAGCAGAAATCTCATGTAGCCTTTTTTGTTTTGGCAGGGAGGACTGCAGTACGTTACCGTTAGAACAAGAAGAAAGTCTCCTGCGTACGGCATGAATTGATGGGAGGGTAAACCATGAAATTTTACACGTTTAAGCTGCCAAGGTTTTTGGGAGGTTTTGTTAAAGCGATTTTGAACACATTTCAGAAGAGTTGATCTTGGGCTTGGAACAGAAAAGAAAACATGAAAAAAAGCACCTTACAAATGTAAAGGGTGCTTTTTGCTTCATATGAGTGATCGCTCGGTCTTTAAAATTGCAAAAGACTAAACGCGTTCAACTTTACCGGCTTTCAAAGCACGGGTGCTGACGTACACGCGTTTTGGTTTACCGTTCACGAGGATACGGACCTTCTGAACGTTAACTCCCCAAGTACGACGGTTGCGGTTATTTGCGTGAGACACGTTGTTACCGCTGCTCGGTTTCTTGCCTGTTACTGCACATTTGCGGGACATAGATTACACCTCCTTATTCCTAACACCTGCATAAAACAATACTTATCTATAATATCACAGCAAATTTTGCTACGTCAACCGATTCAAAAACATTTATTTCTTTTAATACTTATAGTACAATGTAAATTAGTGCATTATGTCCTGTTAATCATAGAATGATTAGGCATGAAGTTAGGAAGGGGAATTCTCAATTGAGTAAGCGTTCTATAAACGGAACAGATTTTACCGCTATGGTATTGGCTGGAGCGGATAAGCTGCAACAGCATGCAGAACACGTCAATTCCCTAAATGTTTTTCCGGTTCCAGACGGAGATACCGGAACTAACATGAATTTGACGATGACCGCAGGTTCGAATGAATTGAAGAAAAATAATACAATGTCTGTCGGTCAATGTGCAGGTGTACTCTCTAAGGGCTTGTTAATGGGCGCACGGGGGAACTCCGGAGTTATTTTATCTCAATTGTTCAGAGGATTTAGCAGATCTGCAGCTCAACATGATGAGCTAAACACACAGCAATTTGCTGCTGCACTGCAAAGCGGAGTGGACGCAGCCTATAAAGCAGTTGTAAAGCCTGTAGAAGGAACTATTCTTACTGTGGCTAAAGAGGCTGCAAGACATGCTGTCTACTATGCTCGCCGAACTACAGATGTTACAGAGCTCATGACAGAGGTATTGGCCAAAGCAAAGGAAGCCTTAGCCTATACACCGGAACAATTGCCTGTCTTGAAGCAAGTCGGTGTCGTAGACTCTGGTGGTCAAGGACTGGTCTATATTTATGAAGGGTTTCACCAGCATCTGACGAGCGGAAGCTCCGGTGTGTCTGAACCTGTAAAAGGACAACCTCAGGCACCAGTCGTGCCAACACCGGTACCGGTGTTAAAGAAACCTGAAAGCGAACTGTCTTCTGTACAGTCTTCTGCACAATCACAGCTTTCTACAGAGGACATAGAATTTCTATATGATATGGAGTTCTTCATTAATCGCCAGTTAGGTGGTAACGTGAGAACGGATTTTGATGAGGAAACCTTTAGGAAAGCGTTGTCAGTAAATGGTGATTCCATTATTGTAATTTCGGATGATGAAACCATTAAAGTGCATGTGCATTCCAAGGCTCCAGGTGAAGTTTTGAATCTGGCACTTCTCTATGGGGAAATTACGCAGATTCATATTCTCAATATGCGTGAGCAACACCGTGACTTGTTAACTGCAGGGATGGATATTGCACCTATGCCAGATGTTTTCGCCGATATGCCGGATGAACAGAGCCGGGTACAATCAGCTCCAGCCGAACCACCAGCAGATGATTTGGCACCTTACGGATTCATCGCAGTATCATCAGGCGCTGGGATTGCAGATATTTTCAAAAGCCTCGGTGTGGATGTTGTCCTAGCTGGAGGTCAGACTATGAACCCTAGCACAGAGGATTTCGTGAACGCGATTTCTTCTATATCTGCGAAGCATGTATACATTCTGCCGAATAACTCCAATATTGTTCTTGCCGCTCAGCAAGCTAAAGATCTCTTGGAGGGCGAACGTGAGATTACGGTTATTCCAAGTAAAAGCATTCCTCAAGGAATCGCTGCAGCCTTTGCGTTCCAAGAAGAGGATTCTGTGGAGACTAATTCTGGGAACATGCTAGAAGCAATCTCACAGGTCAAGTCGGGACAAGTAACAAATGCTGTCCGTGATACGAGCTTTGATGATCTGGAGATTAAATCCGGGCAATTTATCGGAATTTCGAACTCCAAAATTGTCGCTGCCGCAGATGATCTGTTAGCTGCAAGTCAGGCGCTGCTGTCCAACATGCTTGAGAATGGCGATGAAATCGTTACGATCCTTATTGGAGCAGAAACTGATTCTGAGGTCACAGATTCCTTAAGCGAGTGGCTGGAAGTGACTTATCCGAATGTGGAAGTAGAGATTCATGAGGGTGGCCAACCCCTTTATTATTATCTTTTCTCCGTAGAGCCATAGGTAGATGCTGAGGGTTCTATAACAGTTCAGGAGCAACTTGCTAATTACGTAGTTGGCAAAATTATAGTATGGGGGAGATAATCCATGAATCGTACCATTATCGTCACCGACAGCACATCTGATATCCCGCCAGCAATGGCGGAAACGTATGGCATTGAGGTCGTCCCTTTGACCTTGATGTTCGGCGAAGAGGCTTTCCGGGACAATCTGGATATGACGCCGGAGCAGTTCTATGAGCGACTTCCCCGCTCGTCACAGTTGCCGACTACTTCTCAACCCTCACCGGTTGAATACATGAATGTGTATCGAGATATTTTGGAACGTTACCCGGGAAGTCCTATCCTTTCGTTTCATATTTCTTCTGGACTAAGCGGTACGTACCAATCAGCACTATTGGCTAAATCGATGTTGGAGGAAGAGGGAGAAGGGATCACTGTAGTAGATTCTCTCTCCGCTTCTTACGGTTTTGGATTTATGGTGGTGGAAGCCGCCAGATTGGCTGCTGAAGATAAGAGTCCCGAAGCGATTCTTGAAGCTGTAGAAAGTCTGCGCCAATCTCGTAAGCTTTACTTCTTGGTAGATACACTTGAATATTTACAAAAAGGCGGGAGAATCGGAAAGGCCTCGGCCATTCTGGGAACGCTTCTTAATATTAAGCCGATCCTGTCTATTGATGCAGAAGGAATAATATATGCGGTGGAGAAAGTTAGAGGCCGTAAGAAGGCTATTGCCCGTATGATTGAATTATTTAAGAAGGATATTCAAGGTGTAGACAAAATCAATGTGGCCGTGGGTCATACGGCTGAACCGGCTTCCGGTGAAGAGTTCCTGAAAGAGCTGTCAGGACATTTTACACTAGAAGAGAAAGTGCTGACGAACGTCGGCCCTGTCGTGGGCAGCCATGTCGGAAACGGTACGTTAGCTGTATTCATTTGGCCTGCAAAATGAGGGATGAATATGACACTGTCATTAAATCAAATTGAAGTAAAAAACATAACTGGCGTGAGTGCTCAAAAGCAAAGCGAGCTTCACGCCTTTGGCGTCTTTACAGTAAAGGATTTGTTAGAGTATTATCCGTTCCGTTATGAGGATTATCGCCCGCGCTCGCTGAGTGAAACCAAACATGGGGATAAAGTGACTACAGAGGCTAAAGTAATCGGTATCCCTGTACTGCAACGTTTTGGAGGCAAGTCACGACTTAGTTGTAAAATGGTTGCGGAGCCTTGGATGTTCACAGCTACATGGTTTAATCGTCATTATGTGCGTGAGCAACTTACTGTGGGAAGAGAAATTGTACTCACAGGTAAATGGGATCAGAAGCGAAATCAAATTACAGTGACGGATTTTGAATTTCCCGATCGTGGGGAAGGGAAGACAGGGACTCTACAGCCGGTCTATTCCATCGGTGGAAAGATCACGCAGTCGTGGATCAGGAAAAGCATTAATCAGGCGCTTCAACAGTATGGAGATTTAATTCCCGAGATACTACCACATTCTATTATGCGGCAATATGATTTTATGCCCCGTAAACGGGCGATTGCTACCATTCATAGGCCAGAGGATACGCGTGAAGGGCAGCAGGGACGCCGCAGGATGGTGTATGAGGAGTTGTTTCTGTTCCAGTTGAAGATGCAGGCATTCCGGGTACTCAATCGCGGTAGGATGGATGGTGTAGTTCATACCGTAGATAACGCAACCGTGCGCCAGTTTGTTCGCAGCTTACCTTTTGAGCTTACAGATGCTCAGAAACGAGTGGAGCTGGAGATCTTACATGATCTGCGATCACCATATTGCATGAATCGACTGCTTCAAGGTGATGTGGGTTCCGGCAAAACGGTACTAGCTGCCGTCGCGCTTTTTGCCACCGTGCGATCTGGTTTTCAGGGTGCGCTTATGGTGCCCACTGAGATTTTAGCAGAGCAGCATATGCGTTCACTTACGAAGATGTTTGAGCCGTTTGGAATTACGGTTGGTCTGTTAACAGGGAGTGTAACTGGACGGAAACGTAAAGAATTGTTAGCTTCACTACAAATGGGGATGCTCGATATTGTTGTAGGGACGCATGCATTGATTCAGGAGGATGTATTTTTCCGTGATCTGGGTCTTGTAGTTACGGACGAGCAGCATCGGTTTGGTGTAAACCAGCGAGGTGTATTGCGGCGTAAAGGATATAATCCGGATGTACTTACGATGACTGCAACACCTATTCCACGTACACTTGCGATCTCTGTTTTTGGAGATATGGATGTATCCACGCTGTCGGAAAGACCGAAAGGCCGAGTGCCAATAACTAGTTATTGGGTCAAGCATGATCTCATGGATCGTGTCCTAAATCTGATTAAGCGTGAAATAGAGCTGGGACGTCAGGCTTATCTGATCTGTCCGCTCATTGAAGAATCGGAGAAACTGGATGTACAGAATGCTATAGATTTACATATTCAAATGAGCCAAGCTTTTCCTAACTATAAAGTTGGGCTTTTGCATGGAAAGATGTCTCCAGCTGAAAAAGATGAAGTGATGCGAGCATTTTACAACAATGAACTGCAACTCTTAGTATCCACAACGGTTGTAGAGGTGGGTGTAGACGTTCCTAATGCCACGTTGATGATTATTATGGATGCAGACCGGTTCGGATTATCACAGCTGCACCAGCTTCGTGGACGGGTTGGTAGAGGTCAGCATGCCTCTTATTGTGTACTAGTGGCTGATCCGAAATCTGAAATCGGGCGTGAACGAATGACTGCCATGACGGACACCGATGATGGATTTGAGATTTCGCGGAGAGATTTGGAGCTGCGTGGTCCAGGTGATTTTTTTGGAACCAAGCAGAGTGGATTACCGGAGTTTCGCTTGGCGGATATGACGGCTGACTTTGAAGTGCTGGAGCAGGCGCGTGATGATGTGGCAGAGCTGCTTAAGGATGAGAAGTTCTGGACATCTCCTGAATATGCACCTCTTCGGCATTATTTACAAGGCGAGCAAATTTTCCAAGGGGAATTAATTGACTAAGTAGGCACATCTAGCTCCTAAGCCTCATATACTGTGAAAGATTGGATATGACGGGAGGTGCTACACTTGGGTTATCAACAATTCGGAATTAGCCCTCAGCTCGTGGAACGCATCAAGCTGAAGATGAAAAACGCGACTGTCAAAGATCGTATTAAAAATATGATTAACGGCGTCTCGAAACAAGAGCTACAGGACACGGCAGTTGTTCGCAGGTTGGTACGGAATGCATCAGGTGTACTGAACGAGAAATTGACCTCGACGCAGGAAGACCAAATTGTGAAATTTATTATCGCTCAGAAAATTGATCCAAACAACACCTTCCACTTGATCCGTTTGTGGGGAATGTTCCGTTAGGAAAGTGTGCTAGCGAGTATAGGCTAGATCTTAGGTCTAATTCTCAGCTAGCTAAAGGAGTAGAGGCTGTCTCAAAAGTAGTGAATGCTGCTTTTGAGACAGCCTCTTTTTTTGTTAATCTAAGGATGAATTCTAGGGAAAAGCAGACAAACTAACACTGGCTCATTAACGTTGATAAACGAACGTAGACTAGCGAACGTAGATTGACTAGTGCTGACTGACCAATGCTGACTGACGAATGTAGACTAACCAATAATTTTCCGGCGAAAATCCTGCAATAGTACATCTTTAGATGATACGAGGAGGGTTAAAGTATTGATTCCTGCAAATCTGCAGGAATTCTTGCATCAGAAGAAGCTTTCGAGCCATAAATGAGGATATTCCTGTACATTTGCAGGATTTGGACTTAATAGAGCGGATATCTGTGCAAAAAGATGTATTTTTGCAGGATTTCGCTATTCTAGCGAATAATGGCTGAATAACATGATCGCAATTTGATTGTCATTTTCATTGTCATTGTGAAATGTTAAAGGAGGCTCATGAAAGTTTCTTTAGAGTCCATTTCCCAACTCCGGCTGATATCGCAAAAGTAGCGCTCCCCCCATACACGGGAGAAACGCTATTTCTATTACGTGGAATCATAAAGGTTACCTTCAAACAAAGAAGACGTACTCATCTTACTCACCGTACTCACCATACTTATCTTACTCATCGTACTGCCCTATTAGTTATAATGGCAGGTTACTCAATCTTTGATCACTGGCAGCTGATTTGAGCACAATTTGGCTGTCAGGATCACAATTAAGAACAATGGTCCGCAATTGATGTTCTTCCATTTTGTTGATGAGACAAAACAATGTGCTCAGCTCTCCATTTTGCCCGGAGCCTTCAGCAAGCCCAACTTCTCGATTTAATGAGTTTTCGAGAGCTTCCTGGATATCCATGCAACTATTGCTGGTAATCCATGCAGCGCGTGAATCGGATAACCCTCGGAGTGAGAATCTCACACCTTCGAAGGCCAATAAGTAAGCAATAATGGAGTACATGGCTTGCTCCCAGCCAAATAGTGTGCCTGCTATAAGCAAAATAGCACAGTTCAGAATCATGATGACGACTTCGGTTGACTTTGGCGGTCCACCACTTAGAAGTGAATATCCTTGATCACTTGCATGTTTGTTCACACCACCAAATCGGACAGATATACCAATACCGAGTCCTAAACAGATGCCACCTGCCATAGCAGCAGGTAAAGGATCACTAATCACTGCAGGAAAACGGTGTAGAGCAAGAGAAGCGATGGTCAAGCAAGCTAATCCTAGAACAGTATACAGAGCAAAGCGAAGATTCACTTGCTTTCGAGACATGAAAATAAAAGGTAGATTGAATAGAAAAAGAAACAATCCCAGCCGCATTTCAGTGGTATGAGCGAATAATGCCGATAAACCTGTGATTCCACCAACTACAAGCCCATGTGGTATGAGAAATAACTCTAATCCTACTGCGGCAAGTAGTGCTCCTGCAATAACGGTTAGAACTCGGAATACTGAATTTTTACGTAATTGTTTATGTTGTGTTGTCTTAGTCTGCAATGTTTTTCCTCCTTTAGCAGGGGAAACAACTTTATTCATTTCGTAGGTAGCGACAGCTTTTTGGGATAATTTTAACAGCATGTCACTTCTTTAATTTATATACTGTATCCAATAATTTATAGATCCATTTTGATTCCTATGCTAGAAGTAAGTTTGCATAACAAATTTTTACCGATTCTCGTTAAATCCGATTCTCTATAATCCATGAAAGTCTAGCCTACATTTAGGTGTCTTATAATTATTTCGCTTTCTTCGAATTTTTATCAATGGAAGTTCTAAATGACCCTCAGTAACAATCATTTAAGATAGAGATGAAATTCGCATTGCGTGATATTAGAAAGTGAGAAGTGAATTTTAACAGGTACAGTCGCAGTCGAAGCAAGAATTTATAGATCACAGGACGGAATACAAAAGAAAGCACAGGGAGTATCGCGGCTACCGCAATAGATTTAGTTCCCCACTGTTCAGTTATTTTGATGGCTCCTATTTGAGGAGTTATTTGGGGTACCGTCCTTACGGGAGCTATAAACTTTCGCTCGAAGCGTTCAATTTCGGTTGTCGTTGATTCTTGCTCCGTAGTGAATAATCCTCCAGACCAAACCGGTGGAAAAGAAAACATCATTCCCAGAATTAGGACTATACGAAGAAACCAAAGTAGTGACAAGCGCGCTATATATTGCACCGAAATAACACCTCCCAACTGTATGTAGTATAAAAAGCATACCATACCTTATCATTTGATTCCAAATTGTTTTGTGAAAAAAATTCATTTGAAAACGATGAAAACAAGAAACCGAACGGGAAAAATGACGTATTTCGTAGAAAAGAAGACTTTTATTATCTTCTATCAGTCAGGAGGAATGAATTTGAGCGAATGGCAGGATTTTAACGGTTTTGATAAACGAAGCTTTTTCGGAAGTTTCATTCATGAGATGCCCCTATTTTTTAAATTATTTGCTTTGTTTATTCTAGGTGTTTTCGTCTTTATAATTTATAAATCAGTGAGAAGCTGGATAGCCAACAACGCAAGTCCCTTGATAAAAGCTAGCTCTAAAGCTGTAACGAAACGGACTGAGGTATGGGGTGGATCGGGTGAATCGAGCGCACATACTAGTTATTATGTGACGTTTGAGTTTGAAGATGGTGGACGCTTGGAATTGCAGGTTAGAGATCAGGATTTTGGTCTGATTGTAGAAGGGGATCGAGGAGAACTCCTTTATCAAGGGACTAGATTCAAGAGCTTTGATCGAGTCAAGCAGACGGAACAGCTTAATTTCTAAAATTGTACATAACGTTCTAGAATCACCGTGCCTTTTTTGGGTAAGACTCATATGAGAGGTTTTACCAGAATCTCAATCCCGGAAGGAGGCTATTGTCTTGAACTCAAATGATCCAAAATCGCAGGGGCAGGTACCTTTTCATACACTAAGTGAGGAAGAAGTGCTCAAAAGGCTGGAAACAAGGAAAGATGGTTTGTCTTCCGGTGAAGCCGCTAAACTTCTGGAGCAGTATGGGAAGAACGTACTTCAAGAAGCAAAAACCAAATCTCTGCTAGGAAAATTTATTGAACAATTTAAAAATGTAATGATCTTTATTTTGCTAGTGGCGGCAGTATTGTCTGGGGTTTTGGGAGAATGGACAGATACAGTCATTATTTTGTTGGTAGTCATCCTGAATGCGGTACTTGGCGTTATTCAGGAAAATAAGGCAGAGCAGGCGCTAGATGCCCTGAAAAGTATGTCCTCTCCGCATGCCAGAGTGCGGCGTGGAAGTCAGGTCTCAGAGATTAAAAGTGAAGATCTCGTACCTGGGGATATCGTATTGCTGGAAGCTGGAAATGTAGTTCCGGCGGATATTAGACTGTTAGAAGCTGCTTCTTTGAAAACAGAGGAAGCCGCATTGACCGGAGAATCATTACCTTCAGAAAAGAAGATAGGTGTGCTTGAAGGAAGCGATATTGTTATTGGGGATCGCACCAATATGGCTTATATGAGCAGCAATGTAACTTACGGTAGAGCGGTTGGTGTCGTCACAGCTACAGGAATGCAGACTGAAGTCGGCAGGATTGCTGGGTTTATCTCGGAGGAAGAGAATGATGTAACACCGCTGCAAAAGAAACTGGATGAACTAGGAAAATATTTCACCTTTATTATTCTTGGTGTCTGTGTAGTCATTTTTGCCGTCGGTATATTTGAGGGTAGAGAGCTGCTGGATATGCTTCTCACCTCGATCTCACTTGCAGTAGCAGCGATTCCTGAAGGGCTGCCAGCAATTGTGACGATTATCTTGGCACTCGGAGTGCAGCGGATGGCTAAACGTAAAGCGATCATTCGCAAACTCCCCGCTGTAGAAACGCTCGGAAGCACCGAAATTATTTGCTCTGACAAGACAGGTACTTTGACTCTAAACAAGATGACTGTCGAAAAAGTACATGTCAATGGAACTACGAAAGAAGCTGCTGAAGGTCTTGAAGGGAAACCGGGTGGTGAACTATTGCTTCAGGCTATGACGCTTTGTAATGATTCCAGCATTGACGAAGGGAATTCCTCTGAAGAACCTGGAGGGAATAAAGGAGCTAAGGTCCCACAAACTAAGAGTGGTAAAGCGATTATCGGGGATCCAACGGAAACAGCGTTAGTGGACTACGCGCTCAGTATAGGTACTGACAAAAGGGATTTAGAAAAGAAATTCCCACGTAAAAATGAACTGCCATTTGACTCCGATCGCAAGCTGATGACGACGATTCATGAAGTTGAGAACGGACGTTATCGTGTGTTAACGAAAGGTGCACCAGATGTGCTTTTGTCCAAATGCAGCCATATCTATGTGGATGGAGAGATCGTTCCTTTTAATGATGAACATTCACGACATATCATGGAAAGTAATACAATGCTTGCGAATGATGCACTGCGGGTGCTGGCATTTGCTTTCAGAGATGAACAGCAGCTACCGACTAACCTCTCCCCGGAAGCTACGGAGAAAGAACTTGTATTTATCGGTTTAGTCGGTATGATTGATCCTCCACGAGAGGAAGTACGGGATGCGGTAGCTATCTGTCGTAAAGCGGGGATTAGACCTGTAATGATTACAGGAGATCATCGAGATACTGCAGCGGCCATTGCTAAAAGATTAGGTATTATCGAAGATGAGACAGGCGTATTGACCGGCAGTGAGCTGGATAAATTCAGTGAAGAGGAATTTGCTGAGAAAGTCACTAATTATTCGGTTTATGCACGTGTATCTCCTGAACATAAAGTTCGGATCGTTAAGGCGTGGAGGAAAAAAGGGAAGATTGTTGCCATGACGGGTGACGGTGTGAATGATGCTCCTGCGCTTAAATCATCAGATATCGGCGTCGGGATGGGCATCACAGGAACGGATGTAGCTAAGGGCGTCTCAGATATGGTGCTAGCTGATGATAACTTTACGACCATAGTTGTTGCTGTTGAAGAAGGACGGAAGGTTTACAGCAATATCCGTAAGGCCATCCAGTTCCTACTCTCAGCCAATCTTGGGGAAGTGCTTACGCTATTCATTGCAACCATGATCGGCTGGCGGATACTCGAGCCAATTCATATTCTGTGGATTAATCTTGTTACCGATACCCTACCGGCATTAGCTCTTGGGCTTGAGAAGGCGGGGGATGATTTGATGTCGAAGAAACCACGCAAAGCCAGCAGTAGTATCTTTGCTGGTGGCGTGGGAATCGGGATCATCTACCAGGGTATATTAGAGGCGGCGCTTACGCTGTTTGTATACCAGTGGGCACATACCCATTACAATGAGGGAATTGCGGTTACGATGGCATTCGCCACATTAGGATTGCTGCAAATTTCTCATGCATTTAACGTCAGATCCAATACGAAATCGTTGTTCCAGATTGGCTGGTTCAGCAATCGGTATATGCTGTGGGCATCACTGATCTCTACACTTATGCTGGTGCTGGTGATTATCATCCCAGGACTGAATGACTGGTTTGGTGTCTCACATTTAAGCGGGTTACAGTGGGGAATTGTAATTGCTGCAGCACTGGCAATTATAGTGATTGTAGAGTTTGTAAAGCTGTTTGTACGTTTAAGTGGCAAGGGCAAGAATTGGGATTAAGAATACCGCTTTATGCTGCAACAAAGAAGCCTGAACCCTTCCATAGCGGAGGATTCAGGCTTTCTTTATAGGTGCCTTTAGTCAGTGAATGTAGGTTACAGAATGCGCTGCATATGCAGGATTACGTTGCTCCAATACCCTGAGTCGAGCTCACTGATCTGAACCCCGGGATCACCCCAGGTATGAATGAACTTTCCATCCCCAATGTAGATACCGACATGTCCGGGTATAGCATCACTTTCAAACCGACCTGGGACAGTGAAGAATATAAGATCGCCGACATCTAGTGCACTGCGTTGCACGCGAGAACCTATATTATCTTGATCCTTGGCTAGACGCGGTAAGTTTACACCGAATTGTTTGAATACATGCCTTGTAAAAGAAGAGCAATCAAATTTCTTAGTCTCTTCATAAGGCCCGGTACCAAATTCATAAGGTACACCTAAGAATTTTTTGGCATAAGTAACTAATTCCTTCTTGTCTGCTTCAGAAATGCTTTGGATGTGAAATGGTTTTGATCCATCCAGTGATTTAGCAGATGGTGTTTTTATAATAGCCTCATGGTCGGTCGGTGTGGCTATATTGATTTCACCAGACTGAGGATTCCAACCCACCTCCGTTTGAAGAAATTTGGATAGAGCTAGCGGTGTGATATAGATTTGACCTTCTTGTCGTCTAGGTGCCTGCGGTAGTGTGATTTTCTCACCGAGGGAGAAGACTTGATTAGAGCCAGGGCGCAGCATGTACATAACATCACTGTAGCCAATTTTGGTGTATCCACCATGAGTAGCATCATCTTTCATTCGATAGCCAAGTGAAGTAATCGCAGGTTTGAGTGGAATCCAGTACTTTCCTTGAGCATCGGTGATGGAAGACTTTTCATAATAACTTGAGGCTTGCATGCCATCAGGAGTTACGGCGTTTACCTTGGGTTTTTGTGATTGTGAAGAGTAACCGCATGCGGTACTTGATAAAACGGCAGCGAGCAATACAGTAGCAGTGGATAGTAATTTTTTGTGGTTATTAGGCATATGACACGCTCCATGTTCAAACTGTAGTTTAAGTTTGTGCAGGGGGCTTTTTTTTATGTAATGAGGACCAAGGCAATCACTGTAAGACATAACCAAGTCCTTCCTATATTGGTGAGTTATGCGCTATAAAATTTGTGATCTCTGGAAGTGGGATAAGTGATTGACGGATAAACAACCTCCATATAATATAGGTTTAATAGATTTCCATCATTTTTGTGAGGTATGTGTAAGCTTATGCTTTAATGCTTTTATCGATAAAAGTGATAATGCTGAGTCGCTCACTTTGATGCACGCGTTAATAATCTAATGAAATGGGGTACTTTAATGAAAAAGAGAAACATTTTTGCAGGTTTAAGCTTATGCTTCATGCTTGTAGCTGCTGGCTGTGGCAACAATAATGCCGCTGTAAACTCAGGAAACGCAACAAACACTGGTAATGCGCCAACGAATGCTGGAACCGCTGATTCCAAAACGTACAAAATCGCAATTTCGCAATACGTTGAACATCCATCACTTGATGCTACACGCGAAGGTATTCTTGCTGCTTTGAAGGATACCGGTCTTGTTGAAGGAGAGAACCTGAAGGTTGACCTTGAGAATGCTCAAGCTGACCCAGCGAATAACTTGACCATTGCTCAGAAGATTGCTGCTGACACTAATGATTTGGTATTGGCTATTGCGACACCTTCTGCTCAATCGGTTGTTCAAGCGCTTAGTAAATCAAGTAAGGACACTCCGATACTGTTTGCAGCAGTGACTGATCCACTCGATGCAAAGATCGTAACTGATCTGGAGCACCCAGGTGGAAATGTTTCTGGTGTATCAGATACGAATCCTGAAGCTATTAATAGATTAATGCAATTCATTGCTACTCAATTTCCTAATGTGAAGAAGCTGGGCATTGTTATCAATGAAGGTGAACCGAATGCTGTAATTATGGCGGATATTGCTAAGAAAGAGCTGGATAAACATGGCATTGAGCTTGTGAAAGCAGCCATCACAAATACTTCTGAAGTGAAGCAAGCTGCTGAATCACTAGCTGGTCGTGTAGATGCATTCTACATTACTTTGGATAACACAGTAGTGAGTGCTGTTGATACTATCATTCAAACAGCTAATGATAAGAAAATTCCGTTCTTCTCCAGTGACCGGGATACCGTTGAAAAAGGCGCATTTGCAACCGTTGGCTTCAAATATTTCGACCATGGTTACCAAGTTGGACAAATGGCAGTGGACATTCTGAAGAATGGTAAAAAGCCAGCAGATATGAAAGTAACGATGCAAGAAAAGCTCGATCTTATCCTTAACCTTAAAGCGGCTGCCGCACAAGGCATAGAAGTGACGGATGCGATGAAAAAAGAAGTTGCCGATCAAGCTAACAATATTATTCAATAAGACATTCTATAGGGGCGATTCCATGAGGGCGCCCCTTGATGCTTGAAAGGAGAAGACTTCTATGTATGATTCAATGCTCGGGGCTGTGGAAATGGGGTTGCTCTATGCATTTATGGCTTTAGGGGTGTATATTACTTTTCGCATTTTAGATTTTCCTGATTTGACTGTAGATGGAAGCTTTACTACTGGCGGTGCTATTGCGGCCGTTATGATTACCAATGGTTATGCACCCTGGTTAGCCACGCTTGCTGCTATTGCAGGTGGGATGCTGGCAGGAATGTGTACCGGTCTACTACATACGAAGGGCAAGATTAATGGATTGTTATCCGGGATTCTAATGATGATCGCACTTTATTCCATCAATCTGAGAATTTTTGGCGGTAAGCCTAACTGGTCACTAATGGGTGATACCACGTTGTTCTCGTCCATCAATCCGCTTCTTGTTCTTCCTTTTATTGTTTTATTTGTGAAAATTCTAATGGATTTATTCTTGCGTACTGATCTTGGGCTTGCTTTAAGGGCTACCGGAGATAATGCAAGAATGATCCGTAGTCTGGGTGTAAACACAGATAACACGACAATTCTCGGCGTCAGTTTATCCAACGGAATGGTGGCACTTTCAGGTGCATTGATCACTCAGTATTCTACTTTTGCGGATTCCTCCATGGGTATAGGGATGATTGTTATCGGCTTAGCTTCGGTAATCATTGGTGAAGCTATTTTCGGTGCTGGAAATGTATTCCGTGCGACGTTGGCAGTTGTTCTGGGATCTATTGTTTACCGAATCGTAGTTGCATTAGCCTTGTATGTACCATGGTTGAGACCTTCGGATCTTAAGCTGATTACGGCGATTATCGTTATTTTCGCACTTGTATTCCCATCGATTCAGCGTTTCTTGAAGCAGAAGAATATGGCGCGTAAACGTTCGCTTGAATTAGCTGAACAAGCGCTTAGCAGCAAGAGAGGAGGCACCATCGATGCTTAAACTGGATAACGTATCTAAGCTGTTTAATCCTGGGACACCGGATGAGAAGATCGCGCTACTTGGCATTGATTTGGAGCTTCTTCCTGGTGACTTTGTTACCATTATTGGAAGCAACGGTGCTGGTAAATCAACGCTAATGAACATTATTTCTGGTGTGATGAAGCCGGATCTTGGTTCAGCAAGTATTGAAGGGAATTCGATTAGCCATTTAGCAGAATATCAGCGCAGTCGCTGGATCGGACGGGTTTTTCAGGACCCGATGGCAGGTACGGCTCCACGGATGACGATTGAAGAAAATTTAGCGATGGCTTTTAAAAGAGGGAAGAGTAGAGGATTATCGTTTGGTGTAAATGCAGCGAGACGGACGATGTTTCGTGAGGAGTTAAGTCGTCTCGGGATTGGATTGGAGAATCGTCTGCGAGCTAAGGTAGGGTTATTATCTGGGGGGGAGAGACAAGCGCTGAGTTTGCTAATGGCAACCTTTACCCAGCCGCAAATCTTGTTATTAGACGAACATACAGCGGCACTTGATCCTTCACGAGCGGAGCTGATTACTAAACTGACAGAGTCTATCGTCCGTGAGATGAAGCTGACTACGCTTATGGTTACCCATAACATGGAGCAGGCTATACGTCTTGGCAATCGTCTTATCATGATGGATAAAGGCCGTATTATCCTTGATATTGATGAAACAAGGAAAAAGGATCTTACGGTAGAACGCCTGCTGGGAGAATTTGAGACCATCAGTGGTCATAAACTGGCGGATGATCGAATGATGCTTGGTTAGTCTTTTATAGGAGTGTCTTAGGCTCAGGATAGGGGCTTAAAGTGAATTCTGACTCTGGATTTCACTTTAAGTCCTTTTTGTTGTAAGTTTTCCCAAATGCTTCAATATCATTTATGATAGGATATAGTGATGATAAATATTACTTCCCATAATAAGGGTTTGGAGTGAATTGGAGGATGCTTATGTTTTGGAAGAATGTTAGCGCTTACAGGAGTTCGGGTATTTTTAATAAAATGATATTGATCATTTCATTTTTGCTGCTGCTGTCCTTTCTGTTCTCTTTAACCGTCCTGCAGTATGTTTATCGAATTTATGACAAGCAAATCTATGAAAAGGCATCTGAAGTCCTGGGGATGTCATCTATCAGTATAGAGGGTACTTTGAGAGAGCTGGAACAACTTTCTTTTACAGTGGTCTCTGATGAGCAAATTCAGGAATGTCTTCGCCAGTTGCAGGATGATCCTCAACCATATGAGCGGCAGGTCCTACATAATAAAATCATTAACAGGTTAGTTGCCTTTGCAGGAGCAGAGAAATACGTTTATTCCATGATGTTGTTGGATACGAATGGCGGCGCTATGACTGCGGGTAATCGGGAAGGTGTATCACAGGATCTCCAGGATCAATTAAAGCCTCTGGCTAAGGAAGCTAGCGGTAGTATTGTGTGGTATCCCCAAGGGAATAAGAATTCACTCCTGGCTGTTCGGCAGATTAAATCTTACACCGGATCAACCTTTACGCTGGACGATTTAGGGACGCTAGTCATTCGAATTCGGATTGATCGTATTATTGCAGATAGCACTAGTAACACTTCGGATGGCGATCAGTTGATTGTTGCAGATGCGACTTCAGGGCTAGCGGTTTATCCGCAAACTCCTATGTTACTGCCAAATGAGCTTAAAGCGGAAACGGAACGTTCCGAGCTTTATCGTACGGCTAAGTATGAAGAAGGAACATATTTTATAACGAAGACTAAATCATCTTATATGGAATGGATGTATATCAATGCGACCCCCTTCAATGAGATGTTCAAACATATTACTTTTGTAAAAAAATTGGTTGTCATCATATTCGCGCTCATATTACTAATTGGATTGCTCTTAGGCTATCGATTAGCCCGAAGTATTGTACGCCCGATTTCAAAGCTGACCAAAAAAATGAAACAAATCGAAAAGGGAGATCTGGATAATCTGGAGGAACAGTCGCTAGGTGTCGTTTCACAAACTGCGCAGGACGAGGTAAGTCAGCTTAACAGAACCTTTAAAATGATGATCCGCAGAATCAGAGAACTTATCGATGAGAATTATGCGAAGCAGCTCATTATTAGAGAGACCGAGCTTAAAGCACTGCAGGCACAGATCAATCCGCATTTTTTGTACAATACACTTGAATCGATCAATTGGTTAGCGAAGATGAACAAGCAAGCTAAAATCTCAGAAATGGTAGAAGCGCTTGGCTATTTGTTTCGCAGTTCGATTGGTCTTAAAGACCCGTTGATTACAATTGAAAAAGAGCTCACCATTGTGCGCAATTATGTCATTATCCAGAAGACACGATTTGACGAGAGACTTGATTTCCGCATGGATTTTCCAGAGCATTTGCATGACGCTTTAATTCCGAAGCTGACGCTTCAGCCGTTGATCGAGAATGCGATCCGATATGCATTGGAGCCTAATATCGAGCCTTGCACGATTTCTATAACCGTAAGTGAGGAAGAACAGGGCCTTGATATTCGTGTTAGTGATAATGGGCCGGGGATGAGTGCCGAGTTCATCAAAGATTTACAGCAGGGAAGAGTTAAGACACGTGGCGAAGGCATTGGGTTAGCGAACATCGCAGAGCGTATTCAAATCGTATTTGGCCCAGAATGGGGTACAGTGATTGAAAGTGAGCCAGGTCAAGGAACGACAATACATGTACGTATACCTTATTTAAAAGGAGTGCAAGAGAATGTATAAGTTACTGCTGGTTGATGATGAACGGTTGATACTAGAAGGCATATCTCAGGTAGTGGACTGGGCACAGGCAGGAACGGAGCTTGTGGGTACTGCGCGAAACGGGATAGAAGCCTTAGAGAAAATAGAAGAGCTTCGCCCTGAAATAGTGATTACTGATATTTCCATGCCTGGATTGGATGGACTAGGCTTGGTGCAGAAATGCAGTGAACGGTTTCCTGAGGTAAAGTTCGTTATGTTGACGGGGTATAAGGATTTTGACTACGCCTGTATCGCTATGCAGCATGGAGTGAAGCATTATCTGCTTAAGCCGTGCAACGAGAATCAAATTCATGATGCGTTAGTTGAGCTGGTAGCAGAGCTCGATGAACTTAAGGGCCGGATGGAATTTGTAAATGACATGAAGCAACGTTTTACTAAAGTTCTACCGCATGTAAAGGAACAATTTTTGAAGGAATGGATCTCTAACAAAACGTACGGGAGTCAAGATTTAGAGTATTATCAGGAGCTGCTAGGTATCGAATTAAATGACAAAGTGGTGCGTTTGATCTTGTTCAGACTGGAAGGTTCTTATGAATATGAGCAACTATTTGCTTTGCAAAATATTGCACAGGATATGCTGCAAGAAACGCTGCTTAGTACAAGGATAGGTGGATTTATTCTGACACTAATGGAAGTCGAAGGAGAGACTGCGCTGAATAGTACACTGCTTGAACGAATTTCTGATGTACGGAAAATGTTCTACAAATTTTATAAAGTGGATGTAACCATTGCGATTAGTGACGCGGACTTCATGATACATTCACGGAGATTGTATCGTCAGACTCTGCAATGCCTTAACCACTGTTTTTATATGGAAGAGGGAGGCCTGATCACAGGAAGTGATATTCCTAGTGATGAACTAAGCGGAAGAAATGACATTGAACTAGATGAAGAGCAAATCTGTCTGTTGATTAAGGCGGGCGAACAAAGTGCAGTAGAGTTTGAATTAGAGCGGTTATTTAATCTGCTAGCTGAACAGCGTGTGGATATTAATGTAACGCGATCTTATGTTTTGCAATTGTATTCTGCGATGATACGTTTAGCCGTCCCTGATGAAAGAAATACCTTTACTTCAAGTATGGTGGAACTGGCTGAGATCAGGACTTTAAGTGGTCTTAAAGCCTATGTAAAAGATGCTGCTGCTCGTTTGACAGCGATGTATGATCGTCATTTTCGCTGTCGCCAATCCTTAATCGTAGATAAAATGTTCAAAATTATTGCGGATGATTATAAGAATGCGGAACTGTCACTTAGCTCAGTCGCTGCTGAGATGTTATATATGAATCCTGATTATCTCGGGAAAATATTTAAGAAAATCACGGGGGAGAAATTCTCTAATTACGTTACCAATTACCGGATTACTAAAGCATCAGAACACATTATGCATAGTGGTGATGTAAGAGTATTTGAGCTCGCTGAATTGTTCGGCTTCGGTGGGAATGCACAGTATTTTAGTCAAGTGTTCAAAAAAGTAACTGGGCAGACACCCACAGAATTTATGAAACCCTCTCAAGGGAACTGATTATTGAACAAACAAGACGGTTTTTTGTATTCAACAATCACTGAATATTTGAGAAGATTTATACATGAAAGCGCTACCTAAAGGGATCAGAGCCTTTATACTATTATAGGAAAAGGGGACATGAATTTGAAAAAGAGATTCGCTTTACTAGCCGTACCATTGTTGTTGTCATCGATGTTAGCTGGTTGTGGTGGAGGTAATAACAATAATAGTGCTGCCGCTACGGATTCCGCTACAAACACGCCTTCAGAAACGAAACCCGCAGCTACGACTTCAGCAGAACCCGTAACTCTGCGTATAGCTTGGTGGGGTGGAGATACACGACATTCTTATACACAACAAGTGATTGATATGTATGAAGCCAAATACCCGAATGTAACGATTGAACCTGAATATGCTTCATTCGATGATTATTGGAAGAAGCTTGCCCCTCAAGCAGCAGCGAATCGACTTCCTGATATCGTTCAAATGGATATTTCTTATATTAATCAATATGGGTCTAACGGACAGCTCGAAGATTTGAAGCCTTATTTGAACTCTCAGATCCAAGTCGGCGATGTGAATGAGAACGTCCTTAGTACTGGGGTAATCAATGAGAAGCAATTCGGAATTCCATTAGGCGTTAACGTACTTGGTTTTCAATATGACCCAGAATTGCTGAAGAAGGCAGGGGTGGATTCCATTCCTGAGAACTGGACTTGGGATCAATACAAAGAAATTGCTGCGAAAGCTAAATCAGCTGGACTGTATATCGACGGTTCTATGGCAGCTGACGTATTCTTCAACTATTATCTGCGTACAAAAGGGTTGGCACTTTATAATAATGATGGTTCAGCGCTTGGATATGAGGATGATGCCTTGTTCACTGACTTTTTCGGAATGCTGTCTGGTTTAATTAAAGATGGAGCGGTTCCATCCCAAGACAAACTGAGCCAAAACAAAGGCGTTATCGAGGAGTCGGATATTGTAAAAGGAACAGGTATTGGCGTATGGCAATGGTCGAACCAATATGTTGCTTTGCAAATCGCTGTAAATCGTCCTATGGCACTGGCACAAATGCCTGGTCCGGATATGGAAAAAGGACTCTACATGCAGCCAAGTATGTATTGGTCGGTGACTTCTAACTCAAAAGTGAAGGAAGAAGCAGCGAAGTTCGTTGATTTCTGGATTAATGATCCCGAAGCCAACAACCTAATCAAAGGCGAACGTGGTGTGCCAATTTCAAGTAAAATCAAAGAATCTGTAGCCTCACAATTAACGGATTCCGGTAAGCAAGTATTTAAATTCGTAGCTGACATGGAGCCTACTACTTCTCCAATGAGTCCGCCAGTTGGTTCGCCAGAAGTAGTAGCACTTCTTACAGACCTTGCTGAACAAATGAACTTCGGCAAAATTGACCCAGCCGCAGCCGCCGCACAGTTCCGAAAAGAAGCGAACGCTATTCTCTCCAGCCGGTAATAGAAGGTAACAGATAACTATACTGCGTCTAACATGGGAAACGGCATGCCATTTGGTTAGGCGGCAGTCCGTTTCCCTTATTATTCACATAAAAAGGAGTTGGAGACCCTTGGCATCCACGAATCCCCTTCCTTCGAATCCGCTGGCTTTTAAGAAAAAGAAGCTAACAGGCCGGAGTTTACGAAGCAACCTTACAGGATATGCCTTTATCAGTCCATTCGTCATTGGCTTCCTTTGCTTCACACTGATCCCGATGATCATTTCTCTTTATCTTTCATTTACCAAATACAATTTGTTCGCTCCACCTAAATGGATCGGATTTGATAATTACATCAAAATGTTCTCGAATGACCCGAAATATTTACATTCACTAAAGGTGACGCTGCTTTACGTATTTATTGGTGTGCCTTTACGTCTCACCTTTGCATTATTTGTGGCTATGATTCTAAATACAAAATCGCGCATGATCGGAGCCTATCGTACAACTTATTATTTACCTTCTATTATAGGGGGCAGTGTGGCGGTATCCATCATGTGGCGTAATATTTTTAGTGATACTGGAATTATTAATGGCATGCTCGGTTTTTTCGGCCTTGGTCCAGTAAGTTGGTTTGGTAATCCGAGCGCTGCGCTTATTATGTTGATCACTTTATCCGTGTGGCAATTTGGTTCATCCATGTTGATCTTTCTGGCGGGTCTAAAGAATATTCCTGGTGAAATGTACGAGGCAGCTAGTGTAGATGGAGCAGGCTTTTTCAGAAAGTTCTTTAAGATTACAATGCCCCTCCTAAGTTCAGTTATTCTGTTCAATCTAGTCATGCAGACGATCAGTGCATTTATGACCTTTGTTCCAGCTTATATTATCTCTAAAGGTGAAGGCGGACCAATGGACGGTACGATGTTGTATTCTCTATATCTATTCCGTCAGGCCTTTATGTTTAATAACATGGGTTACGCTTCAGCTATGGCGTGGGTGATGTTGTTGCTAGTCGGCATCATGACCGGAATTTTGTTCAAGACATCCAAATCGTGGGTCTTCTACGAATCGGAAGGAGGAAAATAATCCATGGCGAAAATGAAACTGAAATGGCCGCTGTATCATATTCTTATCGGTGGCCTCGCTATCATTATGCTGTATCCGATTTTGTGGATGATCATGAGCTCTTTTAAAGAGAGCCGGCTTGTATTCGTTACCGCTCAGCAGCTTCTTCCCGATCCATGGGTATGGGGGAATTATGCTAAAGGCTGGGAAGGGATTGCCGGATATTCCTTTGGTGTCTTCATAAAGAATTCATTAATTATTGTCGTTGTAGCCACTCTAGGAGCGGTGGTTTCTTCTTCACTGGTAGCCTTCGGATTTGCACGTAATAAATTTGTAGGGCATGGCTTATGGTTCGGTATCATGATGATGACGCTTATGCTTCCTTCAGATGTAGTGCTAGTCCCGCAATATATTATCTATGCGAAATTGGAATGGCTCGATAGTATCAAGCCGATCGTGGTTCCACAGTTCTTCGGTGTTCCGTTCTTTATTTTCCTAATGCTGCAGTTTATTCGGACAATACCTGTTGAACTTGACGAAGCGGCTACAATTGATGGGTGCGGGAAATTTGGTCTGTATTTCAGAATCATTCTCCCACTCATCCGTCCATCTATGGCTACTGCAGCGATCTTTTCCTTCTATTGGCGCTGGGAAGACCTGCTTGGGCCAGTGTTGTACCTGAACTCTCCATCTAAATATACAGTTTCTATGGGGCTGAAAATGTTCCTCGACAGTGAGTCCGTGTCCAACTGGGGACCCATGTTCGCCATGTCCGTTCTTAGCTTGGCACCCGTCATGATTATTTTCTTTATCTTTCAAAAGCAGATTGTGGAAGGAATCAGCACCAGTGGTTTGAAAGGATAAAATATCTAATGAAGAAAGGTGCGGCTGAATTTGGATAGCTATCATTTTGACTTTGGGATTAAAGATACAGCGCCCGGCTATACCAAAATTCGGCCGGACTCACGATACTCTCCGGATGCGCGATTTGGTTTTACTTCAGACTCGACAGTATTCGGGCGTTCCAGGGGAGGAGCAGATCCATTAAGAAGTGCTTTCTGCATTCCGCAGAAAGCAGTCTTCCTGTTAGATATTCCTGATGGGATTTACCGGATTTCTTTGTTACTTGGTGACTCCTTAGCAGATACGAGTACAATAATTCGAGCAGGTGATGGTAAGTACGTATTAGATACATTGAACGTCCCGGCAGGTCAGTATATACGAGAATCATTTGCGATGCGAATCATGGGTGGTCAGCTAAAGCTCTCCTTCTCAGGTATTGCGCCTCGAATAAATGCTCTCGACATTGAGCCTGACAACGAAGCGCTCGTCTTATATTTGGCTGGTGATTCTACGGTGACCGATCAAGGAGAAGCTGGTTATCCCTATGCTGGCTGGGGCCAGTTGCTGCCTCGCTGCTTCAAAGCAGGTCTTGTAGTGGATAATCGAGCCATTTCAGGACGTAGCTCCAAGAGCTTTATTGAGGAAGGGCATTTGGACAATATTTCTACTGTGCTTCGGCCCAGAGATTATATATTCATACAGTTTGGTCATAACGATTCAAAAGGGGATGAACATAGACACACCGAACCTTTCACTACATATAAAGAATATTTGCTGCGGATGATTACAGTTGCTAGGAAAGCAGGAGCCTACCCGGTACTGGTGACCGCTGTACATAGGCGGAGATTTGATCCTGCAGAAGCTATAGTAGACAGTCATGGAGAGTATTTAACGGCAATGAAAGAGTTGGTTGAGACTGAGCAGATCCCCCTAATCGATTTGGCTGAGAAGAGTCGTAAGCTTTTTGAAGCCTATGGTGTGGAAGGAACGAAGGATCTGTTCATGTGGTCCTATCCGGGAGAATATATCTTCCATCCAGTTGGCGTACAAGACAATACACATTTTCAGATTTTAGGAGCACGTCTGCTTGCTGATCTTATTGTAGAGGGCATCCGTGAAGCCGGTTTGAATGATCTCATTATCCATCTTCGGCAAGGTGAATAAAAATAATCCTTTGAGGTATTAAAGATCTATCGATTCAACTTCTGTATGCGAGGTTAAGGTTAAGGAAAGAACTTAACTGGAAGGCTTGCATGACAAGAAGGAGGATACTTAAACATGGCAGATAAGAAGCTGGAAGGTAAGGTAGCGATTGTAACAGGAGGTGGTTCCGGCATTGGACGAGCAACTGTGCTTGAGTTCGCTCGTAACGGGGCCAAAGTTGTGTTGCTGGATAGAACTGTTGAGAACGCAGAAAAGGTTAGAAAACAAGTGGAGAAAGAAGGCGGAGAAGCTCTCGTAATTGAATGCGATGTTGCTGAACCCCCGCAAGTGGAAGCTGCCATAAACAAGGCGGCCGCGAAATGGGGTCGTCTTGATGTTGTTTTTGCTAACGCAGGGATTAATGGAGCCATGACGCCCATTGAAACGATGGATATTGAGTCTTGGGACCAGACGATTCATATCAACCTTCGTGGAACCTTCGCGACTGTTAAATATGCGATACCGCATCTAAAAGAAAGCGGTGGCAGCATTCTGATTAACAGCTCCATTAACGGAAATCGTGTATTTTCTAACATCGGCTTTTCTGCTTACAGTACGACAAAGGCAGGTCAGGTTGCTTTTATGAAAATGGCAGCATTAGAACTGGCTCAATTTCAAATTCGCGTAAATGCGATCTGTCCTGGGGCTATTAAGACCAATATAGATGACAACACTTTTCCATCCGAGGATCTCAAAGAGGTAAAAATCCCTGTTGAATTTCCGGAAGGGGATCAACCGCTAGAGGAAGGTCCTGGGCGTCCTGATCAAGTTGCGAAGCTGGCACTTTTTCTGGCCTCCGAGGATTCCGATCATATTACAGGAACTGAGATTTATTGTGACGGTGCAGAATCGTTGCTTCATGGTTAAATAATCTTTCACCAAAACGGATTCTATCCTCTTCGTTATGCGGATTTTATAAGCTGTCTGCGCATATACATGGAGGATAGGAGTGCCGTTTTTTTGCTGTAAAATAAAGCTAATCATAATCTCCGTTTTCCGTTATAATGGAGTATCTGTGGAGAAAGGAGAATGAACTATGGATTTTCATATTGAATCATTAATTAAGCTGCTAGTGGCCATGCTGTTCGGGCTGTTCATCGGGATTGACCGACAGATCAAGCAGAAACCGCTGGGAATTCGGACCAGTATGGTCATTAGTATTGCCTCTTGTCTTGTAACTGTAGTGTCTATTCATGCCTTTGATAAGTTTGCAGGTCCTGAGCATCCAAATATGGATCCGATGCGCCTCGCTGCTCAAATTGTCAGTGGGATAGGGTTCTTGGGTGCTGGTGTTATCCTGCGTAGAGGCGGTGATGCGATATCAGGGTTGACCTCGGCAGCACTCATCTGGACAGCTTCGGGGATTGGTATAGCTGTGGGAGCAGGATTCTATATTGAAGCAGCATATGCGGTTATTCTTCTAATGTTTGCGGTGAATTTAGTTCCTCATTTAATTCGTTCGATTGGTCCTGAAGTGCTTAACAAGCATGAAGTTTCGGTGAGAATCATCATGGAAGCTAATTTTGTCCTTACTGAAGTGATCCAAAAAATTGAGAGACCCCAGGTTAGTACCCAAAGAAGTACTAGAAGTCCATCCCGGGCGATCCGCAGAATGAAAATTAAGGATTTGGAAGATGGAAGACAAATGATCGATATGGTGATCTCAGCGCCGGATAAAGATTACGCAACAGAGATTTATTATGATGTGAAGAAAATTGATCATGTCATGAGCGTTGAAGTGGAACAGCTGTAAAAAAGGGCATGTCACGTCATGACCAGATGTGGTAATCTATCAAGTAGAGACAATTATCAGACACTGGAAGGGAGAACACATTATTATGTCTATCACAGCCTATGAAGGACAATATGAAGGAGAAGCAGCCATCTGGTTGAAAGCTGGCCGTTATGAGGCAGCTATCCTACCAGGCATCGGTGGCAACTTGATCTGTTTCCGTGATACCGAAAACGGTTACCGTTTCTTGCATGAACCGGGAGCTGAGGAAATGGAAGCCTTCAAAGCAAGTCCAGGCATCCATGGTATTCCTGTATTATTTCCTCCGAATCGTTATGAAGATGGCAAATTTCCTTGGAATGGTCAAACTTATCAACTCCCAGTAAATGAAGTCGCAACAGGCAACCATTTACATGGATTTTTACATACGGCAGCTTGGGAAGTGGAAGAGTTCGGTAGCGGTAAGACCGAAAGCTTCGTAACCGTATTCATCAAAGTGGATGAGAACCATCCTTCTTATCAATACTTGCCGTTTAAATACACAATGAAACTACGTTATACCCTTGGTGAAGGTGGCTTATCTCAACAGGTACAAGTCCATAATGATGGTGATGAAGAGATGCCTTGCTTGTTGGCATTCCATACCGCGATTAATGCACCATTCGCACCAGGTAGCACACCACAAGACTACCTTGTAAAAGCGACCATCGGTAATCGCTGGGAATTGAATGACCGTATGCTCCCGACTGGTAAATTCCAAGAGCTGGAGCCAGGTGAAGCTCAGCTACGTGATGAAGGTGTGAATCCTTATTTCGCTTCGATGGACAACCATTACACAGCTGTAGCTCAGAATGGACGTAACCGGATGGAGCTTACCGACAGCAAAGCTGGAGTCACTTTAGTTTATGACGTTGGGACTTCATACAAGCAGTGGATGATCTGGAATAATGGTGCTTCTGAGCAGTTCTTCTGCCCAGAGCCTCAAATCAACTTGGTTAATGCACCAATGGTAGATCTGCCAGCAGATGAGATCGGCTTATTCAGTCTCAAACCAGGCGAGTATTGGGATGAAAGCAGTCGTCTGTACGTGAAATAGTGTCCCTGTGAATATTAATATGTGATCAAAGAAAGGGCTGTCTTGTTCGTAGATTTCTACGATAGACAGCCCTTTAACGTTTAATTTGAAGCAGAACTTTATTTTTTACTAACTATTTCTTCACTAATCTGCTCAATAATCTCTTGGATACTCTTTGAACCAAGATCACCCTCACCACGTTTTCTTACAGAAACACTGCCAGAGTTTTTCTCATTCTCACCGAGAACGAGCATATAGGGTGATTTTTCAAGTTGGGCTTCACGAATTTTGTAACCTAGCTTCTCATTTCGGATATCAACCTCTACACGAATGCCAGCTTGTTCTAAGGATTGTTTCACCTGAAATGCATAATCAACGTAGTTCTCAGAGACGGGCAATAACTTCGCTTGAACGGGTGCTAGCCATAGCGGGAATGCTCCAGCATAATGCTCCGTAATAATCCCCATAAAACGATCAATCGACCCATAAACAGCGCGATGGATTACGACCGGGCGGTGCTTAAGGTTATCTTCCCCGATGTAAGTAAGATCGAATTTCTCTGGCATTTGCCAATCTAGTTGGATGGTTCCACATTGCCAGCTTCGTTTTAGCGCATCTAAGATATGGAAATCAATCTTTGGTCCGTAGAATGCGCCATCACCTTCATTCACACGATACTCGATCCCGAGATTGTCTAATACACTTTGTAATGATTGTTCAGCTAGATCCCATAGTTCTTCTGATCCCATATAATCTGCCGGGCGAGTAGATAATTCAATCTTGTACTCAAAGCCAAACACTTGATAAATATGGTCAATCAGTGAGATTACCCGGCTTATTTCATCCTCAATTTGCTCTGGTAATACGAAGAGATGGGCATCATCCTGACAAAAAGTACGAACACGCATCATCCCGTTAAGTGCCCCAGAGAACTCATGGCGATGTACTTGACCAAATTCGGCAATTCGGATAGGCAACTCTCGGTAAGAATGTAGATTATTTTTGTAGATCATCATATGACCTGGGCAGTTCATCGGTTTGAGTGCGAATTTTGTTTCGTCTACATTGGTGAAATACATATTGTCTTTGTAGTGATCCCAGTGTCCAGATTGCTCCCAAAGCCGATTGTTCATCATCAGTGGTGTACGAACTTCATCGTAATCTCTCTGTCTTTGTAATTCACGTGCGAAATTCTCAAGCTCTGTACGGATAGTCATCCCCTTGGGAAGATAGAAGGGCATACCTGGAGCTTCTTCAGAGAACATAAACAATTCCAGTTCCTTGCCGAGCTTACGGTGATCACGTTTTTTAGCTTCTTCAAGAAAGAGTAAGTGCTCTTCAAGTTGAGCTTTCTTAGGAAAAGCAGTTCCGTAAATACGTTGCAGCATTTTATTATTCGAATCTCCACGCCAGTAGGCACCTGCTACATTCAACAGCTTAAAAGCCTTGACCAATCCAGTTGAGGGTAGATGTGGGCCTCGACAGAGATCCGAGAATTCCCCTTGATCATAAATAGACAATACTGTGTCTTCCGGTAGATCACGGATAAGCTCCAGCTTTAAGGGCTCATTCATCGCTTCAAAAAGCTTGATTGCTTCAGCGCGGGGAACGACACGGCGGACAATCGGGTGATTCTCTTGAATAATTCTCGCCATCTCTTGTTCGATTGCTACAAGATCAGCCGTGGATAGAGGTGTCTCAATATCAATGTCGTAATAGAAGCCATCTTCGATTACTGGACCTATGCCGAGCTGGACGCCCTTATCTCCATATATACGTTTTATGGCCTGCGCCATGATATGTGCTGTACTGTGTCTATAAATTTCCAGGCCTTCTTTGCTATCCAACGTAACAATTTCGAGCTGGCAATCATGTTCGATCGTTTGGTTTAGATCAACGGATCTTCCATCGATTATTCCAGCTACAGCATTTTTTCTCAGACTGGTACTTATGGCACCTGCTGCTTCTTTAATCGTCGTTCCTTGCAGTACCTCTCTAATTGTTCCGTTTTGCAGTGTTACCTTGATCTCCATGATTGTTAGCCTCCATTTCTCAAAAATTGTTAGTGGTGAACGCAAAAAAACGCATCTCTCCCAGAAAGGGACGAGTGCGTTCAGCTCGTGGTTCCACCCTAATTCGACCTATCACAAGGATAGGACCTCATTGGTATCCTTTAACGTGGATAAGTCGGTGCCACATACTACCGCAAAATTTAGATCTGCGGATTCAGCGCCACGGCTACAAAGGGGTAACTTCACAATCGTGTACTGGAGAAGCTTTCAGCCTAGACCTCTCTCTCTGGACAGTTCGTATAGGAAATCATGTCTTTGATCATTGCCATATGATGTTGCTCGTTCATAGTACTCAATTGCACCCCATAAAGTCAAGAGGCAAGAAACCAGAAATTCAGTTCTCTTTTATTGCAGTCATCATTTGTGTACAGGCGAAGGAGATGAAGTACTCATTGGCGAATGTATGATATCAACTTATTTTAAGGAGGTTTGATATGCAGATTCTCGCCATGTTGACGATGCTAATCGACCATATTGGCTATATCTTTTTTCCAGAGGATATTGCTTGGAGATATGTAGGAAGAATAGCCTTTCCAATCTACTGTTACGGGCTTGTGCAGGGGCATATCCATACATCATCCAGACCGAAATACTTGTTCCGACTGCTCATTATCGCTATTATTGCTCAGATCCCATACAATTTAGCGATTAATCCTGGTGGATGGAACGTGGTGTTTACGCTTTTGTTATCCGCAACCGTATTGGTTATTTTAGATAAACTGCCTACTCCATGGCTTGGAATACCAGTCGTCATTGCAGCTATCGCGTTAATGGATTATTTCCCGATAGATTATAATGCGTACGGCCTGCTGCTAGTATTGATATTCCGTTATACGAAGTCATATTGGCTTGTTGTAGCACATTTGGCACTTAATCTGTTCTACATGTTTTATAATTATTGGGTTGTGCAAATGCTTAGTATTTTACCAACGCTGTTGATTGCTTTGGCGCCTGCACTTTGGGGATATTTAGAGCGTCACCGGGTACCACGCTGGGTGTGGTGGTCTTTTTATCCTGCGCATTTACTGATTTTAGCGTTATTTAAAGGCGTAATATACAATGAATGGGTTTCTATCGAATGGCGAACTTTGTTGAATCTATAGTATTTTTACAATAAGTAATACTTTGATTTACAAATGTTGCCTTTGCTGAGATAATGGATTGATTTCAAAAAAATTTAAAAAAGGAGACTTGCTATGAGGAGAATGAAAGCTAGGGCAAAATGGTTTATTCCTTTTGTCGCACTGCTGCTTGTTCTGGCCGGTTGTCAATCGGTTGGAGGTTTCGATGTTAATAAGGCATTGATCGGGGATGTCGATGTTAAATCATCAGAATCCAGCATGACGTTTTCTATGAACGCTGAACCTTCAGAAGGAATTAGCGCAGAAGATAAGGAAATGGTCGATCTCATAAATTCTTTTTCCCTGAGTATTAGCAATGCAAAGTTACAAGAGAATGGTAATGTATCTGCCAATGGAACGATCGGCTATAAACAATTGAATATTCCATTCTCATTGTTTATGGACAAAAAAACTTTAGTCTTTACGGTTGAAGGAGCAAAAAAACCGTTTTACTTCCCGGTTCAAGGCTATGATGAGGTATTAGCTGAAGTTGGATTGGATCTGACTAAAGCTGAAGATCTTAGTAAGCTGCTAACGAAGTTTGTGGTGAAGAATCTTCCTAATCCAAGCGCAATTAGCGTAACACCCGTTAGTGAGGCTGTGTATGGCCAGCAGGTGAATATGACGAAGTTACATACCGAAGTGACGGGTGATGAGCTTCCGGCATTGTTAAAAGGATTCCTGAAATCGATCTCTAAAGATACGGAAGGCTTTACAGAATTGGTTGGTGGTCTATATGACTATCTATATCCTGTGATCAAAGCAATGGACGAAAAAGCCTCCGGTGATTATGAAATTCCAGGTATTGGAGTAATTCCTCTGGGTGATAAAGAAGCTGTTGTAACTGTACTGCATGATGCAGCAAAATTAGCTGTGGATGCGTTACTGCTGGTTTATGACAATCAACTAGACAGTCTTTACAAAGCTACCCCTGAGCTTAAGACGGTTCTGAGTAAGGATACGAAGCTTGCTGTCGACATTTTTGTAGACAGTGGACTACATGTTCGTAAACAGAATGTTGATCTGAAAGTGGCGCTTCCTGGTACTGAAGATATGCCATTAAAGAGCTTCTCTCTTAAGGCTTCCAGTCAGATTTGGAACATTGGTGGTGTTGTAACGGCAGATCCAATCAGTACAGAAGGAGCACTTGATGTTTCTTCCGGTGACCTGACTCCTGGAGAGACTTTGAACAATTTTGATCCAAATTCTAACGTTTATCGTATATTGAAAGACGATCTTGGTATCACCAAGAGAACGATTGTCATCGAACCAGACGACGAATATTATTATCCGATCGTTGACAATAATACGACGTACATTCCTCTTCGGTATTTTGCAGAAGATTTAGATGCTATTGTGGAATGGGATACAGTCAATCGTGCTATTATCGTAACTGATGGTGTGTACGGTGATAAGCTGGTATTCAAAATCGGTTCTTCCGAAGCAGTGATTAACGGTGAAAAAGTGAAGCTTGCAGAGCCTGTATTTGTTGACGAATATGGTGATGCCTATGTATCGCTGCGTCTGCTTGCTGAAGCACTTCATGCTACTGTGTATGTAGATGAAGATGGTTGGATTACTATTACACGTAAATAGTTAGTTCGATCCTCATTGGCTAAATAACACAAACAAACCCAGCTTCTAACTTCGCAGTATTGCGGGTGGAGCTGGGTTTTTTATATGAAATATGGCATCTTTTTATTGCTTCGTTAAAACCACCTCTAGGTCGACATTACTTAACGCTTTTTCTTCAGCCATACTTTGGACATAGCCTCCTAAGAAACCGTCCTGCTGTTCCTCCCAAAGCTTGTAGCCAGGCAACGCTTTAATATCCTTAGCAAAAGTACCCGCAGTTCCTGCGAAGTATCGTACATTCAGATTGGACATTACCTTCGCCATGGATTCTTTTTCAGACTCCGTTAAAGGACTTTCCTTAAGACTATCCATAGCTTTGTCATAGGAGTTAGTAGCAAAGGCTTCTTCGGCATAAGCCTTGAAGTTTAAGAGATTGTGATCTGTAATCTGGTTAGCTTCAGCCCAACCTTCTACGTTCAAAGACGTTGCTTTATAATTTACGGTTCGCGAGACGGGATCGAAGGTCATGGCTCCATATTGATGCGGATTGACGGCCATCGCACTCGTAGCGATATCATAGATTGGCATTTGTTCAGAGGATGCTGTATCTTGATTCGCGTCTGCTGGATCTACTTGAATGTCCTGCATATGAATATGTCCTGAGAGAACTAGATTAAGTCCATTCTTCCGTAAGGATTTTATAGCTTCCTGGCTGTTATTAAGCTTGAAGCCTGAAACAGACATAGAAGTGTGACTTAATAAATTATGATGCATCACCGTGATCACTGAAGCGTGCTCTTTGGCTGCAAGCTTAACGGATTCATCGATCCATGAAAGCGTAGAGGAAGCAATACGTCCATCGGTCTGAGGGAAACCGTATTTTTTATTATTAAGGTATTGGCTACTGTCTATCATGAGAATCCATAAGTTGGGGGCAGCCTTGACGATATAGCTTAGTGATTCCTTATCACGTGATGCAGCTTCTTTGTAGCCGAAATCCGCATACATTTTGACGAAATCCTTATCTGTAATTGAATCCGTAAGGAGCTGTTTATCGCCACTGAAGGATCTAGCCCAAGGATTAAATAAGTCGTGATTGCCTGGAATGACATAAACAGAGGTTCCTTGTTGTTCGATTCGTTTTAAATTTTCGGTTAATTTTTGATGGCTGCTGCGTTCTCCATTATTAGTTAAATCGCCACTGAGGATGATAAACGCAGGTTTTTTCTGTTCAGCGTCATAGACCAAAGCTTCACCCATTTCATCACTGTAGGGCAGCATTTTTCCATCGCCTCCAGTGACATAAGTTTGAAAAGCCTGTCCACCATCCTGAAGATCCTTATCCAAAAAGTGAGTGTCTGTGGCGACCCAGAAAGAGACAGGTTTTAATTCAGCTTGACCAAGTTCCACAGTGTTTAAATTAGACGATTTTGTGTCTTTACAGCCAGGTAGTGCCAAGCTAAGGAAAAAGAGCACTACACAAGAGAATATGACCGTTTTTTTATGTAGAATAAGAACTTTATCTGTTGAAAAATTCATTTATATAACCTTCCTTCTGCACTTTTGCTGCACTATTGTAGCTTATTTTTAGCCGAAATGTATATCGGAAAAGTGAAGGGGAGATGTTACTAATCGAGGCTAATTGTATATCCGACAAAATAAGTTGTGAATAGATGTTGTGTTTTCAGAAAAAAGGTGATAAGATGTACAAAAGTAAGTTACTTAAATAAATGGAGGTAGTTATTTTATGTCTAACAATTTTCTTGAAGCAGTTAAAGGAAGACGTTCCATCTATGCAATCAGTAAAGAATCCACTGTAGCCGATGCTCAAATTATTGAAATCGTTGAGCAAGCGGTTTTGCATAGCCCAACCTCATTCAACTCCCAAAGCTCTAGAGCGGTTGTTCTTTTAGGTGAACAGCATGATAAATTGTGGAATATTACTACAGAAACATTGCGCAAAATCGTTCCAGCAGAACAATTTGAAGGAACAGCGCAAAAATTAGCATCTTTCAAAGCAGGTTACGGTTCCGTATTGTTCTTTGAAGATCAAGCGGTAGTGAAGAACCTTCAAGAAAACTTCGCATTGTATGCCGAGAACTTCCCAGTTTGGTCTAACCAATCTTCAGGCATTCTGCAATTCGTAGTATGGACTGCACTTTCTGAAGCAGGTTTAGGTGCATCCCTGCAGCACTATAACCCACTGATTGATGACGAAGTGAAAGAAGCTTGGGGCATCCCGCAAGACTGGAAACTGATTGCTCAATTGCCATTTGGTAAGACTGTAACTCCAGCAGGTGAGAAACAATTCCAACCGGTTGAAGATCGCGTTAAAGTCTTTAAATAAGCTTAAAAAGAGCGTTTAAAACCTCCTTGACCAGGCTAATTAATTATATAGTCTGGTCAAGGAGGTTTTTGTATGCCGTGGAATAAAGACGATTATCCTGATTCACTGAAAAACTTCACAGCACCTGTTCGTAATAAGGCAATTGATATTGCTAATGCACTGCTAGAAGAAGGATATGAAGAGGGAAGGGCGATCTCTATTGCTACCGCACAAGCGAAAGAGTGGGGAGAGAATCGTGATAAGCAGGTCCGTAAAAAAGGACATTAATTAAAAGTTCGGAAATAGAGGTACAAAAAAAGCAGGACAGCGTCTATTAACGCTTGTCCTGCTTTTTACTGTCGTATTATTTAGCAGATTCAGTTCCTGCTTCTGCGCTTGCAGATGGCTCAGGAGAAGCTGTTGCTTCTTTTTTGGCATCCGTAAGTGAATTTGTGATTTTTGCTTTTGCAGTTGTATCTGATAACCAAGTAGTGGAAAGAGTGGAAACCTTTTGAGACACAAGCGTCTTTTTGATTTCATCTTTCTTTTCTTCCAAGGTGTAGTTTTTAGCGTCTTTGTGGTCGGTAACTTTAATGATGTGATAACCGTAATCGGATTTCACAGCACCGCTTGTTTCTCCAACTTTAAGCTTAAAGGCTACATCGGAGAACTCAGCAACCATGTCTCCACGTTTGAAGAAGTCTAGATCTCCGCCATTAGCTTTGGAACCAGTGTCTGAAGATTTTTCTTTAGCAAGTTCAGCGAAATCTGCTCCATCTTTCAATTGCTTCAGAATTGCATCCGCTTCTTCTTTAGTCTCAACGAGAATGTGGGAAGCGCGAACTTGTTCTTCTTCATTGAAAGTAGCTTTATTTGCTTCATAGTAGTCTTTGATTTCTTGATCCGTTATAGTCACTTGCGGCTCAAGAATCTTACGCAGTTTTACTTGCAGCGGCATTTGCTTCTTCAAGTCATCAACGGTCATTGAACTTTGTTGCAATGCAGCATTAAATGCAGCTTCTCCGCCGAATTGTGCTTTAAGGTCTTCTAATTCAGCATTGATGTCTTCATCAGTAACGGTTACGTTGGCTTTTTTAGCTTCTTGATCAACGAGTTCAGTAGTTATCATAGCTTGCAGTGTGCTTTCTCCGCCTGCTTCGATCAATTTATCATAAAGTTGTTCTTTAGTAATGTTAGTTCCGTTAACGCTAGCAACAGCTGTGCTGCTGTCGTCCTTTTGGAATGGAGGCTTAATCAATACAATGATGAGTGCCGCAGCCAGAACCACAGAGGCAATCATCCAGCCCTTGTTACCTTTAGGAGAAACTGGTGGAGCAGGTGGCGTCGTATTATTGTTGCTGCCGACTTTGTTCATTACTGGAACACTTTCCTCTTTTGTTGTATTCACAGGTTCTTCAGCAGCTACGACCTCCACTTCATTTACTTCATTGGTATTCTCGGTAGTGTTCAATTCTTCTTCCGGAGTACCGTTGTTTTCTAAGTTCTCATTTCCATTCAGATCTTTTTTGTCCATTATTAGTAATGACTCCCTTCAATATAGGTGTTGCTTGTCTATTTACAACTTTAACAGAAATCCAGATCCTAAACCTTAAGAAAGTATAAAAAAAGATAGGATCTTTTTAAGTTTCTATTAATAAAAAGCAAAAAGCCGGAAATGGCATCGGTAACATGCCCTTCCGGCTTATGGGAATAAGATGTTTACTTCAGTCCTTTCAATAGATGACGAATACTTTCTTGTTTCCGTCTTGGGACCCGTACGTTTTTAGCGAATAGGCCCTTTTCTCCGAAATAAATGCAGTCGTCTTCGATAGAACTGATCTTGTTTAGATTGACATAACAGCCACCGTACACATGATAGTAAGTAGAATTGGATAACAATCGTTTTAATTGCTCGGCAGTCATTCTCTTTTTTATGTTGTAGTTTCTGCCGTGAAAAATGACCAAATCATGGTCCCCGACCTTAAAGAACAGAATGTCTGTTTCCACCTCGAAGTCCTCGTATACATTTCTGGCTTCCAGCAGGATGCTACTCATTCATGTTCCCCCTTTATACTTAATAAAAGACTAATGTTAGCGCTTTCATTATAGCACAATCCCTAATCATTGGAAAGCCTTATTTTTGAACTATTTGTCACACTTTTTACTTTATAGTTTGTCTTTAACGTTTAAAAATTGTAAATTATATAATAGCAATACTTTGGAGGAGGATGTAGAGATGGAAAAGCAGACTAAGTTATTGCTGTTTACGGGTTCCTATGCAAGTGCCACGGATAGCGGTGTGCAGGTATTTGAATTCGATGGCGAAGCAGGAGGTACGTTAAAATTAATCGACTCGGTTCAGGGTCTAACTAACCCCACCTTTGTTAATGTAGATGCTTCAGCCCTGCGTTTATATGCCATAGGAGAAAAGCCAAATGGCGAAGGTGGAAAAGAGGGAGAAGTCGTTACCTTTGCTATCGATGCTAAGCGTGGGAAATTGAGCGAATTGAATCGAATAGCCTCAATGCCTGCTTCAGGTAATGGTCAAACGACCACATGCCATATTTCAAGAGATCTAAGCGATGAATACATTGTTGTATGTAGTTATCATGGTGGCAGTGTAGGCTTGATCACATTAGATGAAGAAAAAGTTGCTAATCAACTGGCGGATGTCGCGATTCATTCCGGTCATGGTCACCATCCTGAACGTCAGGATCGCCCACATCCCCATTCGGCTATTTTCAGTCCGGACGGACAGTATCTGTTTGTTTCTGATCTTGGGCTTGATATTATTCGGTCCTATAAAATCAATAGAGACTTGAACAAACTAGAAGTTCACGGAGATACTGCGCTTCATCCAGGGGCGGGACCTCGTCATTTTACTTTTCATCCAGATGGAAAGTCTGCTTATGTTATAAACGAGGTGGATTCCACGATAACATCGTTTACATATGACAGTGCTACAGGGACTCTTCACACGGTAGATACAATTTCAACTTTGCCTGAGGATTTTAAGGAAGAGAATACTTGCGCTGAAATTGCTACTTCAGTAGATGGAAGATATCTTTACGCTTCTAACCGTGGAGCTGATAACATCGCAGTGTTTGCAGTGGATAACGCTACTGCCAAGCTTACACTAATTGAATATGTATCTACTCGTGGAGGGCATCCACGACACTTCTCATTAACTCCGGATGGGGCTTATCTTATTGTTGCAAATCGTGACGCTAATAACCTGATTGTGTTCTCTATTGAAGAGACCAGTGGTCGTCTCGTCTTTACTGGAAATACTGCCGAGGTATCCAAGCCGGTGTGTGTCAAGCCTGTGATTTTCCCAGTATAAAAGAAACTCGTTTTGAAGAGTGAATAAGACAATTTAAGAAAATAATAAAGGGAACACCGGAGATGTAGTCCGGTGTTCCCTTTATTATTGAAAATAGGATGAAGAAGTTTAATGAATGTGTGAACTATTTGAGTGAGACGGGCTTAAGAGGTACAATAGTGGATACTGCAGATTTAAAGAGCACATTCTGTCTGCCATCACCTTGACCCTGTAAAGTGATTGTGAATGCATCATACGAGGTTACGACGCCTTGCATTTTTACACCATTTGTTGTAAAAATCGTCACGGGCACCTTTGTGGAAATAAACTGATTCAACAAACGTTCCTGCAATTTTAGACTCTCCACTTTGGCAGCACTCCATCTTTTTGTATATTTATTTCTCTATAATTATAGCACGGGTTATAGCTTCTCAGGAAATGTGATCGACAGGCACAAAATTAGACACGGAGGTATTTATGCTTTATTATCAGAACTGGTCTAGAGGTTTTCGTTATTTTATAGGGTTTGCTGCTTGTTTCGTCGTTATTGCGATTCTAGTTCATATGAATAAGGTATCATCATTTGATAATTATATGATTCATTTTGTTCAATCCGCTGAATCACCTGGACTGACCACATTCGCCAAAGGACTATCTCTGATTGGTTCCTCCAAGGTAGCGATTGGCATATCTATCGGCACGATGGCACTGTTGTATTTTCTGCTGAAACATCGGCTTGAGCTAATTCTGTTCCTATGGGTTGGACTAGGCTCACAGCTATTGAATACACTTATGAAGTTATGGTTTCAAAGGGAGCGTCCAAATTTCAATCGTATTGTCCAAGAGCTCGGTTATAGTTTCCCAAGTGGACATTCCATGGCAGCCTTCTCCCTGTACGGGGTAATTGCCTATTTACTGTGGCGTCATTTGCCGCGAAGAAGTGAAAGAATCCTGTTAATAATATTTGCGGTATTCATGACTGTGGGCATTGGCTGGAGTCGTATTTACCTGGGAGTTCATTATCCTAGCGACGTAATTGGTGGTTATGCTGCAAGTGGCGCGTGGCTGATGTTATCCATCAGTCTATTTGAAGCCTATAAAAAACGGATATCCTCATAAGAAATGAAGATACCCGTCTTTGTGGGGATATTTTAAGGGTTCATCACATGATGTTCCGAAGATTTATGATCTTGGAAATGACCCATTTTACTTATTTTTTTCTTCAGCATAGATGGAAGTCCAGCCTTTAGCTTTTGAGCTTCGTCTTTTGTTAGACGTCCCTCGCTGATGGCTTGATCCAGCCGCTTACTTGCGGATTCGCTGAGCTTTTGAATATATTGATCTTCTGTCCAGCCTTTCTTCTCAAGGGCAAGCTCGGGGAGGGTTTTGCCTGCTTTAAGGCTATTGATTAGCTCCGTACGATCCATCTCAAGCAGCTTGGCTGTTTCGAAAATAATGAAATGTCCGCCGGCTCTGAATTTCCCGTCTTTCCCTGGTGGGGGTCTATGAACTTTTTCCGAAGGCCCAGAATCAGGTGCAGTGGAGGTTACATTCTCAGCTGACACGCTCCGAGTAGGAGCAAGTGCTGGAGACAGACTGAGGAAAAAAACAGCTGTGATGGTCACTAATTTTTTGATGTTGTTATTCATTCACTCACCTCGTATGTTATATGTGATAGGTACTTACTTGAATTAGTATTCCCTGAAAGCTGAAAGAATCATAAGCGAGAGCTTAAATGATCATAAAATTCATCAACTCTAGGCTTGGGTAATTAGAGGAATGAGGGATTAGTAGATGTCCATATTGCAGAGTGGGCCAATTTTTAGGGGGGATATTTTTGGCTTTTGGAGCTCGCATATTTAAAACAGGAATGGCAGTCACGCTTGCCTTGTATTTAGCCGAACTGCTACATTTTCCATCTTCTGTGGGCGCTGCGATTGCAGCAATTTTCGCTATGCAGCCATCTATTTATCGCTCTTGGCGTTATTTTCTTGATCAGCTGACAACGACTACAATGGGCGCTGTACTCGCTCTTCTGGGAGGAATGCTGTTATCCAATAGTCCAATTGCGGTTGGGTTGGTCTGCATTCTTGTCATTATGATCAGTATGAAAATTAACCGAGCGGATACTATAGCCTGACACTGGTCACCGTTATAACAGTGATGGAGGCTTCTGGTGAATGGCAGTTCGCGCTGAATCGTTTCTTATTAACATTGACAGGGATTGTTTCTGCATTTCTAATCAATATTATAGTAGTTCCTCCGAAACCACGGAAACAGTACATCAAGCAAATCGAGAACGTCTTTGCCAGTCTTTCCTTGCTGCTAAGAACGGCTGTATCTCATGAGATGAAGGAAAGTGTGTTTCGTGATGAAAAACTTGCACTGGAGTCATCTATTAAATCTTTAGCGGATAAGTACGCTTTGTTTGAGGAGGAGCAGAAACAGCTAAAGAGGGCGAAGTACAGTCAGACTAGACAAATGGTTGTCTATAAGAACCTGTTATCTTCTTTGCAAAAGGGCTTCGATGTTCTTGAGGCTGTGGATCGGCATTATTTTCAAGCGGATCGAAGTGAAGAGACAGATGCATTGTTTGACAGTCATTTGGAGCAGTTAATCAAATATCATCAACTGATCTTGCTGAAATTTGAAGATAAACTAAAACCAAACACTAATGAATCGGAACCCTTGGGAGACGAGAATGATGGATTTTTGAATTCAACGATCCTGGGGTATAATGCGGAGAAAATAGGTCAACTACGATTGTATGTTGTAGCCGCAGCTATTTACGATTACGGATATCAATTAGAACGGCTTGATAAAGTGGCAGATCAGATGAACCGTATAGCGACTGAGGAAAAAGAAACGGATCGCGAAGCTTAAAACATAACCTTTTGATGTGCAACATATAAGCTTAAGGATTATGTTCAGGGTGAAACCCAAAAGGGGATGAAATGTAGTGGAGAATCATGAAATTGAATGGAAAGAGGAACAGCAGCGGGTTGACGGATTGACTAAGCTTTTGTCTGCCCATATCCGGCGATTATCTGAGGAGCTCGGACTCCATCGCAGTGATGTGGTGGATATGCGGAAAGACTTCTGGGAAGAGGTAACAGTAAACTTCAGTAGTCCAGATGATTTAGGGGAAACTTCAACAAGTCTGCGCCAACAATCCCAAATCTTGAATGAACGTGAACGCCATCATTTACAGTCGAGCAAGGCTCTAAAAAAATATAAAAAGCTACTCGTCTCTCCTTACTTTGGGCGTATTGACTTTACAGAAGCACCAAATGGAGAAACGGAAAAGATTTATCTGGGGATTGGATCCTTGATGGAGGATGATGGCACCTTCTTGATCTATGACTGGCGGGCGCCTATATCGAGCTTATATTATGACGGAGCTCCTGGCCCAACATCTTATGAGACACCTGGTGGACTTGTTTCCGGTACAATGAATCTTAAACGTCAGTTTGTGATTTCTGATGGTGTTATTGAAGTTATGTTTGATACTGGGGTAACGATCGGCGACGAGCTTTTGCAGCAAGTGCTTAGCCATAGTGCCGATGATCGAATGAAGAGTATTGTAGCTACCATCCAGAAAGAGCAAAATGCGATTATCCGCAACGACAAAAGCCGAATGCTGGTCGTTCAGGGTGCCGCAGGAAGCGGGAAAACCTCTGCAGCATTGCAGCGGGTTGCTTATCTTTTGTATAAATACCGTGAAGTTCTGCAAGCAGACCAGATGTTGTTGTTCTCACCGAACCCGCTGTTTAATAGCTATGTTTCAACTGTGCTCCCAGAGCTAGGTGAAGAAAATATGCAACAAACCACTTTTCAGATGTATCTTGAGCATCGTTTAGGGCATGAATTCCAGCTGGAAGATGTCTTTAGTCAGACGGAAAACCTATTGAATGCTCCTGATGGCCCTGAAGTGGGTATACGCAGAGAAGGCATCGCTTATAAATCATCCGTACCTTTTCTCGATGTGATTCGTCGGTATGCTACGATGCTGGAACATGAGGGCATGCTGTTCAAGCCTTTAATGTTTCAAGGTAGAGCGGTAGTCAGTAAAGAAGAAATGGAACGTCATTTCTATGCCTATGATCCCGCCATTAAGCTTGCGAACCGTGTAGACTTAATGACACGCTGGTTACTGAAGAAGATCGCTGATTTTAGTCATGAGGAAAGAAATGCTTCATGGGTTGAAGATCAAATTGAGCTATTGGACTCCAGTGATTACCACCGTGCATATCAGATGTTGCGACGTAAGAAGAAAGCTACACAGGATAGTTTTGATGATTTTGATACTGAAAAAGAAGTGTTATCCCGGTATGTAGTCAGCCAACGCTTAAAACCACTGCGCGGATGGACTAAACGAGGTCGTTTTGTGGATGTAAAGGGGTTGTACAGTACGCTGTTTACTGATCGTGAGCTTATGGAACGTCTAAATGGTGTTAATTCACTGCCGGAAATCTGGGATGAGATCTGTGAACAAACACTAAAATCTATCGCAGTGAACGAGCTTGCCTACGAAGATGCTACACCATTCCTTTATTTGAAGGAGTTAAGCCAAGGCTTCCGTACCAATACGCTTATTCGTCATGTGATTGTGGATGAAGTACAAGACTACTCACCTTTCCAATTAGAGTTCATGCGCCGTTTATTTCCAAGGGCGAAAATGACCGTATTGGGTGATTTGAATCAGGCGATCTATGCACAAGGTGAGGTGCTCGGTGATTTGTCTAGTTTGGTAAGCATTTATGGGGAAGAGAATACAGAAGTGATCTCGTTAACCCGAAGCTATCGCTCCACTTTTGAGATTGTAGAATTTACGCGTTCAATGATTCCTGGAGGGGAAAGAATTGTGCCGTTTAATCGACGAGGAGAAGAACCTCAGCTAAGTGTGGTGTCTAGCGAGGATGAGCTTCTGAATGCAGTAGAAATGGATATCCGGAATTTGCAATCCAAGGGGTATCATTATGTGGCTGTCATCTGTAAAACTGCAGAAGAAAGCGCAAGAGTTCATGATGAACTACATAGTAGGCTGCCAGTAAGGCTCGTTACGAAAGAAACGCCGAATTTCCAGAAGGGGACATTGGTGTTACCTGCTTACTTAGCTAAAGGTGTGGAATTTGATGCTGTCATCATTTACGATGGTTCAGCTGAACGATATGGCAGAGAAAGTGAGCGTAAACTGTTCTATACAGCTTGCACTCGAGCGATGCACTTGCTGCATATTTTTAGCCTAGGAGAACCAAACCGGTTTCTTCCATCTGTAAAAGCGAAGACCATGATTACAAATTCGCTGTAAAGCCCCATCTTCTGATCATAAGATCGTCCTTCCGCATTGGCGGGGGACGGTCTTTTTATATGTATGAATAAAGAGGGATGAACAAACCACAATATAGAGAGTCGTCGCAAACAATGACAAAGGTGGTCAGTTCATGAAGGAAAGAAAATGGGATCTGCTTGCACTGGCATCCATTCCACTAATTATGACCCTCGGTAACTCCATGCTGCTCCCTATTTTGCCGCAGATTTCTAAAGAACTAGGCATTAGCTCTTTTCAGGTGAGTATGCTGATTACTGTTTATGGATTGATGGCTATCGTGATGATTCCTATTGCAGGGTACCTGTCTGACGCTTATGGACGAAAAAAGGTGATTCTTCCGAGTCTGATCATTGCTGCTATAGGTGGAGTCGTCTGCGTGGTGGCGGCTTGGTTTATGAAGGGCGTTAGCGCCTATTGGGTCATTCTGGCCGGACGTTTGTTACAAGGGATAGGTGCGGCTGGTGCTTTTCCTATTGTGCTGCCCTTCGTTGGTGATTTATTCAAGGAAGAAGAGGATGTAAGCAAAAGTCTGGGAATTATTGAAACCTCAAATACCTTTGGTAAAGTACTCAGTCCGATTCTTGGTGCTTATCTTGGAATATGGCTCTGGTTTGCACCTTTTATCGCTATTCCTGTTCTATGTCTAATTTCATTTGCTTTAGTTCTTTTTCTGGTTCGAAAGCCGGAAGCGAAGGAACAACCTGAGAAACAGGGTATAAGAGAATTTTTATCCGGAATTGTGAGCATTTTGCGAGAAAAGGGACGATGGTTGTATGCTATTTTTGCCATAGGCGGTATCTGTATGTTTGTAACCTTTGGCGTTCAATTCTATTTATCGGAAATGCTGGAATCTAAATTTAATATGCATGGGGCAATGAAGGGGTTTGTGCTAGCAATACCATTAGCCTTGTTATGTCTGTCTTCATATGGAACAGGAAAGATCATTGGCCAGAACAAAACGCTAATGAAATGGCTGGGCTTTGGAGGTATGGTGTTACTAACTGCAGCAATGATCTTTGCGGGGTTCAATAAAAGTATTTATTTCTTAGTCGGGTTTATGGGCTTAGGTTGTGTTGGAATCGGAATTGTGCTTCCTTGTATGGATGCTTTAATCACGGAGGGAATTGAGAAAGAGAATAGCGGCACGATAACCGCTCTCTATAGCAGTATGAGGTTTATAGGGGTAGCCGCAGGACCGCCAGTGGTATCGCTGCTGTTAAGCAGTGGTCATTGGGTATTATTCGCTTTGATGGCTACAGTCGGCGCAATTGGTGGATTGCTGACCTTATTTGCAGTAACGCCAAGCAATGGGAGCAAGGGAGAATCTGGCGTGAAAGAAACGGAGCAGGTAAATCCGCGCCTCTTGTCAAAGCGTGTTCGTCAGACTTCTTCAAGGACTTTAGATGGAAAAAAGAGCTATCCTTAAGCTACGTTGCCGTAGCTTGCGGGATAGCCCTTTGATAAAAGAATGAAAGACAATCTTATGCTTGTGGTACGGATTCCCAATCCTTCAGGAAGCGTTCGATACCGTTATCTGTCAGCGGATGCTTCCAGAGGGTAGGCAGGAGCGAACCTGGGATAGTAGCAATGTGAGCACCAGCAAGAGCGGCTTGCTCAACATGCGCAATGTTACGGATGGATGCTGCAATAATTTCGGAAGTCATACCGTAATTAGTTAGGATGGTCTTCAGATCCTTGATCAGCTTCATTCCGTCAACACCGATATCATCCAGACGTCCTACGAAAGGAGAAATATAAGTTGCGCCTGCTTTTGCAGCCATCAAGCCTTGAGCCGCTGAGAAGACAAGCGTTACGTTAGTTTTGATACCTTTTTTTGTAAGCTCATAACAAGCTTCCAAGCCATCTTCAGTCATAGGGAGTTTAATGACAACGTTTGGAGCCCACTCAGCAATTTCGTATGCTTCTTTAAGCATTTCTTCTGCTTTAAGTCCGATTACTTCTGCGCTTACTGGACCTGGAACGATTGCTACGATTTCTTTGATAACATCTTTAAACAATCTTCCTTCTTTAGCGATGAGTGACGGGTTAGTCGTTACGCCATCCACTAATCCGAGGCGAGTAATACGTTTGATCTCTTCAATATTTCCGGTGTCCAAGAAAAACTTCATTTTAAGTTTCCTCCCTTGATTTCCATATGGATTGACAAACAATATTCATATTTTCATTATGAGACATGTCAAACGAAGTTTCAACTGTTATTTTGAATATTTCAAAATAACTTTATAGATTGAATATCGCTTACACTTGTTATAGTGTTGATAATATAGGATTGGTCTATGCAGTTATCCATGATAATATATAATCGGTATTGTTATTATGGAGTATTGGGTGGGACGTGATGAAATGTACTCGATATTAGTTATTTTGCTTGTGCTCGTGTTGTCAGTTGCCGGATTCTTGGCCTACCAGAACAGCAAATTGGTATCTAATCAGAAAAAATTAGGAACTTTATCACGCAATCCTTCACTAATGTATTCTATCTTTGACCAATCTTGCGCTGCTAGTGTGGAAGATCCAGACGTAATACCTTTAGTTCAATACACAGTTTTTGTGGAGTCCAGCGGGCAGGCAGTTGTGAATAAGCCTTTAGCAATCATTAATCTTTGTAGAGTAAGTGCGGGTAGAGGAAATCTAGTTCTCGCTGATGTCGAACGCAGTGTGCTGGAGCACATTAAATTGGCAGCCCCCTCAGATGCTTTCATTGAGCATAAAGCTTATTTACATAGGGCTGCTAACCACGCTGAAAAAGAGATGATCCTAAACTTAGAAGATGTAGTGAAATTACAATATACATAAGACAGAATGAAGAATATTGATTTTTTTGGCTGCAAGAAGGATAATACGAATTTGGATACAAGAAAAGAGGGAAATAGAGTGTCGCCCGTAACAGAAGTGAATTTTGAAGTAGTTGATCCAGAGAACGCTGATTTAAGAGAACTTATTACGTTTCTGGATGAGGAACTGAAGATGCGTTATCCGCATGAGACGATCTATGTTGTTGATTTCGAGGATCCCAAAGTAAAAGAAATGACTTTCGTAGTAGCCTACTTAAACGGAAAACCAGTGGGCTGTGGTGGGCTTCGTCCACTGGATTATATCGGAATAGAGATCGCAACGATGGAGTTGAAGCGCTTTTATGTAGATTCTAGTTATCGTAAAATGGGCATAGCTACAAATATGCTGTTATTCCTTGAAGAACAAGCATTAGCGGCGGGGTTTAAGGAGATCCGATTGGAGACCGGAATTAAGCAGCCAGAAGCGATTGCGCTTTACGTCAAGCATGGCTACCAACCGATTGATTTATTTGGACCCTACATAGGTGATCCGGATAGTCTCTGTTACGGCAAAAACTTGGATGTCGATGTTCTATCGGAGTCCTCCTGATTAATAGCTGATTTCAAGATTAATATACATTTTTTATAATGGATAACATGGGGGTATTAAAATGAGTATCAACGTTAAACAACTAGCAGCTGAAAAAGCAGTGGAATATGTAGAAGATGGAATGAAGGTAGGTCTGGGTACGGGATCAACTGCCTACTGGGCAATCCGCAAGCTCGGTGAACGCGTCAGTGAAGGCTTGAAAATTACCGCAGTAGCTACTTCACGCGCTTCCGAAGAGCAAGCACGAGAGCTGGGAATTCCACTGGTAGCTTTTGGTGATATTGATAGTCTGGACTTAACCATTGACGGAGCGGACGAGCTAGACAGCAGTCTGCAACTAATTAAAGGCGGCGGCGGCGCTTTGCTTCGTGAGAAGATTGTAGCTAGTAATAGTACCCGAATGATTGTGATTGCCGATGAAGGTAAAGTTGTAAACACGCTAGGCAAATTTCCGTTGCCGGTGGAAATCGTTCCTTTCGCGTGGGAATGGACTGTGGCAGAGCTTGCCAAACTGGGTTGCCAACCTGAATTGCGTCGCAGCGGAGAAGAGCTGTACAAGACGGATAATGGCAATTACATTGCGGACTGCCGATTTGAAGCGATAGAAGCTGCACCGAAGCTTGCACTGACCATCCAAAACATCCCAGGTGTTGTAGATCACGGCCTATTTATTGGGATTGCAGCGATGGCGATCGTAGGTAAACTTGATGGAACTATCGAAATTATTGAAGCTCAACCTAAGAATTGATTAACCGCAGACATAAAGAAACTTACCGTTCATGGCCGCTAAAAGGATTGACACGGGTAGTGCTAACTCTGTATAGTGCTACTGTTATCTATTGGATGTTTATCGGATTTGGACGTGAGGTACATACCGGAGGTCCTCTTCAGTATAATCTGGTTCCATTTCGCACGGTGTCACTTTATTTCAACTTGGATAACGATTTATCACTTATCAATCGGTTAGTAAATCTGCTAGGAAATGTTGTAGTTTTTATTCCATTTGGTTTTCTTTCGCCATTAGTTAAGAAACGTCCGGTTTCTTGGCTTAGGATCTCGCTATATGCTGTCCCTTGTATACTGCTTTTGGAGTGCTTGCAAATGCTGCTGCATGTGGGAAGCTTCGATATTGATGATTTACTATTAAACATGCTGGGTGTGTGGACAGGCTACGGATTGTTTCGAGTGATTAGCTTTAAAAGGAACAAAGAAGGAGAAATGTGAAGAATGTTGATTGATCTTAAACCCCTCATTGGTACATCTGAGGTGAATGAGCTGTTGACCTATGCGGTCATAGATGATCCGAATGCTCTACAGCAGACTTCGTCTGAGTATAGCGAACAAGCCGAGTTAAAGTTATATGGCTGGGAAGAGGAAGAATTACTGCTTGGTCTTGTAGGCTTTGAAGAAACAGAAGATGGTTCCTTGGATATTCGGCATATCGCTGTATTGCCAGAGAACAGAGGAAAAGGCTATGCACGGGGGATGATTCTGGAGCTGCTTACTACGCGTCAGCCGCGTTATCTGGTAGCTGAAACAGAGGATGAGATTGCTGCAGATTTCTACCGTAGTCTTGGGTTCATGGTGTACAGCCTCGGCGAAAATGCAGCAGGCATTGAAACGCTGAGATGTGTTTATGAAGTAGAAGAGATCGAGGATGAAGAATAAACAGTTTTTAAAAGACATACAATGGCAGGTCGAGATGAAATCTCGGCCTGTTTTTTTGTTGGGTACACTTTAAATTGTTCCTTAGAATTGTAATGTTGACTTTTGAAATAAACGGGATTATAGTTTGACAATGAAACTGTTCTACAGTTGAACTATATTTGGAGGTAGGAAGCTTTGGAAGATGAAGTTCAGCATTGGATTAACCGTTATATGGATGCTTATATGATGGTGACTCGACAAGTAGCCGCAAGAATTAAAGATAGCATTGCTGCAGATACAACGAATGATCAGTATCAAATTCTGCGTCTGATTAATGCTCAGGAACAATGTACATCTACATATCTAGCAGAAACTTTTTGCGTGGGTAAAAGCTCCATTACAGCAATAATCAACAGACTGGTGCAAGCGGGCATTATTGAGCGCACTCGTGACGAGAATGATCGTCGTCAGGTGTATTTATCGATGTCAGAGCATGGTAAAAGAGTATTTGAAGCAGCTGAGTCGCAAGTACATGAAGTAGTGGCCCCGTATTTGTTTCATTTTGAAAAGAAGGATATTGAGACGTTCATCATGATGTTTGAGAAACTGGCAAGTCTAATTCAGAATGATAATGGAGGGAAGAGCCAATGAAGACGATTCTAAAAGCAAGATGGGCGGTTATCGCAATCTGGCTCGCTGTAGCGGTGGTGCTAGTGATGACGGCCCCGTCTTTCTCTGATCTTGTCCGTGAGAAGGGGCAGGTTACCGTTCCAGAGGGATACCCTTCATCAAGAGCAGCAGAAATCATGAAGGAAGCGTCAAGTGACAAGGGAGGCGAATCACTCCATCAAGTAGCCCTTGTGTTCAATAACCCGAAGGGAATCGGAGCGGAAGAAACAGCAAGTATTCAACAAGGCGTTGAGAAGCTGGCTGCGAATAAGGAAGCTTTGCAGTTAGATTCCATCACCGATCCTTTTTCACAAAGTGAGCTTAAAGATACATTGATTGCCAAAGATGGCAAGACTATTATGGTGGCGTTGTCGGTAAAAGGTGAAGGAGAGGCTGTTACTGCTCTGCCAGATAAAGTGGATGAGATGCTCTCAGGTGTTAAAGCAGAACATTATTTGACCAGTGAAGGTCTGATTACAGAGGATATGATTGCAAGCTCAGAAGCAGGGCTAAAGAAGTCGGAGTATATTACAGTTGTCTTTATCCTACTTATTCTATTCGTCGTGTTTCGTTCGTTCGTAGCGCCTTTTGTACCGCTGCTGACCGTGGGTATCAGCTATATTGTATCCCAATCTGTTGTGGCTTTTTTGGTGGATCGTTATGATTTTCCTTTATCAACGTTTACTCAAATCTTTATGGTTGCGGTCATGTTCGGGATCGGTACGGATTATTGTATTCTGCTGATCAGTCGCTTTAAAGAAGAATTGATGACCGCAGAAGATACTAAAAGTGCAATCATTGCAACTTATCGAAAAGCTGGAGGAACGGTGTTCTATTCGGGCTTAGCGGTGTTTGTAGGTTTTGTAGCGATTGGGTTATCGAAATTTATCCTTTATCGTTCAGCAGTAGCTGTTGCAGTTGGTATTGCAGTTATGCTATTGGCACTTGTGACGATTGTTCCATTCTTTATGGCTGTTCTAGGCAAAAAGCTATTCTGGCCCTCCCGTGGCAAGCTGGAGCATAGTGAGAGCCGTATTTGGGGATGGGCAGGTTCTTTTTCTTTAAAAAGACCGTGGGCCGCACTTCTAATCGTTGCAGTAATCGTATCCCCATTCCTAGTTACCTTTAGCGGTAAGCTGTCCTTTAACAGCTTGGAGGAAATTGGCTCGGAATATGCTTCGGTAAAAGGTTTTAATATTATTTCGGAGAGCTTCGGACCAGGTGAATCGATGCCTGGCAAGATCGTTATCAAGAATGATGATCGTATGGACAATTCAGAATATCTGGGACTTGCGGAGAAAATTAGCCGCGAGCTGGAAAAAGTGGATAGTGTAAAATCTGTTCGGAGTATGTCACGTCCAACAGGTGAGTTGATTAGTGATTTCTTGATTCCGAATCAGGTGGGTAGTCTTTCTGATGGACTGGACCGGAGTAACGAAGGTCTGACCAAGATTCAGACCGGCTTGTCTGAAGCTAGTAAACAGCTTAGCGATAATGCTCCTAAACTTACAGAGGCTGTTGCAGGGAGTGCTAAGCTGACAGAGGGCACAGCGGATCTCAAAGACGGAATTGTTGCTTTAGGTGCTGGGCTCACCCAGATTGAGAGTGGGATTAAGAGTGGCTCAGCGGGTGCAGGAGAGATCAAATCCGGTCTTCAGCAGGCAGCAACAAGTGCTAAACAGTTAGCAGATGCAAATGCGAAGTTACTTGAGGGCTATAAAAAAATCGGTGGGGGCTTAACCCAGCTGGATGAAGGACTCGGGCAGCTTCCGAAGCAGCTACAAGGTGTTGCAGAGGCATTAAAAGGATTGGACGGTTCCTTCGCTGGCCTAGAGAGCAGTTATCCGGAAATTGTTCAGGATGTAAATTATTTGACGATTAAAGGTACAGTAGCACAAAGTGGTACGGGTGCAGCGCAAATAGCAGCCGGTCTTGGTCAGGTTTCAGAACAGCTTAAAGGTGCAGCTACTGGCTTAAATGAAGCGAATGCCGGTTATGCCAAAGCTGCGGCTGGGCAAACCGCGCTCGCGCAAGGTTTAGCTAAGCTTGTAGCTGGAATCGGTCAACTGCAATCTGGACTCGATCAGGCGGCAGCAGGTCAAGGACAGATCGTAGAAAAGATTCCATCTATCACAAGTGGTCTTGATCAATTGCAAGGCGGACAGAAGCAGCTTGCAGATGGTTTTGGTGAATTGACAGGTCAGATTGGAGCCTTAACCACTGGACTAAGCGATAGTGCTGATGGATTGAAGCAAATTACAAGCGGTCTGGGCTCGGCACAAGAATACTTGAATCAGATTCAAGCGGCTAAGGATGAAGAGCTGAGCGGATTCTTCGTACCGGCTGAGGCACTTAAAGCTGAAGGTATAAAGCAGGTATTTGACACGTACTTATCTGATGACCGTAAGGTGATGACATTGGACGTGGTATTCACCGAGAATCCTTACAGCTCAGAGGCTATAGATAGTGTGGGTGATATTCAAGCAGCAGTAGATCGTGCAGTTAAAGGTACGAAGCTTGAAAATGCTGAAACAGCTATTAGCGGGGTTACAAGTAGTCAAAGCGATTTGCGGAATATTTCCAATGAAGACTATACGCGTACAGTAATCTTGATGCTGAGCGGTATTTTCATCATATTAGTGTTGCTGCTTCGTTCAATCGTAATGCCGATTTACCTTATCATTTCACTTTTGATCACTTACTTTTCAGCGTTGGGCGTTACAGAGGCTATTTTCGTTAATCTTCTGCACTATGAAGGGATTACCTGGACGACGCCATTCTTTAGTTTTGTTATGCTGATTGCACTAGGTGTGGATTATAGCATTTTCTTAATGGCCCGGTTTAACGAAAATAAAACATGGGACGTAAAAGAAGCGATTCTACACGCTATGCGCAATATGGGTACAGTTATCCTTTCAGCTGTAGTTATTCTGGGTGGTACCTTCGCTTCGATGTATCCTTCTGGGGTATTGTCGATGATGCAGATTGCTACAGTGGTGCTCGTAGGATTGGCCTTGTATGCTTTAATCTTCCTGCCGTTCTTTGTCCCTGTAATGGTACGGATCTTCGGCCGAGGAAATTGGTGGCCATTTTCGGTTAAACAGAGCGGAGAAGCTAACAAGCAGGATTTAAATATGTAAATGGGACTATACCCCATTTATGAATCAGAAGTCATAACAAGTTGTTTTTTTGCAGCCAGCCACCGATATATTTATCGGTGGCTGGCTTTTTATTTGAGTAGAATGAATCGTTTCGATGGGGCATTATTAGCGGGGAGAACTACTAATCCGTTCAATTGTCATGGGTCTTTTATCCATTGACGTCTGGTTCTTTAGGTTATTGTTATTATGTTTTCAGAAAATTATAATAACACTGGATTTGTTTTCAAAGTCTCCAAATTACAACAAGAAGGCGAGATGATGAATGATGAAAGTAAGCATGAAGAACAGCAGTATCGCAAAGAAGGTTGCTCCATTTGTTATTACTGTGGGGGTTATTGCCGGAGTAGGACTTATCGATACCGATAAAGTGTTAGGACACGGTTATGTATCCGAACCAGCAAGTCGTGCGAAGCTTGGTGCAGCGAATAATGTGGGTTCTGTACAATATGAGCCACAGAGTCTAGAGGCACCAAAGGGTTTCCCATTGGCGGGTCCTGCGGACGGGAAGATTGCATCTGCGGGTGGAATGTTCGGAGGAATTCTGGATCAACAATCAAGTGATCGCTGGATTAAGCACGATATGGTTGGCGGAGTCAATGACATCACTTGGTATCATACAGCACAACATAGAACAACAAAATGGCATTACTATATTACGAAAAAAGGTTGGAATCCTAATACGCCAATTAAACGTTCCGATTTAGAGCTTATTGGAACTTTTGAAAATGGCGGTAAACAGCCTGAGCGTTCTGTGACGCACATAGTAAATGTCCCAACTGACCGCAGTGGATACCATGTTATTTTGGCGGTGTGGGATATTGATGATACAGCGAATGCCTTCTACCAAGTCATTGATGTGAATCTAAAGAACGGTGAATCAGGACCTGGGGTACAACCAGACACGGAGAAGCCGTCAACAGTAACGGGGTTACACACGATGAGTGTAGAATCGAGCAGTGTAGATCTTATGTGGAATGCTGCAACAGATAACGTAGGCGTAGATCATTACATGATTTATCGCGGGGATAGCGTCGGTATAGCGAAACAAATCGGAACATCCTCAACAACGAGCTTTAAAGACATTACTGTAGAAGCAGGTAAAATTTATACATATTATATTGTTGCGGTGGATCGTGCAGGAAACACGTCAGGCTCAAGTAATATTATTGTTGTTAGCACACAAAACCCGGAAGTGGTTATACCTCCAGTGGAAACACCAGATACTGTGAAGCCTTCGATGGTTGAGGGGCTGCATACCATGTCAGTGAAGCACAATAGTGTTAATCTGATGTGGAACGCCGCCCAAGATAATGTAGGTGTTGATCATTATGTTGTGTATCGAGAGGGTGTTGAATTGACCCAAACTAAGGGAACTTCCTTTACGGATTTATCGGTGCAAGCTTCCACTACGTACAATTATCATGTGAGAGCTGTAGACGCTGCTGGTAATATTTCAGACAAGAGCTCTTTGTATACAGTCACAACCCTTGTGAAACCCGTATTACCAGATGTAGCAGCTTGGAATGCAACCGGGTTGTACATTGTAGGAACAAAAGTTGAATACAAGGGTAACGTTTATGAAGCTCGAGTGACATTTAGAAGTTTCGGTGATACCAACTGGAATCCGGAGTCGGCATTATCGCTTTGGAAATTAGTGACGAACTAATAACATCGTTTCCCCCCAATTTATTATAAAAAAAACGGAGGTCATTTCTGATAATCAGAAGTGATCTCCGTTTTTTGGGTTAAGGAGTCGTCAAGTTTATTTCATCTTGGCAAAAAAGCTGCGCAACGCCCAACCGCGCTCCTGCCGTTTTTTATATTTAGGAAGTGAACGATAAACAGCGGTGGACTCTTCGAAAGCTCGTTTCGCATCCTCTGATCTGCCAAGCGCTTTATACATCGAGCCAGCCAGATAATACGCCTCAGAAGAAGAAGACTGGATTTCTTGATACTGAGTAACGTAATGTAATGCTTTATCATGATTCGTATGGCGGAAAGTTTCCGCTAACCAAAGATATGGCTGTCCATATCGAGCCTTACGGTTGATCTCCAGACCACGAAGCATTTGTGCTTCGCCTTCCTCCAAAGCGCCTAGCTTAAGATTCACATGTCCGAGTTCTACCCAATATTCAGCAGATTGTTCATAACGGTCCTCGATTTGCAGTAGGAGATCCTTCGCTTCCCTGTATTTTTTACGTTCTGCCAAACTCCGCGCTAAATCAAATTTGGATGAAACATCATTAGGATTTAAAGAAATGGTTGTACGTAACTTGGAAATTTGACGCATTCTTTTGAAGGGCTTTGTAATGCTGGGGAAGATGCCCACATATCGCCGATCCAAGAAATACAAGATAAGAAGCAGGATGAATATAGCCAGAAAAGGGTTGCCCACTAATCTGAAGAGCAGTAAAACACCTATAAATTTAAGCATAACTTCCCTCCATAATCATTTGGTTCCGGTATTGCGATTGAAAAGAGTAGATCCAAGGCAGCGTAATTATAACATAATTCAAAGCAATCTGAATCCCAGGATTTAAAAATTATACAACTTTGAGCAGCTTAATAGCGTCTTAGTGTAAGATGAATAATAATTACAATAATATCATAAGAAGGGAAAAACAAGATGAACTTATTAGCAAGGAAGCTACAGCTGTTTAGTTTGGTTGTTTGTTCTACTTTTATGGCTGTTACGTCAGTCCCACAAGTGATAAGCGCGGATCCCTCTTCCGCGAAGCTGAGTGGAATTAAGGAGATTGTTGCCACTTCTGGATTTTGGGGAGGGAGCTCCTTCGCACTGGGAACTGACGGAACCGTATGGTCTTGGGGGAGCAATGTTTTTGGACAATTTGCAAATGGAACTGCAGGTCCTGAAGGGTGGACGATTACTCCCCATAGCATAGCAGCGCTTGATCGTACGAAGCAGTTAGAGATCGGTGGAATTTATTATGTTGCGCTGAACGAAGACGGGACGGTTAAAGCTTGGGGAGATTACCGGGATAAGAATGCTATAGAAGCAGGCAATGGGGTAAGCACTAAACAGCACAAGGTGCTGCTTCCTCAGGTTATCTCTGGGATGACCGATGTAGTCAGTATAGCTTCAGGCATACACAATACCTTAGCTTTGAGAAAGGATGGAAGCGTACTCCAGTGGAATCCTCCAGAAATCACTGATGTAGGTTTTACAGAGTTGCCTGCTGCTACCAAGGTTCAGGGTTTAAGTGAGGTAATGTGGGTCGGTAACAGTGACTATCAGGCCGCAATTCGCACCAACGGTACTCTTTGGATTTGGAGCGCTAACCCGCAAATAGAGAATACAAAAGCGGTGAAGAAGCCGACCCCAGTCAAGGATTTATATCATGTGAAGTCCGTTTCTATGAACTGGAGGAGTATACTGGCGTTAACTGAGAATGGAAGTGTCTGGGCAACGGTTGACAGCAATAATTATAACGAAATCATGATGAAGAAGATGCCAGGTCTTACGGATATTGTATCTGTTCAGACGAAAAATGGGTTCAATCTTGTTGCCAATAAAAAAGGAGAATACTGGGTATGGGAAGCTGGCACTTTATTGCAAGGTCTGCAAAAGATCACAGTCATAAAGCCGATCTCCAAACTTACGCTGGATTTAGGTGGCTTTGTAGCTGTTAAAAAAGATGGCACCGCGTGGACTTGGAATACCCAATCATCAACCGACAGTAAATGGGTCTTTACTAAGCCTAAACAAATCAAAGGCTTGAGTAATCCGGTTTCTTTTGCCACGGGGGAAAATAGTAAATATGCAGTTTTGAAGGATGGAACAGCAGTAGCTTGGGGGACGAATATGTTTGGTCAACTTGGAATCAGCGCGCTTGATTCACGTCCTTTTACTGTATCTCCTATCTTGAAGCCTGTTACTGTAATCGTGGATGGGAAGAAGATCGACTCCGCACAGTCTGCTATATTCTTGGATGGAAGTGTAAGAGTACCGATCAGGGAAGTGGCGGAAAATCTGGGCTACACCCTCTCATGGGACGGAGATATGACGCTCTCGAAAGAAGGCAAGAAAATCATCTTTAAAGAGGGAGCCATTAAAGTAAGTTATGCATCACTTGTTCCAGCGGCAGCTTTGGCTAAGGCACTAGGTGTTACTGCAGAGTGGAATAGTAAACTGTACCAATTAACGATACAAACAAAAAGATGACTTTCATTTAACACTTATTTTAATATTCTGATGTACAATAAGTGAATTATCTCAATTGAACCATAATAACCAGTCTGGAGTGATAGGTATGACTTTTACAATATGTGTGTTCGCCGGTTCAAATCCAGGTCTTAATTCAGAATATACAGAAATGGCTAGAGAGTTGGGTTATCATATAGCTGCACAAGGTTGTAGGCTGGTTTATGGAGGTTCAAGAAATGGCCTGATGGGACAGGTGGCAGACGGAGTGTTGGCAAATGGTGGTGAGGTCGTCGGTATCATGCCAGTGGATCTTTTTAAAGATGAAATCAGGCATTCTGGGTTAACGAATCTGATTGAGGTCTCTAGTATGCATGAACGAAAGGCCGTTATGAGCGGTATGGCTGATGCGTTTATTGCCCTGCCGGGTGGTCTCGGAACCTTTGATGAGTTATTTGAAATTCTATGCTGGATGCAGATTGGGATTCATCAGAAGCCAATAGGGCTGCTGAATATAAGAGGTTATTTTAATCCACTGTTAGCCATGATCACTCACAGTGTAAGTGAAGGGTTTGCTCCAAAAAATGCGTTGAAAATGTTAGATATGAACTCTGATCCCGAATATTTGCTTGAACTGATGAGAGGTCAAGTTGATCATAGTAATAAAGGTTTTGGGAACGCTAGATTTCCATCACAGCGTTAGATTCTAGGCTTCCACTGCTATAGGGAGCAAATGAACGGTTTACACAATAAGGACGCAAACACTTAACGGTGATTGCGTCCTTATTGTTATTTTTTAAAAAAATCATTCATTAATAGGGGGAAGGTTTATGATACAAAAATTAGGTTTTGCGATTGACGACCGTTTGTTAATTATTAATGCCGACGATTTTGGAATAACTAAAGGAACTAATGAAGCTATTGTTAACTTATTTGAAGAAAAAGCAATAACATCCACATCTATTATGATCCCTTGCCCAGACTCAAATGAAGCAATGGAGATTGTCAATAGTAAAGGGATAAAGAATATTGGAATTCATCTAACTTTAACAAGCGGCGAGAAACATCTGTATCAACCAGTATTCAAAGAAAGAAATTTAAATAGTTTAATTACGGTGGAAGGATATTTTCATCAAGATGCCACTCTTCTGGAAAGAAACGCTGCTGCTAATGAGGTTAAATTAGAGATGGAATCGCAGATCCAAAGTGCAATTGTACAAGGCATTGATCCAACTCATCTGGATAGTCATGGTGGAAGCATTATGGGGTTATTCACAGGACGAGATTTTATAGAAATAACATTTGATTTATGTGAAAAGTACCAACTACCCTTTAATTTACCTAGTAGGATCTTAGACCAACCATTTTTTAATAATGATCAATTGAGATTGTTTCAAAAAAGAATTTCTTCAGCAAAAGAGAGGGGGATTTTATTAATCGATGATATAGTTTCTCTTCCATATTGTTTTAACCCCACTGCTGAGTACAGCAAAATGAAAAGGAGATTAACTGATCTATTAAAGAATCTAAAACCTGGAGTAACCCAGTTAACTATACATCCTTCTAAAAAAACAGAGCAGTTAATAGCGATAACGGAATGTTATACAGAAAGAGAATTGGAGTATCTTCTTCTAAATGATATTGAAATTAAGCAAGTGATTAATAATGAGCAAATCAAACTTATTTCGTGGAGAGACATTCGTGATTTACAAAGAGGTATTTAGCGCATTGCAAAAAGGGATCATTTAAATTTGTTTAAACAGAAAGTCATAAAAGTGATTAAACTTTGGAGAAGCTGGGTAAGTAACCATATGCAATTAAGCGAAAATAGAAATTTCAGGAACGACACGGAAGGAGGTTAGAATTCAATGAATGTGATGGTACATAATCTTATGGCTTACAATCATCAGTTTTTTAGACCTCAGCCCGTGGTCAATCCTAAACAAGAGAGATCTAATAAGAAGAAGCAGAGTTTTCAGGAAGTCTTGAATGAAAAAATGAAAGTGTATGGCACATACAAAAATATTAAGTAAGAGCTACTACATATGTCTGCTGAAAAAAGCCGGAACGCATTGATCCCAAGGGTCACTGTGTTCCGGCTTTTTTTTAGGGTCTAACCTCATAAAATTGGCAACTCTTACGAGCGTAATAAGTCAGATCGCTAACCCTCGACTGAATAACTACATCAGAATCGGTGAAGCGGACAACAGTGGCCCCTGAATTCACCAAATGATCGTCCTGAAATACACGAACAGGTAGTTTGCGGTCAACGGCTTCTTGGAAATCGCTGTCTGTTAGCAGCGGGCGGTTAATTGGCATAAGTATTTAACTCCTTTTGATCATTTAATGAAGTTAGAAATAAAAATAGTATACCTGTGGAAGCATGAGAAATCCAATGTAAATGAAGCTGACGAACATTTTATGAGCAGCACATTTGGACAAAATTCTATACGCCCATCTCAGACATAACATAATTATGAATGTATTAAGGGGGTCTAGATATGCATTGGCTTTCCATCATCATTATTGGGTTGGCTTCAAATTTGGATAACTTAGGAATAGGCGTTTCCTTTGGCGCTAGGTCCACAAGAATTACACCATTTTCTAATCTGATTATTGCTGTTCTGTCGATGCTGGCTACCTTCCTTTCAATTACCTCAGGAGAATATGTATCAGAATATTTCTCGGAGGCACTTGGCAATGCCATCGGTGGCTGCTTGATTCTCTTTATGGGAATCTGGAGTATAAGAGCTGTGTATAAGAAACCAACTTCAAGTGTAAGCATGGATATAGAGACCAACGTCCTCAGCACATCTTCTACAGATACTGGCTATCGTCATGTTTTAAAATGGCAAGAATCGGTGTGGTTGGGTGTGGCGCTAGCTATCAATTGTATTGCTACAGGCTTTGGAGCAGGGATCAGCGGCGTGAACGCAACATTCACAGCGATCTCAGTGGGTGCCTTTTCGTTTATCACTGTTGCTGCCGGAATGAAAATCGGGAATCGAATGTCTAAAACTTGGCTAGGCAAACATTCTGATCTTATCGGTGGATTGTTATTAGTAGGCATAGGTCTGTATGAAATATTGATTTAAGCTGATCTTGAGTTCGTAATAATTTCCACCATAAATCGGAAGTTTGCCTCCTCAAAAAAAGAATATAAACCCTGTACACTAAATCTTGTAAGAGAAACCTTTGAAAGGGGTACAGGGGAATGAATAAAGTAAAACACTTGGCGCTTTCGTTAGTCGCTATCATGCTTGTAGGTTCACTGGCAGCATGCGGAGGCAACAACGCCGAGAATAATGCATCAAGTAAAAATACAGGTAACAACGCAGTAAGCACAAGTGAGCCTACAAAAGACGAGGGCACTGAGCCTGCTGAGAAAATCGAACTTTCTTTCTGGACGCTCGGTAACGTGAACTACGAGGATCTAGCGAAAGAGTACACGAAGGAACATCCAAACGTTACGATCAAGGTTCAAAATACCGGTGACCAAACGGCTCACCATAATAATTTGACCACTGCTTTATCGGCGGGATCGGGCGCACCAGATATTTTCCAACTTGAAATCGGTTTCATGGAGCGTTTTATCAATGCACAAGATAAATTCTATAACCTGAATGATCTCGGAGCCAAAGATATTCAAGCGAACTATCTGGATTGGAAATGGAAACAAGCCTCTTCCGTAGATGGAAGCTTCCAGCTGGGTCTTCCTACAGATATCGGTCCAACGGTTGTGTATTACAGAACAGATTTGGCTGAAGAAGCAGGATTGCCAAGTGACTCCGAAGGATTTGGCGCAGCGATTGATACTTGGGACAAGTTCGCAGTTGTAGCCAAAGCATTCAAGGAAAAGACAGGCAAACCGTTTGTAGACCTTACTGATCTTACATTTAACGCATTACGTGACCAATCTGCGGATGAAATCTATTTCAGCAAAGCGGATGGCAGCTTTATCGGAGACACTAATCCGCAAGTTCGCAAAGCTTATGATTTCACAGTTAAAGGTATCCAAGAAGGCTGGATCAGCAATGTGATGCTCTGGTCTCCTGAATGGGGACAAGGGATGAACGACGGATCATTTGCAGTGGTTATGGGACCTGCTTGGATGGCAGGGAATGTTAAGAGTAATGCTCCAGACTCCACTGGCAAATGGAAAATCGCACAGCTTCCAGAAGGTGCTGGTAACTGGGGTGGTTCGTTCTTGACACTCCCTAAAGAAGGTAAGCATTCTAAAGAAGCTTATGACTTTATCGCATGGATGGATAACAAGGATAATCAACTGGAATCATTCAAAACTAAAGGATTGATGCCTTCTATACCTGCCCTGTACGAAGATCCGGCATTCGTAGATTTCAAGGATGAATTCTTCGGTGGACAACAAACGGCTGTTGAATTTGGTAAAGCTGCTAATCGTGTAAAACCTGTATACTACGGTCCTCTTCATGACCAAACCGATACCTTCTTCAAAAATGCACTGAAAAATGTGCTAGAGAAAAAGGCTGATCCGGCTAAAGAGTGGGATGAAGCTGTAAAACAAGCGAAAACACTGGCTGAACGCAGTTAAGACTTCTAATAAAAGCACTCTATTTTTAGAAGGTCCGGATTCATGGAGAACGGTATTCTCTATGAATTCGGATTTATCTCGCATAAACGCTTAGCGTCCTTATAGAGACGTCAAAGACGTTTTTGCTTAATACGTTAGATTACCTGGAGGTGTGACATGGCTGAGCCTGTTATTTCGAGTCCGCATGCCGAGAGCAAGCGTCCGTTTTTAACTGAACAAAGAAGGAGCCGCATCACTGCTTATACTTTCATTTCTCCTTTTTTTATTCTGTTCTCGATATTTGGACTATATCCGATCTTCTTTACGATCTACCTCTCATTCTTTAAATGGGATGCCTTGAATCCTATGAAATTCGTAGGAATGAAAAATTATGAATTGGTCACAAGCGACCCTACCTTTTGGATTTCTTTTAGCAACACCTTAATTATGGGACTGCTCGGAACTGTTCCACAGATCCTATTGGCGCTTTTGATTGCCGTATTGTTGAATTCGGGGATGACTCGTTTCAAGAAAACATTCCGCGTTCTCTTTTTCATGCCCAATATTACGTCTATCGTTGCGGTTACCCTAGTGTTTAGTACGCTGTTTGGGAACAACGGGATGATCAACTGGATGCTCAGTGGTTTAGGACTTGATAGTGTGGCCTTCAACTCTGGCTGGTGGGGCGTCAAAATCGCGATCTCAACCATGGTGATGTGGCGCTGGACAGGGTATAATGCCATTATTTTTCTATCAGGACTTCAAAGTATTCCGACGGATTTGTATGAAGCAGCCCGTATTGATGGAGCGAACAGAAGGCAACAATTAACCTTCATTACATTGCCATTACTGAAACCGTTCATCGTATTTGTCACTTTGCTCTCGACTATAGGCGCCCTGCAGCTGTTTACTGAGCCTTATGTATTCTTAGGACAATCAGGAACGGGATCTACACGCCAGGAAGGCATCACTATGGTTACCTATTTGTACAGCGAGGCATTCCGCAATGGATTCTTCGGTACGGCGGCGGCTACGGCAGTCCTGCTGTTTGTGGTCACAATTATATTTTCTGTCCTTAATATGCTGGTTTCAAGCCGCATGGGTGGAGATACAGGAGGGGGTAAAGCGTGAGTACTGTGCGTCTATTAAAAAAAGATCCGGATGATCTTGGGATTTTCGGCAAAGTAGGATTTTATCTCATTCTGATTCTTGGTGCACTCGTGTCCATCTTTCCTTTTTACTGGATGTTTGTAGTTGGCACAAATGATAGGGGCGCAGTATTCCATGTCCCCCCTTTGCTTACGGTTGGGAATCAGTTTTTTGATAATTTCCAGCGGGTTCTGGATAAAACGGATTTCTTCCAAGCCCTTGGAAACTCATTATTCGTCTCGTCTATGGTAACCATATCGGTCGTATTTTTCTGTACACTTGCTGGTTATGCTTTTGCTAAATATGAATTCCCGTTTAAAAATATTCTGTTTTACTTTGTTATTGCCACTCTATTTGTACCCCAGCAGCTTGGTGTGTTACCTACTTATGTAATTATGGCCAAGCTCCACTGGATCGACTCTTTCAAGGCGCTGATTGTTCCGGCAATGGTTAATGCCTTTGGGATCTTTTGGATGCGGCAGTATATCTCTACAGCTGTACATACGGAACTGATCGAAGCTGGACGGATTGATGGCGGAGGACATTTCCGGATCTTCTGGAACATCGCCATTCCAGTTATCACTCCAGCTATGGCAACACTAGGCATACTGAATTTTATGACCGTATGGAATGACTTCTTCTGGCCTTTGGTCGTGTTAAAGAACCAAGAACATTTTACAATACAAATCGCGCTCCAGCAGTTATTCTCCAATCGCGACGGTCTGGATTATGGAATGATCATGTCAGCTACGTTTACGGCGACCTTGCCACTGCTGATCGTCTTCCTGTTATTTAGTCGTTGGGTAATTGCGGGACTAACCTCAGGAGCTATTAAGAGCTGATTTTACTTTTAACATTTACAAGGGAATGGGCGGTTTCGTGAAGAATACTAGAGGACAGAGACAGCAGGGGGAAGGGGAATACCATGAAGCTCCGCCGTAAAATCTTGTTCGCTATTATTCTTCTCGTCTTTATTCCAGTGATTCTGATGGGGATTGTTACTTACGTTAACTTCTCTAACGCTATGGAGAAAAAATCAAGTAACTTCTACTGGGTTTCACTGCTCGAAACGGATCGAAAGCTCAAATTCGCACTTAGTGAAATCTCCTCGATCTCAAATTCTGCGATCACACAACCGGTTATTCAACAATCGCTCAAGCAGTCTAACTTTGTGCTCACCTATGATCGCAAGCAGGAACTCAACAATTTACTCATTAATCATCCGATGATTACTTCATTTAGTTTATATAGTAAAGATCGGTTGCTTTATCAATACAATGCGCCGATGTCCTTTGAGGAGATGAAGAAGCAAAGCTGGTTTCATACTATGGAAAGTGCTGAGGGGCGCCCTGTATGGTCAGGACCTGGTGAGAACGGCTCGGCGTTATCGGGCCATCCGGTACTTGTGCAAGCCAGAGTAATCAAAGATTATTATTCTCTTGAAGATATAGGCTATTTGGTCGTGAATGTTAAACCTGATTTACTGGATCAGATTTTCTGGGAGGCAGCAACTCTTAAGAAGGGTGATATTCTGCTGGTGAACAAGCTGGGGAATATCGTTTTTAACAAATCCGGTGAACATATTGGGCAGCGCACGGAGTTCCCTTTTTTAGAAAATGATTATGCCAAGGAACAAAACTATTACATCGACAACTATCAGGGGGAAAAATCACTCATAACTTTCCTTCCTTCACATAATAAAGACTGGTATTTGGCAGCGATTACACCGATGAATCTAATCTCTTCGGAATCTATATCTATTCGTAATATTGCGATTATTTTGAGTACGGTTTCATTGTTATCCGCCATTTTGTTTGACCGATATTTTGTTAGAAGGCTCGTTTATAGCATTAACAGCGCGGTCAACGGGATGAAACGGGTGAAGCAGGGGATTTTTACACCTATCACTACACGTTATCGTGCGAATGATGAAAGTGATTTTCTGATTGATGGCTTTAACCGGATGAGCACACAGATCAACGAATTGATTGTGCAAGTGCAGACGGAGCAGGGTCGCAAAAAGGAAGCGGAAATGAAGGCATTAATGGCGCAGATTAATCCTCATTTTATTTATAATTCACTAGAATCGATTAATTCGATGGCCGTGCTGCAAGGTAATAAAGATATTAGTAAAATGGTCATTTCACTCGGCAAGCTGCTGCGAATCAGTATTAGTCAGAATCAAGAGCTGATTCCGCTGCAAATGGAGTTTGAACATGTTCGCCATTATCTGGATATTCAGAAGTTCCGTTTCGAGGATAAATTTTCGTATATCATAAATCTTCCTGAGGGTCTTAGAACGTTTATGACTCAAAAGCTGATTGTTCAGCCCATTGTAGAGAATGCATTGTACCATGCGATTGAGCCGATGGAGGACCCAGGAATCATCGAAATCACAGCCTATGAAATGGGTACGGATATGATCATTATCGTAAAAGATAACGGTCCGGGCTTCGACTTAGCCAAGATGATGAATCTATGGGATAACGAGGGAGGCGGCCAGAAGAAATATAGTGACAGTGGTGTAGGGCTTAAGAATGTTCATGAGCGCCTGAATATCAGATTCGGCAGTCCATATGGCTTACTTGTGTGTTCATCCCCTGGATTTGGTTCAACGATTCGAATCCGAATACCAAAAATACTGCCATAATCGATCATACAGAGGAAACAGGGGGAGATTGACATGAAGTGGTTATTAAAGTGGGGCTGGATGTGGATATATCTAGTGCTGATATCTGGCGCTGTTCTATTTATTACTTTAGGAGATCACGAACCGATTGAAGATAACTCACCAGAAAAAATAACGCTGACTTTCCGTCACTTCTGGATCAAAGAGCATGATCGGCCACTGCTGGCTATCTTTGAAGAGATCGTGGATAAATACCAAATTGCGCATCCGAATGTGAAAGTCAATTTTGAAGGACTAGACCAGACGATACACCGTGAACAAAAGCTGAAAAGCGAGATGGTTACTGGCACGCCACCAGATATGTTTGTTTTATTTGGTGGAGCTGAAATAGAGCCGTACGTGCGCTCCAATCGGCTGGTTGATCTGACTGATTTTGTCCGAGAGAACGGTCTAACCAATCAATTCAAGGATCTGCATCTATGGACCTTTGACAACCATATTTATGGATTGCCCATCGAAGGTAACGCTGAACCACTGTATTTCAATAAGACTATTTTCAACAAGCTTGGTCTCGGGGCGCCTACAACGCTTCAAGAACTCGATGATGTCATACTGGGGCTCAAGGCTGGAGGATACATTCCGTTTGCACTCGGGAATGAGGATCGCTGGCCTGCCGGGATCTTTGCACATTATTTAATGGATCGTTATGCTGGCTCCGAAGTGTTCCAAAAGCTAATCACAGGTGAAGATCAAGCGAGCTTTCAGAATGAGTCCTATTCAAAGGCTTTTGAGCATTTGGATCAATGGATAAAAGAAGGTGCCTTTAGCACCCAGTCTAATGATCTATCAACTGAAAATGCAGTCGGTTTGTTTACAAGCGGCAAGGCTGCGATGTATTTAAATGGGAACTGGGATATCAATTTATTTTCTGGTAGTGCGGCTCCAGCTGATTTTCAGAATGAGGTAGGTGTTATTCCATTCCCAGCCTTGAAGCAAGGAGAGGAGCCTTCGATTGCGGGAGGCTATACCATCGGCATCGGTCTTTCCTCCGAACTAAATGGAGCTAAACGGGAAGCCGCTTTGGATCTTATGAAGGCTTTTTACACGCAGGAAGTTCAGACCCGAATTGTATATGAAGGACTGAGAATTCCATCCATTCGTATTGCTTTTGATCCGGAGAAGACCGGTCCGGTATTCGCGCAAGTGATGGAAATGATGGAAGTGAACCGCAAGAGCTTTGTGCCTTACGATAACGTATTATCACCTGAAGTTAAGAAAATGTTCCTAAGTGTCATCGAAAAAATGATTAACGAAGAAATGTCTGCAGATCACGCTTTAAAGCTAGTGCAGGCATCATCGATGGAATACTGGAATCTGATCCAAAACTCAAGTGTTCAATAAGCATGGAGGTGCTGGAATGGATGAGATAGAAGAGAAATATAAAGTACTGCTCGTAGATGACGAGCCGATTATTCTTCGTAGTCTAAAAGTAGCTATTCCATGGGATGATCTCCAGATGGAAATTGTGGGAGAGGCTCGAAATGGAGAACTAGCCCTCCGCTTAATAGAAGAAACTACACCGCATATTATAATCAGCGATATCCGTATGCCTGTGATTGACGGAATCACTTTGATGAAGGAAGTATTACCAAAGAATTCTAAGCTGGTATTTATCTTTATAAGTGGTTATGGGGAGTTCGAATATGCGAGAGAAGCTTTGCGTCAAGGAGCCTTTGATTATTTGCTGAAACCCATCGACCATGACGAACTGGTTGAAATGCTATACCGAGCGAAAACGAGGCTGGATGAGCAAAAAGAGAACGATCAGATGATGCATTCCGTTCAGATGCTGTCGATGCTAGCTCGTGAACGGATGTTTGCTGAAATTACTTTGGGAAATGCAAGGCCGCTTGAGCACCTGAAATGGCTGGAGAACAGTGAACTTGAGAGTGGATATTTCATGGCTGTTGTCCAATTGGATGATTATTCTGTGCTTACTGGGCAGTGGAGCGTAGAAGAAAAGCGGCTGTGGCTATTTGCGATCCGTAATATTGTTGAAGAGTGGTCGCTGGAACATGGAGTACTTACAGTCTTTCCTTTTCATAACGGGGAGTGGATATTGCTCTTTCCTGGATCTTTAAGCGCGAGCAGAAGAGAACTAGGTGAACATTTAATTACAGGGATCAAAAGATACTCCAAGCTAAGCTGCTCTGTAGGAATCAGCCGCTGTACACAAGGGATTGATCAATTAAGTACGGTGTATCCATTGGCTGCGAAGGCTTTGTATCAACGTTTCTATTATGGTCTTGCCGGGGTGTATATAGATGAGGAAACAACCTTCGCAGGCAATACAGAAGTGAAATATCCAAAAGAGCTGGAGACCTCGTTGATAGAGAGTATTCGTACCTTGAATAGAAACCAAATGTCATCATTGTTTGATGAGTTGGCATTATATATTGAAGCTCAAACTATTCCTAAAGAGATAGCAGAACGTCTTCTTGTGGAAATGGTTGTTGTGTTATACAGATATTTTGAACATTTGAATCTAAATTCGGATTGGTCTCTACATGGATTACTAAGTAAGCTGCACCATTTGGTTACCTTGAGTGAAATGATGTCTGCGTTGAAGGAAGAATTTGGGGAGCGATTGGATCAAGGTAGTAAACCTGTGAATCGGGAAGACACACGCAGTTCCATCGAGAAGACGAAACGTTATATCGAGAGTAATTACTATAAAGACTTAAGTATTGAAGAAGTATCGGAGCTTGCCGATCTTAGTGTCAGTCATTTTTGTACTTTATTTAAACAAATAACAGGCTATACGTTCTTAGAGTATGTGACTCACTGTCGAATGGAGAAGGCGAAGGATATATTGCAAAGTAGTAATGTGAAGGTATATCAGATCGCTCCACTAGTTGGTTATCAGGATCCACGATATTTTACTCAAGTCTTTAAAAAAGCTAGCGGTCAGACGCCTACGGAATATCGTGAAGAGCATACGAGGCAGGTTAATTAACGAAGAAGTACACGGATTGCATAGCAAAAGGGGGAAAATAGGGCATAAGTATGACATTTATCATACCCTTTACTTGATGTTTATGACTTATAGGATGACACTTTATCTCCTATACTTAGGATAGATAAAAAAAGATCCTTAGCCAGACACATCAAGGAGGAAACGATAAAGATGACTACAAAACAGACATCACAGCTCTCCAGTCTTAAAAAAAGTGTAGCCCCTTACGAAAAAAACAACCGCAACGCGAGCATAAGACAGCTCATTAATACTTTAGGGCCACTTGTGCTGTTATGGGGCGGAGCTTATTTCTCTTTATCCGTTTCCTACTGGCTCACCCTTTTGTTGGCCATTCCTGCAGCAGGATTTGTAATCCGAACTTTTATTATTTTCCATGACTGTACACATGGTTCGTTCTTTAAGAATCGTAGAGCGAATGACATTATCGGAACGATTACAGGTGTACTGACACTTGTTCCTTATCGGCAGTGGAAGCATAGTCATTCCATTCATCACGCCAGCTCCAGTAACCTCGATAAAAGAGGGATTGGTGACATATGGATTATGACTGTCGATGAATATGAAGCAGCTTCATCCTGGAAACGTCTGTATTACCGGATTTACCGTAACCCACTCGTGATGTTCGGTTTAGGACCTATTGCTGTTTTTATGATTCAATATCGGTTTAATGCTAAAGGCGCTAGACGTAAAGAGCGGATGAATACCTATTTAACAAATGTATCTATTGCAGCTCTCTACGGATTGCTTATTTGGGCGATCGGCTGGCAAGCCTTTATCATGGTGCAATTGCCAATAGCCTTTGTATCCGGTTTTCTCGGAATATGGTTGTTCTATGTTCAGCATCAGTTCGAGGATTCCTACTTCGAGAATGAATCGGAGTGGAGTTATGTTATGGCTGCAGTAGAGGGAAGCTCATATTACAAGCTACCTAAGCTATTGCAATGGATCACAGGGAACATCGGATTCCACCATGTCCATCATTTAAGTCCAAAGGTACCCAACTATAATTTAGAAAAAGCACATAATGCAACGCCACCATTGCAAAAGGCGACGACCATAACGCTTAGCACTAGCTTGAAGGCTCTACACTTCCGTCTTTGGGATGAGGAGAATAAGTGCTTCATCAGCTTTAAAGAGGTAAAGTCGAGACTAAGCAAACCTAAGGTAGCGGGAGAAGTCCTACAAGTTCATAAGACTAGACTCCAAGGAGAATAATAACTATAGGTTCGAACAAAATAGAAGTATAAAGAAAGGTTAGAGCCGGAGAAATCATTCGTGGCTCTAATCTTTTTCTATTTATCGTAGTGCTTCAACAGATTTTCACTGAATTTGTGCTAGAATAAGGAGAGTAATGTATGGAAAAAAGGAGAGCGGTCATGCAAAAGTGGCATCATATTTTTCATAAAAGCACAGGTCTCAGCCCTTATGTGTGGGTCGTTTTTTACATTCTACCGTTTTATTTTATATTTCGCTCCTCCTCTACCTACCAAGTAGTTTGGGGAATCTTGATGATTGCTGTATTTTTTGTTTGTTATGTGCTTTCCTTTGTTTCTAAGGGGTGGCTGGTTTATTTCTGGACGAGTGTCCAAATTATAGTTTCTATAACAATGACGCTTTTGTTCGGATATATGTATTTCGCACTTTTTCTAGCCTTTTTTATTGGGAATATACAGAATCGAGTAGGGTTCTTCACACTGTACTCTATTCATCTGTTAACTACGATCATTACAATCAATTATGAGCTGCTCTCGCGTAATTCAGTGTTTATTAGTCAACTACCGTTCGTGCTAGTAAGTATGATTGCAGTGATTCTACTTCCAATCAGTACGTATAACCGAAATAATCAGGGCAAGTTACAAGATCAATTGGAGGATGCGAATAAGCGAATCTCCGAACTCGTTAAGATTGAAGAACGTCAACGGATTTCGCGAGATCTTCATGATACATTAGGTCAGAAGCTTTCATTAATTGGTCTTAAGAGTGACTTGGCGGGAAAGCTAATTGATTCTAATCCTACGCAAGCCAAAGCTGAGATTAATGATGTAAGGCAGACAGCGAGAAGTGCGCTAAAAGAGGTCCGGGAAATGGTTACGCGAATGCGTGGCATTCGGCTTGAAGATGAACTTATTCATATTCAGCAGTTTCTTGCAGCTGCTGAGATTGATTTTAAGCTGGAGGGAAATCCGAAGCTAACCAATACCTCATTGATAACTGAAAATGTGCTAAGCATGTGTATAAAGGAAGCTGTCACTAATGTTGTGAAGCACAGCGGGGCAAAGTCTTGCTCTATTCAGATTAACCCCTCACGCACGGATCTAGTCATTAAAGTGAAAGATGACGGGACTGGGATACCCGGGAACGATCTTTATTTTAAAGGTCATGGGCTGCAAGGCATGAGAGAGCGTCTTGAATTTGTGAATGGCTGTATGGATATCGTGAGAGATAGCGGGACTACAATAGTGATTAAAGTACCTAATGCATTCAAACATCAGGAACGGGAGGTCATCCTATAATGATTAAAATTGTAATCGCTGAGGATCAACGAATGCTCCTCGGGGCGTTGGCTTCTTTGCTTGATTTAGAAGAGGATATGAAGGTCGTAGGCCGAGCAAGTAATGGGGAAGAAGCTGTTGCAATGGTTCAGCAGCTTAAACCGGATATCTGTATTATGGATATTGAGATGCCGGCAATGAGTGGTCTCGACGCTGCAGAAGCCCTGAAGACTAGCGGCTGCAAAACGATGATATTAACGACCTTTGCCCGGGCGGGATATTTCGAACGTGCGCTCAAAGCGGGTGTCCATGCTTATTTACTGAAGGACAGTCCTAGTGAAGAGCTGGCACTCTCTATCCGGAATGTTATGGCAGGCAGACGCATGTATGCACCGGAGCTGATGGACGAAGCCTACAGCGGTGAGGTGAATCCATTGACTCAGCGGGAGAAGGAAGTACTCGGCCTGATCGCCGATGGCAAAAATACGAAAGAAATTGCCAGCGAGCTGTACATTACCACTGGTACGGTACGAAACTACATTTCTGTTATCCTCGATAAGCTGGATGTGGGAAATCGGATTGAAGCGATCACTCGATTCAAGGAAAAAGGCTGGTTTAAATGAAAATATTAAATTTTTTAATGTTATTTTGATGTTAACACTCGCCAAATGTTCTCGACCCGTATATCATTAATTATCGGCCTATTATTCACAATAGGACAGTTAATCAAAAGGAAGTGTATTTTCTGATGTCAAGAAAGCTAAGAGCCGGCATAGTTGGCGGCACAGGTATGGTAGGACAACGTTTTATTGCTCTTCTAGAGAATCATCCTTGGTTTGAAGTAACTGCGATTGCTGCCAGTGCGAAATCTGCTGGGAAAACGTATGAAGAATCGGCCAAGGGCAGATGGAAGCTATCCACTCCAATGCCTGAGAACGTGAAGAATATTATGGTTCAAGATGCTTCTAAGGTAGAAGAAGTAGCTGCGGACGTAGATCTGATCTTTTGCGCAGTAGACATGAAAAAAGAAGAGATTAAAGCGCTCGAAGAAGCTTATGCTCGTACGGGTACTCCAGTTATCTCCAATAACTCAGCGCATCGTTGGACACCTGACGTGCCTATGGTTATTCCTGAGATTAACCCAGAGCATCTTGAGGTTATTGCGCAGCAAAGAAAACGTCTGGGAACTGAGACTGGTTTCATTGCGGTTAAACCTAACTGCTCCATTCAAAGTTATGTGCCTGCGCTTCATGCACTTAAAGAATTCAACCCTTCTAAAGTTGTAGTCACCACTTACCAAGCAATTTCGGGTGCGGGCAAGACTTTTGCTGACTGGCCTGAAATGCTAGACAACGTGATTCCTTACATTGGTGGCGAAGAAGAGAAGAGCGAGCAAGAGCCATTGCGCATCTGGGGAAGCGTACAAGAGGAAGGCATCGTAAAAAGTGAAGCGCCGACGATTACTTCGCAGTGTATCCGTGTGCCTGTAGCGGATGGACATATGGCTGCTGTATTTGTTTCTTTTGAGAAAAAGCCATCCAAAGAAGAGATTCTGAAACTCTGGAATAGCTTCAAAGGACGTCCTCAAGAGCTTGAACTGCCTAGCGCCCCTAAACAGTTCATTACTTATTTCGAAGAGGAGAACCGTCCACAGACCAAACTGGATCGTGATATTGAGAATGGTATGGGCGTATCGACGGGCAGACTTCGCGAAGATGCCATCTATGATTACAAATTCGTAGGTCTCTCCCATAACACCCTGCGCGGAGCAGCTGGCGGTGCTGTATTGATCGCTGAGCTTCTGAAAGCAGAAGGTTATATTCAGCCTAAATAAAATGGATAAGCTGTAAAGCTGATTCGAAATAGACACCTCATAAAGCTTAGTCTTTGATGGGGTGTTTTTTAATGGGTTGATTTGGTAAAATAAGTTAGGGAAGGAGCTGATATGCCTGTATAAATATTTATTAGCTTTTATATGGTTACCTTTAATACTATTCACAAGCGGATGTACATCATCAACTCAAGAGGAGCAAGAGTACGGAATATCTTCTATAAATGCTGAAATTCCTATTCCGAAGAACGCCAAGGAAATCGAAGTGACGACAACTTCAAGTAACCCTAATATAAAAATAGGCGTAAAGTACGAATTGGATAATATAGGGGGAGAACAAGGTCTTTACCGGCCTGACCACTACTTTAATAAATTAGAGGATGTTGGCTGGGTGGAGCTGGAGGACAAGCGGTTAGGGCATGTGCAATTTTTCGAAAAAGAGGGTACTGTCATCGCCATTGAAATACATGAAGATACCTTTGATATTCATGAAATGAATAAAGATGCTAAATACTATTCAGAGTATCGTTAGACGAAGTTGAGCTATTACTTAAACAGAAAGTTTGAGAGTGTGGTAAAATAGATGAAGTGTATAAACTATACGAATTCTGAATGACTGACGGAGTGATAAGATGGGTGCAAAAAGTAAAGGTGGCGGCACGGGCAGAGGTACGGGGAGTAAGGGCTGGACACGCTGGAACAAAACAGCAAAACCAGTTAAACCTGCAAAAGGTGCTCCAACCACGGGTCCAGGCGCCAAAGATGCAAGTGGAAGCAAGGGCAATAACGTGAAAAAAAGTGGAAGCACGAAATAGCTCCCTTGAAATCAATTATTCCTGAAGGTTAACATCTGATTTTGATCGTTAAAATCAGGTGTTTTTTTATGGATAGATGCAAGTATCAGTATCAGAAGGAAAGTAGGATCATCAGTGAGAATCGATAAATATATAAGCGAAACAGGCTTCTGTTCCAGAAGGGAAACGAAACGACTCATTGCCGCAGGGCGGATCGCTGTTAACGGCATCGTCTGTGATGGGAATATTCTTTTAGAGCCAGAGGATATCGTATGGATTGATGGAGAGCCCATAACAAGCAGTAAAGGGGAGCCGGTATACCTCGCGCTGAATAAACCGATAGGCATCACCTGTACAGCTGCGCCAAATGTAGCTGGGAATATTATAGATTTTGTAGGTTATCCCTCACGGATCTTTGCGATAGGCAGATTAGATAAACACTCGGAAGGCCTCATTTTGTTAACCAACGATGGAGATATCGTAAACAAAATGATGCGTTCCGAGAATGGGCATGAAAAAGAATATGTAGTTCATGTAGACAAGCCAATAACGTCAGAATTCATACATGCCATGTCTAGTGGTGTGGATATTCTTGGCGTCACAACAAAACCTTGTGAGGTCTCTCGGATCGCGGAATGTCAGTTTAGAATTATCCTAACTCAAGGCCTTAATCTGCAAATACGCAGAATGTGCAAGGAGTTAGGATATAGAGTACTAAAGCTAGAGCGTATAAGAATCATGAATATTACACTTGATAGTTTGGAGCGAGGACAATGGCGGCATTTGAGCGGAGAAGAGCTGAGTGAGCTTATGACCCGCTTAAATTAACTTCGTGAACAAATCCTCTGGCTGCCAAGGTGATGTCTTCAGCGCCCGCAATAGCTGAGATAACGGAGATACCGTCCGCACCCGCAGCTAGTACTGGTGCTGCATTGTGCACCGTGATCCCGCCTATGCCGACCAAAGGAATCGTAATGCCGCTGTTTCGTATTTCTTCAATAACTGATGTGCCTCGAACAGCTTGGGCATCCTCCTTGGAAGAGGTAGGATAAACAGGACCAATGCCCAGATAATCGGCTCCATCCGCTATCGCCTGCTGAGCTTCGGCGAGCGAATGAGCGGACACACCAACGATCTTATCCTCGCCAAGCAGCTGCCTAATCGCCAGCGCAGGGGTATCATCTTGTCCTACATGAATGCCGTCCGCATCAAGGGCGATGGCTAGATCAATATCGTCATTAACGATAAAAGGGACTCCGTTAGCACGACATATCTTTTGGAGCCGTCTTCCTAAATTAAATTTAACTTGGGCAGTTAATGCCCCAGTACCTTTTTCACGAAATTGGAACATCGTTATGCCTCCCGCGACCGCTTCTTTTAATACCTTGGCTGGGGCTATCCGACAATTCACACTGCCCATAATGAAATAGACTTTTAATAAATCCCGCAGTTGATCACTGTCTATTTGCTTCAAGGTTCATCCCTCGCAATCGATTCTGATATGCAAAATGATTCGTAGGTCCATGTCCAGCCCCTATGCCCAGCTCGTCTTCAATCGCCGCTTGTATAAAAGCTTTAGCTATGTGTGTTGCTTCGGGAACGGTTTTGCCCTTGGCAAGCTCCGCAGTGACTGCTGCTGAATAGGTGCAGCCTGTGCCGTGCGTGTGTCTAGTCTGAACTCGTTGACTCTCCATAAAGATGAATTCGTGACCATCATATAGGAGATCCACAACAGCCTTAGTTGAGGTATCATGCCCACCTTTTAGCACTACATAGTTAGAGCCCATGGCATGAATGATTTTAGCCGCTTCTTTACGATCGTCTAAAGTAGTGATGCTTCTGTTGGTAATCATTTCAGCCTCTGGAATATTGGGTGTCGTCACTAAGGCTAGCGGGAGGAGATGATTGATTAAGGACTGAACAGCTTCTTGCTGTAGCAGCGTGGAACCCCCTTTAGCAACCATCACAGGATCAACTACAAGATTACGCCAGCTGTATTGCTGGATCTTCTCTGCTACGATACGTATGATGTCACTGTTAAAAAGCATCCCGGTCTTCACAGCATCCGGCTTCAGATCAAGTCCAATGGAATCAAGCTGCTGAGTAATAGCTTCCAGTGTCAACGGATAAACGCCTTGAACTCCGAGGGTGTTCTGGGCTGTCACAGCCGTAAGAGCACTCATTCCATATACAGAAAGCTCCTGAAAGGTTTTTAGATCTGCTTGGATGCCAGCGCCACCACCGCTATCCGAGCCGGCTATAGTTAAAGCTTTAGATATCATCATTGTTCACTCCTTAGGGTTGTTATCTGAGTTGCTTGATTATTGATTTATCTTGGTAAGTTTCAGCTGTGACCAAGCTCAATTGATTTAGAAACTCGATTTGAAAGCTCCCCGGACCTTGTCCAGTCGTTAGTTCAGCGGCGATTTCAGCAGCCACTCCATAGAAGGAGAGAGCTTCGACTGCGGCTTCAAGAGATGCTCCTTCACTTACCGCTAGAAATGCACCGACTACTGCACTTAGCAGACAACCGGTTCCCGTTACTTTCGTTAGAATTGGGTGACCGTTGCTGGCAATGTAGGTGTTATCTCCATTTGTGATGACATCGTCTTTTCCGGTGATGATAACTACACAACCTAACTTCCGCGCGGCTGTCTCAGCCAAGACGACTACGTCGCCATCCCCTTCGCCTGCATCTACCCCTTTAATAGACCAGCTTTCACCAATGACATTGGCAACTTCTGCTACATTGCCACGTAGCGCGGTAATCTGCATCTCATTCACTAGCTTTTGAGTGACCGCTGTTCGATAAGAAGTGGCTCCTGCACCCACTGGATCAAGAACTAAGGGAACGCCGTGCTTATTCGCAGATTGTCCCGCGAGCACCATGGATTGAATGGCGTAGTCATTCAGTGTGCCGATATTTAGAACTACAGCAGATGAAAATGCGGCGATATCGACCACTTCCTCGTGAGCATCCGCCATAAAGGGGGAGGCACCTAGCGCCAAAAGACCGTTGGCTGAGAAATTGGCTACGACGATGTTGGTGATATTGTGGACCAGTGGATTGGATTCCCGTACTTTGGATAGATAACTCATGATTATTCCTCCTCAAGTTTTATGAGCGAATAGCTAATGTTTAAAGATTAATAAAAGCATCCTCAGCTTTGATGTCATTAGATAGTAAATCATTGTCCGATAGCCACTGTCTTACCTTCTCCCAAGACGCGGGCGCTTGATATCCAAAATCTTGATCACCCGCATTCATTAGCGGTAGTAGAATCGCCAGGCTCTTCTCTTCAATTTGCTTATCGAGTGGAGAGGTCTCATCTTCGTGTGCAAGCAGCAAATTTAACGCTTTTTCCGGATTCTCCTGCACAAATTGTTGTCCTTTAGTAATTGCATTTAGAAACTTCTTGAAATAAGACTCAGAATTTTGTATTCCTTGATCGCTGGCGACAAGGACTAGCTCATAATAATCGGGGACTCCGTAATCTGTGGGATTGAACGAGTTCACGGGATGACCTTCTTTTTCCAAGATTAATTGTTCGTGGTTAATGAACCCTCCCATAATGGCATCCACTTGCCCCGTCGCAATCGCCGGAATAAGGTCAAAGCCTACGTCGATTAATTTGCTAGCCTTAGGGTCACCCCCATCGTTTTGGATCATCGTACGAATCATGGCTTCATAAAGAGGAATGGAAGAATACCCAATCTGTTTACCTGTGAGGTCTTTTGGACTATGAATGTCACCAGCCTGAGGTACCATTAAATGATTAAGCGGATGCCTCACAATCGCTGCAATCGAACGTACTGGAATGTTCTCACTGCGTGCCATGAGCACCTGAGGTTGATAACTAAACGCTAAATCGATTTGATTCGCTGCTACAAGTTTCAGTGCGTCATTGCTGTCTGCGGGCATTTGGATCTCTACGTCCAGACCTTCCTCTTGGAAATAACCATTCTGCTCAGCAGCATATAAAAAAGAGTGAACGGCATTGGGATACCAATCGAGCATAATCGTCAGCTTGTGCGTTTGTTTAATTTCGTTATTAGATAAATTAGCAGGAGGACTACTTACATTGGATGTTTTTCCGCAGCTGGTGAAGATTAGGACTGAACATATGAGAAATACGGGAATAAGCCATTTTCTTTGGAAATTCAAATCATTCATTGCTTAGATCCTCTTTTCTTTAAAAATAATGGTTCGAGCAGAGCTATCATCAGAAATAACACTACACCGAGCGCGGACAACAAAAATACAGCGGCGAACATTTCGGCACTTTGCATATTTCCGGCCATCCTTCGGCTAAAGTAACCGAGTCCTTTGCTGCCGCCGAGCCATTCGCCGATGGTTGCTCCAATCACGCAGTACACAATGGATAGCTTTAGTCCTGAGAAAAAAGAGGGCAGCGCCAGCGGGATTTGGGTTTTAGCAAGCAGTTGCCAGCGGTTTGCGCCAAATGTTAATAATAAGTCTTTGTAGGCTTGAGCACTTGTACGAAGTCCGTCATATGTACTCACAACGACTGGAAAAAAAGCAGTTAGAAACACAACAGCCACTTTGCTCCACAGCGTATACCCGAACCACATAATAAAAATGGGGGATAGCGCGATTAACGGGATCGTCTGACTGATAATAAGGAACGGATAGATGGCCTTTTCAAGGGGGCGAAACAAGAACATTCCGGTGCCCAGCAGTGAACCACAGATAACCGAGAGAACAAAACCTACCAATATTTCCTGCAGTGTCGCCAATAAATGCGGTCTAAGTAATTGCCTGTGTTCGATCAATGCGATACCTATTGAAGAAGGTGCAGGTAGGATAAAGGCTGGAATCAAGTGAAGACGAACAGCTGATTCCCAGATCACAAGAATGAACAATAGCAGTAGAATGAAGGGGCCGTAATTGTTTAAATATTTTTTAAAAGGTATGGGCTGCATACAGTCTCCGCTCCAACTCTTCCCGTAACGCTATAAACCGGGGTTCATAGTTCATCTTGTAATGTCTTGGCCTCGGTAAATCAACGACGATCTCCTGTAATTCGCTATTCATGCCTCCAGACAATAAATAAATCCGATCGCTTAGTAACAGCGCTTCCTCTAGATCATGGGTGATGAGCATCACTGTTTGATCCAGCTCATCCCAAAGCTCCAACAGCCAACGGTGTATCTCACGTTTGGTCATAGCGTCGAGCGCTCCAAATGGCTCATCTAGCAGCATAAGACCGGCCCCGCTGCCAGCTACAAGCGTTCGTAGAAATGCGACTCGCTGTTTCATGCCACCCGATAGCTCATGGGGATAAGCCCTCTCTACATCGGCCAAACCGAAGCGTGACAGCATTTCCCGAATGTGAGAGATCGTCAGTTGTTTACTAAACCTTGGTTTAATCTCCCAGGGCAAAAGACAGTTGTCGAGCACGGTTCTCCAAGGCAGCAGCAAATCCTGCTGAGGCATGTATGCGATTTGACCTAAGCGAGTAGAGGATGACGAGTTCGAATGAATTATTATTTTCCCATGAGTGGGTTCGAGCAAGCCTGTTATAGTTTTGAAAAGCGTACTTTTTCCGCATCCGCTAGCCCCAATGACAGAAACAAACTCTCCTTGCCTGATATCCATGGATAGATCTGCGAATACAGGGAGTTGTTCTGATTCCGGAAAAGAGTAGGTTAAGCCTTGAATGGATAGGATTGTCGTGATGATCGAACCTCCTAAAAAGTTTTGTGAGCGTTGGCTTCTTGGAAAGCATCGTACAAAACTTGCTTCGGAAGCCTACGCTTAAGTTTTGTGATTGATTGTAAACAAATAAAGACCCATTCATTTCCGGTGGGAAATAAATGGGTCAAAAAGTTCATTCAGCATTGGAACACTAAAAATGCATGGGATGAAAATTCTGCTCCACTTCCCTCCGCTGGTATGATCCAGATCAGGTTCCAAGGGTCCGGAGCTTGAAGCTCCGTCTCAGTCGGCCGACTCCCCTAGTGAAATAACAGGTCCATATTTAATTTGTTTATAAATATACCATATCTTTCTGAGATGTAAAGAGAGGATCTTGTGAAGGATTATTCTAAGAATGGGTAATATAAGGGTAGAGATTTACCTAATATTACAATTCCGATGTATATAATCGGAAAAAACCATTGACGGTAAACAGCAGCCAGTGTAGTATACAATTTACCGGATGAATTCCGGGTAAAGAGAGGGGAATTAATAATGAAAAAACTAAGTTTAACTATTCTATTGGCGTTAACCGTGGTGTTTGTAGCGGCCTGCGGCAATAATTCGAATACCGATACTTCTAAAAATTCTTCAGCTGGAACGAATGGTGGAAATACAGCCACTGCGCAAAACAGTCTGGAAGCTGTTAAAGCTAGCGGCAAATTGCGTATAGGAACAGAAGGGACGTATGCACCCTTTACTTATCATGACGCTTCGGGGAAACTGACCGGCTTTGACGTAGAAATTGCTGAGGAAGTAGCGAAGCGTCTCGGTGTTGAACCAGAATTTTTTGAGACACAGTGGGACGGTATTTTTGCTGGGATGGATGCCAAGCGGTTTGATGTTATTTTTAACGAAGTATCCATTAATGAAGATCGTAAAGTGAAATATGATTTCTCTGAACCGTATATCGTATCTAAAGCGGTATTGATAGTGAGTGAAAACAATGAGGATATCAAAACATTTGCAGATCTTAAGGGTAAAAAAGCCGGACAATCTCTAACCAGTAACCTGTCCGATATCGCCCGTGAGAACGGTGCTGAAATCGTTGCTACAGACGGGTTCAATCAAGCGATGGACCTATTGACCTCAGGCCGTATTGATGCGACTGTAAATGATGGTTTGTCTTATCTGGACCTGAAAAAGCAAAAGCCTGATGTGAAAATAAAAGTGGTAGATGAGATTCCTGACGGTTCGCAAAGCGCAGCTGTTTTCTTAAAAGGCAACGATGAGTTGGTAAAAGCAGTGAGTGATGCAATTGTTGAAATGAAGAGCGATGGCACATACTTAAAGATTTCTGAGAAATACTTTGGTGCTGACGTTTCAAAATAATACAAGGTTTCAGAAGCTAACCAGCTTGGAGCCAAAAAAGGATGTCTAAAAATGGATGACCGCAAAATACAAATTTTCTTAGATTCACTGCTACCCCTGCTAAAAGCTGGGGTGGCTTTTACCATTCCTTTGGCATTGATATCATTTGCACTGGGACTGATCTTAGCGATATTGACTGCACTAGCTCGTCTCTCCCCGTGGGTACTTCCGAAGTTGATCGCTCGCTTTTATGTATGGGTCATTCGTGGAACCCCTTTGTTGGTACAACTGTTTATTATTTTCTATGGTTTGCCGGCAGTTGGAATTGTGCTCGACCCTTTCATAGCTGCGACCATTGGATTTACGCTTAGTGTAGGGGCTTATTCATCAGAAATCATACGTGCTGCTATCCTGTCTATACATAAAGGTCAGTGGGAAGCGGCCTTCTCCGTTGGGATGACTCGTGCCCAGGCACTGCGCCGCGTTATACTGCCACAAGCTGCCCGTGTTTCTGTACCGCCGTTATCGAATTCCTTTATTAGCTTGGTCAAAGACACTTCACTGGCAGCGACCATTACCTATACGGAGATGTTCAGAACAGCACAGCAGGTTGCTTCCACCTCCTATGAGCCACTGCTGATCTATTGCGAAGCAGGATTGTTCTATTTACTATTCTGCTCAGTGTTATCAGCACTGCAAAATTACTTGGAGAAACGACTGAGTCGTTACTCTGCGAGCTAAAGGGGGAGATAATCATGATTGAAATACTTAATTTGCATAAATCCTTCGGTGAGCTGCAGGTATTAAAGGGCATTGATCTCGAAATGGAACATGGCAAGGTACTGGTCATTATTGGCCCATCGGGTTCAGGCAAAACAACGCTCTTACGCTGCTTTAATCTGCTTGAAGTCCCTGATCAAGGAAGCTTATCGCTCAGTGATATTAAAATTAATTTCACGGATAACAAGAAAATCCCCCAGAAGTCCATTTTGGCATTACGCCAAAAAACAGGGATGGTCTTTCAGTCCTATAATCTTTTTCCGCATATGACTGCACTAGGCAACGTGATGGAGGGGCAGGTGACGGTTCAGAAACGATCCAAGGACGAAGCACGCGAACGTGGCCTTCAGTTGTTAACTAAAGTTGGCTTGGCGGACAAAGCGGATGCTTATCCGCACCAACTGTCTGGTGGCCAGCAGCAACGGGTAGCTATCGCTCGTGCCATGGCAGTAGATCCAGAGGTGCTGTTGTTCGATGAGCCTACCTCTGCGCTTGATCCTGAGTTGGTGGGGGAAGTGCTTAAGGTTATTAAACAGTTAGCGGCAGAGGGAATGACTATGGTGATAGTGACCCATGAGATGAAATTTGCTGCGGATGTGGCTGACCGGATCATTCTGATGGATGGAGGCCATATTCTAGAGCAAGGGACTCCACAAGAAGTTCTTGAGCATCCGCAGCATCCTCGTGCTCTGCAATTTCTGAACAGAATTAGTGGAGAAGAAGTATAGAAGAAGATCAAGACGCAAAAAAAGCAGTTCAGGACTATACCTGGGCTGCTTTTTCTTGTTTACCATTCAATGTTAGTGGTGCGTCGCTTCAAGGTTAGGATTTAATACCGGTCTTCAGGAATTCCAAAGCATTATAGAGCATAATCGCAGCTTCGGCGCGAGTGATTTCACTTTTTGGATTAAACTTCCCATTGGCGTCTAAACTATTTATCTTGTATTTAAGAGAACGTTGAATGCTGCCTTGATAAGAAGGATTCAGCGCAGCATCGTCAGCGATATCTACGGGCACTATATTGATCATTGGCAGATTCCCAATGCCTTCGACCCCTTGCACTAGATAATTGGTGAACTCTTCTTTGGTCATTGTTTTGGTTGGATCAATATCCTTAGGAAGCTCGACATGATTGTAATACGCATTGATAAAGGCTTCAGCGTACCAAGCTTTATCCTTGACTTTCGTGAACAAGCCACTAGCAACGGGAGCTTTGTTGAAATCAATAGCCGCGAGACTAAGCTGGACACCACCCGATATGAACTGGATCCCTTGTGCTGTTGTTACTTTGGAGCTGGGCAAGAATTGGGATTCACTAACCCCTTTGATCAAGCCTTGATTTTTTAAAGAAATAATTTTTTCTTTGCCGTTTATATTATCAATATCCTTAAAGGTATTTCCGGCTGCAAATATTTGGCCACCCAAAGAGAAGGAGAGAATCGTAACGGTTGTAATCGCGGCTAACGTTCTTTTTTTCATATTCATGGTTATTTCACCTCGTTGTATGGATGGGCCTCGTGGCCGCTATCAAATTCTTAAACGCAGAAAAATATGGAAAGGTTGCGGTCAAACCTAAATTATTTCACGAAAAAGTAGATTTTGGTAGAAAAATAGGCAGGATTGGGTGAAAGAACTTTGGATAAGAGAGCGAAAATGTTATAATGATGTCAGGCTCTATTCATTCGTGATTATTTTTGATATGATTATATCGTAACGATTACTATTTACGTTTAATATTTTGATGCATAAATGGGTGCGTCTCAGTGGATACGGATGTTAAATCATTCCGGGAAGGTAGGAGATCAAATGGATCAAATTTCAAATATCAGTCAGCTTTTTGCGGCGCAAAAATATAAATTAACGCCCCAGCGTGAGGCCATAGTGAACATATTGCTCGACAATGAGAAAGATCATCTCAGCGTAGAAGAAGTATATATGCTTGTTAAGAACAGTTATCCGCATTTAGGGCTGGCAACGGTATACCGTACACTTGAGCTCTTATGCGAGCTTCACATTGTAGAAAAGATGAACTTCGGAGATGGAGTCGCCCGTTACGATCTGCGCGGGAATGATCATTCTCACATGCATCATCATTTGATATGCAGCGTGTGTGGCAGGTTGGAGGAAATTAAGGATGACTGGCTAGTGGAGCTGGAGAAAAGAGTGGAACGTGAATATGGCTTTAACGTCACGGATCACCGCCTAGATTTCAAGGGTACTTATGACACATGTAAACGAACTGGCTGCAAAAAAGAAAAAGCAAACAAAGCGGTTTCTTAAGCCGCTTTCTACCTAAAAGAAGAAGCTGTCTCAGAAGTAGTAAGTACTACTTAGGGGGCAGCTTCTTTTTCGGAAAGGAATTAGGGAAAAACTCCCTCTAAATAACTGATAATTGGCCGATGTGAATGGAAATGGGGAAATCCTCCCTGTAAATCGGCGAAAAATCTATATTTCACAACAAATCAGTTGAATTATAGGGAGGATTTCCCTAATTAGTAGTCAAATGCGCAGAAATCTTTGAATTATAGGGAGATATTCCTTAATTTGCACGCAAAGCAGCGCTTCTTGAAAACCGGAGAAGCGCTACATTGCCTTTTAAACAGTTAAAGGAAATCCTACTTATGGGAAAGCCTATGTCATTTTTCTTAGCTTCGAGTGGGTACGAAGGATTTAATCCACGTTCCGAAGCTCCCAGGGTTACGGCTCTGAACGAGGATTACACCTTCTCCGCGGAATCGGCAGACAAGCGCTTCACCACTGGTTAAACTGTTCAGCCAACCCGAGGCTGCTTTTTCTACCTTATAGTCCATATAATCTGGCCAGGCGACGAGATGTCCATTGTCGATAATCATCTCTTCACCAGGTGCTAAATTAATGGCGTGGATCGCTCCGAAGGAGGACAGGAATACTGTTCCTCTGCCGCTGATTTCTACAATGAAGAAGCCTTCACCAGAGAAAAGTCCGCGTGTTAAATTTTGCATTTTGGTATTTACTTGAATGCCTTCCGTTCCGGCTAAGAATCCGTCCTTTTGAACTAACAGCTTATAGGAACCATCTAATTCGATAGCTTGGATATCACCTAATGATCCAGGAGACAGTAGGACCTCACTTTGACCACGGATAGCTCTGAGTTCCTGGAAGAAGAACTTTTCACCGCTCAGCATTCTTCCCAGACCCCGCATTACGCCTCCATCAGCGGTTCCTTTTAACTCTACGTTAGGAGACATGGCAACCATTGCGCCCATCTCAGCTTTAACGCTTTCGCCGGGGTCCAAATATACCTTCAACATTGCAAAAGCACCCTCGTACAAAACATCGTATTTCATCACTAAAAACCTCCGAATCTATTTAGATAAGTTAGAAAACTAGCAGTGATCTCATTGTAACGGAATTCTGGCTGCGCTCATAGTCTGTATTATGTTAAACTGTAGTTGTCTGATAGTTCATCAATGAATAGGAGAGTGGTGCCACATGGCACGAACCAAGACTCAAAAAGCCTTGTTAAAGGCAGAGCGCTCAGGTATCTGGTGCGCAGCTCAAAGTCGCAGATCCAATGGGGATTATAGCGCCATTTCACAGCATGTACGGTTAACGCCGAGCAAACAACAGCAATTGAATAAGAACAAACACAAGGAGCGGATCTTCCAAGATGATGCTCCTTTTTATTTGGCGATTTGAAAATAATGTGTCACTAAGAATATACTGATGGAAGACATTATGGATAGGAGATATATAACTGATGAAACAAAATAAATACGACGATACGAATTTCTTCTCAGCCTATAAACAAATGCCTCGTTCCATTGGTGGGCTTGAAGCAGCTGGAGAATGGCATGTATTACAACCTCTGATCCCAGACTTACATAATAAAAGTGTTCTTGATTTAGGCTGCGGATTTGGCTGGCATTGTCTATATGCACGCGAGCAGCAGGCAAGCTCAGTCGTTGGCGTAGATATCTCTGAAAAAATGCTTCAAGAAGCGCGTGAAAAAACAGACGATCCAGCTATTTCTTATATCCAGATGCCGATTGAGGATATTGAATTTGCGAGCGAACAATTTGATGTGGTCATCAGTTCATTGGCCTTGCATTATGTAAAGTCTTTTGAAGCTATCTGTCGCAAGGTTCATACTTACCTTAAGCCAGGCGGCAGCTTTATATTTTCAGTGGAGCATCCCATCTTTACTTCTCGAAATGAACAGGATTGGTATGTGGATGACCAAGGCAATCGTCTTCATTGGCCTGTAGATCATTATCAGTCTGAGGGATTGCGTGAAACGACCTTCTTAACAGAAAATGTGATTAAATATCATCGTACAATTTCAACCTACTTCAATGACTTGATTGGAGCCGGGTTTGCTATCAAAGCAGTTAAGGAGCCTAAGCCTTCTGATGAAATGAGCGATGATCCGTGGATGAAGGACGAGGATCGCAGACCGATGTTCCTGATTATTTCAGCTGAAAAAGAATAATCATCTCATTAACATGACTATTGTTTGAATATAGAAGCGAGGGTTATCCTCGTAGTAGTTTATCTACTACAGGGACAGCCCTATTTTCAAAATATAAGAAAGTTTACGTTTCACACAATACATTATACATATATTTCTCGCAAAAACGCTTACCGTCCTTTAGGGACGCTGTAGGCGTTTTTGCTTGTTGAAGCAATTCACCTCTATATTATACTTGAGTTCTGCTGTGTACACGGTACTGTCTAGGGGACATGCCGAAACGACTTCGGAATACACGGTGAAAATAAGTATAGTTCGCGAAACCGCAGGTTTCTGCTACTTGCTCCAGCGGCATCGGGCTGAAGGTTATTCGTTCTCTTGCCATCTCTAGCCGGACATCATTTACATATTTGATAATACTGGTCCCGAAGGCCTCCTTAAATAAATGAACGGCACGGGAGACGGAAATATCTACATGTGCGGCAACATCCTCCAACAGAAAAGGTAAGGTTGCATGCTCCTCAACATATTGCTTCATTCGGTAAGCTAGATAGCCTTTAGGCGTAATCGCTGGCTGATCTGTAATGAGTCTGTCGATTTCCATACACAGGATTTGCAGATAACAGGCAGATATCGCTGGTGAGAAATCGGAAAGACGTCTGTGCTCAAGAATCAGCTGACGAAATAAGCCGAGGAAATTCTCACTAAGTGGCACACTTAAGAGTGAGGGTCTCTGAGCACGTTCCCACCATTCAACAATCCAAGTTCCTTCACAAAAAATATGATAATCTCCGCTTTCAATCCGCGGCTTACCTACAGGATACTCTTCCTTATCAATGATTAAATAGTAAGGATCATTAGGAGCAAACAGCATGATATCGCCGCTCTCCACTGGAGTCATCACACCGTCGATCATTGCTCGGCTTCGGCCCTCAGTTTGCAGACGAATTAAATAGTTCTGATTTCCATGGCTATGTGACATATGAAAAGGTTTGCGGTGAAAGGAAAATCCAGCAGATAAAACGTGACAGGTAGTTGATTGATTCATGTGTCCTCCTTGATGTCTAGAAATGATAATCAGATTGTTCATGTTTTAATCATATTATTCATTTTATTATATACGCTTTCATATTACTATGTACCTAAGCAATAAAGAAAGAAATCGACCATCCACGCTATACGGAGTCGATATTAGCTATGCAAACAAGAATGGTAGTTGAAGGAAACTAATGGGAATCAGATTAGTCAATTCTGCAACAGCATTAATGTTCAAGTGATTGCTGCTGTTGATCTCTTTGGGGACGAGCAGCAGAAAGAAGTTTAATTGAATTAGTAAGCTAACCCTAAACCCATTGGAGTGATTAGAAAATGCTGAAGATAGGTCTGCAATTGTACACGCTTAGAGAAGAATTGGAACAGGATTTTGAAGGAACACTGCGTAAGGTAGCAGCCCTTGGATATAAAGGCGTAGAGTTTTTCCACTATTTCGGCCGCACCGCAGCAGAAGTCAAACAATTGCTAAATGAGCTTGGACTGGTTGCGCTCGGCGCACATCGTCCATATGACGCATTGTTGAATGATACAGAAGCAGAGATCTCTTACAATCTTGAGATTGGAAATCCAAATTTGATTGTTCCTTATTTGTCAGAAGAACAACGTAACTATGAAGAGGTTGCCGCGAATCTGAAGGTTATTGGAGAAAAGTGCAAAGTGGGCGGAGCAGTTCTTCTGTATCACAATCATGATTTCGAGTTAACAGATAAATATGGTGATAGTGACCGTACTGCTTTTGATGGATTGTTTGAAGAGGTGCCGGCTGACCTGTTACAAGTGGAAATGGATACTTGCTGGGTACATCATGCAGGCTATGATCCAGTTGAATATATCAATAAATACGCAGGTCGACTGCCGATCATCCATCTGAAGGATTTGAAGAAAAAAGAAGACGGCTCTCCAGAAACTGTTGTACTAGGTGAAGGTGAAGTGAACCTTACTGCAATTTTAAATGCAGCTGTACAGGCAAATGTGGAGTGGGCGGTAGTAGAGCAGGATTTCTGCAGTCGTTCACCATTAGAAAGTGTAGAAGATAGTTTGAAATGGGTAAAAGCATACGCAAATCAAGGAGGAAAAGTTAATGTCTAATAAGTTGAGAATTGCTATTGTAGGTTGCGGTGGTATCGCAAATGGGAAACATATGCCAAGTTTGTCACGTCAGAAGGATGCTGAAATGGTAGCTTTCTGCGATATCATAGAAGAGCGTGCACAGAAAGCTGCTCAGACTTATGGCGCTGAAGGCGCTGCTGTTTATACAGATTACACTGAGCTTTTGAAAGCTGGCGGATTTGATATTGTTCATGTATGTACACCAAATGACAGTCACTCCGTGATTACTATTGCTGCATTGGAAGCAGGTAACCATGTAATGTGCGAGAAACCAATGGCTAAAACCACTGCCCAAGCACAAGAAATGTTGGATGCTGCGAAGCGTACGGGGATGAAGTTGTCTGTCGCTTACCAGAACCGTTATCGTTCGGATAGTGAATACCTTAAAGCACTCTGCGAAAACGGCGAACTAGGTGATATCTATTATGCAAAAGCAATTGCCCTTCGTCGTCGTGCGGTTCCTACTTGGGGCGTGTTCCTGGATGAAGAAAAGCAAGGCGGCGGCCCACTGATCGATATCGGTACGCATGCACTTGATCTTACTTTATGGATGATGGATAATTATAAACCACGCAGTGTTATGGGCTCGTCTTTCCATAAGCTGAGTAACCGAAAGAACGCTGGAAATGCCTTTGGTCCTTGGGATCCTGAGCAATTTAAGGTAGAAGATTCAGCTTTTGGATTTATTACCATGGAAAATGGTGCTACAATTGTACTTGAATCCAGCTGGGCACTAAATGTATCTGAGTATCGAGAAGCTCAGACGCTTCTTGCAGGTACAGAAGGTGGTGCAGATATGAAGGATGGTCTGCGCCTAAACGGTGACCGTGGTGGACGTCTGTATGAGACCAAAGTAGACTTGTCTGCTGGTGGAGTAGCGTTCTTTGATGGAGGACAGGAAAATGAATCTGATCGTGAAGCTCGCTTGTGGCTTGAGGCGGTTAGAGAAGACAAGGAACCTGTAGTTAAACCTGAGCAGGCCCTCGTTGTTACTCAAATCTTGGAAGCTATTTATGAATCTTCACGTACAGGTCGCGCTGTGTATTTTGACGGCACATCAGATAATTAATAGGGAAGTAGGAGAGGAAGTCATGAGCTCAAAGATACATTCCGTAGTCATCGTTGGCTTTGGTGGAATGGGAAGTTATCACGCGAAATTAATTAAGGAGACTAACTCCCTAGAAGTGGTAGGGACATACGACTTGCTTGAAGCACGTCGTGCGGACTCCATCAATGCTGGTTACAAGGTATATGAAAGTTATGAAGAAGTATTAGCAGATCCTGCAGTTGAGATTGTTCTTATTGCGACACCAAACGATGTACACAAAGAAATCGCTATACGTGCGCTACAAGCTGGCAAACATGTTATTTGTGAGAAGCCAGTCGCTATGTCCAAGGAAGAGCTTCAAGATATGCTGGCTGCTGCGGATGCAGCAGGACGTGTGTTCATGGTACATCAGAACAGACGTTGGGATGAGGATTTCTTAACCATCAAAAAAATGTACGATCAAGAGACCATCGGTTCTTTGTTCCAGCTTGAATCTCGCGTACACGGAGCGAATGGTATTCCAGGAGACTGGCGCCATGTCAAGGCACAAGGTGGAGGAATGCTGCTAGATTGGGGCGTTCATTTATTAGATCAGCTCTTATTTATGATCGATAGCAAAGTCATCAGTGTGAGCAGCAGTCTGAGCTTTATTCTAGGCAATGATGTAGATGATGGCTTTGAAGCCATCCTGCAATTTGAGAATGGAATTAAAGCTATCGTTGAGGTTGGGACAACTAACTTTATTACGCTGCCTAGATGGTATGTTAAGGGTATTGAAGGAACGGGTATTATCGAAGATTGGTCTTTAACTGGACGTTTAGTAACCAGAAACAATGAAGGTGAAAAGATCGAGCCTAAGCCTATACGTGCTGGTGTTGGATTAACCAAAACTATGGCGCCTCCTTCAGAAGGGGCTACGATTACAGAAGCTTTACCTCAACCTGCGGAGCTAGGCTCTAGCTTCTATGACAATTTCGCAGCCGTTATTGAGGGAACAGCTGAGCCAATCGTTAAGAATGCCGAAGTAATGCGTGTTCAGAATTTGATTGAAGCTATTTTTGAATCTGCTGAGAAGAATCAAGTAGTAAAAGACTTCGATATGTATGGTGAAGGTAAGTAAACTATTTGCAAAAGAGGTGACTTACAATGAAACTTGGAGTATTTATGGTCTTGTTTGGGGGTCGAAAGCTGGAGGATGCTCTTGATTATGTAGCGTCCAAAGGACTAAAGGCGGTAGAGATTGGTACAGGAGGGAATCCTGGTAACAGCCATTGTGATCCTAAGATGCTTCTCGAGAATGAGACAGCATTGAAAGAATTCAAACATGCTGTAGAATCCCGTGGATTGACGATCAGTGCATTGAGCTGTCACGGAAATCCCCTACACCCACAAAAAGAGCTTGCCCAGAAGGATCATGAGGACTTTGTGAACTCGGTCAAATTGGCGCAGAAGCTAGGAGTTCCAGTCGTTAATACGTTCTCTGGCTGTCCAGGTGATCATGAGGGTGCCAAGTATCCGAACTGGCCGGTAGCTCCATGGCCAAATGATTATCAAGAAATTCTGGATTGGCAATGGGAAAATAAAGTGATTCCTTACTGGACTGAATGGGGAGCCTTTGCCGCAGAGCATGATGTGAAGGTTGGTCTTGAGCTGCACGGCGGATTCTCCGTTCACACACCTGCTACTCTACTGCGGTTGAGAGAAGCTGCGGGTGAAGTAATCGGAGCTAACCTTGATCCGAGCCATATGTGGTGGCAAGGAATTGATCCAGTGCAGGCAATTCATATTTTAGGCCGCCAAGGCGCAATCCATCACTTCCACGCTAAAGATACAGTTATTGATCCAGTCAATGTCAATATGCATGGCTTAACTGATATGCAATCCTATACCAAAATGCTTGACCGTGCATGGCAGTTCCGTTCGGTTGGCTTTGGACATGATCTTAAGACTTGGGCTGATATTATGAGCGCTCTTCGTTTAGTAGGATATGATTATGTGGTCAGTATTGAGCATGAAGATGGATTGATGTCTGTTGAAGAGGGCTTCTCCAAAGCTGTAAGTAATCTTCAACAAGTATTGATTGAGGAGCCACTAGCAGAAATGTGGTGGGTTTAGATTAAAGGGTATAGATATAAGAAATGACGTGCGCAAGCACGTCATTTTTCCTGTATTAATAATCTGAATTTTAAACCATACAAATTGGAGGACGATCATGCAGCCGATAAAAATACAGAGAGAACACAAACTACAAATTACATCCAGCATTCAGGATTATTTTGAAACGGAGCTGTCTAGCGAAATTGGCCAATTAGCAAGTGAGAATCTTCTTGATTTTATGCTCAAAGAACTCTCACCTTATATTTATAATCAGGCACTGGCAGATGCCCGTAAAGTGATTGAGCAAAAGATGATTTCCATTGAAGAAGAATTGTATGCACTTGAGCAACCACTAACATCTGCTAGAAGATAGTCCGCAACATAATGTATTGTTTACCGCTGATTGGTAATCGTTACGTCTGGATCAGTCTCAGCTTCATAATCTACACCCTCAGTCTCAAATCCGAATAACTGGAAAAACTCCTGTTTGTAGCTTTCCAGATCTGTCAATTCATAGATATTGTCTGTCGTGAGTTTATCCCAGATTTGAGTCACTTGATCCTGTACATCCGGGGACATCTCCCAGTCATCGATTCGGATACGTCCTTCTTCGTCCACAGAAGTCCCTTCGATCGCATAAAGACGATCTGCAAACAACCGATAGGTTTGCTCAATACAACCCTCATGAAGTCCTTTCTCTTTCATGACTTTGTATAGCGCAGAAGTGTACAGGGGGACGACAGGAATTGCTGAGCTAGACTGTGTGACCAGTCCTTTCGTAACTGCTACATAGGCTCGACCGTCTATACTAGATAGTTCATCGTTAAGAGTGTGTGCTGTTAATTCTAGATGATCTTTTGCGCGTCCAATCGTTCCCTTACGATATACAGACTGGGTGATTTCCGGCCCGATATATGAGAATGCGATGGTGGTGGCATGATCGGCCAAAGCTCCGGCTTGATGGAGAGCTTCAATCCAAAGCTGCCAATCGTCACCACCCATCACTCGAATGGTATCATCGATTTCTTTGTCTGTAGCGGGCTCAATAGAAATTTGACTGACTTCACCCGTGTGAAAGTTTACGGTTTTATTCGTGTAGGTATCTCCTATAGGTTTAATTACGGAGTTATAAACTTCACCCGTCACAGGATCTGTTCGACGGGCTGAAGCAACGCTGTAGATGACTAGATCAACTTGTCCCAATTCACTGCGAATCAGCTGTATGGTTCTATCCTTAGTTTCCTTGGAGAAGGCATCACCGGTTACGCTGTAGGATTGAAGTCCAGCTTTCTCTGCAAGTTCCTCAAAGGCTGCTGAATTGTACCATCCAGCAGAGGCTGTACGGGCTCCATTGCTGCTGCTCTGGCGGTAGACGCCTACTGTGCTGGCTCCAGCCCCAAAGGCGGCTGTAATCCGTGAGGCGAGGCCATATCCTGTAGAGGCGCCAATGACAAGCACCTTGCGTGGTCCTTTGATCTCGGGTTGTGTCTGGATATATTCGATTTGCCGCTCTACTTGACGAGCGCAACCTTGCGGATGTGCGGTAGTACAGATAAAGCCGCGTGTTCTAGGTTTAATAATCATGTTAATCGTTTCCTCTCTTTCATGAAAAGCAGGCTAATGAGACTCGTTTGTTCTAATTTTAACAATTTTCAATCAAATGGAGAAGGATTGTTTATCCTTTGATACTTATTTCATTATGGTGGTGAGATCTTGGAGAGCTTTACTAAAACAAAATTAACGACAGAGCAACAGAATGATTTGGTAGGTGCTACTTTTGGAAGCCATGTGAGCATTCAGCGAAGTACTGAACTGACAGGTGGCTATTTTAACGCAGCATATGACCTTTTATTATCAGATGGAAGAGACATGATTCTTAAGATAGCACCGTCAGCTGAAGCAGATACCCTTAGTTACGAGCATGATATTATGTCTGTAGAGGTTGCGGCGATGCGACTGATGAAGTCTAAAGGGACAGTACCTGTGCCTGAGGTATACGCTTATGATAACAGTAAAGAAATGATTTCAAGTGAGTTTTTTTTCATGGAGAAAATAGTTGGCCAGCCCTATAATGAAATTAAGGAAGCGCTAAGCTCGCAGCAGAGAATAAGTATTGAGGAAGAGTTAGGTCGTTATTCCCGTTTAATTAATGAAATTCCTGGTGAGCGTTTCGGATTATTTAGTGCGTCCACACCAGTAAAAGGAACTTCATGGCGGGAAACTTTTAAGCATTTGATAATGAATCTGCTTGAAGATGCACGTCGTTTAAAGGTAGAAATGCCCATTCCGTTAGAAACTGTTGAGGCAGAGATCAAAAGTCACTTACATGTTATGGACGTAGTCGTTGAGCCTCGTCTAATACATTGGGATTTATGGGAAGGCAATGTGTTTGTGCGAGAGGGCCGCATTGTTGCATTGATTGATTGGGAACGGGCACTTTGGGGCGATCCACTTATGGAATATTATTTCCGCTATATTGAGAATTCAGAGCATTTCTGCAGAGGTTACGGGAATAGCTTCGACAGCCCAAACGAACATGCCCGTAAAAAACTCTACGACTTATATATCGACTTAATTTACTTCATCGAGTGTTATTCGCGTAAGTACGATAGCCAAGGTCACCTTGAGTGGGCGCATGATAATCTGCTTGAGGGCTGGAAGCGGTTCATGAATTAACACATTTTTGACACAACTACAACATGACAGATAGGGAGACTGAGCAACAGTAGGGGAGAATTCTTATATTTGAACGGCTGAGTGTACATATTGATACCGTAAGTTTGCTGTAGCCGCTGTCGATACTACGTTTGTTTCATGATCATTTATGCACAAATAGCATTGCTTACTGAAGTACATGACCATGTAACTTTTGCTTTGGTTGTATTATTCGTGTATATTTTGATAGTGGGCTTTAGAATCATGGCAGTATTCCTTCCATACCATTTATTGTATTTAGCAGTACCTAGTAGTTCTTCCTTATTCTCTATTTGCGTATTTTAAAGAGGAGCTATCGCAACTATTGAGCACGCAATAATTAGATCTAGTACTAAAGTGTGAGGTTAGCCGTATTTTTTTCAGAAAAATCTTGACTAGAACCCTTAAAACTAGATAAAATAATACTTATTGCTTACAACATGCTGAGAATCATTATCATAATTGACGAGGAAATGAGAGGGTGACAAGATGGAGCGCCTTTTAGAGGTAAAAGACTTAGCGATATCATTCAAAACACACGGCGGAGAGGTACAAGCGATCCGTGGTGTTAGCTTCCATGTAGATAAAGGTGAAACTCTAGCGATTGTTGGGGAGTCAGGTTCCGGTAAAAGTGTAACCTCACAAGCGGTTATGAAGCTAGTTCCTACACCACCAGGAGAATATAAACGCGGACAGATTCTGTTCGATGGACAAGATTTGATTGGCAAGACAGAGAAGCAGATGCAGAAAATCCGCGGTAAAGAGATCGGTATGATCTTCCAAGATCCGATGACCTCTCTGAACCCAATGATGAAGGTCGGCAGACAAATTACTGAAGTGCTGCTTAAACATGAGAACATCTCCAAGGCTGATGCGAATAAACGTGGGATTGAGCTTCTCAATCTTGTAGGTATTCCTTCTCCAGAACGTCGCTTCAATCAATATCCACATGAATTCAGTGGTGGTATGCGTCAACGTGTTGTTATTGCAATGGCACTTGCTGCGAACCCTAAGCTTCTGATTGCGGATGAGCCGACTACTGCGCTCGACGTAACCATCCAAGCACAAATCCTTGATTTGATGAAGGAATTGCAAAAGAAGATTGATACGGCTATTATTTTTATCACCCATGATCTCGGGGTTGTAGCAAGAATGGCAGATCGTGTAGCTGTAATGTATGCCGGACAAATTGTTGAAATGGGAACAGCGGAAGAGATCTTCTACGATCCAAGACACCCATACACTTGGGGCTTGCTAGCTTCCATGCCAAGTCTAGAGAGCAAAGGATCTTTGCTAACAGCAATCCCTGGTACTCCTCCAGATTTGATCAAACCGCCTAAGGGCGATGCTTTCGCACTACGTAGCACTTACGCTATGCAAATCGATATGGAGAAAGAGCCTCCAATGTATAAGGTTTCGGATACCCATATGGTGAAGTCTTGGCTAATGCATCCGATGGCTCCTAAGGTGGAACCGCCGGCAGTTGTTAAGAACAGACAACGTGTGCTTAAGAATGCTTATCCAGAGCCAGTTTTGGTACAAGAAGGCGCTAATTAAACAGATTATTTTACGGAAAATATAAAAGGAAACGTCAGGCCATTTCGATGGCTTGGCGTTTTTTTTATGTGTATGAATGTTTACTATTATTTAAACAAATATGAATTAAAACGAACTTAATTAAATAAAAGGATTGACTATTGTTTGTTTTCGTTTCAAAATGAAAAGGCATACATAGGAGGTGTAACGATGAGAAAAGCAATTATGACTACAATGATCAGCGTTTCATTATTAGCAGTAACCGCGTGCAATGACAATTCAGCTAGTTCCAGCAACACAAATAACGTAGCTGACTCTGCGCAACCTGTCTTCAAAAATGTATCTGTACATGATCCGTCGATCATTATGGCAGATAACAAATACTATGTGTTCGGCTCTCATTTAGCATCTGCTAAATCAAATGATCTGATGTCTTGGACTCAGCTGTCCTCTGGGGTGGTAGAAGGAAACGTACTCATTCCTAATGTCAAAGAGGAGTTTGCTGAAGCATTAAAATGGGCACAGACGGATACCTTATGGGCACCCGATGTTATCCAATTGGCGGATGGCAAATACTATATGTATTACAATGCTTGTAAAGGGGATTCCCCGTTGTCTGCACTCGGCATAGCTGTGTCGGACAATATTGAGGGACCTTATAAGAATAAAGGAATCATTCTGAAGTCAGGTATGATGGGCAAGGGTGATGATGGAGAAATATATGATGCCACTCAAAAGCCGAATGTAGTAGATCCGGATGTGTTCTTTGATAAAGAAGGGAAGCTGTGGATGGTCTATGGCTCTTACTCCGGTGGTATTTTTATTATGGAACTAGATGCTAATACAGGCTTCCCGATGCCAGATCAAGGTTATGGCAAAAAGCTTCTGGGTGCGAATCATGCTCGGATAGAAGCTCCATATATGCTGTACAGTCCGGAAACGGATTACTACTATCTGTTCCTATCCTACGGTGGTCTGGCTGCAGACGGTGGATATAACATCCGTGTAGCTCGTTCAAAGGCGCCTGATGGACCTTTCGAAGATTCTGAGGGTCAGGATATGATTAATGCACAAGGATCGCCATCCGTATTGTTCGATGATCCAGCATATGCTCCTTATGGAGTGAAGCTAATGGGGAATTTCGAATTCTTGAATACGGATGACGAGCTGCCAGTGAGTGGAGAAGGATATGTATCACCAGGTCATAACTCAGCGTTTTATGATGAAGAGAATGGCAAGTATTATCTGATCTTCCATACACGATTCCCAAATCGTGGAGAAAAGCATGAGGTAAGAGTTCATCAGATGTTTATGAACAGTGAGGGCTGGCCGGTTGTAGCCCCGCACCGCTATGGCGGAGAGAGCATAGAGAAATACACAAAAGAGCAAATTTCAGGCGAATATAAATATGTAAACCATAACAAAGACATTACGGCTGATATCGTACAGTCGGAGCTGATTGAATTCACTAAGAGCGGTAAGATTAAAGGAGCAGTAAAAGGGAAATGGAAGCTTATTGATGATCATACTGCTGAGCTTACCATTGACGGTTCTACTTATAAAGGGGTGTTCCTGAAAGAGTGGAATGAAGCAACAGCTAGTAACGTTATGACGTTTACTGCGGTTTCCAAGGAAGGTATCTCTATCTGGGGGAGCCACGTATCAACGATGGAATAATAGATTTTTTTTGAAATAGGCAGTAGAAACGGGGTTCCACTTAGTCCTGAGAATGACTAAGCTGGAACCCCGTTTTATGGATGAGTGGTCAATCTTCAAACTTTCGAATCACAATGACAGCATTATGCCCACCGAAACCAAAGGAGTTAGACATGCCTATAGTAAGATCAGATTTTCGCGCAATGTTCGGGACATAATCTAAATCACAGATGGAATCTTTGACCTCCTGATTAATGGTAGGTGGGATGATTCCTTCTTGAATGCTCTTAATTAGGGCAATGGCTTCTAGGCCACCGGCCGCCCCTAAGGCGTGTCCAGTCATGGACTTATTAGCGGTTACGGGAATCTGGTAGGCCTGATCACCGAATAACTTCTTTATCGCAAGGGTCTCGGAGCGGTCACCTACAACCGTACTTGTGGCATGAGCACTAATTACATCCACCTCTTCGGGCTGGAGATTAGCTTCATTCAGGGCCAGCTTCATCGCTTGATAAGCACCAATTCCTTCTGGATGGGTGGCGACCATATGATAGGCATCAGAGCTGGCACCATAACCGATAACCTCTCCGTGAATCTTGGCGTTTCTACGCTGTGCATGAGAAAGTGACTCCAGAATAACTATTCCGCCACCTTCACCGATAACAAATCCGTCACGTTCCCCGTCAAAAGGCCGACTCGCCTTAATCGGGTCCTCATTTCGAGTGGATAAGGAGGTGGCATTGCCGAAACTGGCTAAAGAGATTTCAGTAATGGCTGCTTCTGATCCACCAGCAATTACGATGTCGGCACCTCCATAACGGATCAACCGGAAGGCTTCACCGATTGCCGTATTTCCAATAGAGCAGGCAGTTACTGGAGACATTGTAGGACCTAAGGCTCCTAATTTAATGCTGATCATCGCCGCAGCCATATTAGAGATCATCATGGGAATTAAAGTGGGGCTGACCCGATCTGGTCCGCGGCCCTTTAACACATTCCCTTGTTCCATCAAGGTTTGAATTCCACCAACGCCTGATCCTACATAAACTCCGAGACGTTCCTTGTCAATCTTATCAAGCTGTAGACCGGAATGTGTCCAGGCATCTTCAGCGGCTGCCAGGGCGAACTGACTAAATCTATCCATTCTGCGTGCTTCTTTACGGCCAAATCTGGCCTCCGCATCGAAATCATGCACGATTCCCGCGATCTTTGTCTTAAAGTTAGAGGTATCAAATGAAGTGATTGGGGAAATACCCGACTCACCAGAAACTAGACGATCCCAGAATTGTTCTATTGTATTTCCAAGTGGCGAGATTAAGCCCATACCTGTAATAACTACGCGTTCCATAATGAACCTCCTAAAGAAGTGTATATAGGTATTTTTCCACTTATTTTATCCTATTACAAGTTATCGTTTATCCTAGTATAATTTGTACTATACTAAAGAATGTAACAGAGAGGAGAGGAAGCGTATGGCTAATCAGATGAGATTGCAGGCATTATCAGATTTCTTAAAAGCACGCCGTGCTGCGATCTCACCCAGCTCTGTTGGACTGCCAGAAGGCACACGTAGGAGAACGCCTGGACTTCGCAGGGAAGAAGTTGCACAGTTAGCGGGAGTAAGCAGTACCTGGTATACGTGGCTAGAGCAGGGTAGGGATATTAAAGTATCTTCGTCTGTTCTAGATTGTATAGCCACTGCGCTACAGCTAACTCCGGATGAGCGGAAGTATCTTTTTGCGCTAGCATTAGAGACAGGAACAGGAAACGTTCTACTTCAGCAAGAACAATCCACTGTAATCAGTCCTTCTTTACAGAAAATATTGCAGGAGCTTAAGACCTGTCCCACGATTATTTCGGACAGACGCTGCGGGATTGTAGGGTGGAATGAGGCAGCAGCTCATGTGTTTCTCGATTTCTCTAAGCTACCTATTGAGGAGAGAAACATGATTCGTCTATTATTTGTTCGCAAGGAGTTCAGACGTTTAGCCGTAAATTGGGAACAATTCGTAAGTGGTTATCTATCCATCTTTAGAGCTTATTATGGACAATATGTAGAGGATCGTTGGTACGATGAATTTATAGAGGAATTAAAGGGACTGCATCCAGCGTTTAATGAAATGTGGGAACAAAGTCGAGTAAGCTCTGCTCCAGATGTACTACTGGAATTCCGACATGCCAAAGCAGGGAAAATGTTATTTCATTTAACCTCGTTACAGGTTCAAGGCAGCACAGATTTACGTTGTAGTATTTATACTCCAGCCGCAGATTCGAATACTGAAATCAAGCTGAAGCAGCTTATGGAGCATCATAAAGAATGTCTTAGGTAGAAATTCATAGAAAAGCATCTCTAGCTGAATTATCAACTAGAGATGCTTTAGAGAGCATTGTGAAATGAATCTATTAGAAATCTGATGTTGAGATTTCAATAAATCCGAATGTTGTGCCCGAAGCAGTACTTAAGAGTGCTGCGACTAACAGTGCATGAACTTGTAGCGTGAGACTATTGAATGCCGGAATGGTGTAAGTGATAACTGGAGCATTTACACGGGTTAATACTAGTTCTACCGGTTGGTCCGAGTTATTATTTACTGTAACTGCAGCATTAATCCCACCTGCAAGGTTTTCATAATAAGATTTGCCTACGATGGGCACTAAATTAAAAAATTGTTGCGGTAATACGATGGCCATAGTAACGACCTCCTTTTCATTTGATAGGATATACTATGCAGTAAATCTATTGATGGGAGAGCGAATGACACGGGGAATTAGCACTTTTTGATAGAAAACGGGAGTGTCCGGCAGCCATCTACATGGCTATGGACACTCCCGTTTTATTGTTGGAAGATTAATGAGTGGCTATATTCTTTTTATTGGCGTGTTTACTTCCATAGATTCTGTACAATATCAATCCGAACAGCATACCGATAAACGACATCACGGAAATTGTTAAGTAAAGGACCTTACCGCCAAAGGCTTCATATAATGCTCCACCAGCATAAGAAGCGAGAATACCTGATACACCGAAGAACAGTAGCGCCAACACAGTTTGACCCGTAGCACGCCATTCCACAGGCACAATACTATATAGATACTGAATAGCTGCGGAGTAGAATATCGGGAAGGTAAGGATTTGTAGAATCTGTAGATAAGCTAATAAATGCGGATCAGATATCCAGGCCGAAATAAAGAAACGAAGAAAATAAAAGGCTCCAGAAATTGAAATAATGATTAACTCTTTTCCTTTGCGCAGCCACCAAAAGCTTAAGGCAAACACAATAATTTCACTCATTGCGGCGATAAAGAACGATTGACCAACTAATTCAGGACTGCCACCAAGCTCGCGAATATAAACCCCAAGGAAGGTATCGTTCATTCGTGCGGGAACGGAGCTAATAAATATGAGTACTAGAAATAGCAGTGTTTCTTTGTTACTAAGAAAATGCTTCAGGCTGTCAAGTGTGACCGGTTTACCGGTCACCGGAGCATCTGGCATGAACCAGCTGACCACAAAGCTTGTAAGACTAATCGCGACGAACAGCAAGGCCATACCTTGTGAACCGAAATAACTCATCACATAACCTGTGAGTAAGGCCATAACACCGTACCCCAACGCACCGTATGTACGTATCGAACCATAGCTAATTCCGGCTGCCTCAGAGATCCGGAAATTCAGGCTTTCAGCTAGCGGATCGATAGGCATTAAGAAGAAATAGAGCAGCATCGCAAAAAGAATAAGTCGCACGTAGCTGCTAGAATCGAATAAAAAGTATCCCGTCACCGCAGAACATAACAACAGAATTAACAGCACTTTGCGGATCGTTCTTGTTTTGTCACTGATCATCCCCCATAAGGGTTGAGCAATAATGGTAACAAACCCTCCAGTACCAATAATGAATCCAATTTGCGCCGGATTAAGACCTTGCTCCCCTAGATAGACTGGCAGAAAAGGAATGAACATAGCCAGCAACGCAAAATACAAAAAGTTAAACCCTCGTAATAGTGTTGGTGCATTCATAAGTTTTTTTACCTCACGTATTAATTAATATTTGTATAGAGTCAATTTTGTTATTGTATCATGGATGTTGAATGATTAGGATATAAAACTATGATAAACTGAGAATAATTAAAGCAAAATGCAAGGAGAAAAGCCGATGATAAAGCTGGTATCATGGAATGTTAATGGCCTTCGGGCCTGTGTCAAAAAAGGGTTTAATGACTATTTTAAAGAAGTAGATGCGGATATCTTCTGTGTTCAAGAAACAAAGCTTCAGGAAGGGCAAATTACACTGGAGCATGGCGAAGAATACGATCAATACTGGAATTACGCAGTGAAGAAGGGTTATTCCGGTACGGCAATATTCACTAAAATCAAGCCGATCTCTGCGAGATATGGAATGGAAGAAGATGAAGAAGCAGAAGGCCGGATCATTACATTAGAGTTCGAACATTTTTATCTGGTCAACGTCTATACGCCTAATGCCAAACGAGATCTGTCTCGATTGGAATATAGAATGGAATGGGAGGACCGTTTCCGTAATTATCTCTTAGAACTGGACAAGCGTAAACCGGTTGTTGTCTGTGGAGACCTAAACGTTGCCCATGAAGATATTGATATCAAGAATGCAAAGGCTAACCGTGGGAACTCCGGTTTTACGGATGAAGAGAGAGGGAAAATGAGCACACTGCTAGAGTCGGGCTTCATAGATACGTTCAGATATCTTCACCCGGAGCTAGAGGGAGTGTATTCATGGTGGTCTTACATGCCGAAGGTGAGAGAGCGGAATGTGGGCTGGCGAATTGATTATTTCTTAGCTTCTTCTAGACTTGCACCTAATGTAATTGATGCTCAAATTGATTGTCAGATCATGGGTAGTGATCATTGCCCAGTCATCTTGAAGCTAGCTGATTTTTCAGAATAAAAAAAGTGATATAAGGCCGCTAAGTTCCTGCATAGGACAAAGCGGCCTTTCTTTTATTAACTATACCTATTGTATTCTTCCGATTATATCATCGAATTCAAGAGGTCCCATATTCACATTAATCCGCTGCTTAAGGATTAGCATGTTCTCTAGAATATTAATATCAAGTGTAATCAAGAAAGGCATTTCAACAAATAGCAAGGACAACTGAAGTTGATCTTCTGCAGTCCAAGTAAAGCTGGACATAATCCGGTTCATGAAAGGCTCCAGGATGAGTGCAAAGCTTTCGAGCCATTGTCCTCGGCCTAATCGAATGACATTGTTCTCACCCAGTTTAGTTATTAGAGTAACTTCAGCTTCATCATTGTTGAAGGAGATAGAGATGGTAGCTAGTGAAAATTGGTTGTCATCGAGTGTATAGGTTATACCATTCAATTGATCTTCTTGAAAAGATGACCGCTGCAATTGTGGAGGGTCTATCGATAAGTTTTTTAATTGGTCTGCCAATTTGGCTGCTAATGCTTGTTCTTCCTGAAGAGGGACATCTTTCATATTGGGTAATAAATGCTCCCACACTGCATTCAAAATACCTTGAATACTATTTGAAGCGGCAGTAATAGCAATTACCGCATCCTGATCAGGAAGAACAACGCAGAGTTGTCCGAATGCGCCATCGGCGCGGTAGGCTCCGTGTTGGCATCTCCAGAATTGATAACCATATCCGAGCGCCCAGTCATGATCGCCTTCGCCATTGGAAATGTGTTTGGAAGTTGCCTCATTAATCCACTGTTCAGGCAGGATTCGTTGATTATTCCAGATCCCTTTTTGTAAGTAAAGCTGGCCGAATTTAGCGATATCCTCTGTGGTAATGCTTAAGCCAAATCCCCCCGTGTTAATTCCACGTGGACAAGACTGCCAAGTTGCTCCGTGAATACCGAGCGGAGCGAACAGACGGGGTTCTAGATATTCTAGCAGTGTTTGGCCAGTAACTCGTTGAAGGATCGCGGACAGCATGTAAGTGGCGCCGGTATTATATAGAAAATGTGTACCTGGTTGTTTCTCCACTGGGACTGAGAAGAAAGCTTTAACCCAATTCCCGTCTGCACTTTTATGAAGTGTGTCCATAGTATCCACGACATGCCCGGTACCCATCATCAATAGATGTCTGATTGTCATGTTGGATAGATTGTCAGTGTTAGTCGCAGGAGCCTCTTCAGGGAAGAAGGAGATAACTGCATCGTCGAGCGTAATTAGCTTTTCTGTAACCGCAAACCCTATTGCAGTTGAGGTGAAGCTTTTGCTAAGGGAAAATAGCATATGTGGTAGATCGGACTTATAAGGAGACCACCAGCCTTCAGAGACCACATACCCATGCCTAAGGAGCATGAAGCTATGCAGACCTAAGCTTTGCGTCTCTACTGCATCAATAAAGCTGGATATTGCGGCTGATGATATGCCCTGCTCTTCTGGAAGACTTCTAGACAACTGCGAGCTACTTGTAGTTTCCATTCATTCATCTCCTAAATTTTGAGAATCATTACCTTCTGATTTTATAATGTTTTCAATGTATACACACCATATAAAAGAGAACATTTTTAAACTTCTAAAGGGTTGCTGTTTAATTCATCGGTATGCAGTCTTTTCTCTGGCCATGAAATAACATGCGAGGTTCGGCTTAGTTTCTCATAGATTAGCTGGTCATCTTTTTTGAATACCTTAATGACTAAATGAATAAAGAAAACTAAATCGACCAGTAGAACAATGAGGTAAGCGACCGTTCTCAATGGTGAAGATAGAAGCCCCGTCACATCAGAATCGATAACAATAGCGTGAAGTCCAAGTATTACCCAATATAACAAACCATATCGGATCATAAGCGCCCAGAAAGAAGCCCGATTACCTCTGTTCGTTACCCGAATACGTACAATCCATTTGCCTAAGGTCCGCCCACCAGTAGAGGCTGGAATCAGGATGAAGTAAATCCCTGTTACAATCCAGAAAGCACTTTTTATATCGAATCCATAAAGTACACCAAACCCAATGATCCACACCATACTATCGATGAAAAAAGCAATCCCTCTGCGGGTATAGGAGACTCTTTTTGCAGAACGATCGATATTCGTATCCAGTTGTTCTATGTGTGGCAGTAGCCCGTTTATCCAGATAGAAATTCGGAATCCAAAGATCCCTCCCAGCGTGTTGGTTATAAGATCATCGACATCAAATAGACGGTAGGGATGATCAAAAAAGCCGTAGATGCCTGTAACCTGAGTGACCTCAAAAGATAACGAAAGTATGAAAGACAAGAGAATACACATTCCCCAGCGCGTTCGGAAATAGTAGCCCAGAAACAATCCAAACGGCACGGTCAAAGCGATGTTAAATATCACCTGTAAAAAAGCAGGCTCGCGCAGTAATGACCAATACGTTGAAATCTGATCAGGTATGATCTTAGAACCATCTATAATATCTTGTATGAATTGAAGAGGGACGAGCTGCATCATACTTCCCGAAGGTGCCATATTATGTCTTGAGGAAGGCATCGGAAGCAAAACGAGAAAATAAGCGTTCATCAGATAGAGCAGCAATAAGTATAGGATTAAAGCTCTAAGCTTATGGATGTAGCCGTGTCTACGGTATTGAACGATTAGAAAAGGGAGTGTGAAGATCAATGCCGCTATAGGAAACATCATAAAGGCATAAGAAATTGGGAAAAAGTAAGAATGAAACATAAGTCACCTGCCGAATCATTGTTTTTGTGGAATAATGTAGTCTGCTGCAAACTAGCGTTCCCGGCTCATTATAAAATTTTATGATAGGGAACTCAACTTATTTATTTAGCGCTTCCGGCATACATATGTCTATAGAGGAGCGTGAAGTGATGGAGAAAAAGGTGCAGCAGTATTATCGACTGAAGCAAAAGCAAAAGGAAATTGAAAAAGAGTTAGCAGAGCTTCGGCAGGATATTCTAAGCTATTGTAGTGAGCAGGGGGCTACCGAGACTGAAATCGGAAGCTACAAAGTGAAGCTAGTGATGCAAAATCGCAAAGAATATGATGATCTCAAGTTATATGAAACCCTATCAGACCCCGAAGTGTGGCGTATGCTCTCCAAATCAGATCCCGCGAAGGTAGCAAGTTTGACCAAGCTTAACGTAATCTCTGAGGACAAGATAATGCATACCTATTCTTTAAAGACTGTAACGTTGCTGCAAGTGGATAAAAAATAAGGATTTACGAGAGCGGTTCCTTTCATGGGGGCCGCTTTATTATATCGAATCGCAACTCTAAGCGTTTTGCGTTAAAATAAGAAGTGAAGCTGACCGTCTGCTGTTAAGGAGCTCCGGTGCTTTGGTGCGACAGTAAAGCAACCATAGAGATGGAGGAAGAGAATTCATGAAAGATTTTGATGTCATGTTAGAGAAATATGCGAACCTGGTTGTAAAAGTAGGGGTAAATGTACAGCCTGGACAAGTCTTAATGGTGCATGCACCTATTGAAACGGCAGAGCTTACTCGCTTGATTGTAGGTAAGGCCTATGAAGCAGGTGCTAAATATGTAATTGTTGATTGGGACGATGAAGCGACTACACGTATTCGTTACGAAAAAGCCCCAGAAGATTCCTTCGATTACTATCCACAGTGGCAAGCAGAGATGATGGAGAAGTTTGCGGAAGAGAACGGCGCCATCTTACATATTAAAGTACCAGATCCGGAATTGTTTAATGGTATTGATTCTTCCAAAGTGTCAAGAGCAGTTAAAGCGGCAGCTGTTGCTCGCAAAAACTACTCCAAATATACTCGTAATAGCAAAATTAGCTGGTCTCTCGTTAAGGCTCCAACGCGCGCTTGGGCGAACAAGGTGTTCGCCGATCTCCCTGAGGAAAAGCGAGTGGAAGTGATGTGGGAAGCGGTATTCCAGATGAATCGTGTAGGTAGCGAGGATCCGGTTGCCGCATGGAGAGAGCATATCGGTCAATTGAAAGAAAGTCAGGATAGAATGAACGCTAAGCGTTATAAAAGCCTGCATTACCGCGCTCCGGGAACGGATCTGCATGTGGAGCTTCCAGAAGGACATCTATGGCGTGGAGGCGGCGGAGAGAATGATAAAGGCGTGTATTTCGTGGCGAATATGCCAACGGAGGAGATCTATTCCATGCCACATCGTACAGGTGTGAATGGTACAGTTAAAAGCACACTTCCTTTGAATCTGAACGGACGGTTGGTAGAAGGTCTTTCATTCACTTTTAAAGATGGAAAAGTAGTAGCGTATGAAGCTGAGTCCGGACGTGAGCATCTGACTTCGCTGCTGGCAACGGATGAAGGTGCATCCTATTTAGGAGAAGTGGCTTTAGTGCAGCATGATTCTCCAATCTCTCGCTTGAACCGAATTTTCTACAATACAGGGATTGATGAGAATGCCTCCTGCCATTTCGCGTTGGGAAGTGCTTATCCTGTCAATATTGAAGGCGGCACAAAGCTTACGAATGAAGAGCTTGTCGCACGAGGTGCTAATGTCAGCTTAACGCATGTCGATTTTATGATTGGTTCAGCTGAGCTGGATATTGACGGAGAATTGGCGGATGGTACGATTGAGCCTGTATTCCGTAAAGGGAATTGGGTGCTGTAAGGTATAAAATTAAGGTCGTAATCTCGCTTTAGGGGGTTACGGCCTTTTTTTTGAAGAAAGGATTTACGTTATATAAAGTATTTTTATGTAGAAGCGGACAAGTGTAAAGTCCTAACCCCTGGTCCAGAGTATAGCTTCAAGGAGGGATCGACGCTTGTAGCTGCAAGCGAAGCAAAAACCGCCGGTGCTCTCTTCAATAGAGAGCCCGGCGTTTTTTTATTGCCCTTAGAGATCAGTTTTATTTTGAAAAATAATTAAGGCCCATAGCCTCGCGTACTTCGGACATCGTTTCTTGAGCAATATCGCGGGCACGCTTAGTTCCGGATAATAAGATATCCTCAACAACCTTGGGTCTGGCAGCATAATAGGAGCGACGCTCACGCATTGGTTCAATTAGCTGGTCTAGAGCTGTCGTGATAAGCTGCTTACAGGCAGAACAGCTTATACTGCCACTTTCGCAGCTATCGTGAATTTCTGGGGCGCCATGCGAACGAACAGCACGATGATAAGCATAAATGGGACAAATGTCTGGATGCCCAGGATCATTTTTATGAACACGGGCTGGATCGGTTGTGGCTTTACGGATCTTGAAGGTGATCTCTTCTTTCGTAGAGTCCAGCTCGATAGCATTGCCGAGGCTTTTACTCATTTTAGCGTTGCCGTCTGTTCCTACTAGTCTTGGCGTCTCGCTGATGAGCGCTCTGGGCTCCACAAGGATGGGGCTGTACAGTTCGTTGAATCTACGTACGATTTTGCGGGTTAACTCCAGATGGGGAAGCTGGTCTTCTCCTACAGGAATAATCGTCGCTTTACAAAAGGTTATATCCGCAGCCTGGCTAACTGGATAACCTAGAAAACCATAATACAATTCATCTAAGCTGGAATTTTTCGATTCGGCTTTAATCGTGGGATTATGCCGTAAAGAATTCACAGTAACAAACATGGAGAATAGGACGGTTAGCTCAGCGATCTCAGGAACCATAGATTGAATAAATAGGGTGGCTTTATCTGGATTTATACCCGCCGATAAATAGTCCAGTGTGATTTCATTCAAGTTTTGACCAAGGTATTGAGGCCGATCAAAGTGAGTCGTTAGGGCTTGAATATCTGCTAGAAACACAAAAGTATCATATTGCTCCTGTAGAGCCACTCGGTTCTGTAAACTGCCCACGTAATGGCCAAGGTGCAGCTTTCCGGTCACTCGATCTCCAGTTAATACACGTTCTTTTATCATTTAAATTCCTCCTGTTTTGTCGCCTTTGATTAATATTGAGTCGCCACCACCAGCCATCATCCATGGCCATCACCTCCTTAAAATGACAAAAAAACCTCATCCAATAAGGACGAAGTTATCGTGGTACCACCTTAATTGATCGTGTTACCATACGTTTCGTTGGCTTTACGATCTTCTCTTACCTGTACGAAAGAGGGTTAAAGATAATCTCGGATACAGGTCCCTTGATAACGGTGGGAACCCCGGCTATCCCTACAGCATCCTAGAGTGATGTTTCGGAAGAGCAACTCTAAAGGCCATTCGATCAAGCGCTGGACACCGGTTTGCAGCAACCACCGGCTCTCTGAAGTCCATGTTCGTTTGTCTACTTACCCTTTGTCAGCGTTGTTCATGATATTTGGGTAATTGTAATTCTGATAAGTGAGTTTGTCAATAGGTGGAAATTAGAGGATGATATTCGAAGTATCTAGGTTTTATAATCTAGTAAAAGTATAACTTAAATGTATATAATCATCAGGAATTAAGTCCAATCTATCATTGCGGATTCACAATATACTATTCTATAACCTTGAAATGGAGTGATGATAAATGGCGACAATTATAAGTTATGGGTCACAGGCAAAAATCCCGTTAGACCCGTTTACTACTGCTATAACGGTTGCAGGGATTCCTGGAGCTGGAGCGGGTCTAGCCACAGCGCAAGTAAATATTAGTCCGGCTAATCCGGCCTCTTTCTCCAGCAGAGTCGAGTTAAATGGTAGTTTTAGTCTTACTGCACTTGCTAACAGCCAATTTCTTGTTTTAATCCGACGTGCTGGAGTCGATATTTATAGATCCTTTTTTCGTTTTACTACAACTACTGATATTCAATTAAATGTTCAGTGGGTTGATGGTCCTTATATTGGAGTCCACAATTATGAATTGGTAATTCAAAATGATAGCAATTTACCTATAAATCTATTTGGACCCATATCATTCACAGCAACTGCTATAGGTGGAGATGGCGTAATTTAAGTTATGGGACAGTTAAATCGATCTGATTTAACTGTCCTTTTTTCATGGGGTAAAATTTATTTATTTAAAATGTTGTCCTCTAAAACAGCATATTTATCGCCATATTGCTGAATGATATGTTGTTCTCCCCAATTACATAGAGAAGTCAAAATGTCGCTTAAACTATCACCATACTCACTAAGTTCATATTCTACTTTGGGTGGAACCTGATTGTATACGATCCGGTTGATAATTCCATCGGCCTCAAGTTCGCGTAGTTGCTGGGTTAACATTTTTTGAGTAATTCCGGGCATTAACTGTTTTAGTTCCGATGTTCGCTTTTTGCCATGAGTTAAATGACACAAAATTACACATTTCCATTTCCCTCCAATTACTTCGAGTGTGGCCTCAACAGAAATATTGTATTTTTTCTTGAAAGTTGTCATGATATCCTCCAATGTATGGGTACTTTTTAGTACCTATGGTACTTTTAAGTGCGTACTATTGATTATGTCCAATTTTACTTATCATAACATTTATCGTTCTTTTTTTATAGAATGTTATAATTTTAAGTGCTCAGTCCCGAAAAAGTTATTACAAATAAAAACCGTTTCTATACCCTCCCCGTCTTAATCTATGAGAGGTTTAGGAGAGGGGGCTAAGGAAGGATATGACGATGACTAATGCAGAAATGAAGAAGGTAACGATTCTTGATTCTAGGAGCGAGACGGATTTCTACGATTCTATATTGGTACATAGAGAACAACTATACAGTATTGCCTATAGCTATTTGCGTAACCGGAATGATGCGCTTGAAGCGATGCAGGAAATGACTTGCCGGGCCTGGATCAAAAGAAAAACGTTAAAGGATCCAAAAGCGTTTAAATCATGGATCATTCGGATCCTGATTTATGTCTGTATAGATGAACAAAGACGTAGAAAACGTTCCATGCCGCTTGTAGACGAGAGAATAGGAGAGCAGATTACGCACATTGGCCATCATCGGATGGAAATGCTGTGGGCACTTGAACAGGTTAAACCCAAGTATCGCCATGTGCTGCTGCTTAAATACTACAACGATATGACCTTAAATGAGATTGCTAACATTCTGGATAAACCTGAAGGAACGGTCAAGACATGGCAGCATAAAGGACTCAAGCAGTTAAGAACGATCATTAAGAATCGGGGTGATTGGAACCATGAGTAGTCAGGAGGAGCTTGCCATGTTAATCGATGCTGAACGGATCCCACAGGAGCAAAAAATGGAGAGTGCAGCCGCACAAATCTATGCCATTCAAGCAGGACTCGAACTAGGTAAGAAGCGCGGAAAAAAGCTAATGTTCGCTAGAAGCGCTATGGCTGTACTGACTGCATCTGTTTTGATTGCAGGTTTACTCTTCTTCAATCCAACCCAATTGATGCCACAGCAAGCCTCTACAAGTATTAAATCAAGTAACTGGGGTGTGCTGGAACCTTTTAAGAAGCTTGCCTCGTTAGATGGTGATGCTCTCACATTAGAATCTGCTATCCGAAATGATTATGTGCAAATCGTGAATAAGAGTGCTGAGAAAAACGGATATAAAATCACTCTAAATGCTGTGATCGCTGATGAAAATAAAATTATACTGCTATATACAGGGACTACAAGTGGTGGTCAGGAAATTTACAATGTGAATAGTGTATGGCTGACAGATGCTGTGACGGGACAAAGTGTAGTGGATGAAAATGGGAGTAGAGGTGGGATGGGTTTACATGCTGTGGATAGTATTTATACATGGCTCGGAAAAACTATCTATCCACTAGATAAGGAAAAAGCATTTCCAAAAGAGGTGGTTGCGAATTTTCAGATCGCTTCAGTGGATCCAGGAATGCTAGCAAAACCAAAAACGGGAACAGATCTAGCTGACATGCGCTATTCTGATCGTTTAAAGGTGAGTTTCGCTATTGATCCAAAATTCTGGGAACAGAAGACCGAGACAGTAGTTATAAATCAGCCTTTTATGATTGACGGACATGAAGTGAATCTTGCGCAGGTGGAGCTATCTCCTTTAAGTATAGTAGTTAAATTCACGTTAAGTGAGGCATTAAAAACCGATTGGGAGATCAGGAATGAAATTTTTGGAAAGACTCCTAGTGAGTTGACCTCGCGGGTTGGGAAGCGCGAATTGAAAAATAATTCGATTGGCGGAAGTGGCAGTGAGGACGGATTTATAAGTAACTTTAGCAGCAACGTATTGGATCATCCAAAATTCATTCGTTTGAAGCTTGATGCGGGGCCTGATCGCGAGAAAGAGGAGTATATTGATATCTTGAAAAAATAAGCAGCAAGTGATGAGAGTGAGAATGTGATGGGATTCGTAATGCAGAAAAAGGTCCGCTGACAGCGACCTTTTTTTGTTTTCTAGAAGATTAAATATGATTATAAAGTCCTTTTTAAAATAGTGCTATAATAGCTCTTTGAGTGTTCTGAGCTGTATTTTGATCTATATGAACTAGGGGTGATAGATTTGAGCGTAATCCGTATGGAGAACGTAACTAAGAAATATGAGAATACTTTGATTTTTCGAGATATATATTTTCGAGTTAGCAAGGGTGAACGGATTGGGTTAATCGGACGAAATGGTGCGGGGAAGTCTACTGTTTTTAAACTGATGATGGGAAAAGAGGAGCCAACAGCAGGGAAAGTAGAGTTAGATCCCAATGTGAAGATCAGTTATTTCTCTCAATTCTCGGAGCTTTCCGGCACCTTGTCTGTACAGCAAGAGTTAGAATTGTGCTTTGAGCAGGTAGCGCTTATCGAACAGGAGCTTAACCAAATCGGGGAACAGCTTGGACAAGTGACGGATGATGACCAGATGAATACACTTTTAGAGCGGCAAGCGGCGCTTTTTGAACAAATGGATCATTTGGATGGCTGGAATGTATCTGTAGAAATCAACACTGTTCTGACGAAGTTGGGCTTCAATGAAAGATCACGGCATCAACCAGTAGATGAATTATCGGGAGGCTGGAGGAACCGTGCAGCACTGGCTAAAGTCTTAATTGAAATGCCCGACGTCGTATTCCTCGATGAGCCTACTAACTTTTTGGATATCGAAGGGATCGTATGGTTGGAGCAGTGGCTGCACCGTTTTAATGGAGCGATGATTCTGGTCTCCCATGACCGGCAGTTTATTGACAGAGTAGTCACGCGCACGATAGAAATCGAGAATTATCATTTTCAAGAATATGAAGGCAATTACACTGACTATGTTCGTAAAAAGAAGATGCGTAAAAAGGTGCTTGACCGTCAGTTCGAGTGGGAAGAAGAGCTTCTGCTTATGGAGTCTGAGGCCATTGAAACCCGGGGGAACAAAAAGTCCTCGAAGGATCGCCTATCACGTAAACTGACAGATATGAAAAAGCGCGTGGAGCCTCATCCAGTGAACGTACTGATCACCGATATCTACAGTAATTTACGGTTTCCGGACAAGCTTGGTGAAGTGAAGGGAATTGGACAAAGCTATGATGGTCGGACGATATTCCAGAACATTAGCTTCGATATTCAAAAGGAAGATCGGATTGCTATTGTGGGGCCTAACGGAAGCGGGAAGTCGACACTCATAAAGGTATTGACTGGGCAAGAAGAGCCTGAAACGGGTGGTGTGACTTGGGAACGTGGGGTCAGCTATGCGTACTTCAATCAGATGTGGGACGAACTCGATGTTAAGGATACAGTCAGTCATGCCGTAAATGTGTATGGGCTGGGACTCGATGCTCCGCGGAAAAAAGTGAATAAATTTCTATCGATGCTACAATTCTCAGAAATGGATCTGAGCAAAACGATCGGCAGTCTGTCAGGTGGACAGCAGGCCAGAGTAGCGTTAGCGAAATGCCTTCTCTCTGGCGCGGCTGTCATTATTTTGGATGAGCCAACGAATCATTTAGATTTGACGAGTATTCAGGTGATGGAGCAGGCACTCATTCATTTCCCTGGAGCCGTAGTTACCGTCAGTCATGACCGCTTCTTCATCGATAAAATTGCAACGAAAATGCTTACCTTCGATCCTGAAGCAGGAATCACTGAGCAGAATGTTTAGGATTATGCTGGCAGTCGGATGATCACGGTCGTCCCTTCACCTACTTGACTGGTGATTTCAATCCCATAGGGTTCACCAAAATGAAATTGAATACGATCATGAACATTTTTTATACCAATATGATCTTCATCTAGGGTGTCTGATGGTTGAGAGAGACGAAGACGTAACTGTTTAAGTTTCTCTTCATCGATACCAATTCCGTTATCTTTAACGATAATTAGCATGTCATCCCCCGAAATCATCGAGGAGACTTCAAGGAGACCCGGTTCACTTCGACACTCCAGTCCATGGACGATAGCATTCTCAACGATGGGTTGAAGGGAAAAGTGCATGACTTTAATTATTTCGGTATTAGGTTCTAGCTGTTCAATATATTGAATTTTGTCCCCAAAACGTAATTGTTGGATTTTTACATACAGCCGGACGTGTTCAAGTTCTTCTCGCAGGGTTACGGTTATCTTCCCGGTCTGGATATGAATCCGAAACAATCTACCTACAATCCCCACCATTTCGCCAATCTCTCTTTGCCCATTAATGATGGCTTTCATTTGAATAGATTCAAGTACATTCGCAAGGAAATGTGGATTGATTTGGCTTTTAAGGGCGCCGTATTGAGCTACTTTTTGCTGTGCTTTGGCCATAGAAGATCGCTCGATATAATTTTGCAGGTCTTTCACCATTTTTCGGATTCCATTGTATAGAACACCAAACTCATCTTGACGATTACTATACAAATCCACATCAAAGTTCCCCATTCCCACCAGCTTAACCTTTCGGCTTAAAAGAATAATAGGCTTAGTGACACGCTCCGATAGGATATACATGAATAAGATCGCAGTGACAAGCGACAAGAGCGCTAATGTTAAAATGATTTTTCCGAGAAAAGTGGCTTGCTTAGTCATCTCTTTTTCATCTATATACTGAATGACCTTCCAGTTGGAATAGGGAGACGTAACAAAGTTAATGTACGAGTCTTTATCGTCAAAAGTACCATAAAAGCTTCCCGTATCATTGTTCATGAAAGTATTAAGCGCCTGAGGTTCTATAGGGATAGGTTGTAAGGGTGAGGTCTCCAAGATGTCAGAGCTGTAAACACTACCGCCCTTATCGTCTAAAATAATGAATTTTCGTTTGCTATTCTCCGAGAGCTTTAAGATTTCACGTAATGAATCCAATCGGATATCGATTAACATGACGCCAATGGGCTGCTTGCTTCCTTTTTTATTAATGACTCGGGCAATAGAAATGACGGATTGTTTGTAATTGGTGCGATAGAAGGGGACATGGCTGCCAAATAGAATCACTCCGCCTTTTTTCTGCTGGGTCTGTAAATACCAATCCTCCTGGGTATAATCCTTCACATCATAATCCGCACGATTGAAATTGGCAGAGTAGAACACACGTGATCCCGAAAAAATCTGCACACTATCAACATTTTTAATCGTCATCTCAATCCCGCTGATGAAATGCTCAATCGTGTTTCCATACTGAATATTCAGGTCATTTCCGACGTCGTCTTTATGGATCGTCCAATGCTCAAGTGCGGTTTGGAGCTGGCTATCTACCTGCGCGTTCAGTGTACCTTTATCAATACTTTGAAGATATTGGTCAATGTTGAACGAGAGGTTGTTAAGGATCAGATTTGAGCTGCTCTGGTATTCATTTTTGACGGCTTGGTTTGAAAAGATATAGATGATTGCGGATATGATCAGGAGTGGAATGGTAATGGTCAGGATCATCAGCATGAAAATTTGACGATTGACATGTCGCATCCGGTAGCGTCTCTTTGGTTGCTCAATCTGTATCATTTTAGGTCACCAGCCTGATTGTTTTCTATAGTCTGATGGAGTCATGTTGGTGATACTTCGGAATGTTTTAACGAAATGCTTATAGCTTTTGTAACCACACATCGTACAGACATCGGTCACTAGAATCTCCGGTTTTTTTAAGCATTCCTGCGCATATTCCATCCGAATTTCGGTCACAAATCGCATATAGTTCTTATCGAGTTTCCGCTTGAAGAGGCGACTTAAATAAGACGGATTATAGAAGAATCGATCTGCTACCATCTGCAGAGTCACGTCTTGATCAATATTTTCTTTAATGAAGGATTTAATATGCTCGAATATGATCACATCCTGTTGGTGGTTGTGTGTCAGTCCTTCGGTATAAACAATCCCCAAATGAATCATCCACCTGCCAAGCCAGTCAAAAAGCGTCTCAAGCGAATCAAAATCATCCACAAAGGTAAGGTTCAGGAGCTTTTTGCTGTACACACCTTCGATATGGATGTGGTTTTTATTGGCGAAGCGGATTATAACACTTATGATTTCCTGAAGAAATGCGAGCCAGTAATCAGGAGAAGAGACATCGGTTTTACTCAAAATATCTTGAGCCAGGCGGTGCATCAGCTGGAGCGTTTCTATTTCGTTAGAACTTTCGATACAGGAGATCATCCGTTTCTTATCATTCTCATCTAGTTGAATTAGGGATGGTTTCTGAGAATTTGAGTTTTCTATCCATTGTGGCACATAGAATAACCTGCAATCTCTCATGTAAAAGCGTTGATATAACATTCGATCGGAATCGTGCAGCAAAGTATGTATTTGTGCAGGGTTCTCCGTCGTCGTACCTATAACTAAATAGAGGCCTAGATGATGTTCTAGCGTAAGCGCCTTCAGATATTGATCGATTCGTATCTGTACTTGAGTTTGAAGAGGGAAGTTGTCAGTAGAAGACGGAGATCCCAATACAATAAGGCCATAGAGCTTAGTTTTAGATGAATATGTAAAAATAGAGTGTGGTGTAGAGGCGTGGAGATACTCGTCCACTGCGTGATGAATGAACTTTTCTGCATATTCTCTCATCCATAGGGTGGATGGAGTGCGTGGTTCTCTCATAGGGATACCGGTCAAAACAAAGGGTAGATAAAGAGAGTAGTTACTGTTGAAATTACATAGTTCATGGATAATAGAATCATCTTTTACTGAATGTTCTTCCTCAGTTCCAGCTTCCAGTAATCGTAGATAATGACGTGAATGTACTGGCATTAACAGAGAAATATTTAGGTTCTTGTATAGGTGTAGAAGATTTTATCTGTCTTGCACTTGGAACGGGTGTAGGCGGAGCAATTATTGTAGAAGGTCGCCTTGTTCATGGTTCTTGGGGTGGGGCTGGAGAGTTAGGGCATATGTCTGTAGATTTCAAAGGGCCGACATGCGTTTGTGGTGGGAAAGGCTGCTTAGAACATTATGCGTCAGGCACAAGCATTGCTCGTCGAATGCGGGAAAAACTAACTTTAAACAATGAGCCACTTGATAACTTAGAATCACGAGACGTGATCGCGAGATGGAGAGAAGGAGACCGTCTAGCTACAGAAGTAATGGAAGAAACAATTGCTGCGCTTGGTTCAGCTATCGCTTCGTTTATTCATATTTTTAACCCAAAGGTTATTGTTATTGGTGGTGGAGTGGCTGAAGCAGGCGAGCTATTATTCGAAGGAATAAGAAGAGAAGTGGCTACGAGAACGATGCCATCGATGCTGGAAGGCGTCCGCATTGAAGCAGCCTATCGTGGCAATTCCTGTGGAATGATTGGTGCGGCATTACAGATCTGGGAGTACGGAGTCCCATCCCTTTCATCTAGTAATGAAGGCTTTATCTAAATCTCTTGATTAAATAGAATAATTTACCGATAATGTTAAAGGGGATGAGAGTAAAGGTCAAATCTTTCTGGGGTCCCTAATCCGTTTATAAGGAGTGATGATGTTTGAGTACGAACAACACCACAATGAAGTCCGAGAGAGGTCAGTATTCGTAAGGGAAGAACACCTCTCAATGACTACGGGAGGCACTATCGGAAATGATGACTTTAATGAACATGGTATGGGGAACAGAGAACGATCTACCTGCCAAAGAGATGATCAAGTATTGGAATCATGAGCCTGGAACTTTGAAGCTTGTGAGAGCAAGTAGCAATTTTATTTATACGTTTCAATGGAATAGTAAGCACTATTATTTAAGGTTTACTCACGAAGAGGATAATAGCGCAGAGAATATTCAGGCTGAACTAGATTTTATGATGTACTTATTGGAACAGGGCTATGAGACCGTAGCGCCAGTACGCTCCAAGCAAGGGAAGTGGATTGAGACCCTTTCAACTGGAAATAGCAAATATCACGGGGTTGTTTTTGAACAAGCCCAAGGGGAATACGTTCCGCTTGAAGAGATGTCGGAGCTGCAGTTCCAACATTGGGGTCAAACGCTCGCGAGATTGCATAATTTATCCGAGACTTATGCTCCGAGCACACCCGCGCGTAAAAGCTGGGTCGATTCGCTTCAATTTATTTTATCCGTATTAAGAAGACACCCCGAGGAGCATAAAGCGCTTAAGGAATATGAACGAATTGAGGCGTGGCTAAGTGAGCTCTCTTTTGGCGTAGGGCATACGGGGCTGATCCATTTTGATTTTGAGACAGACAATATCTTTTATATGAAAGAGACATCTCGATATAGCGCGATCGACTTTGATGACTCTATGTATCACTGGTTTGCGATGGATATCACATCAGCGTTAAGAGATCTATCCAAGCAGAATGATGATGAGAGCAAGAAGAACATCGATCTTTTTATTAATGGCTATAGATCTGTAAAGCGGCTGGATGATGATTATATTAAGCTATTGCCAGGATTCCAAAGATTCTCTGACTTATATGGATTCGCTAGGTTACTTCGGAGTTTAGAGAATTTGGACGTTTCTGTTTGTCCGGAATGGGCACTACAGCTTAAAGCTAAATTAGATGCAATCTGTGATCGTATTCGGGATGGCTTTCATCCTCATATGGTGCTGAAGACAATCACTGAGAATAACTGGTATGCCTGTACGCAATTAGAGGTGTCCAATGAGCAAAAGACGGTTTTTCCTGTACCAGTAGTCTATTGGTTAGCAGAATCGGCTTATTGCGGAATGACTCCGTTGGCTTTATACGCAGATGAAGAATTGGTAGGATTCTCAGTATATGCCGTAGATCCTGAGGACAGAAGTTATTGGATTATGGCTTTTATGATTGATCAGAAATATCAGAATAGAGGATTCGGTAGAACCGGAATGGATGCCTTGATTCGAACTATAAAAGCGGAACATCACTGCGACAAAATCGTTATTGGACATCGAATAGAGAACGAACGTGCTTCGAACTTATATAAATCCCTTGGATTCGTTGAAATGAGCAGGGATGAGGTTGAAGTTATACGTGAGTTGATAGTGTAAAGAAAAGAGGCCGTTCCAAAAGTAGTTTTTGTACTACTTGGGAGCGGCTCTTCTTGTTATCCTGTAAATGACGTTCCAAATGATGATCCAAGTGAAATTTCAATAGAACAATTAGGGAATTTCTCCCTCTAATTCTGAGATTATTGGTTGCCAGACTTATAATTAGGGAAAACCTCCCCTAAATTCGTCTGATTTGATGAAAATCAAAGGGATTAGCCTGATTTATAGGGAGGAATTCCCTAATTTCATTCATTATTAGCGGATATCGACTTTTTATAGGGAGTTTTTCCCTAATCAGTTTTAAACCATCAAATATTAGCCCACTCCTGCTCTAAAGAGGAATAGACGATCTCGTTGCACCATTGCTGATTACAGAATCTAGTCTCCCTAAGAACCCCGTCTTTAAACATCCCTGCTCTAATCATTACTTTCTCAGATTGCATATTCTCGGCGTTGGCATAAGCAACAACCCTATGTGCATTAAGAGAGCTAAAGGCATAACCTATCAGAGACTTCACGGCTTCAGTTGCATATCCCATTTTCCAATAGTCCGGGAGTAGGACCCAACCGATTTCCCATTCTCTGATTTCTTCCCAGTTTAACTTTATGCTGACATTACCGATGGGCTTCATATCCAGCTTTGTACATATTGCAAGATCATAATATTGCCGTGGATCAGATGTTGCTTGAGACAAGATCGAAAGGAAGTCATCTTTAATTTGTTTTGCATCAGGTGCAGTGTTCTCATATTTGTAGGATAGGGGATTTTGTTCTAGTTCTTCATAAAAAGAAGAATCACTGCTTGTATAATCTCTTAAAATTAATCGGTTCGATACTATTTCCATGAATATAGCACTCCTAGTTTAAGTTTTAATTGTTCTTCAGTTGCTAACGCCTAATACGATTACAAAGACTCTGTTATACGTACTCTGTAATTTCTTGTAGATCCATGTAATTTCCTTTATTTTTCATAATATTTACACATTATAAAAATATAAGCTTAACAACCTTCCATTTTTATCTACAAAAATAGTGGAATTGTGATAAAGTAATATTGGTTTATTTACTAGAGGGGGATTTTGGAAATGAAAATGATTAAATGGGGCATCACTGCAGCGCTGGCAGTATCTATGTTTGGTCCAATTCATACAGCGAAGGCAGCAGATACAAGTGTACAAGCAGAGACTACGACTCAAAACAACGATGATCTAATCTTTAAGATGGACTATACGGAGATGACCGTTGGTGACAAGGTTCCGGTGCAGATTTTTGCAAAAGGTCCAGATGGCTCATCCGAACGTGTTCCACTGTCTCAAGCAGATATGGTTATTGAGAAGCCTTACTTATTGCAAAAGCTGCCTGATGGTTCAATAAAAGCATTAGCCGTTGGCGAAACAAATGTAACCGTACGTTCAGGAGCTAATTCCAAAACGTTAAAGTTATCTATCAGTGCTGATAAGGACATCGAAACAGGTGTATTAATCAATGGCACGATGTATTTGCCTGTACAAACTACCTTTAAGAGTTTAGGTGCAACTATTCAGACGAATACAGCCACTAAGACTTTTAGTATTCGTGTAGGGGATTTGCCTATTCAGCTTCAACTGGGCAGCGATATTGCTATGGTGAATGGGAATAAGGTGAAAATGAGTGGTAAAGTGCAAACCGTGGATGGAGGAGCAGTATTCCCTGCTACCCTCTTAAAAACAGCATTGGGAGCAGTATTGGACTTTGGTGCTCATTATGAGTCTTTGAACATCAATTTCGGTAAAGCTGAGTTATTTGCGTACACAAAAAATACGTTAAAAATAGCCAAAAGAGAATCTCAAGGTGACCTCGCCAAGCTAATCGGAAAGACTTATTGGTTCAACCAGTATGATTCCGACTATAAATTCCAAAAAGCAACGATTGTTGATATTCTTGTGAACGACGATAATGAGTTTTCGATTTCTTTTCAATTGGCATCAGGTAAAATTGTGAATTCTTATGATATGGAATACGATCAGGTCACTCGCGATCTGGCAAACAAAGAGTATTTCTTTACGTCTGATCCTACCAAAATCTATAAATGGTCTAATGCGATTTGGGCCAAAATCAAGGCGGGTACAATTTCGACAGGGATGACGAAGCAGCAAGTAGAATTAAGCTGGGGCACTCCAATTGATAAATCAAGTCTATCCGGCAGTGGAATTACAGTTGAGACTTGGCAATATAGAAATTATAATTACGTAACCTTTACAAATGGTGTTGTCTCTATGATTTACACAAATTAATGTAAGGGAACTATAACTTCATTTTAAATCAAAGGACGCCTTCAGGTTCATCACCGGGCGTCCTTTTCATATATTCGAACGCCTCATCATTGATTTAGTCATAGAGCCTGTCTCTGAAGCATATCTTTTGAAAGAAGCACTTTCAGAATGAAATGTTGACTATTTATTGACCGAAATGAGGGGTTTATTCATGGCAAAGTCAAAACGTGGACATGCACTGTGGAGTTTACCATCCAGGGGTCGGGGTACTTGTCCGGTCTGTCAGAGCACACGGATCAAACTGCTTTATCCAAAAAGAAAAACGGACGGATCAGTCGTTAAGGTTTGTAAGCGTTGTGACAAGGCGCCTCAGACGAAAGTGGATGCAGTGTTGGTGTAAAAGAGTAACGCAAGGATGCCTAGTTGCAGCTATATGCATTTTGCATGTAGGTACAACTAGGCATCCTTATTTTGAAATTATTTCAGCGTACGATGAATGACCTGATCACGTCTAGGTCCCACAGAAACAGTAGAAATACGTATTCCAATAGACGTTTCAATAAAGTCTACGTAACTTTTAGCTTGCTCTGGCAGCTCGTTGAAGTTCGTGATATGGGAAATATCGCAGTTCCAGCCAGATAAATACGTTATTATTGGCTTTGCTGCGTTTAGTTTATTGGTTGCTGGAAACTTGTCGGTGATTTCCCCATTTTCAAGCTCATAGGCAACGCAAACCGGAATCTCATTTAAATAACCAAGAACATCCAGATTGGTCAGCACAACCTCCGTTGCACCTTGCATCAGGCAACCATAGCGTGTAGCTACTGCATCAAACCAACCCATACGTCTAGGACGACCCGTTGTTGCTCCAAATTCCCCAGCATCACCACCTCGTGTGCGAAGTTCATCCGCTACAGGGTCTTCTAATTCAGATACAAAAGGTCCGGCACCAACACAGCTTGAATATGCCTTCGTTACAGCGATGACATTCGTGATGGCAGCTGCAGGAAGACCCGCGCCGACAGGTGCGTATCCGGCAAGTGTCGATGAAGAGGTAGAGTAAGGATATATACCGTGATCAGGATCGCGCAGAGCGCCTAATTGCCCTTCAAGCAGAATCGTTTCTCCTTTTGCATAAGCTTCTTGTAGTATTTCTGTTGTATTGGCAACGTATGGTGCCAATTGCGCAGCTTCCTTTTGCAACTGAGCCATTAATTCCGAGACTTGGAATGGGGCTTTCTTATATAAATGCTCCAGCAATACATTTTTTGAAGCAAGTAATTGTTCGAGACGTTTCTCAAGTCGGGCGGGATCAAACAAATCTGCAACTTGTATCCCGAGCTTCGCATATTTATCCGCGTAGAATGGCGCTATTCCTCGTTTGGTTGAACCGAACCCTTGTGACCCAAGTCGTTCCTCTTCCAGCTCATCAAACAAACGATGGATCGAGAGTACGATTTGAGCACGCTCAGATACGTACAACTTCGGCTGTGGAACCCCTCTATCTGCTAATGCTTGTAATTCCTTTACTAATACTTCTGTATCAAGAGCTGTTCCTGGTCCAATAATGTTTGTAACTGAAGGGTAAAATACACCAGAAGGCAGCATATGAAGCGAAAATTTTCCATACTGGTTAATGATAGTATGCCCAGCATTACTTCCACCTTGAAAACGAACTACATAGGATGATTGAGCGGCTAGTACATCTGTCATTTTTCCTTTGCCTTCATCTCCCCAGTTAGCTCCTACAATTGCGATTACGGTCACGTGATTACCTCCCAAGCTTGTGATTGGCTACAGCTCTAAGTATAATGCTAGATATAACATTAGAAAAATTGATATATGTAATATCTATTATAAGGTGAGGTAATGACTTGGGAATGGACATCAACTTGGAATGGTATCGCTCTTTTTATTGGGTAGCACAAACAGGCAGCTTAACTGCGGCAGCAGAACGGCTGAATATCACACAACCCGCGGTGAGTCACACGATTAAGCAATTGGAAGAAAAGATGGGCGGCCCCTTATTTTTCCGTACCTCTAGAGGGGTGGATCTAACAACAGAAGGAAAAGTACTGCTGCGATTCATTGAGCAAGCCTTTCAGAATGTGGAGATGGGTGAGCGAGCGATTGCTGAAATGAACAATTTAAATAGTGGGGAGATTCATATCGGTGCAAGTGATACCCTCTGCAAATATTACTTGTTATCTTATCTCGAGCAATATCATGAACAATATCCTAACGTACGTATTCATATTACGAATCGAACAACACCGGAAACGCTCACGCTTTTAAAAGAAGGCAAAATTGATTTCGGCATCGTAAGCTTACCGGCATCTGACAAGCAGATTGAATTTCGTAAGAGTACACGGCTCCAAGATTGTCTTGTAGGAGGCAAGGGCTTCCGTCATTTAGCAGATAATACGATGCCGCTTGCAAACATCAAGCAGTACCCATTATTATTCCTGGAGCCAGGAGGCAGCACAAGAAAGTACATAGATGGGTTTCTTGCCTCCAATCATGTGACGATAACACCAGAGTTTGAACTAGGCAGTGTAGATCTTCTTGTTCAGTTCGCTTTACGTGGCTTTGGTCTAGCTTTTGTTATTCGTGATTATGTAAGGGAAGAATTAAAAAGTGGGGAGCTTGTAGAAATCCCTTTAGATCCGCCATTTCCAGAGCGTAACATCGGGATAGCGACTCTTCGAGGGGTTCCACTCTCTGCTGCATCAAAGTCCTTTCTAACCTTATTGGACTAAATTAAATCGGGTGCGGGATTATACACATGAGGAGGAGGCTAAGCTATGAGTGATTTGCTTGGTCGGCTACGTAAGGGATACGGGAAAAAGCTGCGTGCACTTCACACCTGGAACGGCTGGATCGTCGTGATATTGGCCTTGACTGGGCTTGTGCTAGTAGGCGGTTTCTGGCGAGGTTTCCTCGGTGAAGGCAGGGTATGGATTAAAGGCTTGCATATTGTGGTAGGAATTGCATCTATCCTTCCAGTGATCTATTATCTTCTGCTGGCCAGTAAACATTGGAAACAGCTAAAGGAAAAACCTTGGCAGCGGTTCAATGTACTTGTTGTGCTCTTCCTGTTGCTTGGGTGGTTCGTTTCTGGTGTATTGTTATGGCAGTTTCGTACGGTAGGACCGCAAGTATCTAATCTTTCATTGGTCGTTCATGATGTCCTGACATGGATTGGACTGCCTTACATTATCTATCACTCATTGACTCGTGTGAAGTGGTTGAAGGAGCCGAATCGTAGGATCATCAAGAGCGAGGGGAGTGCCATTACAACATCTCAGAATACTCCGCAGCCAGTCTATACACGTAGAGCTTTCATTCGAGGGACGATCGGTGTAGGGCTTGCCCTTACAATCGGACCCTCATTTGTAAAATGGTTAGGCAGCTCGATTGGAAACATCGGTGGCAGCGAAACGATCGATAAATTAATCGAGAATGACCGCAATCAGCTGTTGCCAGCACCGCAGCCACTGGCGGCATCGTCACCGCCTCTTGGAGGTGGGTCGCAGGGTCAATTCCGTGTTTATACTGTAACCCCTATTCCTGAGTTCACGAACGATAATTGGTCCTTTAAGTTGGATGGTCTTGTTGATCAGAGCTTTACATGGAATTGGGAGCAATTCGTTCAATTGCAACGTACGGTTCAAGTGAGTGATTTTCACTGCGTGACAGGTTGGTCCGTCTATAAGAATACCTGGGAGGGCATCAAGCTGAAGGATCTTCTACAAATGGCTGGTGTGAAGTCCACTGCAAAGACAGTGAAGTTCTACTCAGGGGATGGGGTATATACAGATACCCTTACGCTGGAGCAGGCGGATATGGACGATGTTATGGTCGCGGTGATGCATGATGGGAAACCGATTCCAAGCGATCTCGGTGGACCGGTTCGGCTAATTGTCCCCAAAATGTTCGCTTACAAGTCAGTGAAGTGGCTGAACCGGATTGAACTGATCGAGGGAGAGCATACAGGATACTGGGAGCAACGAGGCTATTCGAATGACGCTTGGGTATAAATGAGTTTACTTAACCTTAATGGGCTTTGGGCCTGTTAAGGTTTTTTTGTGATTAGGGATGTAATCATTGATTGTGTTCCATATAATAGGAGTGGATTAGTGAGGCATTTGGAAGTATCTGCGGGAAATTAGTGCTTTTGTAATAAAAAGGAGTTTAATCTTTTATTTTCTGATAAAATGAAAAAAAGTAATGGAAGAAGTTACCGGATCAGTTAGGGAGGTGTGTATGTTGAACGTTGCGAGATCCGTAAAGCTATTAGGGCTTATTATTGTTGTGGCGTTACTAGATATTATTGTTTTGTCACCAGGACTTTTAGGGGTGGAAATCGGCGGAGCAAGTGTTTTTGAGACAGCCTCTGGTGTGACATTATTAGTCATTAGTCTTCTTGTTGTTCTTTATGGAAGTTATAGTCTACTCTTTAAACCTTCGATGGTTCCACCTGTAAAAGAGATAAAGACGCATGAGGATTATATTGCAGCGCTATCGCAATACAGAAATGTAAAGGTGCTGAAGAAAGATATTACACTGGCATTAGAGCAGCTAACCCGGATGGAGAAGAAGAAAAATACGTTATTGGATGTTCTTAGTCAGAGATTCGAGCAGACGGAGTTAAGCTTTAAGAAATTTATGGCGGTTAGTTATGAAGTAGAGAAGCTCTTCTATTTGAATATCCGAGGGATTCTTAATAAGTTGAGTGTTTTTGACGCTTCAGAATTCACTCTTTTTGCCAGCCAGCAGAGACCTGCGCAGTTCTCAGAAAAGCTGGTGCAGAAAAAAACTGCTCTTTACCATGAGTATTTGGCTTATGTAACGGGGTATCTCGGAGCAAATGAAGAAATTTTGCTGAAGTTAGATCAATTGCTACTCGAAATATCGTTACTAGATAGCACGAATTATAAAGATGTTGAAGATATGCCTTGTATGAAGGAGATCGATGAATTGATCAAACAGACGAAATTCTATAAGCAATGAAAGGGCGATGCGAATGGCTAGGAAAGGGAGAACATTTCTTGTACTCGGGATTATAACTGTGGTCGTTTTTGCACTTGTATATTTTGGGATCACCTTAACAACTAATTTAGGAAAAACCACTAGTGAGGTCTCAACGGAAGATGCAGGCAAACAACTCGATAAACTATATAAAAAAATTAATGTAAACACCGCGGAGCAGGTCAAAGGACAAATCGACCTTGATCCCGTAGCCATTGGGGATTCCTTGCCGGATATTTCTAAATTTCCTATCTCAGTGACCAATACAACGGATAGCTTTGTTGAAATTTTTTCATCGACCGAAAAATCTGGAACAGGTAATGATGGATGGCTTAATGAAGTTGCGACAGATTTCAATAGCTCCAATATAGAGGTGAATGGAATACCTGTTTCCGTTAAGATTCGCAATATTGCTTCAGGTACAGCCACGGATTACATAAGGTCTGGAAAGTATATACCAGATGCATTTACACCATCCAATGAGTTATGGGGCGAGATGGTCAAAGCGAACGGCATCAAAACGCAGCTTATAACTAATCGTCTGATTGGCAATGTAGCTGGTATTGTTACGAATAAAACGAAATATGATGAGTTAGTCGAGAAATACGGTTCTTTAAACGTCAAGACGATCACAGATGCGATAGCGAATAATGAATTATCTATGGGCTATACAGATCCTTTTGCCAGCTCAACAGGTCTGAACTTCCTAGTGACTGCACTTGGGACTTTTGACAGCTCTAACTTGCTTGGAGAACAAGCGGTTCAGGGCTTTGAGAAATTCCAAGCCAATGTCCCTTTTCTCGCGTCGACGACTTTACAAATGCGCGATGCAGCCAAAACTGGAAAGCTGGATGCTTTTGTCTTAGAGTACCAAATTTTCGCGAATGCACCAGAACTGAAGGGGAGCTATGTATTTACTCCTTTTGGTGTAAGACATGACAGCCCACTTTACGCATTAGGTGATCTACCACAAGAGAAGCTGGACATTATTGAAAAATTCGCGGAGTTTGTTGAACAGGATAAATACCAGCGTCTAGGTGAAGAAAAAGGTTTTAACGGACTGAATGACTATCATTCGGAGGTCAATCCAGTGGATGGCAATCTTTTATCCTCAGCACAAAAGTTGTGGAAAGAGAAGAAAAACGGCAATAAGCCCATTGCCGCAGTATTTGTAGCCGATGTTTCAGGTAGCATGAACGGTGAGCCTTTAAATCGCTTAAAGCAATCATTATTAACGGGACAGAAGTATTTGGGCAAGGATAATAGTATTGGTTTTGTTTCATACTCCGATAACGTTACGATAAACCTTCCTATTGGTAAGTACGACACAAATCAACAATCGATGTTTGTTGGGGCGATAGATAGCCTTCAGGCGAATGGAGGCACAGCGACTTTTGATGGCATTTTAGTGGCACTAAAAATGCTTCAGGATGAAATGAAAATTAACCCAGAAATTAAACCTCTGATCTTTGTGTTAAGTGATGGGGAGACGAATGAAGGTCACTCCCTAGATGATATAAGGAGATTAATTGAAACCTACAAAATTCCGATTTACACCATTGGCTACAACGCGAATATTAAAGCATTGGAGAGCATTTCAAAAATTAATGAAGCAGCTAACATCAATGCGGATACAGATGACGTAGTCTATAAAATCGGTAATCTGCTTAATGTTCAAATGTAGGTTAAAATTGTTAGGAGGGGTTCTATGTCTTTCACGATGGAAGTGGTAAGTCCAGAGAAACTAAAATCCGCGATTGAAGCTCAGGTTAAACCTGAGCCAGAGGAAGTAACACAGCTGAAGGAAATGGCGAAAACCAATGTCTCGACGATCTTAGAGCTGGATTTAGAATCTTTGGATAAACGAAAAGAAGTGCTGCAATCCATAGACAGCTTCGGGATGAGCACCATGAGATCATCTTCAGATAAGAACTCTCTTTTACAAGTTTCTGTCGGGAATTTATCGAAAACAGGGGATGAAGGTGGGCAAGTTGCTAAGGGTTTAACAGAGCTCAATCTCCAGTTGAAAGATCTAGATCCAAGCGCTGTGGATTTTGCTAAAAGTGGTCTGCTAGGGAAGTTCTTTAACCCATTGCGGAGTTATTTTGCGAAGTATCAAAAAGCAGATGCTGTAATCTCAGATATTATTATTTCTTTAGATAAAGGGAAAACCGTATTGAAAAATGATAACACTACGTTAGAGTTTGAGCAGCAATCGCTTAGAGAGCTCACCAAAAAACTGCAAAAAGAGATTCAGCTAGGCATGCTGATGGATCAGGAGATCGAGGCTCAACTAGATGCAGCTAAGCTACGCAATGAGGACGAAGAAAGAGTAAAGTTCATCACAGAGGAAGTATTGTTTCCACTGCGTCAGCGTGTGATGGATTTGCAACAAATGCTGGTGGTGAATCAGCAGGGAATTATGGCCATTGAAGTAGTGATTCGAAATAACAAAGAGTTAATCAGAGGAGTGGACAGAGCCAGGAATGTTACAGTTTCTGCCCTGAAAATCTCCGTTACCGTAGCCAGTGCACTCTACAATCAACGAATCGTTTTGAAAAAGATTGAACTCCTAAATCAAACAACCAACACGCTAATAAGTGGCACCTCAAAAATGTTGAAAGATCAGGGAGCAGCAATCCATAAGCAATCCCTAGAATCTAGTATTTCAGTAGATACATTAAAACAGGCGTTCACGGATGTGCTATCCGCGTTAGATTCGATCAGTACGTATAAGCAGGAAGCTCTTCCTAAAATGCGTGAAACCATTAACCAGTTCAGAGAGCTGGCAGATAGCGGAGAACAGCAGATCGTGCGGCTCGAAAAGGGGAATAAGCTGGGCTTGTAGAATAGTTTGAACAATGGAGTGCGTAGAACTTACGTACTTTTTTTGTGGAATAGCTGAAGGGGAGGTGAAGAACATGTGGAGGCGGTTTCGTAAAATGGTGTTAGGTATTCTCCTCTTACTGGTGGTGCTAATAGGAATTGGAGCCTTGTATCAATGGTATGGTTCAACACTAGACAGAAAAGCTTATAGACCTGTTGGAAAACTGTATGAGGTAGAGGGCAACAAGATGCACCTTTATACGGAAGGCGAAGGCAATATTACAGTAGTCTTCGCTTCTGGATGGGGATCGGTAAATCCGTATGCTGATTTTTATCCTTTGTATGAAGGACTAAAGCAGTACGTAAAAATTGCAGTGTATGATCGCTTCGGTTACGGCTTCAGCGATGCGACGGACAGACCACGAGATATCGATACGATTACAGACGAAATTCATGAGCTCCTTAAAGTCTCCAAACAGAAGCCACCTTATTTATTTGTCGGTCACTCACTCGGCGCTCTAGAAACGATTCGGTACGCACAGCGCTTCCCGGAGGAAGTGAAGGGGATTGTGTTTATTGATGGTGGAAGTCCAGAATATTATAAAAAAAGCCCGGAGTTAACGGTTATTCCTTGGATATATAAGGGACTCCGAACGACAGGTATTCTGCGGATGTTATATCATTTCGATGGATTCGCGGCATGGGTATCTGACCAAAGTAATGGTGATAAGCTTTTGCCTGAGGGGCTAAAGGCACTAAATCGTAAAGGTACCTTACTCAAGATTGGAAACAGGAACATGGTGAATGAGTTAGAACTAAGTCGAGAGAATGCCGAAGTCGTCATGACTGGTGGGAAGCCACTCCATATCCCCATTACCGTTTTGACGGCTGACTATTTTGGGAAGCTGGATGAAGATCGATCATGGAAGGACAGTCAAGCGGAGTTTCCCGCTTGGTCCACCTCTGGGAAGCAAATCATCGTACAGGGCAGTTCTCACTATATTCATAGTTATCAGCCGAAAGTTGTTGTAGATGAGTTGCTTCGAATGGTAGAGAAGGGGGGATAAACTAGGGCTTATAGCTGTTTCCAGTCTAAACCCATCCTAGCCTTTAGTCTGGTAAGACTCCGGTCCTAAGACTGTTTTGAGCCTTCTCTTTCTCACGTATAATGAGATTAATTGATAACGTGAGAGGAAGGACATAAGAAATGAATGATAAGTTGTATACAATGCCGATCGGAGCGGTAGATTCCATGCAGATTCCCGTAGAATCGAAATCACAATCTAAACCAGGCAAACGTCGATCAAGTCCCAAGACCTATCGGAGTATGTTGTATTTTATAATCTCTTTGCCGATTACGATTGTATATTTCGTGTTTATGGTGACAGGATTAGCATTATCGATTGCTTTAACACCAATTTTCATCGGTATACCCTTGTTTTTCGCAGTAGCTAAAGGGTTAGATTACATTGTGAAATTTGAGCAAGAGCTAGTAAGATCACTGCTGGATATTCCTAGACCGAGTGAAGAGCGCAGAACGGATATGAACCAAGAGGGAGCGGGCTTCCTGCAACGCATGAAGTTAGGTTTTGATGGTGCAAAGTTTGCACGTAACATCATGCTGATTATGGGACGATTCGTATCCAGCATTATCTTCTTCTCACTAACGATAACTGTGGTAGCGGCTGCGCTAGGTCTGATCACACTGCCTGTACTCCATCAGATTTTCCTGCAAACGATGGATTTGAACATTTTGGAGAATAGTGTATTTGCTTTATTTAATATCGACTGGACATTATCTCAGCAATATATATCTTATGTTGTAGCGGGACTTGTCTTCGCCCTGATCGCAAATTGGGTGATTCGAATGCTGATGGATGTACAGCGTAGAATGTTGTTTGTATCCTACGAGGAAGAACGTCAGTATTAAATGGAAAAAAAGCGTAGCTCTTTGAGAGCTACGCTTTTTTTTTATTTTTATCTCTATTTGAATGAATTAGTTCATCGCTCAACAAGTTATTAAGCTTCTAAACAGTATGCTTGTAACTGCTTGCGCTTATCAGCTGTCATGCCGAATTCCTGTTCGAGGAAAGCCTCAACACTTTTATATCGCTCGTCGATGGCAGAGAAAATGGCTTCCATGAATTCTCGACGTAATATAAGCGCAGCCATAACAGTATCTACTTCCTTCGGTGATAGATGTTTTGAGGCTTGCTTTTTTATTTGTTCATTCATAGGACCAAGTGTCTGATTGGAGAGTAAATAGTCTTCTATAATCGTCTCTTTCGGAACTCCAAGTGCTAGGAAGATGAACGCCGATCCAACTCCAGTGCGATCTCTTCCACCGGCACAATGATGCAGGATACTGAATTCATCTGGAAGCATAATTGTTGCCATAAGTCGTTTAAAGGAAGGGTTATCAAATGCCATGTCCAAATACATATTAACTAAGAAGTCTGTCGTAAAATGTTCAAGAAATCCAGAACGAACCACATCTCTCATATCTCCGGGGACCTCTTGCTTTAGAGCAGGTACACAAATGTTTTTTACTCCTGGAATGACTGGATCTGGTTTTAAACGAACTTCTTCTATTCCTCGATAATCAAATATGGTCTTAATTCCAAGGGATTTAAAGAGTTTTATATCTTGATCGGTCATTCCTGTTAATTCGGCTGATCGAAAAAACAAACCGTATTTGACTCTACGACCATCTGAGGTGGCGTATCCGCCCATATCTCGGAAATTGAGGACGCCTTTAAAGGGGAGAACGCGATGCTTAGAATTTGTTGTTTCTAGTTTCTGGTTCATTTTCGTACCACCTTTGGTTGGTTATTGAATAGGCTATTCTAAAATGTAGAAAGGGTGTCGATAAACAATAAAGTTCGCCCTTAAACATATATAATACCATGATAATTATAGAATACTAATTTAAAGAAATCTTAAGATTTCTTTAATGAATACCCTACTAAATAACCTTCCTAAGTTCGGTATAATGACGGATATCGATACTGTAGATGGGGGAGAAGGGCGTGAATACTAAGAAAGAAAGGATGTTAAGTACTTTTGCATGGGTAATATTCATTGTGTATTTACTAGTACTTGTGAGGATAGTTTTGTTCAAAGATACGCAGATATATAATCTTTTTGCTATGATTGGACATGGTCAGAGGGTCTTGAATATCATCCCATTTGCATCGACATTTGAAATGATGAGAACTATAGGGCTTTTGCATAATCTTCAAAATATTGCTGGGAATTTAGCAGTGTTTTTTCCAATGGGGATATTTATACCTTTGATAATGAATAAGGGATTTAAACAAACAATCGTCATAGTGATTGGCATTAGCGTGAGTATTGAGGTAGTTCAGTACATTTTGGCTATTGGAATCAGCGATATCGACGATGTTATATTAAATACAGTAGGGGCCATCGTGGGTTGGTCCGTATTTCAATACATAAAGGGAAAAATAAAAAGAACTTTTATATTCAGAGTGGTTATCGTGGGGATGATGATCGTATTTGGATTCGTGGGTATCTTTGCTATTTTGACGACAGAAACAAGGTTGTTCCAGATCACTCCTAAAAAAGTAACAGTGACTAATCCTGAGTTGATAGACGGTTTAAATTATGGGAGCATTTATGTCACCGGAAAGCTTATGGGTTTCAATGCTCCCGAACTAACGATAGAGAAGGCTATACAGAATCAAAATCAGATAAGACAGACAATTAAAATGGAGCTGGATCAGGAGACGAGAATAATACTTGAACATGTTGAGAGTACGTACTTTTTTGACATTATTACTAGTGAAAAATACATGTATTCTTCATTAACCTATGACGAATTTCTCCCCGCAACCGAAAGCTTCAATCGCATTAATGTTACTATTTGGAGCGCAGATGGTAAGCATGTTGATACGATAATAATTATTAAGCATGATAAAATAACGTAAGAGGCACCTGGAGTGAATAAGTGATCAAAGCTGCCGATTTTTTCAAAAAAAGAACTTCAACTCTTTTTCATTTTGATTATTTAGTGAATGATTCTCGACAGATTCGGACTCTAGAAATTGTTGAGCTTCTCTAATTTATCTTGTGAACGTCCGGCGATAATAACATATGCTCCTTGTTCCACAGCTTGTTTAGCAGTAGCGAGACCGGTCCCTGCCCAACTATTGAGCATACATTAAATAAAGTAGAAAAAGTATACTATTCCTAATAGGAAGTTCACTTGTGAAAAAATGTTCGTAATCCCATATAAAACCTGTATAATAGGTTGTGAAAACGTTTGAACAAAAGATCAGGAGGAGTTCTATGCATTCAAGTGGAAGATTTAAATGGAGTTTTTGGGGACTTGTTGTATTAATTTTGTTAGCGCTTTCGGGATGTAGTAGGAAAGGAAATGTAAATGAAAATGTTGCTACATCACCAACCCCCAATCCAAAGATAAGCAATACTTCTCAGGCATCGGAGAGCCCAACCATTGAAGTTGCGGCAAAAGGTACTGTGCACATAGAAAATTTAGGTGAGCGGAGAATATTTGTTTATTTGCCTGCAGGGTATGAAACTGACAGTGAGCGATATCCTGTTGTGTATATGCACGATGGGCAGAATGTTTTCAACACAAATACCAGCTCTTTAGGCAAAGAATGGAGAGTTGAGGAGATCATTGATCAGCTCGTTGCTGATGGAACAATGGAGAAGGTTATCGTGATAGGAGTCGCCTCAAGTGATGGTTCAGAACGTGGAAAGGAGTATGTTCCATTTCCGGAGGCATCTATTCCTACGGATGGAACGAGTGCAGACGAATTTACCCAATATTTTATCAATACAGTTATTCCCTATGTCGATGGTGCTTATCGGACCATTCCCGATCGGGATCACCGTATGATTATGGGATCGTCATTCGGTGCTATTCAGGCATTATGGATGGGGTATCAACATCCGGAGACCTTCTCATCGATAGGCGCTTTATCCCCTGCCACTTGGGTAAGTAATGGGCGTATGTTGGATGAGTTGGCGAAAGAGTCCGGGAAGCCTGCATTGAAGATTTGGCTCGACATGGGCGTAGCCGAAGGAATGCCAATTGATCCGCTTGTGAATGTATTAAAGTCGAAGGGATTTGTATTAGGTAAAGACCTATTCTTTCAGATGGATCCTCTGGGTACACATGAAGAGAAGTCATGGAATAGACGTGTACATAGTCCATTGATTATGTTCGCCGGGAAAGAGGCTGTACAAAAGATCAAGCTTGAAGTAAGCGACTATCTGACATTACTCGGACCGGAAGCTCTCGATGTGCGTCTTAATTTAATAGCCACTATGGATAATAGGATGGATTATACAATCCTTGACGGAGTTGGATATCAAGTGTTGAATCCTGAAGTGGGGCAGGTAGATATGGCAGGTAAAGTGAGCTTCCTGAAACCGGAATCCTTGAAAGTAAATGTTTCATTTCAAGGTGTTACTGAAGAACATTTGGTTAAATATGAACATTATGTAAAGGTATTTAAAGTTTATGTGAAATCTCTTGATGTTGACGAGAACGGGGATGAGTTCTCCATTAACTTAAAGACCTCTGCTCGAAAAATAAATTCAACTCCTGAGTATATCACAGCGCTAGTGAGTGCCGCTGAAAAAATCGGTATATATACAATTAAGGAGACTCAGGAGGATTCAATTCGTATAGTCTTTAATAAAAAGTAACATATGAAAGAAGCGGATGTAATGGATCAGAACGAAGCGATCCGAATAGTGAGTCTGGCTTTAATAAAAGATTCCGCGGTAAGAGCAGTTTTTCTAAAAGGCTCGCATGCTAGAGAGAAGAAGATGCTTTTTCAGATGTGGATATGTATTGTCTAGTAAATTGTGATTTGATGGAAGGCTTTTTAGAACGCAGAATTTCTTATTTGGAGAACTATCGAAAATTGATTTATTGGTCAGAGTCCGATTTTGTTGGTCCACAGATTGTCGGAGTTTTTGAAGATGGTTTACATTTTGACCTATATACAGTAACACTAGAGAGTCTGAGACATATGGACGAAATTCTAATTCTACATGATCCTAAAGGATTACTGCTAGAATATAAAGCGGAAATGTTCTCGATGATGGATGAACTGCCATTAGGAGTTCAAAAATTGGTGAAAATAGCAGCTGAACTAATTGAGAGTTTGAATGAGCGTTTAGATGAAGGGTGGAACCAGCCCTTCTTCGATTTTATGGTGCAACGGATTCAGGCGCTTACATAGGATTAAGTTTATTAAAAAAAAGCCCACAAATATAGGCTCAAAACCAAAATTAGCGGTTGAAAATTGAAGCAAGGAAAAACGAGGATAAAAATGGAAAAACATCTGCAAATCCTGTATTGTTGTAAGTCCTACCAAACAACAAGAAAAGCCTGCCAGCACGGTTCAGCGCATGCATCAAGAGGCCTTGCCCGTAGAGAACGAACGGCTGCTTGAGCGGCTTGGCGTCAAGCCAAAGACACGCCAGAACTGGTGCTTGGCATCGACGACTTTGCAATCAAAAAGGGGCACCCTACAATACCGGTATTCACGACCTTCGAGGCGAAACCATGCTAGACCTGCTTGCGGGGCGAAAGCTGGACGCGCTACGTGCGTATGCTGAGCAGCATCCCGATTTTTTAAACCTGAATCCCAAGGCGGTCGTCATGGATCTGGCTCAAACGTATCACACCTGGATCAGCGAATGTTCTCCAAAGGCGATCCGGATTGCCTATCGGTTCCACGTTCACGGTTACATCATTGAAAGTGTTCAGACTCTCCTTTCCCCTCGGGCCAAAGCCATCTTGAAAAGTCATCATCGCCTGCTGAATCCGCCTGCAGATTCCTTACCGGACAAGAGCAGAACTCAGTTAAATCAACTACTGGCTTTCTCGCAGCTGCTGCGAGAGGTATGGGAATGGAAAGAGGCGTTCTCTCACTGGTATGACTATTCACCGAATATCCATGTGGCCAAGCTTGGGTTTACTCGTTGGTGTCAGCAGGGGGAAGGCATTGAGCACGAAGTGGTGCAAAGCGCCTTGAGAACGATGCGAAATTGGGAAGAGGAAATCGTGAACTACCATCGCTGCCGCTGGACTAACGCTACACTAGAAGGACGACATAATCGCATCAAAGCGTATCAGCGCCGACACTGCTTCACGCGCAATCCTCGATGTTACAAAAACGGTATTTTATTTGAGTGCAATAAACGCCGCTTGTTAGGATGAAAATAACAACCGCTAATTTTTAGGTTGAGCCCGAATATGACTTACAATGATGCAAAACAATACTTTTCTTAACAAAACCAAGAGGGATTTTGGTTTTGTTTACTTTAGTTTATATAATCAATTTTCTATATTACTCGAAGTAGTCTCCCAAACTTCACATAACAATGCATTTTCGCTGCGGAGCTTACACCCCTTGGTTGTCGAATGTATATCATGGAAGTACTTCAGACAACACACGCCCCGGCCATAGATAGGAGCTATCTAGGCCGGGGCGATCGCAACCTATGATTGCAATTATACATAAAAATCTGAGAGATACAGACGAAAAGATGGAAGGTTTGAGAGCAAAATTACGTTTACAATTAAAGCGTATTCACTATAGAAAGGAAGAGGAGAAATGAAATCATTGTCGCATGCCGATGTGTTGAAACTTAAACGTTGGAACACGCCTACTATTTACAATGGTTGGGAAACTATTACCAAGCATGATATTACGCAAGGGTTTAATCTTGAGGAAATTCATGATTTCATGCCACAGATGGGACCCATGGCAGGTTACGCTGTTACTGTTCAATTTGAACCGAGCAATCCCGCTCATCTCAAGAGCAATGCGAATGCCTGGAGTGAATACCGTAAATACGTGGCGAGCATGCCTGGCCCCAAAATCGTGGTCGTCCAGGACTTGGATAAACCCCGGGTAATCGGTGCTTTCTGGGGAGAAGTGAACAGCAATATCCACCGTGCGCTTGGATGTGTAGGAACGATAACCGATGGTGCGATACGGGATGTGGATGAGATGTGCAATGCGGGATTTAAGGCGATCGCCCGCAGGACATGTGTCGGACATGCTCATAGCATCCCTGTACGATGGGGGATCGAGGTTGAGGTATTCGGCTGCAAAGTCCAGTCTGGGCAACTCCTTCATGCCGATAAGCACGGATTTATCGCCATTCCGAAGGAAGATGAAGCCCAACTGCTGGAAGCAGCGGTTTATATGGATGGCAATGAGTGCAATACAGTCATTCCTGCGGCACGGGGTACAGCGGGAATGACGATTGAGACATTGCTTGCAGGAATCGATAATGCTGGAAAACAATTTGGGGTGAATGTCAGAAATAAATTTGGCAACCCAGGTGAATGGTAGGAGAAAGGGGCAATAGTGGAGTGATTATAGGCGATTTAAGCAAATGGAAGCAGGAACAGTGGGCGTTTGCTGTGATATTGCGCAAAGCGATTGATCATTTGGAAAATACGGATTTTATGCATAAAGCGATTGGCCGATATGATTTGCTTGGGGATGACATGTATGTGATGGTCCAAAAAGTCACTACCGTACCTCCGAAAGAACGCAAAGCGGAGAATCATCGCCAATATATTGATGTTCAAATGGTGGTGACCGGTGAAGAGCTACACGTTGTCGCCAGACAGTCAGAACGCAATCAACCGGTCGAGAATGAAATAACGAACAAGGACTATGCTCTTTATCAAGAAGTGGAGAACGAATTTGAATTGAACTTGAAGCCGGGCATGTTTGTCGTTTATTTCCCCGATGACGTGCATCGTCCCGCTTGCAGTCGCAGCGGAGGTATGGAAACGAAGCGTGTAGTGATTAAGATAAATAAAGCGCTGCTGCATGACTAGTTGCTGCATTCAATTAGCATCAGCATGGTTTGAATGCCGGGCAGTCTGATATTCTCTGGGAGATACACCTTTTGTTTTATGAAAAATACGAACAAGGCTGGAATAGGATCCAAAGCCTGATTCTTCCGCAATCTCTGCAATGGACAGTTCGGTTGCAAGCAGAAGTGAACAAGCATGACGCACACGCAATTCATGAAGAAAATCCGTGAAATGAATGCCATATTGGCGAACAAACATTTCACTGAGAGTAGAAGGATGGAGCCGGAATTGTTCGGATAAGGAACTGAGCGAAAGCGGTTCCAGATAATGCTCGTGGATATAGTTGATAACAGGCCATATACTTCGGGTGCTTGATGACAATTTCGGATTGCCTGTTGGTATCGCTTGCAACTCTGGCTGAGATTCAAGATTGCTTCGAGCAAACTGAGTAAGCGCTCTTTGTAAGTGAGCCTTCGACATGATCGGTTTGAAGGGCTGAGGATTCTCGTATTCTTTCAGCAAGGAGGTGAAGCATTGTTGCATCTCATCAAAGACAGGATCTTCAAGCCGCACAAAAGCTCTCCTATCGTGGATTCCAGTACCCAGCAGAAAATCCCGCAAACAGATTTCTTTGTCACATAGTTCGGTAATTACGTCCATAGGAAAATTGCAAATAAATAAATCGAGCGGGCAGTTCGGATCGGCTGCTATTTCATGCACCTGATAAGGGAGGAGCAGAACCATAGTACCAGGTATCATATCATGCGCTGCTCCATTAATGGTTTCTGAGCCTTTGCCGCCAAGCACCAATGTCAGCTCTACAAAGTCGTGACGGTGTACGGGAGTTTTCCATTGGAGCTTGCGTTTCATGTAAAAAGGGAAGCTGGAGTTCATGTTGGGATATTCAAACAAGTATTCCGGATACACGTTATCTTGCCCCCTTTTCTAGTTACTGGTATTGTACCAAAAATGTTTCCATACTGAAATGTATCCGTGGCACTCGAATTGCCGCAAAGCCGGAGGTGATGAAAGTGAAGATTGTCGTATTGGATGGTTTTGCCTTAAATCCCGGAGATTTAAGCTGGGAGGGGCTAACTCAATTAGGTGATGTTAAGATTTATGATCGTACTCAGAACGAGGAGATTGTTGAACGCTCCCTGGGAGCGCAGATTGTGCTGACGAACAAGACTCCTTTACGGGCAAACGTATTGCAGCAGTTGCCGGAACTTAGATATATCGGTGTGTTAGCCACGGGTTACAACATTATTGATGTGCAGCAGGCAATATTAAATAAGATAATCGTAACCCATATACCCAGCTATGGCACCAGCTCTGTCGCTCAATTTGTTTTTGCTTTAATACTTGAACTTTGTCATCATGTCGGGCGACACTCCACTTTAGTGCATCAAGGTGAATGGAGCACAAGTCCGGATTGGTGTTTTTGGAGATCACCTCTGATTGAATTGTCCGGAAAAACAATGGGGATTCTGGGCGCCGGCAGAATAGGGATGCATACTGCGCGAATTGCCGGTGCTATGGGGATGAAGGTAATCGCGGCTAACAGCAAGGTGAAGCAGAGCCTCCAGGTTCCATTCGACGGGTTTCGTTGGGTTTCCCAGGATGAATTGTTCAGATCCTCGGATATCATCAGTCTGCATTGTCCGCTCATGGAAAGTACTGAGAAAATAATCAATTCCGCTCAAATACGGTTAATGAAATCCAATGTGATCCTCATAAACACCGCACGCGGTGAGCTGGTGGAAGAAAACGACCTTGCTCAAGCATTATCAGAGAAAAGAATTGCGGGGGCCGCCCTCGATGTGCTCTCCACAGAACCTCCGGAGGCTGACAATCCTTTGCTCCATGCACCTAATTGCGTGATTACTCCGCATATCGCCTGGGCTTCGGTTGAAGCCCGCACCAGACTGCTTCAAACAGCTATAGACAATGTAGCATCGTTCCTTGAAGGGAAACCGCAAAATCTTGTAAACAACAATGAACATCAGATAGGATGAATATCTATGTCAACACTAGGGACTTATCAAGGTATTATTCCAGCTATCATTACACCTTATGACAAGGCAGGAGCCATCAGCGAGCCGGCAACACGAAGACTTGTCCACCATTTGCTGAGCAAGGGCATCAGCGGCTTTTACTTAAGCGGAAGCACCGGAGAAGGTTTTCTGCAATCTGTTCCAGAGCGCGAACACTTCCTTGAAATTGTGGTGGATGAGGTCAAAGGAGCTGTACCTGTCATCGCACATATCGGAGCAATGGATACGGATTCCTGTATTGAACTGACGAAGCATGCAGCGCGGGCCGGCGCGAATGCGGTATCCTCCGTAGCGCCTTTCTACTACAAGCACGGGCATGAGCAAGTCCGCACGCATTTTCTTGATATTGCAAACGCTGCGGATATTCCGCTGATTATATACCATATTCCCGCCATGACAGGGGTTCAATCCGGCATAAAGTTTTATGAGAAACTTTCCAAAGAGGACAATATAATCGGAGTTAAGTTTACGTCTAAGGACACATTTGAGCTCCAGCAGCTCATCGAAGCGTGCGGACCGGACTTCCACGTGTTCAACGGTCCGGATGAATGCCTGATTGCGGGGTTAACCCTTGGCTGTTGCGGCGCCATTGGCAGCACGTATAACATCATGCCGGAGCTGTTTGTGGATTTATACCGGCAATTCCATACGGGAAATCTGGCGGAAGCCCGTACGCTGCAGGCGAAGGCGAATCGAGTGATTGCAGAGCTGTTGAAATATGATTTTATTGCTTTCGAAAGAGAAATCCTGCGTTTGCAGGGAATTGATGTTGGCCTTCCCAGAAAACCGATCCAGCAGTTGACGGACGAAGAGCGGAAGAACATTCGTTTGTTTGCACTGCAGATTGATTATTTAAACCTTGAGGGATAAGATTCGGTCGGAAAAACGAGGGGGAACAGACATGTTTAAAACGGTAAAATATTCGATTATTGCAGCATCTTCCGCGAACAGCCCGAGGAACGATACGGCCTCAATCGTGGAGCTGGCGGATGGTTCCTTGTTGGCGGTTTGGCACAAATATGAGGGTACGGGTGGAAGTGATTTCGATTTATGCCGGATTCATGCCAAAACATCATTTGATGGAGGAATGACCTGGGAACAGGAGAGGATGCTGATCGACGTTAATCCGGAGGATCACAATGTCCAAGCTCCCGGACTTTGTCTTCTTCCTGACGGTACGCTGCTGCTCCATTGCACAAGGGGACACCGGGGCGGGTCCAGCTCTACGATGGAGGTCTATACTTCGAAGGATGGAGGCGTGACCTGGGAACTGCTGGCACGCATCTGGGAACGTTCCCAGGGCCAATGGATACAAGGCGGGGCAAACCATATCAACCTTTTGTCCAGCGACCGCTTACTGCTTCCTTTTCACTTCGGCACCGGCCACCAAGGAGGCCAACACAATACAATCGGGTGCTACTTTAGCGATGACTACGGTAAAACGTGGACGCGATCTGTCGGCACTATAGATCTTCCCATGCGTGGTGCGATGGAAGCTTCTGTTGCAGAAAGGAGTGACGGCAGTCTCCTGATGTCCATCAGGTCTCAGTTGGGCACGGTGTTTATGAGCGATTCCAAGGACGGCGGAAACACCTGGAGCCTGCCCCAGGCAAGCGGATTGAAATCCCCCGAATCATGTACCTGCTTAAGACGGATTCCCGACACCGATGTACTCCTGCTGTTATGGAACGATAGTCTGTACGAGCCCAGCAAGCATCATTTCGGACGACGAACGCCTTTAAGCGCGGCGGTTTCCAAGAACGGAGGGGAATCGTGGAAGAAGCTGGGTGATGTTGCGGATGGTCCACATGAATTTACCAATCTGAATTGCATGTTCACCAAATCCGGCAAGGCTATCATTACCTATATGCAAGTTGAAGATCCGGCGTTTTTGCATACCGAATACGATCCGCCTTTCAAAAGAGACGGGATTGATTTAAAGGCAGCTGTGATGGACATAGAAGAGTTGATTTAAAGATAAACCGGATAGATGGACAGGAGCTCCTTCTTTAGGCGGATGTTGTACAGACAAATGCATTTGGCGGAGGATTGGAGCCCTTTCGTTTACCGGTGTATTTTAAAAGAAAAGAATTTATGCTTCGCGCAATTAATTATCTTATCTTACTCGCTGAAACGGATACCGTCCTTTTAAGGACGGCGTAGCCGTTTCTACTTGTTAAGAAGATAGCGTGTCCGGAAATCCTATGGTAGTATAGGGAATACTTACCTCATCTTTATGTAAGCGCTTTTATTGATAGGAGGGGAGCCGATGTACACTGTTTTGATAGCCGATGACGAAGAGTTTATTCGCGAGAGGGTCATGAACAACATGCCTTGGAATGACATCGGATTTGAAGTGGCGGGGTGCGTTTCAGATGGAGAATCGGCTTTGAAAATGGCCCGGGAATGTCATCCACATGCTATCCTAACGGATATATTGATGCCAAAAATGACCGGACTTGAGCTGGCTCAACGGCTAAAAAGCGAACTTCCTCAAATCAAGGTGGCGTTGATGAGCGCCTACGACGATTTCCAATATGCCAAGGAAGCGATTCGTTATGGGGTGAAGGGCTACCTGCTTAAGCCGATCATCCGCACTGAATTCCTCGAGTTGTTCCGGGAAGTCGTCAAGGATTTGAAAATTGAGGCTGCAGGGCAGCCTGTCAACACCATTGGGCACCCCGTCGTAAAGGCAGATTGCGATACTTACATCACTCGCGCCCAACAGTACATTGTCGAGAATTACTCCGAGCGAATCAGACTGGAGGATGTTTCAGAGCGGCTGCATGTCAATCCCAATTATTTCAGTTCCATATTCAAGCGCGATACGGGCAAAAATTTCATCGATTATTTGAATGAAGTAAGAATCAACGAATCCAAGAAATTGCTGCTGCATACCGATGAAAAGGTATTTGAAATATCGCTGCGTGTCGGTTATGGGAACTTTTCGTATTTCAATAAAATGTTCAAGCGCATGAGCGGAGTGACGCCGCAAGCCTACAGAGAGTCGGGAGGATTGGTTTATCAACCCGGGGAAGGCCTGAAGTGAAGCGGAAGGAAATCAAGCTGAACCGCTTTTTGATGCTGTTCTCCCTGTCGACTGTTTCACTGCTCCTCGTCATTATCGGCTATTTTCTTTATGTGAAAACAGAACGTTATATCGATGGGAAAACCGATTCGATGCAAACCATGAAATTGAATCAAGCGGCTGCGGATGTGCGCAAGCAATTCGAGGACATCTACCAGACGATGGATAGTTTGCGAAACAATACGATTGTAATCCAATCGTTGGACAAATTGCAGCGGCAGCAATCCACCGCGTATGAGAAGGTTGTTTTGTCCATGAAATTGGAATCCTCCCTGTTCAACCTGAATAAGGGGAATGAACTGATAAGCAGCATTTCGATTTGGACCGGAGATGGACAATACAGCTCGAATTCGCAATATTCCCCGTATTATTTTGAAGGCAATCGATTTGCTCTTTCAATCCGTGACAATCAGATCTCGTTCATCAATGTGAATCAGACTTATCAAGTGCTCCGCTTAAATCCCTTGGATATTCAAGATAACGCTGTGCAAAAGCTGTTGGACTCATGGAACAGTTCCAGCTATTTGATGTGTCCGATCGCCGGGCAAGGCGGCGGTACGCTCGGAATTCTGATGATCTATTTGAATGTGGGGGCGTTCGAACATATTCTTCCGTACGGCGAATCACTAGCCATCCTGGATAACATGGACCAGGTTGTATTTAAAGGAAGCGAAATCCCATCCGCAATGAAAGAATGGATGAAAGCAGCGGAGTATTTCGTTCGGGATATCGGCTTCCAAGGGATTCGAATCGCCTTAACCCAATCTGAAACGGGGTTTCATAAAGAGCAGCTTCGATCCCTCGGGATATACTTGCTTATTATTTTATGCGGCTGCGCTTTACTTACCTTCACGCTTTCCCAATTGATCGGCCGCCAAATCTTTTACCCTTTGCACAGGTTGATCAGTTGGGTCGGACGGCAGCAAACGCTGGAGGAACGATGGAATCCGACGAGGGATGATCGGGTGAGACGCAGAAGATTTACGATGCGGGACAGACTGTTCATCTATTTTTTGTTGACGATCCTGCTGCCGATATTTCTATTTGTTACGATCTTCTATGTGAAGTCGACACGAATCATTTCACGGGAACTGGAAGAAACCTTTTATGCTCTGTTTGATAAGACGGCCCATCGGGTCGAATTGTTTACAGAGCAGAAAAAAACGGCCATAACCCGGTTGGCGTACGATTCCTATGTGGCATCTTATGTGAATCAGCCTGGCGATCAGCTCCAGAGCGATATGGACCAGCTAATTTTTGACAGCGGCTTTCCAACGCTCAATAAGGATGTTATCGGCATATACGACATGGACAATCAATTGATCTACAGCAACCGGTATAAGCATACTGCCCATATTGACTCCGCCTTTTTTGATCAAATGAGCACCAGCCGTAGGAATCTTTTTTATTGGCTGTCCCCGGCGGAGACGGCCTCCTCCGAAATCAGCCTTGGCATAGGAATTGTGGATATCAACAGCTCATCCCGCCCGATCGGTTACCTGAAAACGGATATCGACGGCGTTTTCTTTACCGATCTTTATTCCGATTTGCAAGAAAGTGGCAGTGAAGTGTTTCTCGTTGACGGCAATGGGCGCATCTTATCCAACTCTGACGAGGAAATGATTGGAGCTATGGCTGAATTGCCATTTAAGCCAGGGCAGATGGACAGCAGAGCGTTTCGAACCGGCGACACGATTTATTTTTCCAAGAGAATAGGTGCCTTGCCTTGGTTTCTCGTTGCTCAATACGATGTTCAGGCAATACGGGATCAAGTGATACGCCTCTTTTCCGGCGACATCTATTTGCTGGTTATTTTATTTTTGCTGATACTGATTTTCTCCTATTTCATGTCGCAATATTTGGTGGCGCCGCTTGCTTCGCTTCAAAACCGGGTTCTGATTATTGATCTTGACTGTGTTACGCAACTGACACTTGATAATACGTATGCCATTGATGAAGTCGAGCAGCTGCGGATTTCCTTCAACCGGATGCTGGAGAGGATTCACCGGCTGGTGCAGGATACACTGGATGCCGATCACGAGAAGCTGACTCTTGAATTCGAAAAGAAAGAGCTTCACCTGGAGGCGCTGCAAGCTCAGATCAATCCCCACTTCCTGTACAATACGCTGGAGAATATCATGTATATGATCGAAGAGGGGGAGCGGCATCTCGCCGTTGATATGATTGGATTGCTAAGCCGCTTGTTTCGTTACGCCATGGGAAAGGACAGTCCGTTGACGACACTTGGGGAGGAGATTGCTTATTCCCAATCCTATGTGAAGATTATGAATTACCGGTATAAACATAGGATTCACTGCGAATGGCAGGTGGAGGCGGCCCTGAATGATTGCACTGTTAACAAGATGATCCTTCAGCCGGTCATTGAGAATTCGATAAGACACTCCCTTCAAAATAAGAACGGCCCGATTCGCATTATGGTCAAAGGCATGAGAGTGGGTGACCATATGGAGCTGGCCGTACAGGATAACGGGCCAGGCATCGATCCGGCAACGCTTGATGAGATCCGGCTTAATTTGGAAAGAAGGGATCGGCGGAAAGTAGGATTATATAATGTGAACGGCAGAATCAGGCTCCAATTCGGAGTAGCGTACGGTTTATTGATCGACAGTCAAGGCGCCGGAACATTGGTGACAATCCGGCTGCCGATCGACGCCGCATCCGTATTGGAAGCGCATTCAAATTCATGAGAATTGTATTATAAACCCCTGATGATTGTGTTACAGATCTCAGGGGCTTCTTTTATATAATGAATAAGCAAGGCAAATGATAAAGAATAGGGGGATGGAAATGGCAAGCAAGAAAGCAAGTGTCGTCATGTTGAGCTTGGCAATGGCCCTGATTGCTTCGGCATGCTCAGGGGGTAAGACAACGTCAAGTGAACCGAACAGTGGAAATGCATCAGATAAACCCGTGGATACCTCCAAAACGCTGGAAATCAGTTGGGTTGGTCAGGGGGCAAGAGGCAAGATTGAGGACAACAACAAGGTTCAGCAGATGATCGAAAAAAAATTCAATGTGAAGCTGAAAAACCGGAAGATTGATGTCAATAACAAGGAACAGCGAAATCTGATGGTCGCTTCAGACGAATTGCCGGATATCGCCTTCATGGACGCACCGGATAAGCTGTATGCCGATGCGGTTACCCGGAGCATACCCAAAGACATGATAGTGAAGAACGCTCCCAATTATGCAAAGATGCTAAGCGAGCAGCCGACAGGCTGGCAGGTGAATCAGGCCAAGGAAGGAGAATATTATGCCCTCACCGGCTTTAAACAGGAATGGGATAATATGATTTGGGGACAGGCTTACCGTCTGGATTGGCTGGAAAAGCTGGGGATTAAGCCTAAAGGGGAACTTATTCCCGTGGGGACCTCCGGTGGAGCAGAACGGGTTTTCTTTACGAAGCAAGCGTTTACACTGGAAGAAGAGCAGAAGATATTCGATGCGTTCGTTAATCAGGATCCGGACGGCAACGGCAAAAAGGACACCTACGGTTTGCTGTTGAACAACAGCGATGCTCCCTGGGCTCTGAATACGGAAGCAGGGGCATTCGGAGTTGGCTGGACCTACAATCTCGAGGAAGACGGAAAAGTAACGGACTATGCGATCAGTAAAAACTATAAAGAGTTTTTGAAGCATATGGCATCCCAATATAAAAACGGGTTAATCGATCCGGAATTCACCACACTTAACCGCGCCAAAAGCTGGGAGAAATTCGCGGCCGGAAAATACGGCGCTGCACAGGTGCAGGTTCAAGCGGCTGGGATGGTGCCATTCACCTTCAATCGTCCGCCTGCGAATCTCGTTCTGAAGGATTCGAATGCGAAAATTCTTTTTACCCCGCCGCCTATCGGTTTTCAAGGCCAACAAGGCTCGGCCGCTTACACTCCTGTAGATGGATTCGGCTACGCGATGGTTGTCAAAAAGGATGTTTCCGACGAGAAGTTGGCTCGTATCCTGCAAATATTTGACTATATTAACCTGGATAAAGACGGGCTCATGTTCACACAGTTCGGTGAAGAAGGTAAAGATTTCTCGTGGGAAGGGGAAGCATATAAGTCCGCTGTCCTTCCTAAACAGGCGGCGGAGGCCGATCGGGAAAAGGATGGCATCAACTATTACAATCTGCCGATCCAGCAAGGGAATGTCACCGCGTATTATACGAATGCTTCAGTTTTGAAATTGACGGATCTCTTTTTTGGCACTGATAAAGGCCGGGAAATGGCGTATCGGCCTTTCAAGTGGGATTATTTCAATCAAACCAAATACAATGAGCTGAATACCAAGTACGGTGCGAAATTAAAAACGATAACGGATGAATTCCTGTTTAAGTCCATTACAGGCGAGATCAATGTGGATTCCGCTTGGGACGCCTACGTGAAGGACTGGCGCAATAGCGGTGGAGACGAACTCCTTGCCGAATTGGAAAAAGCGCCAAAGGTCGCTGATCTCCGCTCGTCGAAATAATCCTGCATCATGAAATAAAGGGGGGACCGTAAAATCCCCCTGTTGTCTAGAAAGGCGGTGGGAGCATGGATATCCCAGTTGAAATTACTGCATCGGTTAAACCGAAAAAAGCCAGTGCTCTGACATGGAAACGAATAAAGAAGATGAAAATGCTGTATTTGCTTTTGTTATTCCCCGTTTTGCACCTTGCAGTTTTTCGTTACGCTCCGATGTACGGCGTCATCATTGCGTTTAAGGACTTTAAAGCCGGACTCGGCATTTGGGATAGTCCCTGGAACCATTTCGAGCACTTTAAGGATATGTTTCATGATTTCGTCTTTTTACGCGCGCTTCGAAATACGGTCATCATCAGTGTGCTTCGACTTCTTGTCGGCTTTACTTTCCCGATTATCTTTGCGCTGCTCATCAACGAAATCACGAAAACGAGGTTCAAGAAAACCGTACAGAGTATTTCGTACTTACCTCATTTCATGTCATGGGTCATTATCGCAGGCATGGTTGTAGAGGTCTTTTCGCCTCAAAGGGGAGTAGTCAATTACGTTATTACCTTATTTGGCGGGTCACCGATCAACTTTATGTCTAGTAAAGTTTATTTTGTCCCTCTTTTGCTTATTTCCGATGTCTGGAAGGAAGTGGGGTGGGCGTCCATTCTCTATCTTGCATCGATATCTTCGATTTCTCCGGAGATATATGAAGCGGCAGAGTCGGACGGAGCCAACCGCTTTCACAAAATGATCTATATTACGCTGCCTTCGTTGATACCGGTGATCACGATTTTATTGTTACTGCGTTTAGGCAACATATTGTCCGGCGGGTTTGATCAAATTCTTAACTTGTACAGTCCACTGGTTTATGAAGTGGGAGATATTATCGATACCTATGTTTACCGTTCAGGTCTCGTCGAATTCAGAATGGACTACTCAGCTGCAGTCGGTTTGTTCAAAAATGCAGTGGGTGTTATTTTGCTTGTCACAGTGAATCAGATTGTACGGAAATTCAACGATTACGGGGTGTGGTGAGATGGGACAAATGCAGCCAAGACTAGGCAGAAACCGGTTCAAGCTCCGTCCCGGATGGTGGTTTGATGCAGTAAACAGTTCGTTTATGGTCTTATTCTCCTTCATGGTTCTCTATCCGTTCTGGCAGGTGGTAGTATTATCCTTTTCGGATGGTAGGGAAGCCACCACGCTGGGCTTTCATTTGTGGCCGGACATCTGGACCATTGAGGCTTACCGGTTTTTGTTTTCCTCCGGCGAGATCATCCGACCCTATATGAATTCGGTTTTACGAACAGTGTTGGGAACGTTATTGGAAGTATTATTTACCATATTGGCGGCTTATCCTCTTGCAAAAAAAGAACTCCCATTCCGTGGGTGGCTTACGACCTTTTTTATCATCCCCATGTTTTTTGGCGGGGGGCTGATCCCCACTTATCTGATCATCCGCAGTTTGGGGCTGCTTGACAACTTTTTGGTTCTTGTTATTCCGGGGGCCGTTTCTATTTTCAGCATTATCATCATGAGGAATTATTTTATGTCGCTGGACGTAGCGATGGAGGAATCCGCCATGATCGACGGTGCCGGGTATTTGACACTGTTGTTCAGAATCATTTTGCCGGTTTCGGCTCCCGTGCTGGCTACGATTTCGCTATGGGCGTCTGTTGAGCATTGGAATGCATGGTTTGACGCGATGATTTATATTCGCAACCGGAGTTTGACCGTTATTCAAGTAATCATGCGGGAAATGCTGACATCCGTAAGCGAACAAAGCAATGATTTGATGTTCAACAATAATGCACGGCAAGCCCAGCTTGCAATGAACAACGTCCGCTCCGGCATAGCGTTGCTTTCGATAGGGCCCATTATTCTGGTGTATCCATGGGTGCAGAAATACTTTGTAAAAGGGGCTATGCTCGGTTCCGTGAAAGGGTAAGTGAAAATCGACAGTTCACTTTCGAAGGGGAGAATTAAATGAAGACAAGATCCCGGATTCGTACAGGTCAACGATTCTTGACATTGACTATTGTTGGAATGATTGTCTCTTTATTGGCAGGCGGATTTGGTGTCGGTTATGCTGCGGAACCTGGAGCAAGCACTGCCATGGCCGGTGCGATGCCCCATATTTCGAATATCCTTCCGGCGGCGGATACGTACTTGAACGGAGGTTCGAGCGCCAACCTGAATTATGGCACATCCCCTTTGCTTCAGGTCCGGACATGGTCCGGGGATGCCAACTATACCCGCGAATCCTATATGAAATTCGATCTAAGCTCGTACACGGGAGAGCCCGGTTCGGTAAAGCTGAACGTATATGCCGCAGTCGCCAGTTCGAACGGCAGTCCGTACAGCTTCCAATTGTACGGGGTGGAGGACGATTCGTGGGGTGAAACTTTGACGACGTGGTCCTATAAACCGTCTGCCGACCATTACTTGGCCAATGTCAATGTGGGGCTCACCTGGAAATGGATTCAAGTGGACGTCACGTCTTTTGTGAAGGCTCAATTGGTATCAGACAGGACAGCAAGCTTCGGTTTAACGCAGCAGGCAACCGCCGGTTCGCTTATCTATATAAACAGCAAGGAAAGTGAAGTGAATCAGCCCTATTTATCCTTATCCGATACGCGTTCCGATGAGTCTGCGCCTGTCTGGCCCTCCGGCAGCAGCGTTCGGGTCACCCGTATGAACGATACCGGAATCGACTTGAGTTGGTCCGAAGCTAATAACACCACCGGTGCGGCCAATTACAGAGTGTACCAAAACGGAAAACTCATGGCGACGGTTAACGGTACATCATGGCATCATTCCATTTTGGATACGGATCTGGATAAGGCCTACACCTATAAAATCGAAGCCGGAAACGATCAGAATCACTGGTCGAACGATGGTCCTTTTGTTTCAACAACTATTCCCAAAACGAAGCTTGTGCAAACGAAGATTGGCAATGTATTTATGGATAACGAACCGATTCAGCTACAGGTTGCGACACTACTCCCAAGCGTAACGTGGTCCGTTTACGATATGCAGGGAGAAAGCATTTCCCAAGGCAGCAGCAACGTCAACGAAGCAGGAAAAGTAACCGTAGAGGTACCTTTTACGAGACACGGGTATTTTACTTTTCAGGCTTCCGTCGCAAAGGAAGGGACTACACCGGTTGAACTGAAAACTTCATTCGCCGTGCTTTCCCCCTTCGATGTCTCTTCGGTGGAGGAGTCTCCGTTCGGTATTGCGACGCATCTGCACCGCGGGCAAAGAAATGTGGTCCCTCTCATTCAATACGCCGGGGCCAAAACGATCCGGGACGGGATCGAATGGAATGGGATCGAACGGACGAAGGGAGTGTACACCTTCAGCCCGGTGCCGAACGACTACATGAGTATGCTAAAGGAAGCCGGCCTTGATATGCTATTTGTTTCCGGGTTCAACAATCCCTTCTATGACAACAATGCCACTCCATACACCGATGAAGGACGGGAAGGGTTTGCGAACTATGCGGAAGCGTATGTCGACCAGTATGAAGACCAGCTTGTCGCTGCGGAAGCGTACAACGAATTTAATGGCGGATTCGGCAAAAGAGGGAATAGTCCTGCCAACTCTCAGCCGGAATATTATTATAAGCTGCTGAAGAAAACGTATGAAACGATCAAAGCCAATCATCCGGATTTTCCTGTGATCGGTATTGTCGCTTCTGAGGATGCGGTGAGCTGGATTGAGGAAGTGTTCAAGCTCGGAGGGCTCCAGTACATGGACGTTGTCTCTCTGCATCCTTACCGGTATCCGCAATCCCCGGAAGGACTGAAGGATTCCATCGATCAGATCAAAGCGCTGATCCGGAAATACAATCACGGCGAACTGAAGCCGATATGGGCCACCGAGTTCGGATACCCGACCTATCAATCGACGAGAGGCGTAGATGAAATCACGCAAGCGGAATATATGGTGCGTTATTATGTCATTGCGCTTGCAAGCGGAATTGAGAAAACATTCTGGTATGACCTGGTGAACGATGGAGTGCGCGATGATTACAATGAGGACAATTTCGGCATACTCCGCAACGCCCAGGATAAAGGGGGAGCCTTTACGCCAAAACCCGCCTACGCCGCTTATGCCGCTATGACCAGGGAGCTTACCGGCGCGCAATTTGTTCAGGAAGAGCAGCTTGGGGGAAGCATGAAGAGCTACTTGTTTGACAAGGATGGCAGCAAGGTAAGGGCAGTATGGTCCATATCCCCTGTCTCAGGCGCGATTCTGACCGATCATCCCGTTCAAATTACCGATATGATGGGCAATTCGCAAACGTATTCGCCTTACCAAGGGAAAGTATATGTAAGCCTGAATGGGGAACCGCTTTACATTAAGGGGGATATCCAGGGCATTGCGGAAGATTCCACATTCACCGTTACGGGCGAAGCTGCTGTAGCAGGTGAACAGGTACTAATGAATGTACAGACGGACAATGCTGCTTCTCAACCGCTTGATTTTACTCTGCATATTGAGAACCGAACGTTCGATCTGAATGCAGCCGGCGGTGAGCGTCGGACAGTAACGATTGCCGTTGACGGATTGAAGGAGCCGGGATCACGGCTTATAACGGGATATGTGAAGTCCGGGAACGATTGGGTTGGAATGCTGCGGCATTCCGAAACTGTCGGGGCCTCTGAAGAAATCCGCATTCGGCCTGTTATCGTTGGTACCGATACGGCGAATAAAACGCTGAAGGTAGTATTGTCCAATTTATCCAAACGAAACGAATTGTCCGTTGAACGCATTGATTGGCAGCTTGGAACCCTGTCCGGTCAGATGCCGCTAAATCAAATCGTACCGGCTGATTCGACCAGTGCTTTTGAAATTCCGCTTGAAGGCATCCAAACCGGCCAAAATTATTCCGCAGCCGTGACAGTTGGATATGGCGGCGACAAAACGTTCTCGTATGCCGGGAACATCGAATTCAACCCGGTATACCCCGGATCCGCAGAGGTAGATGGCGTTCCGGACCCGCCCATCACAGCGAGGCCGGCGACAATTGATCTTTCCAAGGGCGGGGTGAAGGTAAGCGGTTATAAAGGCGCCGACGATTTGAGCGGAAATGTGTGGCTGCATTACGACCGGGAGCATTTCTATCTGACGGCTGAAATCAAGGACGATACGTTTGCCTATCCGGCCAACGGAGCGAACATTTGGAACAACGACAGCATTCAATTCGCCATTTCGAATGGGTTGCCGGCGGAGGACATGAATTATTATGAATACGGCATTTCGCAGACCCAGGAAGGACCGCAAATCTACCGCTGGATCGCCCCTGCCGGTGTTGCGAGCGGGATAGTGACCAACGGTGCGCTTCATGTGTCACGGGATGATAGTCAAAAAGTAACAACTTACGAATTGGCACTTCCTTGGTCGGAGCTGCTTCCGGTTCAAACCGATGACGGAGTGATCAGCTTTTCACTCTTGGTAAACGAAAACGACGGAGGCCTGAGACGGGGTTATCTGGAATGGGGAGGCGGAATCGGTGACGGCAAGGTACCGAGTAAATTCCGTCTCATGCAGTGGGTCCGGGGGACCGCTCCGGTTATTACGATTGGCGGTGTGAAAGAAGGAGAGGTTTATACGGATGCGGTTACCCCTGTTGTGGAGGTTAAGGATGCCGACAACGACCAGAAGGATGTTGAAGCTTTCTTGGACGGAAAACCATGGATGCCTGGAACAAGCGTGACGGAAAAGGGTGCGCATACCATGATCGTTAAAGCCACCGACCAAGCCGGAAATCAAACAAGTGAAACGGTTCGTTTTTCGGTATATCGCAGCATGGTTCTGGAAATGCCGCCTGTAAGCGGTCAATACAGTGACGTTGTTTCTCTGCAAGCGGTGCTGAAGGATAAAGGTGGCGGCGCGGCCCAGGGAGAGCAGGTCCGTTTTATGGTGAACGATGCCCTCGCGGGTATAGGACAATCGGATTCAGAGGGCATAGCCCGGATCGAGTACAAGGTGGGTGTAGGTGCAACTGAAGGATCCGATACATGGAATATGCCGCTAAAGGTCATATACGATGGGAGCGACGAGAACTTCTATAAGGGAACCGAAGCCGCCGGTTTACTAGCCATAAGCAAAGAAAGAGCATCCGTCGAATATGTTGGAGCCGAATCACATAATGTGAACGATAGTTTGACATTGTCCGCAATAGTGATTCAAGAGCAGGACGGCAGCTACGGGTCCTTGGAGAATTTACCGATTCAATGGACATTGTCGGCGCTAAACCCGGATGGAATACGGAGTCCGGTAGAGGCAACGGTCTCAAGTAGTGTTTACCTGACGGATGTCGGCGGATCAGTTTTAATGCCCTTGACGCTCTCTGCAGGCTTGTACGAAGTGAAAACGAAGCTGTTGGATAATCCGTTTTATCAAATCACAGAGAAGGTATCTCACATCGCGGTCTATGATCCATCTGCGGGGGCTCTGCAAATCAACGGGTCTATTGAGCTTGACGGAAACCAGCCGTTCATGGGGGTAAAGGCCAAGAAGGCTCACTTGAATGTACGGTGGGGTTACGGGGAGAATCAGGCGGAATTCCGCACACACGCGGAGCCTCAGGGACTGGACATGACGATCACTAAAATAGACTGGCTGGTCGTTGACGATGCAGGCAGGGCCTATTTGCAAGGAACCGGCGAAACGAATGGGGAGACGTATACGGTCCGCCTGATGGTTCAGGATCAAAATCCGTTGATGGATCGTGGATCGCTGCTTACTTTACAAATTTGGCAGGGCCTTGATTCAACGGTCTCTCCAGTGTTTCAAACGATAGGAAAACCGTTATCAGGAAGCGTAATTATGAAGAAATAGGAAATGGGGCAGCGGTATGAAGATACGATTGGATCGTTTTGCGGACGGAAAGAAAAAGGCACTTACGCTTAGTTACGATGATGGAAGAGAATATGACAGAAAGCTAGTCGAAATTTTGAACAAGGCGGGCATCAGGGGGACGTTTCATCTCAATTCCGGGCTGCTTGGCAACCAAGGTTATGTAGAACGCTCGGAGGTGCGGGAGTTATACGCCGGGCATGAAGTATCTACCCATACGGCTACGCATCCGTATTTGGGCTTGTCTCCAAAAGAAAGGATTGCGGATGAAATCCTGCAGGACCGCCGGGAATTGGAGCAATTAGCGGAATATCCCGTAAAGGGCTTGTCGTATCCTCACGGATCCTGGGATCAGCGGGTTATAGCACTTCTTCCCTCCCTGGGTATAGAGTATGCCAGAACGACCGGGATCCATGGCGGCTTTGATGTACCGAAGGATTTTTTATTGTGGGACCCCACCTGTCATCATCGCGATATGCTGAAATACGGGCAACTCTTCCTTGAATTTGCGCCCAGGCATCCCACATTAGCACTGCTGTATGTATGGGGGCACAGCTATGAATTTCATAATAATCAAAACTGGGACCAACTGGAGCAATTTTGCGGAATGGTAGGCGGTCAGCCGGATATTTGGTATGCGACCAATATGGAAATTGTCCTTTATATGAAGGCGCTGCACGAATTGCGCTTTTCGGTTTCCGGCCTGTCAGTGCATAACCCTTCGGCTCTATCCGTATGGTTCAGTGCAGATGGAGATGCTGTGCAAGTGAAGCCGGGGGAAACGGTTTCTTTGAAATAATTCAGATATGAACCAAACAACGATATGCCCTTGAGCCCATTGCTTGTGAATGGGTCAAGGGCTTTTCAGTTGCTGTAAAGAAACTTCCGCTATGCTTCAGGTCCATTTCCCCATTGCCCGTGTGGTTGCCTTCTGTGATAACAAGATTAAGAGAACCCGTCATACAGGATTTGCAGATGTTTTTCTATTGCTATCCTCGTTTTTCCGTGCTTCGATTTTCAATAGCTAATTTTGGTTTTGAGCCCAAATATATGGGCTTTTTTATTTCTCATCGCAAAATATAACCCCCATCAGGAAATAGGGTGCTTCCCGTAGTATAGTTATTAGTCATCAAATAAATGGTTGTATGTGCTGCTTCGTCGGCATGTCCTACCCTGCCAAGGATATTCATATTCGTATATTCGTTGTAAGCTTTGTCTCTAGTTTCCTGTTCTGCACCTTCCCAATTAAAGTTGGTATGAATGGTGCCTGGGGAGATGACATTTACACGAATCGGAGCTAACTCAACAGCCAATGCTTTTCCTAGACTCTCAATCGCGCCGTTACAAGCGGCATAGGAGGCACCGTCTGCAAGTGGTCGTTGACTGAATGCGCCAGACATCAGAACAATAGAGCCGGTTGGACTTATATATGGGATCGCGCATTTCACAGCATTATATTGAGGCCAGAACTTTGCATTAAAGCAGCTATGAGCAATCTCTAAGCTTGAAGTAATCGGTCCTCTAACATAAGAGGCGCCGGGAGTGAACAAATGATCGAAGTTGCCGATTTTTTCAAAAAAAGACTTTAAGTCTTCTTCATTTTGATTATCAAGCGAATGAGTTTCGGTAGATTCGGACCCTAGAATTTGTTGAGCTTTTTCTAATTTATCTTGTGAACGCCCAGCGATTATGACATATGCGCCTTGTTCAACCGCTTGTTTGGCAGTCGCGAGCCCTATTCCGGAGCTTCCTCCGATAATGACGATTCGCTGGTTTTTTAATGAAATACTGGACATTTTTATCTACTCCGTTCATAGTTAAATGGACTTTTAAGTTCTGTTTTTTATTATTAGGTATAAAAGAAATTCTGCACAGTACGCACTTTTTTCGTACTAGGTACGATTGTTCGTACTAGCTGTGAAATAGATTAACTATCGAAAGAGATGATCACATGGATTTACTGGAGCCGAGATTGGCCGGAGTGCTTACAACGCTTGATAAGATCGGTGGAAAGTGGAAGCCGCTCATTTTATTTATTTTATTGATAGATGGTACCAAACGATTTGGCGAACTTCGACGGATTATTCCAGATGTCTCTCAAGGGACATTAACTAAGCAACTACGGGAGCTTGAAGAGGATCAACTTATCGATCGTGAGAGCTATCATGAGCTTCCATTGAGGGTGGAATATAGTATTTCAGAACATGGCAAATCACTAATTACTGTTTTGGATAGCATGTGTGGCTGGGGAAGGATGCATCAGGAGTATTTAAATAATACAAACAAGTAAGGGGCGGACATTATTATAAATACTATTTTGCAGGACCCAACGGGTCAGGCCTATAAGACGCTGATACAGGTAGCTATGGAAGTGTGTGATGAATTTATTTTGGTCAAACGGGATCAGATGGAGTTAGAGTCAGAAGGATATGAACTATTGGAACGGTTACAGCCTTTTCTCAAAGAGATCGTCAAAGATGATTATTGGCCGGGAACTCGGCTTATGGGACATTATGCAGATGTTTATTATTTTAGATGTTCACCGGATGCGGTCGATATCCTACTATCTTATTCTACGAGCTTGTACTCATGGGTGCAGACTAGAGTGCCCGATGATCTTTGTTTTTTAAGACAGGGGCAACCGTGGTTAATCAATACAGCTCATGAGCGAGAAAGCCATATTGTAACTGATGTAGAAGAGGTGCTTAACAGACTAGAAGAGAGCGGACTATTGTTCCGTGACTTATCTGTGTTTTATCCGTAATAAAGATAACAATGAGGCGATGTTTGCAAAGACAGAGTCTCTTTTTTTGTACTGGAAATTTTTGTAGACAAAATGGTCTACAAGTTGTAAACTCTAATTCAAATGGAAGGTCTAGGAATTGTAGACCAACGGGAGGCGCAAGGTTGAAGGATCTCAGACTGACCGAAATGGAAGGTAGATTTGCGGAATTAATATGGGATCATGAACCAATTCCGTCAGGAAATCTGGTGAAGTTATGTGAATCCGAGCTCAACTGGAAGAAATCTACGATGTATACGATGTTAAAAAGACTTGAAGCTAAAGAGATTTTTATCAATGATAATGGTGTGGTAGGTTCTCTTATCAAAAAGGATGACTTTTATGCGGAGCAGAGCAAGGCGTTTGTGAAGGAAACCTTCGGCGGTTCGTTACCCAAATTTTTGGCTGCTTTTACAAAGAGCCGGAAATTAAGTGACAGCGAAATTGATGATGTTCTAAGACTAATCCATGAGCATAAGGAGGAGTAACGGTGGATCAGCTGTTTGGACAACTTTTAAACATGAGCATTACGGGAAGTTATGTGATTGTGTTTATCATCGTGGCACGGCTGTTCTTAAGAAAAGTTCCCAAAATATTCTCCTATGCCTTATGGTCTGTGGTTTTGATCCGACTCCTGTGTCCGTTCTCGATTGAGAGTATATTTAGTTTTATCCCATCTGAAGTACAGAACTCACCTCTAAATAAGCTATACACACAAACGCCTCAAATCCAAAATGTAATCAACACATCCGAGCAAGCCGTAAATAATATATCACCTGTACCTATCTCCTCTTCACCTGTTGCACCAAGTGGTATAATCCCTTCAAATCCTTCAGACGCGTGGATTAACATAGGCCAATATATATGGTTGATCGGGATTGGGCTGCTGCTCATCTACAGCATTGTTGCTACTGTTCGACTTTCACGAAATTTAAGAGCCGCAACCCCTCTTTTCGAAAATGTATATGAACATAACGGCATCTCCACACCTTTTGTATTCGGCTTCCTTAAGCCTAGAATATACCTTCCAAACGGTCTTTCCGATCATGAAAAAGCTTATATCATCAAACACGAGCAAGTGCACATACACAGATGCGACCACATCATAAAACCTCTCGCGTTCGCTGTTCTGTGTATACATTGGTTTAATCCAGTGGTTTGGCTTGCTTTTTATCTGATGAGTGATGATATGGAGAAGTCCTGTGACGAAAGCGTCATAAGACAGATGGGCAGCGGAATCAAAAAGGAATATTCGACCTCACTCTTATCCTTATCTACTGGAAGACGATTTATGGGCGGTTCACCGCTTGCCTTTGGAGAGAGCAACACGAAAGGGCGGATAAAAAATATTTTAAATTACAAAAAACCAGCCTTTTGGGTTGTTTTAGTCGCAATCATAGTTGTGGCTGCGCTGTGTGTCGGACTCATAAGTAATCCGAAAAATGATCCATTAACCGTAAAGGATTATGCCGAGCAATTTATGGAGCAGAACATTACGAGCTATGAGAATAGTACAAAAGTTAATATGGTTGACAGTAAAATTACTAAGCTTGAAAAAATAGCGTCATTCGACGATCTGTTTGCAACACCCTTGGAAATTTGGAGTTTAGAATATCGCTTGAAACCGGATGATCCAACTAAGCTGACGATGACGGAAAATGTGGTTGATGGATTTATCACCGAAGAAGGAAGCATGGGAAAACCGATACTTATTTTTTCCATTATGAATTCAACACCACAATATTTGGGCGTAATCAGGAGTGGAGAGAATGACATATCCACACCAGCCGGTCAGGAAATGGCAGTGCGTGTGTTTCTTGAAGCAAACCATCACCTTCCGCATGAAACTTATAGTGGGAAGCATATTCTAGTGAAATTCCCCTTAACTACAGGCGAAACAAGCCAACTGTTGTTATCCCAACCTGTTATTCAAGGAGATTCAGGAATTTGGAGCGTAGAACGCTGGAAGGATTCGAATGGAAATGAATATTACAATACACCTCAAACCGATGTTACGATAGCTGAATATTATGCCCGTCTGCAGACATTAGCTGATCAGGGTGAGGAGCCAGCACTACTTGATCCTTTGCAGGTCGCCATGAATTATATAAGCAATGATATTGGAATGGGTCAGCATGTTAAGCTGGATCAGCTTGTGGTGGACAATGAGGCTACAGCTGATGATTTTGCGAACACGCCCGAGAGTATATTAATAGGCTATGTTTTTAATCTTAGCCTGGAGAATCATTCCTTTGATTTTGATAACATTGAATGGCTAACAATGGAGGATTCCGCTCGCTTTAAAGGGTTGAATATTAATCCAGATGAGGATATGCCCAATGGATTTTATATCCTTAACAAATATACGTATACCGATCCATTAGAGGTTACAGAGGATACGAGATATTCTATAGTTGATGCTAATACGGGTGCTCTAAAAGAAGTAAGCAAGCAGGAGTTTATTGAATATTTCAAGCAATATACTGATTTTGTGCCCCCGTGTGTGATTACTAAAAAAGACGGATATGTCACCAGCATTGCTGAGAAATATATGCCGTAATTTATACGCTGATGAAAAAGTTGAATTTATATTTAAGCGCAGAAGAACCCGCATTTGATGCGGGTTCTTCTGCATGTTCTTCAGCATGTGTATCGGCGCTGGCTCGTTTACGTTACCTTCGGCACATTGTATTCGGTTTTTCATATACATTTGGCTCGTTTACGTTAGCTTCGGCACATTGTATTCGGTTTTTCGCATACATTTGGCTCCTTTACATTACCTTCTGCACATTGTATTCGGTTTTTCGCATACATTTGGCTTATTACGTTACCTTCGGCACATTGTATTCGGTTTTTTGCATACATTTGTCCGTAAGCTTGACTAAAACATGTATTCTAAGGATTTAAGGTCCGCTCGGTCCGTCATCCCAAAGAGGCGTGTGCTTAATTAAAAACAGGGCTCCCCATGGCCAACAGTTGAATATAGGCCCATACCTTGAGTTCATTTCACATTTCTCCGCAATCTAGAAATTTTAAAAATTCTATTATAGCAAGCATAAACGCCTTCGGTGTTCTTAATAGGACGGTAGAGTCTAGGCCATTGGCAGACCCAACTGTTTACGAAACTTATTCCGAACTACGACAGAGAGTGCATCTAGCTCGACAAGCTCTGCCAGAGCGTACGCCTCTTGAAGACCAACCTTCATTAGATGCAGTACATGTGACACGGATGCACCGCCAGCACCATTTTCTTTTTTAACAATTACGTCACCTGCGGAAATTTCTCCCTTAATACTGATCTGACAATTTACAAAATTTCAACTATTTAAAGAATGGTATTGATAATTATTCTCATATGATTTATTATGATAACGATTCTCATTATCATTACATTATTTTAAGGAATGATAAAAAAAATAAGTATGGGGAGAGAGAAAATGAATCAGAAAAAAGTTTTTTTAGCAGGGGTATCAGCGGTTTTAGCTTTGAGTTTGGCGGCTTGCGGTAACAATGAAAAGGATAACGCAGCTTCAAAAAGTGCAAATAATTCCGCCGTAGCAGCAGAGGGAAATGCAAACAACAAAGGAAATACGGCTCAGGAGGCGGTAGCCACTGAACAAACCATTACATATCTAGGCAAGGATTATGTAGTACCTGCAGAGATTCACAATATCGTAGCTGCAAGTCTGGAATCTATGGAAGATGCTGCAATCCTAGGAGTGAAACCTGTAGGCGTACTTGCTATAGCAAATGCCATTCCAGGTTATCTGTCAACGGAATTAGCTGGTGCATCTTTAGTGGGGGATAAATTTGCTCCAAGTAATGAGGCGATCTTGCAGCTAGATCCAGATGTTATTTTAGGGTCTTCCAAGTTTGGTGAAGATGTGTCGGGTGCGCTTAATAAAATTCAAACGATGATTCCTTATTCACATATCTCAACGAATTGGAAAGATAATCTGCTTTTACTAGGTCAATTATCCGGAAAGACCTCAGAAGCAGAAAAGATTATTAGCGATTATGAATCAAAAGCTGCTAGTGCAAAGGCTGACGTTGGAGAAAAGTTGAAAGATAAATCAATTCTAGTTATTCGTATTCGTGAGGGTAGTATGTGTGTGTATCCAGCGGGTGTTTACCTGAATCCGGTTATTTACGAAGATTTAGGTGCTACCATTCCCGAAGTAATAACAACTACTAAAGCTCAAGCTGAGCTTTCACTAGAAGCTTTAGCGGAAATTAATCCGGACTATATTTTCTTGCAGTTTGAGACCAGTGAGAATACGGATAATGCAACGGCACTTGATGATTTACTTAAGAATCCGATCTTCAAAAGCGTAAATGCTGTCAAAAACAATCATGTCTTTGTAAATGCAATTGATCCGTTGGCGCAAGGTGGCACGGCTTGGTCTAAAGTAAGATTCCTGGATGCTGCAATTGAAAATCTCTTGAAGTAAAACCGAAGGTGCGATGAATAAGATGAATACAAAAAATTGGAAAGTTATATTGATCCTATCAACTTCTCCATTATTCATCGTATTAGCAATGGTTGTATCCGTCTTATATGGTGTTAAGGATATTGGAATAGTAACAATCTGGCAGGCGATTACACACTTCGATGCAAATAATGTGGACCATAACATTATTATGACATCTAGATTACCGCGTGTAATCGCCGCTTTATTAGTTGGAGCGGCCCTAGCTGTTTCAGGGGCGTTAATGCAAGGCGTTACACGGAATTATCTTGCATCACCATCAATTATGGGAGTAAATGACGGATCGGCATTTGTTATTACGTTGGCTATGGTGTTTTATCCTGGATTATCGAATGTTCATATGATTCTTTTATCCATGGTGGGTTCCGCTATCGGAGCGGGTTTGGTTTTCGGATTTGGCTCATTAGTCAAAAACGGCTTATCTCCAGTCAGACTAGCCATTATTGGTACTGTAATTGGTACATTTTTAAGTAGTATTGCCTCAGCCGTAGCGATGTTTTTTCAAGTCTCACAAAATGTTAGCGTTTGGTATAGCTCGAAAATACATACTGTAAATCCAGATATGCTAATATTGTCCATTCCTTTTATAATCGTTGGTCTGCTCTTGGCAGTTAGTATTTCTAAATCTGTAATGGTTGCCTCCCTAGGGGATGAAACGGCAATTAGCTTGGGTCAACGGACAAAATGGGTGAAAATCGTCAGCATTTTATCTGTTGTATGTCTAACCGGAACAGCAGTAGCTTTAGTCGGTAAGATAGCCTTTGTGGGTCTAATTATCCCTCATATTACACGTTTTATCGTTGGTATCGACTATCGTTTCATCATTCCTTGCTCAGCAGTCATTGGGGCTGTTTTTTTAGCATTTTGTGATGTCTTAAGCCGGTATATTAATTTTCCGTTTGAGACGCCAATAGGCGTTGTGACAGCCTTTATTGGAATCCCGTTCTTCCTTTATTTAATTCGGGTTAAGGGGGGAGAGCAACGTGGATAGAGGCAAAATACAGTTTAGTCGCTATATATTGACGCTATTAGCTTTTATCCTGCTAACACTTGTGGCGGGGTATTTTCATCTTACGAATGGCGCTTTTGATATGTCTGTCATGGATGTGATAAAAACGCTGCTGCGAATAGATCCCAATCCTAAATTTGACCTGGTTATTTTTCAATTTCGACTACCACGGATCATTATTGCTTCATTAGTAGGCATAGGTCTGGGGATGGCTGGAACGGTTATTCAAGGCATTACCCGAAACGGGCTGGCTGATCCAGGTATCCTTGGGATTAATGCCGGTGCCGGAGCTGCTATCGTTGCATTTATGTTTTTCTTTCAGATGTCAGGAGTTACTTTTTTTAAAGAAAGCTGGTTTTCGATACTAGCCATGCCACTCTTTGGTTTTGTGGGGGGGCTTGCCGCAGTTGTGGTGATCTTTATTTTCTCTTGGCGGAATGGTGCACTTGATATGCAACGTTTGATATTGACAGGGATCGCGATAAGCAGTGGTTTTGGGGCGTTGTCGTTGTATCTTTCTTTAAAAATGAATGCAAGTGATTATGAAATGGCTGCGGTATGGAGTGTCGGAAGTATTTACAGCGCGAATTGGATTTATATCATAATGATCACACCTTGGGTGCTGATTTTAGGATTTGTGATGTATCGAAAAAGCTATTTGCTCAATTATTTTCAATTGGAGGATTCCAGCACAAAAAGCTTGGGGATCTCCGTAGAAAAAGAAAAGCTGATCTTTCTGTTATGCAGTGTGGGGATTGTAAGTGTCTGTGTATCTGTATCCGGTTCTATAGGTTTTATAGGATTGATGGCTCCTCACATCGCCAGAAGATTAGTAGGGATTAATCACCGCTATATTATGTTATCCAGTGCAGTGGTTGGGATGTTCTTGCTGGTGATCTCGGATTATTTTGCCAAAACATTATTTCAGCCAGCAGAGTTGCCTGTGGGAATAGTCGTTTCGATTATTGGCATTCCCTATTTCTTATATTTATTAGCCAAGTCAAGAGTGTAGGGGAGAGTGAGCAGCACATATGTCAACACAAGTTGAACTCGAACGCACAGAATCATGGAAGTTAGAATCTCAGTATATGGGCTACACGTATGATATAAAGGTCTCAATTCCGAGAGAAGAGGCCCCTGAGCATGGATTTCCCGTCTATTACATGCTCGATGGCAATTCATATTTTCAATTGGGTCGGGATGTCGTGAAATTGCAGTCAAGAAATGCGCCGAAAACTTTGATTGCACCAGCCATCGTGATTGGCATTGGGCATTATGGTTCAGATGATGAGGTCTCTAAAAGAAGATTTTATGATTTCACGCCTCCTGCGAAGCAGTATGTATATCCGGATCGATTGAAAAATGCTGACATAGGACCACATGGTGGTGCTGAAAAGTTACTATCTTTTTTAGAGTTGGAATTAATGCCCCTGATCTCTGAAAAATATAATATCGATCAGCATAAGCAAGTTTTGTTTGGTCACTCATTAAGCGGGTTGTTTGTTCTCCTGACGCTGTTTACTCGTGCCGAGCTATTCCAGTATTATTTGGCCTCTAGCCCCTCGATTTGGTGGAATGATCATGAAATCTTGGCGTATGCGGAGGAGTTTTATAAGAAGGGTCAAACGATAAGATCCGAGAAAAGAAAGCTATTGATCACAGTGGGCAGTGAAGAGGCGTTTATGGTCGATGATGCTAAAGGATTATTTTCGAAATTGTGTGAGTATTCTTTGCCTGATTTGAAGGTTGAGCATTACATAGCGCCAGATGAAAACCACGCGTCAGTAGTACCGACCATCATGAGCAGAGCGTTCCGTATGTTGAATTGTTAAGGAAGGGGATATGATGCAGGATGATGTTAGGAGAACTTACTACTTTTGAACATATGGGGCGACAAATTATCGTGTATCTCCCTAAAGCATATCATTTGTTTACTGAGCGAAGCTTCCCGGCGGTTTTCTTACAGGATGGCGATTTCTTGTTCAAAGAGTCGATTGCTGATATAGAAAGGGATGTGGAGGCGGGGATTACAGAACCGGTTATTTTTATCGGGATTGATTCTCAGCTTCGTAATGATGAATATACACCTTGGGAAATGCCTGCTCTTTTTAAGGATTGGTCCTTTGGGGGCAAGGGGGATGACTATTTGGATTACGTATATAAGGAACTGGTCCCGCATATAATTCGTTCCTTTCGCATCTCTCATGAGCCGGGCAAATTAGCATTAGGCGGTGTATCACTAGGTGGGTTAATAAGTCTGTATGCGATGTACAAGACGGAGTCTGTTTTTGATAATTTTATATTCATATCCGCGTCTGTGTGGTTCAAAGATTTTATACATTATATGGAGACTTCAGAGTTAGATAGGGAATGCAAAGTCTATATGTATGTAGGTGAACAGGAAGGAATCCAAAAGACTAATGCACAGAAGGACATGGTGCCTAATAGTAAACGTGCTTTTGATATTTTAAAAGAGAAGATAGATGGAGCTGATCAGCGGGTGATGTTTGAGACAGATCCATTAGGCACGCATAATGACACGTTTTTTCTGCAATATTTTCCGAGTAGCCTCAGGTTCTTATTTCCCGCAAAATGAATAAAAGGACGAGCAGGAGAGAGTATCCTTGCATCGTCCTATTTATCTTATCTTCTCTTAGCTATGCTTCTGTATATTCTCAAGATGTACGTCCAAATTATCAAAGGTTTGTGAAATACCCGGTAGCATCCCCATATCAATCACTTGTTGTAACGCTTCTGGAGAAGCGTATTTACCGGTGTTAACCAGCTTCGTTTGACCATCCAGCTCGATAAAATCTAGTTGGACTAGTGTCTCGGGCAGATCTTTTGAAATATTACCTTCGGCATCTGAGAACCCGTCCGTGTAAATAATTTGCTCTGGAATCGAAATTTCCCGATAAATCGCCTTACCCCAAGACTCCATACCGTAGAAATCTCCCTGACTCTTATCCTCGCACTTCATGCAATAATGCCAAGTACCTCCTGGCCGAAAATCGACATGGCATACGGGAAGTGTCCAGCCTTTTGGCCCCCACCAATGCTTCAAATGCTCAGCCTCAGAAAAAGCTTTAAAAACTAGCTCACGTGGAGCTTTAAAAATACGCTCTAATATTAGAGTGCTGCCTTCAACTTTGGATACTAGTTGGTTGGTTTGGTTAGAATTTGTCATTGGATAAATCCTCCTCGTTTACTTTTCATTATCAAATTCCTTGCTTTGAAGCTTCTGCAAATAATCATCCAGTCGATCGTAGCGTTCCTCCCACATATGACGGTAGGATTCTAACCAAGTGTCTAATTCCTTAAAAGGGTCAGGGCGGAGCTTGCAAATGCGCCGATTAGCAACAGCTTGAACTTCAATAAGGCCTGCTTCACTGAGAACACGCAAATGCTTGGACGCTTGAGGCTGCCGCAGCTGAAGACTTTCTGCGATCTCTCCAACGGTTAGGGGATTCTCGCGTAATAATTCAACGATCTGCATACGATTAGGCTCTGCTAAAGCACTCATTACGTTAGTATTCATAAACAAGCATCACTTCGATTCATTGATTTGATTCGGATTTCATATGACGGGCCGTGATGGAGCGACTAAACAGGCCTACTTCCTTGTATTTCCTGTTTGCATTTACAATATACCATTAAGTGAATATTCCTGTAAAGGGATATTTAAATTTTCATTGTATGATAACTTCAAAAAAAGGGCATAGTACAAGCATCACGTAGAAATATGTTCCATGATAACCATTAAACTTTACAAAAAACATAGGAATAGATATAATTAAGTATAACTTATCGGTTTTAGATTTACGCAAGGGGCCTAACGCCAGTAGGCTCCTTTTGTATTTCTTGGCCATGTTACAGGAGGGTGAAGGTCATACACAATGAAAAGATTATGGTTTGTGTTCATTATGGTCCGCATGGGGAACGTTTAATCCGGCGTGGTGTGCAACTATCTGAAATAATAGGGGCCCCATTGTTTGTATTAAATGTCGATAGTTCGGACAATGATGAATATAATCAGAGCAAAGAAATGTATATGACGGTTTGGAAACGTCTTGCCGATGAAGCTGGCGCAGAATTTATCATTCGGAAACGTGAAGGCCGAAAAACAACTGATATTATTGTAGAAGTAGCTGAAAAGAATGAGGTTACGCAGATCGTCATTGGACAATCTGCTCAGACTCGATGGCAGGAGCTTACCAAACGCAATTTCATCAATGAACTCATTGGTAAAATGAAAATGATGGATCTGCATGTAGTCGCCGTTCAACGGATGCGCGCCGGGCTGGAAGAAACCCATGAGGAAGGCGTAATCGCCTACCTGGTCAAAATCGGGGATGAGTATCAGCTCAGTGATGAACCTAAGGGAGAGTATTCGCTTAAAGGAAAGTTCTTTCACGAATTACACACAGAATTTGAGAACGGTTTATTCAGAATTGAGCAAGAAGATGGAAAGGCTAGATATTTGCATATTTGTGATGGCACATTGACCGATTCTTTATAATCGGCGTGCCCTTATCTTCATGAGGGCCTATTATTAAGGGCCCTTCCAATCATATGATCTTTGGCTTTTGGTAAAAAAGTAAGTACTAAAGTTCACAACTTGATAAGCTCAAGTGGAAAAGGAGGACTGCCTTTGCTGCATGTAATCATACTTGTTCCGTTTCTAATGGCCTTAGTAATCGCACTTTTGACCAAGAGAGCATCCAACCTTCATAGAGGATGGCTTGTTTTCCCCGGTTCACTCGCTTTGTTTGTATATTTTTTAACCCGGATTCCCGTTATTAAGGGAGGGGATTTGGGATATGAAACCGTTTCATGGATTCCTTCCCTAGGCATTGATTTGGTTTTCCATCTGGATGGATTAAGTTTACTGTTCGCTTTGTTAATCACTGGAATGGGTAGTCTTGTAATTATCTATTCGATTTATTATCTAGACAAGCGAAAAGAAGCGTTGACCCCTTTTTATATTTATTTAATGTTGTTTATGGGAGCGATGCTTGGCGTTGTGCTCTCGGATAACTTGATGGTGCTATACGGTTTTTGGGAATTAACAAGTGTCTCGTCATTTCTGCTGATTGCTTTCTGGCATCGGCGGCAAAAATCGCGGTATGGTGCTCTTAAATCTATGTTGATTACCGTATTTGGTGGTTTAGCGATGTTTGCCGGCTTTTTAATGCTGTATGTGATGACAGGCACCTTTAGTATTCGGGAAATTTGGAGCGAGGTTGGCGATATTAGTGAGCATGCGTTGTTTATTCCAGCGATGCTATTAATTCTATTAGGTGCATTCACCAAATCAGCGCAGTTCCCGTTCCATATCTGGCTGCCGGATGCCATGGAGGCACCGACACCCGTCAGCGCATATCTTCACTCAGCAACGATGGTTAAAGCTGGATTGTATCTTGTCGCCCGTTTCAGCCCTATTTTTGCGGGGCAATATGAGTGGTTCTGGGTTGTGTCAGGCGTCGGTTTGATCACCTTGATTTATGGCTCTATCCAGGCGATGAAGCAGACGGACCTGAAGGCTCTATTAGCCTATTCAACGATTAGTCAACTTGGACTGATTATGGGATTGCTAGGAATGGGATCGGCAGCGGCATTTTATGCAGGGGAAGATTCAGTCTTTTACACTGCTGCAACAACAGCGGCTATCTTTCACCTTATTAACCATGCCATCTTTAAAGGCTCTTTGTTTATGATGGTCGGTATAGTTGACCATGAGACGGGTACCCGCGACCTGCGAAAGCTGGGCGGACTGATTTCCATTATGCCGGTTACCTTTACGGTAGCGATGATCGGCAGTTTCTCCATGGCTGGTTTGCCGCCATTTTCAGGATTTTTAAGTAAAGAGATGTTTTTTACAGCTGTCCTGAATATCCGAAACTTGGATATATTCTCTATTCCCTCGTTGTTTACGCTCTTCCCGGTTTTGGCCTGGATTGCCAGCGTGTTTACTTTTGCATACAGTATGATTTTGGTATTCCACACCTTTTTCGGAAAATATCAGCCTGAGAAGCTGGACAAAAAACCGCATGAAGCCCCATTTGGACTTCTGCTTGCCCCGTGCCTGCTAGCAGTGCTGTCTATATTTATCGGTTTTTTCCCGAATATATTATCTAATACACTTATTATCCCTGCAATGAATGCTATTCACCCTATCTTGCAGACCGGGGAACCTTTTGTTGTGAATATCCATTTCTGGCACGGCTTTACACCAGAAGTATGGATGACACTTGGTGTTGTGATTCTTGGTATTACTGTATACCGAATCTATGGCCGCTTAAGTCTGGTCGATAAAGAATGGGGCAGTGGCTACACTTTAAATCAAGTCTATGACGGAGTAATCCGGCTGGTTGAGAAATTGTCTAGATGGGTGACTAGTTCTTATATGACTGGTTCCATGAGACATTATTTAATGTATATTTTTTCCTTCTTGATCGTAACGATTTGCGGTGTCGTCTGGTATTCAGATGGAATTACACTTGGTACGACTGAGTATACTCCTTTTTCTTTGTTTGAGGTTATTGCTGTAATGGTTTTGCTTCTAGGTGCTTTAGCTATTCCGTTTGTGCGTTCCAGAATAACAGCCATTTTGTTAACAGGAATGGTTGGTTATATGGTTACTTTGCTCTTTGTTCTGTTCAGAGCTCCTGATCTGGCGCTTACGCAAATGATTGTTGAAGTGGTATCTGTTACATTGTTCCTATTATGTTTCAGGCATTTGCCTAGGCTGGAAAAAGAGAAGCTCAAACCTCGTGCGCATTTCCTGAAACTAACTATTTCCATCGGGATGGGCGTAACGATGACATTGGTTGCACTTGCTGCTCTAGGCAGTAGTCCGTTCGAATCCATCTCGAAATATTATGTGGAGAATAGCTATACTTTGGGTGGCGGTAAAAATATTGTCAATGTTCTGCTCGTTGATTTCCGCGGCTTTGATACCATGTTTGAAATAACAGTACTAGGCCTTGCCTCACTTGCTATTTATTCCATGATCAAGCTGCAGTTGGATGGAGAGGGTACAGCAGACCAACTGAAGAGGGTTGTTCCCTATAATAAGCCTCGTTATTCCCGAAGTGATGATGTGTTACTGCAAGCGGTAGCTAAAGTAGCATTCGTTATCATTCTGATATTTTCGTTGTTTTTGTTTTTTGCCGGTCATAATAATCCGGGAGGCGGATTTATTGGGGCTTTGATGGCTTCTGCAGGTTTGGTGCTACTTGCTATTACTTTTGGGATGGATATGGTTGAGAAAGTGCTGCCTATTAATTATCGTAAGTTAATTGCGATCGGGATTTCGATTGCTTTTCTTACCGGGGTTGGCTCATTTATATTCGACGTACCCTTCCTGAGCCAAAATTTTGGGTATTTCCAATTGCCGCTTATGGGCAAAACAGAATTAACCACTGCAATGTTCTTTGATCTTGGTGTTTATCTAGCTGTTATTGGTGTCACTATGAATATCATACTTACGATCGGGAGGGATAGCTAATGGAGCTTGTTGTTGCCTTGGCGATCGGCGTATTGTTTACCGTAGGTGTTTATCTAGTCCTTTCCAAAAGCTTGCTACGCATCCTGCTGGGTACTAATTTAATTACCCATGGTGTTCATTTACTGCTACTGACAATGTCGGGTCTCAAGACAGGTGCTCCACCTTTGCTAGGTGAAAAAGCGGAGGCGTATGTAGATCCGTTACCGCAGGCGCTCATTTTGACCTCTATTGTAATTAGTTTTGGAGTAACAGCATTCTTCATTGTTTTGGCATACCGGACTTACCGTTCGACGGGCACGGATGATGTGGAAGGAACCAAGGAGGAGAGACAACAATGAACAACTTGCTAGTGCTGCCTCTGCTGATTCCGGCCTTTACGGCAGTTATACTGATTTTTCTAAAAGACCGAGTGGATCTGCAACGTATTATCAGTGCCGTCAGTGTGTTTTTAAATATCTTGGTTGCTGGAATCATTGTGTACCAGGTAAGTACAAAGGGCATCCAGACCCTATATATGGGTGGATGGCTTCCACCTTATGGCATTGTGTTTGTTGCCGATATGTTTGCGGCCTTACTTGTGCTAGTCGGTGCTATTGTTGGTGCGGCATGTCTATTTTTTTCCTTCGCCAGCATTGGGGAAGAAAGAGAAAGGTTTTATTACTATCCGTTTTTCCATTTTCTATTAACTGGGGTATTTGGCTCCTTTCTCACCGGAGATTTGTTTAACTTGTTCGTCTGCTTTGAGGTCCTGTTAGTTGCCTCGTACGCTTTAATTGTACTTGGTGGCTCCAAAGGTCAACTGAGAGAGACGTTAAAATATGTATTAGTTAACGTGATTTCCTCTTCCTTGTTTGTAGCAACGCTTGCTTATTTATATGCCGCAACAGGAACACTGAATATGGCACATCTATCTATGCGTGTAGCAGAGGCGGGACAAGGTGGTGTAATGAACGTCATTGCGGTCCTGCTGCTGATCGTATTTTCGATAAAGGCAGGTTTGCTGCTCTTTTTCTGGCTTCCGGATTCTTATAGTGCACCACCTGTGGCTGTTAGAGCACTGTTTGGAGCATTGTTAACGAAAGTGGGATTGTATGCCATTACACGTACCTTTACATTGATTTTTATTCAAGAACCGGGACTCACCCATTCACTGATTGCCTGGATGGCGGGAGCGACGATGATCCTTGGTGCAATCGGTGCACTGGCTTACAACGATCTGGGGCGGATTTTTAATTATAATATCATCATCAGTGTTGGATTTATTGCTTTTGGGATTTCTGTCGCGACTCAGGATTCGTTAAATGGTGTAGTGTTTTATTTAATGCATGACATGGTTGCCAAAGCATTATTATTTTTCCTGGGCGGGATGATTATCTCAGCATCGGGCACCGACCGCTTAAAAGAAATGGGTGGTTTAATCCGACGCTATCCGTGGACCGGCTGGATGTTCTTCGTACTGACTTTGGCGTTGGTTGGTGTTCCACCACTTAGTGGTTTCGCTGGAAAAGTGATGATGGTGCGTAGCGGATTTGGACAGAATCATGTGGCTCTGGCACTAATTGCACTTGCATCAAGCTTCATAGTGTTATATTCCTTGATCAAGGTATTCCAGCAGGTATTCTGGGGTGGCGAGAAAAGGGAAGAACAAGTCAAACCGCTTCATTATAAAGCTATGATGGCACCGGCAGCTGTTCTGTTCGCGATTGTAATTCTGATGGGTGTAGGTGCTGAGACGGTAAACGGATATGTCAGCCAAGCCGGAGCCGTACTGGCCGATCCAGCATTATACATTAACGCTGTCATGAAGGAGTAGATACTATGGCTTTTCAACTATTATTGAATTTCATGATAGCATTCCTGTGGATGTTTCTGCACAATGATTGGACTGGGCCACGTTTCGTCATTGGTTTCCTGCTCGGTATACTCATTCTGCTCGGAATGCGACGCTTTTGGCCCAGGCTATATCTTGGAAAAGTGTGGGCGATCATTAAGCTAATCCTGTTGCTGCTGCGGGAGCTGGTCGTTTCTAGTTATGTAGTGGTAAAAGCCGTTCTAAGACCGGAGCTTAATATACGTCCAGCTATCCTCAAATATACTACAGAGCTGAAATCAGATTGGGAAGTGGCAACGTTAATCACGATGCTCTGCCTCACTCCTGGATCGGTGGTGCTTGAAGTGTCGGATGATAATCGGACATTGTATATTCACGCAATGGATGTTGATGACCCTGCACAGTTCAGGGCAAATATCCGTGATACCTTTGAGCGAGCGATACTGGAGGTGACCCGCTAATGATTCATTTTATTCTTATGCTATCCATTACAATCATGGCTTTAGCTATAGGCGTATGTGCTTGGCGTTTGGTGAAAGGACCTTCTTTACCTGACCGAGTCGCTGCATTAGATACGATTGGAATTAATCTGCTAGCAATGGTGGCCGTGTTATCTGTCTTTCTCCAAACGCAGGCTTTTATAGAAATTATTTTATTGATTGGAATTCTTTCCTTTATTGGAACGACAGCCTTTGCCAGATATATCGAAAAGGGAGTGGTGCTAGAAAATGGAAATGATCAAGACTACAGGTGAGTTGCTGTTTGCCTTGTTAATTCTTACAGGGGCATTGCTTAGCGCCGTTAGTGCTATTGGTTTGATACGGCTACCTGATGTTTATCTAAGATCACATGCTGCCGCGAAGAGTGCCACTCTCGGTGTGTTATGTGTCTTAGTTGGGGCATTTCTATATTTTGCATTTTTTCAGAATCATATTAGTGCAAAGCTATTACTAGGAATTGTCTTTGTATTTATAACTGCACCTTTATCCGCCCACCTAACAGGTAGAGCGGCATATCGCTCCGGTGTTCCTCATTGGGATCGAAGAATTCAGGATGATTTAAAAGAGGTGCTGGAGAAAGAGCAAGTTATACCAGTAACCCCTGAACGAGATATACCTCAAGAACAAAGGTAGAAGTGTTAGGAATTATCTTGATTTTGAATAACAGCAGCAAAAACTGTAACAAACCCGCGTCTACACGCGGGTTTGTTTTTTTATTAATGGAGTACTATTCTTTTGTTAACATCTCAACGAACCAATATTTTACCTTCTCCAGCGAGCCTACGTAGCACCCTCGGAAGACACTCAATGTCTGCTTCAGGTATGTCTAATTGAATACCGTAATGGAAACAGTCCTGCTGTTCTCTATTCCATTTTAGAATTCCTTCTAAGTAAATAGATTCATCCGTAAGATTCATTTCCATACCAATCCGTACCAGGTTATTTTCTGGATTAATGTTGAGGGGTAACGATAAGTGGCAGCCTGTTCGACTGATGTTGAACAGTACAGCTCTTACAGGCTTAGAAGGAACCTGGATTCCGTTAATACTAAGAATATGAAGATCAAGGGTTACAGGTTCTTTAAGGGTATATCGAAAAGGTTCAGTTCTGCGATTAGTGTTCATATGCTCCTCCATACTTTTCCATCTACTATAAATTATCGACAGGAAAACAGGATTAGTGAAGAGTTATTAAACATATTAAAGTTTCAAAGTTACAAAAGCTGCATATCTAATTTTTGATTTTATCGTAACAATGTAAGTATTTCTTTTACAGAATTATCTACAAATGATCTTTCAGGACGGGATTTCATGATCACAGTAAGTCCAATTAATGATATGACTAGTGTCTGCGCTAAACTTTTTGCGTTAATAGTTGAATCAAGCTCACCTGAGCGCAAACCCCGATCAATCGTTTCTTGAAATATTACCGAGAGATACATCTGGTGTTCTCTTGTCAGGAGCTCAAATTTCTCATCGTGGGGTGAAAGTTCAACCATCGAATTAATGCAAAAGCATCCCCAGTTCGGATGTTGTCCATATTCTTTTGTCACTATATTTTCGAAAAAGTCACGGAATGCCTCTTTAACAGAAGAATTGTTTTGAAGCTTGTTACGAACATAGGCAGCATGAGAACTCGTATATTTCCGCAACGCAGCTTCAAATAGTCCTTTTTTATCTCCGAAGGTAGAGTAGATGCTAGGCCGCTGAATACCCATTCTTGATGTCAGGTCGCTTAAAGAGGTAGCCTCGAACCCTTTTTCCCAAAATACTTGCATAGCTGCATCCAATGCTTTTTCCTCATCAAATTCACGTGGTCGAGCCATACTAACTCCCTCTTTTCATATCGAACGGTATGATATTATTTTATGGTTTGAATATTATTATGTCAATAAGAAATGAACGTATAAATAGTCGGATTCTAATTTTTGGTTGTTCTATAAGCTAATCTCTTGACAGTTATCTTTTTTTAGAGTTATATTTGTCAAACGTATTTACGTACTGATTGGTATGTAATGTATGAATTTGATAAAAGTTAATCAGGAGGCGTTATCTTTGGGGGAATCTGTTGAGGAATCGAAAGCTATTATAGCGGATCAAACAGTCAAAAAAACTGAAAAAGTACGAGGAGGGCTTAGAGCGTCGGAACCAGTGCCTGTATCAATAATATCTCGTAATGTGGCACTTTTATTTTCCATCGCCTGCGGAATAGTTGTTGCTAACATTTATTATGCGCAGCCTTTACTGGACGCTATTTCGAACGAGTTTGGTATTTCTCATTCATTCGTTGGACTTGTTATTACAATCACTCAAATTTTTTATGCACTTGGACTGTTATTACTAGTGCCTCTGGGTGATCTATTAAATCGGCGTTGGCTGATCGCTGGACAGATGCTTCTATCCGTATTGGCTTTAATTGTCGTTGGTACTGCCACCAGCAGTATAGTGTTATTCATAGGTATAGCAGCGGTTGGGTTTCTAGCCGTAGTGACACAGACGCTCGTTGCATTCGCGGCAACTTTGGCTGCTCCAGCCGAACGTGGGCGTGTCGTTGGTGTTGTGACAAGTGGAATCGTAATTGGTATTCTACTGGCGCGAACTTTCGCTGGCGTATTAATGGATTTAGCAGGTTGGCGTTCTGTCTACCTTGTTTCCGCGGTATTAACACTAATCATGGCATGTGTATTGTTTCGGGTGTTGCCAAATTATGAGCATAAAAGAGAATCATTATCTTACCTACAGCTGATTCGTTCAATGTTCACGTTGTTTGCTCAGGAACGAACTCTTAGAATCCGTGCTGCACTAGCCATGATGATTTTTACTGCTTTCAGTATATTATGGACATCTCTAGTATTACCTCTCAGCGCCCCACCGTTTTCTCTTTCACATACTGCAATTGGAGCGTTTGGTCTCGCAGGTGTTGCAGGCGCGTTAGCAGCAGCGCGAGCAGGTCGCCTCGCCGATCGGGGTTTAGGGCAGAAGACCACAGGTGTAGCCTTGATTCTTTTGCTCATATCATGGTTGCCAATAAGTTATGTTCAACATTCGCTTATTGCATTAATCGTTGGTATTATCCTTCTTGATCTTGCAGTACAAGCCGTACATGTCACCAATCAGAGCATGATCCTTACTTTGCGACCTGAGGCACGCAGTAGGCTTACTGCCGGTTACATGATTTTTTATTCCTTTGGCAGCGCCACTGGATCGATCGCATCTACCAGTATCTATGTTTACTTTGGCTGGAACGGAGTGAGTTTGTTAGGTGCAATTGTGAGTGCTCTGGCTCTTCTTTTTTGGTTATTAACAAAGGAGTAACTGCACTTATCTCGTATAATTAGGTGCGATTTCTAAGTCTTAACGCTCCAGCCAGGGCTATAGTATTTCATGTCACCTGGCCGTGGGAGCAATTCGAAAAGTTCAATTCAACATGAAAAATATACAAAAAGAAAGCTCAATTAGAAACTACATCTGTTGTTGAATTAGGGAGGGGGTCTTCTGGTGAAATAAATTCGTGAATGATTTGACGGAAGTATTCATGATTATCGTAGCTATTGTACATACGCCAGGCCATTGTTTCTGAATTCCCAAAAAATAACCGCTCAAATTGGGTTTGGCGGCCACCGAATGCACCCGCTCCCAGTTCCCATGCGACCCGGAATAAGGCATTTCGGTACCAAGCATCCGAGACATTACCCTTCAAATACTGATGGAGGTATGAACCGGCACTTGAACTGAAGTCCGATTCAGAGATGATCATGATAAGCCCGCTTGAACTGAGATTTTGAACCATTTCAACCATCTTCGGATAAAACTCTGAAAAGTGAATGGTTGAAGCTAGAAGGGGGCCTTTATCAGGAACAAGAAATCCAAATTTATCGTGGGATGCTCCTACTTCAGAAGCGAGTCTTAACGCTTTGAATGTTTCTAGAAACGTCAGTATTCTTGAAATCGGCAGAATGGTGAAGGACTCGAGCTCAGCATTTTGTTCTTCTACCAAAGATTCTAGCACACCGAGAAAGAACTCAGTCTTAGCAATATAGCGGGTGATGATTTGGTGACCCATATGGGTATGAAAGTGACTCTCACCGAACAATCGGGCACAGTAGATCTCATCTCCGTAATAAAATATTCGATCATGTGGGATGAGTACGCGGTCAAATATAACAAGCGTATCCATTTCTTCATATCTAGAACTTAAGGGATGGTCGTAAGTAGATGTGGCTGAGTAACTTTCACGGCAAAAAAAAGTCATCCCAGGCAGATCATTAGGTACTGCAAAGGCAAATGCGAAGGGATTATCATCATCTACAAGGGATGGTGAAGGCGTAGGGAATACTAGCATTTCATCGCATGTAGCCCCTTGTGTTGCCATCATAAAAGCACCGGTCACAACCATCCCTTTGTCCTTGATTTCTACGACTTTAGCAGCGATAGAATCCTCTGTGGCATCAACTTGACCGGATATTTTACTTGCTTGAGGCTGGATGAATGCATGGGATAAAGTTATGTCATGATCTCGGCAGTAGGCATAGTATTTCCTGAGGTTCTCAGCATATTTCGGATGAAGGTCCTCAAGGATATCGGCAGCAGTAAACAGGGACATGATTGCCGTATTCATATAATCTGGGGAGCGTCCTAAAAAACCGTGATGTCTGTTTGACCAGAGTTCAATCATTTTTCTTCGACGTTCTAAATCATCAACACTTTTGGGTGGGAGAAAAGATAGACCAACAAGCTCTCCAGTATCAGGCGAAGGGTAGGTCATCTGCGCTAAATAACGTTCGTCACACTGCATGTTGTACAATTCGGCTTGTGTTTGTATGAGGCCTTGAAATGCAGGATGTTTGGATAATGGTCCTTCGATACGCGTCCCTTTGTACCAAATATTGATATTTTGCTGATCGATTCGTTCGATGTATTGATTACCATTTTTAATAGGCACACATTCCACCTCTTTGGAGAGTTGTATTAATATTTTTAATGTACGTAATCATAATTCTTCTTGTACATTGTCCATACACCGGGTCAGTGAAGGGGCCAACCTTAATTTAAACTATAAAAAAGAGGATATTCACAATTATCTCCCCAAATATAGTGTTCTGCACTAACCCCACATCTGCATTCATTGTTAATAGTGATTCGTATTGTTACTTATGGTTGACATAAACGAGACTTACTTGTATATTTTTTACATTGGATTACAAGTGTAGTCATTCAGTAGAAAGAAAGGCGGATAGGATTATGTCTACGGAAATTCCAAAAATCTCGGATGCCGAGTGGGAAGTAATGAAGGTGCTGTGGACTGGAGCCCCGCGCACGGCAGGAGAGATTGTTGAAGCTCTGGAGGGCAGCCGGGACTGGAACCCAAAAACGGTGCGGACGCTGATTAAGCGTCTGACGGAGAAAGGGGCTATCGGTTACAACCAGACAGGAAGGGTGTATTCGTATTACCCACTGGTGCGGGAAGAGGAATGCGTCCAATCGGAGACACAATCTTTTCTGAAGCGGATCTACGGTGGAACGCTGCGCCCGATGTTAGTCAACTTTTTACAGAATGAGAAGCTGTCCCGAGAAGATATTGAAGAATTGAAGAGAATTTTGGATGAGCGAAAGGACTGAGTCGCTTGCTGGAAGCTGCATACAATCTGTTCGTTAAGATATTGTCACTATCCGCTATGGCGAGCGTGCTGGCTTTGCTGATCCTGGCAACCCGTTTCTTGATCAAGAATAGATTAAAACCGACCTGGACGTATCTTCTGTGGATACCGCTGATCGTGAGGTTAGCCGTCCCTTGGACACCGGAAAGTGCGTTCAGCATTTTTAATTTGTTTCCGTTGGAGAGAGAATCAGCTCTGACTTTCAATATTCCTTCTGCGCAGCCGGATGTAGGTGATTTGCCTGTGTCCGGGATGAACATTCAAGAGGTGAACTCGACCACGGTCGCTGAAATAACAGGAACTTCAAAGCAAGCCGACAGACCAGATAGTATGACACTGGTGACTCCGGAAATCTACGATCCTTTTGAGACATCCAATGCAGGCAGGACGCCGATGCATTTGCTGGTTCTGATATGGCTTAGCGGAGTAGTGGTAATGATAAGTCTGTCGGTTCGTGAGCAGCTGCGATTCACGGCACGGGTTCGACGGGAACCGGAGATCCGTTCCGCAGATATCCTGTGGTTGTTCGAAACGTGTCAACGAGAGATGAAGGTAAGGCGCCCAGTGAAGCTGGTTGAGACGAAGCAGATTGCCGTGCCCACACTGCTTGGTGTGATGCGCCCCAAGCTGCTGCTGCCGACATCCATGTTGCACAGGCTGGAGGCAAACGAACTGCGTCATATATTTCTGCATGAGCTGGCGCATGTGAAACGTCGTGATATTTCGCTGAATCTGCTGACAGGACTGCTGCTGGCCTTGCATTGGTTCAATCCGTTGCTTTGGTATGCCGTTAGCCAAATGAAAAGGGATCAAGAGGTCGCCTGTGATGCGCTGGCTTTAAAGCATCTTGCATCGGAGCACCACAAAGACTACGCACGGACTCTTCTTAAACTATTAGAAACATTGACCGATCCAATCCGAGTGGCTGGTGCAGCCGGCATTTCAAGCAACAAGAAGGAAATGAAAAGAAGGATAACCATGATCACCAGGCATAAAAAAATCACAGCACAAAACACGGTGTTGGGGTTAACAGTAATTATGGTCTTAAGTGGCTGTACCTTGACTGGGGCAAAGCTGAGTTCTACGTCAGCCCCGGAGAAGAGTGTTGTTATCCCGTCAGCTTCTCAGACTAAAGATTCAACTGCAATCGATCCCAAAGGAACCCTATTAGCAGAGAAGAACGGAATTACTGTAACTGCAAAGCCTACGGCTGAGCATGCACTTTTGCATGAAGTCACGGTAGATGTGCACGGTGAGGTTAACAGAACGTTTTTGTGGAATGCCGGTGAAGATGAAACGCGGCCACCTTCCATTGAAGAAGCCGATCTTAACGGGGATGGTACTAAAGAAATCTTTATTCGTATTACTACCGGCACTGGAACAGGGCTCTCAATGAGTGAGATTCATGTGCTCCAGCCTGTCACTCTGGAAGAGCTTGTGGTAGAGGAACCGGTCGAGACGCTAAATCGGAGGCTGAAATCCTCCATTTCACACCGGAATAACCACACTTACGTATCCGCTGAACTAGACGGAAAGCATTTGACTAAAGTGTATGATTACACTGAGGGGGCTTGGGGCGAGAAGATTGGATTTGGCGCCGTAGTTTCGTATGAGCTTGATGGGGACCGTATTGTAGCTCGTTTGGCAGGTGCAGCATCCATCTCTGAATTTCCGCTTGAAGTTATTGTCGTTTACGGCAAGGAATTGACCATTGAGAGTGTACAGATGTACTATGGCTCGTTTATTTCTCCTCCGCTCAGTGAACAGGATATTAAGTCCTTGCTGGAAAAAAAGCTTCCAGCTAGCGGCTGGACTTTTGGTAAAAAAGGCGATCAATACACGATTAATTTTATGGATCCACCGAATAGCGTAGGGGAAGGCCTTAGCTATATAATTAATCCTCTTACCGGAACGGTTCATGATACAACTTCTGGCAGTCCAGTGAGAAGCCTTGTGAATCGAGAAGCGATAGATCTGTGGAACATATCTAACGGTACGGAATACAAGAAGGAGCTGTATAAGTTACTTCAGCCAATCTTTGATACAGAAGGCTTCGAGCCAATAGATGAGGATTGGATTTCCGGCTTTATTGGAGATGGTTATTTGTTCAGTAATGTTAGGCAAGGCGGCAGGGAGTTCACGATAAAAGTGGATGTCTTCACTGGTCAATGGGAAGAAATTGCTGACCCGTATAAATAGTTTTGTCGATGTCGAAGAACCTCGTAACAATAAAGAAAGCCCGTGCCCAGCGCGGGCTTTCTTTATTGTTACTGACTTAAAGCAAATGCTTTCCACTCATACCAAATCCAGTCCCTACTGCTGTCGTATTTATTTTCAGCAATCCGCTTTTCCTCCTATTTACAATTCCACTACTCGGTGTTACTATATAGTGGTACTAAGCAATACAGAGTAGCATTGGAGGATTTAAATGGATAACCTAACAGAAATGCTGAAAGGAGTTTTGGAAGGCTGTGTACTTGAAATCATCAGCCGGAAAGAAACCTATGGGTATGAAATCGTAAAAACGCTAAATGCGCTCGGTTTCGAAGATGTTGTTGAAGGAACGGTCTACACCATCTTGATACGGTTAGAAAAAAATAAACTCGTCGATATCGAGAAAAAACCGTCCGAAATAGGACCACCAAGGAAATTTTATAGTTTAAATGAAGAGGGATGGCGGGAACTGTCCATGTTTTGGGAGAAATGGGGATATGTTTCGTCAAGACTTACCCAACTGAAGGAGGATAGCCGTGTATAAGAACATGCTCGCTAAATTTAAAGATTTACGTGAACAAAAAAAGGCTTATAAAGAGTGCGTAAAACGTTCAAAAGCACTCCCGAACGATTACCGAGAAGTTTACAATATCGCATCGCGCTACATGCTGAATTTCTCAACAAACGATTCTAGCGTCATCAACCTGTTTCCCGAAATGCTTGACATGTTTGAGATGGGAGCTGCTGAAGGTCGAGATGTTCTGGAGATCGTAGGGAATGACGTAATGGCGTTCTGTGACGGGCTGCTCGAGGACGTTTCCGCTCAGACTTGGACAGGGAAAATGCGAGCCAAAATGAACGAGTCCATTCACAAAAAACTTGGAAGATAGGGGGGATTAGGATGACATCGAACAATTGGGCGATTGAAGTAATAGGCCTCAAAAAATCCTATAAGAACGTGGAAGTGTTGCGGGGGGTGGACTTCACTGTTCAGAAGGGTTCAACTTTTGCTCTTTTAGGGTCCAACGGCGCGGGTAAAACCACTATGATCAAAATTCTTGCCACCCTGCTCCAGCCCGACAACGGAAGCGCAAAGATTAATGGAGCCGACGTAACTAAGCAACCAGAACAAGTACGTAAGGAGATCAGCCTGACAGGACAAAGCGTCACCGCTGACTATATCCTGACCGGACGCGAGAATCTGCGAATGATGGCCAAACTCCGCCATTTGCCCGATCCTGACAAACAAGCCGAGGAGTTATTACGTCGTTTTGACTTGCTCGATGCCGCCGATCGCCGAATCTCCACGTATTCCGGAGGGATGTGTCGGCGCTTGGATTTGGCCATGAGCTTATTGGGTAACCCTTCGGTCATTTTTCTCGATGAGCCGACCACCGGACTTGACCCGCAAGCGCGTCTTGCTATGTGGGATATGATCAAGGATTTAGCAAGATCAGGTGTCACTGTTTTTTTAACTACGCAGTATTTAGAGGAAGCTGACCATCTAGCCGATCAAATTGCGATCTTACACGAAGGTCATATCGTGGCAAGCGGCAGTCCCGCGGAGCTAAAAAATAGATTGCCTAAGGGTCATATCGAGCTTCGATTCGACAATGAAACAACGCTAAATCAAGCACAAGATCTGTTGAAGGAATTTAACGCGACTGCAGATTCGAACAATCTCACGCTCTCCGTCATTACAGACGGAAGTACGAGACAGATGATGCGACTGCTAACGAAAGCAGCGGAAGCTGACATAGAAATTGCCGAGTTTGCGCAGAAACTGCCCTCGCTTGAGGATGTTTTTCTCGCGATCGTCACTAGCAAAAAGGAGGACTCCCGATGAAATTCATTCATTTTCTAGGCGATACCGCCGTCATGAGTGGGCGTGTCATTCGCCATTCCACACGTAGCATCGACACGATTATTACCGTCATCGCCATGCCGATCATGATCATGCTGCTCTTTGTTTACATCTTTGGCGGAGCGATGAACACCGGTGATGTAAGCTATATCAATTATATTGTGCCCGGAATATTGCTCTTTTGCATTGCTAGTGGCGTGGCTTATTCTTCTCTTCGTATCAATAACGATCTCACGAAAGGCATATTCGAGCGTTTCCACTCCATGCCGATCGCAAAAGCCTCTATTCTAGGCGGTCATGTGGTTGCTTCATTAGTTTTTAACGTCATTTCATTGCTTGCCATTTTCCTTGTTGCCTTCGGAATGGGATTTCGGCCGAAAGCGGATGTGCTCGGTTGGGTATTAGCCATTGGTATTTTGTTGCTTAGCGTACTTGCGTTTACTTGGATTGCCGTCACCTTCGGCTTACTTGCTAAATCATTCGAAGGAGCAGGAGTATTTTCTTACATTTTGATGTTACTTTTATTCGTTAGTTCTGCCTTTGCGCCGACCGACAGCATGCCTTCGGCTATACGCGTATTCGCAGAATATCAGCCCATGACACCGCTTATCGAGAGTATTCGTTCTCTTTTACTCGGAGGAACGGCAGATAAAACTACGCTTGTGGCGGTATTATGGAGTTTAGCAATACTTGCGTTTTTCTGGGCTTCCGCAATGCGAGTGTATAAACGGAGAATGAAATAGACGTAAAAAAGAGCCGGTGGCTTCTCGAAAGAGGGGGATACCGGCTCTTTGTGTGCACAGGCTAATTTTAAGATGCTGGCTGAATGGTGGGGTGAATATTTCTGTGCTATTCTAGAAATGTGATTTATATAAAATTTTTGTACATAGAATTAGAAGTACCGGATTTGGTAATTAATTTTAATAGACGAATGGGGAATGAATGATATTTTTTAAAAATGGGGGAGTAAGTTATAGTGATACCAACCGAAGCACAAAACAAAAAACATTGGAAACGGGATATAATTATCTTTCTAAGTAGTCAAACATTTTCGTTATTCGGTTCTGCTTTAGTTCAATATGCTATTATGTGGTACGTTACGCTTACAACAAAATCAGGTATGATGATGACATTATTTATTATTTGTGGTTTCATTCCTACCTTTTTATTATCACCGTTTGCAGGTGTATGGGCGGACCGTTTCAACCGGAAATATCTTATTATGATAGCAGATGCCCTGATTGCCTTTGTTACACTGATTTTAGCCATTACATTTTTGCTTGGTTATGATGAGATATGGTTGTTGTTCGCCATTGCTGCAGTTCGTGCGCTCGGAGCTGGGGTTCAATCACCTGCGGTTGGGGCAATATTACCTCAAATTGTACCAGAGGATAAGCTGACGAAAGTAAATGGGATTAACGGAAGTCTTCAAGCACTAATGATGTTTGTTGCACCTATCGTTAGCGCGTCATTGCTTTCATTGGCAACAATTGAGGTCATTTTCTTTATCGATGTTATCACAGCGGCGATAGCGATCTTTACATTATCTTTCTTTTTGAAAATACCGTTGCATAAAAAAGCGACTGATAAACAAACGACAAGCTATTTGGACGATTTTAAACAGGGTTTAAGCTATATTAAAAACCACAGCTTTCTCAAAACTTTTTTCATTTTTTTCGCCTTTTTCTTCGTATTGATGGCACCGGCTGCATTTTTAACACCGCTACAAGTGACACGCAGCTTCGGAGATGATTATTGGCGATTAACAGCCATTGAAATTGCTTTTTCTATCGGTATGATGGCTGGCGGAGCAATTATTGCTTCATGGGGCGGCTTTCGAAACAAAGTATATACAATGACTTTTGCTAGCTTAATTATGGGTGTATGTACGTTCGCTTTGGGTATTGTACCTGTTTTTTGGATCTACTTGGTTATGATGGCTATTTTCGGCGTAGCTATGCCCGTCTTTAATACACCGACAACCGTAATGCTACAAGAGAAGGTAGATCCGGATTACTTGGGACGCATATTCGGAGTCTTTGGTATGATATCGACTTCCATGATGCCAATTGGAATGCTGATATTCGGTCCGCTCGCGGATGTAATTGAGATTGAATGGCTCCTTGTTGGAACAGGGGTGTTAACTGTAATACTGTCCATTATCTTCATTCGAAACAAACGTTTAGTTGAAGCTGGGATGCCTTTAATACAGGAAGCATCACAAGAGTAGAATTTTGCTAGAAGCGAGAACTTGAAACCCTTGTGTAGATAAAAAAAACTCTCCTAAAGTTCGATTGAACTTTATGGAAGGCTTTTCTTAATTAGAAAAAAGGAGACCGATAATGACTTATTCACAGATGTGGAACAACGCAGGAAATGAAGCTGAAATTCTCTATTTGGAACAGCAGATTATGGCCATCAAAAAAGAAATAAAACGAGCAAAAACCGGAGAACAACAGGAGATATTGGATCAAGCGAATCGCAAGCTGGTTGAATTGGAAGCGAAGTTGGATGAGCTAGAGGAGTAGGGGCTAATCGCCCCATCGTTGCATCAATATTTTGACAGCTTGAATATCGGCCTCGCAACCGTGCGAAGCCAATAAGCAAATACGGTCGTTCCGGTCCATGAGGTTCGCTTACTCTGTAGGTATTGATCGTTGATAATATAAGTCCGGGTGGAAGCAGGGCTTTTCAGACCGAACTTTTCCCACTCTGCCGGATCATTTGAACCTCCGAGCTTTTCAAGCATATTTTCTGACGCGATATTTATTTTAGAAGGAATTTGCTCGTAGGCTTCAGTGATTTGAGCATGAAATTCGTCGATTGGATTGCGGCTGGCAAGGCTCTCTAAGTGAATGCCTTCACGAAGGTAAGAAACGTATGCAAGATGGTCAGCCCAGAATTCGTCGATATAAAAAAGCCGTACCCGCTGCTCCGCTGGGCTCAACGGCTGCTCGCCTTTCAAAATTCGCAGTCGCTCCGCGTATAGAATTCGCCTCTGATCCTCCACCATATCCGAATAACAGTTCAGTTCCTTGTGGATATCAAAGTTTTGACCCATAACAATCCGCTGAATACTTGTGATCTTGCTGCTGAGCCCCGTCTCTTCAAGAGCCTCTTCCTGCCTGGGAGCGCGAACTGCATTATGGATGCCGAAGCGAAGCAGTAACTCGTCCTCCAAGCTTACATAAAAAACGGAAGCCCCCGGGTCGCCTTGGCGACCGGAACGCCCGCGCAACTGGTCGTCGATCCGCACGCTTTCGTTCACATGGGTGGCAATTACGTACAACCCGCCCAGCTTGGCGATTACCTCTGCTTGCGCAGGGTCGCCGCCGCCGAGCCGGATGTCGACCCCGCGTCCCGCCATATTTGTAGACACAGTCACTGCACCGATTTCTCCCGCTTTGGCGATGATGTCGGCTTCTTCTGCGTCGTTTTTCGCATTTAGAACATGGCAAGATACGCCCGAAACCGCTAGCGCCTCTGCCAGCATGGCAGACTCCTCGACGCTTGACGTACCAATGAGAATTGGACGTCCCGTCCTATGGACGGATGAGATTTCTTGTACGAGTGCCTTAAGCTTGGCTTCTTTATGGGTATAAATCCGGTGCAGATGGTCGATTCGAATGTTTGGCCGGTTCGGTGGAATTTGCAGCACCTGGAGCGCATAAATATCTTCGAAGTCCATCGCGGAAGCATGAGCGGTAGCCGTCATTCCGCAAATCTGCGGATACAGGCTAATGAAGTGTTGAATGGTGATCGTCCCGAGAATTTTCCCGCCGGCTATGGAGTACTGCCCTTCTTTTGCCGTAAGCGCGGCTTGCAGCCCGTCCGGCAAATACCGGTTCTCCGCCACTCGGCCGGTATATTCTTCGATCAGCTCGATTTTTCCGTCCCGGACGATGTAATCTATGTCTTTCTTTAATAACGATTCCGCATGCAGCGCGCAATTTAAAGAAGTCAGCAAGTGACTGTTATGGCTATCGTATAAATTGCCGCATCCCAGCAGCGATTCCGCTTGCGCAGCGCCTGTTTCATTTAAGTAAACGTTCCGCTGGAACTCGTCGAAATCGTAATGCTCATCTCGTTTGAGCTGCCGAGCTACTTCTGCGAAACGAAAGCCGTCGCTCCTGGAAGAGGGAGAATCACCGCTTATGACTAGCGGCACCCGAGCTTCGTCGAGAAGCAGCGAATCCGCTTCGTCGACGATGACGTAGTGGAAAGGACGATGCACGGTATCGGCTTCGTTTAGTGCAATTGTATCGCGCAAGTAATCGAATCCCGCTTCTTTGGCCGTAACATAGGTTATATCCTTGGCGTATGCTTCCTGTTTCTCGGACAGGCTCATGCCCGCTTGAACCGAGTTTACCGTTAATCCGAGAAAACGATAGATCGGGCCCATCCATTCCGCATCCCGTTTGGCTAAATAATCGTTAAAAGTCAGCACATGAATGCCTTTGCCAGTCAGTGCATTTAGATATGCAGGCATAACAGCAGAAAGTGTTTTTCCTTCACCGGTATGCTGCTCGATCAAGAATCTCTCGTGCAGAGCGATGGCAGCCATGATCTGGACATCGTAAGGATTTAATCCAAGCTTTCTCTTCGCTGCCTCGCATACTAACGCATAAGCAGCGATAAGCAGCTCATCCAAAGGTGTACCTGATTTTGCTTCCTTTTGTAGCCGGAGGGATTCCGCTTGAAGCTGCCCATCGTCCCATGCTTCCAAATTCCGTTTTCTGATGAGCTCCACTTTGTCCTGATAAAGTTTCAGCTTATTCTGGGTATCGCGGTCTTTGAATTTTTGCATCAATTTGACGGCTATATTCATAGAAATCTGATCTCCCCTCGGTAGAAATACGCTTAGTTTTGAACAATATTTGCGCTGATCAGTCGGTTAACAAGTTCCTGGATTCAATCTACCAAAATATTCTATTAAATGCAATTTGGACAAAGGATAGAGACTATTAAAGCGTGGATGCCTCTAGGTACACTACAACTATCATCTTCGACTTCTTGTTTGCAGATTGTTTGCAAAAGAACCCAAAAAGGACTGAACAGGGATCTTACTCATCACCTAGTTCAGTCCACAAACCACTTATCCAAATGCCTCGCAATTCTTACTCTTACTCAGTAGCCTCCTTAACTTTTTCAAGAACTGGTTATACCGATTTGAAATACAATTTCCCCTTTGTTCATCCTTAGTATCGCTATTTAGCAGCTACTGCTTCTTCATAGATGAGGCACCGAAGAGTCTGATCTGGGTAGCGTAACTCTGCAGTATAACTGCTGCCGTCTTCGAGCAACATTTTGACCGCTACCATACCGCGCTTATTATTTACGTCAGTGTCTGTAAGGGAAGCCGTGGCGATTCTCCGGGTTTCTCCTTGTCTGTCTGTAACTATTTTTATAGCCTCGTTAATCCAGGTTGCATCCTTTTGGATAGCGATGGCAGCTTCAGCATTGATTGGGGTTCTTGTGAGTGAAAAATTAGATGCGGTCGTATCTACTACCGTGCGGGTGGAGGGATCAATAATTACGGTATATTGCCAAAATTCCTTACCTTGTCCTCTTAAGGTGTTGGTTTTATAAGGGGTGAATATTACCATCCAGGTCTTTTTCTTTGATAGCATGGATTCTCCTTGGCTTGCTTTTACTTCAAGCTTGGAGACGTCAGCTCCGAATATTTTTCGCACACTTGAAGCGGCCATGGCAATGGCGTCGGTCTGGCTCAAATTCCCTGTGTCTGGAGGGGTTACAATATTCCGCTTGGACAAGGCATATGCCTCCCGGTAGAACCAGTCAATATATTGTAACAGTTCCTCGTCAGTCAATGTCCGATTCGGATACTTGAGCGTGTTTTTTTCCAAGTCAAAATAAAACTCCGCTTGTCCCGATTTTAACGGGAACAGTTGCTTGGGACGAAGGCCGTCATACACATACTGGTCTTCCAATATCAGCCTCCGGTTTATTTCATCCTCGGTCATCTCCCTTCCGATGGTGATAATTTCGTTATTGGGTTTGTCCGCAAAATCATAAATTTGCTGCATTTCTTCTTGGGTCATCAGCTGCTCTAGATCTCTGTTCACAGTAGATACAGGAGCTTCTGCTTCTACTTTTAGTACGGGTGCCTTGCTGCTGTTCAAGGTTAGATTGCCCGAGTCTTGTACTGCAGAAATGCTCTTGGCAGCGGTGGTGTTCACAAATCCTGGGACAATCATTGCGCTCACCGCCAGCACGCTTCCAGAGAACAAGAGTACAGCGAGTGTAGCGGAAATCTTGTTATTCTTCATTTAACTTAACCTCCATTGGGATCGGATGATGATGAATCTTCCTAACCTTAATCCAAAGATGTTATAGAGTAGGAGGGCAGTTGTTATAGAGTTGTAAAAAGAGTCTGATGCTAGTTCCCTCGCCGAGGACAGAGTTTAAGGATAGTCTGGCCTTATGCGCTTCAGCAATTTGCCGACATAAGGATAATCCTAGGCCAGCGCCGCCATATTCACGTGAACGAGCCTGGTCTCCCCGATAGAAAGGTTCAAACACACGTTTAGCCATCTCTGCGGTGATTCCGGTTCCCGTATCACGGATTTCTAGCACGGCTTCTCCATCCAGCTCATAGGCCAGCATGTGGATTTCGCTGCCTTGCTTGGAGGCATGAATCGCATTCTCAACCAGATTTACCAATAATGAAGCTAGTAAATCGGGATCTCCCCAGACATTTGAAATCGTATGTTGGACATGAAATCTTATGCCAGCAACCGTCAATTTTGGGCGCTCCGTCTGTAGGATAGCTTGAAATAGTTCCGAAATATCCACCTGCTGAAGTGCCAACGGCTGATGCCGGAGGACAGACAAATCCAGCAACTTGAAGGCCAGATTCTTGAGACGAAGGGTTTCACTAAGAATATAGCCGCCTGCAGTTTGCTGTTCTTCCTGTCCAATATTGGCCGTGGTCAGAAACTCGGCGAACCCCTGCATGCTGGTCAAAGGCGTGCGCAACTCGTGGGCCAAATTATCCACCATCCTTTGTTTTTCTTCAGCCATGTCTGAGAGTTCGGTAACCCTCTGCTCCACGGCCTCCGCCATCCGGTTGAAGTTCAAGGCCAGTTCGCCAAATTCATCTTTGCTGCGCAGCTGCACCCGTTTCGTATAGTCGCCTTCGGCGATCGTTTTGCTGGTCTCTGACAGGAGCTTTAACGGCTTGCTTAGATGCCGGATTAGAAGATAAAGAAGTAGCAGCAGAATGGGTCCCACGATCCAGTTAATCATTACAAAAAAGCGGTTCAGTTCCTGTTGCTTGTTGAAGAGCTCACTGATATCACGCTGATAGACAAGCAGCAAATGCTGGTAAGGAGCAGGAAGCTGAGTGGAGAGCTGAATAGAGCGTTCGTCTGAGGATACAGGCTGATCGCCTTTTCCTAAATTAGATTTCCCGAATTGTCCTTTTTGGGGAGGGTAAATCATTCGGTCGTTCTCCCATAGCTGTAAATAGATTCCCTGCTTACGGTAGTAATCTCCATAGGACTCAGAGACGCTGGCCAGTAGAATAGGGGTCAATGCCGTTCCCCGTGCTTGAATAGAATTAAGGTTCTCATAAATATTGTTGGCGATTAACAATTGCTCACTGGAGGCTCTCTGCATTTCACTGTCCATGTTTAGCTGCCAGCTTTTTTTCATCACCATAATGACACTTACATCCAGAGCAGCAATAAAGAGAGCGAGTACCGACAGCAGAATCTTATGCCAGAATCTCATGATTAGCTCTGAACTTCCAGGCGGTAGCCTAGCTTGAAAATGGTTTTGATCCGTTCTTCCCAGCCCAACTTTTTACGTAGCTGACGGATGTGGACATCCACGGTGCGGGTGTCGCCCTCAAAATCATAGCCCCATGCCAATTCCAGCAGCTTTTCCCTCGACAATGCAATATTCCGGTTACGAATTAATACCTCAAGCAGCTCGAATTCCCTAACGGTCAAATCAACCGGTGTCTGATCTACTAAAACTTGCCGTTCCAGGTAACGCACCTCAACATTATCGCAAATGAAGCTGGAGGTACCTTTTTCACCCCTGCGCAGGACTACATTGATTCTTGCCAGCAATTCAAGGATTTCAAAGGGTTTAATGATATAATCATCCGCGCCCAGCTCGAAGCCTTTAATGCGGTCAGCCAAAGAATTCTTGGCGGTGATCAAAATCACTGGAACCTGCAAATGTGCAATCCGCTGCATCACCTCAAAACCATCCAATTCCGGAAGCATAACATCCAGCAGAATCAAATCAGTCTTTTCACGCTCCAGAATTTCGAAAACCTCCGGTCCACGGTAAGCCTTGCTATATGTATGTCCAACCAGCTTGAGATTCATTGTAATTAAATCATTAATCGCTCGTTCATCTTCTACTACCAATATATTTGCCATTTCGTATTTCTCCTCCTGGTACCTTGCTCACTAAGTGCCACTTTCGTTATACACTATATACAACTAGAGGAAGGATTGTCCAGAAGGTTGGTAGTTTCATCAAGCGTTAATACCTAATAGGATAGAAAATTATGTGCTGAGCTGTTACCTTAACAGTAGAAACTGTTGTATTGGTCTTCCATCTATCATGAAAATATTTACAAATATAAATTGTTGATTTCGAATACATCTGAGAAACTCCAGTGTGAGGTATACGGGCCACCTCCAGCACCGCCAGCACATACTGGCAGTCGTGACGCACAGGAGTTAGCTCTGTACTCTAATTTATACTTGGCACAGAAAAGGTTAACGTCATATAGCGATATCCTTAGGTTGCTGGATTATATGAACGTCTGGATTTTAGAGCGTTTGCTTCGGAGGCCGGCAGCGAATTGATTGTACGTAAAAAGCTGCCCAAACTTCCCGGGCAGCCTCTCATATTCTTACGCGTACGTCTTCTGAGATCAAGCCGTTTGCGCCTCATGTTTGCGAGCTGTTACAGTGTCTTCTTTTTCCGTGGATCCGTTGTCCTGACGCTTAACTGCTTCCTCGTCTCGTACCCCATTCAATTCATGTTCGTTTTGATGAAATTCCTTGAGTATATTCTGGTAAATATGAGCCTCTTGAAGGTTCAGTCCGTCGCGATTTTCTTTCAAAACCCAGTTCTCTACCGTTTTCTTCAAGATTTCGCTCTTCCGTTCCAGCAGTTCCGTATAACTCAATTTACTTCATCCTTTCCGGTTCGTGGTTTAAAACGCCGGATGGACTTTGTTTACTTGTCATTTCGTGCGTTTAACATCACATCCGACGTAACGTTTACCATTATACAGAAAATCCTGGTCGAACCCAACGCGGACCAACCGTCCTCAGATAGGGTGAGCACTACTCAGAATGGAACGGGAGTCCTCAGCGGACCGTTTCGCAGAAGTGCGGCCGGATACTCCGGTATGCTGATAGTTGCTTCTCTTTCATATAATCGTTTAACCAGATATCAAGCACGCGCTTTTAACTTTAATCTTCCTCAAAAGCAACCGTAATCCCCATACGAAACCCAATCACTCTAACTTACTGCATACCTTTATATATTCGTATATCCGGCCTTCTCCGGCGATAATACCCCCAGGCGGGCAGTTGATTAAAATGGAAAGTAAACCCAAAATTGAAAAGATAAAATATGCCATATGAAAATGTATTAATAGTGAAAATATTAAAAGAAAAGAGGATATAAATATAAAAATAAATGGAATAGAGGGTGATAGAATTTTTGGGGGATTTTACTGGGCTTATTTATTTTGAATGATCCTGCCGATTTCCTATTGTGCATTCTAATGATAATGTGGCACACTATGTATAGATAAAACCAAACGAGGCAAAGAATGCCCCGTCTCCTTTCCTTTTGGAATAGAGGCGGGGTTTTGTATGATTAAAAACATATTTCGTTGCAGAGCGAGGGGATAGGTAATGGGTTTCGAGAGGGAGCATAATGAATGGTTATGTAATCATCTTAAACAAAGGAAGGGAGAGCGGCTCGATGCACTTAAACGCGGTCATGGTTACGGAAACCGCTTGTTTGTCGAGCGGGTGTGGTGGCCTCTAGCCGGACATTTTCACGGATTACACCCAGAATATGAAGTTAAGGACTGGCGCGGCAGATCCTATTTTGTGGATATTTTGTGGGAGATCGGAGCCTCGCGTATTGCATTTGAGATCATGGACTATGGCTCACATGGAACGGAGCGAAGCAAATACCGGATGGACTTGAACCGCGGGCTTTTTCTACAGTCTCAAGACTGCACGGTGCTCTATATCTCGCTGGATGAGCTAAAAGAAAATCCATCCTTCATTCTCTCCGCGCTGCGGAACATTCTCTTTTCTTATTTGTTAGCAGAAAAGTCTGCGAAGACAACCGTTGAGAGAGCCTATTCCAGAATCGAGCGCGATCTGATGCGGGCAGCCATCCGGCACCATCGAGTCCTTCGCCCGGCTGATGCCGCGAGAGAACTGGAATTGCACACGATGACGATCATTAAATACTGCCGTCAGCTGGTGGATAAAGGTAAATTTCGCCCGGTGGCAAGAGGTTCATCTCAGCGGATCATTTACTATGAATATATTGGTACGCTACAAAGTCCAGATTTGGTTTGAAGATGAAGTCCGTCGAGAGAATGTGAATGGAAATTCGAATACAATTTGCCGTCGGTAACGTAAATGGGCAAATGTATGCGAAAAATCGAATACAATGTGCCACCGGTAAGCTGAACGAGCCAAATGTATGCGAAAAACCGAACACAATGTGCCGCTGGCAAGCTGAACGAGCCAAATACACACGAAAAATCGAATACAATGTGCCTCCGACAAGTTGAACGAGCCAAATGTATGCGAAAAACCGGACACAATGTGCCGATGGTAGGTAAACGAGCCAAATGTATGCGAAAAACCGAATACATTGTGCCACTGGCAAGCTGAACGAGCCAAATATATGCGAAAAATCGAATACAATATGCCACCGGCAAGCTGAACGAGCCAAATATATGCGAAAAATCGAATACAATATGCCACCGGCAAGCTGAAGGAGCCAAATGTATGCGAAAAACCGAATACAATGTGCCACCGGCAAGCTAAACGAGCCAAATGTATGCGAAAAATCGCATACATGTGCCACCGAACCATGAACGAGCCAAATATACACGAAAAATCGAATACGATATTTTTCCAGTCGGGTAAATCAGGCCTCTGATTTCCAGGGAATCACAAGAATCCGCGCCGCAGGTTCTTTATTCTATTCTTCTCCTATCGCCACCGGATTCTTCTCATACGAAATCCAATCACTCCAACTACCCGCATACAATTTCACATTCCTATACCCAGCTTTTCCGAGCGCGAGCACATTCGGGCAGGCACTTACACCTGAACCGCAGTACACGATAATCTCTTGCTCAGGATCAATTCCCTCATAATGCTCTTTCAGCACCTCAGTTGATTTCCAGCGTCCTTGCTCATCCAGTACTTCTTTCCAGAACTTATTGATCGCCCCAGGAATATGACCTGCCTTCGGATCAATCGGTTCTTCCAGCCCTTCATAGCGACGGGACTCGCGGGAATCAATCAATAGTGCGCCACCGTCGTTAACTACATTTTGCACATCTTCCATGCTAGCAAGCATCTTCTTCTGAACATCTGCTTCATACTGGCTAGGAATTCTAACCGCTTGATGATCACTTACGGGGAAGGATGCTTTTTTCCAAGCAGAGTAACCTTCATCCATTACAAACACACGTTCATGTCTCAAATATTTAAGCATCCACCACAGACGGGAAGCGTAGGCACCACCCTGATCATCATAAGCAACGACAATACTATCTCTGTTAATGCCAACCTTGCTAAGAACGGTGGTTAGCTTCGAGATTTCTGGTAGGGGGTGGCGCCCCCCGTGTGCGCTTACTGGAGCGGAGAGTTGTTCTTCTAGATGAAAATAGATTGCGCCCGGAATATGATCTTCCGTATAGGCTTTACGCCCAGCTTCCGGATCTGTGAGCAAAAAACGGCAATCGACTATAACCAGTTCAGGTTCGTATAACCGAGCAAGCAGCCAACGGGTAGAAACGATTGGTTCCATAAAGATACCTTCTTTCTATTAATATGTATGGAGTCATTATAGCGGAAAATAAATGAGGACGCACCTTAAGCTTATAGCTTAAACTGCGTCCTCAGGTGATTAGATCAAACGATATCCTGAAGGCAAGCTACCAGTGCGCTGTATGGCGCGAACCTGCGCCGGAGTCAGCCGCTGATTGGCTTGAAATGAGCGATTCGACATCTCCTCTACGGAGAAAGTCATCCAGTTCGCGAATGCTGCGGTTACCACGCAGAATTACGAAATTGTCACGGAAGCGAGAACGATCGAACAACACAAGCGTAGCGTTCGGATTCGTGGAGAAAAAGCGTAAGCTTTCTATTCCAGTAAGGACTGCATCAATATCTGCAATGCCTAGGTTGCCGCGATAGGTTCTGCGGAGCCCACGAAAGTTCTCCTCACTATATACTCTTAATCTGGGATAGATTACGGATGCTGCTTTTATAGTTACCATATTTCATCTCTCCTTGTTGGATTGACTTAGCAGGTAAATCTAATAACTATTTGACCTCAGATGATAAGTTAGGAAAAAGGAGTAACCTGGGCTCTTGCTCCAGATTACTCCTTTCTTGTTGAATGGAAATGTTAGATCAAGCGATATCCCGCAGGCAAAGTGCCGCTGCTGCGGATATTGCGAATCTGTTCGAGAGTTAATCTCTGATTGGTTGAAATAATGGATTCCACATCATTGCCGGATATGAAATCGTCCAAATCACGGATGCTGCGGTTACCACGGAGTACGCGGAAGTTCCCTCTAAACCTAGTTCTTGTGAACAGTACCAGTGTTGCATTGCTGCTGGTAGAGAAGAAACGAAGACTCTCAATACCATCGAGGATGTTGTCCGTATTACGAATGCCTAGGTTGCCAGTATAGATTCTACTGTTACCCCTAAAGTTTTCTTCATCGTAAACAGTTAAGCGTGGGTTAGTCTGTGATACATGAACTTCTTTTTTCATTTGTCATTCCTCCTTTGTAATCTAATCTATGTTCATTTCAATTTTTGGTTTGGCTGATAGTCTAATAGAAAGCCCTTATTTTGCGTAATTCATAATTTCGGGCTTTACACCAACAATATATTAGTGTACTATTCAACTATAACACCGACACATTAAAACAAACTCATCAATAATACAAAAGATGGCAGGGAGGATTACCATGAAGCAGGGAAGTGATGAACGCATGCAGGATTCAATCGTGCTGCAAATGAATGGGGTAAGCAAGATCATTAAAGGGAAATCCATTGTGGATAAGCTAACATTTGATATTCGTAAGGGAGAAATTGTTGGGCTATTGGGACCCAATGGTGCAGGGAAGACAACAACGATCCGGATGATGACGGGTCTTATACGGATGAGTGAAGGCGATGTGATCGTTCAAGGTCACAGTGTTAAGAATGATTTTAATAAAGCTATTGGACATATTGGAGCGATTATTGAAAATCCAGAGTTCTATCCATATATGACAGGGCTTGATAATCTAAAGCAATACCAGAGAATGACTGATAATATTGAGGCTGGCAGAATTGATGAGGTTGTTGAATTGGTAGGACTTCAGGAAGCAATGAATAAGAAAGTGAAGGCCTATTCGCTAGGTATGCGTCAACGTCTTGGGATTGCTCAGGCATTACTGAACCGACCAAAGTTATTGATTCTAGATGAACCTACGAACGGCCTTGACCCAGCGGGAATACGAGAAATGCGTGATTATATGCGTAGGATTGCTGAGGTTGAAGGGATTTCTATTCTAATATCCAGCCACTTACTGACTGAAATTGAACAAATTTGTCACCGGGCCATCGTGATTCAGAACGGCAAATTGGTGACCGTTACAGCGATAGGTGGGGAGCAGGAGACAGTTGCAGATGTGAAACTAACCATTCGTGTAGGCTCAGTAGAATCAGCAATTAACATCTTGGAAGGGCTAGAATACGCAGAGTTATTGTCTATGGATAGTGCTCGTTCTGAGGTGACGATAAATCTGCATGACAGTAAAGTACCGGAACTAGTGTCGACTTTTAGTAATAAAGGGGTAGGTATTTACCGGATTGCAGAGAATAAACAAAGCTTAGAGGAAGATTTCTTGAAATGGACAGGAGGGAACCGAATTGCGTAGCTTTAATAATTTGGTTGTTAATGAATGGCTCAAGCTCTCGAAGAAACGTACGTTTTTTGTACCTTACCTGATATTAATTCTATTATCTTTGCTATTAGGTTACATTGTTCATTCTGCCTCACCTGATATGTTTGGATCAGCTTATGATTTTTCAGCAATGATGCTGCTTTCACAAGGGATTGGGCAAGTGATTACCATTCTCGCAATCATCGGAACAGCGGGTATTGTCTCAAAAGAATATAGTCAGGGCACCATCAAATTCCTTCTAATCCGTGCGAGAAGTCGTACAGCAATACTTGCGTCCAAATATGCTGTTGTGTTGATTTACGCGTTCTCAGTGGCAGTTGTCGGCATGTTGGCGGTTTTTGCATCAGGAGCTTTATGGTTTGGCTTGAGTGGTGGTGAGGCTGGTATTCGTGAAATGTTAACCAGTTTAATGTATAACTCAGTTAGTACGGTTGTATATTCAACACTTGCTTTTATGATCGGGATTTTGACAACATCTACGGGTGTTACAATTGGTGCTACAATGTTTATGCTGATGATAGACAAATTGGTTATTTTTCGTGAATTTTATAAATATGTATTATTCCCCAACCTAAATTTAGCTGCTTATGAAGGTGGAGGAGCACCTATGCCTGGAATGACGCTGACCTTTTCCATAGTAATGCTAGTTTTATACACAGCTGTCTTTCTACTCATAGGCTTCTCCGTCTTTAGACGAAGGGATGTTGCTTAATCATGACAATCGAATTCGATAACAACCTGCCGATTTATATTCAGATCATGAATTACATCAAAGGAGAAATCGTCACAGGTAAGTTAAAACCAGGAGATAAAATTCTCTCGGTACGAGAGCTTGCCAATGAACTGCAGATTAATCCGAATACAGTACAAAGAACCTTTCAGGAACTGGAGCGTGAAGAAATCGTGGAGACCCGGCGTGGAATGGGAAGATACGTCACTAGTAATGAAGGTACTATTTTGACCATCAAAAAAGAAATGGCAAAGGATGTACTGGATCGTTTCATTCGTGGCATGCAGGACCTTGGTTTTCAAGGTGAAGATATTTTAGCGGCAGTTGCAGAGAGTATCCGAAACAAGGATGGAGAATAGGGGGGGGAAGCAAGTTGGAAAATATACTTGAGGTTCATGACGTTACAAAAAAATATAGATCCAAGCACGCCCTCCGCGGAGTATCCTTTAATCTGAGTGCGGGTAAAATCACGGGACTGCTGGGCAGTAACGGCAGCGGTAAAAGTACACTTATGAAAATCATCGCCGGGCTGACACAGCCTACTTCCGGTCGTGTATCCATTATTGGAGGGGCTGTAGGCATAGATAGTAAAGCAGTAGTGTCATTTATGCCCGATAAGCCGCTTACAGAATCCTGGATGAATGTTAAGGATGCTCTGAAGTTCCAAAGTGATTTCTATCCGGATTTTGATCAGACTAAGGCTTCTCGAATGTTGGAGTTTATGAAGCTAAGAGCTCAAGATAAGGTTAAGGATTTGTCCAAAGGGATGAATGAACGTCTACAGCTTACACTTGCTTTATCGCGCCGAGCTAGCCTGTATTTACTGGATGAGCCAATCGGTGGTGTTGATCCAGTAGCAAGAACTAAAATTCTTAACGCGTTAGTAGAGTTTTATGAAGAGGATAGCACCATTCTCATATCAACCCATTTAGTATCGGATATTGAGCGGATCTTTGATGATGTGATTTTTATAAAAGAGGGAGAAATTGTGATGCATACGGCGGTAGAGGATATCCGGCTGCGCCAAGGCAAAAGCATAGATGAATTGTTCAGAGAGGTGTACGCGGAATGCTAAAGTTAGTGAAGTATGATTTTAGACGAGATAGGGATAAGTTTCTTGCTGTTTTTGTAATTACCGTCATTTTGCAGTTTGTGATAGGATTTACAATTAATTCAGATCAGGACATGTTTATGATGAACATCATTACCTATGTCGTAGCAGGAGTAGTGCTTCTTTTTCTTACATTACGTACCTTTAATCAGAACTTGAGTTTATACAATCGGAGACTTGTACCTGTACCAGTTCTGTATATGGCTCTATCACCGGTGCTACTATTTCTAGGGTTGTTGCTCGGATTATTTATAATCGCTTATATTCATTTAGGCGTATATATAATGATGTTTTCAACTTCATTTTTACCGGTTAAATTCTGGGAGGTTTCTTTGTATGCAGTGCTAATAATCTTTTGGACATCCGTCTTCACCATGCTGCTCGTGATGTTCTCCATCACTGTTGCACGGAGTGTGAGAGTGAAAGGGAAAGTATGGATAGGGTTAGTAACTTTTTTTATAGTTCAGTATATAATTTCATTTTTAGAGACTTGGATGTTCGATCATAAGTATATCCCTATGAAAAGTGAATTCCGGTTTGAAGTGACTGATGGTGCAGCTAATTTAAATGAAATTGAAATCCCTCAGTATTTCTTTGGTTTACTTCCAATCTTGTTCGAAGCAACCATTGCAGCATTACTAATATTTGTGATTATCAAACTTATTACGAGAAGAGTAGAGTCCTAACCACAATAGTACGAAGGCAGAGCTAATTAGCTCTGCCTTCGTTTTTATGCAAAAAAAAGACGCCTTTCCATGAGGAGGGCATCTGTTATGTAGAATTCTACAGGCCCTCTACATTTAGAGAGGCTGTCCATATATCGAGTTCTCTATGTAGCTGTTCTTCTTCGTCCTCGTTCAATTTAAGTTTAACTCCATATTGGTATTGGCCGAGTCCGAACATCCAGCCCCAGCGGACGCTGCCCACGAGTTGAAGCTTTTCTTCGTTTAATTGAAGATGAATCACTAGCTTTGTATCGCCCGCCGTGAATCGAAGATTCAGGGGGGTGCGCACTTTGCAGCCAGATCGGCTAAGATCGAGCAACACAGCTTCTGTTAGCTTTCCGGCACCCGGACCGCTACTACTTATTGGAACTTCAATCCAGCATTCAAGCGGCTGGTTCATTACATAGCGAAATGGTTCTTTCCTGCTGGACACATCCATAATTTCCCTCCATATCGTTTATTTGCAATTATATCGAAAGAGATTGTTGAGAACAATCTACTAAAGTGCTATTTTTAATAAGAATAAATTTATTTAATCCTAATGAAGGTGATGAGACTTAACATGTACCAATACCTTAATGAAACGTTCCAAAAACACAATTTTGACCAAGGAAGTCTACAGGACGGGGAACTAAATAACTGTACATTTGAGCAGTGTTCCTTCAAGGGAAGCTCTATGGAAGAGATGACTTCCATCGGCTGCCGATTTATAGATTGCGATTTTACTGGAGCCATGCTCAATGCATCACATCATAAAGGCTCGGCTTTTACTAACTGTAAGTTCACGGGTGCGAATCTGTTCGTATCGAAATTTGAAGATTGTAAAATGGTAGGATCTGATTTCTCAAATGCTTATTTGGACGGGATCACACTTATCGGCGGGGACTGGTCTTACACGAACCTGAGACATACCAATCTTAGCAGACAGGATCTGCGCGGGATTCGATTTACTGAGGCCGATCTCATGGGTTGTAATTTGCAAAAAAGTGATCTTCGAGGGGCTGATCTGAGCCGTGTACAGCTGTCTCAATGCAAGCTTAAGGGGGCTGACCTACGGGATGCTATTGTTGAAGGAATTGATTTGAAAAGTTTGGATCTGCAAGGTGTTCGTATGGATATAGATCAGGCTGTACTGTTAGCACGCTCTTTTGGGGCTAAGGTAGGAAACTAGGAATAGGGGCATCAGCTGTTAATGTTGTAGCGGTTGATGCCCCTTTAGATTTCTATCAAGAAATACATATGCACATTGTATGAAACTTCTTATGTATATTTGCTTGCTTAACGGCTAACGCAGTCTTTTTCTGGGTTTGGCCCACCATTTAATCCAAAGGAAACCTTCGTCATCACGGAAAAATTTAATTCCTACCCAGCGTAAGGGTGTCCATAGTTCTCTAAAGTAATATGAAGGCATAGTCTATTAGACCCTCCTATATAGTCAATTAATACTATATGTTACGCTAGTTTTAATGAAACTTCAAGACAATTTTACTTATAATTACATATTATGAATCTACGAGAAGTAAAATGCTCATGTGAGCAGGACTAATAGCCCTATGTGGGTTGCATGCTTCATTTTATTCTTTTCAGCTGCTTATGTCACATCTGAATTATCCAATACTAACACGCGCTCTTTGGGCGCGTGTTTTGACGTTTATTTTGAATGGAATCTAGCAATGACGCTCTATTAGTAGGGATATGCACAAGCATTTCATTATGCTCAGCATTTAATAAAAGGAGAGGAAGTGATGAAATGACGGAGACTGAGTTTATTGCGAAGATCGCAAATTTTGCTGTGAAGGACATGCAGATCAGCAAGGTTCCGGCATCGCTAACGATAGCTCAAGCGGCGCTGGAATCGGGCTTTGGCAGCAGCGGATTGACTGTTAAGGCCAACAATTTGTTTGGGATTAAAGGTAGCGGACCAGCCGGTAGTATTACTGTGCAAACTACTGAATATGTTAATGGTAAAGCTGTTAAAGTAGAAGCTCTTTTTCGGGCCTATAACAACTGGGGAGAATCTGTTGCGGATCATTCCGCGTTGATTGTGAATGGTGTTTCGTGGAATCGTTATCTTTACAGCAAGGTGCTTGGTGCTAGTGGCAAGGTAGCCGCACAAGAGATTGCTGCCGCTGGTTATGCTACCGACCCAAACTATGCAGCAAAGCTAATCCAAATCATGGATACTTATAATCTGTATAAATATGATGATGAAGCCAAGGAAGGTGATGACGAAATGTCGGCAGAGGATAAACAAAGGCTGGCTAGTCTCGAAACGGAAATAAAGGAATTGCGTGCTCTTATTGTGAGCCTTACGGATAGCAAGGATACGCTAAAAACAGGTATGCAGGAACAAGGCCAGTCGATTACTAAGCTTTCAGATCGTGTGACTTTAATCGAAGGCCGTGCAGTGATGAATGTACCTCCATGGGCTGAAGCGGCAGTAAAAGCAGCGAGTGCTGCAGGGCTGCTGGATACACCGTCAGGTGGCAGTTATGACTTCTATCGCATAATAACAGTGCTGAACCGTGCAGGCTTACTTGTTTCTGGTAGTGGAAAATGAAATAAGGAGGATTAAACACCATGTATAATGATGCTCTCAACAGTGTGCTTGCCTTTGCTTCCGTGCTGGCTGTTTTTGTAATGGCACTTGTACAACTTGTGAAGAATAGCGTGCAACTTCCGCGGAATATTGTACCGGTTGTTGGATTAGCTATTGGCTTGCTGGTTGGAGCAGTGGCCTATCCGTTCACTGATATGAATCTGATCCTACGGCTTTGGGCTGGAGGGCTAGCAGGACTTTCGGCGACGGGGTTATTTGAGCTTGCTTTTAACAAAAGGGAAGGAACCAAAACAGATGATAAATAGACTCGGTCTATCAGGTATATAAAACAATCGTTTTATACAGGTATTGTGACTATGCAATCTATCGAGAACCCTAATATATTATCTTATGTCAATTATAAAGGGGGTGCAACGATGGGAACTTATCTTGATGGAAGAACGTCACAAAATGCCAGCCTCGCCAATTCTATATCTATTCCTATAACCGTTCTAAATACTCCACAGTTGTTTGGACAGATTGGGTTGTTGACTGCTGGAGTGACAACAAATCCGCGTGTGCTGCTTAAAGGAACGATCTCTGTAACGCTTCCTTTAGCTTTAGTAGGAATCACAATTACGATTGTAAGAGGAACCTTGCCAACCGATCCGCTTATATATTCTGCTACTTCAACTTTTGGTCTAAGTATTGTGGCTCCGCAAGTCATAACCTTTTCAGCAGACGATTTCTTACCTGCAATCACACCTCAACTCACGTATACAGCATTTGTTTCTTCTAATCTTCTCGGCACAGTTCGTGTGGGTCCAGAAAGCTTTGACGGTATTTTAGTTTCTGATTAAACATTTTTACACTAACCTCGCGCAGTTGGCGGGGTTTTATTTTTAACTGTTCGCCCAATCTTCTTGGGGGGTTAATACATATCCTGTGATGTATTCTAAAATACGGAGGAGGTCTTCACATGGGTACTCATGTTGGTGGTGCTTTTACTTCTACAAGTGCAATCTTAGTTTTGTTCATCTTGCTGGTAATTATTTCCTGCGCTTGTATGTTCTAAATCCAATTATATTAAAAAGGGCCTGCTACTAGCATTAGTGCTAGTAGTGGGCTTTTTATACTTTGTTACATCGAATCATGCTACAGATGGAACGGTACGAGTAGGTCCAGGAAGCTTCAACGGCATTTTAGTTTCTGACTAAGCTTAGAGCCATTAACCTGGTTGGTTGCCCAGTGGGTTCTTTTTTAACCGTTTGCCCAATCTTTCGGAAGGGTTAATACATATCCTGTGATGTATTCTAAACTATGGAGGAGGTCTTCACATGGGTACTCATGTTGGTGGTGCTTTTACTTCTACAAGTGCAATCTTAGTTTTGTTCATCTTGCTGGTAATTATTTCCTGCGCTTGTATGTTCTAAATCCAATTATATTAAAAAGGGTCTGCTACTAGCATTAGTGCTAGTAGTGGGCTTTTTTTACTTTGTTACATCGATTCGTGTTACAGATAAATAACAGCCAAAAGTAATCCGTAGAATAAAACATGAGTTACAAAAGGTGGGAGATAGAATTCCGATGATGGGATACATCTTAAAGGATATTATCTAGTGGTATTGATAATTTATTTTCCCTTTAGCAAACTTAGTGTGCGAGTTTGCTTATTATTCACAAATAAATGTAATATATAAATTGCATTTTGTAATAAATATATTATAATTTGAAGTACATGGAGGGATTCAATGAAAAACAAGCGAATGAAAATTGCCCGAATTAGGTGCCATATGAAACAAGAAGATTTGGCAAACATTGTTAGGGTGACAAGACAAACAATTGGACTTATTGAAGCTGGTAATTAATAATTATAATCCATCACTAAATATATGCGTTGCAATTTGCCAAGCACTCTGTAAAACTTTAAACGATTTATTTTGGGAGGGAAAATAATGAGAAACAGCAGAGACAATGATGAGCGCATTGTGTCTCAAAGAAGAAAAATTCAAAGTGATGCTTATCAAATATTAGTATATTGTTTGCTGGTATCAATTCTGATTCAACAATTCATAATGAATGCTCCGTTTACGCAATTTGCAGTCGAGGTTTTCTGTTTGATTGGTATTGGAATATATGTAACAATACGGCACTTGTCTGTTGGTGTTGATATTTGGGATTCCCAAAGAAACACATATAAAAAGCTACTCATAAACAGCATTATTTCAGGCGGAATTTGTGTTTCGTTGCTTATAGTTTTGGCGGGAGAAAGAAATGTATGGAGCATTATTTTAATCTTTGTATCTTTTATAATTGTTTATTTTCTTACACACCTAGTGTTACGGAATATAAACAAAAAAAGACAACAGCAAATCGATGATGAATTAGGTAGTGATGATACAGTTGAATGAAATATGCGGATTTTTCATCCTCATCTATCTTGCCACGCTCATATAACCGTAGGTCGTTTTCCATATCCAATTCAATATGAATGAGCTTAAATTTTATCGGAGGGAGTTGAATACGCTGCTGAAAATATGGCACGTCGCAGATCTCCGAAAGGATAAGCACGAGAGCCCATATTTCCCTATGACCGTGATCTTTGAGCCAAGAGGCAATTGCAGAAATTTGGGGTATTCCTAAGGCGGCAGCATTCGCAAGCCACTGTGTGTGTTCTTCTTTCTCATTGTCCGATACTAGTAATTTTGTATTGGTTATTCCATATATAATAATAACTTTTAATGTCTTTACACATAAATTCGGGGCCCTATCTCTAGGGCCCCTTTCATGGGAGAGGAGAAACCGGACGAAGAGCTTATGGGGAAACGTAAGCCTGCTTCGCGGTTGTCTACGACATTTGTGGTGTCGATAATTACATGATGTCCCTGGAAGCCCAGTCTTATACATAAGGAAGACTTATTTATCGGAATAGTCTTGATCTTTCCATTTTTCATATCTAGACAAATTTTTTATTTCATCGCGCAAATGTGTTACGATAGGCGTGGACTTATGCCCTTTTGGGTATAACAAACAGAGACATAGAGCGGGTGATTGACGGTGAGAGTGGTATCGGGAAGTGCAAAAGGAAGACCACTAAAAAGTGTGCCGGGAAGTGGAACAAGACCTACAACCGATAAGGTGAAGGAAGCTGTATTCAGTATGATCGGTCCATATTTTGAAGGTGGAGCGGTACTGGACTTGTTCGCAGGTACAGGTGGTTTGGGTATCGAAGCTTTAAGCAGAGGGATGGAAAGTGCCGTATTTGTAGATATGGATCCCAAGAGTATTGACACCATTCGTGCCAATTTGAAGGCGACTAATCTTGAAGCGAGTGCGCAAGTGTACCGAAATGAAGCAGGAAGAGCACTCAGTGCATTAGAGAAGCGGGGACGTGTTTTTGATTTAGTCTTTCTAGATCCTCCCTACCGATTGAAGCACGGAGATGAGCTGATGCTATCTATGGTAGAAAAAGGAATGCTGCAAGAGGACGCAATCATTGTTCTGGAGCATGAATCAAGTTATGCCTATCCTGAGGATATCCCAGGATTTTATAGGCTGCGTCAGGCCGTATACGGAGAAACGACAATTTCTATTTATCAGTATGAAGCTAATCCTTCTGTGGAAAGCGAGACTGGTGAGGAGGTAGAGAATGAGTCAGCAAATTAGAAAAGAACGTGTTGCCATCTATCCAGGCACCTTTGATCCCGTGACTATGGGACATATGGATATTATTCGGCGCGCATCCAAGCAATTCGACCGTTTAATCGTAACGGTGCTTAATAATTTGAGTAAGAACCCGCTGTTTACTGTAGAAGAGCGGACAGAGCTTTTAAGACAGGCAACAGCTGATATTCCCAATGTGGAAATCGACAGCTTTAGGGATCTATTAGTCAATTATGTTCGTCAAAAAGATGCTCAAGTCATTGTACGTGGTATTCGTACCGTAACTGACTTTGAATATGAACTGCAAAATGCATCCATCAACCATAGTCTGGATCCGGATGCGGAAACGATCTTTATGATGACTAATCCGAAATATTCCTATTTAAGCTCCAGCGTTGTAAAAGAAATTGCCCATTTTGGTGGGAATGTGTCTGACTTCGTGACACCTGAGGTGGAACAGGCGATGAAGCTTAAATTTAATCGAGCCGATGGCGAAAAGCGCTAACGAGATATATCGTTGCGGATAATGCCAGGAGGATGATTAGCAGAAGCGATTGCAAACTAAGCAACTGTGGAAAAGAGCTCCATATGGCAGTTACATTAATGGTTCTGTTTGGTATGGATTGTGAATCAGCGAGCGCAGGCAAAGCAGCTTCACTTATTACTAAAAGTGGTTTCCATAGTAGCAGTGTTAATAAAAAAGCATAAATGCCATGAATCAGGCGAACTGCAGCATAGGGGAGGAATCTGACATTTGCTTGTTTAAGCAACGTCAGCACCTGTAGCTGCGCGCAGAGCCCGCTCCAGCCTAGTGCAGCAGAGAGTAAGGCCAAGCCTAGTACACCTGATGCTCCGGCTCCGATGCTCGAGAGCCCTTTGCTTATAGCGTCGGCTCCTAAATGAATCTCAAGCAAGCTCGCTGGCAGAGCGGCTGGCAATGCAGGAAGTACCGTAGTAATGATATTGATGACCACGGCGAACATAATCATGTAACCGCCCACAACCATCAAATTTTGTACCGCTGTAGCTACTGACTCCCCAAGAAGTCTGCCGAAGCTTCGGCCATCTCTTGATCTGGCTTCAGTGGCTGCAAGTTGGACACGACTATATAAAGAAGGTCGTTTGGTATTCGTGCTTTCTTTTACAGAAGGCTGCGGATTGTCTAGCCGGCCATTTAAAAGAGCGTCTGTATAACTGGCCAAAAGTCCTGAAACCCAGTGGATAGCAAGTAGAAAGTAACCTGCTGTAGGACTATGTAGGAAAGCTACACCAATCACAATGAGCAGGGTTACTGGACTGGCGAAATGCGTAAGTGAAGCAAGACGAGCGGCTTCCTTGTCCGAAATGCTGCCCTGCTTATGAAGCTGCATTACACCTCCAGCCCCGCCGGGGAATCCAGCAGTGATTCCAAGCGCCAAAGTCCAACCACTCGCGCCAGGCAGTCGAAAGACCTTTTTCATCAATGGTTCCAGGAGCACTCCGAAACCATGCACGAAGCCCGAAGCGGTTAGCATCTCAGACAGCATCAAGAAGGGTAGAAGTGCAGGGAATACGAGTGTCCACCAGAGCTTTAACCCTTGGAGAGAAGCCTCGAAAGAGCTTTCTGGTGAGATGATGATGGCAATGGCTAACAGGATTGCGATCACCCCAGATAAAAAAGGGGTGGAGCGACTAGCTAGCCGGCGTATTTTAATATTGTTCATTTCTAGAATCACCTCTTCATAACTTAAGGCATAGCGGATGTGTTATCAATTTATGCAGAGTAGACAACCATCATGCCAAACCACTAGTCGAAGCGGTAATGAAGTTCAAACATTCATATCCTAAATGTGCCGTGGGAAAGAAGGGAAGAGTAGTGAAGCAGTTGAAGCATCGGCCGGGATTCCGTGCCACAGCTTACCTCTTTACGTTTGTAGTTATCGTGTATGTATTTGTATTTATGAACACCCCGTACATTGTATATCAACCGGGTAGTGCCTCTGAAGTTGCCCCTATGATTAAAGTGGAAAATGCTGATCCAGCTGAAGAAGGAACCTTCATGATGACTACAGTATCTGCTAGTTACGCTAATGTGGCGTTGCTTGTCGCCTCTGTTTTTAACTCAAATTCAGAGGTTGTGCGGAAAGAAACACGGTTAGGAGATAAGTCTGAAGATGAGTATGCTGCGGAGCAGGTTTTTTATATGAACAGCTCGCAATCTTACTCCGTTCAGGCGGCCTATCATGCTGCAGGAATTCCCTATGAGGATGTTGTGGATTATTTGTATGTTTTTTCAGTTCCGGTTGCCAGTAATAAAGGACAATTCCAGCCGGGTGACAGAATCATAAGTGTAGAAGGCCAGAAGGTACCCGATCCAGAAGCACTTTCTGCTTTACTTTCAACAAAAAAAATCGGTGATCAGGTCGCTGTTGTTTTACAAAGAAACGGTAAGGAAGTAAAGGAACAAGTGACACTTGTCGAGATCAAAGATAAAGAAGGTACTGCAGTTCGGCCTGGTTTTGGAGTCACTATAGCTGCGGTTCAAAAGGTAAAACCTAAAGAACAAGGCAAAGCGGTCAGCTTTGTGGATACGAATGTTGGCGGACCTTCTGCAGGACTGATGTTCACTATGGAGATTTACAACCGGCTTACGCCTGGTGATTTAACCAAAGGTCATAGGGTTGCAGGAACGGGCACGATCGACGCTGAGGGTGTGGTAGGTGCTATCGGTGGAGTGAAGCATAAGATTGTTGCTGCGGATCGAGAAGGGGCGGAGATTTTTTTCGTTCCTGTTAAGAATTACGACGAAGCCAAAACGAAAGCTGATAAAATCGGCACATCTATGAAGTTGGTACCCGTATCGACACTGGATGAAGCACTGAAGTATATGGAGGAACTACCGGTCAAACCATGACCGGAGGTTCCAAATAATCGCGATACATATCGGTTCTGTGAGGTTCTCGAAAAGCTCCTGCGAAAGCAGACGCGGCTTGAAGGTCTCGTTCAAGTTGTGGATGGGAGCACAGTGACGGCCGCATGACGATGGGTAAGGTTGCTTTTTGTTTCATCTCTTTAAGGAGAGCTCGTCCACTTTCTCTAAAACCAAGGATTCGAATATATCCGGGCCCCTCCGCTAGTACAGAAGGGGTCATTTCTTCCTTTGTATGATTTAGCAAAATATGTAGTAGTAGACGTTGCAGTCGTGTATGCGTATAACGCTTGCTCTTAAGGGCTTGAAGCAAACCCGAGACAGAGAATTGCTCAAGATCGGGCATAAGACGAAGGATTCTATTCTCCAAGCCTTCATTCATGTCTTGGATGGTTCGTAGCTCGGCAGCGGTACGTGTAGAGAGCAGGTGACGGAGGGGACCTCGGAAATGCTCCAATTCCAGAGGACCTCTACCTGCTGCATGCTCTCTTTCTAATATGGACACGCTATATTCCGGCATGTATGCTGCTGGAGAGCCGCCTTCTTGCAGCAGCTTGCGAATAGCAGTGGCGCTTGCGATCGATGAGCCAACTTGCAAAGGATCATGGAATCCGGCTGCCGTTCGCGGAACGGTTAGCGGCTCGATCTTGCTATTTAGCCGCTGCAAGGCGATGAGATAATGCAAGCCAAGGCTGTTATTCGGCTGGCGCAGCAGCTCGCCAGCATCGCCGGGACTCTCCTCTTCATGGAGAGTCCCATCAAAGGCCACCGCCGCCGCTGCGCTGTACGCGGCGGGGAAGCTCGCTCCGAGCGCCATGCGGCGGCGGATCTCGCTCTGAAGTTCGCTGCTTTCCTCTGCCAAATACTTGGCCAGAGGAAGCAGCGAACCCAAAGTGCCGGCTTCGGAGCCGAAGCACAAGCTGTCCACGACTCCGGTCGCTTCCAGCAGTGCAACTGCTCCGAAGGCGAACCATTCTGCCGGCTGTACAGCATAGGCCACCGGCAGCTCAATGACGAGGTCGGCGCCCATTCGTAGCGCCATCTCTGTCCGGGCTTGCTTGCTTACCACCGCCGGCTCGCCGCGCTGAGTAAAGGGACCGCTCATGACGACAATGGCGCGCTCAGCGCCAGATAGTCTTTTGGCTTCGGTGAAGTGATGGACATGTCCGTTATGTAATGGATTGTATTCTGCTATTATTCCAACTGTTGTCACTGCTGCTTCCCTCCGTATGTGACCATTATTTTAAATATAAGAAGGTATAAGATATGCACCTACCCTTTATGTCTTATATTTTACGCTTTAACGCTTATCGTCCTTATGAAGATGCTGTAGTCTTTTATGCTTGTAGAGATTAGTAGGATTAATATTTAGAAACTCAGTTCGCATATGCTGTCATTTTGATTTACACTAATAGTTATATCATAATTCTCTCCAATTCCTGAAACAATATAAAGGGAAAATGGTTGACAAAGGTATATAATACTAGGTATAATAAATTTTGTTTGTTTGGGAGTGATAAGTTATGCAGATTCACTTTCGCAAATTAGCGAATGCCGACGAACCGTTACATATTCACGATGTTGTGGATGTCAGCGAGGTAGTCAAAGGGCGCAAGGATATTCTAGCTGTTGCTCCGCTCTCAGTGGACCTTAAAGCGCTGCCCGCGGGAACCGATTGTGTGAACGTGGTGGGAAAACTGAGTGGAGATGTGGACATGTTATGTTCACGTTGTCTCACGGAGGTCAAAAGTGATTTGAACATTCCTTTTGCTGAGACTTTCAAGTGGCTTAAGCAGCCAGTTCTTCCAGATGATGACGAAGATGAGGAACTCATTTACGTCAAGGATGAGGTTGTGGATCTTATTCCTTATGTGGAAGAAAATTTCGTACTGCACTTACCGGATTCGGTATTGTGCAAGGCAGACTGTCTTGGTCTTTGTCAGAAATGCGGACAGAACTTGAACGAAGGCACCTGCAGTTGCGACAACACAGTGATCGATCCTCGACTCGCTGGGTTGAAAGACTTTTTCAAATGAAACATTACAACAAAACACATTCTGCTCTGAGGAGCAGGCTGACAGAAATATCACAAGGAGGTGGAACACATGGCAGTACCACAACGTAGAACGTCTAAAACACGCCGTGACAAACGTCGCACCCACTTTAAGTTGGTTGTGCCGGGCATGGTGAAATGCGAACAATGCGGAGAGTTGAAATTGGCTCACCACGTATGTAAAGTTTGCGGAACTTACAAAGCAAGAGAAATCATCAAACAATAGTTTCGGAATAAATAGTACTTCACTATCGGTGAAGTACTATTTTTTTTGAAATATAAGAATATATAAGTTTTACGCTATACATTATCCTTATATTTTTTGCATAAACGCTTACCGTCTATTAGGGACGCTGAGGCGTTTATGCTTATCCAAACATAAGCCGCCCAGAAGTCAATGCTTTATTTTTGGTGCGGCATGCTTTATACTACATATTAGTACCTGGTTCTAAATAATGTTTAAGGTTATTTGACCTAATATAACAGCGGCCATTCAAGCGGCCGAATGCTTTCTTTAAAATATAAGAAAGTATAAGTTATGCACCTATACTTGATGTCTTATATTTCTCGCTTAAACGCTTATCGTCCATAAGGACGCCGAAGGCGTTTATGCTTGGCACGTGCCAGGAGGTGAGCCGCAATCGAGCGGATGTCCAAGAAAGAACGTCAGCAACAGCTGCTACATATAATCGCAGGTAATCCTTTTGTAACGGATCGGGAGTTGACTCGTCAGCTAAAAGTTAGCATTCAGACGATTCGGTTAGACCGAATGGAGCTGGGGATACCGGAACTGCGTGAACGAATGAAGCAAATGGCAGAGCACTCCTATGATCAGGTGCGCTCTTTGCCTGCGGATGAAGTCATCGGAGACATTGTGGATTTACAATTGGACAAGAGTGGGATTTCGATATTTGAGATTCGCGAAGACCATGTGTTCTCTAGAAATGGGATCGCTCGTGGTCACTATGTATTTGCTCAAGCGAACTCGCTTGCGGTTGCCGTAATCAACGATGAAATTGCTCTGACCGCTTCAGCCGATATACGTTTTGTACGCACAGTTCAGCTAGGTGAGAAGTGTATTGCAAAAGCACAGGTGCGGTCACTCGCCGGTAGGGGTGGCAAAGCAGAGGTGGACGTATTCACCTATGTCGGAGAAGAACTAGTGTTTCAGGGCCATTTTATAGTGTATCGGTCCGCAAATGATGAACACAGTGAAGGGGGTAACCATAGTGCTGATCGCCATTGATGCCATGGGCGGGGACAACGCTCCTGAATGTAATGTCGAGGGGGCGTTGTCCGCGGCCGCGGAATGGAAAGATACGCAGATTGTGCTTGTTGGTGACGAAGCCAGATTAGAGCCACTACTCAAAGACAAGCCATCTAATCTGACAATACGTCATGCAGGAGACGTCATTGGTTCTGATGAAGAGCCGGTTAAGGCAGTTCGTCGTAAAAAAGACTCATCCATGGTTGTAGCTGGACGAATGGTGCGTGAAGGTGAAGCAGATGCTATGATTTCGTCGGGTAACACGGGTGCGCTAATGACCACAGGACTCCTCGTAGTTGGCCGGATGCAGGGAATTGAACGTCCTGCACTGGCGCCTATGATTCCAACGCTTGACGATGTTGGCGTACTGGCTCTTGATCTTGGTGCTAACATGGATGCGAAGCCTGAACATCTGGTACAATATGCGCTGATGGGCAGCATTTACCGGAGCAAGGTTCATGGTATTGCTAAGCCGCGTGTGGGACTTCTGAATGTAGGGACGGAGCCTGGAAAGGGTAACGAACTGACGAAAGAAGCTTATCCGCTGCTTGAGAACTTGCCAGGCATTCATTTTATCGGTAATGTTGAGGCACGTGACGTACTGACAGGGAATTGCGATGTGCTTGTCTGCGATGGATTTGCCGGTAATATTTTGCTAAAGTCTCTTGAGGGTACGGCGGGTGCTTTGTTCTCTTTGCTCAAGGAGCAATTTAGTCGTTCTCTGAAGACTAAGCTTGGCGCGGCTATGCTGATGCCGGAGCTTAGAGCTTTAAAGGGTAAAATGGATTACAAAGAGCACGGTGGTGCACCACTACTCGGTCTTAGCGGATTGGTAGTTAAGGGCCACGGATCTTCTGACGGAAATGCAGTTAAGAATGCGGTAAGACAAGCGCGGATTGCTCTACAAGCCGATCTTGTGCCAAGTATATCCAAGGAAATTAGCGGGAAGTGAGTGACGACATGAGACAGTTGCGACCGGTTGGAATTATAGGAACTGGGAAATATGTACCTGAGAAAATATTGACAAATAGCGATCTGGAAAAAATAGTGGAGACTAACGATGAGTGGATCGTCAGTCGGACAGGCATCCGCGAGAGACATATTGCTGCGCCTCACGAGGCAACTTCTGATCTAGCGTATGAAGCAGCACTCAAGGCACTTGATTCCGCTGGAATGAAAGCCGAAGATTTGGATCTTATTATTATTGCAACAGTAACACCTGATAGTGCTTTCCCTTCTACAGCCTGTATTTTACAGGATAAACTGGGTGCTAAAGGCGCTGCGGCTTTTGACTTGTCAGCAGCCTGCTCTGGTTTTGTATACAGCTTAGCTACTGCGGTTGGCTTTATTCAGAACGGAATGTACAACAATGCACTTATTATAGGTGCGGATACTTTATCCCGCATCACAGATTATACAGATCGCAATACTTGTGTCTTGTTTGGTGATGGAGCAGGTGCAGTTATCATTGGTGAGGTTCCGGAAGGTCGTGGTTTCCAATCCTTTGATCTGGGTGCTGAAGGCTCTGGAGGGAACTTGCTTAAGCTAGAAGCCGGCGGTTCGCGCTTGCCTGCCTCTCAGCAAACCGTTGAAGATAAGAAGCATTTCATTTATATGAATGGCCGTGAAGTCTTTAAATTTGCTGTTCGTGTAATGGGCTCAGCTACAGAACGTGTGCTTACTAAAGCTGGTCTGGGTAAGGAAGATATCGATTTGTTTGTACCTCACCAAGCGAATATTCGTATCATTCAATCCGCTATGCAACGTCTTGATTTGCCACCAGAGAAATGTGTAATCAATGTTGATAAATATGCCAATACTTCGGCTGCCTCCATTCCACTAGCGCTTGTTGAAGCGGCGGAAGAAGGACGTATGAAAGAAGGCGACACCGTCCTGATGGTTGGATTCGGCGGTGGCTTGACTTGGGGCGCATCTGTATTGATCTGGTAATAAGCTAAGACCGTTATACGGGAAGGAGTTCATACTTATGAGTAAAATTGCATTCGTCTTTCCCGGTCAGGGAGCACAAGCAGTTGGAATGGGCAAGGATGTTTATGATGCTCTTCCAAACAGCCGTGCAGTGTTCGAGAAAGGGGATGAAGTTCTCGGATTTCCACTAAGTAAGCTGATTTTTGAAGGACCGGACAGTGAGTTGAAGCAAACGGTAAACACGCAACCAGCGCTTCTTACAGCAAGCGTAGCCTATCTTGAAGCTCTACGTGAACAAGGTTTGAAGCCGGATTATGTTGCTGGTCATAGCCTTGGTGAATACAGTGCACTAGTAGCTGCGGGTGTGTTGTCATATGAGGATGCTGTAACACTTGTACGCTTGAGAGGCCGTTTCATGGAAGAAGCTGTTCCAGGAGGACAAGGTGCAATGGCTGCAGTGCTTGGCGCAGAACGTGAAGCGCTGGCAGCATTATGCCAAACTATCTCTGAAGAGAATGGTGTTGTAGAACTGGCTAACGTTAACTGTCCAGGTCAGATCGTTGTTTCCGGATCTCAGGAAGGCGTTAATGGTGTTGTGCAGCGTGTTAAAGAAGCTGGTGGCAAGCGGGCAATTCCGCTAGAAGTAAGTGGACCATTTCACTCTTCTATGATGAGAGCTGCTGCAGATCGTTTGGCAGAAGAGTTGAAGAAAGTAACCTTCAACACTCCAAATGTACCTGTCATCGTTAACGTCACTGCATCACCGGTAACAGATCCCGAAGAAATTCGCGAACTGCTTGTTCGTCAGGTGTATTCTCCTGTGCTTTGGCAAGACAGTATTGAATGGTTGATTGCGGATGGTGTTAACACTTTTGTTGAGATTGGTTCTGGCAGTGTTCTGGCAGGTCTGATCCGCAAAATAGATAAAACAGTCAAAGTAATCAACATTAATACACTTGAAAGTGTCCAAACTGTTTTGTAAGAAATGGTTTAACATTTTGACAACAGCATCATGATTGAAAGGGGATTAGACTATGTTCTCAGCATTGCGGGGCCAAACGGCCCTTGTAACTGGCGGCTCACGTGGCATTGGTCGTAGTATCGCGCTTGCTCTTGCAGAACACGGTGTAAAGGTGGCCGTGAACTTTGCAGGAAGTGAAGCGGCGGCACAGGAGACTGTGGCCCGTATTGTCGAGCTTGGCTCGGAGGGTATTGCACTCCGTGGAGATGTCGGCAATAGTGAACAGGCCGAGAGCCTTGTGAAAGAGGTTCTTAATACCTGGGGACGTATTGACATTGTTGTCAATAATGCCGGCATTACTAGGGATAACCTGATTATGCGCATGAAAGAGGAAGAGTTCGATCAAGTGATCGAGACGAATCTGAAAGGTGTGTTTAATTGCCTTAAGGCAGCAACACGTCCGATGATGAAACAGCGCTATGGTCGAATCATTAATATTTCCTCGGTTGTGGGCGTGACAGGGAACCCTGGTCAGGCTAATTACTCTGCAGCTAAGGCTGGTGTCATCGGTTTAACGAAGGCATCGGCTCGTGAGCTTTCTTCGCGGGGCATCACCGTCAACTGTATCGCTCCTGGGTTTATTGATACAGATATGACGCGTGAGCTCTCTGAAGAGGTTCGCAGTGAGCTAGAGAAGGGCATTCCACTAGCTCGCCTTGGGCGTCCGGAAGAAGTAGCTATGACAGTTGTTTTCTTAGCTTCTGAAGGCGCCGCTTATATGACCGGCCAGACACTACACGTGGATGGCGGGATGTATATGTAATTCTCCTTTGAAAATATAAGAAAGTATAAGTTTCACACTATACTTTATCTTTATATTTCTTGCATAAACACTTACCGTCCTTATAAGGACGCCGAAAGCGTTTATGCTTGGGAGAAATTACACTGTTTTAAAGATGAAATGTGAGGGATCAGGAAAGCGTTTTTTGCGGTCTATGGTATTTTGACCTCATATCTCGTATAATACCAAAAGAGGAGGTGAACCGGATGTCCGATGTATTAGAGCGTGTAAAACGCATTGTCATCGACCGCTTAGGTGCCGATGAAGCTGAGGTAACATTAGAAGCGTCTTTCAAAGATGATTTAGGTGCTGATTCTCTTGATGTAGTAGAATTGGTTATGGAATTGGAAGATGAATTCGACATGGAAATCTCTGATGAAGATGCAGAGACGATTACGACCGTGGGTGAAGTTGTGAAGTACATACAATCTCATACCTAGAGTCATATGATTGAGAGTCCCGTTCCAACTTGGGCGGGGCTTCTCCTCATTTATACAGCATTAAAGATGTATTACAGGTTGCCATGTGCAGCTTCATAGGGATTATAACAGAACCGCGGAAGCTTTAATGATGCGGTGATCGCTGTTCATATAGTAATAATTTGCAGTATATAAGTACTGAATATAATGTATACAGCCTATAGATGGGGTGATTGTGTTTGAGTCATAGAGTGGTTGTAACCGGGATGGGCGTAATTACGTCACTGGGGAAAGACTTGGAGACGTTCTGGGATAATCTGATGAGCGGTAAATCAGGTGTATCGATGGTTGAAGCGTTTGATGTCAGTGAATACACTACGCAAATTGCTTCATCAGTTAAAGACTTTGATCCGGAGGCGCTTTTTGGCCGCAAGGAAGCCCGAAAAATGGACCGTTTTGTACAATTTGCAGTGGCTGCTGGTGAAGATGCATTGAGAGACAGTGGACTTAAGATCGGTGAAGATATCGATGCTGAACGGATCGGTGTATCTGTTGGTTCGGGTATCGGTGGTCTTGGTACTTGGGAAGACAATCATAATCTGTTGCTTGAAAAAGGGCCAAAACGGGTTAGCCCGTTCTTTATCCCGATGATGATCGCTAACATGGGTTCTGGGCAGCTGTCCATTAACCTCGGTGCAAAGGGACCAAATACGACTACAGTGACGGCCTGTGCTACAGGAAGTCATTCCATTGGGGAATCATTCCGTCTGATTCAACGTGGAGACGCGGATGCTATGATCTGCGGTGGTTCGGAAGCGACCATTCGTCCAACAGGAATGGCAGGATTCTGTGCAATGAGAGCGATGTCCACTCGTAATGATGAGCCGGAGAAGGCTAGTCGGCCATTTGATGTAGATCGCGATGGTTTCGTTATGGGAGAGGGCGCTGGGATCTTGATTCTGGAATCCCTTGAACATGCTGAGAAACGTGGAGCGAAGATTTATGCTGAGGTAATCGGCTATGGTCTAAGCGCTGATGCTCACCATATGACTGAACCGGATCCAGATGGTGCAGCACGCTGCATGAAGATGGCAATCCGTGATGCTGGTATCTCTCCTGAAGATATTGATTACATCAACGCACATGGTACTTCAACGCCTGTAGGAGATCGATCAGAAACGGCTGCTGTTAAGAAAGCATTAGGTGAACATGCCTATAAAGTAGCTATTAGCTCAACGAAATCCATGACAGGTCATCTTCTAGGTGCAGCTGGTGGAGTAGAAGCTATTATCTGCGGACTCTCTTTGCAAAAAGGCATGATTGCTCCAACGATTAATTTGGACAACCAGGACCCGGAATGTGATTTGGATTATGTACCAAATGTTCCACGTAAAGCGGATCTTGATATTGTAATGTCTAATTCGTTTGGATTCGGGGGACATAACGCAACAGTTATTCTAAAAAAATATAATCAGTAAGGGGACAGCGCGGTGAAAGGAGAACTGAAGCAGTTACAACAGCAACTTCAAATCCAATTTCACGATTCTGTGCTTCTGAAGCAGGCTTTTACCCATGCATCTTATGTGAATGAACACCGTTTCAATCAGCATCAGGACAATGAGCGTCTCGAATTTCTAGGGGATGCTGTACTGGAGCTGACGGTTTCTGAATATTTGTACAATCTGTTGCCAGATCGACCTGAAGGGGAACTGACCAAGCTACGTGCCGCTATCGTATGCGAGCCTTCGCTGGTTAAGTTCGCTGAGAGTTTAGGTTTTGGCCGTTATGTACTGCTGGGAAAAGGGGAAGAACTTACGGGCGGACGTACTCGCCCGGCCCTGCTGGCTGATGTGTTCGAATCCTTCGTGGGAGCGCTTTATCTTGACCAAGGGCTGGAAACTGTACGGTCTTTTCTTGATAATCACGTATTTCCACTTGTGGAGACGGATGGGAAACTGCAAATGCAGATGACTGATTATAAGACGGAACTGCAAGAGCTAATTCAGCAGCACAATATGGGTACGTTGGAATATCGGATCATTGAAGAACGGGGACCCGCGCATGAGCGTGAATTCGTCTCTGAAGTGTTAATGACTAACCGTTCACTTGGTAAAGGGAGCGGCCGCTCGAAGAAGGAAGCAGAGCAGCAGGCTGCAGCAGCTGCACTGTTGCATCTGAAAGAAGATGGTGCCTGAATTTTGCATCATGTGGACAAGCGGAGGAGAGCAGCAAAGGTCTGAATACCGGCGTTTAGGCGGAGCTCAGACCGTTGCTGCTCTTTTTCGAAAGAATAGCCAAGCTTCATTTTGAAGCTATTTTAGGCGAATAAACGCTATGGTATAATGGGTCAGAGGTGATAGGCAAGTATGTTTTTGAAACGGATAGAATTAGCTGGTTTTAAATCATTTGCCGACAAAACAGAAATGGAATTTGTGCGCGGAATAACGGCTGTAGTGGGTCCGAACGGAAGCGGCAAGAGCAATATTTCTGACGGCATACGCTGGGTGCTCGGCGAACAGAGTGCTAAATCACTGCGTGGCGGCAAGATGGAAGATATTATTTTTGCCGGTAGTGACGCGCGTAAAGCTGTGAATTATGGTGAAGTATCACTTACGCTCGATAATGAGGATCACACGCTTCCACTGGATTTCAGCGAAGTTACAGTGACTCGGCGTGTTCACCGTAGTGGTGAAAGTGAATATTTAATTAATAAGCAATCCTGCAGACTGAAGGATATCACAGAGCTGTTCATGGATACCGGTATCGGGCGTGAGGCTTATTCGATTATCGGACAGGGTCGGATTGAAGAGATTCTGAGTACTCGTTCCGAGGATCGGCGAGGCATATTCGAAGAGGCATCGGGTATTGTAAAATATAAATCGCGCAAAAAAGATGCAAGTCGAAAGCTTGACGACACGGAGCAAAACTTGCTTCGTATTCACGATTTGATTAGTGAGCTTGAGGATCAGATTGGTCCCCTTAAGGATCAATCGGAGAAGGCTATTCGCTTTAAAGAGCTTCGAGAACAACTGAAGCATCAGGAAATTTCAGTCTATGTGCATCAGATTGAAGGTATTCATACAGCTTGGCAGGAAGGTAACGCTAAGCTCGAAACTTTAAAGGATGAGCAACTAGAGCTATCTACAGTTGTCTCTGCTCATGATGCGAAGCTGGAAAGCGGACGTGCTGAACTGCGCGCGTTAGAAGAACAGATTGAGAAGCAGCAAGAGCAATTGCTCCGTTATAGTGAGGCTTATGAGAAGAGCGAAGGTTACGGGGAAGTGTTGAAGGAACGCAAGCGTAATCTTGAGAGCAACCGTGAACAGTTAATGCTCACATTAGGTTCTGTAGGTGAGCGTTCTGCGGACCGACAGCGAGAGCTTGGAGATTTAGAAGCTAAGCTCGAAGCGTCCCGGCTTAAGCTTGTTGAGCTTCGGAAACAGATCGAAGCGGAAGAGGCAAGACTCGAAGGTGTCGCTGACGGTATTAGTCAGAGCCAGGAGGAGAAGCTGAAAAGTGCTCTCCTGGAGTTAATGAACCTTATGGCGAATGCACGTAACGAAATTCGTTACGCGGATCAACAGAAGGAGAACCTGGAGCGTCGTATGAGCCGCAGTGAAGAAGAAAGCGGCAAATGGACTGCACGGCATGATGAGCTGTCTGCTAACCAGAAAGGGCTAAAAGACAAGATTGCCCAGCTTGGAAAAGAACTAAGCAATCTTCGTGGTGCTTATATTACTGAAAGTGAACAACTTAGTAAACGTCAGAAGCTGATTGAAGAGACGCAATCAGGTCTGAGAAAGTGGGAACAGAAGCGGGAAGCACAAGTCTCCCGTCACGAGACCATGAAAGAAATGCAGGATGATTTCGATGGCTTTATGCTTGGGGTTAAAGAAGTTCTCAAAGGAGCTCGTAAAGGACAGCTTAACGGTGTGCATGGTGCGGTTGCTGAACTCATCTCCGTTCCGGAGAAGCTGGAAATGGCTGTTGAGACTGCGCTGGGAGCATCGCTGCAACACGTGGTTATGGATAATGAGAGCGTGTCTCGTCAAGCCATATCTTTCCTAAAGCAACGTCAATTGGGACGAGCTACTTTTCTACCACTCGATGTTATCCGGCCACGCCAAATTTCCGGTAGCGACCGAGGAATGGTGGAAGATGCTGAAGGTTTTGTTGGAATTGGTTCCGAACTCGTTGGATACGATGATAAGTATGCAAGTATTGTTGGCAGTTTGCTTGGCAATGTAGTTATTGCTGAGAGCCTGGAGCAGGCCAACCGCATCGCCGCAAGATGCCAGTATCGTTATCGTGTGGTTACGCTAGAGGGTGATGTAGTCAATGCCGGGGGCTCCATGACTGGTGGTAGCCAACATAAGAAGAACAATAGCTTACTTAGTCGTAAACGCCAGCTGGATCAGCTGAGCAGTGAGATCGAAGAGAGCGAGCGTCAAATTGTTAAGCTGAAACAAGGCATAGCCAGACTTCGTGAAGAGCAGGAGAACGCTAGCGTGAAGCTAGAGGACCTGCGCCGTGATGGTGATGAGAAGAGACTGGAAGAGCAACGTGTTTCTGGCGATTTGAAGCAGCTTGAACAAGAGCTTCGGCATGTACAGGAACAAGTGGAGAGCACAGGCGCGGAACGTAGTGGCTTTGAGAGTGAGGTCCGCACGCTTGAAGAAACTCGGAAACAAGCCTCTGCTGAGCTTGAACGTCTCGAGAAGGAAGAGAAGGAAGCTCATGAGGGTATCCGTAATGCCGAATCGGCGCGTAAAGCGAATGAATCGGCTAAGGAAGAGCTTCAAGGCAAGCTGACCAGCATGAAAGTATCAGAAGGCAAGCTCGATCAGGAGATCTTTTCCTTGGAGGAACAATTACGCCGTCTAAGACAAGATGCGGGTTCACAGGATAAAGAGCTACGCCAAAATCGAAACCTGCTACATACGATCGAACAGGATTTGGCTAGTAATGCTTTGGAAACCGTGAAACAGAAAGAAGATTTGAATAGTTATCGTCTGAAGAAGGAAGAGACAGCCGGTACTTTGGATCTAGCTCGGGCGGAACGTTCAGCGTTAACCCGTAAGCTTGAGCTAGAGGAGGGCAAGACCAAGGATCAGCGTCAGGCACTTAGAGTCGTGGAGGACAAGCTGCGTTCTACTGAAGTTTCTGTGGGTCGTCTCGATGTTGAACTTGATAATATTCTTCGTAAGCTGAGTGATGATTACGAGCTAAGCTATGAACTAGCGAAGCAACGTTATCCTGTGCCCGAAGATGTGCCTGCCGCACAAGCGGATGTACAGCGTCTGAAACGCAGTATTTCTGCATTGGGCGAAGTGAACTTAGGTGCGATTGAAGAATATCAGCGTGTTCATGAGCGTTATACCTTCCTCAGTGGACAAAAAGATGACCTGGTCGAAGCCAAAACTACCCTGTATCAAGTTATCCGTGAGATGGAAGATGAAATGTCCAAACGCTTCAAACAGACCTTTGATGCGATCCGTAAACAATTCGGCACGGTATTCTCGAAGCTGTTCGGAGGCGGTCGAGCTGATCTCATGCTGCTGGATCCAGAACATATGCTTGAAACAGGTATAGATATCGTAGCCCAACCACCGGGTAAAAAGCTTCAAAACCTGCAGCTCCTATCTGGTGGGGAACGCGCCTTAACTGCGATGGCCCTCTTGTTTGCCATCCTGCAAGTGAAACCAGTTCCGTTCTGCGTACTGGATGAGGTAGAGGCTGCGCTAGATGAAGCGAATGTCGTGCGTTTTGCACAGTATTTGCGTGAGTTCTCGGAACAAACGCAATTTATCGTCGTTACACACCGCAAAGGAACGATGGAAGAGGCGGATGTGCTCTACGGAGTAACGATGGAAGAAGGCGGAGTATCAAAGCTTGTCTCTGTACGTTTAGAGGATGAGGAAGCAGAGATCGCTTAACGGCTTGCCGAAATGATGAGCTTTTTAAGTATCAGCTTCTAAAGTGAGCTTTGTACGAAGTTGTTCGATGTAGTGATCCTATACAAAACTATTAGGAGGAAACAAATGAGCTTTTTCAGGAAGTTAAAAGAAAGCATTTCCGGCAAAACGGAAAGTGTAACCAAACAATTCCGCGACGGATTAGAGAAAACCCGTAAAGGCTTTGTCGAAAAGGTAGCAGACCTGATTATCCGCCGTAAAAAAATAGATGAAGAGTTCTACGAAGAGCTGGAAGAAATCTTGATTGGTGCGGACGTAGGTGTTAATACAGTAATGACACTTGTCGAGGATCTGCGCGCCGAAGTGAAACAAAAACGAATTGAAGATGCAGCTGAGCTGCAACCCATTTTGTCCCGTAAGCTCATGGAATTGTTGCGCGGCGATGACGATAACAGCCTGAAGGAAAATCCGGATGGCATTACAGTTATCTTGTTCGTTGGGGTAAATGGAGTAGGCAAGACGACTACGATCGGTAAATTAGCACATCGTTACAAACAAGAGGGTAAAAAAGTTCTTTTGGCCGCAGGGGATACGTTCCGTGCCGGAGCGATTGAACAGCTCGAAGTTTGGGGTCAACGTGCTGGCGTAGACGTAATTAAGCAACAAGCTGGCTCTGACCCAGCCGCTGTTATGTTCGATGCTGTTCAAGCGGCTAAGCAGCGGAATGTAGATATCTTGATTTGCGATACGGCAGGCAGACTTCAGAATAAGAGCAATCTGATGGAAGAGCTCAACAAGATTTTCCGCGTTATTCAAAGAGAAATTCCTAGTGCTCCGCATGAAGTACTGATGGTGCTAGATGCGACCACAGGTCAAAATGCGCTTACTCAAGCCAAGCTATTTGGTGAAAAGAGTGGGGTAACAGGGCTCGTCTTGACGAAGCTGGATGGTACAGCTAAAGGCGGAATTGTAGTCGCCATTCGTCAGGAAATGAACTTACCAGTGAAGCTCGTAGGGCTCGGAGAAAAGATGGAAGACTTGCAGCCATTTGATTCTCAGCAGTTCGTGCATGCTCTTTTTGCCGGATTAATTGCTGAGGAAGAGTCAGAAGAATCGGAAGAGTAAGTGTAATCCATCCCTACACATAATCATAAAGAAGTCATATTTACAAGGAATGTCCTCGAAGCTATTTTTAGTTTATGAGGGCATTCCTTTTTTATAAAATGTTTGTTAGTTGTTAATGTAGCGACCTCTAAGGAATTCTTAAAAAGTACAAATGCATCGCGTAGGGTATCCCTTTAAATAACAGCTTTCCCTCACTAATAAGCCTCCAGAAGCGATATTCTATAAATGAGGTACTGATAAATAAATTCCACTGTCCTATAATTGCACCTACAATAAGTCCTGAATTTACGAAATGATCTCCCTGTTCATTCTTTTGCAGTTGCAGAATTAAGGATAGAATGTCTTCGTCATAGTATGTTTCGGGTACATTCGTTAGCTGACCTTTGGACCATACTCGAAGCATATCCTCAGTGTTGCTGATTTCATGCCACTCCTGTTCATACTGTTTTCTCTTCGCGGAGGTAAGGGGTTGCGTATTTTCGGTGTTTTTGATGATAGTTTGCACAGCTTCGTTTGGGAGCTGACCCAAAGACTGGGGAGATAAGCCCATGCTAAATTGTTCAGCAATCCCGGGAAGCTCCTCATAAGCTTCGATTGTATTTATAACATGAATAGGTTGCTTCCTCTCACTAAGAACAGAAAGTGCAAATCGTAAACCTGTCTGATCATGGGAGTTGTCCCCGCACCAAATAGTGATTTTTTTGTCCTCGGGAATTTCTTTTAAGGTCTGAATCATGGCTCCCAGTTTATGCTGGGGATTGAGATGATAACCCTGATCCGGAAATCGTTCCTGAAACCATAACTCACGGGCTTGACACCCTTCATCATTATGTAATTTGCACAGCGGTCCAGCAGAGAACGTCTCATTAAATGAAAGTACTCTTATTAAATGACGACTGCCTACACGACTAAGTGCTACCTTCATCGAACCAGCTTCTGACAAGCCAAATAAAAGATAAATATGATTCCGCCTAGCCTCTTCCTGCTCCATGGTCATAGTATATTTGTGATCCATTTGTTCACTCTCCTAACGCTCCAAATTATACCATATAACTGAAATCACTTTCCCAGACAACTATATAAAAAAACCAACATATGAAAAATTCATAATAGTAATGCTTGTCACTACTCCTGCATACAATTCAATGAAGAAACTACATTTCAGCACCGGCAACCTATATAAGAGAGAAAGGAAGCGATTCCAAAACGAGGAAATATTCAGAGATCACATTTCTCTGTTATATATATTGACATCGGCAATAGATTTTACGTATTATGGGAATACAAAACAATGTTTTCATGGATATTTTCAGAAATTAAAGTATAGGTTGTTAGTAAAGATAACATTTATCGAAAGGAGTCGGGCTCATGTCCAAATTAGATCCTCTGCCAGGTCTGTCTCCGTATCCGCTGCAACATTTTTTCGATGAAATGTATGCAGATAAGAGAAATGTCCGGCCGCATTACAGACATGTGAATCGCATGTTTTCCGGAATGAGCTCCGAAGAGCTGCAGGGTAAGCAGAATTTGATGCAGCGCAGGATGATGGAGGAAGGAATTACTTTTACGCTATACAATCCGGCTCAGGATCATCCCATGGAGCGTACGATTCCCTTCGATATGATTCCACGCATTATTCCTAAGAATGAATGGGAGAGGCTTGAGGCTGGAATTATTCAGCGTATCACGGCTTTGAATCTGTTCATTCATGATATCTACCATGAGCAGTACATCGTAAAGGATGGAATAGTCCCAAGGCGTATGATCATCTCCAACTGTTATTTCCGGCCAGAAATGGCTGGTCTAAGGGTGCCTGGTGGAGCCTACATTACTACCTCGGGAATCGATCTGATCCGCCATCATGATGGGCAATATTATGTGCTTGAGGATAATCTACGAACGCCTTCAGGTTTTTCATATCTTTTTAAAGGCAGAACCCTTATGAATCAGTTGTTTCCTGAATTGTCCTTTGCCAGCTCCATCCGAGATGTTGATCATAGCTTGAATCGGTTCTTATCCGTTCTTCGCAGTCTATCACCCTCACGAAAGTCAGATCCGGTTATAGCACTCCTTACACCTGGGGAATACAATTCTGCTTATTATGAGCATGCTTTTCTAGCACAACAGATGGGTATACATTTGGTTGAAGGACGAGATTTGGTTGCAAAGGATCACAAAATATATTTGAAGGAAATGAACGGACTTCGCCGCGTAGATGTACTATATCGCCGTTTGGATGATGATTTCATCGATCCGTTAGCTTTTCAGCCGGATTCACTTCTAGGGGTGGCGGGTCTGATGAATGCGTATCGGGCAGGGAATGTAGCGATTGCTAATGCCCCGGGGACAGGTGTTGCGGATGATAAAGCGATGTATGTATATGTACCGGATATGATTCGTTATTATCTGAATGAAGAACCGATTCTTGGAAATGTCCCTACCTATTTGCTAGGCAGGCCTGATGAACGTTTATATGTCCTTGAGAACCTATCTGAAATGGTTGTTAAGGAAACCTCTTTATCCGGGGGATATGGAATGTTGATCGGAAGCGAAGCTACGAAAGAAGAACTCGCTGAATTTCGAATGAAGATTATCGCCGACCCGGAACGTTATATTGCGCAGCCGATCATGTCTCTATCTAGAGCACCGGTATTGTCAGGAGGAACAATGGCACCGAGACATATCGACCTTCGAGCTTTTGTATTAATGGGTGCTGACCGTAAGCCACATGTTATACCTGGGGGATTGACACGGGTGGCTATGAAAGAAGGGTCGTTGGTCGTAAACTCCTCGCAAGGTGGTGGCGTAAAAGATACTTGGGTCATGGCTTGATACAACCTAGTGAGGCTTGTTGATGATTAACAAAATGCAGCATCAATTTGTTAAATAAGGGAGTGGCTGGAGATGCTGAATCGAAATGCTGAAGCTTTGTTCTGGATCGGCAGATATATTGAAAGGGCAGAGAATCATGCGCGGCTAATCAATGTTCATTATCATATCCAGCAGGAAGAGGATTTTCATGAAGAAGGACATAAATGGTCAAGGTTAATCGATGCGCTAGGCGTTCGAGGTGAATATATGCAGCAGTTCGAAACCTTTTCCGAGCAGGATGTCCTATCTTTCATCACACTTGATTTAGGCAATTCTAATTCATTATTCTCTTGTGTACATCATGCCAGAAATAATCTGCGAACACTCCGTCAGCAGCTTCCAAGTGAATTATGGGATGTTGTCAACAGCTTCAACCTATGGCTTGGTGAGCGGTCTGTTGCAGATATTATGAGCGGCCCACATCAGTTCTATCAGCAGGTTAAGGAGCGTACAGCCATGTTTCTCGGAGCAGAGCAGTCGGTAATGCTTAGAGGGAATGAGTGGCATTTCATTGAAAGCGGACGGTTTCTAGAGCGGGCAGAGAATACAACTCGTATCTTGCAGGCGGTCATTGCCTCATGCCGATTTAAGGAGCTTGACGCGGTTTATACTCAGTTGCAGGCGGTGCTTAAATCCGTTAGTGGGTACCAGGCGTTTCGCCGTTATTATGCAGATGCTATGTCCCCGGAGAGCATTTTAGATTTCTTGATTGCGAATCCCAAATTTCCGCGTTCCATTCGTTTTTCTTTTCATCAGCTGGAAGAGCATTTAGCAAAGCTTGAACTAGATCCCTCAGAGAAAGGTTCAGGTCATGAGAAGGTTATCCGGCAAGCGGGTAAGCTAAAAGCAGAGCTGGATTATATGGAAAAGGAAGAAATGTCCGGCGAGCTAGTGGAAGATGTGCTTAAATCGCTGGTGATATCCTGTCAAAAACTTGGTAAAACAATGGAGGGCGCCTTTTTTCGGCGAGAAGGAGTGTCTGTATGAAGATTCAAATCAATCATACCACCACATACAGCTATCCAGAGCCGGTTACGGACAGTGTCAATGAGCTCAGACTCACGCCACGCACGAATTATCGCCAATCCTGTTATCACCATGAAGTGGATATTTACCCGCCAGCCAATCTATTAACCTATGAGGATTTCTTCGGGAATCGGGTCCATGCCTATTCGGTTAATAAACCGCATACGGAGATGGTCATCCACACTAAAGCTACTGTAGTTACACTGGATAAAGCTCAGGGGACAGATCTCCCGAGAACATCTCTTGAAGAACAAATTAGATTGTTAAATGACGAGGGATTTCAGAACCGTTATATTGAGTTTATATTGCCGACTCGTTATACCGAGGTGACGCCTGAATTAGTGGAGTTTGCCTCACAGTACCCTTTTAATGAAGCAGAGGATATGTATGAATGGATTCTTAAATTATCGGCGACGATTTATGAACAGTTCACCTATGACCCTGAGGCTACAAGTGTAAATACTACGGTAAAAAAAGCACTGAAGCTTAAACGCGGTGTATGTCAGGATTATGCTCATCTAATGATTGCTGTCTGCCGTAGTGTCGGTCTGCCGTCCAGATATGTAAGTGGATATCATTTTGTTGGTGATTTGCAAGGGAGTAATGCTAATTTTGAGCAAGCCTCACATGCTTGGGTGGAGACTCACATTCCGGGTACAGGTTGGCTTGGTTTCGATCCGACGAATAATGTTGAGGTCAATTGGCGTTACATTAAGTTAGGTCACGGACGGGACTACAAAGATATTGTACCTGTAAAAGGTGTATATCGTGGTGGAGCAGGCACTCTGACCGTGAAAGTGGATGTGCGGAAGCTGGACAATTAGATGTATAGATCTAGATGAAACTCTCAGTTCAAGCTTTTGAACGGGGAGTTTTTTTGTGAAGATGATTCCAGTGTACATGTATTTGGGTAATCTTGATCCATAGTACATCACTAAGAGATCTTAAGGGAGAGATTACATATGAGTCCAAACATAGCTAAGAAACAAAGATTTATTGGAAAAACTGCAATTATAACAGGAGCGGGTTCAGGAATTGGTCGGGCTACCGCTATTAAGCTGGCGAGGGAAGGTGCTAATGTAGCGCTTTTTGATTTGAATCTTGAACGCACCTCATCTTTGGCGGATAAGCTAAACAAGTTTCGCAAAGATTGTGCATTGGCTATAGAGGTAGACACTTCGGATGAAAAAGGGATGGAGGAAGCCGTGCGCAGGACAGTCGAACAATTCGGCGGCTTAGATGTAGTATTCGCTAACGCGGGAATCAATGGTGCGGTGGGACCTATAGAGGAACTGAGCCTGAGTGATTGGGAGCGCACGATGTCGGTGAACTTGACGGGGACCTTTTTGACATTAAAATATACGATCCCTCATCTGAAGGATAAAGGGAAAGGTAGCATTATCATCACTAGCTCCATCAATGGGAATACTAGATTTGCCAGCTTTGGGTGGTCTACGTATAGTACTACCAAAGCTGGACAGGTAGCTTTTGCCAAAATGGCTGCACTTGAGCTAGCTAAGTTTAAAATTCGAGTGAATGTGATCTGCCCCGGGGCGATTGCTACCAATATAGATGAAACCACTGAAATGAACGAAGAAGTAGAAGCGATCGTCATTCCGATTGAATTTCCCGATGGTGCGCAGCCGCTGGCGGATGGGCCGGGTAAACCGGATAATGTTGCCGATCTAGTTTCTTTTTTGGCTTCCGATGAATCCATTCATATTACAGGTGCGCAAATTGTGATTGATGGAGCAGAATCCTTATTGTCCTAATTTAGAGATCGCTTCTCGGTATCGTTCATACCAAACGTTCCATTCAGCTTTTCGTGACTCCAGCGTCGTACCATCCAGAAGATGCTGGATCACGTCCAGACATACATGCCAGCCAGCTAAATCTCGGGGTGTGTGTGGCGTGAGCGTTCGGATCGTTTCATTCAAGACGAGAAGGCAGCCTTCTGAATTAGGATATAGCTCAAAGCGAACGGAATCTTCAGCCCACGTAAATTCAAGAACAGATTCATGTTGCAAGGCGGTAATCGTCATTTCCTCAAAGGTTCCGTCTTGCATATCAAACTTGATTAATCCACCTTCACGTAGGTCTTCAACACGTAATTCAGTGAACCATAAAGCAAGCTTCTCATTCTCTGTCAGAAAGGACCAGATTTTTGATGCGGGATGTTTTAATTGACGTTCGAAACGAGCGACATAATGATCATCAGCTTTTTTGAGGTTAGCTATCATGTTATATTTCTCCTTTGGACTACTGCTGTAGTCCTTTTTTTATTGTTTAGGAAATTATACAATACAAAAAAAATGTGGATAACTCCGAAGAAAGAGGAAGGAGGGGTGAACGTGAAGAAGCAGGAGACATGAAATAAACGAGGAGTCATCCGTCAGATTCTAAAAACCGAGCGGACCTTGTATCCTCCGAAATGCATGTTTTAGTCGAGCCTACGGACAAATGTATGCGAAAAACCGAATACAAATGTGCCGCCAGTAACGTAAATGAGCCAAATGTATGCGAAAAATCGAATACAATGTGCCGACGGTAACATAAACGAGCCAAATGTATGCGAAAAATCGAATACAATGTGCCGACGGTAACGTAAACGAGCCAAATGTATGCGAAAAACCGAATACAATGTGCCGCCGGTAACGTAAATGAGCCAGCGCTGTTATTCGCCCCAGATCACCCGGGAAGGGGCTTGTTATTAGGGAATAAGTGCAATACGGTCCGTCCCTAATATATGTGCTCATTTCATCGAAATAAGCCATTCGGTCCGTAAGCGGAACCTCACTACGAAGGTGTATATGGATACGAGTATGGAATTACGGATGTACTCAGCTTGTAACTCCACCTCCAAGGACGACGTCAGGCGTTTTTCTTGTTGAGTTGAGGCTTATTAGAACGAGTATAACAATTGTTCGCATGAAAAAAAACTATTGTACGGTTTGATTAGGCGTCTGTAATATGTTGCGGACAGGGAGCAGAGAATGATGGTGTAGCAGAATGAATTGAATTTGCGGAATGGGGACTCTTGAGTCCTGAGCGATCTGCGGAGGCGAATATGAGGATGCGCAGACTTTTCGGACTGCATTGCAGCTATTTGAGCTTTTTAGTGCTTATTTTAGCGGTATCGGACTGCATAGCTCTTATTTCCACAATTTCTATTAAAAATAGGGTGTATTTGCGTGAATAGGTGCAACTGAGTCCGATAGTGTAGCAAAATAGCCTGAAATTGCGAAATAAGGGCTCCTTAGTCCGAACGATCTGCGATGACGAGGAAGATTCATAGAACGGAGAAGGATCGCCTTTTATAAGAATGCATTGCGGCAGTTTGATGTAAATCTACAGTTATTTATGCTAAAATAGACGCAATTCTGCTTACCATACTTTTGCTTAGGCGGGATAGATCATAGTAGTGGTATTGGTGAAGGAGGCTGCGTATATGGGGATGATGTCCTGGCTGGTTGAGCAGCGGATTCAGGAATCTATGCGTAATGGGGAATTTGGAGATTTACCTGGGCATGGCAAGCCACTGGAGCTTGAGGATTTATCGGGCGTGCCAGAAGAATTACGCATGTCTTTCAAAATTATGAAGAATTCCGGGCTGGTGCCCGAGGAAGTATCTTTGCGTGCAGAATGTGTTACCCTCGAAGGGCTGCTTGCTGCCTGCCACAATAGCGGAGGCACTGAAACTAGTGAAGGCAAGGCAATCCGGGCAAAATTGTCTTTGAAAAGGCTGCGTCTGCAAGAGCTTCTGCGTGAACGAGGCTTAGATAGTAATCCTGCTTTTATGCAATACAGTGTTCAAATACATGAACAGATAATTAGGGAAGAAGAATAACGCTTATTAGGGTCCTGTTGTATGGACATGAGGATAAATAGTGTGAAATAAAAGCAGCTCTTAGTCCATAAAGAGACGAAAGAGCTGCCTTTTTGCGTGCTTCGTTTCACAAGTGTCATTTTACTTGCTTGAAATATACCCATTCTGGATCACCATCGTCTAAATTCTCAATGATTCCGCTTCTTACAAATCCTAGAGAAAGACACACTTGCTGCATGATCGTATTGGATTCATTGGTGGAAGTAAACAGCTTGGGGGTTGGAGAGTGTTCTTCAATGTAACGAATAAGTGCACCGGCAATGCCAAGACGTCTGAAATTGGGATTCACAATTACGAGCTGAATAAAACAGCATTCGAAAAAAGTGGTATCGTAACAAGCAAAACCGACAGGCTCACTGTTAATCGATGCTACAACACATTGCTCATTTAGAATATATTGTTCGATTTTAGGTTTGCGAATTTCGCTGCCAATGACCATGCTATCGATCTTGCTGAGTATAGATAAATCTGAAATAGTGGCTTTAGTTACGAGCATTTTAGAAAGTCTCCTTTTTTATAATATAAGAAAGTTATACTTGAAATGGTAAGTACAGATTTTCTTGATCTTTGAAGTTTTTTCGCACATGATGAATAGGGTTTAGACCACATCAAAGGAAATCATAACATATTATTACAAACGATGGAGAGATATAATGAAACAGCTTCCAATTATACAGGTGCTTCCAGACCTGAAACACATACTTCGCTCAACACGGGCAGCTGTTCTGATCGCAGAACCCGGTGCGGGCAAAACAACTGGAACGCCTCCGGCATTTCTGGACGAGCCATGGATGGCTGGTAAAAGCATTCTTATGCTTGAGCCTAGAAGACTTGCCGCTAGATCAGCTGCAACTTACATGGCGTCCAATCTTGGAGAAAGTGTTGGACAGACGGTAGGTTATCGGATGCGGAACGACACTAAGGTAGGCAAGAATACACGAATTGTTGTAGTGACTGAAGGTGTCTTAACGAGGATGCTTCAGAGTGATCCATCGCTAGGGGATGTGGGGCTGATTATTTTTGATGAGTTCCATGAGCGTAGTCTACATGCGGATCTGGGACTTGCTCTGGCGCTGGAAGCGCAGGCTGTGCTGCGTGATGATCTTCGGATTCTGATTATGTCAGCAACATTGGATAGTGAACGGGTCTCGGTTATGCTGGGCGATGCGCCAGTGATTGATTGTCCGGGACGAACCTATCCGGTGGAAACTATCTATACCCCAACTACAGGAAATCTTCCGATTGAAAAATCGGCCACAGCCGCAGTGAGACGTGCGCTTGCTGAACAGCCGGGAGATGTACTTGTATTCTTGCCGGGTGAACGGGAGATTCGCAGAACCCAAAATGAGTTGGAACATGGTAAACTGCCTGACGGGGTAGTGCTTCGTCCTTTATACGGACAATTACCACAGGCTTTGCAGGATGCTGCAGTGGCTCCATCCATAAACGGCGAACGTAAAGTCGTACTAGCGACCTCCATTGCGGAGACAAGCTTGACGATAGAAGGTGTGCGAACGGTAATTGATACAGGGTTGCGTCGTACGCAGATTTTTTCTCCGCGTACGGGAATGCCAAGTCTTACGACGGTTCCGGTATCGAAAGCCTCTGCCGATCAGCGGCGTGGACGGGCCGGGCGGACAGCTCCGGGCGTATGCTACAGGCTGTGGAGTCAGGAGGAGCATAATCGCCTTCCGGATGACAATGTGCCGGAGATTATGGAGACGGATCTTGCGCAGCTCGCTTTGGAGCTGGCGCTGTGGGGCGTGCGCGATCCTGCCGCGCTAGCTTGGCTTGACGCGCCGCCCGCTGCGCCCTATGCGCAGGGCACCGCGCTGCTGCGCCAGCTCGGCGCGCTGGACGCCGGCGGCGCCATCACGCAGCACGGCCGCAGCATGGCCGCGCTTGGCGCGCACCCGCGAGCCGCGCATATGCTGCTGCGCGCGGCAGAGCTTGACGCAGCACCGCTCGCCTGCCGGCTGGCGGCGCTGCTGCAAGAGCGGGACCTGTTCAAGGGTCCCGCGGCACTAGATTGCGACCTCACGCTCCGCGTAGAGGCGCTGCTCCGGTTCGAACGCTCCGCCGATACGGGCGGAGCGGACCCTGCGGCTCTGCGCGCGGTGGTGCGCGAGAGCCGCAATTTCCTGGCGCAGCTGCAAGCAGCGCCGGGCGGGACCGTGAACGACATCAGCCTCTGCGGGCTGCTTCTGTCGTTCGCCTATCCTGACCGTATCGGGCAGAAACGCGGTGATGGCGCGTTTCTGCTCTCTGCCGGTCGTGGCGTGGCCATGCGGGAAGGGCAACCGCTGGCCCGATCCGCTTATATTGTGGCTGCGTCTGTTGACGATCGAGCCACACAAGGTGCAATCTTGCTGGCAGCTGAGCTAGAAGAAGGACAACTGCTTAAATATCATATAGATCACATCACAGAGGATTCTGACGTGCATTGGGATAAAGAAAGTGGAAGTGTGAAGAAACGCCGCCGAACGATGCTTGGCGCTCTTGTCTTAAAAGAAACGTCACATGAAAGACCCTCCGCAGAAGAAACAGCGAAAGTACTGCTAAGTGTAATCGCAGAGGATGGGATTGATATCTTACCGTGGGAAAAGGGATCTCTGCAACTTCGTGAGCGGCTAATGTTTATGCACGCCTTACGTTCAGATTGGCCGGATGTCTCTGATGAAGCATTGATTGAGACGCTTGATGAATGGCTATTACCTTACATTCACGGTATGCGTAACTTACGCGACCTTCAGCGAATCCCGTTATCCCGTGCGCTTGAGGGGTTGCTGGACTGGAATCAGCGACAGCTTCTTGAACAGGAAGCGCCGACACATATAACAGTTCCTAGTGGTTCGCGTGTGCCCGTGGACTATGCTAATCCAGCTACTCCCGTACTGGCGGTACGATTACAAGAGATGTTTGGACAGATAGACACCCCTAGAATTGGTGGGGGAAAGGTACCTGTCTTGCTTCATCTTTTGTCACCGGCAAGAAGACCGATGCAGGTGACTTCTGATCTTGCAAGCTTTTGGCGTGGTACTTATTTTGAGGTTAAAAAGGATCTAAAAGGACGTTATCCGAAGCACTATTGGCCAGACGACCCCTTACAAGCAATTCCGACCAATCGAACACGTCCCAAGAAATAATAGGCTCCTTCGTGCACTTGAAATTTTAATTAGATGTTTTGTCTTCAGCTTACAGGGTAATTAACTAGCGAAGACAATTACTAAGGAGGGCTTCAAGTGACTAAAAAAATCGTAGGTATCTTTGATACAGAACAAGAAGCAACCAGAGCAATTGAAGGACTTCACAATCAAGGGTTTAGTAATGATGAAATATCAGTAATCACACGTGATCGCGATGAGCTAAGACATATTTCGGATGATACAGGCACAAAAGCTCCCGAGGGTGTTGCAACAGGTGCAGCTACAGGCGGCGTATTGGGTGGTGTTACCGGACTGCTAGCAGGTATCGGAGCGCTCGCAATTCCGGGGATTGGTCCTATTCTGGCAGCGGGACCTATTGTGGCAACGTTAACAGGTGTAGCCGTGGGTGCAGGTGCAGGTGGCTTAGTTGGTGGCTTGATCGGTCTTGGCATTCCTGAGGATGAGGCAAAAGAGTACGAAGGATACGTTGAAAGTGGCAAGATCCTTGTGCTTGTTGAGGATAATGGACGAGGGTATCAAGCGCATGATGTGTTCCGAGACAATCGCTCACTAAATGCTCAGCGTTACGAAGGCGTCTATAACGAAGACACTCGACTAGGTAATTCGATGGCTAACAGAGCAGACCGAACGGCTGAAGTTTACAACCGCGATAAAATCTAAAATGTTAATCGACCTACTTTTACTATAAACAATCCATTAAAGACTGCACCTCCTAGCGATAAGCTGTGAGGTGCAGTCTTTATTATACATGTGGTATGATATGGATAATAATCCAAATTATTAATAGGCATTTTAGAGATAACGGAAAAGGAACAAAGTAGATACCGGCAGTTATTTCTGATACACATAGCAATGTTTATGCTTTAGGAGCTGTTCTAAAGGAGGGCTTAAATGAAGATATTTGTAGCTGGTGCAGCGGGCGTGATTGGACGGCTATTGCTACCTAAGTTATTAGAAGCGGGGCATGAGGTTGTCGGAATGACCCATAAGGAAGAAAATAGAGCATTTATTGAGAAGTGTGGAGCACAGGCGGTAATCGCGGATGTCTTCGATCGAGAGGCCATATTTGCGTCCATTCACAAAGCACAGCCAGAAGTGGTTATCCATCAGCTAACTTCACTAAGTCAGCGGAATTTCTCAGATAATTCCAGGATAAGAATAGAAGGAACACGAAATATTGTGGATGCATCCCTTGCAGCTGGCGTGGAGCAAATCATTGCACAAAGTATTTCATGGGCTTATGAAGCTGGAGAGGAGCCAGCTACGGAGGAAACTCCTTTAGATCTTAAGGCTTTAGAGCCTCGGAGAAGAACGATTGAGGGATATACTCACTAGAGAAAGCAGTTGCCGAGATCCCCAATCATGTGATCTTGCGGTATGGAATGTTGTACGGCCAAGGAACATGGTATGACACTAATGGCTATATGGCAGAGGAAATTCGTCAAGAACGAATGACAGCGACAGATGCAGTTGTATCATTCCTACATGTGGAGGATGCAGCTAACGCAGCGGTGCTTGCTCTGAACTGGCCTTCAGGCCCTGTGAACATCGTAGACGACGAGCCTGTTAAAGGATTGGATTGGTTATCAGCTTATTTAGATGCCATAGGTGCTCCTGCTCCTAATGTTCAAGAAGGCAGAGAAGGATGGGAACGCGGAGCCTCCAATACGAAAGCTCGAATGGATTACGAATGGAGTCCACTGTATCCGTCATGGAGGTCAGGATTTGCTCGAAGCTTGAATCTCCAGAGTGAATGAATTCAGCTACTGAAAGGAAGTGCAGTATGAGTTTACTTCTTGTGATTTTGTTCTTTATTGGTTTAATCATGATGATTAGCAATCAATATGCGATGATCAAGAAAATGGACGAAATGAATGAGTCACTAAATGAAATTAATAATAAAATTGGTTAGCTAAAGTTGAAAAGGAGTGATGACGTGGGGGTAATAAAAAATTTCTCTCTAGTGGTCGTGAATTTAATCGCGGATCTATGGTTTGGAATCGTACGAAAACCTGAATTTTATGATAATCACACGGTTACTAGAACAAAGAGAGGGTATGTCCTATTTGTAACGTTATCAGGTATTATCGCTGTGGGAACCGCCATTTGGCTATGCTCTAGAATTTATTAAGGAAAAGACTGCCAATAGGCAGTTTTTTTATATTATAAGGTTTCTTCTTATATATTGGACTTCCAGATGCAATTACACTTGCTGTAGTTTAGTAAATAATCATTATAAGTGTTTATTACCAATCATTTACTTTAAGAAGTGATACTATAGAAAATAGAAGGTAAAGTAGCAGCGAGGAGGAATTGTACATGCAATTAATCGGATGGTCTGAGGATGAAATATCTTATGAGTTAAGTAATGATTATTCAATTCATAGGGCTGAATCGGAAGAGTGGGGAGTGTATTGCTCCATTTATTATAATATTCAATATATTGGCTTTTTTAGAGAAGATGGGTTCAATTCTGCCCAAAAGAATGCTTTTTGGATCTATAAAGGGGAGACTAAAATAGGTGGAGTAAGGATGTCACCTAATCGGATCTATCATTTATTTGTTATTCCACCGTTTAACGATACATTTGTGGTGCTTAAACTTCTAAAAAAGCTTTTGATATATTGGTCTGATCGAACGGAGCCTATAAAAACCTTCGAGGTTCTACCGGATCAAGTTCATTTATTTGCGCGGGCAGGATTTTGGCCTGATGAGTTCAGATGTCGCTGGATGCAGCGTCCTACAGATCATTTTGAGGTGGAATGGAACGAAGAATTTAGAATTGAAAGTCCACAGATCGAAGAGGATGGAAAAGGAGCTAAACGCTTTATTCTTGAAGATCAGATCGCCGAATGCAGCTACGCTAGCTTTGCCGGAAGTCTCGAAGCGACTAGAAGAAAGCAATTTTCCTATGAAGATTTTATTCCAAGTGAAGAACCGAATTATACGAATGAATCATTACTTACCGCGTCAACGCTTGTGTATGATAGGAAATCGGGACAGTTAATTGCGAATTGTCTCTTGGGCTTACAAGGAGATTACGCAGCAGTTTATAGTATTGGTGTAATGCCCGGTTATAGAGGCAAAGGGATAGCGACACTGATGTTGAAAAGAGGACTAAGTCTTCTTAAAGATAAGTATCCTTTCCTTAGATTATATGTCATGGAAGGTAATCATGCGGAGTCTGTTTATACCAATCTAGGATTTGTTCCAGGAGTACAAGAGATACAGAGCATGTATATTCCTGGAATGGATTAGCGAACAAATCATAATGGTTACTTAGACACTTGCCTAGAACTTAAAATGTGATTTCTTAATAGAATGTTGTGAAGTCCATGTTTATAGGGAGGTTCACAACAGATGGTAAAGAAAAAAGCTACTCTTAAGAAGAAAACATTATATTCTCAATATGCGCAGAGACATGTACATGAATTTGAAGGTAGTACGAAATTGGCTGAAGAAGGTGCAGATCGACATAACCATCGCTTTGCAGGTGTTACTGGGCAGGCGATTAGAGTAGGTAATAGCCATATTCATGAAATTGATCTTAGTAGAACTGATTTCGTTAACCATTTTCATAATCTTAAAAAGATAAGAACAGGCCCGGCTATTTCAGTAGGAAATGGCAAGCACGTACATTTTGTATCTGGCCAAACTACATTAAATGATGGTCATGTCCATCGATTCAATTTCGCAACATTGATTCAAGCTCCACTTGTTTAATGAATAAATCTGGTATGAAATGAAGCTCTCAAGGAATGAAAGAGCAAATAAAAAAAGGCTGCCGGATGGCAGCCTTTTTCATCTCATCTAGGCATGTGAGGTTATGGGGAACATGAAATGTTTAGGTAGTTCTTTTAAAAGTGGACGCACAAATAACACATCCTCACTCTGGGAAATTAATGCTGACTCTATATGATCTATGGGATAATCAGGTGTGAAATAAAAATGAATAACCTCCGTTTCAGGTGAAATAATGCTATTCAATATCACGCTGATATCTATGTGTGAAGTACTGATAATATCAAAAATACGAAGCTGATGCTCCTCATGTCTAAAGATCACTACGACGTCAGCTTCTTCAATATAGTAAAAAGAATCATGGAAAGGAAGGATAAAATAAAACAGCAGCTGATGTTCATTGTTTACAACGCTGAGTATAGAGGACACCGGAACTTTTTCTTCAGCGAATTTTTTTATCATGCTGAAATCAACGGAGTTATTCATAGATAAGGGCCGAACAGAGTGGGTTTTAGACGTTTGATTTCTAAGATGAGAAGCGTTAATAGAAAAGCTGCTTTCTTGCATACGCTCAAACCCGAATTTAGGATAAAAGTCCAAAGCACTGTCATTTGCAAATAAGTAGATGAAGTCATATTCATGTTCGTACTTCGCGATAATATGATCTATTAATTTCCTGGATAATCCTTGAATGCGATAATCAGGATGTGTCATTACAGTGCCAATTTGAATGGCGTTATACTCTTTTTGATTTATAAGAATCGTCATTTTGTTTATGGACGCATTTGCGATCACATGGTCCCCATCGATATAGGAATAACAAATATATTTGTCACTCCAGCCTCCTTGTTCATACCATGGCGAGAAATCAATCCCGAAGATCGATTTAGCTAAGGCATTAAAGCTTTCTTTATATTTTTCGATATGCTTATAATCACTGATCAATTGGTAATGGATCATAAGTATGCCTCTTTTCCAAAGTGTTTTTCATAGTCACGTTTAATGGTTATATTTTACTACAACGTTCTAAAGTAATGTTTATTATAAAAAAACAATCCCGAAATTATTTGGAGGCTAGAAAATGAGAGAGATAGATTATAGTAATTATTATTGGAAAGACGAGAAAATAAGATTACGATCAATACAAGAAGGGGATTGGGAAGGCTATTATACGAATCGTTTTGATACCCCAGCACGACGACTCTTACAATGTGCAGTTGAACTACCACCCACCATTGCCGAAGCTAAAAATTTTGCGGAGACTTACGCTGAATTCTCATCGAATAGACTAATGTTTACGATCGAAGATTTGCATGGTGAAAATGTTGGAGGCGTAAATCTCAATAGCATTGACGAGAAAAATGGTACGTTCAGCATTGGTGTGCAGGTGGATAAAGATCATCGAGGTAAAGGGTATGGAACGAGAGCTATAACCATCCTCTTAAAATATGCTTTTTTCGAGCGACGGCTAAATAAATTCAATGAATGTGCGCTTGAAGGTAATGAAGGTTCTATAGGGATGTTAAAGAAAGTCGGCTGCGTGCAAGAGGGTGTGCGACGGAAAGTCATTTACACGAACGGACGATATTATGATTTGATATTGTTTGGATTGACGAAGGAAGAATTTATGGAGAAAAACAGAGATGAACAATCATGAGCGCAATCGCTCGATCAAGGGATTTTCGAGTGGTATAGTCCGTTCTACAAAATCCTGAATCCGTAACGCTCCCATTATATGGGGGTTTTTTTGTGGTTTTTATTGTACTAGACATATAAATTGTAAGTTTATAGTCAATTATTTGATTTGTATTTCTAATTGTAGATAAATGGAAAGCGTTTTCGTATTGAATGATATCCGGTATTATAAGAGGGTAACTAAAAATATGAAAGTTCAGTGTAAAATAGCATCTAAGGAAAAGAGGGCTACGTATGAATATTTTAATTATTGAAGACGATCCCAGCATTCAAATGCTGCTAAAATTGAGCTTAGAGGTGGAAGGGTATCAGACGAAAGCTGTAGGAACGGTGACTAAGGCGTGGGATGAACTTGGAACATGGTCTGCCGATTTAATACTGTTAGATCTTATGTTACCTGACCGTTCCGGGTTCGAGCTTCTTCAAATGCTTCAACAACAGTATAAGTCAGTCCCGGTAATCGTGCTCACCGCTAAGAATGAAATGAATGATAAAATCCTTGGCTTTCAGTTGGGAGCAGATGATTATCTAACGAAACCTTTTGAGACAAGGGAACTTATCGAACGCATTAAGGCAGTTATGAGACGAATGAAGATGGTAGCGCCTCCTGAAGTGATCAAGATTGGACCAATTGAAATTGATAAGAATGGACGTACCTGTAAGATAGGGGAACAATGGCTTAAGACAACTAGTAAAGAGTTTGACTTCATGTGGCTCTTATGTGCTCATCCTAAGAAGGTTTTCACTCGCGAAGACTTGCTTGATCAGGTCTGGGGTTACGATTATTATGGGCATACAAGATCCGTGGACATGGTGGTAAACCGTCTTAGGGAGAAAATGAAACCCAACGAGCACCTGATCGCCACTATACATGGGACAGGCTATAAGCTGGAGGTATAGAAGATGGGGCTGCGAAATAAAATGTTTATTCAGCATGCCGTTACGATTGTTATGCTGCTCACAGCGATGTTTTTTATCGTTAATTATACGCTTAACCAAAGTATGATTAAACGGGATACTCAGACGTTAAGTCAGTATTTTGGCTTGCATCGTATTGAGGCATTGAAGATTGTCAGTGATCAGAAAATTAATATAGAACAATTATTTTCAGGTAAGTACGCCCCCTTTATTGCGTCACATTTGGCGTCAAACAGCAATTTTCAAGTACAACTATTCGCACTAGATGAGACGATTGTTGGGAGCAGCAGTGATAAAGAAAACTTACTTAAACGTAACGATATTAAGAAAGCGCTTACTGGGAATGCCGCAACGGTCATAACTGCAGGTGAAGGTACACAATATCTAATCTACTCAGTTCCCTTCTGGTATGAAGGAGAAATTGTGGGTGGATTTCGATATTTATTGGACCTCCATGAGAATTTACAGACATTAAACCAGATGCGCACATGGTTCATCGCTGCAGCTGTAGGATGTTTAATTTTTTCGCTTATGGTCAGCTATTCATTCTCATCTTTGTTGGTAAGGCCTCTACATGCCTTGCAGCAGGCGCTTAAGCTTGTATCAATTGGCGATTTTAGCAGAAAGATACAGGCGAGTAGTCAGGATGAGGTAGGAGAATTAGCCAAGGATTTCAATCATATGTCGGATGCGCTGCAACATCATATCAAAATGTTAAAGTATGAACAGGGAAAGCAGAAAGCTTTCTACGACAACATAACTCATGAATTAAAAACACCATTAACTTCGATTATCGGGTTTTCGGATTTAATTGAGAGAATGAATAAGAAGGATGATATACAGGAATGTAATACCTATATCCGTAAAGAGAGTACTCGGTTGTTAAATATGGTTGAGGATTTGTTACAGACCTCCCTGATTGGTGATGAGGCTTGGCGTATCAAGCTGGAGTGTACTGATTTAGGGGCTGTCATTATGGATAGTCTACGTATCTTAGAGCCGACCCTTCAAAAATCCGCGATTGTTACCACGCTAAAGATCTCATCTTGTGAAGTGAATTTAGATCCCAAGAGAACTCAGCAAGTTCTATTTAACGTGATTGATAACGCCATTAAGCATAGCGAATGCACAAATCTCTATATCGAGTTAACGGAGCATGAGGGCTTTGGGCTGGTTCGTATCATAGATAACGGGAGAGGGATATCGCAACAATTACAAAGTATATTATTTCTTCCCTCGGCAGAGAAACAGGATCGTATTATTTCAAACGAATCACATGGGTTAGGATTACCTCTATGTAAACAGTTTATGGAACTTCAAGGAGGGAGTATCGTCATTACTAGCTCGGAGAAGAAGGGGACAGAGATTCAGCTGAGATTCCCCTTAACATAACAAATGTAAGCGCTGTTACAAAACTGATACAAATTTAAAATTTTTCTGATATATGAGGAGGTTAAAGTAAGTGCCAGAGGATAAGAAAGGGCTTTCATGGTTTCGCCTCATCTTGTTACAAGTCATCATAGGCAGTCTGCTAATCGGCATGTGCGCTTACACTTTTCGAATACCTCTTGATGAAGTGCATGTTGTACCTCGACAGGAGGATCAGCTTGACCGGATTGCTGGTGTTCCGATGCGCGTGGATATTACGTATCCAGGCCTAGGGACGATATCCATTGAGGATCCGAAGGAATTGCTGAAATTGAGATCTACTTTTTCTGGGTTGTTATCATCAGGAATGCAGCGTCCACAACAGTTGGTTCCGAGACTTCTGTTGACGGGAACGATGGCCTATCTGGATCAAGAAGATATTCCTTTTCAAGTGGAAACGAATGCGTTTCACTTCGGTGCGGAGTCAGTTAATTCGCTTAATGTAAGTGCTACTATCCGCAAGCTGCAAAGTACACTCATCGATAAGATGTTAACAACGTCGAGTATTGGATCTGCTGTAGAAAACGAGATTAATGATGTGTTCACGCTACAGCAGGGAGTACTTACGGCTCTCACTCAGGTTGAGAGGAAGGCGTTGATATCTCAGATTCGTGCAGCAGAGCGTATTATCGATTTCAGCCATTTTGATGACTTGCAACGTACACCCGATGCTCACTTTGTCATTCAGCTCACGAATGATTATCGAGTGAAAAAGCACTGGATCCATGTGGATCGCTATAACGGCGCTTACTTCGTGGTCTATGACCTTCTGGATGAGACCAATCAAAGAGTCTATTTCAAACTAAATAATGCCTCATACTGATCTTGAAGGGATGGTTTAGTCTATGGCGAGAAAGAAAAAAAACAGTAAGTCAGTCATTTTATTGTCAGTCATAGTAGTTGTGTTGGTAGCGGGGTTCTTCATGTATAAATCAGGAGTATTTGGCGGTAAAGAAATCAAAAAAATTACCGTATATTCCATTTTTCAAGAGGAAGAGGCTCGTAAAATTCTGGATAAATTCAAAGCTGAAACCGGAATTGACTATGACATCCTACGTTTACCAAGTGGAGAAGCGGTATCCCGTGTACAGAATGAAATGTCGAATCCACAAGCCGACTTTCTGATGGGAGGGCCAGCAGATTCGCACCAAGTACTGAAAGAGGCAGGTTCATTGGAAGCTTACGCTTCTCCGAATGCTTCTGACATCGCTGACAATATGAAAGACAAAGATGGCTTCTGGACAGGGTTTTATCTAAATCCAATCGCTATAGGTATTAATGAAGAACGTTGGAAAGAGAAATATGGTAGTGATCCATACCCTGAAACTTTTAAGGATTTGCTCGATCCTAAATTCAAAGGTGAAATCGGTATGTCTGATCCAGCAACATCGGGTACAGCATATACAGCAGTAGCTTCTTTAGCCCAAGTATGGGGTGATGATGAGATGTTGAACTATATCAAACAGTTGCTTCCTAACCTTAAGGAAAGACCTAAGTCTGGCATTGAGCCAATTCAGAAAGCTGCTAAAGGAGAGTATACAATTGGCGTGACTTTCCTAGGCGATCAATTGAAGATTAAATACCAAGGCAACCCAATTGTTAGTGTTGTTCCAGAAGCAGCAGGTTATGAAGTTGGAGCTTTATCCATTGTTAAGGGTGGACCTAATACAGAGGCTGCGAAGAAGCTTATGGACTATATGCTTACTAATGAACCGGGTGAGTTGTATACGCAATCTGCATACGCAGTATCCGTTAAAGCATCAGTACCGATTCCTAAAGGTGGCATTGATATTAAAAAAACGAAATACAACGATGCTTATGATTTGTTAAAAGCAGCATCGCAGCGTAAAGAGTTGCAAAATGCATTAAAAGATTTGAAATAAAAGAGCCAATAGGGGTATTGCATGGCTGTACCATATATGGTGACTGTAATGCCCCTCAAATTGGATGGCAGAAAGGTGGGAGTCGCCCCCTATGAAAGAAAAAAAAGGCATTGGGGAGTCGATCAACAGGCTCTTTAAAGATCCATCGTCACTCGTACTTGTACTGACTAGCTTTGCATTTCTCATTCTATTTGTTATTTATCCGCTGGTAGTCGTTGTGTTTACATCTGGATTTGATAATTGGGCAACGTTTTTTAGTAAACCCCGTTATGGAAAAGCGCTATTAAATACGGTAGTTAGCTCATCATTATCCGCTTTTACAGCAACAGTGTTTGGATTTATTTATGCGTATGCGATTCACTACAGTAACATCAGAGGAAAGAAGTTCTTTCGATTTATAGCCTTTATTCCATTATTAGCTCCTTCGGTTATGAGTGGTTTAGCATTCCTATTGCTTTTTGGACGTGGGGGAATGATCTCACAATGGTTAAATACCAACTTTAATTTTGAGCTTGATTTGTATGGATTACCGGGGCTGTGGATTGTTCAGACGATATCCTATTTTCCACTTGCCTACATGACTATAACGGGTGTGCTCCGCGCTATATCACCGAATCTGGAGATAGCAGCACAGAATCTTGGAGCTAGAGGATTTAAATTATTCAGGACGATTACGCTGAAACTTGCACTCCCAGGTGTTATTAACGCATTCTTGCTGGTAGCGATTAACTGCTTCGCTGACTTCGGGAATCCAAAGCTAATTGGTGGGAACTATTCACTTTTAGCAGTTGAAATTTACGGAGAAATTATTAATAACGAGGCAGGACTAGCTTCGGTCATGGGGATTATCTTAGTAATTCCTGCACTGATTGTATTCTGGGTTCAGAATAAGATTTTATCTAAAGGCTCCTACTCAACGATAACTGGTAAGCCGGTATCTGGTTTGAAACGGATCACTACATCTAAGAGGACAGATGCATTACTTTTCTCTTTTAACAGTTTAATCTCATTGTTCATTATTTCGATGTTTGCGATCACCATTCTTTTCGCCTTTACGAAAAACTTTGGTCGAGATAATACGTTCACACTGGATCATATTATGAAAGTTGTCTTTAGTTCATCTAGTCCAGCCGTTTTGAACAGCTTAGTGTTATCGCTAATTAGTGCGTTGCTGGCGGTGGCTCTTGCATTAGTGCTCGCCTATATAGTAGTTCGCAAACCTTTTCCAGGTAAAAAATTACTAGATTTCAGCGCGGTTCTTCCAATTGCGCTTCCAGGAACATTCGTTGGTCTTGCACTGATTGTTGCGTTTAGTAAAGGTCCGATTGTTTTGCAGGGATCTGCAGCATTGATTGTCATTGCGATGTTACTTAAACAGATGCCTGTAGGTTATCGGGGCTTGACTGCGTCTTTTAAACAAGTGGATAAATCGATCGAAGAAGCAGCCACCAATCTGGGTGCGAGTAGCCGTAAGACGCTAACAACGATTGTATTTCCAATGTTGCAAAAAACCGTCGTAGCGAACTTTGTCTATGCGTTTATGAAAAATATGAATACTTTGAGTACGATAATCTTCCTAATTACCCCTAAATGGGTTGTTGCAGCAGTATCGATCTTTAACTATGCCGAAACGGGAACCTATTATTGGGCAGCCGCTGTGGCAGTGGGTTTGATGGGTGCAACGCTTGGAACACTGGGAGTGATCAAGCTGATCTTCCGTTCCAAAGTGAAAATATTTGATTTCTAATGATTTTGAAGGGAGTGGGCACGATGGAATCCAACATACTACTAGATTTGAAAAATGTGAATAAAGTGTTCGGCAATAACCATGTCTTGAAAAATATCAACTTAAAGATTGAACGGGGGAAGTTCATCACCTTCCTTGGTCCGAGTGGTTGTGGGAAGACGACTTTATTACGTTCCATCGCGGGTTTCTATACCATCGATGATGGTGAGGTGTGGATTGACGGGAATTTGGTTAATGAATTACCTCCATATAAAAGGGGCACTCCAATGGTGTTCCAGGAATATGCCTTGTTCCCGCATATGACGGTATTTGATAATATTGCTTATGGACTAGATATTAAGAAAAGACCTGAAGCAGAAGTACAGGAACGGGTAATGGCTGTTATGGCCCAGGTCAAATTATCCGGACTTGAAGAACGATATCCCCATGAAATGTCTGGTGGACAACAGCAACGTGTAGCTATGGCTCGTGCCTTAGTGATGAATTCGCCGATTATTCTCCTGGATGAGCCACTAAGTAATCTAGATGCTAAATTACGTGAAGAGGTACGCGTTGAACTGCGAACAATTCAACAGGAACTTGGACTAACCGTAATATATGTAACGCATGATCAATTGGAAGCTTTGTCGATGTCAGATCAGATCGTTGTTTTTAATAAAGGAGCTATTGATCAGTACGGTACGCCGCATGAAATATATTATAAACCTCGTACACAATATGTAGCTGATTTTATTGGTTCTACCAATTTTATTGAGGCAGTAGTCATGCAAAGTAAAGAGGGTACGGCAACAGTTAGCTACGGCTTTGGAGGGGATAACGTTACTATTACTACAGATGAAAAGCTGACAGAGGGTGAGGAAGTTCTTCTGAGTGTCCGCCCCGAATCATTGCGACTAAATCATCCGGACATTAGTGGATTTAACATCATGGGAGTAGTCCAATCCTCGATGTTTCTAGGAGAAAAGGAAAGATATTTCCTTGCAGATCAATGGGGCAAAGAATGGATTGTCGATGCTTATGATATTGGTCAAAAGACTTTCGATGGTCAAGTTCGGATGAGTGCGGCAATAGACAAAATTCATATTATTAAAAAGGTTAGTCCGTAAACTGAAGTAGATGTTCCAAAAAAGGAAAACAGTCGTTTTCCTTTTTTGGCGTATCGTTTTTTTATAGAACGGCGGCTATAGGCTAGTTTAGCGGGAGGAGACGTTCTAATTGAGAACAAAGGTAATTATCCTGTCATTGGTTGCGGTAACAATACTTCTTCTAATATATTTCTATCCTGGCCAGAAAAGCAATCAGCCTCTCAAAGTATATGTAATTTTTCAAGAGGATGAAGCGCGTATTCTGTTGGAGAAATATAAGAAGAAGACGGGACAGTCTTATGAGCTTATTCGCATGTCTGGCGGTGAGGCAAGCTACCATTTGATGTCGATCAATAAGACAGGCATTGATGTTGTTCTCGGTGGGCCTGCTGATCTTCATGAGCAGCTCAAGAACAAAGGGAAATTAATTCGCTATTCATCACATGTTGCTGATGAGATCCCCGACATCTATAAAGATAAAATGGGCTATTGGACAGGTATATACATGGGTGCATTGGCTATTGGTGTAAATGAGCAGGTCTGGAATCAAGATCCTCAGCTTGTAGCTTTACCTCTTCCGGAACGCTACGAAGACTTATTACGTCCCGAGCTCAAGGGGAAAATTGAAATTCCGGACCCAGAAACCTCAGGTACAGGATACACATTGCTAGCCTCTCTTGCACAAGAACGCGGGGAGGAGCAAGCTCTAGCATTGGTGAGTGCTCTTAAGAAGCAGAGTTCATCAACTACATTCTCAGGAATTAGTTCTGCCCAGCGGCTTGCAGTAGGTGAAGTTGCTGCTGTTATCAGCTTTATGGGCGACCAGCTTCGATTTAAGAATTCGGGATATGCTATACAATCTTCTATTCCTCCACAAGCTGGATGGGAGATAGGTGCAGTGTCGATCTTGAAAGGTGGGAACAACGTGACTGCTGCTAAGCAGCTGGTAGATTTTGTACTGTCAACAGATGCTCAGACCGATTATATGAATTCCGCATTTTCCTTTCCTGTGATGCCGAATATTAAGATCCATCCGCTATTGTCTTCTGTTAAGCTGGAAAAATTAATGATTACGTATCGATTCGATATCGCTGCTGCGAACCGAGAGGAATTACTCGCTAAATGGCACGAGGCCAATAAACGCTAAGGTATTGTTCACTCATTATTCAACGGCAATCGAGAACTTTATGGTTAAGTTCTCGATTGCCGTTATTTATTACTCAAGAAAATCAACTTTCATCATATGAAAAATTCACAATAGAAAATCACAAAATAAACAACTCTATCTAGTTACTTTCAATAAAATCATCATCTATCCCTATTAAATTTCTATACAAATCGGAAAAAGTGAACCCACTACCACATTTCAGGTTGTGAAAGTTGGAAAATAGTGCTTATACTAGAGTTATAGAAGGTAAGATTAACCAAAAAAACACAACATGAGGAGGGTTTATATGGCGTTTATGATTGCTCAACGGGCTTTTATCAAGGTGTATCTTATAACAATGGTAGAACAACATCGCGGGTATGGATACCAAATGCTTGAGGATTTACGTCGAGATTTCAAGGCACATGGATATTCCCCTCCACAGAGCGAAATTTATCGCGCGCTGCATGAGCTGGTACAGCAAGGGATTTTATATCGTACTAAACAGCTAAAAGGGAATGACCCGAAGGTGGATTTTCAAGAAATCGTCTTATACCATTTCACAACTGATGGAGAAGAGAAAGCGAAGCTATATAAGAAGCAGGTGAAGACGGATCTTGATCGCTGCTTAGGTATTTTGAACAAGGCGGTTGCGGATAACTTCTAGAACTGGAACTATAGTTATATTTTCAGGATGCTCTCACCCTGTTATAATGGTTACTGCCGGATAATTGCAGTATATACTTGGAGGTAACAAATGATGGATGAACATATGAAACGTCGATTGGACAAACAACGTAAGCTATTCAGCCAACTTGGCATCACTCTAGATGCTCTAACCATACATGAAAAAGAATTCAGTATGAAGCTTCGTGGTTACGATGCGGAGGAAGTGGACACATTTTTAGATAGCGTAATCAAGGATTATGAGCGTTTTTATGCGACAATTGCTGATCTGATGGATAAATGGCAAGAACAGCAGCTGGAGATGCGAGAATTAAAATCAGAAACAAAAGCCACTGAGGTTATTCAGGTCCCAGTACTTAGAGGTATCGACCCAAAAGAATTAGAAGAGGTCATTCTAAAACTGGAGACCAATGTCCGTCAGCTTAAAGAAAAGCTTCCCCAAATTGAAAGCTATTTATAACTCATGAATTTTTGAGTTCAGGAGCTGCGCTTGACATTTATAAATTTACCATTGACGAGTTAGCGGTTCATGATTTATGATATGTTCATAAATGATCATTTATATTTTAGTGGCGTGTTACCGTTAAGGGCATGAGCCAAGGATTGTCTTCATCTCGATGAGACATTTCTTGGCTTTTTTTGTTCCTAATTGACGATAATATGGGAAAGGAGTGATGAGCTTGTCGCGGGAGATCGAGCAATTTCAAGTACAGCGTGTGATTGGGAACAACGTTGTAATGGTTCAGGGAAGCAAGAACGGCAAGGAATATGTCATCATCGGTAAAGGCATTGGTTTTGCTGTGAAAGGTTCAGGTGTGATTGAAGGAAACGATCCTCGTATTGAGAAATTGTTTCGTCTAGAAGACCGCGAATCCTGGAGTCAGTATCAAATATTGCTGGAAGACATAGATCCCAAAGTGATGAGAATAACTGATGAAATAATTGCTGATATCCAAAGTCAATTTCCTGACAAATTAAACGACAAGATTTATTTGGCACTCCCGAGCCACATTCAGTTCACCATTTACCGTCTGCGCAACGGGATGGATATCATTAATCCTTTTTTACAAGAAACTAAGATGTCTTTTCCGAAGGAATTTGATATCGCTTACAAGGCATCAGAGAAGATCAATGCTGAATTTCAGGTGCAAATTCCCGAAGACGAGGTTGGATTTCTAACTTATCATGTGTACTCCGCAGTTAACAATGTATCGGTGGGTCAGTTAGTAAAAGCATCTAATATCGTGAGTGAACTTCTAGACATGATTCAGCAAGAACGGAATATAACTTTTGAGCATGGCAGTATGAATCATATTCGATTAATGATCCACTTACGGTTTTCGCTGGAACGTATTTTGAAAGGATCACTAATAGATAATCCTTTTGTGAAACATATTAAGAAGGAATACAAAGAGGAATACAAGTTATCTCAAAAGCTCGGTAAAGTGATGCAAAAATCTCTTGGTGTAGATATCCCGGAGGAAGAGCTGTGTTTCCTGGCGATGCACTTACACCGATTATTTCAGACTTTAGTGAAACACAACTAACATCTTTAGAGGAGTGGAGCATATGTTTTCCAAATGGAAATCAAAAAAAGAAGAGAAACATACTGGACATACAATCGATATCATGGCACCAATCAGCGGAGAGGCAGTTTCATTAACAGAGGTTCCGGATGAAACCTTTGCTGGTGGTCATATGGGTAGCGGAGTTGCAATCAGACCTTCTGAGGGGATCCTAAAGGCTCCTTTTGATGGCACGGTTGCTCATATCGTGAAATCGAGTCATGCCGTTATTCTGGAACATTCCTCCGGTGTGCAATTGCTGTTACATATCGGAATCGATACTGTCAGTCTTAAGGGCAACGGATTTGTCAGTCATATTGCCTCTGGAGATCAAGTGAAGGCAGGTCAAACCTTAATCGAATTTGATCTGGACGTTATTCGCGCAGCAGGCTGTGACACAATTTCACCTGTAATCGTGACTAGTACAGAGGAAACACCACCTCAAGTGAACGGACATTATGGTCAGGTTACAGCAGGACAGGATCTGATTCTTACCGTGGCTTCAAAGTAATAAGCTAATACAGCATTACTACTATTGAATCGAAAGGATGATATTGTTATGTTGGCTTTTCTACAAAAATTAGGTAAGTCGCTTATGCTTCCAGTTGCTACTATGCCAGCGGCAGCTATTCTTCAAGGGTTTGGATTGCTTGACTATGAAAAAGATTTGCATTTAGGATCAGTAGTCGGAGGGTTCCTGAACCAATATTTTGCTCCATTTCTAAACGCTGGTGCGGGTGCTATCTTCGGAAACCTTGCCTTGATCTTCGCTGTTGGGGTTGCCATTGGATTTGCCAAGGACGCTGTAGCAGCCTTGTCAGCAGTAATTGCATATATGGTACTGACTAAGATACTAGCTGTCGTACCACTTCAATTCTCCTTCATCAATGATGATGTAGTGTTGAATATGGGTGTGCTCGGAGGTATATTTGCCGGTGCTTGGGCAGCATTCCTATATAAGAGATATCACAGTATAAAGATGCCAGATTGGCTCGGGTTCTTTGCTGGTAAACGTTTTGTTCCAATTATTACCGCAGCATCCACGATGGTTCTTGCCGTATTAATTGGGATGATCTGGAGTCCTATACAAGATGTTATTAGTGATTTCGGAAACTGGGTAGTGTCACTTGGCGCAGTTGGAGCGTTCATCTTTGGTACAGCTAACCGCTTGTTGATTCCGATTGGACTTCACCACGTACTTAATACGATTGCTTGGTTCCAAATTGGTGACTTTACGAATGCAGCTGGTGAATTGGTACACGGTGACTTGTATCGCTTCTTCGCTGGAGACAAAACAGCTGGGATGTTTATGACAGGCTTCTTCCCAATCATGATGTTTGCGCTTCCAGGTGCAGCTCTTGCATTTATTCATACAGCTAAACCCGAAAAACGTAAAATGGTTGCTTCCATCTTTATCGGTTCTGCTATCGCTTCCTTCTTAACAGGGATCACAGAACCCCTTGAATTCTCCTTTATGTTCTTGGCACCAGTACTGTACTTAGTGCATGCTTTACTTACTGGTTTCTCTATGGCGTTAATGTACATTCTAGATGTTAAGCTTGGGTTCGGCTTCTCCGCTGGTTTGATTGACTACCTGGTAAACATGAAACTATCCACTAATGCATGGATTCTTATCCCTGTAGGTCTGTGCTTCTTCGTTCTGTACTATGTGTTGTTCCGCTTTATCATCACGAAGTTCAAGCTTAAGACCCCTGGTCGCGAAGATGATGATGATGCGCTTGTAGCACCAACTGGAGGTGACGGAACAGGTTCAGCTGTTTCTTCCAAGGCTGCTCAAATTCTTGAGCACATCGGCGGACCTTCAAACATCGAAAATATCGATGCTTGTATTACACGCCTTCGTCTGATCGTTAAAGACGAAAAAGCCGTTAAAGATTCCGCTCTGAAACAACTCGGTGCTTCCGGTGTGATGAGACTTGGTCAAGGTGCTGTACAAATCGTATTTGGTCCGAAATCGGAGCAATACAAAGAGGAAATCGAGAAGTTACTATAACTTAACGTACTCCGTTTAAATTTATTAGCAAGGGCTAGTCCGCATACTAGCCCTTGTTTTTTTGTATACTTACAGGGATAAAGTGTTGCAATATACACAATACCTAGTATAATACTTGGTATAACCATACAAAGGAGTCGGTACATATGTCAGTCGACGATTATCTGGACCTTCTAAATTATGCCAAAGCAATTAACGATGGACAGTGGCAGGCTGACATCATAGAGAGCTTAAAGAATCTTAACACAGTATCGAAAGAACCTCAGGTTCAAGAAGAAAGTGTGATAGAATTATGGTCACGGTTTGATTCCGTTAACATATTGATCATGAAGTTGTTTGAGAAGCTGCGTAAGAATGAAGAATCAGATGAAGTGTTACATTGGAAAGAACAACTGCTGGAGCTTAAGCTGGAGCGGAGTATTTTGTCCAAGAAGATTCTTAACCGATATATTCGAATTCGATAATTGGAATCAAAACAGATAGGTAAGACCAATAATGAAGACAGTTACCTTATTAATTAGGGGCTGTCTTTTTGTATGTTTTATAATGGATTATGATAATTATGAAGAATTCTGATACAAAAATGTACTGACAGTCGTCTTACTTATAGCTGCAGCTGATAAGGAGGATTTACACGATGGAAATTCCGGAATCTGAAATTTTTAAAACAATATTTTATGAACATTACCCTGTTGTCCGCCGTAAGCTTGCCGCTTTGGTACGTGATGAATCGGCGGCTGATGATTTAGCTCAAGAAGTTTTTCTGAGATTGTACCGTAATCCACCAGATGATCCAGCAGCGCTGGGTGCCTGGCTTCATAGAGTCCTAACTCGTATTGGATATGATTATTTGGACAAAAAAGCAAGGGAGCGGCGACTGCAGAATAAACAAGAGCAGCTTTATGATGCTAGTGAATCTCCCCCTTCAGGTGAAGAAGTCATAATTAGTAAGCTAGATCAGGAAGATGTACACATCTGGCTGAATGAATTGCCTGAAAGAGACAGACAAGCGCTTCTTCTTCGCTACTCGGGGTATAGTTATGTGGAAATCGCGGGAGAGCTTGGAGTAAGACCTCCAGTAGTAGGGACCCTGCTTCACCGAGCGACAGAGAAACTAAGACAGAATGCAACGAAGGCGATACCCCAGACGAAGTAGACTTCTTTTGAGGAGAAGTTACGAAGTAATCTTTAAAATCAGGAGGTACAATAATGAATAACTATTCAGGAAAGCAAGATAAAGATAAGCAAAGTACAGACAAAGCCTGGGCCAAGCTGCAGAGTAAGTTAGAGAATGAGCCTTATAATCCTCAATGGGCAAAATGGAGTCAAAATACGGAAGCCCAAACTGAGGATTCTGTTAACTTAAGTCAGCCAGAAAATCTAGAGAAACTTGAATCAGAGTCAACTCCAACGGTAGTACAGGACATACTTGTAACTACCCATGATAAGAAAGTACAACGTCCGCGTCGACTGCGTATGAACCGTCGTCGGAAACTAGGAGTTGTAGCTGCAAGTGTAGCTGTTTTTGCAGTCATACTCGCGACCCCAATAGGAAACACAGCAATGGCATCCATTTTGAATCAGTTCCGGATGGAACAGGTTACGGTTGTTCATGAGAGTGATCTGCGTAATATTTTCACACAGGTGGCTGAAGACGGTGAACTTAATCGATCAATTAATCAATTCGGTGAGTTTACAAACGCTAGCGGGGCTTACATTGGTGAGTTGCCTGCGGATCAACTGAAGGCTACCCTAGGCTATCCAGCGAAAACCGCTGCTTTAGTGGAAGGGCATAATTCAGTTACGGTGGGTGCTTCACAAGATATCACGCTTAATCTGAAAGTGGACGAAGTGAACAAAGCCCTGAAAAAAATTGGAGCAGAACATCTGCTGCCCGAATCGATTGACGGTAAACCAATTACACTTCATATCCCGGAATTTGTGAATTACAATCTCTCATCTGACGAAACGCACTGGGCAAGTCTGTCGCAGATGAATGCACCTGTACTTAACGTTGATCCTTCTATTAAAGTGGAAGAGGCTTTGGAAGCTGTAATGAATTTCCCACTGCTCCCAGATTACTTGAAGACTAGCTTAATGCAAAGCAGGGTCTTATCCGGAGAAATCCCAATGCCGTTAATCGCTGGTGAAAATACGGAGCAAATAACTGTGGGTGACACTTTAGTTATAGTTGACAATTATGAATACAGCCGCGGTCCTGTATATCAAGCTACATGGATTCAGGATGGACAGCTATTCAATTTGTCAGGTGAGCTCTATTCGAGTAAAGAGAAGCTTATGACCAAGGTTCAGGAGCTGATTGAATCATGAGTACTGCAGCAATTGAAGCCAAGTCCCTAACTAAAGAATATGATAACGGACGCGGTTGTCGAAATGTAAGTATTACTGTAGGGAAAGGGGAAGCCTTTGGCTTCCTCGGCCCTAACGGTGCAGGTAAAAGCACCTTTGTAAAAATGCTTGTAGGTCTTATTCATCCATCAAGTGGCAGTGGAACTCTGTTCGGGCATAAGATTGGTTCGCTAGAAGCTAAATCACTAATCGGTTATTTACCCGAATTGTATCGTTATCAGGAATGGCTAACGGGTGAGGAGGTTGTGAGGCTGCATGCAAGACTATGCGGAATGCAGCGGTCTGTAGCAGATAAGAGAATTCCACAACTTCTTGATGAGGTTGGAATTGGTAAGCGTGGACGTGACCGAGTGAAGCATTACTCTAAGGGAATGCAGCAAAGACTGGGTTTAGCTTGTGCACTTGTTAATGAGCCGGCTATCGTTTTTTTGGATGAGCCCTCATCGGCACTAGATCCAATCGGACGTCAGGAAGTCCGGCGTATATTACAGAATCTAAAAGAAAAAGGGGTTACGATATTTCTAAACTCTCATCTGTTAGAGGATGTTGAAGTACTTTGCGACCGAATGGCGCTACTGAATAACGGAGTTATTCTCCGGCATGGTAAAGTGTCCGAGGTGTTAAACAAGCGTATGAGCTGGCGATTTAAAGTAGGCGGCTATGCGCCTATTTTATTGTCGTGGCTAAAAGATCAGACAGGCTTGCAGATCCGGGTGTCTTCCCATACCGAAGAATCCATAGACAGTAGTAGGGTTTGGTTGGAAGCAGAGCTGGAAAGTGAAGAGCAGGTGGGTTGGCTGAATACACTGATTATAGAACAAGGGATGACCTTATATGAAGTTTCACATCAGCAAGAACGTCTAGAAGAGTGGTTTATGAATGCTGTATCAGGACTAAGCCACAGAGGTGAACACGAATGAGAATTATAATGGGTATGACCTGGAAAGAACTGATGCGCAAAAGAGTAATGGTGCTGACATTAATTATGACCGTGGTCTTTCTTATTGGGTTTTGGTTTATTGCGGGTACGATCGGGCAAAGTTCTATGTCTCACGGATCGAGTTTTCCTAGCGGAGAAGAACTCCTTATTCGTTTTACAAATGGTTTATTTATTTTATCGTTTGGATTTTTCTTCGGAGCATTTGTAATTGCTTTTTTAGCTATTTTTAGTTCGTTTTCCGCCATTTCAGGTGAAGCAGAGCAGGGAGTGATGCAAGCCTTGCTTCCAAGACCAATTCCACGCTGGAAATGGTACGCAGGTCGCTGGCTTGGTTATGTAACACTAGGAATAGGTTATGCACTTATTTTATTTGTTTCTATATTGCTAATTACGCAAGCCCATACCGCAATTCCAAGAGATGGATTAGCGTTATTCAAATCATTTTTGCTCTTTTCTTCCATCGTACCGTTGCTAATAACTGTTTCTATGCTGGGTTCAGGATTCTTCTCAGCCCTTGGAAATGGAGTCTTTATGACGATGCTTTATGGAGCAGGATGGCTAGGAGGAATGATTGACAAGGTAAGTAGTTCTTTATTATCTAAGCCCGAAGCACTTAGCACTCTAAATAATATGACGGGTATAATGTCCTTACTTATGCCTGTAGATGGGTTACAGCGCAGAATGACTGCTGAACTGTTTAGTATTAACGAAATGAACGGGATGTTTAACGCTTCCAATAGTCTATTTGGGTTAGATAACTTCACCTCAGTCCCATCTAATACATTTATCGTCTATGCGATCTTCTATACACTAATCGCTTTCTTAATCGGATTGTATCGTTTTCAACGGAAAGATCTATAGCAGTTTAACAATATTTCGAAGAACTTAAAATGCCCTTTTTGTTGCCGGATTTACGGAACAAAAAGGGCTCTTCAAGTTAGTATAAGTCGGATTAATTTGTAACACCAAGCTCAATCCAGTCCGTAGACCAATTTCCAATTTCACCAAGTATAGGAGCCAACGCGGTTCCTTTTGGAGTAAGGGAGTACTCAATGCGTACTGGCATTTCTGGATATACGGTTCGCTCAATAATACCTTCGATTTCCATTTCTTTTAATCGGTCAGATAACACTTTACCACTTAGATTGGACAGACAGGTTTCTATTTCGCCAAAACGACGTGGACCTGGCATAAGCACGAAAACGATCAGCGCGACCCAACGTTTACTTAGCAAGTCTACCGCTTTTTCAAAGCGAGGACACATGTTGAAATCATTCATAATATCACCTCGACATTCATTATATCATAAACTTACATAAAGTAATTATAAATATTTAAAGATATATTATAACTTGACGAAGTTATATTACAATGATAAACTTACTTACAAATAGTTACTTATATTTTAACTAATATTCGATCCTTAAGTTTAGCTACTGCTAAGCATCGATGGACATTGAGGAAGGTGTACCCATGATTAAACCAGATATTATTTCTATCCTACAAAATAAAATTACTCGAATTCCTTTAGAAAACAGTACAAATATATTAGTTGGACCGATTACTTTACCCGTGAATTTAGACGGAGAGACTGTTACTTTTAAATGGTACAACTGGCTGAACACTACGGATGCAGAGCTTCTTGGTGATAATAGTGAAGCAACAGCCGCTTTGATTTCAAAGTTACCATCCATGAGCCTCGCAGATGGTCAGCAATCCAGTGTTTTAGTATATGGTGATTTCGAAGGCTCAGATGAAGCTTTGATTCGGATGCACAGCATTTGTCATACCGGCGATATTTTTGGCAGCAAACGTTGTGATTGTGGCTTCCAACTGCATCAGTCCATGAAAATGATCGTCGAGCACGGTTCAGGTGCGTTATTCTATCTTGCTAACCATGAAGGTAGAGGCATTGGACTGTTTAGCAAATCTTTAGCGTATCTTTTACAAGAAGAAGGATACGATACAGTTGAGGCTAATTTAGAGCTCGGTTTTTCTGATGATTCAAGAAATTATGAAGAAGCGATTAGCGTTCTACAACATCTACGTCATAAACCAGTCACGTTAATTACGAACAATCCGAAGAAACTGGAAGCTCTCAAGACTGCAGGTATGAATGCTGTGAAAAGAGTACCGCTGTGGGGAGATGTATCTTCTTTTAACGAGAAATACTTACGCACCAAAGTGGCTCGTTCAGGACATTTAGAGGCAGTGAAAGAAGCGAATCCAATTGTAGGAAGACTGGCTAAGTAAAAATTGAGGTAGTGCTTTTGCACTTCTTCAATTATAATGGGTTACTGGAACCCAACTTTAAGCTTAGTGAGGTACAATATGACTGCTATTCAAGTACAAGACTTACGCAAAACATTCAAAGTACAAAAAAACCGCGAAGGTCTCAAAGGGGCCTTCGCTGATTTGTTTAAAAGGGAGTATACGGAAGTAACTGCTGTAAAGGATATTTCCTTTTCCATTCCCGAAGGTGAGATTTGTGGTTATATCGGCGAGAACGGTGCTGGGAAATCAACCACGATCAAAATGCTCACGGGCATTCTCGTACCCACTTCAGGAAATCTTACGGTGGGTGGTTATGTTCCTTATTTGGAGCGCGAAAAATTCGTGAAGAATATCGGTGTGGTGTTCGGGCAACGCAGCCAGCTATGGTGGGACATTGGGGTCATTGAATCCTTCCAGCTGCTGCGCAAGGTATACCGGGTATCTGAACAAGACTTCAAGAAACGGCTGGATGAATTGGTCGAAAGATTGCAGTTGCAAGAACTACTGAATCGTCCTGTTCGTAAGCTCAGTCTCGGTCAGCGGATGCGTTGTGAATTAGTCGCAGCATTACTTCATAACCCTTCGATTGTATTTCTGGACGAGCCAACCATTGGTTTAGATATTGTGGTGAAGTCAGAGATCCGTGAATTCCTTAAAGATATGAACCGTGAGCATGGAACAACCATACTGTTGACTACACATGACCTGCAAGATATTGAAGCCCTTTGCTCGCGGGTGATTATGCTTGATGATGGTCGAATTATTTATGACGGTGGACTAGAAGATCTGAAACAGCGCTGGGGAACCGGACGTGAAGTTCAATTTCAATTCGGAAATGCAACGAAACGGCAATTGCTTGAGCTTTGGACTGAAGGGATGCCGGTTACTTGGTCTGCAGACAACGATCTTGGAGCATCAGTTTGGATACCGCTGGATATTAATGTATCCGATGTTTTGGGACGGGTAGTAGGGAAAGCCGACATTACTGATATCAAAATCATTGAGACGAATACGGACGATATTGTTCGCAGTATTTATCAATCCGGGTCTGCGGATAAACCAGAGAAACAAGCTGCCGCTCTGAAGGATGAAAGAGAGGCTTTACATGTCTGATAAGCTTAATGCTGCAACAGCTATGTCTTCGTCCTCAGGAGGTTCGTCTTCAGGTGGTCCTCCAGAGAATAGTCGTAGATTGCTATTTGGGGCGTACTTAGATTTTATACGAATCCGGTTCCTTACCATGCTTGCTTATCGGATTAACTACTACTCAGGTATTCTTATCTATTCACTGAATATCGGGGTTAACTATTTCACGTGGATGGCCATCTATGGTAATGGGGATTCACTTGGTGGCTTTACCGCAACGCAAATGACGTCTTATGTCGCTGTTTCTTGGATGGCTCGTGCGTTTTATTTTAATAATCTAGATCGTGAGATCTCTACGGATATACGAGACGGAAGTATCGCTATCCAGTTTATAAGGCCTTATAACTATGTCTTAGTCAAAATGATGCAAGGACTCGGAGAGGGAATGTTCCGCTTTCTCTTGTTTATGATTCCGGGTATGGCTATAGCGATGTTGTTGTTCCCGGTTCAATTACCGACAGCACCATCTGCTTGGGCGGGGTTTCTTGTAATGCTCTTTTTCAGCTTTTTGATTAATTCACAGATCAATATTATTACTGGGCTCTCAGCTTTCTTTGTTGAGAATAATGAGGGCATGATGCGTATGAAGCGGGTAATTGTTGATCTGTTCTCTGGTCTGATCGTGCCGATCAGTCTGTTTCCTGACTGGCTATCTTCTATACTTAAGGTGCTGCCGTTTCAGGCGATTACTTACTTGCCGGGTTCTGTATTTACAGGACGGGTGCAAGGGGTTGGGATTTGGAATGTACTGGGGATACAGATCGTTTGGTTCCTGGCCTTACTGATTCCAATTGTCTGGTTATATCATGCGGCGCGGCAGCGTCTCTTCGTGCAGGGAGGTTGAGGAAACGTGTATTACCTTGGATTATTAATTGAATACATTAAGAACTATATGAAGTCCCGGCTCACCTATCGCGCCGATTTTTGGGTAGAGGTCATATCAGATTTGCTCTTTCAGGCTACGAATTTTATCTTTATACTAGTAATCTTCATGCATACGGATAGCCTTGGCGGCTGGAATCAGAACGAAGTAGTGTTCGTTTATGGGTTCTTTATGGTGCCTTTTGGGGTGTTTAGTTGTTTTGTGAATCTATGGGGATTCAGTGAGCGTTACATTGTCAAAGGTGAGATGGACCGTATTTTGACACGTCCGGCGCATAATCTGTTCCAGATCTTTTTGGAAAATGTTGATCCACCAGCACTAATGGGCTCTTTCATAGGTATTATTATTATGGCCATCAGTGGTAGTAATCTGGGTCTTCCCTTTGAATGGTGGACGATACCGGCTCTGATCATTCTTACGTTAAGTGCCGTCGCCATCTATACTGGGATTTATACAACATTGACTTCATTGTCTTTCTATTCGGATGCTCCTACTGGCATTCTTCCGTTAATGTACAACATTCAGACTTATGGCCGTTATCCGGTAACGATTTACAATCGTGCTATTCAGGTACTTCTAACTTGGATTATCCCGTTTGCATTCGTCGGGGTATATCCAGCAGCGCTCTTCCTGCAGCGTGAAGAAATGACGAGCCTGGCGCTGATGACACCTGTTGTAGGTGCGATATTCCTTGGGATTGGTCTGTTAGCTTGGAGTTATGGGGTTAGAAGATATAAGGGCGCGGGATCTTAAGCTAAGCTATTGTCTTGTTAAGTTGGAAAGGCTACCTTCGGGTAGTCTTTTTTTTCACTCCTAATTCATCAATATGCTAAAATCATTAATAACTAGAATGGGGAGGAATCATAGATGAATGTGTTAGATATTTTACCAGCACCCGAAAACTTAAAAAAACTCATGAAAATACTTGCTTCTCTAAATATTGTCCTATGTTCAGAGGAATGGCTTCGCTATCATAGTTTTGATTCTAAATTTGATAAGAATGTTTCTCTAGCATCGATCGATAATGGCTCAGGTGATAATTTGTTTATTATTTTTGCACCTCAAGGAACGATAATTAAAGGTTTTGATCATGAATCCGAAGTAAGTCCATATGCGCGCGACGAACATGAAGTTTGGCCAGGAATCTATGAAGAAGTCCCCACCTCACTATTGTCTATTCTTGAAGAAGAGGCGATAGCTAAGGATGATGTTACTTTTTGTTTTTGGCGTGAAAATAATGACTTGACGTGGAAAAAGGGGAAGGTAGAGATTCCAGCGGGGACAGAAGATGGTTCGGACTTTTTGCTAGGGACTATTTTCCGCACAGCTGAGGATTTTGTGGAATTTGCCGAAGGTTATTTTGAACTCACACTCCCCTTAGAGGTTGTTGCACAAGTTTATGAAGGTGCAGCTATTACAAAAGAGATGATCAAAGCGTTAAATCCTGATGGTGATATTGAGAAAATCCTTCAGGAGTTAGCAGAGCTAGACTCTTAGGTAATTATCGATTTTGAAAACAAAGGGGGATGCGAAATAAATGAAGGGCTGCCGATAGGCAGTCCTTTATTAATTGATCGGAAGTATTTCATAATGAGGAGCGAAAATAGGAAATAAAAACAGAATACTTTCTCTTTATCAAAGTTTTATTTACATATATCATTTTACTAAAGATACAAGTGAGAGGGATAAAACTTTACATAATTCAATCGATCTTAATAACTCTCAAAATAATTTAGTGAGTGTGAGTTAGGTTCCAGAGTAGAGTATTTGGAGTGGAAGTGTTAAAATATTGTTTTTCAAAGAGGGGGCAGTTTGTTATATGTTTGGAATTATGGCTATTTCCGGCCTGTCTTTTCTCCTAGTGGCGATATTTACGCCGTTGTTGATCTGGACACTGCACAGGCTGAGGCTAACGCAGCCAATTCGCTCCGAGTTACCAGCGGATCATCAGGCCAAACGTGGAACACCGCTTATGGCAGGGTTGGTCCTGCTTATCGGGATAGCGATCTCGTTACAGTTTCATCCCGGACCTCTAATGTTACTCTTATGCGTCACGTTTTTGTTGTTCAGCTCAGTCGGATTTCTCGATGATTTCAAAAAGGCTTTTTGGCAAAATCCGTCCGGCATCACCGGTCGCTCAAAGCTAGTGTTACAATTTATTTTTACTGGAACCATTTTGTATGTGTTGTTCCATTCGTTCGGCCTGACGAGCGATATTAGGTTATTTCAAGGGCACTATTTGCAATTACCTTTGTACCTTTATGTCGGAATCATTTTGCTGTTTGTGGTGGGCTCCGCAAATGCCATCAATTTTACGGACGGTCTTGATGGGCTACTGATCAATGTAGCCATTCCGACGTATTTTTTCTTTTTTATGATTTCGGACAAACCTGAAGTGCAGACATTTTCCCTTGTCATGATCGGCTGTCTGCTTGGGCTTTTCCTTTATAATATTTATCCGGCAAGAGCTTTTATGGGCGATACAGGATCGCTGGCGATCGGTGGCTCCCTTTCCATTTTGGCTGTCATTGAGAAGGTCGAGCTTTTGATTCCGATTTTGTTTTTCGTCTATTTTGCGGAGCAGTTGTCGGTCATATTACAAGTTTGGTACTATAAACGAACTAAGCTGCGGCTGTTCCGAATGGCTCCGATTCATTACCATTTCAGCTTAAAATACGGATGGAGCGAAAATAAAATCGTAATGATTTTCGGTTTCATTTCGTGGGTATCCGTACTGATTTGCTGGTTAATTTGGAAATATCTCATGCACTAAATAAATTTTATATTTACAAATCTATAAAAGTAGATATAATAAAATGCATGGAACCTTTAGTGATATTTAAAGCTTTGTCTAACGAGACACGTAGTCAAATTATGATGTGGTTAAAAACTCCGGAGGAATTCTTTGATGAAAAGCCTTATTTACAACAAGGCCTAAGTTTTCGAATTGGTATATGCGTGGGAGATATTCAAGCTAAAGCGGGACTTGCACAGTCTGTTATCTCGAGCTATTTATTGACTATGCAAAAAGCTGGTTTGTTGGAATCTGAGCGAATTGGGAAGTGGACGTACTATCGTCGGAACGAGAAGACAATTCAGGAATTTTCCGAGTATATTAAACAAAAACTATAAACGAGAGGAGGTAAGACTTTTTTTTGATAATTCATATCTACAAATCTATATATGTAAATATAAATGGAGGATTATTTTAAAAATGAAAAAGATTAACCCGTTGCTTATCATTATTCTGGCTTTAGGTGTATTTGGTATTATCACTACGGAAATGGGGATTATAGGTGTTCTACCGCAGATAACTCAAAAATTTAATATATCAACTTCACAGACTGGATGGCTTGTAAGTATATTTGCTTTAGTCGTTGCTATTTCTGGTCCATTTCTAACATTACTGGCTTCTGGTATTAATCGTAAAGTTATTCTATTAACGGCTGTACTTATTTTTGCAATTTCAAATGTTGTGTACGCTTATACAACAATGTTTGAAGTAATGCTGATTTTTCGTATTATCCCTGCTATTTTTCATCCTGTCTTTTTTTCAGTTGCTCTTGTGACCGCTGCTCAACTTGTCCCACCAGAAAAGAGTACTAAAGCAGTTACAAAGGTTTTCGCCGGAATCACAGTCGGGTTTGCTTTTGGTGTGCCTTTGACTTCTTATCTCGCGGACAAAATATCATTAGAAGTTGCTTTCCTGTTTGGTGCTGTTGTAAGTATAATTGCCTTTTTAGGGATACTCGCTTGGCTTCCTTCCATGCCTGTTAAAGAAAAAATGTCTTATGGCAAGCAGCTTGGTATACTACGCAAACCCCTATTATGGTTAAATATTGTGACTGTTATTTTTATTTTTGCAGCTATGTTTTCTGTATATAGTTACTTCGCTGAGTATCTTGGACAAGTAACACATATGAATGGATCATGGATTAGTATCATGTTGATGGCCTTTGGTATAGTCATGATTTTTGGGAATTTTTTATTTGGGGGCCTTTTGCATAAAAGCATTCCAAAGACCGTCATCATGTTTCCTCTGCTATATGCGGTAACTTACCTCTTCGTTTATTATCTAGGATCTTATTTCATTCCGATGGTTATTATCATAATCATTTGGGGGGCAGTGCATTCCGGCGGACTCATTGTCAGTCAAGCATGGTTAACGACCGAGGCAAAAGAAGCTCCCGAATTCGGTAACAGCTTGTTTATTTCATTTTCCAACCTTGGAATTACTATAGGGACTGCTATCGGTGGTTGGTTTATTTCTCGCTCAGGTATACATGAACTCATTTGGATTGGAATTATGTTTTCTCTGCTTGCTTTCTTAATGATCATAGTCAAAATAAAAATCTCTAAATTAAACGTTGCAGATGCTAAGCTGAATGGTTAACGGATATTGAATTTATTAAAATAGCGATAGCCAAGTATCTATTTCTCCGGTACAAAGCTGTCGCTTTTTCTATTATTGAGGACTACAGACTTGTGTTATTAAGCGTTTTGATTTATTTTAATTAGACCCCATGAAGCTATTACATAGGTATAAGAAAGAGGTTTATCCATGAATGAAAAGTATCTATTAAAAATCTGCTTAGCTATCATCCTTCTACTAGGAACAGCTACCGGCTGCACCATTGCCGAGCAGTCTGCTCCAGATCAAGTTCCATCAATAACAACGAGTCCTACCCCTAAATCTGATGCAAACACAAAGAATACAGAAGAGGACAACAGAAGATTATTAGATGCTAAGGTAACACGGGTAGTTGATGGAGACACCATGAAGCTGACTATCGACGGTAAAAAAGAAACTGTTCGTTTGTTACTAGTTGATACTCCTGAATCCGTTAATCCGAACATTCCTGAGCCACAGCCATTTTCGATAGAAGCCTCTAATTATGCCAAAAAGATGCTTACAGATAAAGATGTGCAAATTGAACTAGATGTATCAGAGCGGGATAAATATGGTCGTCTACTCTGTTATCTCTATATCGATGGCAAAATGTTTAATGAGCTACTGCTAGAGCAGGGTTATGCACGTGTGGCATATGTATTTGCACCTAATACGAAATACGTAGATCAATTTAGAGCTATTCAGGATAAAGCAAGAGAGCAAGGAATCGGCATTTGGAGTATTGAAAATTACGCGCAAAATAATGGTTTTCATGTACCCAAAACGAAATAAACATCTAGTAATATCAGCATTTATAGAGCTACCATGAGGTAGTTTCAGATTGTCGAGAAACCCAGGTCATTTTACGACCTTGGGTTTCTTTATAGGTTCTGACATATGTAGAATCGTCTTGCTCACTTTAATTTCTTTCTCCTCGTTCACTTCCTCTCTTGGTTTCAGGGCTTTTTTCCAAGTTCTTTCCGGTCTTCGGCCACAGCAGCGTTGAGTTCATTCACATTTCGAAAATATCCTGAAAAATGTTCGTATATTTAAATCGGGTTCGTCGGTTTAACTAATAGTCGTATGGTCTGGAACCTTGTCGGTTAATCCCAGACCTAAAAACCACCGGTACGCCAAATTGGTTTGGATCTCTCGCTCCAAATCGACAAGGGAAAAATCGATATACTAATCTACTTTACGTAGCAAATGATCGGGGAACCAAATCCTCGATAGAAACAAACTCATATGTTTGTTGTTTTTCCAATAATGACGTGACACGATAGTTCAATAAACAGTGGTAGTCTAAGACTTTATTTCGTCCATGGCTGACACTGTTTCTTTTATTGGGGTCAGTCTATTACTTTATTTTCCTTGAACATCGAACAAATAAGTGAAATATCCGGTACGATCTTAGGGTTTGACTTTAAAAACTTGCTGTCAGAAATTTTTTATGATGAGGCTGGTGAGCTAGCGGGAGAAAATATGAAGTTTCTAGGCACTTTTATCAACGTGGAACCCTCCTGTATTTGTAGGAGGGCTCTTTGCATGTTCTCAGATCAGTCACACGCTAATGATTATCCACTCACTCGCTAAAGATTATTTGGCTTAATGGAGGTATGTTGCTCGGTAATGATTGTAGACGGCACTGCGCGGTCCCCGGTAAGCTCGGGTTACCAAGCGACCACATAGGAGGATATGCTGCATGACTTTTGAGAAGTACGAGGATCGGATCAGAGCGCAGAAGAGAGATGGAGAACAACGCGTTAACCAATACTCACCTTATTGCGATCTCATCTATTATAATTCTTCGATTCACCCGGAGCTGAGCCTCGCGATGAGAATACTGAAGCCGCGAAAGCCCTCCCATATATGTGTAACGACCCATGGCTGGCATATGAGCATTCCTGCCTTTACCTATATGGATACCCCTCATGAGGATGGCGATTATTTAATCATTGAGGTGGATATGCGGGGACGCGCATTCTCTGAAGGCAAGCCGGACTGCAACGGCTGGGAGTTGCTCGATGTGATCGATGCCGTTAATTATGTACGCAAGCATTACACCGAGTGCATCATCGATCCCGAAGTTGTCTATTTCGAAGGGGGGAGTGGCGGCGGAGGAAATGCGTACGCAATTATCGGGAAGTTTCCAGATTTTTTTGCCGCAGCGACAGCGATGTGCGGCATTACCGATTATACGCTGTGGTATGAGCAGGATGAGCTTGGTGAATTTCGCGATGAATTGGATGTGTGGATCGGCTTTCCTCCACAGACGAACGCGGAGGCTTATCAATCGCGAAGCGGCTTGGCGTTGTTGGACAATGTGCTGACCCCCTTGTTCATCGCTCACGGAGAGACGGATATCCGTGTCCCTGCCCAGCATGCACGGATATATATGGAACGTGTTCAGGAGCTTGGGATGCAGGAGCGTGTCAGCTATCTGGAGCTGGAGGGGGTAGGAACGAGGGAGCATTGGGGAAATGCGAAGGAGGAACAGATGCGGCAGATGAGAGAGCTGAGCGAGCAAAATCGCCGGAAGTACAAAGTGCCTATCGAAATATCAGGTTCAGGCGTATTTAAGGTCGCTGGTTATTTGATCACGAAGGAGTTTTCCGTCATTCTGGATTCCCTGGATAAGGTGGCCCAGGTGACCTATGATTTGGAGCAAAATGAATTCAAAGTGACAGGTGAACAAGTTGAAGGTTATACGATTGTTCGCCACATCAGAAATCGTTAAACAAATGGAGGAGCGCAGCATGTCAATCAAGCATTATTCAGAATTAATCCGGGCACATATTACGAAGGACTATAAGGAAATGTTCCGTGAATCAGGAGGCGCCTTCATGTATCCGTTCCTGACACCGGGAAGTAAGCAGTATGCGGATATTCTGTGGGACTGGGATAGCTGGCTTAGCAATGTGGCCCTAAAGCAAATCCTGCTGGAATTGGATGACTCCGTACTGACGGAGGATGCTGCGGAGTATGAGAAGGGCTGTATTCTGAATTACTTATCATGGTGCAGCAAGGAAGGCTGGATTCCGATTGCGGTCCAGCGGACCGATCATGTCGGCGATCTCAAGCCAGCTGATATTTATTCCTCCAATATGCATAAGCCGGTGCTGGCACAGCATGCAGCCCTGCTTGTCAAGCAAGCGGGCGGGGATGCGGAATGGCTGAGGGAGGGGTTGTACCCTCTACAGCGATTCGTGAATAATTACCGCAATCATCACCGGCACAGTACAGGATTGTACCTATGGCAGAATGATCATGCCATAGGAGTGGACAATGATCCATGTACGTATTTCCGTCCTGCACGAAGCTCGGCTTCCATCTACTTGAACTGCTTAATGGTGAAGGAGCTTGAAGCGCTGAGTTATTTATGCGGAGCTCTCTCGCTGAATGAAGCGGCGGCTGATTACGACAAGGATGTGTGGGAGCTTAAGGCGGCGATTGCGGAGCACTGCTGGGATGAGAAGGACGGTTTCTTCTATAATGTCGATGTGCTTTTGCTGCCCAAGGATAACATGAATGGCCTGCACAGTGGGCAACCGCGAGATTGGGACTGCCTAATCCAACGGATCGGCGTATGGTCGGGTTTCATGGCCTTATGGGCAGGGGTAGCCACGCCCGAACAGGCGGAACGGGTCGTTGCCGAAAACTATCGCGATGAGCGCACCTTTCACGCCGCTTATGGGGTCAGGACGCTGTCGAAGCTGGAGAAAATGTATAACGCCCGCGCTTCACGGAACCCGTCCAACTGGCTGGGGCCGATCTGGGGAATCTCCAACTACCTGACCTTCCGCGGGCTGGTTCAATACGGCTTCGAACAGGACGCCAGAGAATTAGCCGAGAAGACCATCACATTATTCGGCAGAGACATCGAGCGCTTTGGCGGGATGCATGAATATTACCAGCCGGATAATGGAGAACCAATTCTGAACAAGGGCTTTCAGAATTGGAACTATCTCGTATTGAACATGATTGCATGGCTGGAAGGAAGGCCATTCATCCATGAATGTTAACGAACAGGAGGCACTTATATGGAGATGAGGGAAAAATCATTCAAGACGGTCGGCGCCAGCATAGGTTCCCGACCACAGCCGAACAAGAAGAACCGGATCGGCAAAATTATCATACGTGACAGGTGGCTGTATTTTATGCTGCTGCCAGGCATTGTTTATTTCGTTCTATTCAAGTATTTGCCGATGTGGGGCGTATTGATCGCCTTTAAGAATTACCAGCCTTTTCTGGGTTTCTGGCAAAGTGATTGGGTAGGGCTCAAGCATTTCACCCGTTTTTTTGGCGAGCCGACCTTCTGGATGCTGTTTAGAAATACGGTTATACTCGCACTTTACAATCTGTTTTTCTTTTTTCCGCTGCCCATCGTCGTTTCCCTAATGCTCAATGAGGTGCGCAAGGAGTCCATGAAACGATTTATCCAAACGATGGTCTATATCCCGCATTTCTTCTCGTGGGTCGTAGTGGTGGGGATCTTCTACATGCTCTTTACGGTTGAGGGCGGGATCGTGAATGAGATGATCGTGAATATAGGCGGAGAACGAGTTAACTTTCTCATTAGCGCCGATTGGTTTCGAACCATGATCATGAGCGAAGTAATCTGGAAAGAAACGGGCTGGGGGACGATTATTTTCTTAGCTGCGCTCGCAGGCGTAGATCCAGGTCTGTATGAGGCGTCCAAAATCGATGGTGCGGGGCGCTGGCGCCAACTGTGGCATATTACGCTTCCTGCCATACGCAGCACGATTATTATTTTGTTTATCCTGCGGCTGGGTCATTTTATGGATACAGGCTTTGAGCAGATTATTCTGATGCTGAACGCGATGAACCGCGAGGTGGGCGAGGTCTTCGACACCTATGTATATTCGGTAGGGATTAACCAGTCTCAATTCAGCTACAGTACGGCTGTTGGATTGTTTAAATCCGTGATTGGGCTAGTGCTGGTGTTGGGTACCAATGCGTTAGCCAAAAAGGCTGGGGAAGAGGGCATTTATTAAGTAGAAAGGGAGGAATTGAAATGAGAGACCGATCATGGGGTGGACGGTTATTTGATGGCTTTAATCTGACTCTGCTGTTTCTAATCGCAGCCGTAACCGTACTGCCATTTCTGTACATCGTGCTTGGCTCGTTCGCATCGCCGGAGCAATTTGCCAAGCAGGGCATGGTATTAATCCCTACAAAGTTTTCAGTGGAGGCCTATACCTACATTTTCTCCACCGACACCATCGTCCGAAGCTTGCTGAACACCATTTACATTACGCTGGCAGGCACCTTCATCAATATTTTATTTACCGCTTTAATGGCCTATCCGCTTTCTCGCAGGGAATTGCTGGGGCGCAGGTCGGTCATGCTGATGGTTATCTTCTCGATGCTGTTCAGCGGAGGTATGATTCCTACCTTTCTGGTCGTCAAGTCGCTGGGCTTGATAGACTCGCTCTGGTCTTTATTACTGCCGGGAGCGATCAGCGCATTCAATCTGATTATATTAAAAAATTTCTTTCAGCAAATGCCGGAAGGTATTGAGGAGTCGGCGAAAATCGACGGCTGCAATGATCTGTTCATTCTGATCAAGATCGTATTGCCCTTATCGCTTCCGGCGATTGCGACCTTTTCCTTGTTTTACGCAGTGGGCCATTGGAACTCGTTTTTTTCCGCGATTCTGTATATCAACGATACAGCCAAATGGCCGATTCAGGTAATTCTCAGACAAGTCGTAATTATGTCCGAAGGCGGGATCGGCGATTCCAGTCAGGTGAGTGATTCCTTCACCATTCCGCCACAGTCGATCAAGATGGCCGTTATTACGGTATCGACGCTGCCAATTTTAATTGTGTATCCGTTTTTGCAGAAGCATTTTGCGAAGGGTGTACTCTTGGGTTCGGTTAAAGGATAGCGCTGAATGTTCACTCTGCTTCATTCTTTCAGAGTGACGGTAAGCGCATAATCTTTTAATATAAAATATAAGGAAGAAAAGGGAGGATCACAATGAAGGGATCTAACGGACAACGACGCAAGGGATTGAGGATCTCAGGGGCATTGCTGATTGTGGCAGGTCTGCTGGCAGGCTGCGGTCAAGGGGCGGAGAATGGGGTGAACAGCTCACCTACGGCAAATCAAGAAACGTCCAAACCAAGCGAGCCGCTAAAGCTGTCGATGATGAATATGTACTATTCTGCTGAGCCGCCGAAAGCGGACAATGAAGCGGTGAAAATGATCGAGCAGTATACAGGAACTGAGCTGGATATTACCTGGGTGCCTAACTCGGCCTACAACGATAAGATCAATGCGACGATTGCCGCCGGCGAACTTCCTCAGATTATGATGATTGCCAGCAATAAAGGACAAGGCATTATTAATGCGGTACAGTCCGGATTATTCTGGGAAGTTGGCCCGTATCTGAAGGATTATCCGAATCTGAGCAAGCTTAATCCGACGGTGCTTAGCAACATTTCAGTTGAAGGCAAGGTATACGGTATTTTCCGCAGCCGGCCTCTGGCGCGTGAAGGGATTATTTTGCGAAAGGATTGGCTTGATGCGGTTGGGCTGGCGGAGCCGAAGACGATTGATGAGTTCTATAATGTGATCAAGGCATTCAGCACAATGGACCCCGACAAGAATGGCAAGGCGGATACGTTCGGCATGTATGAGGGCAGAGGACTCAACGGTTTTCAGACGATTCTGGGCTGGTATGGCGGACCAAATCTGTTCGGAATCGAAAATGACAAGGTCGTTCCCGATTTTTTAACTGAGGAATATATGAAAGCGCTTAAGCTGTACAAAAGATTATATGATGAGAAGCTGATCAACCAGGATTTCGCTGTCGTACCGGGAACAAAACGTCAGGAAGCTATCAATCAAGGCAAAGCAGGCCTAATTATTAGTACCTTGGATGATGTGAATGCAGGATTTAACGACTTGGCCAAGGCTAATCCTAATGCTGTACTTGATGTAGTCAGCCGCATTAATGGACCAAAGGGCGAGCGACTGATGCTGTTTAATGGCGGTTATGTGGGTACCTTTATGTTCCCGAAGACCAGCGTGAAGACAGAGGACGAGCTGAAGCAAATACTGGGCTTTATGGATAAGCTGGCGGATAAGGATATGCAAAATTTATTCGAGTGGGGAATTGAAGGCAAACATTACAAGGTGGAGAACGGTAAACCGGCACGTACAGACGGAAAAGCCTATGAGACCGACATCAATTCAATCTATCAAATACGCTTCGATGATGGCAGCCTGGCGGATGCCGGAGAGAATGCCCCGATCGTGAGCAAGTACAAGCAAATGTTCAAAGACAATGCCGATATAGCTGTAGCGAATCCGGCAGAATCGTTCCAATCGCCTACACTTGCCGAGAAGGGCTCAGAGATTACGAAAATTATTCAGGATGCAAGAGTGAAGTTTATTATGGGCGATATTGACGAGGCAGGCTGGAATGCGGCTTTGGAGCAATGGAAGAAGAGCGGTGGCGACAAGGTTATCGAGGAATACACCGCTCAATACTTGCAACTGAAAAAATAGGCAGCCGCTATTCGTAAAACGTATGCTCGGATATAATAGAGTAGAGGAATTCGTTTTCCCTTGGGGGGAATGGATTCCTCTCTCATTTCGCATCCTTTGGAGGTAAGTCCGATCATGAGAATTCGTCCACCCAAGTTTTTAATAAGGTTGTTTTTGTTCAGCGTGCTTCTGGGAACACTTCCCGTTCTTGTCTTGGGGGTTTTATCCTACCAGAAATCCTCCGAGATTATTCAGGATAAGGTGGCCAAGGGCAATATGTTGAATCTGGAGCAAACCCAGCAGAGGGTGGAGCAGATTCTGAAGACGACGGATAAATCAGCGATCCAATTCATCAGCTCTTCTCTAGTGAATTCATCCTTAAATATGTCTTTGACCCCCAATCAATTTGAAACGGTGAACAGCTTGCTGCAAGGGCTTCACCAGCTTCAAGGCTTTGATCTGGGTATTTCGGATATTCTGCTGGTCAGTCTGAAACGTGGCTGGGCGATCGATAATTCATCCGAGGTGTTTCGTCTAGAAAGTTTTGATCAAGCGGACATGGTAAGTAATTATGCCGCGTCGGCCAAAACTAGCTTCTGGACGCACGCTGGTACTACGGGTGAGGAGGTGCATCTGGTCAAGAAGCTTCCGCTTCATTCCGCTACGCCATCGGGCTTAATCATAGTGAAGTTCAAGAGCAAGGAGATTAACAAGTTGCTAGCTAATAACCAAGAGCTTGGGGACGTTATGATTTTGGATGAGAATGGCTTGGTGCTGGCGCATAGCGATCGTTCGCAAATTGGCAAGGATTTTAGCAGCAGAGCGGAATTGTTTCAGATTCGCAGCGATGCTGCAACGGTGGGGACCTACACCACTTCAGCAAATGGAGATAAGGGTGTCACGTTCCGTAAATCGCCTTATAATGGCTGGGAGTATCTATCCGTTTCCTCCGTGGAGCTGATTACGAAGGATTCGAAAGCCATTGAATGGTATACGATTACTGCTTGTCTGCTTATTCTCGCTGTTATGCTGCTGCTGTCCTGGCTGGGGGTCAGACGGATGTACAGCCCGATTCAAATGATCTACCGCTCTTTGCAGGCCGAGCCGGAGCATGGGAAGTCAGCAGATGCGGATGAGCTGCGCTTCATTGGCCGTCAGGTGAATGAAATGCTGGATACGAAGCATTGGTTAACGTGCATTATCGAAGGCCAGAGACGGCAGGTCGAGGAGCTGTTCATGATCAAGCTGTTTCAAGGCGAAGTTCGGGTACAGGAAATTCAGGAGAAGGTATCCGGATTTGCTTATAAGCGAGAGTGGGGTCCGATCTGCGTGATGGCTGTTCAGGTCGATGCGCTGAAGGAAACCCGCTATAAGGAAGTGGATGAGGATCTGCTTCTGTTCGCTATTAACAATATCGTGGATGAAATTGTGCCCGCCTCGGAGCGTCTGAAGCCGACAGTTATGCACCGGACACAAGTCACATTGCTTGAATGCAGAGGGGAGCATGAGGAGGGCTGGAAGAGGAGAGTGAATGAACTAGCCGCTGAGATTCGGCAGAAGGTAAGTCAGTTTCTGGAGCTTGAGGTCAGTATAGGCATCAGCCGGTTATATCCGGCGCTTGAGGATGCAAGAATGGCGTATCAGGATGCGACAGAGGCTTTGAAGTATACCATCAGGACGGGGTTAGGCTCTGTTATTTATATTGAAGATGTCGAACCGGAAGGCACGATTCTCTCCCTTGTTCAGGGACGAATTGAGCAGGAGCTGCTGGATGCGGTGAAGCTGTCCGATATTGCTCGGGCCGAGCAACTGCTTGAACAGTATTTACAGGAAATATTCCAGGAGAAGGTGAATCACCGCGAGTATTTTGTGCCGTTAACCGCCTTCCTACTTGAATTGGTCCGTATGGCGCAGAACCTTGGCGAACCGCTTGCCTCTCTATACGATGGGGAGAAATCATTAATCGATCAGCTGTACAGGCTAAGGACGATTAAGGAAATTAATCAATGGTTCCGCGAGACGCTTATGTATCCGATGATGGAGCTGTTTGAGCATAAAAGGAAAACGCAATACATGCGGATCTCGGATCAGATGGTCGACATGATTCACCATGAGGCGGAGACGGACCTAACGCTGGATGTATGCGCTGCCCGTTTGAGCTACCATCCGGATTACATCCGGGGCGTATTTCGCAAAGAGACCGGCGTCAATTTCAGTGATTATTTATCAAGCTTTCGCTTACAGAAGGCGAAGGAACTGCTTGTCGATACCGAATTAAAAATTGCAGAGATTGCTGAGCGGCTGCGCTACAATAATTCGCAAAATTTTATCCGGTACTTCCGTAAGCAGGAGGGCATGACTCCAGGACAATATCGTGAACAACATCTCTTAAGGGAGTGAAGACATTGTTGTTGAAAAAATTAGGCTTATCCCTGTTAGCGGTTATGCTGCTGGTCCCTATGGTTCTGATTCCTGTCCCTCAGAAGGCCGAGGCCGCTCCCGCTCCCGCTACTAACCTGGCTGTTATCCGCGAAGGCTCCACGTATTTGCTTGATTTTGAAGCGGGATCGTTAACAAGCGGAACTTATCATGATGGAACTAGCAATGCATTCAAATTCTCCGGCGATTTGAGTCATATTTCGTTAAATGATGGACAGCTGGTGATGGGTTTGTTAACGGGCTCTACTGTAGGGGTGTTCGATTATGGTTTCTCCAGTGTACCCGTAGACAAATATGATAACTTCGAGGTTTCCTTCGATATGACCATGACACACCGGGAGGTGGGCAAGCAGGTCGGCATCCAGTTTCAGAAGAATGCTTGGAACGATGGCTGGGATGCCCAGTTGAAAACACATTTTACGTATGACGGCAAAATGAACTTCTTCGAAGGCGGCACCTCCATAGCCAATACCGATATGGGCAAATATCGCAGCCTCAAGGATTACGGTGTTCCGGGAATGAATCGAGAAGTCATGCCTTGGGAAACGTACCGCGTCAAGCTGGTAGCTGACGGTAACCGGGTACGGGCGTTTATGAACAACCATGCAACGCCTGTAGTCGATGTGCTGCGTACTTCTCCAGTAGGTCAGGGCTTTGTAGGTTTATTCGGCAATGCCAATACGGGCATTAAGCTGGACAACTATTTGTTTAATAAGCTGAAGCCTGAGGAAGAGCGGGATGATTTTGCCTTGGCAGGGGATACGGCAGGTATGTATATCTATATTCCGCCGCTAAATGAAAGCGTTACCAAATTTGTGGTTCGCTATCAGAATTTGACGGATGAAGCGCCCATTCAACAGCTCTCCTACACGGGCGAAAGAGGTCAGTATCTGTATGTAGGCGATTTGACAGCCGGCAAGGAATATAACGTGGAGCTAATCCCGGTTTATACCAGTGACCGGACGAATGTGGATACGGATATGTCCGTATATAAGAGCAAAACAGTTCAAATCGGCCAGCCTCTGCAAACGCAATTGACTATATCTGCTGGGGAAACCTTCCTCGGGGCCACGAAACAAATCGATGTATCCGTCATCGGCGCCGACAGTATCCATTACACGCTGGACGGCTCCGAGCCAACGCTCACGCATGGAACGGAGATCATTGGGGACTACATTTTCAGCGATTCGATTGTCATCGATCATACGCTGACATTCAAAGCGGTAGCGATTCTAGATGGAGAGATCAAGAGAAGCGCTGAGGAAACGTATGTAGCCAGCGTAAATCCGGTGCTGCTGACCGGCTCAGCCGTATTTCATAATATGCAGCAGGTGAATATAAGCTCGGAGCATGCCGATGCAATTATTTACACAAGAGACGGCTCGAGTCCGCTCTATGAAGCGGCTACGGATACAGCAACCAATGGTACGATGGTACGCGCCTCGTCGGCTTCACTTACGGTAACGGAAACGTCTCATGTGCAGGCGATTGCAGTAAGGGATGGGCTTGCCGGAGCAGTCACCTCGACCATCTACACTAAGGTGACGCTGAATAGCGAACTAATTACCTCGTGGAATTTCGTCAGCAGCTCGTTTGTTTACGCTCAAGAGCAGGATGAGGAATATGGAAAAGCTTCGGCCCCATGGACGAATATGCTCGGTTGGGATGTGAATGCGGATAAGGGAGTTTGGGCCAATCATATTGTGACGGATAACGTATTCCGAGATACGGAGGGCGTGCATCTGTTTACAACACCTAACGCGATTCAGGCAACAACCTCCAATCCTAATTTCTATCTGGATTTTCATGATGCGGGACTGCTTAAGGTTCCTGCCGAATACCGGTACTTAAGCGTCTGGATGAAGGTGAACCATACGGCGAATGCCGCCGTCTATTTCGGCACGGATGTAAGTACGGATACGAACAAGCTCAGTGAATACAGGAAGGTGACCTTTCGCAATACAGCCTCAGAAATTCCGTCCTTCCAGCGATATATTATCGATATGGGACAAAATCCGGGCTGGACGGGCAGCATTACAAAGCTGAGGATAGACCCGATGGCCACGTATCCGAGCATGAAGGATGGAATTGAAATCGTAGTGAAGGATATTGAGATGCTGCGCAAACAGGATTTGCCTGCTGAGGTCAGGCTGACGAAGTTCGAAACATCGTCTAAGGAGATCTTATCACCGGGTGATACCTTCGAAATAAAAGCGGTATTGGAGAATATAGGGGAAGACATCGATTCGATGTCCGTGAATTTGTCTGTTCCTGATTTTATTGAGGTTACGCCAGTGGACGATTGGAGTCAGTCCGGCTTGTTATCCGGTCAATCGGCAACTCTGACCTATGAGGCTGAGATAACGGGGACGGGAGCGGGTGGAATATCGCTGACTGTCTCGGGATCGGGTATCCCGACTACAAGAGGATTATCGCGTATATTCAGCGTGAAGGCTTCGCTGCCAGTCAGTGATCAGGCCGATGATGTCATTATCGGAAATGGCAGCCGGCGTCTGGTATTTCCGTCGCCACAAAGCACGGGACTTAACGGCTACGGCTTTGCTTGGCTGGAGGCGCTGCGTAATGGCAGCTGGAGTCGGATGGCTGTTATGCCGTCACTGGGAAGTGTGCAGCAAATAGCAAATGACGGTCAAATCAACGTTCAGGAACTGTATGCAGTGGCACCAGCGGTGGCCAGCCCCTTCGATTTCCAGATTGGATTCACGGATACGCAGGGAGCCGATTGGACAGGACAGCTGAGCATCGAGATGGACGACGGTGGACAATTCGCGCTTGAGCACGCGATGCATGCCGATGCGTCACGCGATATCGCGGCTATAGTCGGACCTACCTTGCTGCTGGGAGAGGCAGGAATTCCATCGCTTGATGAACAGCACAAGGTAATCCAGTCTGCAGACGATGTGGCAGGAGATTATATCCATGAGGCGTTATTTCCCGGGCTGGAATGGCTGGATGCGATGGAGCTCAACAATCGATCGTCCAATACGGATGCGGTTATTGATTCCGTAGACGCTTATCGTTATGTACCTAATCCACGTAAAATTACGGTTCCCTTAATGGCGGTACGCAAGGAAAATTTGTTATTTGGCTTGATGTGGGATGCCCGCCAGAAGTGGGATGGTGTTCATGATCAGCCTTCAGCGTTTTTTGGCCTTCCCAACCGTCTGGAGCGAGGGGAGGATACCGTTTCTACGAAGCTGAGCTTGTTTATACCGTCGATACTTAACGGAATCAATGAGAACGCAACCTTCGCCACTGGTATTCCAGATTTCTATAATCGATTTACTGCCAATTCGAACAATGAAAATCCGGTCCGGCAGCCTTATGTGCTTGGAGCGAATGAAGAAATCACTCTGCAGTCTCGTATCTTTATTAAGGAAAGCACAGAGCTCTCGTCTGTTGTTCAGGATTGGATGAAGGAATATGGCCTCCCTGAGCCGCTTGATTATGCGCATGGAACTATGGAGCAGGAAAGTGAAGCGATCTTGACCAGTTTCGAGAATTTATGGAATCCGTCGGAGAATAAATGGATGAACCGGATCGGTCCGCCTGCTACGCCAACCATTACTTCTGCCTTTGTTATGCCTTATGCCGTCTTAGGACGTTATGGCAGCCAAACCTTCCGTGATCTTGCCGAGACACGTGTGGATTCTGCGATGTTATCGGTGGGAGGTAATTACTCCACTTATGGATATATTCTGCCGTTCTATCTGGAAGGGATTGCGGGTCAAACGATGGAAGCCTTGAAATCACTCAATGTGGATTCTGCCATTAGCTCGGCCCAGAAAGTGAACCCCTCCAATGTGTCTGAGGGCGTGTATTGGGATTATCAAACGTATATCACACGCAAAGGCTTCCCGACCAGCGTTCACATGGGCGAGCTAACCGACGTAACGGCGGGCTCCAATGCGGAAATTCTATTCAGAATGCTCCGGCACGCGCGAATTACGGGAAATGAATCGGCCTTGACCTACGGTCTTCCAGGATTGGATTACATGAATGAAAATTTTGCCCTGCCGCGAGGCTCGCAGTCCTGGGAGCTGAGAAATATGATCCCTGAGCTGGAAACAGCAGCCGTGGCCGTTCGTGCTAATGTAGAAGCCTATGCGATTACGGAGGATCCGGATTATATCGAGCAAGCCCGGATTTGGGCTGGAAGAGGCATGCCATTTATCTATCTGTGGGATGATGGCAGCTACGGAATCGATAAGACGAATGGACTGGGCGGTTCGTTCGGCAGTCATACGTTTATGCGCTACGGCGCAATTGCTGCATTTGGCCAATCGACTTACCGCAGCGATGGAAAGCCGTTGCCGGGAACCTGGTTCGGCCGTCCCGTTCAATGGTCCGGACATGATTTCGGGATCGCTCTGATGGAGCTGTATGAGGCGATGGAGCGTGACGGGCTATGGGACGCCTATTTGCTGGGAGGCGGGACGGATTATCGGACGATCAGCTTGGGCTTGTCTGTCAGCGGCTCCAGACAGACAACCGCTGCCGACAGCCTGTATCCTACTCATTTGTACGATGCGGCAAGCTTGCTGAAGTGGGAAACATCGGATTACCTGTATCCCAATTATCAAGGAGCTGAGCTGCTGGGCGTACTGCTTAGTTCGCAAACGAATCCGATTACGCAAACCGTTCCAATTGGCACTAAGGAGATTCGGATTAGCGCAGCATCCGATATCGAGGTCTTAAGCACCTCGTCAGAATCCATTCAGCTACGAGCCGAGTTCTCGTCTCCCGGGTCTTACACGATCTTCGTACAGGGGATTACGAGTCTTGGAAATGTGCTGCTGAGCAACAATGATGCAGATGCGGTGGTAAGCTCATATGCCGTAAGATCCGGAAGCGGCTTTGCCGAAATTCATCTCCAGATCGGGGATACGGGAGAAACAGATGTCAATCTTAGCTCGGTTGTACTCGCTCCCTAGCTTATGCTATAAAAGCTGTCCTGTCCGCTGTCTAAAGTGACAAGAATGACCCATTAGTGTTCTATTGTTTCCGACTTACTAACTTAATGTAATGGTGCTTGCTTCGGCGAGCACCATTAGACTGCCGAAGGAGGGATTACTGTGATGACAGGACTTCAAATTGTCTATGTAAGATGCGAGTACCGGGATAACCCAATTGGACTGGATACACGTAAGCCGCGATTCAGCTGGCTGCTTAGCTCTGACAGCAGGCATGCGCTTCAGAGCGCTTACCGGATTCAGGCGGCAGACCGCGCTGACTTTAGCGAGACCACACTGCTTATCTGGGATACGCAGAAGCTGGAATCCGATCGTTCGGTTCTCATTGCTTATGAAGGAGAGCCGCTTAAGGCCAGAAGTCGCTATTATTATAGAGTGAAGGTATGGGATCAGGAGGGACATGAATCAGACTGGAGCGAGATCGCTTTCTGGGAGATGGGACTGCTTGGTCTTGATGATTGGACAGCCGATTGGATCACACCTGATGCCAGCGTCATTGATCCTTACGCTGATGCGGTATTTCTTATGCGCAAGGACTTTACTGTACGCGAAGCTGTACGCAACGCCAGATTGTACGTTACAAGCCTTGGATTGTATGAGCTGGAGCTGAACGGCTTGCGTGTTGGCAATGCTGAATATACGCCCGGATGGACCAGCTATAAGTATAGACTGCAGGTGCAGACTTATGATGTAGCTGGGCTGCTGTGTGAGGGTAATGGTAATGCGATCGGCGCATCGCTAGCCAACGGTTGGTATAAAGGCTATCTGGGCTGGAAGCAACAGCGTAATCTATACGGAGACACGAGGGCGCTATTGCTTCAGCTCTACATTGATTACGAGGATGGAACAACTGAGGTTATCCGCACGGATGGCTCGTGGAAGTCAAATACAGGCCCTATACGCCTGTCCGAGTTATACCATGGAGAGACCTATGATGCCCGAATGGAACAGTTCGACTGGAGCTGCCACGGCTTGGATGATACCAAGTGGGCAGCGGTTTCTTTGGTTTCACATACCAAGGATAAGCTAATCATGCAGGAAAGCGAGCTTGTTCGGATAACGCAGAGGATCAAACCGGTTTCGGTATGGAAGACACCCGCCGGCGAGACGGTACTCGATATGGGACAAAATATGGTGGGACGCCTGCACTTCCGTGTAGAAGCGCCGGCAGGAACGCAGATTACCCTTCAGCATGTGGAGGTGCTCGACCAAGCTGGTAATATATATAGCGGCAATTTGCGTACGGCCAAGCAGACGGTGCAATATACCTGTAAAGGCGGCGGAGAGGAAAGCTACGAGCCTCATTTTTCATTCCAAGGCTTTCGTTACGTTAAGTTGGAGGGCTGGCCGGGCGAGCCCAGTCTGGACGCCTTTGCCGGACATGTGATTCATACGGATATGGAGCCAACAGGCACATTCGAATGCTCGCATCCTCTACTAAATCAGTTGCAGTCGAATATTGTCTGGGGACAACGAGGGAATTTCCTTGATGTGCCGACGGATTGCCCCCAGAGGGATGAACGGCTGGGCTGGACGGGCGACGCGCAGGTATTTATCCGTACGGCTGCTTTTAACTTTGGAGTTGCCCCTTTTTTTACGAAGTGGCTGCGGGATCTTAAGGCCGATCAGCGTGAAGATGGTTCCGTTCCGTTCGTCATCCCCCATGTGCTGGGTGAAACGGATTATGGCTCGGCTGCCTGGGGCGATGCGGCAGTGGTTTGTCCGTGGACAGTGTACTTATGTTATGGAGATAAGCAGGTACTGGAGGAGCAATATGACAGCATGAAGGCCTGGGTGGATTATGTGCGAAGCGAAGGAGAAGATCCCTATTTATGGAATAACGGCTTCCATTTCGGCGACTGGCTGGGGCTTGACGCCAAGGAAGGCAGCTATATCGGAGCAACGCCCAAGGATCTGATCGCTACGTGCTTTTTCGCTTATTCCACATCTTTGTTGGTTAAGGCGGCCAAGGTGCTCGGATATTCGGAGGACGCAGAGCGATATGGCCATGTGTATGAGCAGATTGTTGGCGCTTTCGCTAACGAATTTATCACCCCGAGCGGGCGATTGGCTGCCCATACTCAGACCGCATATGTGCTGCCGCTCATCTTTGGACTAGTGGACGCGCCTGTAAAAGAAAGGTTGGCCAGGACGCTTGTCGATTATGTGGAAGAACAGGATGGTCATTTGACAACTGGATTTGTTGGTACGCCTTATTTAAGTCATGCCTTGACGGATCATGGCTATCATGATCTGGCCGTGCGACTGGTACAGCAGGAGGATTATCCTTCCTGGTTGTACGCGATTCATCAGGGAGCAACGACGATATGGGAGCATTGGGATGGGATTAAGCCCGACGGCTCGTTCTGGAGTGACAGAATGAACTCTTACAATCACTATGCATACGGCTCAATTGGCGACTGGCTGTATCGAGCAGTTGCCGGTCTGGATATGGATGAGACAGAGCCGGCCTACAAGCGTATTCTCTTCCGTCCACGACCGGATTCCGGACTTGATTATGCGAAAGCCTCCTACCAGTCGGTATACGGCAAGATTCGCAGCGAATGGTATAAAACAGGTGGAGGCCTTGCAACATATGAATTTGAGGTGCCGCCGAATACTACCGCTACTGCCTTACTTAGAGGATTAAAGCTGGAAGCGGTTCGTGTAAACGGTGAATTGGTATCCGAGGCGGCGGGCGTCATTGAAGCGGGAGAGCAAGAAGAGATGCTGCAACTAAGGCTCGGTTCAGGAAGCTATCGGATCTCTCAATTACACACGAGTGATGCTGAGTGGGACTAACGGTATTGCGGGTCATGGAAGAATCTAATCTGGACCCCATGTCAAGTTCACTAAAAAAAGAGTGGTTTAGTATATTTAAGAGATCAATATGAGATGATTCCTGTATTCAACGAGGGCACTGAAAAAGTTCCTAGTTCATTAAGTGAGCCCGGATGGACACGTACAGTTCTAAGGGGGGAAGGGGATGGAAACATCTCTTACCTACCCGATCCCATTACATTAATAGTTGGTGCTACGGCTGTCTTTCCAACTAGTTCAGCGAAGTCTACTGGCTTAAACCCGAATCTAGATTCATCTTATGCTTATGAAGGAACTAGTAGCAAGAACTCACCTATCAGTGAACAAGAGCAAAGGTCAGACATGAAAAAAGTATTAGTTCCTTATGAGAAATTCGGTTTAATCTATGATGAGACGGATAGCAGTCCCTATAATGGGAAGAAGGTTCGTCAGTTTTTTGATGAAATTGCACAACTTGGGTTCTCTCGTTCCGCTGGTGGAGTAGATTTAGATGCGAGTACAAAAGAAATGCAAAGCATGCCAACCACTTCTGATTCAAAGGATGGGTCGCAGGCTATTGAGAGTTCAACTGTGTTGTCTCGTATAGACAACGGTGAGGTTATTTCATTTGGTCCTTATGAAACGAAGGAAGAGCTTCTAGCTAAGGTAAAGCCTTACTGTGAGCAACAAATCAAGCAAGGAAATATGACGCAGAAGGAAGCAAATGAGATATTGAACAAATACAAGTAAGAATCAAATAGAGTGCTGCCTGAATAAAAGGCAGCACTCTATTTGATTTATTAAATTACTTTGGTTTCTTAGGCGTCACCTTTCTCATGTAACATTAATACGATGAAATATGAACCATGACATTAGCCCGGAAAGGTGTGCGATTATGAACGGAACAATCCTCAATTTCTTTGCTGGCGGGAATACGGCTCACGGCTTTTACAGCCTCTATGAGTCGTCATTGCAAAATTTAACGCGTCTATATGTTTTAAAAGGAGGCCCAGGTACGGGGCAGACCAAACTGATTAGAGAAATTGGAGAGCAGTTGAATCAACAAGGTTATGAGATCTGGTTCATCCACACTGCATCAGATAACGATTCATTCGACGGTGTGATTATTCCCAAATTAAATATAGGAATTGTGGATGGAACAGCTCCGCGAGTAATAAACCCTGAACTGCCTGAAGAGTCCATTGTATTCGTAGATTTGGAGCAGGCCGCTGATCAGTTCCAGTTGTGCCAGCAGAAGTTGGAAATCGATAATTTAGTCGGAGCCATTAAACAAGAACATGAATTGGCTTATGCTGGCTTTGCTGAAGCTCTTCGCATTCATGACGAATGGGAAGCAATTTATATCGCGAAAATGGATTTTCAAGCTGCCGACGAGCTGACACAGGAGTATATTAAGCTTTTGTATGGTGATCAGAAATCTGAAAAATCCAGCCGGGTAGATCATCGTTTTTTAGGTGCGGCGACGCCTAAGGGGGCCGTGGATTTTGTTCCTAATCTAACCTCAGGACTAAAAAGATATCTGGTTAAAGGACGTGCGGGCTCTGGAAAATCTACACTATTGAAGAAAATAGCAGCTGAAGGCATCAAACGTGGTTTCGATGTTGAAATTTACCACTGTGGCTTCGATCCTAATAGCCTTGATATGATTATTGTGCGTGAGCTTGGATTTGCTATTTTTGATAGTACGGCTCCACATGAGTACTACCCAGATCGGGCAACCGACGAGATCGTCGATATGTATTCCCGCTGTATACTACCTGGTACAGATGAAGAATATTCCGAAGCTATAGCCGGCATTAAAGAGCGATATTCGAGCACCATGAAGCAATCCACACAGCATCTTACAGACGCAAAAGTATTCCTAGTTGCATTAAAGCAAATATATACTTCTACCCTGAATTTTGATCGAGTAGACCAGATTAAATCGCAGATTTTAGAGGAAATCAACGAGATTGTTGAAAGTCCACTGGAGGTTTAAACCTACATTTAAGATCGCTCTCTAGAGGGCGGTCTTTTTTTGTGAGAAAAGAAATTGGTATGGTACATACGCACCAATGTGGTTATTTCCACTGGAACTGTATCCAAGTATGCTCTCTCTAGTAACAACGATAAGGGAGAGAAACTTATGAATGATCAAAAAGTAATGTTTAGAACAGGGCTAAAAGATTCTATCGCAATTGTTGCAGGATTTATCCCAGCTTGCTTTACGTTTGGATTGGTCGGTAAGGGGTTAGGTCTAGGAAGTCTGGAAGTATTCTTATTGTCAGCGCTCGTATTTGCGGGGGCTAGTCAATTTATCGGTGTAAAAATGCTTGCCGCAGGAGCAGCCGCTCCAGTGATTTTACTGCTTACTCTGATCATTAACTTAAGATATTTGTTTATCAGCTTATCCTTTGGAGGGCAGTTAAATCGTAACATCAGTGTACTAGCGAGAACTTGGATTGGCTTCAGTTTAACAGAAGAGGTATATGCCGTTAGTATGATCCCTCGAGAAGGAGTAAACCGTAAAACGGAGAATGAAAAAATGAATCAGCCCTTAGGACTTCCTTATCTGCTAGGCCTACAAATCCCTCCCTATGTCGCTAACCTGATAGCAACAGCTTCGGGGATCACCCTTGCCTCCTATATCCCAGCTTTATATTTACCGGCGCTAAACACGTCATTATATGCCTTACTAATTGCACTTGTTGTACCTCAATTGAAAGGTAGCTTACGGAATATGGCTATATGTATATCAGCTGCAGGATCATCTTGGCTACTGAACCCTTTGCTGGGAAACTCTTCGATTCTTATAGCTATGTTGATCGGCATGGCAGTGGGTTCCTTAATTAAAGGGCAAGTGAAAGCGGAGAAGGGGGTATCCGTATGACTATATTAATCATCATAGGTATGGCTGTTATTACATTTTTATTTCGTTTTGTGCCTTTACTGCTTACGAACCATACAAATGGTTCTTCCGAAGTCCAAGCGCTACTGGAGTATTTGCCCATAGCGGTTCTTAGTGCGTTAACGGTACCTGGAATCATTCAGGTAGACCCAGATGTTAATCTTGTGGGTATCGCATCAGGGACTGTCGCTGTTATACTGGTATTAATTAGAAAAATTCCGCTGCTCTTCGTGATTCTAGGCTCTGTTTCCGCAGCAATACTCGTAAAAATGCTAACCCTATATTTTTAAATCAAAAGTCGGAACAGAAGAGGAGGACCTCTTATGAAGCATGATTTGCTGATCACACTCGATAAAGAACGACAGATACCATTTAGCCGTCAAATTTACGAGCAAGTTCGAAATGCTATCCATTCAGGAGCTTTAAGCGGGGGGGACCCCCTGCCTCCGTCTAGAACTTTGGCCAATCAGCTTGGAGTATCCAGAAGCGTGGTCCTTCAATCCTATGAGCTACTACAGGCAGAAGGGTATCTGGAGATGAGAAAAGGGGCGGGAACGTTTATTGCGGAGTTGACGTTGGAGGAGAAAGTTACAAAAGATTATGAGAGCCCTTACAATTTTATAACGAAGGGACCTGATATCCTTACGCTTAATCCTCCTTCTACTAGAGAAGTTGATCATTTGAACCCGGTATTTTGCGATTTTCGACATGGTGTACCTGCTTGGGATGCGTTTCCTATGGATCAATGGCAGAAAGCTCTAATGAATGCTTGCCGCCGCGCTTCACCGGATACTTTAGGCTATGGCCCTGCGGAGGGTTCACTGGGACTACGCCGAGAAATTGCTCGTTTATTACGTTCCACGCGGTCTATGCCCGTTGTTCCAGAACAAATCGTGATTACTTCTGGAGCTACGCAAGCTCTTGATATTTTATCGAGGATTTTCTTATTTAAAGGTGATCAAGTCATTGTTGAAGATCCATCACATAGCGTTGTGCGTGAAATATTTTCTTTTGCTGGGGTAGAGGTCATACCTGTTAAAGTAGATCAAGATGGCATCTGTGTGGAAGAGATCCAGACAAAGAGTGATAACGATAAAGAAGGTAATCTTAAAAAATCGCCAAAGCTAGTCTATGTTACGCCTTCTCACCAGTTCCCTTTTGGGACGACACTGTCCTTGAAACGAAGAGTTCAGCTGTTGGATTGGGCGAAAGCTAATCATGCTTTTATTATTGAAGACGATTATGACAGTGAATATAGGTACGAGGGTCCGAAATTATCCGCGCTTGCTGGTCTTGATGTTGAGGGTCGAGTCATTTATGTAGGCAGCTTTAGTAAAGTATTATTTCCTTCTCTGCGGATAGGTTATGTTGTGTTGCCTCCGGCTTTGCTTCAACCTTTTTTAGCTGTTAAATGGATTACAGATCGCATGTCTTCTGCTTTGGATCAGGAAGCGTTAGCTGAATTTATACAGAATGGTCTCTATGCAAGGCATGTTACACAGATGGGTAAGCTGTATGCCTCTCGTAGAGCCTGTCTCGTAAATAGCTTGAATACTGAATTTGGGAGTCGTGTGCGATATTATGGCGAGGAAGCGGGGCTGCACTTACTGATTGAGCTGGAGTCGGATGCCGAAGAGAATCGTATAGCTGAAGTGGCGCTCCGTTACGGAGTTCGTGTATATCCTGCATCTTCTTATTTTCTGGAGAGTAAACCTAAGGGACCTGTGTTTCTACTTGGCTATTCTAATCTTACTGAGAATCAGATTAAGATGGGTGTGAACAGACTGATGTTAGCCGAAGCAGAAGCGACAGTTAGTAGTAGTCATTTGTAATAGAAATGTTGGAACTTTATCATAAAACTTGTATGTTCCCTCTATAGTTTCAGCCTTCAGACATCCATAATGAAAGGTGAAGTTATTTCTAATTCTGGAGGTTCTTATGAAACGCTACATTATAGGAATTGATCTCGGTGGAACGAATATCAAAGCAGGAATTTACGATTTCGATTTTATAGCTGTAAAAGAAATATCTACAACTACAGAGGCAGCTAAAGGCCCGTTACATGTGCTGGAACGGATTAGAGAAGCTGTACGTTTGATTACGGTTGAAGCGGATATTTCGTTAGATTTAGTAGAAGGTATGGGAATCGGAGTGCCCGGATTACTTGATCCGGTAGCCGGTATTTCTTTTTTCTCGCCGAATTTTCCGGGGTGGGAGCAAGTACATGTTGTTGACGAGATGAAGCAGTTTTATGATTTCCCTATTTTCATTGATAACGATGTAAGGGTTAATCTGTATGGAGAATGGCAGCAAGGTGCAGGCAGAGGTTACAACAATCTAGTTCTGATTACTTTGGGAACGGGTTTAGGATCGGGTATCGTGAACAACGGGAAAGTAATCTACGGCACGTCTTATAGCGCTGGTGAAATTGGGCACATGAATATGTACAGGAACGGACGACCTTGTAAATGTGGGAGCTCGGGCTGCTTGGGACGATATGTCTCCGCGCTTGGCATGGTGAACACTTTTAAAGAAAAGCTGAAGGAAGGCCGAACCAGCATGATTCAGACCTGGACAAATAATCAAGAAGAGCAAATTACCGCGCTAATGATATCTGAAGCCTACGAACTCGGAGACGCTCTCTCTATGGAGGTCATGCAGGAGACAGGGACTATACTTGGCTTTGGATTAGCGAATGTAGTGAATATGCTCAACCCTGATCTAATTATTGTAGGTGGGGGGATGGCAGCAGCGGGCGATAAATTGCTCCAAACTGTAAGAGAAGCTGTAAGTCAGCATGCGTTGAAGCTATCTGGAAGTAAGTGTGAAATTGTTCAAGCTTCGCTGGGAAGTCGGGCCGGAACTATTGGTGCTGCCTCTTATGCATATAGTAAGCTTAAAGAAGCAGAGTAGCTAAAAATAATTGTTAATTTAGTATGAACTGGAACCAGATGGAGCCGCCCGGAATACAACAGTAATAAAATCCGTGGAGGTGCTCATATGTTTGCAATCATGCAATTAATAGGTGGGGTGATCCTGTCTTTGGGATGGATTCCTCAAATTATTCAAATCCTTAAATCAAAATCCGTAGCCGATTTAAATTTGAAGTCGTATTTACTTATGCTGCTCGGGATTAGTCTAATGGAAGCATACGCGATAAGTTTGGCGGTTACGGGAGTAGGTTTAGCTTTTTTGATTACGAATACGATGTCCTTATGTGTTGTGTTGCTGGTTATTATTCTAGTGCTTAAATATCGAGCAAGATCATGATTGAAGTTAAGAAGGAAGGAAACGGAATGACGTAATGTTATCGAAAAGCCGCATCTACGGACTATGCCGCAATATGACAAGAACAAGATTTGTACTGGCTAGGAAATGTTATTGTTTCACCCGATTATAGAGGTAAGGGAGCCGCGGAGTATTTGATTCGTACCATGCTTGCTGCTGCTAAAGAGGACTTACAGCTTCAAGAGTTACATCTAGTTTGTCATAATGTGAATACTAAAGGGATGTTATTATACTCCAGATTAGGGTTTAAGCCGTATGAAATTGTCAAAAGAACAGGTCCTCATGAAACAATCATCGCCGGAATCTTTATGAAAATAGAGCTAACTTAGGTTAGTAAATGCGGAGGTACTTTTGAGCGAAAAATATTTTACATACGAAATAGATGCAGTAACTTTTCAATTGCAAGAGCCTTGTGATTTTGCTTGGTTATCTAAACTTGGCAGGGTGTTCAAAGTGTTCGATCAGCAGGACTCGGGAAATCTTTCTTTTGGTGTGGAGAAGGAGGGTCAGAAGTATTTTGTGAAATTTGCTGGTGCAAAGCCTTTGACTTACGATGGGAACCCCTCGGATGCTGTTGATAATTTGATTAAAGCTATTCCGTTATATAAAGAGCTAGAATCTGAAGTGCTGATCTATCTGGTGTCACATTTTGAAGTTGGAGTGGGATATGCAGCGGTGTTTGAATGGTTTGAAGGTGAATGTTTACATTCGCATTGGCTGTTTGCGGGAGAAGCTAAGTTGAACCATCCGGAATCGCCTTTTTACCGCTATAGGCAACTATCTATTGAAAAACGTTTAGCGTCCTTAGACGTAATCTTTGCATTTCATGAACATGTTGAGTTGCAGGGTTATGTCGCTGTCGATTTTTACGATGGAAGTATTCTTTATAATTTCGTGAACGATGAAACAAGGATTTGTGATATTGATTTTTATAGAGCTAAGCCAACTGTAAATGACCTGGGAGAGAACTTCTGGGGCTCATCGAGATTCAAGTCACCGGAAGAGTTTATCTTGGGTGCACCGATTGATGAAGTTACCAATGTATTCAATATGGGCGCAACAGCATTTGTTCTTTTAGGAGGAGCCTCCGACCGGTCGTTTGCAAAATGGGAAGCCAGCCAAGCGCACTACGATATTGCTTTACGGGCGGTTAACCTGGAGCGTGAGCAGCGGTATCAGAGTGTGGCGGAATTTAAATTAGCTTGGGATAGAGCAGGGATTGTTTGAGGCGGGTGGGAAGTGGGGGAAATTAGTTGCTGGTGAACCTATTCAATTTGGACAAGGAAAAGGAAGTTGATCTAGAGTACGTTGTTATTTTGGTTAGGCACGGTGAAAAATGGATCTTGGCGAGACATCAGGATCGTTCGACGTGGGAGTTTGCCGGAGGACATATAGAAGTTGGCGAGACACCGGAGGAGGCAGCTGCTAGAGAGTTATTTGAGGAAACGGGAGCCAAACAATCTTCTCTTGTCCCTATAGCTGTGTATACGGTTATTATTGATGATGCTCCCGGAAGTTTTGGAAAGCTGTATTTGGCTGATGTGGAACAATTCGCTGAGCTACCACCATATGAGATGGCAGAAATCAAAGGATTTACTGAAATACCAACTGATTTGACTTATCCCTTGATTTATCCAGCTCTAATTTCAAAAGTACAAGATTTCATAAACAGTTCGTCTTCAACTGTAAGATAAGAATGATAGCTCTGCTATTGTCACATGATATGATTTATAAATAGAACAAGCAGGAGGGGTTTCATTGAAAAGAGACATTCAGCATGTTCCCTACGGCTATGAGCCACCGGTTGAACAACGTAAAGGGACATTAGTGTTTTACGATTCTTTTGAACATATATCCGATCAAGAGCTTGAAATCGCGGCAAAAACAGCAGCAGATCGTCGTTTCACAAAGCTGGTGCTCTATCCACTGCATGAGGAAACGGTGAGACGGATGACCAAAGAGCCGGTGAGCGCTTATTACAAGCGTGAAGACCGGCTGCATGAATGGAAAAGGGAGCAAGGACTTAGCTTCATCACGATAGAGAGTTTGGAGGGAAAGCGAAAGAAATATACTCCGCTTGATTCCGCGCTTCGGCATCTTGCAGAAATCTATCCTTCGCCGATTTTTCTGTATCTAACACCTGAGGTGGCGAATCAGTTTGCGTCTTACTCCTCTTTTGAAGAATGGATTGTAAAGATCCGCTTATTGTTGCCATCTGCACCTTCATCACTTCATCCAAGGCTACTAAAATTTCGCCATCGCTGGGATGTTGTTGGAGAAGAGAAAGATTAAGATTTAATGTGTGCTGCTCTGTTTACGTCTGTAATTGTACATTCTCCACTGATAATGGATAAAACATCCGATGCAAAAACCAAGTATCGCAACAGTGGCTGCCACTGCAACTAGCGCTGTGAAAATATAGGCAGCAATCGTCCACCCCGCGATGAAGCTGATCAGACCACCTGTGAGACAGAAGACAGCAATCGTTTGATTGAACTGTTGCTGTGACCAGTCTTCGAGTACATAGTGCGAACGTTCTTTTGTCAGAAACTTAGCAGCCAGTTTAATAATGGGATTATAGCCGAATAAGAGTCCGAGCAATCCGGCAAACAAGGGCAGCGCAAGAATCCAGTGCTGTCCTGTTAGCCATGTCAATATTACAGAAATGACGATAAACGCCTGATTAGTCTTTACTAATGGTCGTGGAATTCCTTTGGGCACGTTTTGCATTTTATTCACACCTTTCTCATTGGAATAATTATAGTATACGCTGGGGTTAAGAGAATGGGAAGTAGATTACTTTGAATTTAAGTAATTTATATGTTGACATATCTCCGAAAAATATGGTTTTATTATGTAGACCAATTGTTATAATGCAAAGGAAGTGTCAGCTTGTCGAACAAGCCGAATACGCGTGAGGCGATTCTGGACACCGCTTCGAAATTATTTTTTTCTCAGGGATATCATGCAACAGGACTAAATCAGATTATTAAAGACAGCGATTCACCGAAGGGATCTCTTTATTATTACTTCCCCCACGGTAAAGAAGAGCTGGCTTTAACATGCATTAACCGGACTAGTCTAACAGTCGCTCAGAAACTGAACTGTCATATGGAGAGCAGCAATAGTGCAGCTGAAGCAATGGAGGATTTTATTCTAGGCATGGCTATGGATGCAGTGGAATCTTCATTTGAGGGGATTGTTCCATTTAGTTTTTGGTTAGCGGCGGAGACCTCTTGTATTAGTGAGGAGCTGCGGACTGCATGTAAATCTGTGTTTATGGACTTGCAGGATGTGATCAAGAAACGCCTTCTTGAAGAAGGTGTGGAGAGCAACACTGCAGCCGATAAGGCTTCAGTAATAGTCTCATTATTTGAAGGAGCGCTTCTTCAGACGCTGACTTTACGGGATGAACAGCCGCTTCTCGCGGCGGCGAAGATTATCCCAGCAATATTTGGTTAGAGATAGACAATAGATAAGAACATCAGGGGGATTAAGAGTGGAATCAACTATGCAAGGAAAGCAACAAAAGGAAGTAAAGAAGTTTAAAACCATTCCGATTCTAGTCTCTTTACTACTTGCAGGATTTATCGGAATGTTCAGTGAAACCGCACTGAATGTAGCTTTAAGTGATCTTATGAATGTCCTTCAAATTACTCCAGCAACAGCACAATGGTTGACGACGGCTTATCTGCTTACACTGGGAATTCTAGTACCAATTTCGGGTATGCTGCTTCAATGGTTCTCGACTAGACAGTTGTTTGTTGCTGCATTATGTTTTTCAATACTTGGAACGTTTTTAGCTGCAGTATCACCTAGTTTTGAGTTCCTATTAACAGCGCGTGTGGTACAAGCAATGGGTACAGCGCTTCTTTTACCACTTATGTTCAATACGATCCTTATTATCATTGCTCCTGAAAAACGGGGTGCCGCGATGGGGATGATAGGGTTGGTTATCATGGTAGCACCTGCGATCGGTCCTACTATTGCCGGTCTTCTAATTGAAAGCCTTAGCTGGCACTGGATCTTCTGGCTGTCACTGCCATTCCTGGTGATCGCTTTGATATTCGGGATCCTCTTCATGCAGAATGTTACGAAGGTTACGAAGCCGAAGATCGACATCCTTTCCATAGTGTTATCATCAATCGGGTTTGGTGGAATCGTGTTTGGTTTCAGTAGCGCCGGTGAAGAAGCTGGTTGGGGAAGTCCAAAAGTAATCATAGCTATCGTAGTAGGTGTGGTATCACTCTTATTGTTCGGTTTGCGCCAAATGAAGATGAAGCAGCCTATGATTAATCTGCGAGCTTTTAAATATCCAATGTTCTCCATTGGTGTGGCTATGGTGTTCATTTGTATGATGGTTATCCTGTCATCCATGTTGATTCTTCCAATGTATCTTCAACAGGGTCAAGGGTATACAGCGTTCAAGGCAGGCTTGCTGCTACTTCCAGGGGGGATTATTAACGGATTGATGTCCCCAATCATGGGTCGACTGTTCGACAAATACGGTCCCAAATGGCTCGTTATTCCAGGCCTGATTATTGCAGCTACAGCTTTATGGTTCTTCTCCAGTATTACTGTAGCTTCTACTGTCGTATTCGTAATCGTACTTCACAGCACGCTTATGATTGGTGTGTCGATGGTATTTATGCCTGCACAAACCAACGGAATTAACCAGTTGCCGTTAGAATTATATCCAGATGGTACAGCGATCATGAATACATTGCAGCAGGTTGCTGGTGCGATCGGTACTGCATTAGCTGTCAGCATTATGTCCGCAGGTTCTAAGAGTTATTTGAAGACTGTGGCCGATCCAGCCGATCCAGCTAATATGTTGCCTGCATTCACGCAAGGTGTACAAAATGCATTTATTTTTGGAATGAGTATGGCGATTGTAGGTCTAATCCTTGCATTCTTCGTGAAAAGAGTAGTCGTTAATCATAAAATGAATACATCAATGCATTAATCATTAAATTTGTAAAATCCCCTTACGGTAGATAGTGGAGAAGGTTCATGTACGTATGAACATACCACTGTTAATCGGAGGGGATTTTTTTAATCATAACAAGAAAGAGGGACCTCTCCCCGGTAGAATACCGAGAAGCGTCCGCCACCTAACTTCTTTTTAAGAAAAATGCTGGGCTATATTAGTCAGATACTCTGCTTCATCTGTATTTTCTTTCATATGAATGAGCATTTTTGCATCTTCTCCAACAATGTACCGGAACTGACTTGTCCCATCTGTGGCGGCTTGATATATTGTTTCCGCAACAATTTCTGGAGGCGAAGCATAGGTAGGTTGTTTTTCCATCTCACCCAATTTACCCAAAAAAGCAGTAGTAAAGGGTTTATAATCCGTTAATGCATCATTAAAAAAGAACTCCATCGATCTTCCACCAAAGTCCGTTTGAATAGCACCTGGTTCAATTAACTTAACTTTAATGTTCTGTGATGCTAATTCATAAGATACGGATTCAGAAAAACCTTCTACGGCGAATTTCGTTGAATGATACAGAGACATTGTAGGAAAGGTTACTTTTCCACCCATAGAAGAGATATTGATTAACAAACCATCTTGATTAGATCTAAAATGTGGCAATATGGCTTTAGTCATACTGATAAGACCAAACACGTTCACTTCAAACTGTCTTCTGATCTGCTCATCTGTAGCTACTTCTATAAGACCCATTGTTCCATAACCAGCATTATTGAGAAGAACGTCAATTTTACCGAACCGCTTAATCGCTTCCGCTAACGCAGGTTGAATTGTGTCTGATTTCTCAACATCAAGCTGTAAAACCAATACATTATCAAGTGTAATAAGTTCACTTTCTTGTTCAGGTGAACGCATCGTGGCTACGACGTTCCATCCTCTTTCAGCAAAATGTTTTGCTGTAGTTCTCCCAATGCCAGACGAAGCACCCGTTATAAAAATTGTTTTCATTAACAATTCCTCCTAAAAGTTTTCTGAGCGTTACATCTTCACTTAGTACGTACAAAACTTACTTCGTAAGCACTAACTGCTCCATGTTTGATAACCCTTCGGCAATGATTTTGAGTTTTGCTTTATATTCTTCAATACCAATTTGGATACAGATGATCTGTGCTGGATGCATTTCATCTTTATAAAGTGAATACTGCTCAAGTAACTGATCTAACTTATGTTGTGAATCCTCCTGTACCTGCTTCAACCAAAGAATCACCTTGTCATACCCAACAAATTCACCAAAGTATAGCCTCATCATAAAATCAGATTTCTTAATACTGTCAGCCTCTAGTGGGGCAAGTAAATATGCGTTAAAACTATCTCTTCCTTTATCCGTGATGTTTAAAAGATTCTTATTAGGCTTACCTTCTTGCTGTACATTTTCCTTAGTTATCAAACCCTCCTTTTCCATGCGTGCAAGTGTGGGATAAATCGTTCCATAACTAGAACTATAGAAATTAGAGAATACATTCTCCAATAACTGTTTGATTTCGTAACCAGTCTTCGATTCTTTCATAAGCATGCCTAAAATAACATCCTGACTGTTCAAAATAGAACCTCCTTGTTGTTTAGAAATATTTGTATATCACGCTTATAATATATCGGTTAGATATATATTGTGTCAATATATATTATTTTGATACAGGTAACTTTATCGAAATCATAAATCACTTGTTCCTTGAGGATTGTTTGGAATGGGTACTATGAACCAATTAGTTTCAGGTTATTCCCGTATGTCTAAATATTAAGTACAATTACATATATGGCAAAAGGGAGGTCATCTATTGAACTGGAAAAAATCAGGCTTGTTAAGTATTGCTATAGCCCTTGGTTCAGTGACAGGATTCAGTACTTTGGGTATAGAGCCAGTATCTGCCGCAACGGCAACGGAATCTGCAGGCGTTTATAATCAATTCCAGCAGTATGTACAGAAGCCGACATCTCTTGCTAGCGCACGTAATTATTTAATTAACCATATCAAAGAAGTGGATACCTGGACAGCGACTCAGATGACACTTCAGCTCGAGAATGCACAGAAGGCACATTTATCTGTATACTCAGAAAAGGTTTTTCCGGACAAGATGCAGAAAGAGATAAACAGTGCTTTTTCCAAAAGCAAAAATCTAACCTATACCTCACTCTTTAATACGATCAAAGATGCCAACGTACGCAATGTGTTAATTGAAGGCCGGGATAAGGGATATAAGCTGGAGACCAGTGAGGGCATGTACTATCCGGTAATGCATTATGAGGGATTTAAGATCTTTAAGCCGTATATTACCAAGGACATCGCAGCTTATATTGACATCATGGCCACCGAATCTAATCAACCGAGTGTATCTGATGCAGCGATTGTAATCAGTTGGACCGAGTTAACGAATAGAGCGCTTGCAATAGAGGATTTTGTGACGAAATATCCTGCTTCTAACCGTTCAACCGCTCTTCAGAAAGAACTTCTCATTGCAACGTCTCGCTTATTATATGGAACAAGTAATACACCTGCATATGACTATGATGAGCAAGTTATCAAACCAGAAGTAAAAAAGGCGTATGAGAATGCACTAAAAAATAGCAAAGTTGATACTAGAATTCTTTCGATTTTAGAAAAGCTACTACAATTACTTAATTCTACGAATAATAAATTCACTCCTGTAATAGAAAAATTTCTAGTTGAAACCGTAAACTCGTAATTATTAGAGTATGTAAAGACAACATCTGAGAAGAGGCTGGATTAATTGAGAATAGGATCAAAAGGAATAAGAATCGCTGTTTTCGCAGTCGTGCTGTTGTTGTGGACAAACAGTATGTTTATGGGTAGTGCTGATGCTGCTTATGTCGGCTCTTCAACAGACTCTGTGCTGCAGCAAATGCAAATGGAGAAGAAGAACCATTTACCGCAAGGTTTTGTCTATCTGGATGAAGTGATTCCAACGGCACAATATGAGATTCGATATTACGGAGATAATAATTTTGTGGGGAAGCGGATTGATGGCTACAAGGCGCCTTTAGCGATATTCTCGCGGACAGCGGCAACAGCTTTGAAGGCTGTAAGTGAGGATTTATTGGACAAAGGGTATATTCTTAAAATTTATGATGCTTATCGTCCGCAGACGGCGGTGAATCATTTTGTAAGATGGTCACAGAATGCCGTAGATACTAAAATGAAACAGCAATATTATCCGCGACTGGATAAACGTAATCTATTTAAACTTGGTTTTATAGCTAAAAAATCAGGCCATTCCAGAGGTAGCACCGTCGATTTAACGATCGTAAATAAAGAAACGGGAGCTGAAGTAGATATGGGAAGCCCTTTTGATTTTTTCGGAGACATCTCCTATTACGATACGTCCTTAATCAACAAGACTCAGAAAGCAAATCGGGCGATACTCAAAGAGGCGATGGTAAAACAGGGATTTAAACCTTACAGCAAAGAATGGTGGCATTTTACGCTGATCAAGGAACCTTTTCCTAAACAATATTTTGACTTCAAGGTGGAATAACCTAGAACTTGAATGTCTATGTAAGAAGCGTTTCACTTTTTTTGTTGAGCTTTACTACCATTAGGATTAGCAGATGCTGGAAACGCACATAATACTAATAGTCAAAAAAAGGGAGGTTTCGAACGGATGAACAAAATCGCGGTTGTTGTAGTGTTAAGTGTACTGTTATTGGTAAATGGATTTGGAGGAACTACCTCTTCTACGGCTTGGGCAGATGCTAGTGAAGTAAAGGTGGTTTTGAATGGTCAGGTTCTGAAATCAGATCAATATTCAGCGTATCCTAACGGTTCTACGGTCATGCTACCCCTTAGAGAGGCATCAAGCGTCTTGAAATATCAAACCACTTATCAAAAAAGTACGGACACCATTACATTAAGCGGAGTCAAACAAAAGATTGAATATAAAGTAGGAAACGACTATATTACCATTAATGATAAAGAGAAAAGAGACTTTAAGGATAATGTTGTGTTTAGGAAGGAACACTTATATGTTCCGCTCTCTTTTTTCACTAGTGCAGGACTGGTAACCTCTTATAATGCTGAAGCTAATCTAGTGGAAGTTTATGCGCCCGAGGTTACAGCAAGTGTGATAGCGGGACTGCTGAGTACTGGGCAATTTCAAGAGTTAGAGAATCGATTCTTTAGTGATGAAATGAAACGTTCGCTTTCCACTACGGGTTTACAGAAATATTGGGCTGATTTTACTGCACGAGCTGGTACTTACCATGGGATAAAGTCTACTGAAAGTATTCAAAAAGAAGATCAAATGTCAATACAATGTCTACTTGGCTTTGCTGTAACGGATGCGTCCCTTGAGTTTGTTCTCAATAAGTCTGGTAAGATTGTTGAATTAAAAGGAAACCTTCCTTCCATTTAATCTTGAGAATAATAAAGATTTAGGTTTAGAACAACAGGCTATGCGTGCGTCCCTTAAGAAGAGATTTCTTCGTGGGACCATGCATAGCCTTTTTTGTGTTTCAATAAACATACTGAGATGAACGTAAATGCAATGTATTTTTATTGTAAAAAAGGGTTTTGTTTGTTGACTTTCACATTCATCGAAGGTAAATTAAAATTTGAAATAATTGTTAAAGCATTTAACTAAATTAGAGAAAAGAGTGGAGTACTGGATGACAAAATCAATTACTCAGAGTAGCCCGACAGAAGAACGGCCATTCTCGCTAAGAGCGATCCTCCCCCCGCTTCTTGCTATTATCGTCGGGATGATTATGGTTATTCTGGATGGAACCGTCGTGAATGTGGCTATACCGAAACTGGTGGACTATTTTTCTTCAGATTTAAAAACGATTCAGTGGGCGATTACAGGTTACACGTTAGCTTTAGCTGCTGTAATACCGCTCGCAGGCTGGATGACAGATCGCTTCGGTTCTAAACAAGTGTTTCTGGTGACGCTCACGTTGTTCATTCTTGGCTCCATGTTATGTTCTGTGGCTCAAACTTCTTCGCAGCTTGTTATTTTTCGTGTGATCCAAGGACTTGGTGGGGGGATGGTAGCTCCTATTGGGATGGCTATGGTGTTTAAGTTAGCTCCAGCAGAACGAAGAGGATCGATTATGGGAATGCTTGGGATCCCCATGCTGCTTGCACCTGCACTTGGCCCGATATTGTCCGGATGGCTTGTTGAATATGTTAGCTGGCATTGGATCTTCCTGATTAACGTGCCGATTGGGATTGTTGGTATTATTCTTGGTATTAAGTATTTGCCCAAGACGGAGAAGATCGGTAAAGGCAACCTCGACATACTTGGCATTATACTGGCACCGATTGCGTTTTCCATGCTAGCTTATGGAGTAAATGAAGGTGGGTCGAATAGTTGGTCATCGACTCCAGCAATCCTTGGATTATCTGTTGGTGGCGTTGCACTGATTCTATTTATAATCGTTGAGCTGCGGCATAAACAGCCTTTGCTGGATCTGCGCGTCTTTCGCTCCTCAGATTTCACCCGCGGCATTATTTTAACATGGGTCATGCAAGCTGCATTGTTTGGTTCCATGCTGTTTGTGCCGCTATACTTACAGCAGATTCGGGCTTATACACCACTAGAGACGGGGCTGATTCTGCTTCCGCAAGCTTTAGCTTGTGTAATCGGCATGCCGCTTGGTGGTAAATTGTTTGATAAGATAGGGGCACGACCGCTGGCTTTTGTGGGTCTGAGCATCATTACAGTTACCCTATTCCTACTGTCTGGGATTACGATGACTACAAGTCTAAATACCATAATGATGTATCTTGCTTTATTAGGATTTGGGATGGGTATAGCGATGATGCCACTCAATACACATGTTCTGAATGCCGCGCCGCGTGAATTGGTGAGCCGGGTCACATCGCTTACAGCAGCGGCACAGCAGGTGGTTGTGGCCTTTGCTGTAGCAGGCTTGACGGGTTATCTGACAAGTCAAATTACTGTGCATATGGGAGCATTGAAAGCAGGAAGTAATCCTTTATCTGCAGCAGTTCTAGGCTTTGATGATGTATTTTTTCTATCTGGTTGTATAGCTGTAGTCGGTGTACTTATGAGTATTATCCTGCGCAAACCGAAGCTTTCCTCGAATGATTCCTCCTCCGAAGAGAGTCAGAAAGCAGATGCAGCAATGATGATGGGACATTAATTTATACGATAATCTTAGATAATAAAAAAAGGCGTCGTTCAGCTTGTATAGCTAACGACGCCTTTTTTGTATGAGAAAATCATCCTATAGATGTTCTGGTTTCTTCTGAGCCCACCTAGGGCTGAATGTAACTTTACCGAGTAGCTCCGATGCTACAATGCCTAGTAGAACAAGAGCTGCACCAGCATATCCTTGTATCGATAGCTTTTCAGCGGCGAACCAATAGCCAAACAACGCGGCGAATACCGGCTCGAGGGAGAAGATCAGTCCGGTGCGTGTAGGTGAAGTATATTTTTGAGCAATGGGTTGTAGGATGAAGCCACAGGCACTACAGAGAATCCCAAGTGCGAGGATCGCAATCCATGCTGGTAAGGTCGAAGGAAGCGAAGGTGTCTCGAATAGCGCAGATAACACTAGAGCAAACCCTCCGGCAAAACCCAACTGTAAGATTCCAATATTCAGTGAATCACATTCTTTTACAGCCTTGCCTGTAAATAAGATCTGTACCGCATAGAACACCGCCGAAAGAATACAGAGGAAGTCTCCTGGCCCAATTTTTAAGGTAGCGTTTAATGTAAGAAGTCCAATGCCAGCTATAGCGAGTACGGAGCCAAAAACCTGCGGAGGTGCAACTCTTTTTTTGAAAAGTATACGATCTATTATCGGTACAAATATGACCGTCAAGGCTACTAAAAATCCAGCGTTGGAGGTTGTCGTGGTCTTCAGTCCGAACGTTATACATGTGAACACGCCGAGGAGTAAGAATCCGAGTAGAGCACCATATTTCAATGTTTTGATGTCAACTTTTCGTAAACGTTTGTGGAAGATCACTGTGGCTAATATAAAAGCAAGTCCGAAGCGGAGTGCAATCAGATTGAATTCGCCTAACGTGCCTAACCCCATTTTCATAAATATGTAGGAGGAACCCCAAAATAATGTTACAACTAACAGCATCAGCTCAGCTTTGAGCGGTTTCATCTCGTCATCCATCCTTCTTCATTTTCAACTCAATTTAGTATAATACGGCTCTATACATAAGGTAACTGAATGTTTATCATAGGATACATGAGTAAAACTTATGTAATTTAAAAAGGTGAGGGATAGAGGTTGAGCATCAATAAGTATGAGATTTTTCTAAAAGTTGTAGAGCTAGGTAGCTTAACAAAAGCAGCAGATGTGCTGGGCTTTACGCAATCTGGAATTAGCCACACGATTAGTAGCTTGGAGATGGAGTTTGGTTTCACGTTATTAATTAGAAATAGATCTGGCGTTAAATTGACGGTAAACGGGGAGCAAGTACTACAGCCTATCCGTGAAATTCTGAAGTGGAATGAAAAATTGAAGCAGGAAGTAGCAGATATACATGGGCTAGAGGTCGGGACCATTACCATCGGTACATTCACGAGTGTATCCGTGCATTGGTTGCCAGGAATGATTAAGCAATTTCGCAGTGAATACCCCTATATCGAAATCAGGTTGATGGAAGGTGGTTACTTAGAGGTTGAGCAATGGATCGAGGCTGGAGTCGTTGACTGTGGTTTTATTTCTCTGCCTACGCGTGAGAAGTTCGAAGTGATTCCCTTAAAAAAGGACCGGATGTTAGGGATCGTATCCAAAGAAAATCCGCTTAGTGCAGAACCTTTTCTCTCCTTATCCCAAATTGCTAAAGAGGATTTCATCATCCCGAAGGCAGGTTCAGATTATGATGTTAGGCGTGTACTGGATAAGGCGGGTATTAAACCGAATATTAAGTTCTCAGCAGGTGATGATTATGCCATTATGGCCATGGTAGAGAAGGGACTTGGAATTAGTATTTTGCCAGAGCTTGTATTAACCCGTCAGAATTATAATGTAACGATGCTTGAATTGGAAGAACGTAGTTTCAGATCACTTGGAATCGCTGTACATTCTATGAAATACGCATCTCCCGCCACTAAAAAGTTCCTAAAGCATGTACAAGCGTGGTTGATGGGGAATCCCTGAACCCTAAGAATACACCGTTTAGAATGAGCAAAACCCCTGATTAATTCAGGGGTTTTATTATGAATGAATATCCAAAATAAGGGTTGACGAGGGACTTTGTTCATGAGAGAATGTACGCGCGTACATTTATTGAATGCGCTTTCGTAGGAGGGATTTCTATCGCCAGCCGTAAAGAGGTTGCCAAGCTTGCCGGAGTCTCAGAAGCTACAGTCTCTCGCGTGTTAAACAACGTAGGCCCGCTCAAGGAAGAAACGAAGGAACGTGTGTTGGCAGCTGCGCTCAAGCTGAGATATACCCCTAGTTCACTCGCGCAGAGCTTTGCTCGTAGAAGAAGTGGGCACCTTGGTGTAGTAATGCCTTATTTGCCAAATGCACGCTTGTTTTCCACTTATTATTTTTCAGAAATATTAAGTGGAATTGGGAGTAAGGCGCGAGAAGAGGGTTATGATCTGTTAATGCTGTTTCGAAATGCCGAAGAGAGAGTGGACTATAACGAATTGTTTAAGATGCGGAAGATTGATGCTTGTATTGTACTCGGTGCCAAAGAGGATCCAGGTGAGCGAGCCTCACTTCGACGTTTGAAGGAGGAAGGTCATCCGTTTTGCCTGATTAATCAGCATTTTGAAGGAGAGGCTTTTCACGAGGTGGATGCTGATCATGTCGAAGGAAGCTGGCAAGCGGTCAGGCACTTACTGGATCAGGGCTTTACGAGGATTGCCTTTCTAAACGGGCCAGCATCTTATTCGAACAGCCGAGATCGTTTAACTGGTTATTTGCGCGCTTTGGAGGATTCTAACCTTCCTTTAGATGAATCACTTCTATTCGAAGGTAACTTCAGTCGTAAAAGCGGTGCTATTGCTGCCAAGAAGATGTTGCCTCTGCTAAATGAGATTGATGCCATTGTAGCGGCCAATGATCGAATGGCCATTGGATTGCAGCAAGGCCTACAGGAACTAGGCATCCCAAGAGATCGCATCCCAGCCATGGTGGGTTATGATGATTCAGAGGCTGCTGAGCTTACTACACCAGCCTTAAGCAGTGTGCGTGTTCCCTTTTATGAGCTAGGAGAAATTGCTGTATCTAAGGTATTAGAATTGCAGGGGAATAGTCGCTCAGAAATATCAACCCCCTCCCAAGTCATCCAGATTAAATTATCGACTGAACTAGTAATACGAGCTTCATCTAAATCTAAGAAATCTGAGGAGGAATAAGATGAAACAGCTTCGCATTGGAATGATCGGTTATAAATTTATGGGTAAGGCGCACAGTAATGCTTACCGCAGTTTACCAATGTTTTTCCCGAAAGCGCTTAAACCTGAGATGTCTGTGATTTGTGGACGGAATGCTGAAGCGCTTGAAGAGGCTGCCACTCAATTAGGATGGTCGGATTGTGTTACGGATTGGAAAGATCTAATCGCTCGTGAGGATGTCGATCTTATTGATATAAATGCCCCTAGTAATGCACATAAGGAGATTGCTCTGGCAGCAGCCAAAGCTGGTAAACATATTTTTTGTGAAAAACCACTCGCACTGACCTTGGCAGATTCCCGTGAAATGCTGCAAGCCGCTGAAGATGCAGGGGTTACACATATGGTTGGTTTTAATTATCGCTTTTCACCGGCGGTTAGACTTGCTAAGAAGCTAGTAGAGAGCGGGCGGCTTGGGAAGATCTATCATTTTCGGGCTTGGTTTCTACAAGACTGGATTATTGATCCGGAGTTCCCGTTAGTGTGGAGATTGCAAAAGGAGATTGCGGGTTCAGGCTCACATGGTGATTTGGGTGCGCATCTCATTGATCTCGCACATTTTTTAGTAGGTGATGTGAAGGAAGTAATCGGTATGAGTGAGACCTTCATTAAAGAACGTCCACTTGCTGCTGAAATGACCGGATTAAGTGCCAAAGGGGATAAGGATGCTCCTAAGGGCAAGGTAACTGTAGATGATGCCACATTGTTTTTAGCCCATTTTGATAACGGTGCCTTAGGTAGTTTTGAAGCTACAAGATTCGCAGCAGGTCATCGCTCTACCAATTCTTTTGAGATCAACGGAAGCCTTGGCAGTGTGAAATTTGATTTCGAGCGAATGAATGAACTCGAGGTTTATTTAACCTCAGATACAGAGGATGTTCAGGGCTTTCGGCGTGTGCTAGCAACGGACCCAGCTCATGAATATGCGGAGGCTTGGTGGCCGCCGGGCCATACGATTGGTTTTGAACATACGTTTATTCACGAAATGCTGGAGCTTTCTAACGCGATTGAAGAAGGACGTCAGCCTGTACCTAATTTCCATGATGGAGTGAAATGCCAAGCTGTGTTAGAAGCGGTAGAACGCTCTATTGAACAGCGCCGATGGGTCGAAATATCTGAGATGTAATCAACAAAAATACGTGTTCAATATTCGATGTCGAGTAAGCTTCTGGGAATACTTCGTGATCAAAAGCGGACTTTTTGAACAACCTCTATTAGAAGGAGTGCTGAAGATGAGAAAAGCGTTGATAGTATGGGGCGGTTGGGATGGCCATGAGCCTGAACAGGTAGCTGATATATTCGCTAAAGTACTGCAAGAGGAACAATTTGAAGTTGTGGTATCGAATACACTTGAGGCTTTTGCCGATGCGGAGAAGCTTCTTGAACTAGATTTGATCGTTCCGGTATGGACGATGGGTACAATCGAACAGAATCTAGTGAATAATGTCTCGGCAGCTGTTCAGAACGGAACGGGCCTTGCGGGTTGCCATGGCGGGATGTGTGATTCTTTCCGAAATAATGTGGATTGGCAGTTTATGACGGGGGGGCAATGGGTAGCTCATCCCGGCAATGATGGTGTGAACTACACCGTAGAGATTTGCCAAAGCTCAAGTCCTCTCGTAGAAGGATTAGAAGACTTCACCGTTTGTTCAGAGCAATATTATCTGCATGTAGATCCAGCTGTAGAAGTACTTGCAACGACTCGTTTTCCAGTTGTTGAAGGCCCACATTCTTTCAACAAAGCCGTGGATATGCCAGTAGCTTGGACCAAACGGTGGGGTCATGGCAGAGTGTATTATAATTCACTCGGACATCATGCCGATATTGTAGCTATGCCACAGGTAAAGGAAATGATGCGCAGAGGACTGCTATGGGCTGCCGAGGGTAAAGTTCGCGCACAATCCCAAATTTCAGCGGTTAGTAGTAGCTATAGCGGAATGGCAGACAGTTAATAATCTCTGGGAGCGATCAACGAATGGATAAAGTCAAAGTAGGAATTATCGGATGCGGTAAAATCAGTAGCATATATATGGAGAACTGTCAGAAGTTCGAGATTCTTGATCTAGTTGCATGTGCGGACTTGGACTTGGAGAGAGCGAAGGAACAAGCCGATAAATACAATATTCCAAGCGTTTACACCACAGAGCAATTACTGAATGATCCGGAGATAGAGATCGTTATCAACCTGACGATTCCAGCTGTTCATGCGGATGTATGCCTGAAAGCTATCGAAGCGGGTAAACATGTGTATGTTGAGAAGCCACTTGCTGTGACGAGAGAAGAAGGACGCCAAGTTCTGTCAGCGGCTCGAGAAAAGGGCGTACTAGTAGGCAGCGCACCGGAAACATTCTTTGGATCGGGCATCCAAACCGTATTGAAACTGATCGAGGAGGGGGTAATTGGCGAACCCGTTGCAGCTACCTCATTTATGATGGGGCGTGGACATGAGCATTGGCATCCAGATCCAGAATTCTACTATGCCGCTGGTGGAGGTCCAATGTTCGATATGGGACCATACTATTTGACAGCATTGGTGCAGTTATTGGGTCCAATTCGTACGGTTAGCGGGATGACTGGTAAAGCGCTAGTCGAACGCACGATTACAAGTGAGAAGAAATCGGGTAATAAAATTCCTGTTCAAATTCCAACTCACGTTGCCGGAACATTAAGATTTGAGAATGGAGCCATAGCAACGCTGATTACAAGTTTTGATATCTTTGGCGGCAGTAACCTGCCGCATATAGAAATCTACGGAACACTTGGAACGATTCAAGTGCCGGATCCTAATAACTTTGGCGGTCCGGTGAAATTCAGGCTCATGGGTCAGAATGAATGGACAGAGCAAACGCTGTTATCTGGATATGATCAGAATACACGCGGAATTGGTCCAGCGGATATGGCATATGCCATTCGGACGGGAAGAAAGCACCGCGCCAGTGGAGAATTGGCTTATCATGTACTAGAAGCGATGTGGGCATTCCATGATTCTTCAGATACTCATTCATTCTACGAAATGAAGAGTACCTGCACCCGTCCTGAAGCTCTTCCGATTGGACTCGCTCCTTATACATTAGATTAGAGAATTCATTCTGAATCTGCAACCTATCACTTCCAATCTCCGTTTGAGAAGATAAAGAGTGAGGGAGTGACAAGGATGCGTAAGTGGCTTGCTGGCTGGATATGGATTTCTGTTATTATACTACTCATAAGTGGATGTTCAGAAGATCAACAATCGAATAAGGAGCCGGCTCCAGCTGCAACAATTACTTCAACTCCAGATATCTTGCCTACTGCGAGCGCTGGAATAGAAGATCCTGAAGCTGAAAAAGTACTTTACTCCAGTGATCCTGAAGCGATTAAAGCTTTCCTATCTGCTCAGAAGATTCCTAACGGAGATATCTATCTACAGGATAATAAGGTTCATATCAATATAGTGGGTTTGAACTCGCAGATTGAGCAGCGGTTTGCTCAGACTTTCGCGGCAGGTACTTATGAACTCCATGATGTTAATTATTCGATGCAAGAGTTATTAGCTGCACAAGAGCTTTTGCATAAACAAGAACTCTACCAGAAGCTTAATCTATACGGTTCCGGTGTGGACACGATTGGTAATAAAGTAACGATTACAATTCCATCTGATGATGCTGAAACGGCCATACTTGAGATAGAAAAATGGATCGCTTCGGATATGTTGACCTACGACATTTCAGAGCTAGGCGAACCACATGTAATAGGTCAAATCGTAGATATCGATACCAAACAGGCGAAGCGGATTCTCATCCTTGAACCTGGCATGGAAGATCCCTCTTACTGGTTCTCATTCAATCAGAAGTCAACAATGTTTAATGAAGCTGGAGAATCGATTAGCTTTAAGGATTTGAAGGTTGGACAGCAGGTTGAGCTATGGAGTACCGGTATGGTGGATGAATCTTTTCCCGCGCTTGCAAGTGTGCGGAGGTTACAACTTACTACTACGGAATAATTCAATAGCCAGCACCGTTTGGGAGAGGCAAACGGTGCTATTTTTCGTGAATAGAGAGAATCGCCTATTTTCGAACCCCTGAAGGGGTAATCCCTTTGTACTGCTTGTACAGCTTGGTAAAATAATTGGGATTGTCGCAGCCGACTCTTCCTGCAATCTCAGTCACTGTAAAATTGGTCTCGAGAAGCAATCGCTCTGCTTCATTTATTCGGCAAAGATTAACATAATCGATGAAGGTTCGACCTGTTAGCTTCTTAAAGGTTTTGCAGAAATGATATGGATTTAGATTTACGGATCTTGCGGCGCTTTCTACGGTCATTTTGTCATCGAAATGATTCTCCATGTACTCTAGAAGTGGCTTAAAACGTTCGCGATTAAAGGAATGCCGCTCATTCGTTCTACCGGATACTTGTTCAGGTAGAAAGGTGCGAGAGAGCAGCACAAAGAGTAAATGCAGTTGATTCTTGATGACCAGTTGAAAAGCAGGTCCCTTCTGCAGTACTTCATCAACGATAGTATCCAGAAGAGAAAAATATGTGGAGCAGGTCGGAACAAGCTCTGCAGGTTTGACCGGCAGCTGATAACGATTCTCTAAATAAGGGATTACAAATTGCTCATGCTGAGGATCCTGCTTCCAATCCTTAAATAAAGAACTATGGAATACGACGAAGATAAAACGAACATGATCATCCCGCAGACTGTACCCAACATGCAAACCTCCAGAGGGAACAAACAATACCTCTCCGGCATGCAGTTCATAGGGCTTGCTGTCTATGTGAAAAATGGCGCTGCCTTCTTGCATAATGATGATTTCGAAATGCTCGTGCCAGTGTAAATACAGGATATTCTGACCAATCTTTGCGTTCTTGCATTCATTAAAAAATAAACGGAATGGATACGTTTTTTCTTCTAATTGAGGATATTCTTTAAGATCATTAGGATAACTCATAATTCACTCAACTCCCACAAGATACGACTATATAAACACAAGATAATAAGAGTTTTAAGCTCAGAAGCAGTATATACTCGGGTTATAGCACTTACTATAAACCAATATTGGAGTGGTCACAAGATGAAGGATACAATGCGAATTGGAACATTAGTAGGCGGCGGCGACGCTGTAAGAGTAATTCCACAAATTGTAGGACATGGATTTGAATCTTTTAGCTTAACCTTCTGGCAAACTACAGGGAAAACAGATCTCGTGGAAACTGGAAAGCGTGTGCAAGAGCTTGCAGCAGAACATGATTTCGTGATCTCATCTGTTGGGATCTTCGGCAATCCTTTGACGAATACTGGTGATAATTCCGATGCAATCGCGAGCTGGGAGCAACTGATTGATCATGCTCATTTGTTCGGAACGGATATGGTATCAGGTTTTACAGGAAGGTTACCAGGGGTATCCATTGATGAATCTATTCTGAAGTTCACCGAGGTGTTTGGAGAGTTGTCCAAAAGAGCAGCGGATCGCGGTTTGCGAATTGCCTTCGAGAACTGTTCCATGGGTGGAGACTGGGGATCAGGTGACTGGAATATTGCTCACAATCCATTAGCTTGGGAGAAGATGTTCAATGCTGTGCCTGCTGATAATATAGGACTCGAATGGGAGCCATGTCATCAGATGGTCCAATTAATTGATCCGATTCCGCAGCTTCGTAAATGGACAGATAAGATCTTCCATGTACATGGTAAGGATGCCACCATCGCTTGGGATATCGTAAAAGAGTATGGTATTCATGGCCCCAATCCTTATGTGTGGCACCGTACTCCGGGCTTTGGAGATACGAACTGGACTGATGTTATTTCTATTTTGCGTCAGGCAGGTTATAAAGGTACGATTGATATTGAAGGCTGGCATGATCCTGTGTATCGGGATGAGCTGGAAATGATGGGACAAGTACATGCTTTAAATTATTTGAAACAATGCAGGGGCGGTAGCTTTGTACCTAATCCGCTGTAACCGTAGAGGGGGAGAATGATGACAGCACAGTACCGTGTAGCGGTTGCAGGTTGCGGAGGAATGGCTAACGCCTGGATTGAATACGCTTTATCACGTTCAGATACTCAGATTGTTGCTCTTGTAGATATACGATTGGAGTCAGCACAAGCGATGGCGGCAAAGCATGAGATTTCTTGTCTGACGTTTACTGACATTAAAGAAGCAATTCAGGCGACTGAAGCTAATCTTGTGTTTGACGTTACAGTTCCAGGAAGCCATTACAGCATTTCTAGCACTGCATTAGAACTCGGATGTAATGTGTTTAGTGAGAAACCACTGGCCGAGACTATGGAAGAGTGCACTAAGATTGTTGAGATCTCTGAAAGAACCGGAAATGCCCATGCTGTGATGCAGAACCGCCGTTATGACCCTCGTATTCGTTCTTTGCGCAACTTAATTGAGTCTGATACCATTGGGAGAGTAGGTTACATCAGTTCTAGCTTTTTCCTCGGCGCTCATTTCGGGGGGTTCCGTGATGTCATGGAAAGCCCTCTACTGCTGGATATGGCGATCCATACCTTTGATCAGGCCCGATTTATTAGTGGAGCCAATCCGATTTCCGTTTACTGTCAGGAGTTTAATCCTCCCGGATCATGGTATAAGGGGAATGCGTCAGCAGTGTGTATCTTTGAGATGTCGGACGGATCTGTATTTACTTATCAGGGGTCTTGGTGTGCAGAAGGTGCCTCTACCTCTTGGGAAGCAGCTTGGCGTCTGAATGGGGAAAAAGGAACTGCGATTTGGGATGGTCATGGCATGCCATATGCAGAGGTAGTCGTAGCAGGAGATCAGAGTGATAAATTTATTCGTGATGTCGAGCGTATAAATGGAGAAGCTGTTGATATGGACAAAACCTTCCATCAAGGATGTTTGGAGGAAATGTTCCTGTCCCTAGCAGAAGAGCGTTCAGCAGAGACGAATTGTAGAGATAATCGGTATAGTATGACAATGGTATTTGGAGCGCTGGAAAGTGCTAAAACAGGTCAGAAAATTGATCTAGTGGAGTTCATGAGTACCTCAGAGTGACGAAAACATTTTGTTAATTTTATCCAAACTTTAATGTTCATGTTATGATAGATAAGAACATTATTCGGGGAGGATATTATGTACAAAGCCATTATTTTTGATCTAGATAATACATTAATAAATTATAGTACTTGTGAAATCGAAGCGATGAAAAGAACCTGTAACGATCATAATCTCTTCGTAGAAGATATTCAGGCGTGGTCTTTATTTTATGGAGAGTTTTCAGGCCATAATTTTCGCCATTGGATGAACTTTGTGGGTGGTGGTGAGGTGAAGACTATAGGAGAGGTATTGAGGTATTCTTTTAGAGACACCCTTAAACAGGAGGAGCTTTTTCATAGCAAACTGTCAGATACTTATTGGGATTATTTTTGTAATTCCTGTTATTTTGAAGAAGGAGCGGAACAGATCTTAACTTCATTTAAAGATAAGTATGCTCTGGGGATTATCACCAATGGGATCAGTGAGGCACAAAGAAAAAGACTGCAAGCCGGTAAGATCTATGAAATATTCAAATCTATAATGATCTCTGATGAGGTAGGCATCCGAAAACCTGATAAAAGGATTTTTGAAATGTCTTTAATAGATCTACAGCTAAGCAATCATGAAGTGCTGTTCGTTGGGGATTCTTTACAAGATGATTACCATGGTGCTGTGAATTCTGACATTGACTTCTGCTATTACAATCGCCAGAATATAGAGGTTCCTAAAGACCTCAAGCCTAACTATATGATTAGTTCTCTTCTGGAGCTTAAAGATGTAGTGGGGTTGTAGCAATGCCAGCAAGGAGAACAAGCAATGGAAATTAGAGCTTATCAAGAATCGGATATTAGTCAGCTTATCTCATTGTTCTATGAGACAGTTCATTTCGTAAACAAACAACATTATTCACAAGAACAGCTTGATGCTTGGGCACCTAAAGAGGAAAAGACCCTCAAACTTGATGCTTGGAGAACTTCTTTACGTCAAAATATTACTTATGTAGCCGAAATTAACGGGTACGTAGTTGGTTTTTCGGATATGACGTTGGAAGGACATTTGGATCGTCTTTATGTCCACAAAGATTTCCAAGGCCAAGGCGTAGCCTCTGCTCTCGTGAACAAGCTTGAAATGAAGGCGAGAGAGCTTGGTCTTCATGAAATGGATACCGAAGCAAGTATTACAGCTAGACCCTTTTTTGAACGACAGGGATACCAGCTTATTATGAAACAAAGTGTAGAACGAAAAGGAGTACTGTTAGTTAATTATCGGATGAGTAAAAAGCTAATTTAATACAAAAAGCAGATTGCTCTAAGGAGCAATCTGCTTTTTTTCAAAAGAAAGCTGTTTAGTCATAAATCAATTTCATTAAAGCCTCCGAGTCAAAACGATCTCCTTGCACTAACCATTGACCGTCCACATCAAACATAGTCAGTATTCCCTCCAAAGGGACACGTTTACTTTCTTTGTCATCCTTATCAAACAAAACAAGATCACAAGTATATTTTAACTCAACAATATTTTTCTTTTGTTCGGAAAGGGTGAACTTTAGATTATCTGGTTTTAAAGAAAGCTTTTGTTTATTAGCGATTTGAAAAGGGATAGTTGTGATTCGGCTTCCTATAGCTTTTTCGGTATAGTATTCAGTAAAGTACGGTTTCATTTCTTCATTTCGGGCTAGAATGGATTCCTCAGAAAATAAATCATCAGAAACCTTAATGGTATATTCAACATTTTTGTACTTCTCAGCGGCTTTAGTGGCATCATCCACTTCTGAACTACAGCCCATAATTAACGTTAGGGATAATAAAATCATACTCAAGATCAATGGTGATTTACGCATTCGAACACCTCCATGTAATTGATTCTGTATTATTATACTTATATTACCATACATTGGTTTCACAGCTTCAAGAAGAAAATGATTCAACTCCCTAAATATGGTATGGTGTAAATATTACTATCAATAACCTAAAGGGATGGGATACACTTGAATTTTTTTCCTATTACATACTCACTGTTGGCAATAGACGCATTATTATCATTATGAGATTCCAGAACCAGTACAGCTGCAGTATTTTCTTAGAGGCATGAACGATACATACATCTTAGAAACGGCATTGGAAAAATACATCTTTCGCGTTTATCGTGCGGATAGACGGAGTAGATCGGAGATTGATTTTGAATTAGAATTGTTGAACGATTTGCACGAAAAAGGTGTAAACGTCTCCATTCCTATTCCTCGAAAAGATGGGATCATATTTAATGAATTTTTGGTGCCTGAGGGTGTGAAGTATGGCGTTATGTTTAGTTTTGCTGTAGGAAATGAAAAGCCTATTCATGCGGTAGAGGACAGCTATTTATTTGGTCAGTCAGTTGCACAAATCCACACAGCTACGGACAACTTTAAGAGTGAACATGTAAGAGGTAAGCTTGATTTTGAACATTTAATTGAGAAACCGCTTCATACGATCAAACTGCATATGAACTATCGACAAGAGGATTATCAATTCCTGTATGACCTGGCCATACAATTAAAAGCGCAGATTGAAGTACATCTGGAAGCAGGGCTCGACTGGGGCATCTGCCATGGCGATTTGCATGGGAATACGAATGTGACTTTCACGGACGAAGGGAAATTAACTCATTATGATTTCGATATTTGTGGTTACGGATGGAGAGCCTATGATATCGCTGAGTTTAGATTGGCAAGAGAGATTCATAGCGGCCATGATAAAGATGAAGTAGAACGGTTATGGGCAGCTTTTTTAAATGGATATAAAAGTTTAAGAGATCTCAGTGACAATGATATTAGTGTTGTACCTATGTTCGTTGCGCTTAGACAGCTTTGGTTATTTGCTTTATGTTTCAGTGAAGGAGAGCTTATTGGTGCAGCTGACTTTGACAATGGATTTATCGACAGTAAAATGGATTATTTCAGAAATTTAGAGGTGATCAAATGAATGATGAATTGGGCAGTAAAGAAGCCATAAAAAGATGGGATAAATACGCAGAACTAATCTCAACTTCGTACGGCGAAAACGGGGATATCCATCGAGAAATTTTTTTGAATCCAGCTTTATTCAGTCTCATGGGTTCTGTTGAAAATAAGAAGGTGCTAGATGCAGGCTGTGGTGAAGGATATTTAAGCAGAATGTTAGCTAAGGCAGGTGCCTCAGTCACTGGCGTTGATTACTCGCAGAACATGATAACGATAGCCAAGAGTAAATCACCAGAGGAATTAAAGATAAACTTCCATCATGGCAATTGTGAAGATCTCAGCTTTCTCCAGAATGAGAGTTATGATCTCATTGTTTCTAACATGGTGATTCATGACTTATCTGATTATGAGATGGCGATTCATGAAATGTATCGGTTGTTAGTTGATGGTGGGACGTTTATATTCTCAATTCTACACCCTTGTTTTGTAACCCCTGGTAGCGGATGGGTGAAGTCGGATACTGGTGAGAAGCTTTATTGGAAAGTAGATAATTATTTTTACGAGGGCACTTATAATCAGAACTTCCCAATAGATCAAGAGGAAAAGTTTCTGATTTTTCATAGGACGTTATCCAGTTATGTAAATACGATTGTACGGACTGGCTTTCAAATTAATGAAATGATCGAGCCGAAGCCATCTGCTGAAATGCTTGAGAAGTATCCGTCTTTTGAGGAGGACTTTCGCTGCAGCGATTTTTTGGTTTTTAAACTGCGTAAGTAGGGGGGAGAAAGATGAACCATAATATTTTCAAAGAAGTTATAGACTCTGAAGAAGAGTTAAGGTCAATGTATGGGTATCCCAGTGAATTGGTTAACAACAAGAGTATAACCTTCATCGATCATCATTGCCGAGATTATATATCCAAATCACCGTTACTTTTTATAGCAACAAGTGATTCAGCTGGCAATTGTGATGTATCTCCGCGTGGGGATGCTGCAGGTTTTGTATATGTGTTAGACGACAAACATTTAATAATTCCTGAGCGACCTGGTAATCGACGGTTTGATTCTTTGCGCAACATCCTTTTAAATTCAAAAGTGGGTTTGATATTTATTATTCCCGGTCTTGAAGAAACCCTAAGAATAAATGGACATGCAAGGATTATCAAAGATCAAGAAATAATGGTTCATATGGAGGCTCAAGGTAAACTACCGAAATTGGGCATTGCCGTTGAAGTGGAAGAGTGTTATATGCATTGTGCTAAAGCTTTTAAAAGATCACATCTATGGGATGATACGTATTGGCCATTGAAAGCAGAGCTGCCTAAACCTTCGGTTATCATAGCAGAACATGCAAAAGAGCTTGGGATTTCTAAAGAGGATGTATCAAAGGGATTAAAGGATAGCTATGAGAATCGGTTATATTAGAAATGAAAGGATTAACTAAGATGAGCAAAGCTTTAAAACTCACTCCAGGGAATAAAGTAGGACTTATCGCTTGTTCTGATGGTGTTAGAGTGGAGAACCTGCCTAAAGTAGAAGAATTAATTAGAATTCTGAACTCGGTTGGTCTAGAGGTAGTAATGTCTAACACCTTGTTTAGAAGAGATGGTTATTTCAGTGGCAATCCTAAGGAAAGAGCAACGGAGTTGAATCGTCTATTTAATAATGATGAAATTCTTGTGATTTTTGATATTTCAGGTGGGGATTCTGCGAACCAGATCTTGGAATATCTTGACTACGATAATATTCGATTGCATCCGAAGCCTTTTTTCGGAATGAGTGACTTGTCCGTTATTTTGAACGCTTTACATACGCAAAGTAATTCAAAATCCTATTACTATCAGTTGATGAATCTCGTATCTTCTGATGGGGCGGAGCAGCAAGCTGCTTTCTATCGAACATTTTTCGAAGGACATAACGATCTTTACGATTTCGACTTTCATTGGGTCCGTGGGAACCAGATGAGTGGGATTGTAATTGGCGGCAATATTCGATGTTTTATGAAGCTGGCAGGAACAAGTTATTTTCCAGACCCTTCGAACAAGATTTTATTCTTAGAGAGTTTAAGTGGCAGAGCTAACAAAATCGTCTCCTTATTTGCTCAGCTTCAGCAAGCTAGAATTTTTGATAAGTGTGCTGGAGTGATTCTCGGGTCGTTTACTGAGCTTGAGAGCTATAATGAATTTTCAATCGTAGAAGCGTACTTGAAGGAAATCAGCGGGATTCCTATCGTGAAGACGGACGAGATCGGGCATGGTAGTGACAGTAAGTGTATTGTTGTGGGTGAGATTATAACTTTATAAGGAAACCTTTGATAATCCATTAGATGTAAAAATAGGGAGCGTTGTCGTGGAAACAAATATAATCGAAGAGAAAAAAGATTACAAACCTTTAGGAGTGTCAGGACTTGGGGGATGGCTAATCCTTGTTCAGATTGGTCTTTATGGGACGATTGTCATTCAGATCATGCAGTTTTTCCAGAATACTTCTATGATGTTTGACACTGAAGTCTGGACTGCTTTAACTTCAAACGAATCAGAGTTTTATCATCCTTTATGGGGAGCTACCGTTGTTTTTGAAATAGTATTTACTCTAGCTATATTGCTTTTCAGTGTATACATACTAATTAATTTCTATGGGAAGAAATCGATATTACCTCGATTATTAATTATTTTTTATGTGCTGGTACCCTTAGTCGGAATCATTGATTACGTACTTCTTATACAAATTCCTCTTATAAGAGAACTTGAAACTGGAAAGTCACTCCGGAATATTATTAGACCTGTGATGACGAGTGCAATTTGGATTGCGTATTTTATTAAATCAGAGCGTGTAAAAAATACCTTTATAAAGTGATTTAGCGATGGTTCATAAAGGAGAGTTATGATGTCTACACACGACTACCCATCTAAAGAAGTATTGAAAAATGCTATACATACTACCTATCTATCTCTCGATCTTGAATTTGAAGGCATTGAGAATGCTCAAAAAGACACTCGTATGGAAGGCGTCGATCGTACTCCTGCAGAAATTCTTGCCTATCAATTGGGATGGTTGAACCTTGTGATGAAATGGGATAAGGATGAAAAAGCAGGATTAACTGTCATTATGCCTTCACCGGAGTATAAATGGAATCAACTTGGCGGATTATATCAATCGTTTTATCATACATATGCTGCCTACTCATTAGACGAGTTAAGATCTTTATTTCAAGAGACAGAACATCAGTGGCAGAGCTGGGTTGATTCTTTAAGTGATGAAGAACTTTTTACGCAAGGCGTGCGGAAATGGACTGGAAACAATCCAAGATGGCCAATGGTCAAATGGATTCATATTAATTCCGTTGCACCGTTCAAGACTTTTCGTTCGAAGATTCGTAAATGGAAAAAGCTTAATGTAACTAAGGAAGTATAAATAAAGCCCCCATCTAAGAGAAATCTCTGAAGCAGGGGCTGTTTTGAGCTGTTCAAGATCAATATGGAGGATATAGGATTAGTGGAAGAGAATGTATAGCAGTGGATGAATAGATTAGTAAAGGACGGATTATTTTTGAAGAAAATATCTATTATTGTAAGTACATTTATATTATTGATTGCATTAAGCTCGATTATATTTGTCGTGGTAAACAACTCTTCCAAATCCATCAGGAGTCCTGAGAACATTGAACTAAAAGAGTTGTCGAACGGTAACAAAATAGAAGTGAACTTCTCGGAGAAAGCCACTGTATTCGTTTTTTTCACCTCATGGTGTCCCTATTGTAATGACGACGCTCCTAAGATTGTCTCATTGTATGAGAAATATAAAAATAGAGTGAACATATACGGAATCAATTTGCTTTATCAAGATGATCTTTCTGAAGTAAAACAATATGTGGAGGATCACAACATTAATTATCCCGTTCTCCTAGATGAAACAGGCGATCTCCATAAACATTTTGGTGAACAAGCTTTTCCTGCGTTGTTTTTTATGAACTCTGATGGCAAGGTTATGGATCAAATTATTGGCTCGACTGATTTTGACGCTATTGAGAGCTCGTTTAAGATTTTCATTAAAAACTATGATTAGTGTGAGATTTATGAAATCAAAGAAACCCATAATCATCACCGCATTTTTTACCTTTTTACTTCTGATGCTGATTGTAGTCTATATGATAAATCCTCAACCTGTTAATGCAATGATGGTAGAATTTTCTAGTATGGAGAAGCAAGGTAAGCATGTTTATGTAGAACCAGATATTTCAGAGGTCACAACAACGATACTTTTGAACGATTTCGAACAATCGAGGGAGAGAGTTTCTGGGTTCTTCGAAGATTTACAAGACAATCCAACCCTTCTTTTTGTTCAATCTCCACACGCTCTTGAGAAGTATGCTCAGAAGAATCGAACGGGCCAGACTTATTATACTTATTGGGGAAATTACATTGTTATTGGTCCAGACGGATTTAACGCGGATGTAATTGCCCATGAATTGATGCATAGTGAGTTAAGAAAGAGGTTGAAGAATAAGGATAAGGTTCCTGTGTGGTTTGATGAAGGTTTGGCTACCTTAGTTGACTATAGATATAACAGCGATAAGTTTATAAGTTTTGACAAGATAAATGAGCTAAGTAGTAGAGATGTCTTTTATGAACCCTCACATGTAAAAGAAAATTATGAGATCGCCCATTCAGAAATTAATAGATGGTTTGGAATCGTTGGAAAGTCAGGTTTAGTGGAGCTTATTGATGGATTAAATAATGGAAAAGAGTTCAAAACAATCTATAAATCAATCGAATCCCAAAGCTAGGAGGTTGAGATGAAGAAATTCATTATTGTAATTCTAGCCATAATTGCTTTATTGCCATTACATGGGGTCTCCGCGGATTGGGCCGGTTCGTTTGTTGTTTATTCAGGTGACATCTACGAAATATCAGACGATGAACTCATTCCGTCTGAAGAAATCGATAAGAAGATAGGGCATGTAACTAAATATTCCGATGAGGAAGGAACGTACAGGGGGAATTTCTCGAATATTTATCCTAAAGGTACGCCCTACTATTCAATTATCAATACCGATCCAAAAGATTACATTGCTATTAAGACCCAAGAGGGTATCTTTGTAAAAGCTTATAATAAAGGCCATTATCCCAATGATGAATTGGTTAAAAAAACGATTTGGATGTATTTATTATTGGGGACATCGGTTATCGTCTTATTAATAATTTGGATAATGAAGCGGAAGAAAGCAGTGTTGTAGCTAGAACGGCGTGGTGAAATGAGATAACTCTGTACTTGTTTTTTTGTTTGTGTAATTATTTTTGCTTTTCTTTGGATTTACGTAGAGAGAAAGGAATAAGCGATAACTATGAGTGCATGGAGAAGAATTGCCCAAGAATTGTTTTATGATCTCAGGTTTCATTTTAATCATAAAGATGATTCTATCTATTCTTTATTGGTATTTCTTCAAGATAGAATTATAGAAGCGCATAGAAATAATGATTTGTCAGAACAGGAGAAAATTTATAATTATGCGGAGTGGTGTTTTAACCAATATAAGCGAAGTCTTTATATGCATAATGCTATTTGTGTTGGCTTTTATGAACATTTAGTTGAAGATGAAAGTACCTTGCAGGCTATTCCATATAAAGTAAAACCATATATTTTTAAAGATATACAGGGATTATTCGAATGGATGTTAAACGAGGATAAAGATCGATATATTAAGCTAGTAGAAGAATACAATAGAGTGAACAATACTGATTTTGATAGCTGAAAAATTCAAGTTAGAAGGTGAATCAAGTGGATGAAGTATCAAATTTAATCGAAAAGTTATCCTGGGGCACACTCGAAGAGGAAAAGAAAGATGCAATTAATAAGCTACAATACATAAAGGATGAAGATTTGCATTTATTAGTACAACCTATATCAAAAGACTATTGGGATGGAGCGGCTGAAACAGTCATACGTTTAGGATATCCACGTGTGAAAAGCATATTGTCGGGTTTACTTGAATGGATACAAGATATAAATTGGCCAGGTGCGGGGGAAATAGCTGTTTTTTTACTTGAAATAGGGGATCCGATGATTCCATATGTAAAAGATGTACTAAATCAACACAGTGATGATGAAGAATGGGTGTACAGGATTTTTAATGATTTAATTGATCATTGGAATACGGTACAAATCCTACAGATACAAGCAGAATTAATTAAGATTTCACAGGAAAAAGCCAATGATCTTTCGGCATTAAGAATCTTATTAACTCACGGTATATACGCAAAAGATGTGGTCTGTGAAATAATCCAGCGCAAAAAAGATGTCCTTGTATTTGAACTCAAGGAACTTCATGATACTCATCCTGAAATTGATTGTGAAGCTCTTTATAAAGAATTCTTCAATCAGCAGCCTAATGTAATTAAACAGTTTCATGAGCACAATAAAGAACGTTTTTATATATGTAATTCGATATCAAAGCGCCAAGAAGTTTTAAGAGAAATAGAAATCTTTACAGCTGAGTTTCTCACTTCATGATGTTATCAAGCTTTACTGAAATAAATTTAAAGGAGACTTATCAGTGAACAACATCAAGGTGCTTCATTATGATGCTTTTTCGCCTTATCCGAACAAAGGGAATCCTGCGGGAGTAGTGTTAGAAGCTGATCATTTAAGCGAAAGTGAAATGCAATCAATAGCTCATAAGGTCGGATTTAACGAAACAGTTTTTGTAGTCCCATCAGATGTAGCTGATTTAAGGCTTAAGTATTTTACGCCAGGCCATGAGATCAATCTTTGTGGACATGCTACAATGGCATCTTTATTTGCTTTAAAAACAAAGGGTATTCTTGGAGAGGCTAGCTCGATAAAGATCGAAACAAACGTGGGTGTGCTACCCATCCAATTCAGTATGGACAACAATAATCACTTACTAATAAAAATGAAGCAAGATCAACCGAAGTTTATTGAATTTAACGGCGATAGAGCGAAGCTTGCACACGCCATAGGCTTAACCCTTGACGAGATAGAAGAGGATCTGCCTATTGTTTATGGCTGTACTGGCGCATGGACTCTATTAGTCCCGATTAAGAGAATAGATAGCTTTAATAAAATGAAACCGATAAACTCGTTGTTTCCGGAGATTTTAACGCAGCTTCCAAAAGCATCTGTACACCCATTTTCACTCCAAACGCTTGATCCGCACGCTTTAATGCATGCCAGACATTTCTCATCTCCTTATTCAGGAACCGTTGAAGATCCAATAACAGGTACAGCATCGGGAGTCATGGGGGCTTATTATTTAAAATATATTGATCCGCATTTGGACTTGATACAATTTGATGTGGAACAGGGATTGGAAATGGGTAGGGACGGCAAGGTGAATGTAGAAGTATATCGAAATGAATCCGGTGAAATGGATGTGTTTATTTCTGGAACTGCGGTATTTGTGGGGGAGGTAGATTTATGGAGATGATAAAATATACTCATCTTGGAGTGTATGGAGTCTTAGTGAAGAACGATAAAGTATTACTAATTAAGAAAGCAAGAGGCCCTCATACGGGGAAGTGGGACTTTCCAGGGGGTTCTGTTGAGTTTGGAGAGGAGCCGTATGAGGCCCTTAAGAGGGAGTTTTGGGAAGAGACCGGAATTACAAGTTTAAAAGGATTGCTACATGATTCCATTTCCTATACGTTAATTTATCCATACAGTGATACCCAGTTAGAAGAATTACACCATATAGGGATCATATATAATGTTTCATTGTTAGATGTGAACTTTGAGCTTAAGACCGATGGAGACGGACAAGACTCTGATGGGGCACAGTGGATAGAAATCAAACAACTAAACAACCTTGCTTTAACCCCTTTTGTGAAGAAAATAATGCTGGGTCATTATTAGAACTTTAATGATCTATGTAATGGAGGCAGCTTCATGATTGAAATTGATTGTTTGGGTGAAATCTGCCCAGTACCAGTAATGATCTTAAAAAAACATCAAAAAGCCATTCAGAAGGGTGAAAAGGTAATGCTAGTTACTGATCATAGCTGCGCGAAAGTTTCTATCACGGATTACTGTCGTGGTTCAAATCTAAAATGTTCCATTCAAGAAGTGATTAATGGAGTATGGGAAATTACGATTGAGGTTTAGGCTCAACACAAAGTATCTATTAAAGTCTTTTCAATATATCGAACTAATTGTTTCGTATCGTTGTCACAGCGCTGATTTTGTTTCTTTATCATGTAGACATCGTTATTGACCTGGAACTGATCAATAGGAATGATTTTGAGTTGTTTACTATACAACTCTTTTTTTATGGACATGTAAGGGAGAAAGGCGAGACCATGTCCTCTAATGGCAGCAAGCTTTACCGCCTCAAGAGAGTCTAGATTAAAGAGTATATTTAATTTAAGCTCGCCCACTGACACGGCATTCAGAGCCCTTTGCACACAATGAAGCTGTGAGGACCAGATTAAAGGATAATTGGGTAGCTCAGTCAATGTGATTTTATCAGGGCAAACGGTCGTATTGCTTGCCACCAACATAACTTGATCTGAGAATACCATATGTGAGCTTAATTCGGATTTTGGAGAGGGACCGGAAATAAACCCGATATCACCTTCTTCAAGAAGTAAACGTTCTTCTACTAAGGACGATGCCCCTTCATTTAAAGTGATATGGCAATTGGGAAAATGTTTTTTCACCTCATACAAGGTACAAGGGAGAGCATAATTACAGACCTCCGGAATCGCATAAATGGACAGCTCGTGTTGTGTTGGCTGTAAATGATTGATTTCTGTGATCATATCATCATACAATTTACAGATTTGCTCCACGTACTTCTCCGCAATAATCCCTGCTTCGGTTAGGCTAGCGCCTTTATTACTTCTCACAAAAAGTTCAGAACCCAGGGTATTCTCCCATGATTTCAACTGCTGACTAAGTGCGGATTGGGTGATATGAGATCTCTGAGCGGCTTTAGATATACTTTTTAATGAAGCAATATCTAAAAATAATTTAAGCGTTTCCATATTCATACTTATTCCTCCTGTTGTCCGCTGTTAGTGCACACTATAGCATACTTGATTACGCTCCATCTGTGCCATTAGTAACACTTATACAGCATAAAGAAAGCAGATAACCACAGATCAAATAAGTATGTTACTATTTTCACATAGTCAATTACATAAAAACGATGGAGGTGTTAGACTATGGGGCAAACCGTAAGTCCCGAAACGAGATCAACCCGAACCAGAGCTCCTAGAAAACCTAAAAAGAGTCAGTTGCCCATCGCGTTGCTGGTCACAGCTCTCATTATTGGGTTTGGTTTTTTCCTAGACCATTCCCACGATAAAATGGTTGTCTACCTGCTTTTCGGTATTTCGTTTGGCGTTATTTTGCAAAGATCACGTTTCTGCTTTACTGCATCACTTAGAGATCCCTGTATTACAGGCAGCACCTCAGTTACAAGAGCGGTTCTGATTGCTTTTTCCCTTGCAACCATCGGATTTACAGCGATTAAGTACCCAGCGTTTCTGGAAGGTAAACCGATTCCTGGGATGGATAATGTGGGTCAGATCAGCTTGGCTTTGATCATTGGTGCTGTATTATTCGGAATTGGCATGGTTATCGCGGGTGGATGCGCTTCGGGTACATTGATGCGTGTAGGTGAAGGATTCACGATGCAGATGCTTTCACTTGTGTTTTTTGTCATTGGTTCACTTTGGGGATCACATGATATGGGTTGGTGGAGAGCTAACGTTATAAAGGATGCACCAACTGTATTTTTGCCAGATGTATTCGGTTGGCTTGGTGCACTGGTTGTTCAGTTCCTGATTATTCTTCTGTTATACATTGCAGCTGTTAAATGGCAAGAGAAAAAGATGGGAAGCGCAGATTAGTTTTAGTTATCACGTGAATATTTTCACTATTGTTATTCCAAAAAAATATAAAGGTGGTTTTTAAAATGGCTGAATTTACACTTGATTGCATGGGAGAAGCTTGTCCGGTTCCGTTAATGAGAACAGAAAAGAAAATGACTGAACTCAATGTAGGTGATGTACTAGTAGTAGCTATTGATCATAGCTGCGCAATGAAGAACGTTCCAGAATGGGCGAGAAAACAGGGACATAATGTGGAAATCGAAGAGGTTGATGATGGAGAATGGGAAGTTGTTATTGAGAAGGTAAAATAAGATCGGTTACTAGGAAAGGACGGTGAAGGAAACGGTGAACGAATTCTGGTTGAAGATATCGTCTAACCGCTTTTACAAGCGCTTGCTCAAAGAACCGTTTACTTATGTAACTGGAGCTGTACTTCTCGCTGTGTTCGCTACAGCACATCTGGCTGTTTTCTCTAAAGGATGGGGAGTAACTAGCGCTTTTGCAGATTGGGGAGCTTGGTTGTATCGATTAGCAGGCGGAAATGTAGATCAATGGGCATATTTTAGTTCGGAAAAAGCACAAAAAACATTATCTTCCGGATTTTTGAATGATGGTGGTTCGATTCGAAATCTAGGGATAATATTAGGTGCTTTAGCAGCGACTTTGTTTGCTTCCGAATTCAAGCTGAAGAAAATTAAGTCCAAAAAGCAGGTTGTAGCAGCGGTACTTGGTGGGTTGCTCATGGGGTACGGAGCTAGACTGGCTAATGGATGTAATATTGGTGCATTGTTTACGGCTATAGCTTCCTTATCGCTTTCAGGATGGATATTTGGATTGTTCCTGCTGGTTGGCGCATTTATAGGCAGTAAATTATTAGCCAAATTCTTTATGTAAAAGTGAAATAGGCTGAGCTTGTAGCGCTGACGAGAGTCAGCCTATTTTATTTAGGCACAGACTCACAGGAGGGACAAAAGGAATGGAAAAGAAGACAGAACAGTATGATGTCGTCATTATCGGTGGCGGGGCTGCTGGTTTAACAGCGGGAATCTATTGTGGACGTGCAAAATTAAAGACTCTACTCTTGGAAAAATCACTGGTAGGTGGTCTTGCCACTTATACTAATGAAATAGAAAATTATCCTGGTTTTCCTGAAGGAACGACCGGTACAGACCTTATGGGATTATTTCATAAACAAGCTAAGAAATTTGGTGTGGATTTTAAAATGACAGATGTAAAATCTGTTTCGGTAGCGGAAGATATTAAGGTAGTGGAGACCTTTCGGGTTCGTTATGAGTGCAAGGTCATTATTATAGCCAGTGGGGGAAAACCAAGAATTACCGGGGCAGCAAATGAAGATATGTTCTTATATGATAAAGGAATTTCTTTCTGTGCAACCTGTGACGCTGCAGCAAATACGGGAAAGACGGTTATGGTTGTTGGCAGTGGTGATGCAGCTATTGAAGAAGGAATGTTTCTGACCAAGTTTGCAGATAAAGTAATCGTTTCTGTTATGCATGATCATGGCAAAATGGACTGTAATGAAATTGCTAAAACGCAAGCACTGGAAAACCCTAAGATGGAATTCATGTGGAATACGGTGGTAAGTTCTTTCGAAGGTGAAGAACGCTTAAATTCTGTCGTCCTGAAAAATTTAAAATCTAATGAACTGCAAAACGTAAAGGTTGATTCATGTTTCTTATTTATTGGATATACGCCGAACACAGAAATTTTATCAGGTGTAGTTGAGTTGAATCGAAATGGATATGTCCTAGTCAATGAAAAAATGGAAACAAATATACCTGGTGTGTTCGCAGCAGGCGATGTATGTGATAAGTTCCTTAAGCAAGTGGCTACAGCTGTCGGTGATGGTGCCATTGCAGGGTATGGTGCAGAGAAGTATATCTCTGAATGTGAGACCTATGAGCATCAAATTCTAAATCAAGGAAAACCATCCGTTGTTTATTTATGGAATGCAACTGATCCTTCTTGCCGGGAGCTATTACCACTCTTTGAGGCGTTTGAACAATCCCATACTGAGATCAGGGTCACAAAGGTAGATGTATATAAGTCACCCGGACTTGCTGCCAAGCTAGGAATAGATTCAGTTCCTTCTATTGTTTATCTAGATGATGGAAAGATCCAAAGAGTAATTACAGATAAGATAAGTGATAACATATTGAATGCTCTAACGAATTGATGGAAAAGCCCTATGCAGATATCTCTGCATAGGGCTTTTTTTAATTATGCTTTTATTAAATTGGACGAGCTATTTCAAGAAAGTGTCAAAGTATCAATAATAGTTGTTTTGTCATATACCTTTGAAAGCGCTTAGATATTAAGATTAATTCATAAGATAGCAAATCAACGGAGGGAGAGTAGAGGAGAACCAAGGCTGCAAAAAGAGAGAAAGCCATGAAAGATGCTTTATTTATAAGAATCTAGGTTTAGGAGGACTTACATATGGCGAACGCAAGCGTCGCACCAGACAAGACATCAAGACCGAATCTCGGCAAGCATCGGACCAGCGGGATAAGACGCTTTTTTAAGCAAATAGATCTACAGCTTATGGTATTGCCAGCACTTGTTTTAGTTTTTATTTTTGCCTATATCCCCATGTACGGTATTCTAATCGCTTTTCAAGATTACAAGTTAGGTAATAGCTTTATTAGCAGTGATTGGGTTGGATTAAAGCACTTTATTTACTTCTTTAATGCTCCTGAATTTGAAGTGGTTATGAAAAATACAATCATAATCAGCTTACTGAAGTTCTGTTTTGGATTTCCTGCACCGATTATTTTGGCGTTAATGCTTAACGAAGTTCGTAAGATGTTCTTTAAACGGGTTATTCAGACCGTTACATACTTGCCTCACTTCTTATCTTGGGTGGTTATCGGCTCGATGGTTACCTCGATGCTATCCGTAGATAATGGCAGTATAAATATGCTGCTTGAGAAATTGAGATTTATCGATGAACCGATTAACTTCCTGTCTATGACCGAATATTTCTGGGGCATTTTAGTTACAACCAATGTGTGGAAGGAAATTGGATTTGCCTCGATCGTTTACTTAGCGGCCATTGCTGGTATTGATCCGCACTTATACGAAGCTGCTTCGATGGATGGTGCGAGTCGCTTTAAACAGATATATTTAATTACGTTGCCTTCCATTATGCCAGTTGTGATCATCTTTATGATTCTGGCGATCGGTAATCTGGTGAATGCAGGATTTGAAGATATTTTGATCCTTGCTTCCAATCCGGCTCTACGAGAGGTATCAGATTCAGTTGATGTATATGTTGTACGTGTCGGTATAGATAACTTCAGGTACTCCTATGCGACTGCTATCGGATTGTTCAAGGCCGTTATCAGTGTGACATTACTTACCTTTGCAAATTTCATTGCCAGAAGAGCGGGAAACAGCTTGTGGTAATGAATTACTCAATATAGGGGGACTGAATTATGAAACGTACTAACATAGGAGACCGATTGTTTATTGGATTCATATATGTATTCTTGACCTTACTGGCATTCTCCGCGTTTTATCCATTTTGGAATTCACTTGTGATTTCTTTTAATGAGGGGATGGATACTTCCAAAGGCGGAATTACTTTCTGGGTCCGTGAGTTCACGCTTGAGAATTATAAGATCGTATTTGAAGATTCTCGTTTAATGGGTGGATTCGTCATTGCAACATTGCGGACGGTAATTGGTACAGTAACAGCGATATTGGCCACTTCGATATTTGCTTATGGGATGTCGAAGCGCGAACTAATGGGTCGCAAATACTACATGATTATGTGTATCATTACAATGTATTTCGGTGGGGGACTCATTCCGTCATACATGCTTATCAGAAGTTTAGGCCTCTTCAACTCATTTTGGGTGTTTATTATTCCTGCACTTGTCAGCGTATGGAATATGATCATATTCCGGACCTTCTTCCAAGGTCTTCCGCAAGGTTTAGAGGAGTCAGCAAAGATTGATGGCTGCGGATACTGGGGAACTTTTCTCCGAATCGTACTTCCCTTGTCAGGGCCAGTCATCGCAACATTATCATTGTTCACAGCAGTCAATCACTGGAATGAGTGGTTCGTAGCGAGTATTTACATTACGAAAGAGGAGTTAATGCCGATTCAGACCATCTTGAGACAGATATTGTTCTCTAATATTGCTTCAGAACAGCTGTCTAATGTAGATGCAAGTTCCATTGCTCATATTAACTCAGCCAAGAAAATAACGTCGAAGTCATTAACGATGGCTACGATCATGGTTGCAACCATTCCGATTGTATGTGTATACCCATTCCTACAAAGATTCTTCGTTAAAGGTGTCTTGGTCGGATCATTGAAAGAGTAGGATGATAGAATGAGATGGGGTTTAGAGCGTATTGCTTTGAACATAGATTACAAATTGAAAGGGGAAAATACATTGAAGACTAAGAGAAAGATGCTTCTCGGAACGTTGTCTACCTTGCTATTGTCGACTGTGGTGGCGGGTTGTAGTGGCAACAATTCAAGCGCTCCAGCTGCAACTGCTGAACCAGTGAAAGAAGGAGGAACAGCGGTTAACACAGCAACTGAAGCTCCAGCGGCTGATTTGTATGAGTTAGGGAAAGAACCGCTTGAAGTATCATTCTACGGAAACTACGGCTGGTATCAAATGCCGAAATGGGGCAAAGATGCTGCTTCTAAATGGATTTTAGATAATTTGAAAATCAATGTCACTGGAATTAGCTCTGGTGGTAATAATGCTCAGAAGCTGCAAACGATGATCGTTGGTAATGAGCTACCGGATATTGTATGGACTGAGAAAGGTGCTGACGTAGAGCGTCTTCGTCAAGCTGATATGCTAGTTCCTTTGGATGAATACATTGATAAATATCCAAACTTTAAAAAGTACTTAACAGCTGGACATTTGGAATTGCTTCGTTCTCCTGATGGTAAAATCTATCAGCTGCCGAATTATTATACAACACAGCCAAACGGTAATGCCGGTTATGCGATCAATAAGAAAATTTACAAAGAACTCGGTTCTCCTAAGCTAGAGACTACGGATGATTTGTATGCTTACTTAAATGCTGTTAAAGCGAAGTTCCCAGATGTTATTCCGTTTGAGACGGGCTTAGCGAAAGATGGTAACGGTATTGACCAGTTGTTCTCCTCTTTTAAAGAGAATAACCTTTCGTATACTAGAATATATGCTGTACCTGATGGCGACAAAATGGCTTCCATTTACAAAGATGAAGGGTTCCGTGAGTCCGTTGTCTTTGGTGCTAAATTAATGCGTGAGAAGCTTATGACACAGGATGCGAATACCCAAACAGAAGACCAAATTAGAGAGAAAGCGATGAACGGCAAGTTTGCTGTGATTGCGACATTCGATCCGATGAAGTTGCTCGCTACTGCTGATGAAGAGATGAAGAAGAAAAATCCGGAAGATGGTTATATGTTTATTAAACCAATCTACAAACCGGGCTTGGATCAAAGTAAAATCACACCGGGAACGTACAATCAGTTAGGATGGAACGTGGCTACAATCACTAAAAACGCTAAAAATCCAGAAGCTGTATTCGCAATGCTTGATTGGATGACAGGTGCAGAAGGTTCTATGGTTCTGAACTGGGGCCCTCCAGGACCAGACGCTTACTGGGATGGCTTTGAAGCAGATGGGCTTACTCCTAAATTTAATAAAGATAAATATCTAAATGAGCCAGAAGCATTGTCTGAAATCAGCGGTAAGGCTGGTGACTTGGTTTGGGTAGGAAACACGGTTTTCTTGGATAATACGAAGAAAATGATGTTGCAAACCCTTCCAGCTGATAAGATCGACTTTAGTAACCGTTGGCAGATGGAAGTAACGTGGGCTTCACAAGGCGACTTTACGGAGTTCCTAAACTGGGATCCGGCTCCAGACAGTGAAGAAGGTATTATCAGACAAAGCGTTAGAGATATCTGGCTAACTGCTAGAGCGAAATCAATGTATGCGAAGACCGATGCAGAAGCATTAGCCATTCTTGACAAAGCACATGATGATTCCATGAAGGTTGGTTATGAGAAATTCCTTGATTATGTTACAAAAGTATGGACAGAAAACAAGAAAGCTTTAGGAAAATAATAATTAGTAATACGAAGGTTTGCTACTAGGCAAGCCTTCGTTTTTACGTTGTATTCTGATGACTCATTGTTTATAGGCTGGTAGACAAATTTATGAATGGTATACTGGGAAAGAGTAATGGTAGAATTTACAGGGACAGATTTATGCATTTCAAAGGGGGACTTGTTGATGTACAACGTATTATTAGTAGACGATGAGATGCTGGATCTAGAAGGTATGAGACAATTTATTCCTTGGAATGAGCTTGGTATGGAAGTTGTAGAGGCAGCAAATAACGCGTTTACCGCGTGCGATATTTTAGATCAGCATGTTATTGATATTATCGTAAGCGATGTGAATATGCCGAATATGTCGGGCCTTGAGCTGGCTCGAATTGCTATAGAGAAAAAAAAGGATATACGCGTGATATTTGTAAGCGGTTACCAAGATTTTAGCTATGTTAAGCAAGCACTGTCACTAAAGGCGTATAGCTACGTCCTTAAGCCAATGGATGATAGTGAACTCATTGCTGCACTTCAGAAAGTAAGGCAGGATTTAGACGATGAACGTAAACGCCGTGATGTTGAAGAAGCCTATCAGCATATGATTCCAATGGCCAAAAATGATTTGTTGATACGCTTATTCGAAGGGGAATGGGAAGGGGAAGAGGGTAGCCAGGCCGGAATGTTGTCGCTTGTGAAGTCATACGGTTTGGATAAGCTGAATTGGCCTGTTCGTGTAGCTGTCTTGGAGCTTGACTACTTCAACTGGCTTCAAGGACAGGATAATCTATCTAAACATCAAATGGCTAAGGACTTCCTTTATGAAGTGAATAGAATAGGTCAGAAGCACGGAATGCCACATTGCTACAAGGTATCGTCCTATCGGATAGCATTATTAATTAACGAGCAGGAAATGGAAAAGTTCACTGAGGATATTTACGCCTCGATTCGTGCGAAGTTTCCAGTCACAATGACTGTAGGTGTAGGCAAACCTACATTTTCTATGGAACAGATTCATATTTCCTATCGACAAGCTATGGAAGCTGTGGACGGAAAAATGTTTATTGGCAAAGGCAATCTTATAATGTATGAGACCGTTAGCAGTGAACCAGGGATGATCGATGCTCGTATGTTAGATACCCGTATGGATACGCTGTTTAAAGCGGTGAAAGAGTATGAGTTAGTTCTTATTTATGATGAGATCGACAAGTTATTCCGCTCTGTAAGTAGTTTAAGATCCAAATTCACTATTCATAATCTGGCAATGTATATCATTTGGAAGCTGGATCAGCAGTTAAAGGATGTTAGTGAGGATTTATTTGAAATTTTAGGTATGGAAATACATAGTTTAGATGTTTTACACCAATTCGATACGATCAGTGATATTCGCTCGTGGCTCGTACTCAAAACGTTTGAGATCTCCGAGTACCTGCGTAGTAAATCAGATTCAGTGAACCATAAATTGATTAGAGAAATCATCCAAACGATGCAGGACAGAATGAGCGATAACTTTACGCTTAAAGATATTGCGCAGCAGTTCTCTTTCTCCCCTAACTATTTGGGCTATCTATTCAAAGAAGAAACAGGGAAAACGTTCAGTGAAGTACTTACACAGCTTCGTATGGATCAAGCAGGCAAGCTTTTAAAAGATCCGACCTGCAAAATCTATGAAATCGCTAGCAAGGTAGGCTATCGGTATCTCCCTTATTTCAGCAGACAGTTCAAAGAGGCTTATGGTATGACACCTATGGAGTATCGTAAGCGCGACAAGTGATGGGGGATGATGTTCTATGAAAATACGAAGAAGACATAAGTATGTGCCGATTGGGTATAAGTTAATGCTGACGTATATGTTTTTTATTATTATCCCTATATCCTTGATAGGGTTCGTCTCTCATTCCATGTATAATGATTCATTACGCGAACATATCAATACGAATATTAAAGGAACGTTATTGCAGATTCGTGACAATATTGATTATAAAATGGACGAAGTTACTCGAATATCAACGCAATTATACAGTGATTTTGATTTTTATCGGAATCTTCGGAGTTATGAGGAAGGCTGGGAAAATTACGATCGGATGTCTAAGAAGGTACTACCGAAGCTTGACGTAGCTATTCAATCTACAGGTGTGAAGATAGGGATGTCGCTATTCTTAAAAAATGAATCGATCCCTGAGATCTATTCGAATTCACTTGAGGGCTATTTGGATAATAGTAGCTTTTATCATCTCTACCACATGAAACGGATTGAAGGTAAGTCCTGGTATTATGATTTTCCAACTGAAAAATACGCTGAAACTATGAAATGGTGGCAGATCGAGAGCGATGTAGAGAATAATCGCATCTCGTTGCTCCGTAGACTAATTGATACATACGAGCCTCTTAAGCCTAAAGAGATAGGATTCCTGCGGATTAATGTAAGGATTCCAGATCTATTTGACAGTGTCAATTATACGAAGATAGGAAAAGGAAGTAATTTAATTATAAAGAACGAATTTGGAAGAACGATGTATCAATCGGGTGAACTACCGGAGAACTATACTAATGAAGCCGAGCTAAATAAGGATTACCTGACGATTAAAGAAACGATTATGGTTGCTAACCAAGCATGGCAATTAATCGCGCTTGTTCCGATTACAATCCTTGAAAAGGATGCAATGAAGGTACGTTTGTTTATTATTTTAATGTGTCTCATATGCTGTGTGGTTTTTAGCTTTGTAGGCATATTTATATCCCGTTATTTTTCGATTCGGATTAATAAGTTCGTATATGTGCTTAATGCCTATCGGGAAGGCGATCTTCACAAGCGTATTAAATATCGAGGGAAGGATGAATTCTCTCAGATAGCAACCGCGCTGAATGATATGGGTGAAAATATTGATATGTTGATTAAAGAGGTATATCTGACTCAGCTCCAGAAGAAGGAAGCGGAGCTTGAAATCTTACAATCGCAAATCAACCCACATTTCCTGTACAATACTTTGTCGTCTATTATTCAATTAGCGAAGTTTGGTCAAAATGAGAAGCTGCAGAAGATGGTACTGGAATTAGCGAAGTTTTATCGTTTAACGCTTAATGAAGGCCGTACGATGATTCCGGTTCCAACTGAAATTGAGCAAGCAAACGCCTATTTAGAAATCCAGAAAATTAAATATGGTGACCGCTTGGAGGTTATGTTTGATTTTGATACAGAGATCTGGCCTTATGAAACCATTAAACTGATTCTACAACCCTTTATAGAGAACGTGCTGAAGCATGCTTGGTGCGGCGATCACATTCATTTACGGATTGTAGGACGTAAGGAAGGCGATAATATTCTCTTCCGTATCATTGACGATGGTATAGGCATCAGACAAGAGCGTATTGATCAAATTTTTGATTCTAAGGGACATACAAATACAGGTTATGGCGTCCGTAATGTGGATCAACGGATTAAACTGCAATATGGACCTGAGTATGGCGTAAGTATTTTTAGTCGTGTGGGAATTGGAACATCGGTTCAGATCCTGATTCCTGCCAAAAAAAGAAAGTAAGCGATATTGCAGTGATGATATAAAGAAGGGGTCATTAAGCTAGCGATAACTAGCTTAATGACCCCTTTGATTATTCAAGTGAAAGTTAGAAACCTTTGTATTGAGGTTCTTCTGACTCTAATTCGGTTACCCGATTTTCAACCTGTGTAACGATTTGTTGTGTTTGCTCAGCTGCATTTGTGAATAAAGTTTTTGCACTTTCGTTTTGTGTTTCAAGTGCAAATTGCTCCAAGCTCGCTTGAGCGCCTTTTAAAGAAGATAAACATGTTTTAACTTGTGAGGCTACTGTCATTAGGTTTCTCTCCTCTGTTTTAAGTTTCTAGCATGACGTTTCCTATTGTCCTCAACCGTTACTTTAGTTATGCAGGAAAAAAATACAAGCTTTACACGTTAACCGATTTCCATAAATAAGTAGCCTAATTCAGGATTGAATGGACCTTTTTTGACAAATAATGAGTATTACTAAACAAGTGTTGATTTAAAAAAGGAGGAAAATTGTGATGCCGGAGTGGTTGGAGGTTGTAGTACGAACACTCTTTGCTGTGGTTGTGCTTTTCTTTTTAACTAAATTACTGGGGAAGAGACAAGTATCGCAGCTTTCGTTCTTCGAGTATATTACGGGGATAACCGTCGGCAGCTTAGCCGCCTATATTTCTTTGGATACGGATAAGTATTGGCATTTAGGACTCATTGCACTGATTGTATGGGTCGCTTGTTCTTTAGGAATTGAATGGCTTCAGATGAAGAGTAAAAAAGCAAGAGACTTCATTGACTTTAAGTCCACCGTTCTTATAAAGGACGGGAAAATACTCGAAGATCATATGAAAAAGGAACGTTTAACAACAGATGAATTATTGGAAGAGCTACGTAAAAAGGATGTATTCAATATATCTGAAGTGGAATTTGCGATTATGGAGTCTGATGGAGCGATTAATATTCTGCTTAAGAAGGAGTATCTCCCTCTATCGGCAAAAGACCTGGGTGTGAAGGTTGCCCCACAGAAAGAGTCACAAGCCGTCATTATGGATGGGAAAGTATTAGATAAACCGTTAGATACCTTAAATCTGACTCGCAGCTGGCTTGATGGAGCGCTAGAGAAAATGGGGCTAACCGTCGAGAATGTATTTCTCGCTCAAGTTGATTCTTACGGTGAGCTAACGGTCGATTTGTATGCCGACAACTTTAAAGTTCCACAGCCACAAGACAAACCACAATTATATGCTTTGCTCAAAAAATGTGAAGCTGATCTGGAAATGTTCAGTTTGTCGACAGAAAATGAAAAAGCTAAAAAAATGTATGAACAATGCTCAGAGCAATTGCAAGCATCTTTGAAAGTGCTAAAGCCTTTAATCCAAAGTTGATGTGCTAACAAACCTCATACCTAAAAGCAAGAAAGAACCGGTTTTTCGCATCGGTTCTTTTTTTCGTATACAGCTAAATGGAGTATGAAGTATAAACCTCGTAAACAATTGGCAAACTAAGCCAGATTCGCAAGTCATAACCCAGGAGGTATACAGCCTATGTCAGGAATTTTAGAAACCATTAAAGATCAACTGGAGGGATGCAGTGATGCGGTGTATCAATCCATTTCTGTTCATGGGCATACCTGTCTTTTGATCTATATACCTTCCATCATCGATTCTAAGACACTTCATGAAAGTATTGCTTTGCCACTAAAAACAGAAGCAGAAGCAAAGCTGGAATGGCCGAATTTTTTAGAACGGTTAGATCAAGGAATTGTTTTTCCTATCCAATATCTCAAGGCATTTGATTTACAGAAGATTGTAGATATGATCGTTGCTGGAAAAGTAGTGCTTTGTATAGAGGATCTTCCTTATGTTTATTATTTTGAAATTACCCAATATCAAAAAAGATCAGTGACCGAATCACAAAACGAACTTGTAGTGATTGGTCCCCAAGAGGCTTTCATTGAAGATATTGAAACGAATCTCTCTTTGATTCGACATAAAATTAAACATCCGGATCTAAAAACCATTCATTATTCGATTGGTAAATATACAAAAACTGATGTGTATGTGGTCTACATTGAAGGACTTTACAAAAAAGAAGTTCTTGAAGAGATAAAGCAGAAACTAAATGAAATAGATATTGACGGGATACTAGGGATTAGTTATATATCAGAATATTTAAGGGATGGTAACCTCACGCCATTTCCGTTATTTCAATATACAGAACGTCCTGATTCGGTGGCAGCTTCTTTAATGGAAGGCCGAATCGGAATCTTACAAGATGGCACGCCTACTGCAATGCTCGCTCCGACATCTTTTTTCACCATGCTGCAATCCTCTGAGGATTATTACCAAAGCTTTTATGCAGCAAGCTGGATTCGTGTTGTTAGATTTCTGTTCTCAATCATATCCATGATTCTTCCATCACTTTATGTAGCGATTACAACCTTTCATCCTCAAATCATTCCACCAAACCTGTTAATTACAATTGCTTCTGCGAGAGAGAACATTCCTTTCTCAGCGCTTACCGAGGCTTTAATTATGGAGCTTACCTTTGAAGCGCTTAGAGAAGCCGGGACTAGAATTCCGAAACCTGTAGGACAGACGGTTTCAATAATTGGGGGTATCGTTATTGGTCAGGCTGCGGTCCAAGCAGGAATTGTATCTGCTCCAATGGTTATTGTTGTTTCTATTACCGGAATTGCCACTTATATCATTCCTCATTATGAGCTAGGTCTGACTTTCCGGCTACTTCGTTTCCCGTTATTGGTAATGGGTGGAACGATGGGGCTGCTAGGGGTATATATTACAGCTTTTTTGATTTACGGACATTTAGCTAATTTAAGGCCATTAGGTGCTCCATATTTGCAACCTGTTGCCCCACTTGTGTTACAGGACTGGAAGGATACATTAGCACGCTTCCCCTCAAACTTTATGAAGAAACGCAGCAGCCTCTATACAGATAGGAATAAAAGGAGACAGAAAGAGAAATGAGAATCCTGAAGATAGGAGTGATTATAATCTTGCTCCTAAATATAACAGGTTGTTGGTCGTCGAAGGTTGAGCTGGATGAACTAACATTTGTATACGGAATGTTTATCGATAAAGGCAAAGAACCAAATACTATTGAAATTACGATTAACTCACCCTTGCCCAATCGTCTCAACGCAGCTGGACAACCTTCAAGTGGCGGTGGAGGAGACGGTAATACTTATTCTACCGTTTCTAAGACTGCAGGAACGATTGCAGATGCCATGCTGTTAATTCAAAAAGACTTAACACGTCAGCTTAGTCTTGCTCAATTAAAAGTAATTGTCTTAGGGAAGACCTATGCTGAACAAGGAATCAGCGAACTACTATTATGGATTGCAAGAGAACCAAGTCTTCCTCAGGGCGCTTTTGTTATGGCTAGTCCGGGAAGTGCAAAGGAGTTGAATACTTTAACACCTATTTACGAGCAACTACCCTCAGGTGTACTAAGGAACTTTGGATCAGAGAGATATTTGTTTTCAACTACGATTAAGGATTGCCTGTATGCAGAGGCATCCGGTGTTGGATTTGCTATCAACAATCTTTCATTTGGTAAAAAAGAAGAAACATCGAAAGATGGAAAGCCGGAATTCTGGGCAGGAATCCAAGGGGCAATGCTGTTTCAAAAAGATAAGATGAAAGGAGTTCTTAAGCTTAATGAGGGAAGGGCATTAGCTTGGGCGGCAGGCAGTCTTAAGCTGGCAGTTTACTCCGTCGATTGGGATGAGGGGAAAAGTGCCGCAAGTGTTGTATTTGTAAGCACAAAATCATCAAAGAAGTTAAATCAAACGGATAAAGGTCCTGTGTTCACAGTGAATTTAAAGGGGAAAGCTAGTGTTATTTATTTAAGGGACCCTAAGAATAGGGATGCAGAGGAACTAGGCCAAATTATCATTGCGAAGCTTAAAGAGAAAGTCTCTGATAATCTTAACGAAGCTATTCGTAATACCCAAAAAGCCGGTGCCGATATTCTGCAACTCGGATTGTTACTGGAATGGAACGATCCAAAGCAATGGAAACAGCTTAGAGAGCGGTGGGATAATTATTATGCTCAAGAGGCTGATATTAAAGTGAAGACAGATTTTAGCATTGTGGATTTTGGAACAGCAAAATAAGACGTTTAGAGGGAGAAGTTATGCAAACATCGAAATGGCAGCTGTTCCGTTTTTTTATTATATTCTTCAGCTCCCAAACCACTATTTTTTTGATTCCGACTATAATTGCTACTTCATCCTATCAAGGCTGGATTGCATTAATAGTGGGGTCTTTATTAGGGTTGATATTATTGTGGTTTACTTTCCGCGTCGGTATGCTGCGACCTAACCAGGCATGGGTAAGCTTTGGAAAAGATATCATAGGTAAATGGCCGCACAAGTTCATGCTTCTTTTGCTCATATGCTGGTGTGTTTATTATGCATCCTATGATATTGAGAACTTTGTACTATTCTTTGGTTCTAATTATTTGAGAGGAACTCCACCTCTGTTTATTCAATGTGTAATTGGGCTAGTGATTATGTATACGGCAAGTTTAGGCTTTACAACCATAGCGTATATGGCGGATGGGCTTTTTATTATTTTTTTCATAACGATGATTATTTTATTTAATTTATTTCTCCCAAATGCGGACTTCAATATGCTGCCAGCCTTCATTCATTATCATGATCCCGGGATTGCCCTGAAGGACTCTATTGTGGTCATGTCATGGTTTGGAGAATGGATTGTCCTCTTGTTTGTTGTGCCCGATCTGAAGCTTGAAGCGAAGATGCTGAAAAGATTAGTCCTTACGGGGATATTTGTCTTAGTAACTGTCTTAATTGGTTGGTCACTGACGATGATGAGTTTTGGTCCACATTTGGGTCAGGAACTGCAATATCCTTTCCTTGAATTGGTGCGTAGCTCCAAACAAGATAATCTGCTAGGTAATTCGGATCCGCTCTTAATTGGAATATGGTCGTCTTCTATGTTCATTCACAGCTCTTTTCTTATCTATGTAGCCTCTAGATGTGTATCCGGCTTGTTTAATACAAAAGCTAGAAAAATGTACATTCCCTTCTTAACAATAGCTTCAATAACGATAGCTTTTTTATATTCACGACACATAGGCAATTATTATAAACACTATAATAGTTATGCTATTGTTGTCATTTGGCTAATCGTTGAGAGCATCCCGATCTATTATGCCATCACGGCTTTCTTTCGATATCGGAATAAAACTGCGAAGTAAATGAAAATAGGAAGGGAAATTTAGGTTCTGCCTTTTTAATAGGCAGGGCCTTTTCTTGTGAATTATATATTGGGTACACTTTCTGTTATGATGAAAGGACTTATTACAATAATTTCCTCAGATTGGATGGTGTATTTACATGAATCTTCAAGAAGTTACTGAACTCATCAAATCTATTAGGACCAATCTAGCTAAAGTCATCGTTGGAAAAGAGGATGGAGTAGACCTGCTACTAACTGCATTACTTGCCAATGGCCATGTTCTGCTGGAAGATGTTCCGGGTACAGGTAAAACCTTGTTAGCCAAAGTCCTTGCAAAATCTTTAGATTGTACATTTAAGCGTATTCAATTTACACCTGACTTGCTGCCTTCTGATTTAAGCGGGATTAATTTTTATAATCAAAAGACAGGTGAATTTCAGTTTAGACCCGGTCCAGTATTTGCGAATATTTTGTTGGCTGATGAAATTAACCGTGCAACACCCAGAACACAATCCAGTCTGCTGGAATGTATGGAGGAGCGGCAGATCACGATCGATGGTGTGACTCATGGCCTAGAAGCACCTTTTCTCGTTATTGCTACTCAGAATCCGATTGATAACCAAGGTACTTTTCCGTTGCCTGAAGCTCAATTAGATAGATTTCTGATGCGGATTACTACAGGGTATCCTTCATTTGACGAAGGGATTCATATTTTGCAGCGTTTCCGTGAGAATAATCCACTTGAAGAGACTTTTGCTGTGGCTGCCGCTCAAGATATACAAGCTGCGCAGCGGTTGGCTGCTTCCGTGAGTATTAGTGATGATTTGCTAGCCTATATCGTTCGGATTACGGAAGCTACTCGCAAATCTGCGGCAGTAAAACTAGGGGCGAGTCCACGTGCAAGTGGAGCATTGCTCAGATCATCTCAAGGATATGCTCTAATCCAAGGCAGATCTTTCGTTACACCAGATGATATTAAAGCCGTAGCTGTTCCGGTGCTTGCCCATCGTCTGCTTCTACATCGTGGATTGGGTTCAAAAGAGGGACAGGCCGCGGAAATTGTGTTACAAGTGCTTCGTGAGGTAGAGGTGCCCACTGAACTAGTTACGTCCTTAAGAGGCGGAAAGGTGGAATGAGCTATGGCTTTGCCTTGGTTCATTTTTATTACAGTAGCTCTCCTGTTCCTTCTTGCCGTTATCTATGAACGGAATGGTCTGAAAGCGCTTAGTTATACTCGGTATTTTTCAACGAAGGTCGCTTATGAAGGGGATCAACTTGAGATGATCGAGGAGATCGTTAACGCGAAACTTCTGCCATTACCATGGCTTCGACTGGAATCTAGTATTGCAAGAGGCTTGGAATTTGGAAGTCAAGATAATCTCGGCATTAGCACGGGTGAAATCTACCAGAATCATGTCAGCTTGTTCTTTCTTAAATCTTACCGTCATATTAAAAGGCGTCATCAAGTAACTTGCGAACGGCGTGGGATATACCGTTTGGAGTCAGTCACCATGACCACTGGAGATCCCTTTGGATTGATCCGGAAAAATAAAACGTATCCTCTCCAATTAGAGTTATTAGTCTATCCTAATTTGCTGAATCTAGACGATCTTCCGCTACCGATACATAGCTGGCTTGGTGAACTTCCAGTGAAAAGATGGATCGTAGAAGATCCTTTCCTGACTGCAGGTATTCGCGAGTATAGCTCAGGAGATTCTATGGGACTTATAAACTGGAAGGCTACAGCGCGCACAGGGACTATGCAGGTACATAAGAAAGACTACACTGCGGATTCCAGGCTCGTCATTTGTTTGAATATAGAGGACAGTGATTCCATGTGGAGAGCGGTAACGGATGTGGTGCGTATCGAGCAAGGGATAAGATATGCTGCCACTATCGCCGAATACGCCATGCGCCATGGAATTGAGACGGGAATTATCTGTAACGGCAGATTGGATAACGGGGGCGAAAGAGATCCTGTTGAAGCAGAGCCTATGTCTGAGCTGGAAGACTTGCTAGAGCTGTTAGCTAAGCTGGAGCTAGACAGAACGCTTCCTATGAGTCGATTGCTAGCCCTGCAGGCCGAGAGTGGAATAAGTGATACAGACTTTCTGATCATTAGCTGTCATAGAGGAGCAGAATTACAAGAGGCTGCTGACCTCCTATTGGTGTTGGGCAATGGTATAGAATGGCTGGATATTCCGGAACAGGGAGGTGAGAGCGCATGAAACTTCCGTTATCTGGTTACGTATGGAATACGGTCAAACTCTGGATATACTCTATCCTGGAACTATTATTAGTTTTACCTGTATGGATTCTGTTTCAGGTTTATGTACTGCCCAAGCAAGTTGAACCTATGTGGCTGACTGCCATACCACTAATATCATTAGTAGGTATTTTGCTACGAAAACAGTGTAGTGTTAGATGGAAGCAACTGCTGGCTGCTCTAATCCTTGGGACGGTGGTTGGGGCTTTGTCAGCAGGAAGTCTGTCTATCGAGAGTCTGCCTTTAGGTGTCGCAGGTTTTATATGCGCTTTTCTCGGAATGACTGCTGACTCTCGAGATCAGTCCAGTAAGAAGTATTGGATAGGTATTGTAATCTATTTTGTTGCGACCATTGTCTTTGGGAGAATTCCCGATTTGGAGGAAAGTGTTACACTACTGACCTGGTGCGGTAGTCTGTGTCTATTGCTCACATTATTTATTTCTAATAGTAGCTATTTACAATATAGTACGCTTTCACAAGAGGGTAAAGCTTTGCCAAAAGGATTACAAAGGAATAACCGTATTTATGTCATTGGAATAGGAATTGTTGCGGCCGTGTTAGCGGCAGGAGTCGGAAAAGCTATAGGGACACTGCTATGGAATATGGTACGCTCGTTCTTCGAATGGATTAGTAATTTATTCTCTGGGTCAAGTGAGCCGCTACCTCCGCCAGTTGAACAGCCTCAAGCGAGTCCGGACCTACCTTTTGTTGGGGATGAAAAGCCTGGTCTACTAGCTGCTATATTAGATGTTGCTTTATATGTTGCTGGAGCTGTGTTATTGGGCGTTGCAGCTTATTATGGACTTCGGTGGTTGTATAGAAATGCCGGTGGGAAATTAAAGAGAGCCATGGATGCCTTGCTATCCATGCTGCGCAGGGAACATACTCCAAAGGACAATACAACTTATCTTGATGAGGAAAAAAGTGTATTTACATGGGAGCAAACGCTTCAAGGTCTAAAGGATTTCTGGAGTACTCGCCTTACGCCAAGACATCGAAAAGACCGCTGGGAGCAGATGAATAGTGAAACGGAGCGTGTTCGTTGGTTATATCGGCGTTGGCTTCATTTGAAGCACGATCATGGTTATGAAGTTAAGAGTTATCTTACGCCGAAGGAAACAGAAGACGATATTTTAAAATGGACTGCTCTTAACAAGGTTAAACATAAGGGCGAAGAACATACGGTTCATACGTCGAATTCATTGATTGAATTATATGAAAAAGTTAGATATGGAGAAGAAAAACCTTCTGCTAATGATGTGGCTGCATTGAAAGATAAATTGAAATTATAGAATAGAATATTCTTCAAATTCATGCAAATAGGAACAAATAGGTTACAAACGCTTCAAAAGTGTTACAACATGGATACAATTGGTTTTGTACTTACCACTATAATAATTCTAGCAAAATATTCGTGGAGGGAAGTAAATGAGAAAGCATAGCAGTACATATGTTGTTTTACTATTAAGTACCTTTGTCATCAGTCAATTGACTGGCCATACCGCTTCAGCGGCACCAGCTAATGCTGTTCGTACCAATCCAGCTGTAGCTGCGGCGACAGTAACACCCCCTAGTAATCTGGGTTCCATTTCATTAGGAGCAAATATCAAAGCTACATTAGAAGATGTCAATATTTGGTCACAATCTGGTGGAAATATTTTAACCTATACCCTGAATTATTCGAATGGGAGCAGTAAAAACGCGAACCTAATGTATTATTTTTCGAGAGTGACGACGCCAGGGGGTTCTGTTATTCCGGGTAACCCACTGAGCGCTGACGCGACTAAGAAGAAGATTGGTGCTAAAGAAAGCTTGCGGGTTACATATTACGTCAACATAGGCAAGACCAATTCGTTAAAAGGGATTAAGATTCCCATGTATGTATGGGATTCCAAAACCAAAGGTTATTTAAAGCATGCAGGAAGTTTTACTGTACCAGCTAATTATTCCCCAACTGCTGTAAATGGAAAAAATGTTAGCACCACAATGAATGACATTCCTGTCATCGCCAAAAGTGAGTCCTTGGAGCTCTATAAATATAATGGGAAAGTTTATGCCAAGGTGGGTATAAGCCTGACCAATAAGGGCAGTAAGGTACTCAGTGATCCGGGTTATGCGGCTTATTTACTCTCTGCAGGTGGCAGTTCGTATGAATTAGCACTTGATCGTTCTCAGATTAGTTACAAGATTCAGCCGCAGGAGAAGAAGACTATCTATTATCTTGCCGAGATTCCTCCTTATATGAAGACGGATAATATGAAGCTGCAATTTACGCAAAAAGATGAAGCACTGAAGCTTGAGATCGCTAAATCCTCGTACAAGCTACCGGCAGCTACAACCCCTAATTTGGTGGTAGGTAAAGGTGTGACCAAGAAAATCACCATTAATAATAATCCGATAGAAACTCAGTTAAACAACGCAAACGTATACGCTGAGAATAATAAAGGGATTTGGACCTTCCAGCTTCGTGTGAAAAATGTAGGGAAGACGGCCGTTACGTTGCCAACGTATGAGCTTGCCGTCAAATCTTCAACAGGGACAACCTTTCCGATCAATGCGAAGGGATTGAGCGGCTTAACCATAAAACCTTTGGAAGAAAAAATCATTCCACTTACCGCACAAATTCCGCTTGAGGTTGAGCAGAGTTCGCTGCAATTGCAAATGATAGAGGCTGTTTCAGCTCCAGCTAATACAGATACGGGCAGTACAGGTGAGGGAACAGGATCTGAAGGGAATAATGTCAGTACGGGTAATACAGCTAAGCTGACAGTACCAATTGCTTACTACACAATTTCCTATACACTTCGGCCAGAGGTTCAAAAGGGCGTGGAGTATAGTGCATCCAATGAATATGGTTCGTTCACTTATAACTTGCTGTCTTTGCAGCGCTTTCCTTGGAAAGATGATGACATCGTTGTTGCTAGAATAAATATTAAGAATTCGCAATCGGTGGCTTTAACACTTCCAGAATTAAAAGGATCTGTGCAAGTAGACAATGACGATGTGTCTTCTTCTACAGAACTGTTTATGGACAAGGAAACCTCGACGATTGCACCAGGAAAAAATGCGGAAATCTATGTATTTGCCAAAATCCCTTACACGCAAGAGTTCGATAAATTAAAAGTGAACCTCTTTACAACGGTAAAAGAAGAGAAGAGCTCGTTCCTGTCGCTTAGCACGAACAGTACGATGAATGCTGTAGCGACTATTGAACGTGGGGGAAGTTATGCAATCACTGGTAAAGGCAAGAACGCTAGTGTTCAAGAGAACAAAACAATTATTTATGAAGGTCTCAATTCTAATATTGTATATACAGAGCTACTGCTTAGCAGTGAGGAAAAAAGACAAAGCAAAATGGCTCGCCTTCAGGGTTACTTTAAAACGGGAGATGGCCAGCTATTCGAAGCTACAGTGAATCAGCCAGATACTTCAGCTACACCTGGTGGTAAGCAATTAATAACGTACTGGGCAAAATTGCCTAAATCCGTTATTCCATCAGACGTAAGCATGTATCTAGGTCCAGGAATTACTGGGAATAAGCTGTCTGAACCTGGTCAGGAACCAACGGGATTCATTAACATTGCTTCATTGAGTCTAAATCCAGTTTCTACTCCACCGGAGAATAACTTGACGAAGGTTGCGCTATATCCGTACACAATGTCTGTTCTGAGTTCGGAAGGGCGATCGATGCAGGGCAGTAACACTATAGATATCGTAATGAATTACAACTTACTTCGTGACAGTACCTATGACATGGGAACCTTCACTCATAAGCTGGTGCTCAAAATGACAGATCCATATGGTCTATCACAGGAACGAAGCTTGAACATCGGTACTGAACTTCTTGAAGGGAATAACAACTCCTATACTGCAACATTTACCAATAATATGTATAAAAACTTGTCAGGTGGCGCCTACAGAATCACACTGTATGATGAGTTCCAAGGAGAACGGATCGAGCTGGCCAGCCAGGCATATAGCATAAAGATTGATAGAACAGTAACTGAGAAGTAGGAATTCATATCTATTAATGTACGAGAAGGAGCAGCTCCAATGTTGCGAGTGGAAAATGTAACGCATTCATTTAAGAATGGTAATGAAACGACGGCAGTCCTTCATCAAATAGATTTTTCTGTGAAAAAGGGGGAGATGGTTGCATTACTGGGGAGCTCGGGTTCCGGTAAGTCAACCATGCTGAACCTGATGGCAGGTCTGATGAAGCCTACGGAAGGCCACATTTACATTGCTGACCAAGATATTGTGAAGATGAGCGAAAACAAGCTATCTGAATTTCGTAGGAAGCATATCGGGTTTATCTTTCAAGCTTATGAACTGATTACTAGCTTGACTGTCCGTGAAAATGTAGAGTTGCCGCTAGTGTTCCAATCCGTCTCACCATCAATACGTAAGCAAAAAGCTCTGGCCTTGCTGGAACAGGTCGGCATTCCGGATAAAGCCGACCTGTTCCCTTCTCAGCTGTCTGGTGGACAGCAGCAGCGGGTCAGTATCGCACGTTCCTTGATCACGGAGCCGTCTGTTATTTTCGCAGATGAACCGACTGGAAACCTGGACTCGAAGACAGAAGAGGAAATTATCAATATCCTGCTTAACCTGAACAAGAAGATGAAGACCACATTCATCGTTGTAACTCACGAGATCCAAGTTGCGGAACAAATGCAACGTATCTTCACGCTTCAGGATGGATATATGATTACTGAGAAACAAACTTCTTCGGATACAGAACTCGAAGGGGGTAAACTCATTGAGGATTAGTGATATTTCACGTTTGGCTTGGGAACAAGTCAAACGACGGAAAGTTGTCACAGGTCTTTGTATGGCTGGTATATCGATTGGTTGTGCTGCTATTATTGTTGCTTTAAGTATAGGAGATTCCGCGCAAAGCTATACGGAGAGGGAAATTAATCGGAATTTCAAAATGGATGAAATTACAGTGACTCCGAACAGCGGTATCCCTTCACAAGGGGGCGGAGAAGGAAAAGGAGCCTCTGCCTCTGATGCAAAGCTCGACCCCGGCAGGCTAACGGCCCAGAAGCTGAAAATTGTTCAAGGCCTGCGGCATGTTACCGCAGCAGCACCTTTTCAAGAGCTTGCCTACCTACAAATGACTACTATCGATAATAAGGTTACCGACGTACAGCTAATTGGAACCGATCTTCGACTACTAACGAAATATGACCATAAATTCAAGCAGGGTGGTCCTTCTGATTCGGTTGGTATGGCAGTACTAAACTATGGAGCAACTGTAGGATTGATTGATGTCGAGACTCGGCAACGTCTTTTTGAACAACTTAATACTGATCCTTACAATAATAAAATAATGGAACAGTACAACAGTTTAAGCATGCTTCCGTCGGATATGTTCAAACAACAGGTTCAATTACAATCGTATGGCCCTGCTTCTGAAACTGGACAGTCCCTAATCAGCTCACCCATTCAAATTGTTGGGATATTGGATAGTGCGGGGAACCCTGATATGGCGATGTACGACAAGAAGATTTACGTCTCGCTAGAGACTGGTGAGCGTCTGGTTGAACAACTGAAACTAATGAATGGAACTGCTGGGCAGAAGGATGTCTACAACTCCGCCATTGTAAAAGTCGACAGTACGGACAACATTGTGCAAGTGGAGAAGCTTATCCAGAAACTTACACTAAATACAAGTACGAATTTGTATCAAAAAGAGGCGATGGCTTCTACATTCAGCATGTTCAAGAAAGCAGCGCTTGGTATTGGTATATTTATTCTAATTATTGCTTCGATCTCGATCATCGTTGCAATGACCATGTCCACCCATCAGCGTCGTCGGCAGATCGGTATTATGAAAGTGTTAGGCGCTAATATGGGGCAGATCCGAAATATGTTCATTACAGAAGCGGCATTGCTCGGGATGCTGGGGGGGCTACTCGGCATAGGCTTTTCGTACTTGATTGTGTTTGGCATAAATAAGCTCATTGGTACCACAGGAGGCATGGGAATGGGTGGTGAACCCTTGGTTATCACTATTCCTCTGATGACCCTTCCAATTGGCATTGCATTTGCAGTGATGACAGGAGTACTATCGGGAATTTATCCGGCGATAAGCGCGTCCAGAACAAATGCGCTCACGGCGATAAAACGGGATTAGCTATTTTTAAGTTGAAAGGAAGCAGAAGTGATGAAGAGGAGAATCAAGTGGATTGTATTGGTATTGATCATTATTGCAGCGGGTTATTTTGTATACAGCAAGATGTATAAAACTGAGGCACAGCTAGAACCTATTGAACCACCACAAGCGATAACTTTTGAAGTGACACAGGAAACCATCACGAACTCCATTCAGGTTAAGGGGAATTCACGATATGAGCAAGAAACACTTGTATATGCACCATATGCTTCTAAAGTAACAAAATGGAAGGTTGAGAACGGTGGGCAAGTAAAGAAGGGGGATTTGCTGTTTACCCTCGATCAGGAAGCCTTAAAGAATGAGATTGCTACATCGGAGGCGACCATCCGAAAGGCACAGCTAGAAGCGGAATTAAATGAATTTGTTAGTCAGCAGGACCAGGAGAATGCAGCTCTCGGAGCAACAGAAGCCGAACGTATAAAAGCCCTCGCAGCCCAAGAAACAGCTCGGTTAGGAGATGAGCTTAACCAAGTAAATGCTGAAATACAGGCTCGTGAATTAAAAGAAAAGAAGGCCAAGATTAAAACGGCCCTCTTCTATGCTCCGGCAACTGGTGTTTTTCTATTTGACAGTGCGAGTGAAATACCGCAAACAGTGACAGATAATCAATACATCGGCAAAATTGTAGATATGAACAAGCTTGAATTCATTGCTCTTGTAGGTGAACAAGATGTCTTCCGTATTAAGACGGGAATGAAAGTTGATGTTAAAATGACAGCTTTAAAAGATTCAAAGCTATCTGGAGAGGTAACTAAGGTATCCAAATTTGCTAAGACGGCTTCAGGTCAAAATACTACTGCTACTTCGGTTCCACAATTTGAAGTGGTAATCTCATTGCAGTCTGATGAGCACTTGATTGGTGGACTTAGCTTGAGCGGAGAAATTGAAACGGTCCGTAAAGCAAATGCCATCGTTGTATCCAGCATCGCTGTAATGCATGAAGGAGATCTCTCCTACGTGATGCTGGATAAAGGTGATGGGCAGTATGAACGAAGAGATATCAAAGTGGGCATGGAGACGGCTGACAAAACAGAGGCCGTCTCAGGGTTAAAGGTTGGAGATGTTGTTGTGCTTCAATAGATTGAAATAGACCTAAGCCTATTTCTCAATCGTGAGTCGCCAAGATTTAATATCTTTATTTAGCTCGGTAAGGTCAGGAACCGGAACTGGCTCGTCGGATAGATTATATTTAGCTTTCAATGCTAAAATCCGATAGACGCTCTCATCAATCCGTGATTCCTGTATCTTACCTTTTTTTACATGGTCCAGAAGCGATTCTAATACCCGTTTCTCATTATCATAGCCGTGAGCGATAAGTAAGATATCACTGCCTGCATTTATAGTATCTAACGCTGCTGTGGTAAGGTCGTAATTCTTCATGATTGCACCCATAGTTAGGTCATCTGTGATTACGAGTCCTTGATATTTCATGTCTCCACGAAGCAGATCACCAATTATTTTACTGGATAAAGATGCTGGTTTATCAGCATCAAGCTTAGGAAACAAAATATGAGCGACCATAACGGCGTCGGTTCCCTCTTTAATCGCCGCTTGAAAAGGGAGCCATTCTAATTCAGCGAGCTCTGCAGCGGTCTTTTTCACAATCGGCAGATCAAGGTGGGAGTCGACGGAAGTATCACCGTGACCAGGGAAATGTTTGACAACCGGAACAACACCTTCGCTCTCAATACCTTTCATTTCGGCGATCCCTAGTGTACTGACTAGTTCAGCGGAGTTGCCGAAAGAGCGATCTCCAATTACAGGATTATCTGGATTGCTATTGATATCAAGGACGGGAGCGAAGTTCATATTAAATCCTGCTGACAATACTTCTCTAGCGAGCAGCTTGCCCATCATTTCGGCAGCATTAGGATCCTTACGGGTACCGACCTTTCCATTAGAGGGGAAGGAAGCGTACTCCTTGGGCATCCGGCTGACTTTTCCACCTTCCTGATCGATACTCATAAATAAGGGGGCAGGGTTGCCGCTGTTGCTCTCTTTCATGGAATTAACAAGGCTGACCATACTCTTCAGATCTTGAATATTGTTCTTATAAAGGATGATTCCACCGACTTTGTCTTCGGCAATCATCCTTTTTGCTTGATCATCCAGAACGGTTCCGTCGATGCCAACAAGGAGCATTTGTCCAATTTTCTCTTCAAGGCTCATACTGGAAACCTGAATAGCAATTGGATCACTCTCTGAGGAGGGAGCTGCTGTGGAACTGGTAACAGGTGAAGATGTGGATTCGGCAGTCGGCGGATTTGTAGCGGCAGCTTGGGAGCTGTTAATGCTATTGGAGCAGCTAGTTAACAGAAGCATAGATACCATAGCAGAAGCCATTAAAAAGCTAGCAGAGGATGTAGGTCTAAGGATGTTGCGTGTAAATTTGGTCATTAGAATAGTCGTCCCTTCGTTGCTTATTTAGATGTCAGAAGGATGAATCCTTGCTGACTTAGATACACGGTGATAAGATGAACTTAAATCTTTACATATTAAAATTGAATTATGAGGTGACGGTCAAATGAAAGATGGATTAGTAAACGCACTTAATGAACAGATGAATTTCGAGTTTTATTCCGCTCATGTTTATCTAGCTATGGCAGCCTATTGTTCCGGTGAAAGTCTCGATGGATTCGCAAACTTTTTCTTAATTCAAGCAGAAGAAGAACGATTCCATGCCATGAAAATCTATAAGTTCCTTAATGATCGCGATAATCGGGCGACACTTGAAGCTCTACCAGAGCCAAAGAACGAATACTCTTCGATGCTGGATGCTTTTGAACATGCATTCGCGCATGAGCAACAAAACACGAAACGCTTCTATCATTTAGCTGACTTGGCGCTGGATGAGCGTGAACATGCAACGATCTATTTCTTGAAATGGTTTATTGACGAGCAAGTAGAAGAGGAAGCGCTCTTTAGCAACATCATTAGTAAACTGAAACGAATTGATAAAGATAGCAACGCCTTCTACATGCTGGATGCTGAATTTGCTGCACGTACTTTTACAGCTCCTGCTGAGTAAGTAAAGTTACTTTAGATCAGAAGCCTGAGAAATCAGGCTTTTTTTATTTAATTGATGAAGGCAGTTTAATAGCTAGCAGCTTATTATCCGTTCGGATGATCAGCATGCCTCCAGTTTTAAGTGAAGGGGCAAAGTTCCGAGATCCTGTCTTCACGGTAAAAATAGGCTTCAACGTCAACATGTCATAAGCGTGAAATAGGCCATCTGATTGTCCGCTATAAACCACATTTCCAAAAAGATCCGTCTGAACTACAGGATTCTCACCATTATTGAGGACTACCGCCTGACCATTTCCAAGTTTGAGTGCGGATAACGTACCTGTATCATAATTGGAATATAACATTCTTTGCTGATGGACTTGGTTTAGAGGATAATCTTTCTCTTTTGCCATAGAAGTCCAGGTTTGAACTGGCTTACCTTCCGCTGAGTAATTCCAGAAATCATATTTCACAAGCTTTTTGCCCTGAAAAATATAGAAGTCATTTCCGTCCAAGAATGCGGTCCCATTTACACCACCAAATGTGAATGCTCCATCTTTATTCTCGGTATCTGTCCATTTATATAAACGTTCTCCTTTAAGTTCACCCGTTTTTACGTTGAATACAGAAACTTTAACATTACGATTCACAGCGTCATCATCCATCATTAACGTATTGGTAATGGAGTAGAGGAGGCAGTCCTTTACTGCTAGTGGCCACCATTGACGGGTATGGTCCCATAGTTTTTTTCCTGTCAGACTGTCATAAGCGGCAAGTGCGGCAGTTGTTAATGCTCCCTGTGAGAGATAACTTCGAATAACAACCCCATCCGTTTCCATAAGTTCCGATAAGCCTGTAAAGTTATTACTCTCCTCCGCAGCCTTCCATTTAATCTTCCCGCTGACCGCATCGACAGCTGCGAATTGACTCTCTTGTGTTACATAAATGGTAGAACCTAACCGTTGTATACTGGTGGCTTTAGGTAGTGATAATGAAGCTGACCACGCTTTTTTACCTGCTTCATTAACGGCATATAGAGAGCCATTCTTAGTCAAACCATAGATGAATCCATTACTGTACGTGAACAACGGGGCTAATGCACTTCCGAATTCCCACATTTTTTTTCCTGTTGTAGCATTCAATGCGACTAGTTTTTCATTCTGCTGCAAGGCAAAGACTTTCCCATTCTCGGCAAGGGCTGTAACGTTCTGCCCAGTGATTCTATCTTCTTTTAAGATGGCAAGCGGTGATGACCATACAGGTACAAGAATAGGTGCTTTGACTTCATTGTAATAGGGATTGCTTGTACTTATAACTGCTTGTTCCGCGGAAATGTCGGATAACGATCCGTTGTAAGCTATTGGGGATGCAATGCATGTAACAGCTAAAACTTTAATCATTGTCTTGTGCAAAGACTGAATCATCGTTTCACGCTCCTCAAAAATAGTGATTACTATAATTAGACATTATAAATGGCAAAAAGTTACTACTTCTGTAGAACAAGCATAAACGCCTACGGCTTTTTTTAAGGACAGTAAGCGTTTAAGCGAGAATTATAATACTTAAAGTTGAACTAAGGCAAACTATGTTACGCTCCGCAAAACAGTTATGACCTAGCAACTCTATTTGACGGAGGGAACTATTACGCCTCTTAGCAACACTGTTTCTCTAGACCCACCCGAATCTCGGAGTGTAGTATAGAACAATACTATTCTTTGGGGGTTCTTTTTTTTGGAAAATTACAACGACATCAAACAAGGTGAAAAAGGAGCATGGCTAAGCATAGTTGCCTACATATTCCTATCCGCCATCAAACTGTTTATTGGTACGGTTGCGGGATCTCAAGCGCTACTTGCAGATGGCCTGAACAACAGTACTGATATTATCGCTTCTATCGCCATACTAATCGGTCTTAAGATCTCCAGGAGACCGCCGGATTCCAATCATAGCTACGGGCATTTCAGAGCAGAGACCGTGGCATCCTTAATTGCTTCATTTATTATGATCGTTGTAGGGCTTCAAGTGCTGTACCAGGGCGTGAACAAATTTATTCAACCCGAACTGGAAAGTCCAGATCTTATAGCAGCCTGGACGGCAGTTTTTTGTGCTGTGATAATGATGGGCGTATATATGTATAACATTAGACTGGCCCGCTCTATTAATAGTAACGCTATGCGAGCAGTAGCACTAGATAATCGATCAGATGCTTTAGTTAGCATAGGTGCTTTTGTCGGAATTGTGGCTTCTGGATTTGGAATTCCATGGCTTGATCCGCTTACAGCGATTATTGTCGGCCTGATTATCTGCAAGACGGCATGGGATATCTTTAGTAAAGCTACACATGACTTAACGGATGGTTTTGATGCGGAAGAGCTTGAACTCATGAAAGAAACCGTTGCTGAAATTGACGGTGTGCAATCCATTAAAGATATTAAAGCTCGCATCCACGGGAATAACGTGCTAGTTGATACAACTGTACTAGTAGATTCCGAGCTTAGTGTGGTGCAGAGCCATGATATTACGGAAGAAATTGAAGAACAATTGAAAGATCGGCACCAAGTTTCAAATGTGCTTGTCCACATAGAACCTGTATTGAAGTAGAAAAGGATATAGATGTGACTTTGCTTGGATGGATATGGGATTTTCCCTGTGATGTTGTTAATAGATCTTTTGTGCGGAAAGGTGGAGAATTAGTTGTATTTATCGATATGTTAATTTCAGGAAATGGAATGGTGATTTCGTGATTGAATGGAAGGATTCTTATGATATCGGTGTTGAGAAAATAGACTGTCAGCACAGACAGTTGCTGGCGAAATTGAATGAATTTTTTGATGCTTGCAGTAAGCAGCAGGGGAAAGAGAAGATCGAAGAAACGCTCAAATTCTTGAAGGAATATACCATCGAGCATTTTAGCAATGAAGAGCAATTGATGGAAGAGATCGATTTTCCTGAATTGGCGGAACATCGTAAGACGCACGCTAATTTTGTAAAAGCCGTTCTTGAATTAGAAGAAACGATTAAAACCAAGGGAGTCTCCGTTCTCTCGACGATTAAGCTTAACCGTACGTTAACCGATTGGCTTCTGAATCACATTAATAAATGCGATAAGCTAATTGGCGAATGTATGGCCACGCGTGATAGAGCAGTATAATTGAAGACCTCCAACGAAGATGCCGACGGGCATTTTCTTTTTTTTTTTTGACGGGGAATGTGTTAAAGAATTGTAGTGCGTTATTTGATCCATTTTCCGAAGACAGCATCGTAATTTATACTGGGTTAACGGTTTGTGTTATGATTTGAGATAAGACGTATAGAGTTAGTATGGTAAAGGGGAGTGGAACGATGAAAACATTACGAATGTTAGCTTCAGGGTTTGCTATGCTGCTTATTCTGGGCCTTGTTAATTTTTACATTGGGTATCACGGTTGGCTGCTTGTCCATGAATGGTTCTCAGGTGCTTCCTCTGTTCTGTTCTGGACATTATTCCTGCTTGTTGCCTTTGCGTATGCCGTTGGAATGATACCTTGGCCTACAATAGTGAAGCCGTTAGCCAGATTCTTTAAGGTGATTGGGTCGTATTATCTAGCTTGCATGGAATTCGCTATTATCATGTTGCCATTAGCTGATCTGTTATATGTGCTGCTGGGCTGGATGGGTGTCGATCGAACGCACTACGTCTCAGAAGCGGGTGGTACATTGCTAATATTACTGGTTGTTTTTCTAGTCTGGGGTTCGATCAACGCTTGGAGTACAGTAATTCGTACCCATCCTATTCCCATTGATAAATCTATCGGAACTAGTACGCCACTTACCATCGCGGTTGCATCCGATCTGCATTTAGGAAATATCGTCGGCAATCGGCATCTCAAAAAAATGGTTGCACAAATGAATGCTATGAAGCCTGATGTGATTTTGCTGGCTGGGGATGTACTTGACGATAGTATTGAGCCTTTTATTCGCAATAGTATGAGTGAACAGCTAAAGCAGCTAAAAGCACGCCATGGTGTCTACGCAGTACTGGGCAATCACGAATATTACGGTGGTTCGATTAAGGAATATACAGATTTAATGAGTAGCATAGGCATTAAAGTCCTACAGGATGAGGTTGAAGAAGTGGCGGGAACTTATATTGTAGGTCGAAAAGATAAGACTGCCGAGACGATGGAAGCCGGAGGTAGATTAAGCGTAAACTCCTTATTGAATGGCCTCGATCTGACGCGTCCTGTGATCATGATGGATCATCAGCCTACCGGATTTGATGTCGCTGCCCAAGAAGGCGTAGATATTCTACTCTCAGGTCATACGCACCGTGGACAGATTGCTCCTAATCACTGGATCACCAAGCGGTTGTTCGAACTGGACTGGGGCTACCTCCGCAAGGATAAAATGCATGTCGTTGTTTCCTCTGGTTATGGGACTTGGGGACCTCCAATCCGTTTAGCTAGCCGTTCGGAGATTATTAAGCTTGAAGTGGTGTTAGAAGGGACTAAACAATACAGTGAAGAAGCCGTGTCTACAAAGACGGTGTTAATCTAAAAGAAATATTTAATGATATGAGGCTGCCCGAATCCGTAGAATTTTTCTGCGAGCTGAGGCAGCTTCTTTTTTTTGACAATTAGTAGAGCTTGTAGTATGGTTTAAAATAGTTAAGCACTTAACTAAATTGGAGTTGAAAAATCTAAGATGGATCATTTACAACCGTTGGTATTGAATCAGCCGCTACATACTCAGGCATTTTTCACTTTAGTTGATACTACTGCAAGCTTAGTTTCTGTCTCTGATAAATATTGGCAGTCGAAAGGATTAAATGGCGCAAGAATTCGTATCCTAGTAGAAATATCTAAACAGGGCGGAACGATTTTACCTTCTACATTGGCTCACAATATTGGGGTTACCAAAGCAAATATTAGTCTGTTGCTGACACCCCTAGAGAAAGATGGTTGGATTACCCGCTCGAACCATACTCAGGATGGTAGAAAAAGCGTTATTTCAATTACGGGTGAAGGACAACGATTACTTTTGGAGCATCTTCCCGGAAATCGTCAAGCGGTCGCTGAACGTATGCAGGGTCTGGATGAACAAGAGCTTCGGCAACTCATCGTTTTATTAGAAAAGCTTAGCCATGGCTAGATATAAATAATGTTGTGGTCTCGAAAACATGGAACAGAAAGGTTGTGGTGTTATGTCAATTATGGTTACTGGGGCTACTGGTCAATTAGGAAGTTTGATTATAGACAATCTTCTTCAGTTTGTGCCGGCAGGTGAGATTATCGCATGTGTTCGTGATCGGGAGAAAGCAAATGATCTTTTGGAAAAAGGGGTTGAGATTCGCTTTGGCGATTATGATCAGCCTGATACTCTAATTCAAGCTTTTACAGGTGTAGCAGAGCTATTATTCATCTCTAGTTCACATCCCGATGATAACGTCAGATTAACTCAACATTCTGAGGTTATTCATGCAGCATCAAAGGCAGGGGTGAAGCATTTGCTGTATACAAGCTTCGCATTTCCACCTAAAGGACAAATTCCAGCTAATCATGTTCACTTACTTACAGAGCAGATGATTCTTAAATCAGGTATTGACTATACATTTCTACGCAACGCTTTGTATATGGATTTTGTAGATGTACTAGGGCTGAAAGAGGCGATCCAAAGTGGTGAGTTAATCACCTATCCTGGGAACTGGCTATTTAATTCGGTGACACGAAAGGATCTCGCTTTAGCTACGGCGGTCGTGCTTACAACTACTGGTCATCTTAATCAGATTTATGAATTAACCGCACCGCGCTCTTGGGACTTCAGCGAACTTGCGGAGGTATTATCCGAGCTGACAGGAAAAAGAATCGTTCATCGGCAGGATTCAAGCATTCAGCACTGGATTTATTCATTCCTCGGGAAGATAGATACAGCTTCTACTTCAAAAGATATGGAGAGACTAATGGGACGGCCTGTTACCTCTTTGAAGGAAAGTATAATCACTTTCCTTCAGGTTTAAATAATGACTCTGACTTATTCAACTATATAGTGGTTCGATCTAAAGTAAGTAAATAATTATATTTACTGGCATGTTTTAATTCATCTAATATAATCCCATAAACAGTATCGCGGTATACTCCAACAGGCAGACCAAACCATATTTTGCGATACTTTTCGACTGCAGCCAGTTCACCTTGGAGTGCTTTTTCTAAGCCTTCTTCATAGGAACTGATCCGTTGATATTGTTCACTACTAATCCCAGTGATATCTTGACCCGTAATTTCTTTGAACATCCCGCGGAACATGGAGTTGTGACCCCGTTCGTCATCTCGTATTGAGGTGATGATGGAGGCTTGCTCGGAATTTGGGGCCAGTTTGATAAGTTCATCATAGAAAAGCTCATCATTTCGTTCACCTTGCACAGCTTCTTTGATTAAATTTAATGCTTGAGGAAGAGAGGTTGCCCAGATAGGTTTGAAATCAGATCTATTCTGAGATAAAGGTGTCCAATACATAGTTCTTACTACCTCCTGATTCGTTCGTTATTATTAGAGTAGTATATGTACAAATGCCCAAAATGGTCTCTTCCGGTTCTTTAGTTGTTCTAACCCTTTAAAGTTGATACTATGGGTTCATCCGTTATTCAGGGAGTGTAAACGATGAAAAAGATTTTAGTGGCAGATGATGATAGTAATATTCGTACATTATTAAAGCATGTATTGACCAGAGAAGGTTATCAAGTCATGGAGGCCAGCGACGGCCGGGACGCGATACATAAACTGAAAGAATGCATTGCGGATTTAGCCGTTGTGGATGTGATGATGCCACATGTGGATGGGTTGGAGCTATGCCAGCATATAAGAGAAACATATGATATACCGATCATTTTGTTAACAGCCCGGCAACAGCTAAGTGATAAAGAACAAGGCTATTCGCGGGGGACAGATGATTATGTAACGAAACCTTTTGAGCCGGAAGAATTGTTGTTTCGGATCAAAGCTTTATTTCGGCGTTATTCCATCGCTTCGGATGATCGGATTCGTTTAAATTCACTAGTTATTGATCGTAAAAATTATGAGATTACTGATGGTGATGAAGTACTACTGTTACCGGTAAAGGAATTTGAACTGCTCGCACAACTGGCACAATATCCAGGAAGACTGTATTCACGCAGTGAGCTGATTGAACTAGTATGGGGAATGGATTATGAAGGTGATGAACGCACGGTGGATGTACATATCAAGCGATTGCGTCAACGGTTTTTAGATTATCAGAATGACTTTGTGATTCGGACTGTACGGGGAATTGGCTATAAATTGGAGATGGTGAGCTCGTGAAGTCTTTGTATGTGAGAATGTGCATTCTCTTTTGCTCGGCCATTGTGGTGAGCAGCCTTCTTGGCTTCTTGGTGTCTAATATTTATTACCAAGCTCAGATTAAATCGCAGAACGATGCGAAGCTTACGGGGATGGCCATTGAAATCCAGCAGTTTGCAGAATCTCACCCGGAATCTATGGAGGATTACCTGCGAAGTGTAGCTGTACTGGGATATAAGATTTATTTAACCGATACAGAAGGTCAATCCCGGTTTTACGGCAAGCCATTTCGGAAAGAGGATTTAGATCCGCAACAATTAGAGAAGGTCCTGAATGGACAAGTGTATCACGGTGTTGCTGAGTTTCCTGACAGCGCATTTATTACAGGTTTTTTTGATAATCAATTACGCAATACGATAGGCGTACCTATTGAAGTCAATAATGAGACTTTTGCGTTATTCATGCGGCCGGATGCAGAGGTTCAGTTCGGTGAACTGCGCGTGTTTTTTGCTGTCATCATCGGTTTTACCGTGTTATTCAGTCTAGGATTCGTCATGATCAGCGTACTGCATGTGGTCAGACCCATTACACGTTTGACAACGGCAACTAAACGGATTTCAAAAGGTAGATATGATATTAAATTAAATACTTGGCGGCGGGATGAGATTGGCCAGTTAGCCTCACACTTTATGATTATGAGTCGTGAGCTGGAACGGACCAATCGTGCACGTCAAGAGTTTGTTGCGAATGTGTCGCATGAAATCGAATCGCCATTAACTTCTATTCAAGGATTTGCCCAAACCCTTAAAGATCCTACATTACCAGAGGATGAACGGATAGAGTACCTCAATATTATTGATCAAGAAAGCCATCGTCTATCGATGCTTAGTAAACAGCTGCTAACGTTATCTTCCCTCGATTATGATCCGAATTCCTTGCAGAAGAAACCTATAGATTTGCGTGCACAGCTTCGGCAGGTTGTACAAATCATGGAGTGGAGATTAACAGAGAAACAATTAGCGGTTCGTTTAAGTCTTGCGGATATTAGCGTACATGGCGATTCCAATCTATTGTATCAGGTGTGGATGAACCTCATTACAAATGCTATCAAATATACACCTGCTGAGGGATCCATCATGATTTCCGCGAAGCTTGACGAAGGGAACTGTGTAGTAACCTTTTCGGATACTGGGGAAGGTATTCCAGCTGAGGAATTACCACTCATCTTTGATCGTTTTTATAAAGTCGACCGGGCACGTACACGAGAAACGCATAGTAGCGGTCTTGGACTAGCGATTACGCAAAAAATTGTAGAGACACATAACGGAACCATAGAAGTATCCAGTACAGTTGGCAAAGGCACGACCTTTACTGTAACTCTTCCGCTTTTGTAACTCGTTATTCATACTCCGTTCATTTTCATCTTCTAAACTGTGACTATACAGATTAGAAGGAGTGGTAATATGTTTCTAGCCTTAAGAGAAATGCGACATTCTAAAGCCAGATACCTGTTAATAATGGTAATCATGTTATTGGTTTCCTTTCTTGTACTTTTCGTAACGGGGCTGGCCAGAGGATTAGCGTATGCTAATATCTCAGCAATAGAGAATATGCCGGCAAACTATTACGTGGTGCAGAAGGATGCGGATCAGACGTTTAGACGTTCTCAGTTAACGGATACGGAGCTTAATAGTGTTCGAGCAGTAGTAGGAGATAATAATGCCTCTTCACTCGCTCTACAGATGAGTACAGTGACTACGAACGATGCGGATACTAAAGCAGACGTAACTTTTTTCGCAGTTGATATGAACGGTTTACTGGCTCCAAAAGTGATTGAAGGTGACAAGATTACGAATGATACGCAGGGAAGTGTCATCGTTGATCGTGACTTGGAACAGTCGGGCATTAAGATTGGTAGCACGATCCAAGATCAGGCAACTGGGAAGGAATTTAAAGTTACAGGATATGTTGAGAATAGCTCATACAGCCATACCCCAGTAGTCTATATTAACAATAAAGATTGGCAGGAAATGAGACAAGGCGTTAATCAAGGTAGTGAGGCTACATCCGGAGCGCCTTTTAATGTAATTGCGCTTAATGCAAACGCAGGGCAAGTGGATAAGATCTCTGCTAGTACGAAAAATGTGGAAGTTATTACGCAAAAAGAAGCGATCTCTAATATTCCGGGTTATTCATCAGAACAAGGTTCACTGCTTATGATGATTGCCTTCCTGTTCGTAATCGCTGGTTTTGTTCTGGCTGTATTCTTCTATGTCATTACAATTCAGAAAACAAGCCAGTTTGGCATTCTGAAAGCCATGGGTACAAAAATGTCTTACTTGGCTTGGAGCGTTGTAGGGCAGGTCATGATATTGGCTATTGCAAGTCTAAGCATTAGCTTGCTGCTAACCTTTGGAATGAATCAGGTACTACCAGACACTATGCCGTTCCAACTGGAACCTTCTACGATTCTATTAACCAGCGGCTTGTTCGTGGGGATGTCTCTTTTAGGATCACTTATTTCTGTCGCTAAAGTGGCAAAAGTAGATGCATTAGAAGCAATTGGGAGGGCTGGAGCATGAGTGCGAAATTATTGATGAAGCAAGTAACCAAGACCTACGGAGACGGCGATACAACGGTATCTGTTCTGAACAATTTGAATCTTATAGTCAACGAAGGGGAATTCGTTGCTGTCCTTGGACCTTCTGGAACAGGGAAGAGTACATTCCTATCAGCAGCGGGTGCGCTTCTTACGCCAACCAGTGGTGAAATTTTTATAGACGGAGAATCTCTTACAGATAAAAGTAAAAGTGAGCTGACTGAGCTACGATTAGAGAAGATAGGCTTTATGTTCCAAAGCGCACAGCTATTGCCTTACTTGAAGGTAGAAGAGCAGCTTCTCTTTGTAGCTAAACAGGGGAAGATGAGTTCTAAAGAAGCTAAGGAACGGGCAGCTGATTTGATGAAGCGTCTGGATATCTGGAAACGTCGAAACCATTATCCTGAGCAACTATCAGGCGGGGAGAAGCAACGTGTAGCTATCGCAAGAGCTTGGATGAATAAACCTGCAATCTTGTTCGCAGATGAACCAACAGCAAGCTTAGATTTCAAACGAGGCAGAGAAGTTGTGCAAATGATTGCTGACGAAGTAAAGAATGAGGGTAAAGCTGCTGTAATGGTCACTCATGATGAACGGATGCTCGAATGGTGTGATCGAGTGCTACATCTGGAAGATGGACATTTGGTTGAACATGAGTTAAGCAAAATTTAGTAAAAAAACGATTCATGCTATTTATGGCATGAATCGTTTTTTTTTTGGTGTGTGAATAATGAACTGTTCTTATTTGTCAGCTATGGTGACTTGGCCTGAGCCATATGTGTCAAACCAGCCTTTAATCGTGTTGAAATCACTGCTGAATGACAGTGCCAGTTCTAAAAGAATTCGGGCATGAGCTGCGTTCAGATTATCTCCGGCAATTATGCCGTCACTTGAAGCATAGTTGGAACCGGAACCCGTACGCGTGGTAGACACGAAGATAACTCCGTTTTCCTTAATAGCTTTCGTACGAGCTTCTCCCATAGCTTTAGATACGCCGCCAGCCCCTGTGCCTGAAGTTACTATACCTTTTGCTCCATCTTGAACAAAACCTGTAATTGCCCCAGAACCGGCATCTTGATAAGCATAAGCAATTTCTACCTTAGGCATATCACTGCTCTTAATCTTCGTTAGATCGAATGGCGTTGCCCATTTGTCAGGGGTCAATAGTGCTCTGGAATTCGCCCGATAAATTCTTATATTATTCTCATCGATATATCCGAGGATTCCTAGTTGTGGAGATTCAAAAGTGTCTGTACGATAGGCATTCGTCTTGGTAACCTCTCTAGCCGTATGAATCTCGTCATTTAGCATGAGCACAGTACCGTAATATTTCGTCTTTCCGCTAGCTGCTAGTTTAATAGCATTAAATAGATTGGCCTGAGCATCACTTCCAATAACAGTCCATGGACGCATAGAGCCAGTTACTACGACAGGTTTGGAGCTACGCACTGTAAGATCAAGGAAATATGCAATTTCCTCCATCGTGTCCGTACCTGTAGTAACAACGATGCCATCTTGGGTTTCTAGTGCTTTATCTACTTTTAAGGAGAGATCATATAGTTGTTGCATGGTATACGAGCCAGAGCCTGCATTCCCAAATTGATAGCTAGTTACATCGGCGAACTTTTTAAGGTTAGGCAGTGCCTTAACCATATCTTCCATTAACAAAGTCCCGGCTTTATAGTTCTGGAAGCTGGTCTCATCCACAGATTTACCGGCAATAGTGCCACCGGTTGCTATGACTTGGACCTTTGGAAGCTTAACCGTTCCTTCAATCGTTTGGGTAACCTCAGCGGCGTAAGTGGTAGAAACGGGAAGCGTTGTTGTAGCAGAGAAGAGTAGAGTGAAAAAGAGTCCTGCGGCAACAGTAGTTTTGGCGAGCATTGATTGTAATCCATTCATAGATGTAACCTCCCATTTGATTATGTATTCTCACGTTCATGTTATTTTATATTACATAAACGTGATTCATGATTGGATTATATCTATGAATATATTATAATGACAAGTTTACTGACATATCAATAAAACGCTTAAATACACTATTAATAAAGGATATCTATTGATTTCTTGTGTATACTATGAATTTTATTATATTATTTTTAAAGTGAAATATAATATTAATGTTATATTTTATTACATAATATTAGAGGTGAATAAATAACAAAATGCCGGACAATCTTTATGAGATTGACCGGCATAGTTATTAGATTTACCTGACTACTTATCTTTTCTAGCGACAAGTAGTTTTTGAATAAAGACATGGGTAGCCATGGAGGAGGAGCTTTCTTTATGGCGAATGATGGAGAATTGTCTTTCAAGATGATGATGTCGGATGGGAAGCTCACAGATTTCACCACTTGCTAATTCTTTGCGCACAATCCATCTGGAGAGCATCGCGATTCCCAAACCGGAGGCAACGGCTTCCTTAACTCCTTGACTACTGTTGAAGACATAGGATCTTTTGACAGAAATCTCTTCTTCTTGAATGAAATGATCACTGAAAGCACGCGTTCCAGAGCCAAGCTCTCGCAGAACCCAAACCTGATTTTGTAGCATCCCTTGCTCCACAGAGACTATTTTTGACAAAGGGTGGTTGGCGGGGGAAGCGATAATCATCTCGTCCTTCATATAAGGTGTGACGATCAGATCATTCTCATGGGCTTCTCCTTCGATAAACCCAATATCCAATTCATTGGCTCTTACCCCACCAATAATTTCTTCAGTATTACCGATCGTCACCTGAAGCTTGACTTGTGGGTATTGATTTGCAAATTCCGCAAGTCTTGAGGGTAATATATACTCTCCAATCGTAAAGCTCGCACCAATATGTATACTGCCAGTAACCTCATCCTGTAGCATTTGTATTTCCTGATGAGCTTCTTCGAAGTGGGCCAATATTTGTTTGGCGTGATTATAAAGTATTGTACCTGCTTCGGTTAATTTTACTTGTTTCGGAGATCGGTGTAGAAGCTTTGCGCCTAGTTCATTCTCAAGATTCCGGATATGTAGACTGACACCGGGTTGAGATAGATTCAGTAATTCTCCTGCTTTAGAGAAATGACTTTGCTCAGCAACTGTAACGAAAACCCGTAATGTATCCACAATCATAGAATTCCCTCTCTAAAAGTCCCGAATGTATTTAAAGTTCCTTATCAAGCACGAACTGAGCTTTCTTCTGCGAAAATCCAATACGTGTATAGAAAAGTACCGCATCCTCTCTAGTTTGGTTGGTGCGCACTCTTAATTTGTTCACTCCAATTTGTGCTGCCCAGCGTTCACAGGTTTCAACAAGTTGTTTGCCGATCCCTTCTCCGCGATACTGCCCATCGACCACCAAACCACAAATTTCAACAAAGGGTGGAGATTCAATTAACATTCGCACATTGGCGTGAATCCATCCGATTAATTGGTTATCCGACTCTGCTACATAAATAGCATGATCTTTACGATTTCTGATATCTTGAAGTCTATCTGCTAGCTGTTCAATATTTAAAGGATATCCGAGCTCACTGGATAGTTTTGCAATATCTTGTGTGTCGCTAAATGAAGCTGTCCTAATATGTATGATCATCCGCCACCTTAAAAAAATGTTGTTTCATGCTGTTTTTTTATTATAGTTCATCTCATTCAGAGGAACATCTCTATGTGAATTACTTCGTACTATTTCGATAAGTGGATGGGGATAGACCCATCGTCTTTTTGAAATGTTTAGAGAAATGAGCCAATTCCATGCCGACTTGTTCCGCAATATCTGAAATGCTGTAATCTGTGTAAGAAAGCTGTCTTTTAGCGTGCTCCATACGTTTCAATTGAACATAGGCCATTGGAGTCACCCCCATGAATCTTTTGAAATAAGGTATAAAATAGTTCGGGTGCAGGTGGACAAGCTCTGCTAGTTCATCAATCTCTATGGGCTTATTTAGACAATTATCGATGTAATGGAGCACATGAGCCAGCTTACCATGGTCTCCGGTGTGTATGAATTGCGTCATAAAGTCTGTATGACTACTGTCGCTCGATTCAAGACAAGTGGCAATGAGATTAAGCAAACAAGCCTGTGTGCGAAGGATAGATAAGACATCATCCTTTTGAAATTGTTCGATCATCTCCACGAAAATTGCCCTTATTGAATCTGGATTAGGCGAATCACAGATGTATAATTTTTTCTCCGCATGGAATAAGGGCCATTCTCCAATGTCAGCATCAAAGTGGCAGTAATAACGGATATATGGATCATCGATAGAAGTTTCGGTAGTTTGTGTGCTCCCCGCAGGCATGATCATTATCTGACCTGGCTTCGGATAGTAGGTAATCCCGTTTATAATTACTTTCCCCTCACCCCCATCAATAAAATAAAGCCGATTAAAAGCGGGGGTTTCCAGCGTGCGGTTCCATCCGGGATATCTATTACTAAGTTGGGCATGGGTCACAGTAACCTTGAGATTCTGCAGGAGACGTCCTGATAAGTTCCCTGAATTGTTCATCATTTAACTCCTTTAAAGCTTTTGTATCCTCATTATAACGGTTTCATTTAACTAAAACATCTTACTCAAATACAAATAGTTCTTAATTTCGATCATGTTCATGTCCTTAAATAAAGTATATCCTCTAACCATAACCATTAATAAGGAAGTGATCAGAGATGGGTACAGTTCGTTATGGGATTATTGGTATTGGAAATATGGGAACCGCACATGCGCAAAGTCTGCTGAGTGAGATTAAGGGGGCTGAGCTTACAGCCGTATGTGATATAAGAGAAGAACGTTTGAAATGGGCTGAAGAGCAGTTACCTGAGAATGTTAGGAAATATTCTACGCCGAAGAAATTATTCGAGTCACGTATCATGGATGCGGTATTAATCTGTACTCCGCATTATGATCACCCTACACTTGCAATCGAAGCTTTTCAGCATGGTTATCATGTACTAGTGGAGAAGCCTGCAGGTGTTTATACGAAAGCTGTTCAACAGATGAACGATGCTGCAGCACAGTCTGACCGCAAATTTGGAATCATGTACAATCAGCGTACAAATCCTTTGTATCAGAAGCTGAGAGATCTTATTCAGTCTGGTGAGTTAGGTGAGATCCGCCGGACGAATTGGATTATTACCGACTGGTATAGATCGCAGAACTACTATAATTCTGGTGGCTGGCGGGCGACATGGGCGGGTGAAGGTGGCGGGGTATTGCTTAATCAAGATCCTCATCAGCTAGATTTATGGCAATGGACGACAGGCATGATGCCGAAGCGGATAAGAGCATTTTGCCACTTTGGAAAATATCGCAACATTGAGGTTGAAGATGATGTAACCGCTTATGTGGAATACGAGAATGGCGCTACAGGTCTGTTTATTACTACAACTGGAGAGGCACCGGGAACTAATCGTTTTGAAATCAATGGCGATAATGGAAAAATCGTAGTGGAAGACGGGAAGCTAACCTTTTGGCGTTTGCGTACACCGGAGCCGCAGTTCAACGCAGAGTTTACGGGAGGTTTCGGTAGTCCGGAATGTTGGAAATGTGAGATACCTGTACAAGATGGCGGAGGGGAGCAGCATAAAGGAATTCTACGGAACTTTACGAATGCCATTTTGCATGATGAGGCATTACTTGCTCCCGGGGAGGAAGGGATTAAGGGGCTAACCCTTTCAAATGCCATGTATTTATCGGCTTGGACGGACAATTGGGTGGAGCTTCCGATGGATTCGGATTTATTCTACGATAAGCTGATGGAAAAAGTGAAAAACTCGACTTTCCAAAAGGAAACCTCAGAATCTAAAACATTGAATGTTAAAGGAACTCATTAAATCGAAAGAGAGAGGTTGAATCCTATGAAACGTTCGATGATTGCGGCTCAAATGTACACGTTACGTGATTATACTCAAACTACGGAGGATTTAAGAACAACTTTTCAAAAGGTATCGGCAATGGGTTATGAGAGCATTCAGATTTCATCCATTGGACCGATTAATCCGATTCTCGTTAAAGAATATGCGGATGAAGCGGGGCTGGCTATATGTGCGACCCATGTGTCCTGGGATCGATTAGTGAATGATCTTGATGCGCTTGCCGCAGAGCATAAGCTGTGGAATTGCAAATATATTGGACTTGGAAGTTTACCAGAAGAATTTCGTACGGGACTTGAAAGCTACCGGAAATTTGCGAAATTGATATCTGAAATTGCAATAATATTAAAAGAACAACACGGTTTGCAATTTGTTTATCATAATCATGATTTTGAATTTGAACGCTTTGAAGGTACTACTGGAATGGAAGTACTGCTCAATGAGACTGATCCATCAGTTGGTTTCATACTTGATTTATATTGGGTGCAGGCAGGTGGCGCGAGTCCGGAAGAATGGATACGTAAAGTTGAAGGCAAAATGCAGGTTGTGCATTTAAAGGATATGGCGATAGTTGATAGGAAACAGGTTTTTGCTGAAATAGGCGAAGGAAACATGAACTATGCGGAGATCATTACTACTTGTCGTGAGACGGGTGTTGAATGGTACGTAGTGGAGCAGGATGTTTGTAGACGTGATCCTTTTGAGAGCTTAGAGATGAGTCTGCGCTATCTCATTAGCTTATTATAGAATCGATAAGAAACCATTAGGAGGATTCTGATGAATAGAATAGATGGGATGACCTATGCACCCACATATGAAGCTAAACCTGTAGTGAAGCCAGGTGAATTCATCATCGCAGCTATTGCACTCGATCACGGTCATATTTACGGGATGTGTAATGGGCTGGTTGAGGCTGGTGCAGAGCTGAAATGGGTATATGATCCGGATGAAGAGAAAGTTAGAGCATTCATAGCCAAATATCCTGGAGTTAGGGCTGCTGAGTCTATGGATGAAATAATGGAAGATCCAGAGGTTCGCTTAGTTGCAGCGGCAGCTATTCCTTCAGAACGAGGCCCATTAGGAAATAAGGTTATGGCTCATGGGAAGGATTATTTTACGGATAAAACCCCTTTTACAACACTTGAACAACTGGATGATGCTAGAGCTATGGTCGCAGCAACCAATCAGAAGTATATGGTTTACTATAGTGAGCGTCTTCATGTTGAAAGCGCAATCTATGCGGGACAGTTGATCCGTCAGGGGGCTATTGGTCGTGTTCTTCAAGTCATTGGATTAGGGCCGCATCGTTTAAATGCATCTAGCCGTCCAGAATGGTTTTTTGAGCGGGAGAAATATGGCGGAATTCTATGCGATATTGGCAGCCACCAAATTGAACAATTTTTGTATTATACAGATTGTCAGGATGCTTCAGTTGTTCACAGTAAGGTAGCTAATTATAATCATTCGTTTTACCCGGAATTAGAGGACTTCGGTGATGCGACGCTTGTTGGGGACAATGGGGCAACCCAATACTTCCGTGTAGATTGGTTTACGCCAGACGGACTCGGAACCTGGGGAGATGGACGTACAATGATCATGGGAACTGAAGGGTACATTGAACTGCGCAAATACAGCGATATCGGGCGTTCAAATACACCGGATCATGTGTACTGGGTGAACGGGGAAGGGGAGCATTACGAGCATGTAGCTGGAAAGGTTGGATTTCCGTTCTTTGGTGAACTTATCCTCGATTGTCTGAACCGGACGGAGCTGTCCATGACTCAAGCACATGTCTTCAAAGCTGCTGAACTATGTTTGAAGGCTCAAGCCCAAGCGATGAATCTAACTCCTAATCAACTAAAATAGCGAATGGAATAATGAATGGAGGTGGTAAAGATGAACAAACTTGGAGTAGCGATTATTGGCTGCGGGGCGATATTTCCTCTCCATGCTAAAGCAATATCAGCAATAAAAGATGTAAATCTACTTCTAGTTGTAGATATTGATGCTGATAAAGCTACACGAGCGGGAATAGAATATGCCTGCGATGCCACTGATGATTATAGAGAAATATTAAATGATAATCGTATTGATGTTGTTCATCTCTGTACACCTCATCATCTTCATGCAGAAATGGCTGAAGAGCTATTACGTGCGGGGAAGCATGTGTTAACTGAAAAGCCAATCGCCGTTGACCTTCCTTCAGCCATGCTCATGCTGGAAGCAGCGCAAGAGAGCTCCGGCCAGCTTGGTGTGGTGTTCCAGAATCGTTATAATGATGCTTCCGTTTATATTAAGAAGACTATAGATTCTGGTGATTTAGGGAAACTGCTTTGTATGAAAGGTGTCGTAACCTGGCATCGAAACGAAAGTTACTACAAAGATAGCAATTGGAGAGGACGATGGTCCACGGAAGGTGGAGGTGTTCTAATTAATCAGACCATTCATACCTTGGATTTACTACAGTGGTATGGGGGTGAGATTAAATCCGTGAAAGGCAGTATTACCACGGATGTGCTTGATGGCGTCATTGAAGTAGAAGATACTGCCCATGCTTGTATCGACTTTGCCAATAATGTTCGCGGGCTGTTTTATGGTACGAATACCTATCTTGAGAACTCTCCGGTGGAGTTGGAGTTAGTTTTTGAAGAGGGGACGCTTAACCTCCGTCGAGAGCACTTATATCTTTGGAAAGATGGGAAGGAAACCTTGGTTTGTGAGCCTATTTTCAGTCCTGCGGAAGGCAAATCGTATTGGGGGACTGGGCATAAGAGACTAATTGAGGACTTCTATGACCATATTTTCAGTGGATCAAAGTTTTGGCTGGATGGTCCTGAGGGGATAAAGGCGCTGGAACTGGTGAAGCGTATTTATAGCTCATCGCAGAGGAACAAATAAGTCATAAATATAGCTAAGGCTGTTCCATATGTAGATTTATCTACGAATGAGGCAGCTTTTTCGTGTTTAGGGACTTCCCGCATTTGGTTAAACACTAAGAAGACTACGACTTGCAGAGGAAGATGGATTTGATTAATTCTCCTTAGTGGAATAATCTAAAGTAAGTATAGGTTATTAACAGCAAGATATCTGGAGGGTGCATACAATATGGAGAAAATACTACTGAACATTAGAACGAACACCAAGCTAATTTCCATTGTGCAGACCATTGTTTTTATCTTTGTCATATTATACGTACTGATGTTTCTTTCTGGTGGATTATTCACCACCTTTTTTATTATGCTCATTGCTTGTTTTGTTAGTGTAATTGCTGCTTTACTCATGCTAATTCGAAAAAGCATCTTATGGGCAATTGTTGATCTTGCTGCTGCGGGCAGTATGTTCATTTATTTTATTTATAATGCTTAACTGTTATTAATCCTTGCAAGAAGCGGGTTTATGGCTATAGCATAAGTTCCTTAACCTGGAGGACTTATTTCTCTCTTTTTTGCAAGCTTTTAAATAATTTATTTTTTTCATATAATAGTAGATATTAAATTTATAAATAATTGTAATACACTCGGATAAGGGTATAATTGAGACAGAAAAGGTGTGACGCCTAAGAAGGAGCGCCCACATCCTTTCTGCAAAATTCAGGGGATAAGGATGGTAATAATGGGCAAAAGTGCAACTGAAACAGACGTCATTTTAATTGGTGCTGGAATCATGAGTGCGACTTTAGGAACACTTTTAAAAGAATTAGTGCCGGATTGGAAGATTAAAGTGTTTGAAAAGCTCGAAAATGCAGGTGAGGAAAGCTCTAATGAATGGAATAATGCAGGAACTGGACATGCGGCGCTCTGCGAGCTTAACTACACTGTCGAAAAATCCGACGGAACTGTAGATATAAGTAAAGCCATCCAAATTAATGAACAGTTTCAACTTTCAATGCAATTTTGGTCTTATTTGGTAAATCGTAAGTTGATACATAATCCTCAGGATTTTATCATGTCCTTACCCCATATGAGTTTGGTACTAGGGGAGAAGAATGTAGCTTTTTTGAAGAGAAGATTTGAAGCGCTGTCAAAAAATCCTTTGTTCCAAGGAATGGAATTTTCCGATGACTCTAGCAAATTAATGGAATGGATACCGCTTATTATACAAAATCGTCCATCGAATGAACCTATAGCAGCAACAAAAATCGACTCAGGCACAGATGTTAACTTTGGTGCTTTAACGCGTATGTTATTTGATCACTTAAAGAGTAAGAATGTAGATCTCCATTATAAACATAGTGTGGATGGAATCAAACGTACTAGCGATGGGTCGTGGGACTTGAGAGTGAAGAACGACAACGGTACTATTGAACACCACACTGCAAAATTTGTCTTTGTTGGTGGCGGGGGAGGAAGCTTGCATATCCTGCAAAAATCCGGTATTCCTGAAGGGAAACATATTGGCGGATTCCCGGTAAGTGGAATATTTATGGTGTGTAATAAACCAGAAGTTATAGCCCAACATCATGCAAAAGTATACGGTAAAGCTAAGGTTGGAGCGCCTCCAATGTCTGTTCCGCATCTGGACACTAGATTTATTGACAACAAAAAATCGTTGTTATTTGGACCGTTTGCTGGCTTCTCACCAAAATTTTTAAAAACCGGTTCAATGTTTGATTTGATCACTTCCGTAAAACCGGATAATCTCCTAACGATGCTGTCGGCAGGTGCAAAGAACATGTCTTTGACCAAATACCTGATCGAGCAAGTGTTGTTATCGAAAGAAAAACGCATGGAGGAATTACGAGAGTTTATCCCGAATGCCAAAATAGAGGATTGGGATCTAGTCGTAGCAGGCCAACGCGTACAGGTAATCAAAGATACAGAGGATGGCAAAGGTATCCTTCAATTCGGTACAGAGGTAATTAGCGCCGCAGATGGTTCGATTGCAGCATTGCTTGGGGCTTCCCCAGGTGCTTCTACGGCTGTTCACGTGATGCTTGAAGTACTTAATAAATGTTTCCCTCAGCATATAAAAGAGTGGGAACCGAAAATTAAAGAAATGATTCCTTCTTATGGCCTGTCACTACTGGAAAATCCAGAGCTTTTGCATGAAGTGCACACATTAACGGCAACTACATTGGGTCTAGGTGGAAAAGAGCGAGTGCATAGTTAAGCAATGATCAATCGCTCGAAAGTATGATAATTGACAGAGATTTTCTTCAAGAAAGCCTATGGATTTCATTCATAGGTTTTTTGTTTAGGGAATTCCAAAAGAAAGAAGGGGGATGTACATGAAACGAGGCATCGTTTTTAAGATTCCTAATGAATACGGGAAAATACTTGGAGATCTGTTAAAGCCATTTAATACCGAAACATTCAATTGGTATATAGGTGGCGAGGAGTCTTATTTTATTCAAAACGATACATTAGGAGAGGTCATGTTCCATGAAGAAATTTATGGAATGGACGGCAACGTCCTGAAAGATCTGTTGGAGAATAACGAATACTATATCATCTTTGCGAACTTCAAGGCTTTTCTACGAGAGAAGGATGTAATTGATGTTCAGACCTATGAGGAGTTCTTAAATAGTGATTGCCAGCTTGTACTTTTAGTCGTCGACAGTGAATATGCTACAGTTTATTGCAAAGACCAAGGAAAGCTTGAAGCGCTTTGCCATAACGCAATTTCAAATGGATATGAAGATGTTCAGTACATTACGAATGAGAATGACTTCAGAACAAGATTATCAGTATGGTAGAAGGAAACCGTAAGGTTGATTTGACGAACAAATCATTCATTTGTTACAATGACCCCATCAATTAGGAAAAGGATGAGGACGATGGTTCGTCGTTTGAAACGGTTTAAGAATGTCGCTACTGTATCAAGCTTCTAAGTATAAATGCTATAAATTACTTAGAAGCGAGGGAAAAGAATGAAACAACAGTTGTTTAACCACTGGTCAGAAACGAAGTATTTAAAGGATATTGTCACCAACCCAATGATTGAGGTAGGGGATTACTCGTACTACTCTGGTTATTACGATAGTCATCATTTTGAAGACGGGTGCGTCAGATATCTTTGGGGAGACGAACCGTCAAGAAAGTTATTTAACCCGATCGAAGATTTTGGGTGGCATTTAGATAAATTGATTATAGGAAATTATGTTTGTATTGCAAGTGGTGTAATTATTTTAATGGGTGGAAATCACAATCATCATCCTGAATGGATTACCGTGTATCCTTTTGTGGACCAAATTGAAACCTCTTACGAACCTAAAGGTGATACGATCATAGAAAGTGATGCTTGGATTGGGATGAATGCAATGATTATGCCAGGTGTGAAAATAGGTGAAGGTGCTATTGTTGCGGCAGGCTCGGTTGTTGTAAAAGACGTTCCACCATATACAATAGTAGGTGGTAATCCTGCTAAAGAGATTAGAAAACGATTTACAGATCGTGAAATCGAAAAGTTAAAGGAAATGCGTTGGTTTGATTGGAAACGTGAGAAAATTGAACAAGCTACGCCTATCTTTTCAAGTTCATCGATTGATCAATTATATGAGTTTTATCTAAGGGAAATAAAATCATAACACAATCACAACAGGTTGCCGCAATTATTCGGCAGCCTGTTCTTTTATCAGTTAAGGTAGTTTAACAATAATTGTTCTTTACCAGATTAATCCTAATTAGTATGATAATATGAATGGGCTCATCTAATCTCCTGGGAGGAAAGTGTGCTAGATATATGAAATATATTGAATTTGGTCTAGGCAATACATGGTTTATTAGAACCGAAACGGAGTTAGAGGATGGAAGTGGAAACTATGGATAAAATATTAAATGAAATAGCCAATTTGATAAGCAGTGAGGAAAAAAGAGTTACTATTGGGATTTCGGGTCATGGTGCATCTGGAAAGACAACATTTGCCCATAATCTTTTAAAGCTTCTGGGTCATGAGAAAGTGAATTATATGAATACTGATCCCTATATTATCGGCTCTCATCTTAGAAAATACACTGTAATCGACTATGAATATAACAATGAACGTCATCGTAATAAAATGACAGCATGTCATCCTTCAGCTCATAATATATCTGCTCTAGAGAGAGACATCCGAATGATGCGAGATGGTTTGGATTTTTATACAATAGACACCAATTATTTAAAGAGTACAATGATAGCTTCACAAAACAGAGTGAATATTGTAGAGGGCATGAGCGTTGCTTTTGCAGACCCGAATTTGTTTGATCTGAAGGTTTACTTATATACGGATGGAGACACTGAATTGATGAGAAGGAGTATACGTGATGTCTCTGAAAGAGGAACGGACATCAAATATTTAAGAAAATCTCATGAAGACCGTAGAATTCAATATGAGTTATTTATGCATCCTTTTCATCGAAACTTTGATATTATTATAAAAAATTCCAATGAAAGTTATATTCTTGAAAATGAATTCAGGAGGGAATTATGAATCTTGCAAATAAAGTAACAATCGCCAGAATATTATTAATCCCCATCTTTATAGTGCTTTTCTCAAAATATCCTGATTGGCCAGAGGGGATTTATTATGCAGCTATTGTTTTTTTACTCGCTTCAGCCACTGACAAACTAGATGGGTATATTGCTAGGAAGTATAATCAGGTTACGAACCTTGGAAAGTTACTTGATCCATTAGCGGATAAGTTGCTCATTTCTGCTGCGTTGATTCTACTGGTAAGTCAGCAGATGTTATACACATGGGTTGCTTTAGTTATTGTAGCGAGGGAAGTGATCATTACAGGGATTAGACTTGTCGCTGTCTCTCAGAAAATAGTGTTGCAAGCTGATCGATACGGAAAAATTAAAATGGTATCGCAAGTTGTAGCAATTACTGCAGTTATGTTTACAAACCATCCATTCACCCTTTTTACGAATATACCTATCGATCAAATCCTAATCTATATTTCACTAGTCATAACTATCTATTCAGGATTTAACTACATAAGAAATAACTATCGTTTTTTAAAATTAGAAGCATGAGCTCGATAAAAAGGTTGCTGAATAACAAATAGATAAAGGCGAATTCTCACTCCATTTCGAGTAAGAATTCGCCTTTATTTTATGTTTATCCTTGTGTTTTTCACTTTAATAACGTCAATATATTTATGAGATTTACTGCAAATAAACCCATAACCCTTGCATGTGTATGCCAAGTCTAAGCTCAAATCTGAACTATTGACACAAAAGTGTATTACACGTATAGTACATAAATAAGATGTATGAACCACTTAGTACACACACTTAGTATATGGAGTTGGTTGTATGACAGAAGAACAAAAATCAGGTGTCAGCTTTAATATTCGAGAACCGGTATATATTCAAGTTGTCCGTTACTTTAAAGAACAGATTGCTACAGGGCAAATCGGAGCAGGAGACAAGATTCCTTCACGGCGTGAACTGGCATCAGTAATGAAGATTAATGCGAACACGGCACAGAAGGCATATAAGGAAATGGAGGAACAGGGTTTGATCGTAACAGAAGGAAATTCCCCAAGTCGAATTACACAGGATCAGCAAATACTAAGCTCGATTCGTGCTGAATTAATCGAAAGTGCAGTGGATATATTCATCGGTTCCATTCGGAATATTCAAATTCCAGTTGAAGAACTGGTAGACATCATTAAGACAAAATATACATCAGAGCGATCTCCAGAGGGTGGTGACACAAGATGATCCAAGTGAATCAGATGGTGAAGAATTATGGATTCAAGAAGGTACTAAATGGCGTTAGCTTCACTGCTGCCAAAGGAGAGATCACCTGCCTGATCGGAATCAATGGTGCCGGAAAGTCAACGGTGCTGAAGTCCATCATGGGACTGACACCATACAAAGGTGAAGTCTTAATCGATAATGCATCACTAACACCTGCGATGTATGAGAAAATGACTTTTATTCCAGATTCGTTAACGATGCCCTCCAATATGCGAACTGCTGATTGCTTCAGCTTTATGGCTGACTTTTATCGGAATTGGAACGCTGAACGTGCAGAGGAATTGCTTAAGTTCTTCCAACTGAGCTCTTCGGATCGCGTATCCTCATTGTCGAAGGGGATGGCTGCGAAGTTAAATTTGTTGCTCGGACTTGCCTTGGATTGTGATTACATCCTAATGGACGAACCGTTCTCGGGGATTGATATGTTCAGCCGCGAGCAAATTACTGATGTGTTCACGAGTGAATTGATCGAGGATCGTGGTGTGATTATTACAACTCATGAAATTAACGATATTGAGCATTTAATTGATAAAGTGGTCTTGCTACAGCATGGGAAGGTAGAACGTGAATTCTACTGTGAAGAAGTTCGCGAGCAGGAAGGTAAGTCCATTACGGACGTAATGAGAGAGGTGTACATGAAATGAGAGCTTTTGTGAAGCTATTGAATTTTGAAATGAACCGATTTGCCAAAATATATTTTGGACTCCTGGTGCTGACAGTCGCCTTGCAACTTGTAGCAGTCACCCTCGGTGCTAATCATTGGCTGGATTCTGCGAATGAGGCAATGAGAGTGAATCAATGGACCCTTGAGCAATATCACAATGTGACTGGATATATTCAGCTAAACAGTATGATGTATGCTCGCTATAATGCACTTCTATATTTCGGACCCCTATTTTTGAGCATCACAGTGTTGCTAATATATAGCTGCTTCATCTGGTACCGTGACTGGAGAGGTAAAAATACGGTAGTATATCGCCTGCTCACGTTGCCCTCTAGTCGGGCAAATTTGTATTTTGCCAAGCTGGTTACGATCTTGCTATTCGCATTTGGACTTGTCGCCCTGCAAATTATCCTTGTTCCACTTGAGCGTTTGATAGCACAGTCGATTCTTCCTGCTGAATTATATCGGAACATCTCGGTATTTGATTTTTTGAAGTATCCTACTGTGCTTAAAGTTCTGGTTCCGCCCTACTTTTCTGAGTTTGTACTATACTATGGACTGGGCATTATTGGCTTGATCGTCTTGTTCACAGTGATTCTAATCGAGCGGAGCTACAGACTGAAAGGGATTGGCTTTATCTTACTATATTTAGCGGTTCTGGCTGGACTAGCCTCAATACCATTTCTTATGGGTTATAGCAGTTACGATAGCTACTTCTATCCAGGTGAAATCATAGGCGCTTGTCTCGGATTAATAGTGATCATTGTTGGAGGTTCGCTTTGGTACAGCTTGTATCTATTGCGTAAGAAAATATCGGTATAATTGAAGGGGTATGGAGGTTAAGGAATGAGAAAATATATGGTTACCGCCATTCTTGTAGTGTTCGCGGTTGTTACAATCGGGACGTATTATGTACAAGCTTCACAAGAGACACCACCTAATTATAAGCTGACGACGGTTCAAGGGGATGCTTCCCTCGTTGAAGGTATAGCTGTATACGGAAACTACATGATTAAGGATAGTACTTTTGGCATCAAACGAGCTTATATCACGACAAATGGTACAGATTATCCAGATGAAAAGTCTGCGATTAGCCAAAGTTTAAATCGAAGACCAATGAAAACGCAATTGGATCAGTGGATTGAAGAGCATCGTCAGTTCATGCGCGGTAAGACAAACACATCTGGTTTCTATGAGAATGAGGAAATGCTTGCTTATGTTAATGCGACAGTAGATACGAAGCGATCAAATGATTCATCAGCGAAGAGAAATGCAAAGCTTAGTATTTCTGTACTCAACAAGCAGAAGAACAATACGCTTGAAATCACATCCGATATCAATGTAGATCATGATATTTCAGATATGTATGTACAAAATGTACAGCTTATTGATCAGCAGCTTGTTGCTATGGTGTTTATGAATCACAGTGCCTCAGGTTTTGTATCTGAACCGCAGATCATCCGTGTTAATCTAACCACAAAAGAGATTAAGAATGAGCCGCTCGCGTTACCAGGCGTTAAATCTGTAGCAGCAGATGGGGATACTCAATACGCATGGCTAGCCAATCAAAATCTGGAGCACACGGATCAATGGATTTTAAGGATTAGCAGAAATAATCATAGAAAAGCATATCAAGTGGATGTCAAGACAGGGCAAATCTCGCCGCTCACGTTCCAAGGGCATGAAATGTTATTGAATAATATTATGAATGCCTATGGACAGAAAATTTATTTCCTCCAAAAAGCTGTATCGAGTAAGGAAAATATAGGATTCGCTGTTATTTCTTACGATCTCGTGAGTAAAGAATATGAGACTACTCTGAAGAATACACATATAGATTTAAGTGAAAACATTACCTATGCTTTTAAACAAGACCATCTCTATATTATGGGTTATAAGAATTTCAAAGGTAATCGTCTATATGTATTCAATTTGACAAGCGGTAACCTTGAGTACGAAGGAAAAGTAATATCAACAGAGGCCGCAAATCAGGCAGAAGATGAAGCTAACATGGATTTGAATTTTATCGATCTCGGTCAGTTCTAGAATTATTTTTAGAATAGAAAATTAGATATAAAGAGACATAAAGAGATATAAAAAGGTGACAAAGGCCGGGCTAATGACTTTTAATAGTCAATTAGCTCGGCCTTTTAGTCGTGAAATATAAAACAGTCATTAAACACTATTTTTCGATTAAAATATATTGTAAAACGATAAACTATATGTTAGATTCAATTTTGAAAATAACTTTGTGAGGTGTGTTTTATGAAACTTGGATCAACGCTTTTTTTAAGGATAGCTGTTGTTCTTATTGGACTTCCAGTTCTTGCCTTGTGTATAATTTTTGTGCCTGCGATTTCGAATTATGCAGCAGAATTATACCCTGATCAAACCTATATTAAATATCTCTTGTACATTGATTTGTATGCATCGGCGATACCTTTTTACTTTGCATTGTATCAAGCGATCAAATTGTTAGGGTATATTGACAACAACAACGCTTTCTCAGAATTATCTGTAAAGGTATTAAAAAATATCAGGAACTGTGCAATTGCAATCAGTGGAATTTATGTAGTGGGATTGCCACTTTTCTATCTCGTCGCGGAGAGAGATGATGCCCCAGGGTTCATTGTCATTGGGGTGGTTGTGATTTTTGCTTCCATGGTGATTGCAGTGTTTGCTGCGGTGCTCCAAAAGCTTTTGAAGGAAGCTATTGATATAAAATCAGAAAATGACTTAACGGTCTGAGGAGAAAACAATGGCGATTATTATTAATATTGACGTGATGCTGGCTAAAAGAAAAATGAGCGTGACCGAGCTTTCGGAGCGGGTTGGAATAACAATGGCTAACCTGTCTATATTGAAAAATGGAAAGGCGAAAGCGGTTCGATTATCAACATTAGAGGCGATCTGCAAAGCTTTAGATTGTCAGCCTGGTGATATTTTAGAATACAAAAGTGACGAGGAGACTTAAGAAATAAATGAATAGTAGAGGCAGGGCTCTTTTCTCAATCTTTATGAGGAGGGGGCCTTTTTGATGTGCAATAATTGGAGGTGAAAAATAATAGGGGGATATATTAATGATAAAAAATAATTGTAATACAATCAAAATATATTGAATAACAATAAATTATGTGATAAATTGAATCCAGATTATTAACTTTGTGAGGTGCAGTTTATGAAACGAGAAACACTCTTTTTAAAGATAGTTGTAATTCTTATTGGACTTCCGGTTCTTGCTTTGTGTATTTTTTGGTTACCTACGATACCTAACAAGGCAGCTGGAGATTATCGGGTGTATTTGGTTTATCCCGTTCTTATAGGGGTGTATGTAACGGTGATAGCCTATTTCGTAGCTTTATATCAGGCGTTAAGACTTCTAAGCTACATTGACAAAAACAAAGCGTTCTCAGAACTATCCATTAAGGCTTTAAAAAATATAATTTACTGTGCAATCATCATCAGTATCTTATATGCGGCGGGTATGCCACTTATTTATGAAATGGCACAGGAAGCCGATGCACCAGGTCTAATCGTACTCGGACTTGTCATGACTTGTGCTCCAATTGTGATTGCGGTCTTTGCTGCTGTTCTTCAAAAGCTCTTGAAAAATGCCATAGAAATAAAATCAGAAAATGACTTAACAGTCTGAGGTGAAAATAATGGCGATTATAGTGAATATTGACGTGATGTTAGCTAAAAGAAAAATGAGCGTTACAGAGCTTACAGAAAGGGTTGGAATAACAATGGCCAATCTTTCTATATTGAAAAATGGAAAAGCAAAAGCGATTCGACTATCAACATTTGATGCGATTTGTAAAGCTTTAGAATGTCAGCCTGGAGATATTTTAGAATACCTAATGGACGAAGATGCTTAAATCGTAATGAGTAATCGACTCCGCAGATTGAAAAGAACAGCATTGCCTGGAAAGGAGAGAGCATCATTGAAATCAACAACGCAGCTTCTGCATTTTGGCTATCATCAGGCGATGAGTTGCATATTTCCTATTGCGATCTTTGGGACTTTAGCTCTCTCTAACGTAATAGATCTGCCTTACATTTACCGATATGATGCCATTCTTATTATATTGCTTACCGTTCAATACCTTATGTACCGTACTGGATTAGAGACGCTAGATGAAATTAAAGTCATCTGTGTATTTCACATTATTGGTTTGCTGCTGGAAATTTATAAGATAAGAATGGGGTCATGGTCATACCCTGAACCCGGGCTAACCAAGGTGTTTGGAGTGCCACTGTATAGCGGGTTTATGTACGCGAGCGTCGCGAGCTATATGTGTCAAATTTGGCGTAGACTGAAAATGGATATGACGGGCTGGCCGGGACTTGCTGCTGCTGGATCGCTCGGAGCAGCTATCTATCTGAACTTTTTCACGCATCACTTCATTCCTGATTTTCGCTGGTGGCTAAAGGGGCTTGTACTCATTGTTTTTTGGAAAACTTGGATCATTTATCGGGTACGAAACACTACTTATCGGATGCCCTTGACACTGGCTTTTTTCTTAGTAGGTTTTTTTATCTGGTTAGCTGAGAATATCGCTACATTCTTTAATGCTTGGAAATATCCTGATCAGAATCAGGTATGGCATGTGGTTAGTGTCAGTAAGATCAGTTCATGGTTCCTTCTGGTCATTATTAGTGTCATTATAGTTGCTCAGCTTAAACATGTTAAAGCTAACCGTAACGCGAAAGAGTAGAGTATTGTCTTCAAAGGAAATAGTAGTACATGGAGTAAGAACAAATTAGTGATGAGGGGGAGATGATATGGAATATACAGATTTAAAAAAAATGCAGGATGTGCTTTTCTTTGGTCTAATAGAGCCGGAGGTAAATCAACTAAGGTTATCTTTTTGTAAAAGCAAAACTAGTGATATAGTTGAGCCTCTTATGGATGGTGAGAAAAGCTCTCCCATAATACAAGTTGATTTTCACTCCTATATTGCATATTCGATTAAAAATGAATTCTTTACTTCTGGGGATGATTACGAGGAATTTGACGGAAAAACATTTAGGATTTATAAGAAATCAAGGTATCTTGATTTTATTTCTAATGGAATATTTGCATCAAAGGATTTTCCAAAACCATATAAGCACTATGGGATCTGTTGTATTGACCATGTCGTTGATATTATTTCAACATCGGAACCAGTTGTAAGGGGAATTATATAGATCTGAATTTCTTTCCAGAGTATAGAAGATAGCAGCTGATTGCGCATGCTTGTCTTTTTTAACGATTAGAGTTATTATGGATTTTCAAAGTCGTTAATGGAGGTGCTAAATGAAATATTCCCAAGCGACAGACTATGCGCTTCATGCAATGCTTTATCTGGTGACGGCGGCGTCCGATAAGCCTGTAGGCGTTCAATTACTTGCTGAGAAGCTGGGTGTTTCGCAAACCTATCTGTCCAAAATGATGACCAAGCTAGTCAAGGCTGGATTGATTCAATCTGCACCCGGTGCAAACGGTGGGTATCGTCTCAGACGGAAGTCCGAAGAGATCTCTTTTCTGGATATTATCCATGCGATCGAAGGGACTGCATCTTTGTTCGAATGTAGCCTGGATCATGGTAGCGAGTGCCTGATTCAACAGGTTGTGATTGACGCTGAAAGACAGATGGAGCAGTACTTGGAGAACAAGAAAATTGCAGATTTGGCAAAAACAATGAAGACGGAGTAAAGATCCGTTCTTTTTTGAAATGATTAAAGATAATATAAGTCCGTAATGGCTTTAATATAAAGGAGAATGAGATATGACGGAATTCTGGGAATCAAGCTTTATAGAAAAACAAACGATGTGGGGATTTGAACCTACAGACTCTGCGATCGCCACTAAGGACTTTTTCGTTGAGAGGAATGTTAAAGACATATTGGTACCAGGGATTGGATATGGCAGAAATGCAAAGGTTTTTATAGAGAGTGGGATAAATGTAACGGGTATTGAGATTTCTCAAACAGCAATTGATTTGGCGAGGCAAAATGGAATTGATATTAGCATTTTTCATGGTTCAGTGAATGACATGCCTTATGATAATAACCTCTATGAGGGAATATTTTGCCATGGTCTTATTCATCTATTGAATCATCATGAGAGAGAAAAGTTTATTCAAGATTGCTACAACCAGTTAAAGCCAGGTGGTTATATGATTTTTACAACAGTTTCGAAAAAAGCTCCTATGTTTGGAAAAGGTACTCTATTGGATAAAAATTACTACGAGACAGATTATGGCGTAAAAATATTTTTTTATGATGCTGAATCCATTACACAAGAGTTTGAAACCTATGGACTAGTTGAGTTCTCTGAAATTGACGAGCCGCACAAGGACATGATCAATAAACCGTCGATAAACTTTTTAATGGTAAAATGTAAGAAAGAACTATAGAAAAATTTCGACATATCGAAGATAATATATTTCAAAAGAAGGCAGGTGTTATGTTGATGAGCAATATTATTGATTATTACTCTAGCTTTGATGAGTGGGGCAGGCTGGATAGAGAACCCTTAGAGTTCATTATTAATCTCCATTATATCAAGAAATATATGCCATCAGCTGGGAAGGTGCTGGATAATGGCGCAGGACCCGGTAAATACGCGATGGAACTGGCTAAGCTCGGATATACAGTAACCCTTTCAGATATCACACCTAAATTAGTTGAAGTAGCAATGGAAAAGGCAGCTGAACTAGAATTAACTGAGCAATTTGACGGGTTTCATAACTTAAATGCTATTGATTTAGAAGGAATACCTAATGAGAATTATGATGTTTCATTGATGCTCGGTCCATTGTATCATTTGCAGAAGGAAGAGGAACGAATTTTAGCAGTAAAAGAGTTGCATCGCGTGACCAAGCAAGATGGCTTAGTATTCGTGGCTTTTCAAAGTCGAATGAGAATGACCATTAATTCGTTACAATCCCCGCAGCAGTGGAAACCGAACGATAATATGAACACCATCAATGAATTCTATGAGAGCGGAATCTTTAATCATAGTGACAAGGGCCGATTTACAGGTGCTTATTATTTTAACATTGATGAGATCCAGCCTTTCATGGAAAGGAATGGATTTGAGTCGATAGATTTAATTGGTTCATCAAGTATTGCAGCCATGTTATCTGCAGAGCAGCAACAGTATTGGACTCACCAAGAGGGGGAAGAGAGCTTGATTAACTTTCTCATATCTAAAGCAAATGATCCCTCAATCTTGGGCATCTCATCACATTTGTTATACATCGGTAAAAGAAAATAAAAAAGAGCGCCAGTTTCTTAACTGGCGCTCTTAATTTTATAAATGACAGACTACTTTACAAATGTAGTGTGTAGCGGTTCGCTTTGCTCAACACGCGGATCATTTCGATTTCCTCCGAAGACAGTGGGGCTGACTTAGCAGCCGTTACATTATTCTTCAACTGCTCCATACTACTCGCTCCAGGGATAATAACCGCTACAGACGGATGACCGAGCGGATAATGAAGCGCCGTTTGTGCTAGGGGGCGAGAGTGACTCGTTGCGTGCACAAGCTGATCATGCAACTTCAGAATCTCCTCACTACTGTAATCTAAGTACTTCTTCTCTGCCTTGCTGCGGCCATTCTCCGAAAGGATGCCACCCGCCAAAGGACCCCGGGCAATTAGACTGATCCCATGCTCGGCCAGCAGAGGGAGAATGTCTTCCTCAGGACGTCGATCTAAAATACTGTATTGGCTCATTACACTGATTATGTTTGATTTTTTTACATATTCTCTAATGACATTAGGTCGAATAGAAGAGATCCCATAATATCGGATTAGACCCTCTTGCTTAAGTTCTTCAAAGGCTTCAATAGTTTCATCTATCGGATCATCGATTGTTCCGCCATGCAGCTGATACAGATCGATATAATCCGTTTGGAGGCGTCTTAGGCTGTCTTTGACTGCGGATTTAATATAGGATTTTGATGGATCCCAGCTCCAGCCTTCTTGACCTGGAATTCTGCGGTTACCCACTTTTGTACTCAATATCACCTCACCGCGGCGGTGGCGAATCGCCTTACCAATGATCTCTTCATTACGACCCTCATCATACAGATCGGCTGTATCTAAAAAGTTAATGCCTTGATCGAGCGCTTCATGGACGATGGAAATGGCTTTTGCCTCATCCGTACCTAAGGACATGCATCCGAGTCCTACTTCACTTACATATAAATCGGACTGACCCAAACGATTTTTATTCATAGGTTGTTCCTTTCTAATTCCGTTGTTTGTTATATTATAACGCCTTAAAGCATCGAATTCGAATGTAAATGAATGATTTCCTTTGACATTATAACCTAGAAGCATTATCGTCATAGCATATGTTATTTACTAGATGATGATGGATAGGGAGAGACTTGAACATATGGAACAAGCAATGTTTGCAGGTGGTTGCTTTTGGTGCATGGTTACACCGTTCGAGGAGTTACCAGGTATCCAAGGGATTGTATCGGGATATGCTGGAGGATTAACCGAGAACCCAACTTACGAAGAAGTCAAAACAGGAACAACAGGACATTACGAGGTGGTACAAATTACGTTTGATCCATCGCTTTTTTCATACGAGAAGCTGCTTGAATTATATTGGCCTCAGATTGATCCCACGGATGATGGTGGACAATTTCAGGATCGAGGAACACAATACCGGACAGCCATCTTTTACTATAACGAAGAACAACGTTTAGCAGCCCTTGCCTCGAAGGAGCAGGTTGCTGTGAGTGGCAGATTCTCAGGACCCGTTGTGACGGAAATCCTTCCAGCGCCAACCTTTTATCGAGCGGAAGAATATCATCAGGACTATCATCACAAGAATCCCAAGCATTATAAAGAGGATCGTGAGCAATCCGGACGGGATACCTTTATCGCTAAACACTGGTAATTGCAGAAACGGAATTTCTAAAGTAAAAGAGCATCCTAAGTCGTTCATGGCTTACAGGTGCTCTTTTTGCATCATATACAAATTTTATATATTTTAAATTCTACATACTTTCTACACATTTATAGACTAAACTACTCTAAATCAAGCGAGAAATTTAAAATGGAGGGTTTAGGATGAAAAAAATCATACCCATAGTTGCTGTAACCTTGCTACTGAGTGCAGTGTTAGCTGGCTGTCAATCGGGCAATAATGCCCCATCTGGATCAGATAAGCAAGCTTCTATATCGTCAGTGGATCAACCGTGGATCGCAACAAAAAACACAACTCGTATAAACACTTCTGACCCTATTGAGGCAGCAGTTATCGTTTCACAAACCCTATGGACTGCACAGACGAAGAACAACAGACCTTCAAGTGTAGTATTAACGGATGTAAGCAATTGGCAGATTGCCGCGGTTAGTGCGGATTTGATCCATCATCCGAATAATGGCCCTATTCTTTTTACAACTAAAGAGGGTGTCCCTGAGGCAACGTTAGCAGAGCTTAAGCGATTGAATCCTTTAGGCGCAGAAGGTAATAATGGTGTACAAGTAGTGCTCGTCGGACCCATGGCTTCCAATGTCGAAGAACAATTAAAGACACTGGATCTGAAAGTAGACCGAATTGAAGGGGACGAGCCGGCAGCTGTAGCACAAGCCATTGATACATATTATGCAAAAGCTTCCAGTGAACTTCCAAAGGCAGTCATTGTAGGTTCTATGGATAGTCCTGAGTACACACTGCCTGCAGTGAATTGGATCGCCCATATGCCAGAGCCGCTTCTCTATGTAACAAAAGATGAAATTCCAGACCCTACGGTTAATGCTTTGAAAGAGCGTGGAGGTTCGGCTACAATTTATATCTTAGGACCTGAAAAAGTTGTATCTACAGCAGTAGAAAAGCAATTACAGGAATTCGGCACAGTAACCCGTATAGCTGGAAAAGACATTTATGAGAATGCTATTGCTTTTGCTACTTTTAAGGACGCCAGCAACGGTTTCGGCTGGGGCATAACGACACCTGGACATAACTTGTCTTTGTTGACTACCGATTCAACGATGCTGGCAATCGCCGCCGCACCTTTTTCGCATTTAGGGAAACATGCACCGCTTATCTTTACGGAAAAAGACGGGTTGCCAGATTCCGTGATGGAATATATGATGACCCTTCAACCTAAATTTCAAGATTCACCAGCAGAAGGCCCCTATAATCATGCTTGGTTAACTGGGGACATCAACGTAATAAAAGAAAGTGCCCAAAGCGAAATCGATGATATGCTAGAAATCTCACCGGCGGCAGGAGGCAATCCACATTCCGGTCACTAGGCCACGAAGAGGGTGAACAACTTGAATAAGCTTCAGGTACTGATCGTTGACGATGAATGGAACATGCGGAATTTAATTCGGATTTATTTAACAAGAGAAGGAATAACGACTAGAGAAGCGTCAACGGGGCATGAGGCACTCACTTTGCTGAAACAACAGAACTTTGATCTAATCCTGCTGGATGTGATGATGCCAGATATGGATGGCTGGCAGGTCTGTAAAGCCGTTAGAGAGGTAAGCTCTGTCCCCGTTCTAATGCTAACAGCTCGCTCGGAAACTAAGGACAAGGTTCGTGGCCTCGGCATAGGAGCGGATGACTATCTCACCAAACCGTTCGAGCCAGAGGAATTAGTGGCAAGAATTTATTCTTTGGTACGGCGTTCAATGCTTACATCGACCCAACAACCTCTGAAAAAAGTTCTGAGCTACCCTGAGCTAGCGATTTACCCGGATGCTCGTGAGGTACATATTCTGGATACAGCCGTTGAGTTTACACTCAAGGAATTTGATCTGCTAACGGCCTTGGCGCAAAATGCGCACCGTGTCTTTACGAGAGAAGAACTAGTAGAGCGTTTATGGGGCAATGATTATGAGGGTGAAAACCGTGTCATCGACACACATATTAAGAATATTCGCGAGAAATTACATAAGGCGGGTCTGTCTTATAATCCTGTTCAAACGGTATGGGGATTAGGCTATAAATTTGAGATCCCAGGTAATCATCTATGAAGAATAATATTATCGGACTGAAGCTCGGGTCAGTTATTATGTCTGTTTTTTTAGTTGTTTTGCTTATTCTTGGGATAACGATAGACCGAATGTTTACCAGTTTTTATTACAACGAGATGCAAAAAGAAACTGAGGAACTAACCTTGCATTTTATCGGAATGGCTGAATCGCCGGATAGTTCAAACGAGCAGATGATGAGTACTTTTGCAGAGTTTTCGGACGTGAGTATATTTAATATTTCAAAAGACGGTAGTGTCATTCTCCATTCGGGTGTTCATGACCGCGCAGATCGTTCATTCATAAATGCTTCGGATATTAGTCGGATATTTGCCGGAAAAAGTGTGAATTTTGAGTATACAGATCCTACTGGACACAGATATTTCATCACTGGAAAACCAATTTCAAATGGTCAAACCATCCAGTCTGCACTATATGTAATGTCCTCTACAGAGAACATGAAGCAATCCTTGGCTTCTATCCGTAACCTACTGTTGCTCGCAGGAATTGGGGCCTTTATATTGGCACTAGGAATTACGGGAATAATTAGTTTGTTGTTATCCAGGCCGCTGATCAAGATGCAGAAGGCGACTAGAAAAATTGCTGCCGGTGAATTGGAAACGAGACTTTCCATACGTAGTAACGATGAAATCGGATTTTTGGCAGGAGCTATTAACGACCTTGCTATAGATCTGCAAAGATACAGGGATACGCGTCAGGAATTTTTAGCCAACATCTCTCATGAACTGCGGACACCCATCACCTATTTGAAAGGGTATACCAAGGTCGTAAAGGATGGACTCTATGAGAACGAAGGGGAACGGGATCTGTATTTGGATATTATTCACGAGGAAGCGCATCGGCTTGAGCATCTGGTAGAAGATTTATTTGAACTGGCAAAGATGGAAGAAGGCAAGATCTCACTTACGCTGGACTGGATAGATCTTAAGCACATGGCAGAACAAGCGGTACGCAGAGTGGAATTGAAAGCCAAAGAAAAGGGACTTCAGCTGAAGATTATGTATCATGGAGTTTCGTATAGGGTTCGTGGAGATGAAAAGCGTATGGAACAGATTATGATGAATCTTCTGGAGAATGCGATCCGTTATACGGATGAAGGTGAGATTACTGTCCATGTAGATGAGGATGTCGACGGAGATACCGTTTTATTTATTGTAGAGGATACCGGAATAGGTATTCCTGAGGAAGAACTACCCTATGTCTTTGAACGCTTCTACAGAGTTGAGAAATCACGATCCAGGCAATATGGTGGTACAGGTCTTGGACTATCAATTGTTAAAAAGCTTGTAGAATTACACGGCGGTAAGATTCGAATTACAAGTCAGCCTGGAGTTGGAACCCGATGCGAGGTGCGGCTGCCTAGATTAACAAAATCCCAAAAATAATAGCCAAAAGAGACTTTGCGTATGTACGCGAAGTCTCTTTTTACTTGATGTCAACTAACGCTATTTTGCTGGCTCAAGCTCTTCAAGTGCCCACTCGCAAAATTGTATAGAGCTCTCCATATCGAGCACTCGTTTCCGAATGAGTAAATAGCGTCCAAAAGTCGTTGCTTTTAATTCACGAGTCTCACCTCGTTCATCACGTAAGACTTCGTTAGCTTTCAGCAAGACCTTGTATCGTTCTAGCTCACTTTCACAAAATTCCGCTCGTTTTTGTAGAAGTTCTTTTGCCTCCTCGGGTTTGGAGAGCCATAGACTATACAGCTTAAAATGTAGCTCGTCCCGTAGAACTGGAGGCTCCGCTGGAGTCTCCACCCATTTCCGCAATTGCTCAAGTCCTGCTTCCGTAATGGAGTATTCCTTTTTATCCGGCTTGTCCGACTGTTCAATGAGCTGATATGAAATGTAACCTTGCTGCTCCATGCTCATTAGAAGAGGGTAGATTTGACTATGTCCTGCTCGCCATAACGGTTTGATATTCTGTGTTAATTCATATCCAGACAACGAGTTAGCACTAAGTAAAGTAAGAAGTCCATAAGACAGTGTATTCATTACTCTGAAGCCCTCCAGTTATTATATATCCGTTATTATTGTGATTTTTAGGCATATGTCATCATTGACATATATTCAATATGATTATAACATTATTTAAGTTAAATTATATATGTAAAAGTAGACATATAAAAAAGATAAGGAGGGGTAGCGTGGACGTTAAACAAGAAAGTAAAATTCATTTTTGGCCTATAATGATTGCCATATTCTTCGGTAACTTCGTCTCTGTCTTAAGTACAACGACCATCAACATAGCTGTTCCTCTTTTAATGAATCATTTCCATTCGAACCTGAACACTATGCAATGGATGGTTACAGGTTTTATGCTAGCAACGGGAGTAACTGCACCACTTGCCGGATATCTGGGAGGCAGATTCAGCTATAAGCGACTGTATCTATTCGCTTTGATGGGATTCACCATGTTCTCCTTACTCTGTGCAGTAGCTTGGAATCCAACCTCTCTGATTGTATTTCGAATGCTTCAGGGCTCTTGCAGCGGGCTGATTATGGCCTGTACGATGACGATTATATTCCAAGTGATTCCAGCTGAACGCAGACCTTTCGCCGTGAGCCTATGGTCCCTATCCGCGATGGTAGCCCCAGCCATAGGTCCGACATTTAGCGGATGGTTACTTCAGTATGCTAGCTGGCACTGGTTATTTTTAATTAACATTCCCATTGGGATCATTGCTATTATTCTAACTGTAACGTTAATTCCATACTATCGAATGAATGTTCCGAAATCATTTGATATTCCTGGCTTCCTAACTGTTGTACTGGGCAGCTTATCTTTATTAACCGCATTTAGCCAAGGCAATAGCTGGGGATGGAGCTCATGGAAGACCCTATCCTTAATACTTGTGGGGATCGTACTTTTAGTTTTCTTCGTCTTGCACGAGCTGAAGGCGGAAGTACCACTGCTGAATCTGCGGGTCTTTCGAAATCGGCGCTTTACTGCCATGCTTAGTATCTATAGTTTGGTGACGATAGCAATGTATGCTGGAACTTACTTAACTCCATTGTTCTTACAAACGGTAGAAGGAGCAACAACACTTAAAACGGGGCTTATCTTATTGCCATCTTCGATTCTTCTGGCTTTACTTAGTCCAATCGTGGGTAAGATGTATCCAAAGTTTGGGCCTGTGAAGTTAATTTCTGCTGGTATTTTATTTATTTTCATCGGTTTATTCATGATGAGCCGGCTGCATACAAATGTTTCTTACAGCTTCATTATGTGGGCAATGGTTGTTCGGAATTTAGGTATTGGATTAGCTAACGTTCCGAGTAGCACAGCGTCTATGGAGGAAATTCCAGTCGAATGGTCAGGTCATGCCACATCGATCAACAACTGGGTTCGGAATGTGTTAAGCTCACTTGGGATTGCGGTGTTCACTTCTATTTTGTCCACAAGATCCTTACTGCACTCTAAAGAATTGATCAGTTCAGGTGCAGGTAATGCAGATTCGATAAGATTATTATCGTTCACTATGGGTGTCAATGATGTATTCGTAGTCGGCTCTATCATCGTGTTGTTTGGATTACCACTTATGTTTTTATTGCGCAAGAAGCGTAGTGTGATTTCTGTTCAAAGTGCGGGATAACCTTCGCATCACATTAGAAAAGCAGACCAAGGGCTTAGCCTTGATCTGCTTTTTTTATATGTTAAGTTAGTGCATCATGTCGCCCATTCCACCCATGCTGTCCACAATTTCCGGATTGATCATCCCGAATATCATCGCGATATGTGCTACAACCAAGAATCCACTGATGAGTATAAAATGGAGCTTCATTTTCTGTTCATCTGTTCGTTTACGAGCGATCAGACCAAGATCTAACAAAGCTAGCGGTAATAAGAAAAGCACTCCGCTCAAATAGAAGCCTACGGCTACCACGTCAACCCATGTGTGCCACTCACCATTCACTGACAAAGGGATGAATGCGGTAGGAAACAAGTAGAGGAATACCCCTGTGAAGTACAACCCGGCCAGAATGCTACAGATTTTGTTAAAGGTCCGTAAAGAGCCTTTTAGATTTTTGGTGAACAAAATAATAAACTCTGTAACGGTGATCGTCTCAGCAAAAATCACAGGGATCGCCATAAATAAAATCAAGTTCCAAGGCTGATTATCCGCTAGCAAAGACATATAATGGGTCATGTTCATAAAATACTCCTCCGATATATAAAAATAACTTTCGTACTGATCGTATTCGAGAAGTATGTGGAAAGTATGTAGAAACGAAGGTATTATAAATACATCCATTAATATCAATTGAGGGGAGCAAGACAGCAGTGGGAAGAGGACTACAAAGTGTTTTATTTGATTTGGATGGTACATTAACGGACCCTAAAGAAGGCATAACAAAAAGCGTAGAATACGCATTGAACAAATTTGATATTCAGATCGAGCATTTGGATAAACTTCTTCCTTACATAGGCCCACCTCTTTATGATTCATTTATCGAGCTGCATCAGTTCTCAGAGGAACAAGCGCAACAAGCAGTTGTATTCTACCGTGAGCGTTACAGCACCGTTGGAATGCTTGAGAATATGGTGATTGAAGGTATACCGCAACTACTGGAAGACCTCAAGAATAAAGGATTTTCATTGTATGTAGCTACCTCCAAGCCTACTGTTTTTGCAGAACAAATTCTTGAGCATTATAAACTAGATCATTATTTTGAGCATATCGGTGGTAGTAATCTAGATGGCACCCGTTCTAAAAAGAAAGATGTGATACAGTACGTACTCGATCAGAATGCTATTCTTCCGGAGGAAGCTGTGATGATTGGGGACCGAGAGCATGATATTATCGGTGCTATAGGTTGTGGAGTAGAATCTATTGGTGTGACGTTTGGTTACGGACCTAAAGAAGAACTGGAGAATGCTGGGGCAGATCATATCGCTTATCGAGTAGAAGAAATTGCGGATATCATCCAACATATATCATTAAGAGAGCGGTGTGCGAAATGATCCAACCTCGTAATTCAATCTTGGAGGGCAATACAGTCAAGCTGGTTCCAATGGATGACAGCCATGTAGAAGGGCTAGCGAGAGTATTAAGAAATCCAAACATCTGGGAATTTACTTGGCGAAAAATAACGTCGGACGAGCAGGTACAGGATTTAATCACAACCGCATTCGCAAATCAAAACAATGAATCGCAAATTCCCTTCGTCATCATTGAAAAAGCTACTGGACAAATCGTCGGTACCACTCGAATCATGCATCCGGATTTGGTTCATCGCAATGCTGAAATCGGATGTACGTGGATCTCACCTGAATATTGGAGAACGAGTGTGAATACCCAGGCTAAGTCATTACTGCTTCACTATTGTTTTGAAGAGCTAAAGTTGATTCGTGTAGAGTTTACAGTGGTGAAGACTAACTTGAGGTCACAAAGAGCGGTAGAACGATTAGGGGCTGTAAAAGAAGGGGTTCTACGCCAGCATAGAATTAGATCTGATGGTTCGATTCATGATAATGTTGTCTTTAGTATTTTGGATAAAGAATGGCCATCGGTAAAAGAGAATCTGCACTATTTATTAAATGAGAAGTACTCATAATTGTATAAAAGAAGCCAAGAGTCCCTCTCTTATCGAGAAGGACTCTTGCTCTATAGATCAGCCACTTGGCTGCTTATGGTTATTGTTTAGGACTTACAAGAATTTTCACTTGATTTTTTTCCTTCAAAAGCGCCTCGAACCCATGTTCAATCACTTCGTTCAATTTGATTCTTTTAGTCACCAGTTTGTCTGCAGGGAAGTAACCTTGTTCCATGAGACTAATTACTGCTGGGAATACATCACGGTATCCGATGATACCAGTTAAATTACGTTCTTTAAGTACGATGTTGTTTGGAGTAATCGTAGCATCTTTTTCAAAAATACTAACGATCATGATTTGACCACTTAATTTAGTGGAATTGATAGCTTGTGTTAGAACGGGAGGGACACCTGTGACTTCAAAAGCAACATCCACGCCGTCATCGGTACGTTTTTGAATTTCTTCAACCACATCATATTGTTTAGGATCGATTACAATACCACCAAGTTCCTCAGCTTTGCTCTTACGTTCTTCAGAGAGTTCAACAACATAAATTTCAGCTGCACCGGAAGCTTTCAAAGCTTCAATCACAAGCAAACCGATAGGACCAGCGCCAAATACTACAGCCTTATCTCCGACCTTCAATTGACTGGAACGAACAGCATGCAGAGCAACTGCAGAAGGTTCTACTAGAGCGCCTTGCTCATAGGACAAGCTGTCAGGAATTTTGTGCACCATATGTTGGTCTGCTGCAACGTATTCTGAGAATCCACCGCCGCCTCCAGCCAAACCTAGGAAGCCCATTTTTTCACAAAGATTGTATTTGCCTTGTCGACAAGCTACACATTCACCACATGCAAAAACTGGTTCAACGACAACTCGATCACCAACATTAAACTTGCTAACGCCTTGACCTACTTCAACGATTTGTCCAGAGAATTCATGTCCCATTACGACTGGCGCTTTTTCACCAGTAAGGGGATGATCTGTACCTTGGGGAATGAAAATAGGACCGGCTACATATTCGTGAAGATCGGTGCCACAAATCCCGCACCATTCTATTTTGATTTTCACTTTTCCTTCAAGTGCTGCTGGTTCTTCAATCGTTTCTAACCGTAGATCTTTGACGTTATGCCATCTTAATGCTTGCATATCATTCATCTCCTAGATTAATTAATTGATAATAAATAGTGTTTTTCTCCTAGAAAAGAGGAAACGTTTCCGAGAACAAATATGTCACATAATTTTCATATTGTCAAATTTAAATACTAAAATATTAATATCGAAAATTAGTGAAAAATTTCACCTAAACTTAGCAATAGCAGGCATATATAGACTGTGTCATACTTGCTATCAGTGCTTTTATAAGTACATATATGTTATAATAAATACATTGGAAACACGGCTTGAATGAGACGGATAGTTTTAATAATAGCTATGATTACGGAAACGATTCCGAAAATGAGGGGACTATCAACTTGGCTAATAAAAACAAAGTAACCATAGAGGATGTAGCGAAACGAGCGGGAGTAGGTATTGCTACTGTTTCAAGAGCGATTAATAATTCGGAGGGAATTAGTTCCAAGACTAAGGCATTAGTACTACAAGTGATTGAGGAGATGGGTTTTACACCTAATACCTCTGCACAAAGTCTGAAAATTCGCCAAACGAAGCAAATCGCTCTGGCCGTTCCCGACATTCGAAATGCCATTATTCCAGATATCGCCTGGTCCGTGGAGCAAGCAGCTAAACAGGACGGCTATCGAGTCATTCAGATTAATACTTCCGGAAATCCGCGGACAGAGCTCGAAACGATTCGCGAGATCAAGAAATTACATGTTGATGGACTCATTATCATGCCTCTTGCTTATCCCAAGACTATGGTAGAGCTAATTAATAAATCGAGTGTTCCTGTCTCCATCATTAACTACGGGAAACGCATTACAGAGAATGTGAAAGCGGATGTCGTAAGCCTGTCGCGTTTTGAGGGCCAGCTAATCATGGAACATCTAAGCAATATTGGCCGAACTAGAATTGCTTACGCAGGAGCTCAGAAGGATCTCATTGAAGATCGTTATCTTGCCTATCAGCAGGCGTTAAATCAAGTGGATATTTCTTTGGTTTATTTTGGAGAGGATTTCTCCTTGCAAACGGGGGTACAAGCTGCAGATTATTTCTATAGCCTGACCCATATGCCAGATGCAATATATGCTGTAAATGACATGGTTGCTATAGGGATTGTAAACCGATTTAAAGAGTTAGGCGTTCGTGTTCCTGAGGATGTGGCAGTGGTAGGGGTGGATAATAACGCATGGACAACCATTACAAGTCCGCAGATTAGTTCGGTCTCGATCATGGGCAATGAAGTCGCCCGATTGGCTACTCAGCTTCTGTTGCAACGCATTCAGGATAATATTACGGGCGACTACCAAAGAGTACAGCTTGATCCGCGTTTAATTGTGCGAGAGTCTAGTGTTTCGGTTAAGCGTAGTACGACAGGTTGAAAATCCTCTAAATCCTGTTAGACTTAATACTAAGTAAGTTGATGGGGGAATATGAAATGAGGAGATTATTATGGCTAATATATATAAAAGCGTAACAGATTTGATTGGTAATACACCGTTATTGGAAATTTCGAAATATAGTAAATCTCAGAACGTTGAAGCAAAAATCCTTGCCAAGTTAGAGTCTTTTAATCCTGGAGGTAGCGTCAAGGATCGTATAGGTTATGCGATGATCAAAGATGCTGAGGATAAAGGCTTAATTCACAAAGATTCTGTAATTATTGAGCCAACAAGTGGCAATACCGGCATTGGCCTTGCAATGGCTGCTACTAGCCTTGGCTACTCGTTGATTATTGTACTTCCGGATACATTCAGTATTGAACGCCGTAAGGTGATGGCTGCACTAGGTGCTAAGCTTGTATTAACACCTGGAGCTGAAGGAATGAGCGGTGCTCTGAAAAAGGCGGAGGAATTGGCAGCAGAAATTCCAAATGCATTCATTCCACAACAGTTCAGCAACCCAGCTAACCCTGAAATTCACAGAACGACAACTGCAGAGGAAATTTGGCGGGATACTGATGGAAATGTAGATATTTTTATTGCGGGTGTTGGTTCTGGAGGCACCATATCAGGGGTTGGGGAAGCTTTGAAGGCTAAGAACCCTTTGGTACAGATCGTCGCTATCGAACCGTTTGATTCACCGGTATTATCTGGTGGCCGGCCTAGTGCGCATGGAATTCAGGGGATTGGGGCTAACTTCATTCCGGAGATTTACAATAAAGAGGTTGTTGATGAGATTTTTCAGGTGAAGAATAAAGACGCATTTAATGTAGCGCGTGAAATTGCCAAGACCGAGGGATTACTTGTAGGGATCTCGTCTGGCGCCGCGGTATATACAGCTACACAAATTGCTAAACGTCCAGAAAATAAAGGGAAGACGATTGTGGTGATTTTGCCGGATACTGGTGAACGTTATTTAACAACTACTCTGTTTGACTTTAACGATAGATTGGTTTGACCTAAGATAATACAGAAGAAGTGGCTAGAATTAACGAATTGAATCAAACCCATCGGATGAGTGCAGATCCGGAGTATTTAAATTTCTAGCACTGAGGTTAATACAAACAAGGAGGCTCAGCGGAATGCTGAGTCTTTTTGTGTATTTAGTAATTAAAGAGTGATCAATTCAGCCCCTTATTTTACCAATGGCTATGGTACAATATAGCATAAATCGTAGTAGTTCTAAAAAAGGAGTATGAAACGTGTGAATGTGTTCAAAAAAGTTAGAAATAATTATGTGATTTGGCATGCAAATCGTATTCAGTTACTGGATTTTCCTTCAAGTCCTGTCGTTAGAAAGAAAGTGGTTTTCTCAGGTAGAGTTCAAAACGTAGGATTCCGCTTGGAAATATATACGATTGCTGAAAGAATGAAATTAACGGGTAGGGTACAAAATTTAAACGACGGAAGTGTAGAGGTAGAAGTACAAGGAGAAGAGCAGCGAATCTCTTTTCTAGTCCATTGCATGAAATCATTGAAACGGGCATCTGTAAAGAAAGTAACTATGAGTGATCTGCCTCTTAATGAGAGTGAGAAAGATTTTACGATAGTAAAATAAGTACATATGGATTAGTAGAATTAAGAAGTGGATTGTTTTTTTGGATTAGGAAGATAGAGGAAAAAATATGAATAGATTAATTAATTGGGACTATAGTTTCTCAGTTCATTCTTCGCTGTGTAATACACAGAATAGAATAAAATGGAACTATTGCTTAAGCCATGCGTAACCGATAAATAAAAGAGATTATGATAGAGCAGGAGGTACATATGAACTACAGAATTTTCAGGAAAATGCTTCTTACCACACTTGCCACCCTGATGTTAAGTGTTTTGCTTCTTCCGGTTTTAACTTCAGCCAAGACAGCTGTACCTAAGCATACTGGGTCATTTTATGTGAATGATTTTGCGAATGTGATCGACGAGAAAGCTGAGAATTACATGGTGAATTATGGAATTCGATTACATCAGGATACGGGCGCTCAAGTCGTATTGGTGACAGTCAATACTACAAATGGAGTTTCGATGGAAGAGTATGCAACCTCGCTATTCAATAGCTGGGGCGTAGGCTCTGCGGATAAGAATAACGGGCTTTTGCTACTGCTTTCTATAAAAGATGATGACTACTGGGCGGTACAAGGTAAGGGTATTGAGGACACGTTGCCTAACAGTAAGATTAAAGATATTCTCTCTCAATATCTTGAGCCGGATTTTGCAGCTAAAACTTATAGTAACGGTGCACGTAAAACTTATGGCGCTTTTATTCAAGCCATGGGTGGGACCTGGGTGGAAAATATCGGCACCAAAAACTATGTATCCGATAATGCCGGTGTACTCAAAAAAGTAACAAAGGATTATTTGAACGAATCTAGCAACAGATATAAAACTACAACTGGCAGCGGGATTTATGTGGTTACTGTAAAGAACGCAGGAGATAAAACACTTCAGGATTATACCTACATGAAGTTTGCCTCCGTTGCTGCTGGCCCTAAGGATGTTATGCTCGTGCTAGACATAGGTGGAGACAACTATCATGTTCTGCAAGGGAAGGACATCGACAAGGTTCTAACTAATGATGCAATCAGCAATATTTTGGATACTGTACTTGAGCCCCAATTTGTGAAAAAAGATTACGGAACGGGAGCTACGGCAACTTCTAATGCTTTGTACAGCTTCTTATTAGCTAGAGCGGATCAATCCGTTGGAGCGACGGGAAATAGTGGAGGCACTACAGCCGCCAATTCTTCCTCAACAACCACTTCAGCAAAGGAGACTAGTGTTAGTGTAGGTAAAGGTCTTCTAATTTACTTATTGATATTTGCTCCGCTCATACTGTTCGGATATGGTCTTTCACGACGCAATAAATATATTGAAATGTATGGCTTGCCATTTAATCCGTATAGCCCAAGAAATATTCGTCGGTATGGGAATTGGTACGGTCAAGCGGATTACGGTTATGGTAGACGTTGGCACAGACGTTATAATAATCACCATCATAATCACCACCATCATCATAGAAACACACCATCCAATAACTCACAGTCAAGCTTCTGGGGAAACAGTGGTGGAGGCGGATCTACTAGAGGTGGCGGAGCAGGACGATATTCCTCAAGCAACGAGAATCGTGGGGGCGGAGGCTCGAGTAGTGGCGGAGGTGCAGGTAGACATTCTTCTAGCTCTTCCAGCTCTTCCAGCAGCAACTACTCTAACAATGATAGTGGCTCTTCCGGTGGAGGAGGTTATTCCGGCGGTGGTGGCTCATCAGGTGGTGGAGGTAGCGCCAGCAGTGGTGGCGGAGCGGGTAGACACTAAAAAGGTTGAAGATGAGCAGGTTTCCGGGTTATCCGAAACCTGCTTGTTTTGTTTTAGAGGTTACTTATTTGTTTTAGGTTGTTACTTAATAGTAACTTTTCATAAAATTTATCGTCTATGATAAAGTTAGACATTTATTTTCAAATTCCGAAATAGTCAGGGAGGAAAAAGAAGTGAGCACTTCATCATTACCTCAACGTTCCACCGTACGCAAAAAGAAGCCAACAAAAAAACGTAAGAAACGGAGCTTTTTCCGAACACTATCCAAAGTGTTTTTATTCTGCTTAATTTTGTTGATTGCTGGGGGCGGTTGGTTTTACTTTGCACCTTCGGCTAAAAATCTGCGCTATTCAATTGCTGATACACTGATTACAACACAGCACCGCTACATGGCTAAATATATTATTGGTGAGGACGGATTAAAGAACAGAGTGACTGAATATAGCGCCCAATTTGAAGAGATGGGGGTCGAAAAGGACACACATACCATCACTCCTGAACCTGAAGTAAAAGAGAAACCACTGGTCGAGATAGAAAATGTCTCAGGTACTGGATATTCAGGATATGTCATGATCGTTAATGATCCTACTAAAGTCCGTTTGGGAATTCCGGATAAAATAGGGTCAGGTGAGAAAGTAACTAGTATGGTGAAGCGCACAGGTGCTATCGCTGGAGTTAACGGTGGTGGATTCGCTGACCCCAACTGGAAAGGTAACGGATTTAAACCTATCGGTATTGTGATCTCACAAGGTAAGTTATATTACAACGGTCTCGGTGGCAAGAAATCCACGCAAATCGTAGGTCTTGATAAACAAGGGAAGATGGTTGCTGGAAATTATTCTTTAGACGAGATTAGTAAAATGGGTGTTCAGGAGGCAGTAACTTTTAGCCCTCGTTTAATCGTCAATGGAAAAGGATTGATTAAGAACGCGGCTGAAGGTTGGGGAATTGCACCAAGAACAGCGATGGGCCAGCGAGCTGACGGAGCGATTATATTTGTTGTTATTGATGGAAGACAACCTACTTATAGTATTGGGGCAAATCTATACGATGTGCAGCAAATCCTTCTTAAGCATGGAGCAGTGATTGCTGCCAATTTGGATGGGGGTTCTTCTACCGTACTGGTAAAAGACAACGAGATTATGAACAAGCCATCTTCTCAATATGGGGAACGATATTTACCTACGGCTTTTCTTGTGTTTGAGCACCCTGAGCAAGTCGATATGCCGAATATTTGGAAGGGACTTGACCCCTCCAAAATTGATGCTGCTAAGAAGCGTACACGCTAAAGCACTCTTAATACGTAAATAAGATAAGGATTATCTTGGATTGCCATATGAAAATATGCTACGATATCACCTAGCATGAAACAGAATACAGAACTAACAGGTCTGGAACAGGGGGAATAGGAGTGACGTTGCAACAACTCCGCTACGCTATCGAAATTGCAAATAGTGGCTCCATGAATGAGGCGGCGAAGAAGCTCTTTGTTTCTCAACCGAGCCTGTCCAATGCCATTAAAGAGTTAGAAAGTGAACTGGGGATTACGATTTTTGAGCGGACCAACCGTGGAATCAGTATTTCCGTTGAGGGAATGGAATTCCTGGGTTATGCCCGCCAAATTATTGAACAGACGGAGCTTATGGAGAATCGTTATACGGGGAAAAAGCGTAGTCCGATCTATTTTTCCATCTCTACGCAGCACTACGCCTTTGTGGTTGACGCCTTTGTAAATCTCATGAAGCACAATGATGTCTCAGAATACAACTTTAGCTTGAGAGAGACGCAAACCTACGAGATTATCGAAGATGTACGTACCTTGCGCAGTGATTTAGGAATTCTTTATATTAACGAGAGTAACTATAAGCATATGAATAAACTGTTTAGTGATGGCAATCTGAAATTCACACCACTTTTTAATACCGATCCGCATCTTTATGTTCGAACCGGACACCCGCTGGCTCATAAGGACGTCATTACACAGGATGATATTGTACCGTTCCCTTATATCACTTTTGAACAGGGTGAGAACAATTCACTGCACTTCTCAGAGGAAATGTTAAGCTTTTCACAAATTGAGAAGAATATTAAGGTGAATGACCGAGCGACACTGACCAATTTATTAATGGGTACGGATTGCTATACGGTAGGCACAGGAATTCTGGCGTCTGATCTAAATGGTGATGGACTGAAGACGATTCCTTTTGAGAGCAATGAAGTATTTACGGTTGGCTGGATAGCGCATAAAGATCGCAGACCGAGTGTAATGGCATCTAAGTATATCGAGATTTTGAATGACCTGGTTTCAGGAAGTTATTTTGATCTAAATCATTTTTTACTATAGCAGTAGGAGGATCGGTATGATTAGACCCGTAATTGGCACCCAGAGAAATGCTCCACCCTTTCGCTACGATATCGTTGGCAGCTTCTTACGAACGGATGAGATAAAAGCAGCCCGCCTCCAATATGACAATGGTGAAATCACGGGCAGTCAGCTTCATGAAATTGAGAATATTGAAATCGCCAAACTACTGGAACTGCAAAAAGAAGTGGGTTTATTGGCGGTCACAGACGGGGAATTTCGCCGTTCCTGGTGGCATCTCGATTTCTTTGTAGGGATTAAAGGAACTGAGAAGATTAACTTAAATCAAGGAAGAGCGGAAGCGGTTCAGCGCGCGGAATCTTTTCGAATCGTGGACCGGATTGCCTTTGAGGATCATCCAATGATCGACCAATTTATCGCTTTGAAACAAATGGCCGGAGACCGAATTCCGAAAATGACGATCCCTTCACCCGCTTTATTTCACTTTGTGGAGGACTTTAACGGGAATGAAGTTTACCCGGATCAAGAAACCCTATTCCAAGATATTATTGCTGTTTACCGAACTGCAATCCAAGCGTTCTATGATGCAGGCTGCCGTTACCTCCAATTAGACGATACAACTTGGGGAACGCTATGTAGTGGTAGACATCGGGCGCATTTACGAAGCAGAGGTACAGATCCAGATCAGTTGGCTAAGGATTATGTTAGGCTGATTAACGAGAGCATTGCCAATCGTCCAGATGATATGACGATCGCGCTTCACGTATGCCGAGGTAATTTCCGTTCCACATGGTTCGCAGCTGGTGGTTATGAGCCTGTGGCCGAAGAGCTTTTTTCGAATAGTAAAGTGGATGCTTTTTTCTTGGAGTATGATAATGAGCGGGCGGGCGATTTTGAACCCTTACGTTTTATTAAAGATCAATTTGTGGTATTAGGACTAGTAACTACGAAACATGGTGGTCTTGAGAGCAAGGAGCAGCTCAAAGCGCGTATTGAAGAAGCGGCACAATATGTTGATATTGAGAAGCTTTGCTTAAGTACTCAATGTGGATTTGCTTCAACCGAGGAAGGGAATATCCTAACCGAAGAAGAGCAGTGGGATAAAATACGTCTCGTAATTGAAACAGCCCAAGAGGTTTGGGTATAAATAAAATAAGTTTTTAGAAGGCTCCTGTTTGATTCAGGGGCCTTTTTTATGCGTGTATTGTGACAGCTTAGAGGATTAACCTACCAGCGCACTTTACTAGAGCTATTAATCAAGGGTATAATAAGTAACAATTGTTTTTAATTCATGTTGAAAGAGAGCGGGAACAATATGGGTCGTAAGTGGAATAATATTAAGGAAAAGAAAGCCTCCAAAGACGCTAACACAAGTCGCGTCTATGCAAAGTTTGGTGTTGAGATTTATGTAGCAGCCAAGAAAGGTGAACCCGATCCAGAAGCAAACCGGGCCTTGAAGGTTGTATTAGAACGTGCAAAAACTTACAATGTACCAAAAGCCATTATTGACCGCGCTATGGATAAAGCCAAAGGCAGCGGTGATGAGGATTATGAAGAGCTTCGTTACGAAGGATTTGGACCTAATGGTTCGATGATCATCGTCGATGCACTTACGAATAACGTTAACCGTACAGCGCCTTTGATCCGTTCTACATTTAGTAAGAATGGCGGGAATATGGGTGTCAGCGGATCTGTAGCCTACATGTTTGACTCAACCGCTGTTATCGGTGTGGAAGGTAAAACTGCAGATGAAGTGATTGAGATGATGTTTGATGCAGAACTAGATGTACGTGATGTACTGGAAGAGGATGAAGCGGTTATCGTGTATGCTGAACCTGATCAGTTCCATGCCGTACAAGAAGTGTTCAGGAATGCAGGAATCACTGAATTTACGGTTGCTGAGCTGAACATGCTTCCACAGAACTATGTAACACTTCCTGAAGATGCACAAGCTCAATTCGAAAAATTGATTGATGCCTTAGAAGATTTAGAAGATGTTCAACAAGTGTATCATAACGTAGATTCTGAGGACTAAGAATAACATATAACAAGGCGATGGAGTTCGCCACAACCGTCTCTTCAGACTAATGACTCCTACCAGAGTAAGCTTCACTGGTAGGAGTCTGTTTTGTTGCCAGAGACTAATTTATACTGACTTTGGGAGTTGCTGTTATGAATCAATGGTCTGCACGATGGCATGAATTCGCGAAGAAAAGAAGTCATTTTGCACTTTGGAGTACATTTATCAAATGGATTGTACTCGGAAGTGTGGTTGGACTCTTATCGGGAACTGCCTCGGCTTTCTTTCTGAAAAGCTTAGACTATGTAACAGATGTACGTTTAGAGCATCCATGGCTACTTTATTTGCTGCCTCTTGGGGGAGTATTTATTAGTTTCTTATATATACGTTACGGAAAAAACAGCGCTAAAGGAAATAACCTTATTATAGAACAAATTCAGGATGGTACAGAGACCATTCCATTACGCATGGCACCCTTAGTATTGTTAGGAACACTGGTCACTCACTTGTTTGGTGGATCTGCCGGACGGGAGGGAACAGCTGTACAAATGGGAGGAAGCCTCGCGGAGTGGTTTGGGAAATTAATCAAAATCAGCCCGTTAGATCGCAAAATACTGTTAATGTGCGGGATTAGCGGAGGCTTTGGTTCTATTTTCGGAACACCGCTGGCTGGAACCTTATTTGGTCTAGAGGTAGTAACCATTGGACTTATTAGCCAACAGGCATTACTTCCATGTTTTGTGGCTAGCTTTGTTGGTGATCTGGTCACCACTCGATTGTGGGGCGTTCATCATACTCACTATGTCGTGAATGAATTTCCAACCTTAAGTTTAATGATTATTCTAAAAGTGGTATTGGCCTCTGTAATTTTTGGTCTCGTGAGTATGCTTTTCAGTGAACTGACTCATTTTCTAAAAAAAACCTTCACCGCCATGATAAGCAATCCTATGATAAAAGGTGCAGTGGGTGGTTTGATTATCATAGCGTTAGTATTCCTTGTAGGGTCCCGTGATTACTTAGGCCTCGGAATTCCATTAATCAAGGATTCTTTTGAGGGAGATGTCTCTCCTTTCGCTTTTTTATGGAAGCTGATCTTTACCGCCTTTACCTTAGGGACAGGATTTCAGGGTGGTGAGGTTACTCCGCTATTTGCGATTGGAGCCACATTAGGCAATGCTTTGGCTGGCATTTTACATGTATATGGACCGTTTCTGGCTGCTCTCGGATTCATTGCTGTCTTCTGTGGAGCTACCAGTACGCCTATCGCTTGCTTTTTAATGGGGATTGAGCTATTTGGTTCAGAGGGTGCTGTATACATGTTCATCGCTTGTGTGGTGAGTTATTTATTCTCCGGACATAGTAGTATTTATACTTCACAGCTTATTGGTGTATCGAAGAGCCAGTTCATTTCAATTCCTCAAGGGACTAGGATCGGTACGGTCAAACGCGCCAACAAAAAATAACAGCACCTCACGGATGGTGGTTGACAAGTGCGGGTACACGATTTAAAATGTAGCCAAACGAAGGGATGGTTTAAAATGATTCATGTAGAAACTGTAAAGTTATATACCAGAGGCTGCTCCGAACAAACGGATACAAACGATGAAACGTTGTCCGGAGCTTAATCGAAAAGCGAATCGCTTTTTATATCATCGAAAGATAGCTAGGTCATTTTAGTGTGATTCTTCATGCTTATTTGATTACGCCATCTTCCGATGTTAATGATTAAGAGGCTGTAGACAATTTTCGTCTACAGCCTTTTGTGTTATATTGCTCAGTTTCTACACTGACATTTATATGTTTGTGCCGTTCATTCGTGTACTGACAAGCAGAAGGCTTGCACCTAAGGGTGCAGTGTCTTCTGCTTTTTTTGCGTTCTTAATTAATTTTAGAAAAGAGGAATAGGAAATGAGTTTACTTGAGGTTTCTAATTTATCACATGCTTTTGGCGATAAGGTTCTATACAAGAATGTTTCTATGGAATTGTACAAGGGTGAGCATGTCGGTGTGGTTGGCCAGAATGGAACGGGGAAAAGTACGTTTATTAGCATTTTGACAGGCGAAGTGATCCCGGATGATGGAATGATAAAGTGGCAGCCCAATATTACAATCGGTCATCTCGATCAATATGCTGTCATGGATGGAAACCGTACGGTTCATAATTATTTAAGACAGGCTTTCTCAGAATTATATGAACTAGAACGAAAAATAAATGAGCTCTATGAAGAGTGCGCTGTTACTGGCAACGAAACGTTATTACAAAAGGCAGCAGACTACCAGGAACGATTAGAAGCGTTAGACTATTATTCGATGGAGAGCAACATCAGTAAGATGGTTACCGGTCTAGGGATCAACGCGATTGGAATCGACCGTCCCATCAAGCAGTTAAGCGGGGGGCAACGGACGAAAGTCATTCTGGCCAAGCTTTTACTTGAACAACCTGATGTGTTATTACTCGATGAACCAACCAATTATCTGGATAAGGAACATGTTAACTGGCTCGCTGAGTATCTGATTGCATTCAATCAAGCGTTCATTGTAGTGTCTCACAACTATGCCTTTCTCGATAAAATATCCACTAGTATTTGCGATATTGAGGGCGAAACGATTAAAAAATACCACGGGAAATACTCGGATTTTGTGAAGCAGAAGGAACATTTACGAGAGAGTCATATCCGGCAATATCATGCACAGCAGAAAAAAATCGAAACCACTGAGCAATTCATTCGAAAAAACGGTGCAGGTGTTAATTCCAAAATTGCCCGTGGTCGCCAGAAACAGCTGGATAGAATGGAACGAATCGCTGCTCCGACATTTGTCTCCAAAGCGTCTATTCGCTTTAAGGAGCTTCCGTGCATGTCACAAGTAGCCCTTAAAGTGGATCACTTAGTCGTAGGTTACGATAAGCCTTTGTTGCCTAAATTGAAGTTCTCCATTCGCGGTGGACAAAAGCTCGTGATTACGGGGTTCAACGGAATCGGGAAATCAACTTTACTAAAGACGTTTGTTGGAGAGATCCAAGGGATTACCGGTAGGTTTCAGTTCGCAGAACAAGTTAAAGTGGGTTATTTCGAGCAAGATTTAACTTGGGAAGACGATACAATGACACCTATTCAGGTGATTTCAACTTATGATCCCAAACTGACTGTAAAGGAAATACGTCGCTATCTAGCGCAGTGTGTTGTTAAAGATAATCTTGTAACACAGTCATTACGAACACTCAGCGGCGGGGAGCAATCTAAAGTTAAGCTGTGCTTATTACTGCTTTCAGAATATAACTTTCTAATTATGGATGAGCCGACCAATCACTTAGATGCTGAAACGAAAGATGCTTTACAGAAAGCTCTAATCCAATTTGGTGGAACTGTGATTCTTGTTTCTCATGAAGAACAATTTTATAAGGGATGGGTTGATCGTGTGCTCAACATAGGAGATGAGACCAGAAATAAAGGAGTTAAGTACTAATGCAAACCATGAATGATCATTGGAAAAGAAAAATAACCCTATTTCTAACGGCTCAAACCATATCTTTATTTGGATCTTCGCTTATTCAATATGCGATTATTTGGTATATCACTCTAACAACTACCTCAGGGGTGATGATGACGATATCAACCGTCTGTGGATTTCTCCCGCAGATGGCCATCTCGCTGTTTGCTGGGGTATGGATCGACCGCTATAGTCGTAAAAAAATGATCATGCTAGCAGATGGTATGATTGCGATCGCTACACTTCTTCTCGCTGTGATGTTTTTGATGGGTTATAACAATATTTGGTTGCTATATTTAATTTTGCTGATCCGAGCAGCAGGTACGGGCATACAGGTTCCTGCTGTGAACGCACTTATACCTCAAATTGTTCCAAAAGATCAGCTTATGAAGGTAAACGGAGTAAACAGCAGTATTTCATCCTTGATGATGTTTCTGGCTCCAGCTGCAGGTGGCGTGATCCTGTCGATTAGTACCATTGAAACTGCCTTTTTTATCGATGTGATGACTGCAATTATTGGGATCGGTATGATGTGTATAATCGTTATTCCAGCTCACGCTAAAGTGGAGGATGGTCAGAAATCGAATGTACAAGACATTAAGGAAGGATTTAAGTATCTAAAGGATCATGCTTTTATTAAGCAATTACTAATCTATTTATTTGTCGTAATGATACTGATTAGTCCAGCCGCCTTCTTAACCCCTCTAATGGTGAGTCGATCCTTTGGTCCAGAAGTATGGAGATTGACCGCAAGTGAGATGACTTTCAGTGCTGGGGCGTTAGTTGGAGGGGTTCTAATCGCATCATGGGGCGGCTTTAAGTCTCGTATGCATACCAACATTTTAGCATGTGCTTTCTACGGTTTGCTGATGGTTGGACTTGGCGTCGCTCCTATGTTTGCAGTGTACCTATTGTTTAACTTGTTGATTGGCATAACGATGCCTTGCTTTAACGCTCCTCTGACAGTGTTGTTGCAGCAGAATGTGGATCCGGATATGCAAGGTAGGGTATTTAGTCTTGTTCAAGTAACGAATTCATGTGCTTTGCCACTCGGGATGGTGCTGTTTGGTCCATTAGCTGATAGTATCCAAGTGGAGACAATTCTTTTACTCGCTGGTATTACAGTGATTATGTGCGCCTTGTATGCAGTGATTAAACTTCTTGCCTTAGCAAAGGACTACGATTAACATGAAGTTATTCCAAAAAAATACAATCATAGTCCAGGGGATCTTAGTTCGGTAAATTGTGGAGGGGGTTAGGTATGTATATCCATACATCTTCTTTAACACAGTTCCAAGGATTAGAGCCAATTGACTCATCACTCGAGCTATTCCTTAATCAGCATTTAGATCGTTATGATAAGTTGGAGCCTCACATCCATGCTTTTGTATCGGAAGAGAAAAGAACAGATAGAATCATGAGTGAAGTAGCGCTGCTAAGACAAACCTATCATGAGCTCCCAAAACCATCATTATACGGAGTTCCAGTAGGAGTTAAGGATCTAATTCATATAGACGGCTTGCCCACTCGTGCCGGCTCAAATCTTCCTCCACAGGAATTAACACGTTCAGAAGGTAGTTTTATTAAAAAGCTGCGGCAAAAAGGAGTATGGTTCACAGGCAAAACGGTGACCGAAGAGTTCGCATATGCCGGGCATCTCCCAACTCGTAATCCTCATCATTTGGATCATACACCAGGCGGCTCTAGTGCAGGGTCTGCAGCGGCAGTTGCCACGGGTATGTGTCCATTTGCGATAGGCACACAAAGTTTGCGTTCTGTTATGGCACCTGCTTCTTTCTGTGGTGTTGTTGGATTTAAGCCAAGCTATGGACGTATCCCCTTGGATGGTGTTCAGTTGATGTCCCCTTCATTTGATACGATGGGATTTTTCACACAGGATATGGTTAGCATGGAGCGGATCTCTTCAGAACTCATCTCGGAATGGAGGCCTTTCGAAACTAACCGTAAACCCGTGCTTGGTATTCCAGAAGGGGTATTCATGACTTTATTGGAAGAGGACGCTAAACATACTTTTTGGAGCCAGATTAAGAAGTTGGAAGAGGCGGGCTTCATCATAAAAACGGTTAAGATGCCATGGGAAGATAGTTTCATCTATGGGGATGCAATGTTGAGATTAGTACAAGGGGAAATGGCTCAAGTGCATACCGTACGATTTGAAAAATATAAAGATTACTATGGTTCGGCGATGCGTGCTGGTATTGAATCAGGTCAAACCATCAAAGAGGAAGAACTGGAGCGATATCGTAGAGGACAAATCAAATTGAGATATGATCTACTGGATGTTCAAAAGAAAGAAGGGATTGATATTTGGGTCTCGCCCGCTCAAGCAGGAACTGCTCCATTGTGGGGAACACGGACAGGATGGGCTGGAATGACGGCCATATGGTCATACGCAGGAGCGCCAACTGTGAGCATTCCTTCAGCCACTATTCATAACATGCCTTTAGGATTTCAATGTATTGGGGCTTACGGGCAGGATGAAAAGCTTATATATTGGAGTAGACTTGTATCACTAGCACTGGGGTGAGCCTATTTGGGCTACAGATGGGGCATGTTCGAGGTTAGATAACAGAGTGGGTCTTCAATACAATTGAAGATCTACTTTTTTTTGTATAAAGTGAGAGTTTTTCTGTTAGGGATCGTCTATAGAGTATCGTGCTTCAAGGAGGCTTAAGGGTGAAGGGACATGTACCGAAAGTTGAAAAAGAGGAAGAAAGGCAATGGATCCTAAACGTTCTGGATGGTCATAAGGAAGACTATTCGTATCTTGTGAATCGATATAAGAATAAAATCTATGGCCTTTTGAGAGGAATGGGGGCCGATCACCAAGACGCACAAGACATCACTCAGGATACTTTTATAAAAGCTTATCGTAAGCTAGCCTCACATGATTTGGATAAAAACTTTGCGGCTTGGCTGTATACGATCGCGACTAATTTACTGAAGGATTTGTGGAAAAAAACTCGTCCTATAGCGAGCTTACCAGACGATCTTGCTGAACTATCTCTTTCAGATAATCCAGAAGAAGAATTCATTCGATCGGAGCATCGCACAGAGCTGCATCAGTTAATGCAGAAGCTACCGCCTAATTATCGTACGACTTTGCTGCTTCGTTATACCAATGATTTAAGCTATGAAGAAATGTGTACGCTCTTAGAGGTCCCTTTAAGTAAGATCCAAAATGACCTTTATCGTGCAAAACAACGATTGAAACATATCATGACACACCAGGAGGTGAAGAGCGATGAAGTGCTTAAGTCCATTTGAGATCGAGCAATACATCCTAAGTACACCCACCTCCCGACCATTTGAAAATGTTGATCATATCGCTGCTTGTGCCCAATGCAATTTAATCTATCATACACTATTAGAAGAACAAGAGGAGTGGTCGCAAGCGTTGTTTGAAGAGAAGCTGCCAGATTCTTTTACTGCTCAAGTTATGGCTTCAATAGAATTCGTAGAACTAGAGAAAGTAACGGTACCTGACAGGAAGCGAAAGAATCCGAAGATACTTAAGTCACTAAGAATAGTCATGGGAGCGGCTTTGTTACTTGTTGTTCTGAGTGCCGTGATTTTATATTCTGTGCCCACATTGGCAGAGACTTTACGTTCTCTTTTTGTAAAAGATAATGTGGACATTGGCCTTTTGCGAGCGCAAGAATTTGGATTGGTAGAACATCCTAATATTAAGGTGAAGGATAAAGGCTATACGATAAAAATAGATGAAGCGGTGGCAGATCCTACACGGGTAATTATTGCTTTACAGTTGTTCGGACCGGATGGAAAGCATGATAAAAAGCGGTTGGTCCTTAATGAAGGGAATAGTATTGCGATTAAGGATGATCAAGGGAAGATCGTAGGGAATTTATCTGATATAGGATTTACCAATGACTTTTACTATTTGATCGTTAATTTCTCTGAACCTCTGCAAACTGATCGAATTACGGTCCAAGGTCATGTTACTGAATTGGGGAGTGAACGAATAAACATTCCTATTGTTCAAGGGGATTGGAATTTCAATTTTTCGATGGATATGACAGAAGCTAATAAGCAAACGACCTCTATGCCACTAACGGGTAGCTACACCTCCCCGGACGGTTTAACTGTGACCTTGAAAAAATTAACTCATATGGTGCAAGGTGTTCATTTTGAGTTCGATACTCAATTGAGTGAAGAGGCGTTGACTCGTTCTCCCGGCGAACTATGGAAGCAACAGGGCTTGAAATTCCACTTTGAGGATACAGCAGGAGAAGAGATTCACAGTGTTAATGCTAGAAAGTTTCCTAATAGGGATAGCGTTATGTCCTACTCTAATGTTCCAGGGGAAACAAAGGGACTTATGCATTGGAGCTATATGTTTAAATATTTACCGCAGGATACGCCTTATACTTTCGTATTGGATGGATATTTTATCCCAGAGAAGGATGGTTCTAGTGTGCAATTTGAGCCAGCCAAGTTGAAAGAACATCCGATTCCCTTTGCTTTTGACGGGGATGAGTTGATGTTAAATGATTTTACTGTGGAGTCGTCTCCCGATAACAATGTATCAGCGAAGGAAGGTGTATTACATTTTAGAGGAAGATTGAGGAATGAGTTTATAAATAGTGAATGGATATTTAAGACACTAGATGGCAAGGAGTACAAACTCACTGAACAAGGAGCTCTTACTACTAAAGGGGTAGGGTGGAAAGATGGTTATATTGAATTTATCGAGTCTCAGTCAAATAATCAAAAGAAATATTTCCAATTCCGTGCTGAAGGCCTTAAACAGATTCCCAAGCAGCTTCAATTAATACGCACGATAGTCAACCGATTGTACACCAATGTAGATTGGTCCGTTCCTATCATGGAAGCTAGCGAAAAGCAGTAAAATCAATCATTTACTTTCCGGATTGTACAAGCAGATAGGAGCTCTGTCGCATCTCATATACTATCACAATCGAAAAGAGGTGGTAGTTTATGACTGCTGCAGAGAAGAGAAGAATTCAAAGAGCTTTGAATGCTTTGCGTAAGCAAAGAGTGGTTCTGAAAGAAAGCCTTAAAAGAATTGAAGCATTGCTTTGCAGATTGCCTATTGGCAGTCGCGAAAGATTTGAATTGTTAGCAGTAAGAGATTCAATCGTAGAAGCGCTCCGACTCAATGCTATTGCTATACGAAATTTAAAAGACGTTACTTGTGCTTGTTAATTCGTTGAACTTCTGAACCTTCTGATCCTTGTATCAACGATCAAAGTAAAGCTTTTTCCTGTCACATTAGGAGGATACTGTTTTTCTTTCTTATTGATCTGACGGGTAACGATAGCTCAATAAACACGATAAGGCAGCCGGTCAGTCAATGTGATCGGCTGCCTTTATTCAGCAAACGGGCAGGATAGTTGAAGTTCAAACGCGGGAAAACGTATAATAAATAGGGTTTAACCCCTAAGATGACTCTTAGTTTTTTTATATGACTTAATACAACAATATTTACAAATTCATGATACGATATTGCTAAATCAGGAAATAGATGCTCCATATGTAAGATAGAATTAATTATTGATGGAACTGTTGAAGATGATTCATAACAAAATGATTGATGATCAACCAAGGACGTTTACTGAAACTATTATGATTCTGTAGAATGGGGGCCACTATATGTCATTAGTTAATGAAAAAGAAGAGTGTTTACTTATCGAGACATTAAAATCACATATACCAAATGTAGAGGAATTACTGAATCCAGCAGTTGAGGAATCGGAAATAAATCTTTTTGAGAGCATGATGAACTGCAAATTTCCAGAAGATTTTAGAAAGTTATACATGAATTCTAATGGAGAAGGAGAGCAGATTTTTGGCGTTATGGCTGGTCTTGGTTGGATGAACATTGAATCGATAGTAAGCAACTGGAAGTCCCTTTTGGAATCAGCATACGATATTATATCCAGCAAACCAGATTTAATAAAAGATGGGAACTACAGAGAAGGCTGGATTCCTTTTGCCGAAGATGGTGGAGGCTCATATTTGGCAATTGATTTAGACCCCGGAGAAAAGGGCGTTTATGGGCAAATTATAACGATAGATCACAATTCTAGTTTTTCATATGTTATTGCGGAAAGTTTGGGACATTTCTTTGAATTTATCGATTCGAGCCTCAGAAATAGTAGTATTGGTATTAGTGAAGAAGATGATGTAATCATATTATCCCGTGAAAGTGGAAGTTTGTTGGATGATATTTTGGCTTTGACTAAAATGGATATCGAAGAGAACAGCCTTATCCCTGTAAGCGGATTTTGGGAAGAGTATTTTAAAGACGATGTTGAGAGTGGTTTTGTATCTTCAAAAACATTGAAAAAAAAGAGAATGGTATTTATTAGAGCTGATCAAGCTCAAAAATACGGAGCATTATCTTTGGATATTTTAACCCATATGGTTAATCTTAAAGAACTTATTATACATGCGGATGAAATTACTAATTTCGATGTACTTAAACGGTTACCTTCTTTAGCAGAACTTGTGATAGGATCAGAAGCCTTTAAAGAGTCTGATTTGGAGTACTTAGTTTCTTTAGATGGGCTAAGGCAGCTAACATTAATAGGACTTCCATTAAAAGATATACATAAACTGAAAGATATAAAGAAATTAAAGAGTTTGAGATTATGTAGAATGAACTCAATTGATAGGGAATTAATAGGAACTATAAAAAAATTGAAGGAACTAAGTTTAGAAGAAATGGAGGTTGGCGACCTGCTTTATATTTCAAACCTTAGTAAGTTAATAAAACTAGAGCTCAAACAAGTGACTATACCACATTTATCATTCTTAAAAGGTTTAAAGAATCTAACGTTTTTTGAGACGGATAGCTTTGCAATAGATGAATCACATATAGAGGTTATAGGAGAATTGAAGAAATTAAAGCAATTCACTTATCCGGTTGGAGATTTAACAATACTCAAAAATTGTATGAGTCTAAAGCAGATTGGAGTAGATGCATCAAGACTTAAAGGGTTGGAGGAAATTTCAGACTGTAATATAGTCGATATAACTATATTTCATGCAACATCGAAAGAGAACGCAAAGTCCGTAGTCGCGGAGTTTAATAAATACTTTAAACTTCAGTCATATGGATGGCAGGTAACATGGAAAGATTAATGAAACTTGCCTACACTGAGCTTTATCATAATAGGGCGAAATTTTTATAAAAGAAAGGAGCCTAGCCATATTGGTTAGTCTCCTTTCTTTTTGCTGTTAGACCAACTTGACAGAGGTCTATATTTCGATTGGTAGAAAAATGATAAGGGCTTGGTAATACTTCATTTAATAAAAGCCTCACTGATACCTAATAAAATACTATAAAGGAAATGGAAGATGGGACAGAGGGGCCTTTTTTGCGAAACAAGAAATAATATACATGGGTCTGTGAAGTTTACAATACTAATCTAATCATTGAACGTCTAGCATTAAGTATAATGGAACGACGCATTAGGCAGATAAGGCGTACTACGGGTTGTTTATATTTTTTCGAAATGGAGAGTTTATGAAAAAGACTATTGTTTTTGTATTATCAATACTTATATTATTCTCAGGATTCGCAACACAAAGTTATGCGTCGTTGTCAGATACGCAATCTGCGGCAATACAGGCGTTGTTGGATGATGCCCGTCGTATATCAGGTGTGCCGGGAATGTCAATCTCAATACTTGCTGATGATGAAGTGTTCTACTTTTCTTCCGGGTATGCAGACCGTGAAAGTGGGTTGTCTGCAAGTGAAAATACACTATATGAGTTGGCCTCGGTCAGAAAAGCTTTTACCGGCATGGGTATTCTGCTGTTGGAGGAGCAAGGGCTGCTGTCAATGACTGACACTGTCCAAAAATATTTACCTTGGTTTACGTTAAAGTATCAAGGCAAACCTGTTGATATGCAAGGCCTTACACTCAATAACTTTCTTCACCATACTAGCGGCCTAACAAATGTTAGGCATTCTCAAAATATTCCACAAGGCAATACACCAGATTTGCTGCAAAAGACTGTGGAAATGCTGGTAGATGCTGAGTTGGCGTTCCCTCCCGGTGAACAGTATAGCTATGGAACCGTTAATTATGACGTATTGGGTTTGGTTATTGAGATTGTGTCGGGACAAAGCTATGAAGACTTTATGAGGGAACAGGTATTTCAGCCGTTAGGTCTTCACCAGACGTATGTTTATAAAGAAGATGCTCAAGCCACCGGACAGTTGGCGCAGGGCTACCGTTCTTCCTTTTTTATGACAACTCCATATAACGCGCCGGATTATTCCGGGAATAAACCCGCAGGCTACATCATTTCTTGTACAAAAGATATGGCGCGTTGGATGGGCATACAGATGGGTATTGTGCAGGACATACCCGAAATATTCCATACGGTTATCGAAAAATCACATCAGGGTGATATGTCTGTTCCGGCTGTCAACGAAATGTATTATGCGGCGGGCTGGACGGTAAACGCCAACCAAACGATTATAGAGCACCCCGGGGGAAATCCCAATTTTGGAACCGAAGTGATCATACTGCCAAATGAACGAACAGCCGTCTGCTTGCTGACCAACGGCGCAAATATCAATAGAAGCATTGTACTAAAAGTTAAAGATATATTAGACGGCAATCTAACGCAGTCATATGAAATAAGCGGCACACAGCTTTTGGACATCATTTTATCGTCTACCACAATTATTCTTTGCCTATTGGCTGTTCTGTTCTTTATCTTAGGATTACGCAGAAGGAAAACGAATGAGCGGCAGCCAATTACAAAAAAGCGAATAATCGTAACAGCTATTTTGCTGATTGCTACGATTGCCCTGTGTATAATGTGCTGTGTATTAGATTGGTCAACGATACTTATTTGGCAAACATATAGTGTTCTTACAGCTTTGATTTCGTCGGCATTATTAACAGCAAGCATTACATGGTTTGTATACACTCACCGATATAATGCCTCGCTCCGAAAATAAGCATTTTGTTCGTTCGCTTATTGGTAAAATGCGTATAGCGTATTTTGTTTGGTACAGCGGAAAGTAGAGTTACGAAATAGTGAGAAAGAATTGATTTAACGCCAGATTCACCTCAATATAACCATTTAAAGTTCAAGCAGAGATACCACTTGAACTTTTCTTTTGTTGAATTCTTTGAACAATCCTTGGTGATTCTCAATCTACATACTGGCAGTAAAGCTCAATGTTACTATACATCGGATTTGTTGGGTTTCCGTTCATTACCGGAATCTCGTTATCCGAGTACATCCGGCGTCGAAGATTGACATTGGCGGCTTTTGAATTGCAGATAACCGATACAAGGGTGATCGATTTAGCCATGAAATATGGATACCGAACGCCGGAAGCGTTCGCAAGGGTGTTCAAGAATCTCCATGGGATCATGCCGATATCTGTGCGCGATAAAGGCGTTTCCTTACGCCGCTTCATAATAATCTGTTGAGATGCTCTGCAAGTTGGCCAAATAAATAACCATTGTGTAACCCACCCACTGTCAAACTGAGGCGATGATGACTGAGTAGAGCGCAAGACGCGGATCTCCGAGAAAATTGATGCGTTCAAAGCTAAGAGCAACTACAAGTTGATTAATTAAACCGAAGTCGGAAGGTGAGTACATAAAATTCCAGAGAAAACCGATAACCAATACGCTGAACAACGCAGGAATGAAGAACGCAGCCCGTAGCAGATTTTTTGTTTTTAATTTTTTATTGAGAAATACCGATAATGGAATGGCAACAACCTTTAGCTTATAGGATGTACAAGAGACAAATCGCCTTGCCCCTTGTAATTTATACGACCTATTTAGATTTCTCCAGCAGCTCAACTGCTTTCTTGTCTACCGCTTCTAGCACTTGACGAGGCGTTTTAGTACCTGCTATGATTTCTTGAATATCTTTCCTAGATCTGAGAAAGCAGGGCCAGCAACGCCCCAATTATTAACAAGGTACATGACATTGCCGCCTTGAAAGTTTCTTGAAGTAACCCCTTTCAAAAAAAGAGGAACCTCCTTTATTATCGACCCGTTGAATTACAAGCGATAGCGGATACATGAAGGATGTAATCTCAAATCTCATACATTAAAAGAGACAGTATTGAGGAGTATTCGTATGGAGCATAAATTAACCTTAATTAATGTTTTTGCCGGCATAAATTCAGAGGAAGCAGTCTTTGAAGAGCTTCCTGCAGAATGCATAAGCGATAAAATATTCAAATTATGTGCATCTCCTGGGCTGGCTCTAGGGCTTGCGAAAGGAGATACAATAAAACTCCATCCCAATGGAGAGTTTGAATTAATAAAACATGGTGGGAATTTCTGCATTCAAATTTACAAAGAGGAGCTTGTTAAAGGAAAGATAGAGACAGCTGAATCTATAGTCAAACGAGAGCTTTCCGGTTCTTTAGATGGATTTCATAATGGCTCGCTTGCCTTCACCGCGCCCATCAGGAATGGATTTCATGCCACCAATAAGGTTTTCAATGTAATTAGAGATTTATTAGAATCGGAGTACTATTACTCTAATATTTACGAATATCCATATAACTTTGACGATGAAGAGTTAGTTAGCTGGGCTAGAGATCTGGATTAATCGCTTCAAAATATCAGTTCTCCGGCATCATACACTATCTCTGGCCACATTTTTCAATATGATCTCCAATCCTGATCCTGAGTCAAAAAAATAACGTGTAATCATAATATACCCAAAAGCTCAAGAGTTGCAGGAGGCAGATATGGTAGATGAAAGGCATCTTGTTTATTTCAAAGAACTCCTGGAAGGAAATGCTGAAATTTCTTTTAAGGCATACCTTTCAAATAATGAAGATTCTTTGCGCAAGCAATTTTCTCCGGCGAGATTTGCAAGACTGAAGTTCAAGTCAATTGATGAAATAATAAAGATTCTTGACGAAGAGAATGTATCCTACAGCATTAATGATCATGCCGTAAGAAACGAAAAATATTTAGCAACCTTTCATCTGGATGCCTTGAATGAACAAGGTAGGCTTAAGGAAGGATTCAAAGACACCCTATTCAAAGGAACTGTTCACAACTTTAAAGCCAAGGGGGAAGAAGCAGTCTTAACCCTCTATAAATACATCGAATACCCTAAAAAAATCAATAACAAAAAAAATATAGAAAAACTCCAAGACATCGAATGTTTCGCCGAATTGGAATTATCCTTAGGGGATGAAAGTCTTGGCTTATTTTTACTAAAGGCTCTAGCCTCTATTGAGCGCCAGCTTTCCGAAGTAGATGATATTGTCCTTAAAGCTCAAGAAGCAGTCATGAAGCACCATTCATCAAAAAGAGATAATAACTTCTTAATTGGAGAGATTTGCCCTTTCAATTACTGAAATGGCAGGCCGCGAACGATGAAGGAGGACAATGATACAAGCCCAAATTCTAAACCAAAAAACCAATATTGAAAAAAGGTGATGGATGTGCAAATCAATAAAGAGTCATGCCGAGGGATCATTCTGGAATTCGACATTAGGAGAACAATTATTCTCAATTTATATATTAAAGAATGGTCTATGCCAGAATATAGAGTCATAATGACAAAACCGGAGATTGGCGTATATATTGAGTTATTTTATTTTCCATCAATTGACGTTAATATTCCTGCAAGATTCGCAACAGTCGGCTTATCTAATTCCATTCGGAAAACTGGAAAACCTATTGAGAATGAATGGATGATAGCTTTAAAACCCGATTTGGGACAAGAAAACATTGATCGCATATTCTCATATTTCTGTGACATAATTGCCCATAATATTGAACATATACAATCTTCGGAAGTACCACGAGTAATGACTGAGAGCGCACTCGCACCAGAAAATTGGACTACAAAAGCCCTCTTGATTGATGAACTAAGAGGAGAAAGTGAGGATTTAGAACAAATAAAAATAGGTGAAGAAATAATTAATGTCTTGTGGGTAGTACCAATTACCCCCAAAGAATCTCGTATAATTTTACAAGAAGGCATAGATGCTTTTGATGCTTACATAGATAATCATCACTATTCCATAATTGATCCCACTCGTCCTGATTAATAAGAGCAGTTCAATATCATTTGCACTAAACCAACCATACCCCTACAGGTGGGACCTTGGCTCGCGAACCACGTTGTGGAAATTCAAACCATGTCTACGGTGGTGCCAGAAAGTCCAAATGACACTGTGAAGCGCTTGCTCGGCTAGGGCATTATTTTCCTTGAACAGGGGTAATGGTTCTAGAGTATGACAGCGGAATTCTTGGATGAGAGTACAGGATTACTGATGTACAAGGTAGAAGACAACTGAAAGTAGAACAAAAGAGTGAATTCCTTCCAAAAGCGCCGCAAGGCGTTTTTCATTGTGCAGTTTGTCTTTGAAATCCGATATGATACTATAAGCTTAATGTGCCGAAAACGTATAAAAGAGAGGGATACATATATGACCAACAAACTATACTACAATTCTACATACCTTACTGATTGGAAGACCTGTATTACTGAAACCATAGAACGAGAAGATGGACTCTATGTTATTTTGGAGAAGACCGCTTTTTATCCGCATGGCGGTGGGCAACCTTGTGATTTAGGGACTATTGGGGATATCCCGGTACTTGATGTAATCAGTGAGGAAGATCTTGTCCTGCATAAGCTGCAACGTCTGCCTGATGATTTATCCGTCACTTGTCAAATCGATTGGAAGAGAAGATTTGATCATATGCAGCAGCATAGTGGACAACACTTGCTCTCAGCCATCTGTCTCAATTTGTACCAGTTTATGACTCTAAGCTTTCATTTAGGTGAGGATTATTGCACCATTGATATAGAAGTGCCAGAACTGTCGCCTAAACAACTTCATTCCATAGAGTGGGAGGTTAATCGGCAGATTTACCAGAACCATAGTATCCTGAGCTATTTTGTAACAGGGGAAGAGGCTTCACAGCTTAAATTGGTCAAACAACCTAAAGTGACGGAGAACATCCGGATTGTAGAAATTAAAGATGTTGAATATAACGCTTGCGGTGGTACGCATGTATCTTCAATAGGTGAGATTGGTATAATTAAGCTTCTGAAAGCGGAGAAACAAAAAGGCAATACGCGGATCTATTTTAAATGTGGATACCGTGCTTTGGAGGAGTTTAATAGCAGTCTGCAAATTGTTGGAGCTCTATCTTCCAAGTTCAATACGGGAAAAGATGAAATTATCGATCGCATTGAAAAATGGGAGAATGAACAAAAGCAGCTGCAAGCTGAAATTACCCTACTTAAAGAGAAGAATGATGATTATGTCGTACAGGAGCTTTTAGCACAGCAAGAAGGAAAGCTGATCTCAAAAGTGTTCGAGGATAAATCGCTGAAAGATTTACAAAGTTTAGCTAACAAGCTTACCGCGAAATGCGATGTTCCGGTTTTATTGGCTAGTTCTGCTGAGAATAAGGTTGTATTTGCACAGAATGGCAGCGCGGAGATCTCCTGTGGAGCTTTTTTCAAAGAGCACCTAAGTACCTATAATGGAAAAGGCGGAGGCAGTGATAAACTAGCGCAAGCAGGATTCCAGACATGGGGAGATGCCTTGGCGTTTTATGAGTTTGCAGGAAGTTAAGATTACTTTATAAAAGACAGAAGACCTGACTGCGGTAGTCTACCATGGATCAGGTCTTTTTTATACGTAAAACGGAAACAAGAAACTTTTTCCAAATCTTGTCGTCTAATTACATATGACTATAGAGTCGAGGGAGACGAAAAGAAATGAATAAATGGAAGGTAACGCTAGGAATCTTGACTGTTTTGATTTTAAGTACGGGGTATGGATCGGTATCAGCCCAAGCAGAAAACCAAATTCAATTCAACTATAAAGAAATCGGAATCAGCAGCAAACAGGTGATCACGGAGAATACAACTTTTGTGCCCCTGAAATCACTCGCAGATGCTATGGGGTATACATTATCATGGGATCAACCGTCCAAAACGGCCAAACTGGTTCGTCCTGGGCGTGAGGTTATCTTCACGGCTGGTACTGTAAAGTCAAAAGTGAATGAGGCAGTGGTGACCTTAACAAAGTCCCCACGTATTATAAAAGGCTCGGTGTACGTGCCATTGGTCTCGGCGGTCAGTGCGCTTGGAGGTAAAGCGGGGCTTAATAAAACGGATGGGGTTATCCAAATTATAGATGAAGCTAGATTGGTTTCTGCTTCTGTAGATGGAAGATCCTATTGGATATCTCAAAAAAACGGCGATTTGTATTACCGTGCAACGGAAACTGGGAAACCAGTAATTATTGGTCGACTACCTTTTAAGAAATCTGCGTACAACTACGCTTTTGAGATTGAAAAAATGGGCAATGGTACGGACTTACTCCAGTTAACGGACAATCATTATGCCATGTTCACCGATTTTAATAGCAGTTATCAAGTATTGGTTAAAGCGGGCACTATTCTCAAGCAAATGGACTATCATTACAATAACTCGGCTTATATCCATGCACCACAAGTGCCTTCCACTCAGGTGTATATAACCGACGGGAAGAACGTTCAATATATTACTAAGGATGGCGGTTTGGGCAAGTTATTTGAGATGGAAAAGTTAACAGGAGCAACCGGAGATTTCATAGTGGAGTATGCTGCGGAAGACGTTGTGCTCGTTCGTTTATTAGATACGACACACTTATATTTAGTTTATAGCAACACCGGTGAAATCATTAATCTCTATGAAAAACTAATTACTAGTGAAGATTGTAAGGAATGGGATAGAGTAAATGATGGCAGAGATCCATATGTATTGACCAGAATGTTAGTGTTGAAGAGTCGCAAAGGGAATGTAATGACATTCACCTATACTCCAATCCTTGAGGAAAAAGCAAAAACAGTGACATTTACACTTCAATCCAAATAATTGCACTCACTTTTATGTAACTAGCAAAAAGAGCGATGTTTAAAATCGCTCTTTTTTGCATTTTGGATTATTTCATCATCATCGTACTTCCACCTTTAATCTGAAGAGGTTGATCATTTACGGATACCCAAACATCAATAGCCGAGTTGTTACGGATGACCGTTTTGTCAGCACTCATCTTCAGTGAATATAGCGCAGCAACATAATCATAAATCTCTATATTGGTAGCGTACCAAATATCCGAATGTCTACCTGCTTGTTGGCAAAAGGATTCGATAAGCTCCCAATTGTTCTGCTGTGCAAATTCATAACTATGACCCCAAACATAACAGAGTCTCAGTTTTTGGGATGGCCCTTCCGTTGTAAATCGCTCCCATACGTGATGCAGATCTTCTATATGATGACATGTTGGATGCCACTCCATGAAATTCAAAGGCATATCAAACTGTTTGGTAGAATGGACAGTTCGGCTGTATTCAATCCCAACAGACTGTAGATGAGCAATGATTTCCTGAGAGTATGTACCGTATGGATAGGACATGCCTCGTACCGGATAATCCACTAGTTTCTCCAGTCGCTTACGGTCTTCGAACAGCTCATCGATTACCATAGGTAAAGGTAGACGCTCTAGATGTGGATGGGTAACGGAATGGGCAGATACCTCATGGTTTCTGAGCGAATGTTTAACATCAGCAGATGATAAGAATCCGGGTGCGTTTATCATTGCGCTATTTAAATGGAAAGTACCTTTAATCCCATATTGATCAAAAATCTCCGCCAAGCGAATATCGTGTTTCTGTCCGTCATCATAGCTCATGGTGAGCGCCTTGGGCAATCCGTCCGGGAATAAGTTAAATTGAAGTTTCATGAATGTACACTCCTGTTCGTTTGGTCATTTCGAAAATCACCTCTTCCAATTATAAACATTAAACGTTATAATCGGTTTCCACGTCTAAACAATGAAAGTGTTTACAGAATGGAATACACTTATAAGGAGAGATGCTGCCTGCCTGACTTTCTCTATGTTGTAAAACTATTATATGTGAAAGACAGAAGAAACTCACTTTTATATTTTATCACTAACTTACTGAGTGCCCCAATCCTTTTTGCAGAATTATTCACAACGAAATATGTGGTTGACCTCATTCAGAACTTCAATCCTAACACCTACCAACATATCTTGTTATTAGTAAGTTTGCTTATGGTAATGTTATATCTCGCGGGCCTTAATAGTTCTCTTCGAGCGATTGCTATCACCAATTTAACATCCACCAGTATATATGAACTGGAACATAGCATTTTGGAAAAGACTTCTAAATTATCTACGGCACTTTTGGAGGACCCCGCTACAAAAACTAAAAGAGAAAAAGCAAAACGGCTTTCCTTGATTGATCTGTTAGACCAATGGACAGGTGTGACAGTTCACCTAATAACATTAGTTGCGTTAATGGTTGTCTTATCTGTTTATGGCTTCTATATTCTGGCTTTGATTATTTTAGGGGTGCAGATTCTACAGCTTTATCTTATGAAGCGAATGTCACAGAAAGTAGAGTCCATTTCAGCGAATCAAACCTCCTCTGTGCGAATGATCAACTATTTAGTCGATTTGTTGATTAACAGAAATTCCATTCCGGAAGTAAGAATGTACAGAATGTCCTCCTATTTGTTTTCCTCGATGAAAGAGAGCTTTACGAATAACTTCAAACAAATGCACCGTAAGGTTATTTATTCTGAAACCCACAACTTCTCCCAAAGCTTAATCATGATCTTATTAAATGGGACTACGATTGCCATTCTAGCAATTACGATCGGAAGTAGCGGACAGAGTGCTGGGCTTTTTGTGTTATTACTTCAGATATCCAGTCAATTATTCATCGTTATTCCTGCATTAACAAGAGTTTACGCTGACTTAGCTAAGAGTCGTTTACGGTACGAGGATTATACGTCTTATTTAGATTTGGAAGAGCAAGTGCTTAGAGATCAGGAGGTGAATTCCAATAAGAACACCGATCCGATGAAGGTCCAAGTTCATCAGCTGTTTTTTAGATATCCGACCAACGCTAAGAACACCCTGAGTAATATAAACATGACTATTCATCCAGGTGAACGAATTGCTTTTGTAGGTGAGAATGGCTCGGGTAAATCTACGCTTGTTAAGTTGATCTTAGGGTTGTATCCTGCAACAGCTGGAAACATCCAGTGGTTTAAAGGTGAGAATGAAGTCTTAGCGCATAACGTGACACAGGATACCAGAGTTGTTTTTCAGGATTTCATTAAGTTACAAAGACCAATTAGAGAAAACATTGCATTAGGTAATATGGCTACTATTCATGACGATTCAAGATTATTAGCCGCGATGAGAACAGCAGAAGCTGATAATTATGGTGTTCGGTTAGATACTTTAGTAGGTCCTCAGTTTGGAGGGATAGATTTGTCTGGGGGACAATGGCAAAGACTAGCGATTGCTCGAGCCTATCTCAAGGATGGCGCTCTTATGATTTTTGATGAGCCGACTGCTGCCTTGGATCCTTATGCGGAACAACAGGCGTTTGATACCTTTATGAAATTAGGAGAGCAGCGGACCTCCATTATTGTGACTCACCGGCTGTATATGTCCAAGTTCGTCGATAAAATTTTTCTATTTGAGGATGGAGAAATCGTAGAAAGTGGAACTCATGAAGAATTAATGAGGGTGGATGGTAAATACAAAAAGATGTTTAATCGCCAGTCCTCTTTATATGTATAAGAAAGGAGAAATCCATGCTGAAGTCTGACATCACTAATCTTGTAATGATACTCGTGAGAATGGTTAGAAAAAGTCCGATGATCTCAACAATCACTATCATAGTCCCTATAATCAGTGGATTATTAACTTTTTATTCTTACGCTGTCCAAGTGAATATCATTAACGGTGTGGCTCGCGGTGTTATGACGCTGCTCCCTATTCTATGGTTTGTTGTGATTCATGGCGTACAAGCTTGTTCATTAAGCATAACCAACATGATGAAGAATCGAATGAATGCGGAACTAACCCTCGCTTTTCAAGCCGAATTGATAGATATTGCAAACCGGGTTGATTTTGAGGATTTTGATGATGAAGAGTTTGGAAATAAACTGCAAAGAGCTAAAAAGGTAGTTGGAGAAGATTTAGAGGGGATTACAGGTTTTTTGGTATCGAGTGTAGGAATTATCTCAGGACTAATAAGCATCATCTGGTTGTCTGCGACAAGTGGTTATTTCTTGGTCACATTCGTAGTAACACTAATGATCGTGACTACCTTAACCATTCGATTATTTACGGAAATTAAAGTGAGAAGAACAGGAAGAGAGCTCACCTTTGATGGAAGAATGGGAGACTATCTTGCTAACACTTTGGAAGACCCTAATGCGATTCGAGAAATGCGAATTTATAACTCCATCTCTTATTTTACAAATCTCTGGGCAATGATTATGAAGAAGCAGCATAATAAAAGATTTAGCGCCAGAAAATTCGAGATCAAAACAGGGATGGTCGTGGCTATGGTCCAGACGAGTGCTATCTTTGTAGTTCTAGTGTACCTGTTAAACAAAATGGGGGAGTCTAATACAGTTACAATTGGAACAATTTCGGTGTTATTTCTGGCGCTGTTATCGAGTGGTGGTAAAATTATGAGTTTGACCTGGCCATTAAGCAAGCTTTACATCAGCAGTAGCAAATTATATGACTTAAATGAAGTACTTACATATAAGAACAGGGATTTTCGCAAAAATAACATCAATAATTCAACTGATGCTATGCTCCCAATTACCGTTTCAAATGTCTATTTTAAATACGCCAAATCGAACAAGAATGTCTTATCTAACATCAATATGACCATAAAGCCGGGTGAGAAAATAGCCATCGTCGGGGAAAATGGAGCAGGGAAATCTACGTTGATTAAAATGCTATTAGGTCAATATAGACCGAGCTTCGGAACGATTTGCTGGAAGGATCATTTAGAACCTCACGGAAAGGTGTCCGTCGTATTCCAGAATGCTGTAAAGTTTGAACTGACACTAAGAGAAAATATCCTATTGGGCGATGCGAATACACCTTCAGATGATGCTAAAATACTAAGGGTTCTAGAACAATGTGAGCTGATAGATATGCTCCATGAATTAGGTGGATTAGATGTGAATTTGGGGCAATTAGTAGAAGGAAGCAGGCAGCTATCAGGTGGACAATGGCAAAAGCTGGCGATTGCGCGCGCGTTATACAATGATGCGGAGCTTATAGTATTCGATGAACCTACTTCTGCAATTGACCCGAATGCCGAGATGGAGATCTATACGAAATTATTAGAAATCTGCCAAGATAAAGCAGCTATTTTTATTTCACATCGCTTGGGTTGGGCGAAGAATGTTGATACGATCTATGTTATGTATCATGGAGAAATTGCTGAAGTAGGAGATCATCAAGACTTAGTACATCACAATGGGATTTATGCAAACATGTACGCTTTACAATCCTCTTGGTATAAGTAGCTTATTAGATGTGATTGCGGTTGATATAAGATGGCATATTCTCCTTAACTATACTCATGAGGTTTACTAAAAAAATCCACAACAAATTTCTGGAATTGTATAGCCGCTTGTGATAAAAAGTGTTTTCTGCTCCAAGCGATGCCAAAAGTGCGCTGACAAAGCGGATCGGTTATTTTCAATTGAACGATTTCTGTGTTTTTACTTCTCCTGCTTAAGGCTAAAGGGAGAGTAAAGGTGATACCCAGTCCCATCTCGACTAAGGTTTGAACGGCACTCACTTCTTCGAGCTCGAAAGCAATTAGCGGTTCAAATCCAGCTTGACGGCAAAATGCATCTGTAATTTCACGGAAATTAGATCTAGAAGACAAAGAAATGAAATTCTCACCAGCAGCTTCAATCAAAGAAATACTCTCGCGATTGGCAAAACGATGATTCTTCGGCACACTTAAACATAATTCCTCTTCTACTAAGGTAAACCATTCGATGTCTGGTCCGGTAACAGGTGTCGAAGATATGCAAAAATCAATCACTGCACTCTCCAGATCGTTTCTCATTTCTAATGCTGAGCCAAGCTGACGCTGAATGATCCGAACGTGCGGGTGAAGGGTAAGAAACTCTTTTAGTAAAGTGGGCAATACATACGGTAGAGTAACTGCTATAGATATTACACCATGTTCAAGTCCGGCCATATCCATGAGCTCATGCTGACCTTCATCCAGTTCCAGAAATGCTTGCTCCACACGACGAAGATATGTTTTTCCGAATTCGTTCAATTTTAAATTTCTGCCTTGGCGTTCAAATAAGGGAACACCTAAGGTTTTCTCTAACCGTTGGATGGAATTGCTAAGTGAGGGTTGAGATACATTTAATTCTTTGGCGGCATTAGTCATGTGCTCAAGACGAGCAACTACACGGAAATATTGAAGCTGAAGGAATTCCATAACATTGACCTCTCTTTATTCATAACTCTAATGTGATATATCCATCATATAATATGTATTTTACTTAATTAATTTTCGGTCCTATACTATTGTAACATATAAAAAGATATAGGTAGGATGGAGAGAGTCTGCTGTGATTAGAGAGAAAATATGGACCCGGAATTTTATTGTTGTTTGTTTGAGTAGTTTTTTTATGTTTCTGACCTTTTACATTCTGGCGACTGCATTCCCGTTATACGTGAAGGAAAGCTTGCACGGGAATCAGCAGCAAATGGGGTTAGCCATTACCATCTATGTCCTCGGAGGTGTATTGATCCGTCCTTTTTCAGGACAATGGGTTGATAAATTCGGTAAAAAGAAAATGGCGGTTATTGGGCTAGTCTTATTTCTACTCGCCTGTATAGGATACTTCGGAGCTAATGGAATTGTATTGTTTCTGGTGATTCGTTTCATTCACGGTATGAGTTATGCGGTTGCCTCGACAGCGACAAGCACAATAGCTTCCACGCTAATCCCGTATTCACGCCAAGGTGAAGGCATCGGTTATTTCAGTATGTTTATGAGCATTGCGATGGTCATTGGACCAGCTTTGGGTCTTTTTCTATGGAAAGATGAGAACATTCATGTACTGCTGTTAGGTGTATGTGTGATTGCTGCGCTTTCGCTGTTATTCACATTAGGCGTTCGTATGCCCAAAGAAGAGAAGGATACGGTTAAAGAAGCCGTTAAGGAACCTGTGAAGATGCGAAAGGGTCTTCGCTGGAGTGACGTCATTGAACCCAAAGCACTGCCCATCTCGCTTGTTGGATTTACGCTTGCGTTCTCCTATAGTTCTTTATCTGGTTTTATCGCTTCTTTTACAAAAGAAATTAACCAATCACAGCTTACCGGTTATTTTTTTGTGGCCTTTGCGATTATGATTGTGCTGTTTCGACCGCTAATCGGTAAAGTATTCGATAAATATAACGAACATATTCTCATTTATCCCGGAATTCTGATCTTCGCTGTAGGTCTGCTTAGCTTAAGTCAAGCTAAATCCGGATTCATGCTGATGTTCTCAGGCATCATTATGGGGGTTGGGTATGGCGCACTTATGCCATGCTTTCAGACGCTTGCACTTAAATTAGCTGATAAAGAACGTAGAGGAAGCGCAAACGGAACCTTTTTCTTGTTATTTGATTTGGGGTATGGAGCGGGTTCTTATATTATGGGTGTAGTTGCTTCTTATACAGATTACCGTATGATGTACGAAGTTGCAGGGTTCGTGACGCTTATCTCAGTTGCTGTATACTATTTGCTTCATCACCTACCTCAATCTAAGCTTCGCGTTCAAAAATCTAAAGCTGACGTTGCATAAATGTATACGTTCAGCTGTATGATATAATTGTTGAAAAAAATGCATGGGGAGAACAATATGACAACAATCATTGATAAAATCGCCTGGATTCATATCGAGAATGGACAAGTCTTATGTGCGCGTTCCAAAGGGAAAGATATGTATTATTTACCTGGGGGAAAAAGAGAAGCCGGAGAAACAGACGAAGAGACGCTCGTGCGCGAAATCGAGGAAGAGATTTCTGTTCAGATCAAGACAGAGACTGTCTCTTATTTTGGAACGTTTGAGGCAGAAGCTCATGGGAAAGCAGAGGGTGTTACAGTCAAAATGACCTGTTATATTGCGGATTATGAAGGGACATTAACGCCAGCGTCCGAAATCGAGGAATTATCTTGGTTAAGCTATAAGGATCGGGATCGCGTGTCTGTTGTTACCCAAATTATTTTTGATCAATTGCATGAGAAGAATTTGCTCTCATAATCAACCATATACAGCATTTGAAGTCCGTTTTAAGCCAGCAAGTTGGCTTGAGACGGTCTTTTTATTTCTACGAGCCAAAGGTCGTTGTTGGGCGATAGCAACGTTTCTTCTCATTAAGGACAGATGTCCTTTTTTAAACCCTTGAATTGCTATTTAATATGTAAGAGATCGAAGTTGAGGAGAGAGAGAAATGAGAGGAATTATATTTGCATTTTTAGCGGGGGCTTGTATTACGCTACAGGGCGTGTCAAATGCTCGAATTAGTCAAGATATCGGGACTTGGCAGGCGGCTACAATTACACAATTAACAGGGTTCATCATGTCCTTTCTCATTCTTTTGTTCGTTAGAGATGGGAAAAGGGGAGGCTTTAAGCAAGTAAAACCCTTATATTTGATCGGTGGCGCTTTTGCGGCTGTTATTATTTTCAGTGAAGTAACGGCCATTCAGCAAATTGGTGTTACGTTTACGATATCCTCATTGTTGATTGCTCAGCTATGTCTGACGTTCTTAATTGATATTAAAGGCTGGTTTGGAATGGAAAAGAGAAAAATGAGACTGCCGCAGTTCATCGGCATCGGGTTGATGATCGTTGGCGTAGTGATACTGAAATTCTAATGGCCTTGCGTAAAGTCGATAAATGGAGGAGTTAAGTTATGATTATTGGTTTGATATTAGCGCTTATCGCGGGATCACTAGTGAGTCTGCAAAATATATTTAATACAAAAGTTAATGAAAAGGTTGGATCTTGGGCCACGACAACTTTAGTGTTAGGGATGGGATTCCTAGCTTCATTTATCATGAGTCTTATCGTTGAAGGAAACCGTATATTTACTTTGAGAAATATGGAGCCTTGGTATTGGATCAGTGGTTTGATCGGGGTTGGGGTAGTAATATGCCTTGTGCAAGGAACTAAGCGGTTGGGCCCTACGTATGCGATTTCGATCGTATTAATCTCTCAGCTTGGGTTTGCACTGCTCTGGGATTCACTAGGCTGGTTAGGGCTTGAAAAGGTTCCTTTTACTTGGAAGCAGTTGGTCGGAGTGATTGTTATTGTTGGAGGTATTCTCGTGTTTAAGCTAGGTGGTGAACGGGAGACGCAGAAGGCGGTTTAATTTATGCTCAGACTCATGTCTGTCAAAATAGAAGTGATGGCAGTCACACGAGGATGGAAGCAAAGCAAATTATACTTTGGGAAAGTAATAGCTCAATTATAAATAAGGAGTAGATCATCCTATGTTCATACAATTGAACTCCCAAACTATTGAAAAGTTAGAAAAAAGCCTTGGTGAACGACCAGGATATTTTAAATTATTCTTCGATACAGAGGGCTGTGGTTGTAATGGCGTGATCGTAATTCAGGTCATTAGTGAACCTCATGCTACAGATATTGAAGTTCAGAAAGAGCCTTTTACTTTTTTTGTTGACCGGCAACAGGAGTCTTTATTTGATGAACAGATGCGACTTGAAGCAGATGAGAATTACCCGTCATTCCGATTAAGTAGTGATTCGAGTCTGTTAGGAAGTAATATTCGTGTAAAAGATATTCGTTAGGCAGGTTGGAGCAGTTGAATGCAGAGTGTGTAGAATGGCTGATGAAGCGATTCTACACACTTTTTTTATTTTTTTTCGAGCATTAATATTGTCTACTATGTCACGACGTGATATAGTCACGTTAAGACATATTTAAATGCGACGTATAAATAAAGGGAGCTGGGCATGTTGAACCCTGAGAAAGTATTGAAGAAATACGTACCCATGACTGAAACAGCGTTCTATATTCTTTTATCCTTAGATGAACCACGTCATGGATATGGAATAGTGAAGCATGTGGAGAAAATCACGAAAGCACGTCTTTTGTTAGGTTCAGGTACAGTTTATGGCACGTTAACGAAGATGCAAAAAGATGGGATGATTACTGTTTTTGCTGATGAAGAGAGAAAAACAGTTTACGAAAGAACAGACTTAGGGATGCTAATTCTTGCTACGGAGATTAATAGGCTTAAAGAGCTACATGAGAATGCTATAAAATTTGGAGGTGACATAGATGATTATCAAAATATTTAGACCCTTTTGGAGTTATGATGTTCAGAAAACCGAAGAATGGTTAGCTTCTATGGCCCAAAAAGGCTACGTACTTATCCGAATCAACCGTTTAACAAGATATTTTTACTTTCAGCAGGGCGAACCGAAAGCAGCAAACTATCGGTTCGTATTCGATAAAGTTCCAAATCAATCCCTTTCTAAAGGATTATTAAATTTTGGATGGACGAAGGTGTTAAAGAGCGGCAAATGGGTTGTGACGATGAATAGGCTGCCTTTAGAACAGATAAGGACATTTCCTGATCGAGAAGGGATCGTAAAGCATAACAAGAAGATCATGTATATTTTTACGGGGATATTGATTTATTTAATGGTTGCATTACTCAATGTAATTTTAATAAGTACGATAGCAATGAGTGTTTCCAAGTCTGGTCATTTTAATGTCTTCAACGGACCTTATGGTTTTATTCCCGCTACTGCATTAGGACTTAGCATTATCTTATGTATTTTCACCGTATATTCTTTGATCACATTAAACAAGACGAACCAAAGATTAACAGAAGAATTCATACAACCAAACAAGCAAAATGGTGAGGGGACATCCTTTCTTCAAGGCAGTCTAAGTAAGAATGAAGAGAAACGCTTGAAAAGCTCAGGTCAACTTGTTATGAAGTGGAAGCTTGGATGGATGTATGCTCCTGATCGGCTTGAGGCGTGGCTAGAGGGAATGGAAGAAAAGGGATATAATCTGTACAGAGTTGGCAAAACAGGAACTGCCTTTTATTTTAAAAAAGGGAAGCCTCGTAAGCTGTGTTATTGTGCGGACTTACAAAATACTGCTGATACCAATTACTTCAACATTCATACGGATTCTGGCTGGGTATGTCTGTATAAATCGAGTTCATGGAGTCAGAAATGGGTTTTATGGGGCCAAGAATATGTACCAGGTAAAGCCAAACCGCAAATATACAGCGATAAGTTAAATCAGTTGAAACTAGCTAGACGTATAGCTTTAACGTATTCTGCTATGTTCTTACCCCTCACTATTTTATATATGTATATCATTGGTTTAAATGTAAGATTATCGACTTATTCTAACCTGGATCGATTGCAGATCATAAATATGATCTTGTACGCCATCTTAATTCTAATGTTTGGATCATATGTTAGTCGAACATGGCTATATTACAACCGGCTTCGTAAACATCATCAATAATATCTTGGAGGTGTATGATGCAACAGAACATTTATGACAACCCTGAGTTTTTTCAAATGTATAAGAACTTAAGGGAGTCAAGAATTACATACAATGACTTTATTGAACAACCTGCAATAAGAGGGTTACTTCCAGACCTACAGGATTTAAATGTTCTCGACCTTGGCTGCGGTTTTGGAGAACAGGCGAACTATATAATTGATAACCACGCTTCACAGGTGACAGGTGTAGATATATCAGAGAAGATGTTAGCTATGGCAAGGAAACGACCTGAGATCCGTTATATACAGGGCTCTATGGAAGAAATAGAATTCAATCGAAATGAATTTGATTTGGTAGTAAGTTCGTTAGCTTTTCATTATGTCGAGGATTATAAAACACTCATTAGTAGGATTTCAAAGTGGATTAAACCAAATGGCTACCTAGTATTTTCAACAGAACATCCTGTTGTTTTATCAAATAAGATTCAAAGTGGGTGGGTTAAAGATTCCGATCAAAATATCCTACATTGGCCCATTGATAATTATGGAGAAGAAGGTCTCAGAAATCAGTTTTGGGGAATCGATGGTGTCATAAAATACCATAGAAAACTTTCAACATTACTTAATACTTTGATCCAAAATGGACTGACTGTTGAAGAAATTGTTGAACCTGAATCCAACCTTGAGGGTCTTGAGAAGATGCCCAAATTAATAAATGAAAGAAGGAGACCTTCATTTTTATTAATTAAGGTTAGGAAAACAGTTATGCATGGACAGTAATCTTCAGTTATGAATAAACTTTACCAACCGATGAAGGACGATTACTTTATACTTAAGAATACAGCATTTTGCAATGATAATAAGGGGAGTGTTTGTATGCATGAAATACCTCATGAGGATTATTATAAAGTGAAGCCACTACTTCAAGGAGAGCATATCCATCCCGAAATTCTCTCTGTGATTGAAGGCAATAATCCTGGTTGGATCTTTGTCGATCAACTTACAGCACCAAAGAGTGCGTTAGTATGGAGTCAGGGGATTGAAGGATTTTATCTTATCGGCGATCACACCAATCAAGCCTTTATCCATGCACTGGACAGTTATGTAACAGATCATATTGTACCTAGAATGAAGGAACTCGGGATGGAACATTTCGAAGTTTCTGGTCAACATGATGAATGGAATCTGGAATTGATGTTTCCTTCTAGGAAGCTATATCCGTTTGAACAGATGGTGTTCAAGTTACTTCACAAGCCGACTACGACGCAGACTAATGGGACTAGAACTATAAATCTTAAAATGCTGGATTGGGAGAACTCAGATCTAAAGAATATAGAATTTGTACATGAAAATATTGATTTATTCTGGTCATCGAAAGAAGACTTTGCCGAAAAAGGCTACGGATATGCTGCTGTTGAGGGATCTGAGGTTATGGGTGTGTGTTATTCTAGTTTTGTTACACGGGATACACACGCAATCGGAATTGAAACCCTTCCTAAATATCAGAAACAAGGAGTGGGGACACATTTAGCAACGCTAGTAGTTGAAGATGTGCTTGCCAATGGCTTTATTCCTTACTGGGATTGTTCACTAGATAATGAAGCTTCGAAAAAATCGGCACTACGGCTAGGGTTTCAGCAGATACATCAATATAAGTGTGGTGCTTTTGCAATTTAATCCTTTTAGAGACGTCTATTCCATGGAGTAGACGTTTTTATTATATTTACCGTGGAGTTGTAAATACTTTAATATGAATTGTAATTTGGTATAACTCTATAATTATGAGAGAATGATCATCGGAACGAATGGAACGATTGAATATATTATAAGGTTAGGATGATCATCCATGAAAATTTTTCTTGTCGAGGACGATAGAACGATAGCATCAGGACTTGAATATTCATTACAGCAGGATCATTTTGAAACCCTTCTATGTTATGACTTCACCTCAGCCAAAGCGGTGTTATCTGAGCAGTTATCAGAGCTCACCTTATGCATCTTTGATCTCTCACTGCCGGATGGCAGCGGTTATGAACTGTGCAAGATCGTGAAAGCGCAAAGTGATATACCGGTAATTTTTTTAACGGCGATTGATGATGAGGTCAACGTGGTGATGGGACTCGATATGGGGGCAGATGATTACATAACCAAGCCTTTTCGGATTCGGGAGCTGCTATCGCGGATTAAATCCGTCTTAAGGAGATATAACAAGCAGGCTCAGACCCAATCCAATATCGAATTAGAGAATATACGGATTAACACGCTTGAAGGAAAGGTTTATAAGAACGGCGATGAAGTGCTATTGACCGCATTAGAATATCGATTATTACTGATCTTTGCTAACCATGTTGGTCAGGTTCTCTCAAGAAATCAATTGTTAGAACGGATTTGGGATGTGGCAGGTGAATTCGTGAACGACAATACATTATCGGTTTACATAAAAAGACTTAGGGAAAAGTTAGAAGATAACCCCCAAGAACCAACACTGATCAAAACAGTTCGAGGGTTGGGTTACAAGGTTGGTGATTAGGATGCTTCGTAATAGAGAATTTAGATGGTTATTGTTTACGATGTGCTTGATCAGTCTTGTGGCTACAGCGGTGGCGACATTTATATCGTTAGAGGCGGTAGGGCTCACAGCTGGGACTTCAGCTTTGCTTATAGCTTGCAGTGTATTGTTTACCCGCTGGAGATATGGTGAAATTGAAAAGCTCTCAGGGTATCTACGTCAAATCAGTAGTGGGAATTATTCGCTCGATGTTCGTGATAATCAGGAAGGTGAGCTTAGTATCCTGAAGAATGACATTTATAAAGTGACGCTGATGTTATCCGAGCAGAGTGCGCAATTACAAGAAGATAAAATGAAGCTTACTAATGCGATTTCGGATATCTCTCATCAGCTCAAAACCCCGCTTACTTCCATGACTGTGATGGCAGATTTATTAAGTGATCCTGAGCTGCACACTGAGAAGAGAATGGAGTTTACCCGGAAAATTACGATCCAACTCGAACGAATTGGCTGGCTGGTCTCCTCTTTATTAAAATTCTCCAAGATCGATGCAGGAACCATTCATTTTAAAAAAGAGCTTGTTCTGGTGAACAAGCTAGTTCAAAAATCTTTGGAGCCCATGTTAATTCCAATGGATATTAAAGAACAACGGGTCTTGATTGATGGAGATGATAGCACCACATTTATGGGCGATCTCAATTGGACAACTGAGGCGATCATTAATATTCTGAAAAACTGTGTAGAGCACACACCTGCTGGGGGAGAAATTTCGATTTCTTTTGAAGAAAATGCACTGTTTACGGAAATTATCATTACAGATAACGGCAAAGGAATCCCAAAGGCAGAGATCCCCTATATCTTTAAACGATTCTATAAAGGTAAGAATGCAAGCGAAGATAGTGTAGGGATTGGACTTGCCTTGGCACAAAGCATTATCACAGGACAAAACGGAACGATCGATGTGAAGAGTGAAGTGGGAAAAGGTACACAATTTCAGATTAAATTTTATAAGCAAGTCATTTAGCACTTGTAACATAGTGACTAGAATGTCACTTTAGAGTCACTGGATAGTCATTGTAGACAGATATACTGATCTCATCAACAAATGGAGGTCTAACAATGGACATTTTAAAGATTGAACATCTGTCTAAAACATATGGAAAAGGCGAAACAGCGGTAAAGGCACTGGATGATGTATCTTTTTCAATTAAAAAAGGTGAATTCGTAGCGATTATCGGGCCATCTGGCTCCGGGAAATCGACCATTCTGCACTTATTAGGCGGAGTGGATAGACCGACAAGCGGCAAAGTATTCGTAGATAACACGGATATTTATGAATTGAATGAAACACAGCTGGCGATCTTTAGACGCAGACAAATTGGGCTGATTTATCAATTCTATAATCTTATACCGGTCTTAACGGTCGAAGAGAACATCACACTTCCTTTACTCCTTGATCAGCACAAGGTAGATAAGAAACAATTTGCGGATACTGTAAAGGCGTTAAATTTGGAGAATCGCTTAAACCATCTCCCAAATCAGCTGTCAGGCGGACAACAACAGCGGGTCTCTATTGGTAGAGCGTTAATTAGTAATCCTGCAATCATGCTGGCAGATGAGCCAACCGGTAATCTGGATAGTAAGAACAGTGGTGAAATTATAGATTTATTAAAAATGTTTAATAAAACCTATAATCAAACACTGATTGTCATTACTCATGATGAACGGATTGCATTACAAGCGGATAGAGTGATTACCATTGAAGATGGAAGGATCGCCAAAGATGAGGTGATTCGTCCGTGAATATCGTAAATAAATTAACGCTTAGACATTTGAAGCAAAATAAACGAAGAACATTGGTTACTATCATTGGAGTCATCATTTCTGTGGCTATGGTGACGGCTGTGGCAACGCTTGGTTTTTCATTTATGGAATTAATGAGGCAGCAGAGTATCTCAACAAATGGAGAATGGCATGTCCAATATAGAAATGTTACTAAAGCTCAGCTTAAAGCGATAGAAGCGGATGATGCAACGAAAACACTTGTCATCTCAAATGATCGTGGCTATGCCCCTTTAGAGGGGGGACAGAATGAGAACAAGCCCTACTGGTATATTAAGGAATATAATTTAGCTGGTTTTAAACAATTTCCGATTGAACTTCTGGATGGAAGACTCCCGAAGACTAACTATGAAGTAGTCATTTCTGAGGAAATTGCAAAAAACGCTAAAGTAACATACAAGATTGGTGAAACTTTAACTCTCGATGTCGGAGAGCGAGTCACTAGGGATGATAAAAATAGTGGGCAGCCCTTATCTCAGAACGAACGATTACGGACTGAAGAGGATACCCTGAATGAAGAGATCATTCATAAAAAACCAATGAACTACACGATTGTGGGAGTGATAAAGCGCCCTACTTGGGAACCAACATGGTCCCCGGGTTATACTGCTCTAAGTTATGTGGATGAAAGCTTGATTGGAGCAGCTGAAAAAACTACAGCGACGGTTGTATTAAATAAGGTGGATAGCTCCATATACAAGCATGCAGAGGAATTGGCACAAGAAAACAATATCGAGTCGATCTCTTATAATAATAGTTTGCTCCGCTATTATGGTGTGACGAATAACGATGGCTTACGTAACACACTTCTTTCATTGTCAGTCATCGTTATGACTGTGATAATCATTGGTTCCGTTTCTTTAATCTATAATGCTTTCGCAATTTCTGTCTCGGAACGTGCACGCCATTTAGGAATGCTCTCCAGCGTAGGTGCTACAAAGAGGCAGAAGCAGAATTCAGTGTTTTTTGAAGGGATGATCATCGGTTTAATTAGTATACCTATTGGGATCCTTTGCGGAATTACAGGAATCGGGATCACTTTTATGTTTATCAATTCGATGATTCAAGATGTATTAGGGATAACAGAAAAATTAACGTTGGTTGTTACACCTCTATCTCTTCTAACCGCTTGTGTAGTTTCAATTATGACGATTTTTATATCCACCTATCTTCCAGCCCGAAAAGCTTCAAAGATCTCGGCAATTGATGCGATCAGACAATCAACCGATGTTAAGCTCTCTGGTAAAGAGGTGAAAACATCCAAGTTCGTTCGCAAGTTGTTTGGAATTGAAGCAGAGATTGGTTTGAAGAATTTAAAGCGAAATAAACGCAGGTACCAAGCAACCGTATTCTCACTTGTCATTAGTATCGTTTTATTTTTATCCGTAACTTCGTTCACTTCTAATATGAGAAAGTCGGTAGAACTCTCACAGGATGGTTTGAACTATGATATCCAAGTCTATATGGGGACTGAGGACGCTCAAAAAGTAGATCGGCTGACGAAATCGATAACTGCCTTACCTAATATAACGGAATATAATGTGGTCAGGGAACTAAGTTTGAGTTCATGGATTGATGAAAAAGATATGGCAAAAGAATTGCAAGAGATCGTGGAGAAGGATAGCAGTATTTTAAAGAACGGGAAATATCCTTACTACATTCAGATCCATGCACTAAATGAACAGAGCTTGAGAACCTATGCAGAATCGGTCGGTGTAAGTTATGAACAATTAACAGATCTCAATCAGATGTCTGCTATTGTGAATGATACGGTCACCTTTGAGGATGAGAACGCCAAAAAGATTATTGAGACCAAAGCTCTTCATTCGGAAATCGGCCAGAAGCTTGATTTAATTTATACGGATTGGAACACAGAGAAAGAGACGAAATTACCACCAGTAGAAATCGTCGCATTAACTGATAAACGCCCTATGGGTGTTCATTCAGCACTAGTTGGTGGATTAAACATCATTGTCTCTGAACAAGTCTTCGATCAATTAACAAATGATACGATGAGTAACGATATACAAAGCCGACTAAACTTGAACAGCTCTGATCCATTAGCGACACAACAAGCCATTGAGGAAATGAAAGAGCGGAATGTCTATGTTCAAAATGTGTTTCAAAATAGACAAAATAGTGAGCAGATGATCATGTTAATGTCTATTTTTACCTATGGTTTTATTGCTTTGATTACATTAATATCGATTGCGAATATTTTCAATACGATTTCAACTAGCATATCACTTCGTAAAAGAGAGTTTGCGATGTTGAAGTCTGTAGGGATGACGCCAAACGGTTTTAATAAAATGATTAATTATGAAAGTATCTTCTATGGGATAAAATCACTATTTTACGGGCTTCCGATTAGCATAGTCGTGATGTACTTGATCTATAGATCCATGATGAGTAGTTTCTCCTATGGATTCGCACTTCCGTGGATGAGTATCTTGTATGTCATAGTCGCAGTCTTTATCATCGTTAGCTCAGCTATGCTTTACTCCAGTTCAAAAGTGAAGAAGGAAAATATTATTGATGCTTTAAAACAGGAGAATATATAAAGATTAGCCGCGATAATCGCGGCTTTTTTGACTTTTCTGAAGGTTTATATTTTTTGGGGGTGTTTTGTGTCATATATGACACGAACGGTATGTTATTACATATAAATCCCTATGATATAATGTATTCAATTGAATTTAACAGATTATAACTTTAGAGGCAGGTGTCAACGCTTGAGAACGGTCGTCGTGATTGGCGGGGGAATTACTGGATTGTCTACCGCTTACTATCTACAGAAATCTATACAGCATAATAAGTTGGATGTAAAAATCATTTTGGTTGAAGCCAGTGATAGACTGGGCGGCAAAATTAGAACACTTCAGCATGATGACTTCATCATGGAGTCTGGTGCTGATTCAATTGTCACTCGTAAGACAAATGTAGCACCATTGATTGAAGAATTAGGCATTCAGGATGAGGTTGTATATAACGCGACAGGAATATCATACATCTACACAGAAGGTAAGCTGAAGCAAATTCCTAAAGATGCAGTCTTTGGCATCCCTCTCAGTATTGAATCGCTTGCTACTACAGATTTGATCTCTGCTGAAGGTAAAGTTGAAGCACTTAAAGATTTCTATACTCCGAATGATCGTTTTACGAAAAACGATTCTGTAGGTGACTTTCTGGAAGCTTTCTTTGGAAAAGAACTTGTCGAGAAGCAAATATCACCTGTCCTATCAGGTGTATATTCCGGGAAATTGAGCGAACTTACCATTGCCTCGACCCTTCCTTATTTGATTGATTATAAAAATGAATATGGAAGTATTATTCAGGGATTGTCCGCGAATAAGGCTAAATTCCAGGGGAACGGCGATAAGAAGTTTATGTCTTTTAAGGGTGGCGTATCTGCTCTGATTGATGCCATGGAAGAACAGCTGTCCGATGTTGAGATCATCAAAGGGATTCGGGCAGAGCGCATTGCAAAGGATGGAGAACGGTACCGGGTAACACTAGCAGATGGACGAATCTTGGAGAGCGATTTTGCCGTACTAGGAACGATGCATTCTACTGCACAAGCATTACTTCAAGACGAAGCGCTGAATGAAGATTTCAAACAGTTGTTTAACAGCTCAATGATTAGTGTGTATATAGGATTTGATATCCCTGACAGTCAACTGCCAGCGAACGGTACAGGGTTCATAACAGCCAACAGTGACGATGTTCTTTGTAATGCTTGTACGTGGACAAGTCGTAAGTGGGAGCACACGTCTGGTCAACAACGTCTGCTTGTCAGACTCTTTTATAAAAGCTCAGGACCGCATTATGAGTCCTTGATTAAGCTTTCAGAAGAGGAATTATTAAAGGTGGCGTTGAATGATATACAGACCAGTCTTGGAATTACTGGACAGCCAGTTACCCACGATGTGACCAAATGGCATGATGTTATGCCAAATTACCACAAACGCCATCACGAGATTGTAGTATCCTTAGAGAAGAAGATTGCAGATCATTATCCGAATGTAATCCTTGCTGGATGTTCTTATTATGGCGTGGGTATTCCTGATTGTATTGCAAATGGAGAGAAGACAGCGGAACGCATTTTGGAACAAGTAATTACACATTAAACAAAGGAGGGCGGACAATAGTGAGAAAATTAGCGATAAGCTCTATGCAAAGTCTAGACTATAAACAACGGCGGTTGTTTGTATAGAGCGAATGAAAATTGATTTACCGCCAGTGCACTGTGCAGGGTTGTTTTTAGAATAGACTTTGCTACCTTCAAACTCAAAAAAAGTTTAAGGAGCAGAGCGACTATGAAATATGTAAATGCAGATACGATTTTTCCAAAAGAATTATTAGAGGAAATTCAGAAATATATTAACGGTGGTTTGGTGTATATTCCTAAGCCTGAAGAAGCACATGTAAAATGGGGCGAGAAGTCAGGGAGCAGAAAATACTTAAGATCTAGAAATATTGAGATTTGTTTAAGGTTTGCCGTTGGAGCAACGGTTGACCAGCTTTCGGATGAATACTGCCTATCAAGGGACAGTATTAAGAAGATTGTTTACACAAAAAAATAGCTATAATCCCAAAAAGCCACGTTAGAGGAAGCTCTGACGTGGCTTTTTGGGATTTAATTATCATTCAATCTTAAATACCGTACTTTTTCCGATATTTATCGATCCCATCTACAAACTGTCCTTCATATTTCACGCCTTCATCCATCTTTTTATTTGCTGCTTTAAAATCGTTGCTAGAAATTTTTGTTTTGTATAAGGCCTCTTTCATCATTGTCATTGCTTCCAGTTGTGTTTTTATAGCTTTTAAATAGATTTGATGCAAAGCCTGCAATTCTGGATTGGGTGCTTTAATTTTTTTTGCTTCTACTACCAGTTTAGTGTAATTAGGAAGGATCACATTATTAAACGCAGTGTAGCGTTGCTTTCTATTGGTACCCGTGTCTATTCTGTTCTTAATATATGCCTCATTGGCAATTTCGTCATATTGAATAATAGCTGCTATCTGATTAGAATAGGTTGTGAAATCTAACACTTCTTGAGGTGTTTTCATCTTTTCTTCGTAAGCAGCCTTGGATAGAACGGTAATTGGATATCTTTCTTCAGTCCAACCAGGAATGTTGAAGACTACTTCTGCAGAACCTTCTTGAACGCCTGTAACAATATAATCTGAATATCCATCCAATTCAACGGTAAGTATGGATTCATCAGAAACTTCCGGTGTCAATTTTGCATATGTAAGACTGGTCATTTCAGCTAGTAAGCGAACTTTTATTTTTGTAGTTCCACCCACAGGAATAACATCGCTAGACAAAGTAATACTTGCCTCATTGAGTAATTTCTTATCAGCAGCAAACACAGTGGATGGCATTAATAAAGCAAAAACCATAGTACAAAGTATAAAACATTGATTAAACCTTTTCATTAGCAATCATCCTTAACGTTTGATTTTGTAGTCACTCGAAGTAATCTTGTATTCCATAAAATTCCTGATTCCTCCTGAGTTTTACTATAAATTGTTTCTTCGCAAATACCAACTATTTTTTAAAAGCTTTGGGGTGGATCACCGAAACAAACGAATTCAAATATAAAGATGGATAGGGCGACAACCTGTATTTTTGATACAAGTAGTCGCCCTATCCATTAAATATGTAAAGCTATACGATTTGTTTATTCATATTCAAAGAGGCTTCAAATGCATCAATAATATAGAGGAATCTTTCAGCTTCTCGGAATACATGATCCGCAAGCAGTGGATGAATGATGCTTTTTATACGACATTCTTCAATAAGATCTCGAGCGGTTTTCTTGAAATCACGGAGGGATTTAACCGAGACTTTATTCTCGTCAAGTTGTTGACTTAGCAGGGGTTTGGTTTGGGATTGAGGACGCATGGAGCTAAGATCAATAGCTTGATACAACAATGTATCGAAATCATGGCTGAAATTTCTCGCTTGTTCAACGAGTTGACGTTCAGAGGGGTCCAATAAATGTCCAATGAATTTGGCATGATCCGCCATTATACGTAGAAAGAACACATTTTCATTGATAATTGCGTCAGGCAAAGGATCTAACCTACCTAGATTCAATTCTTCCAGTCGATTTCGAAAATAATTGGCTTCCCTGCTGACATGATCCACTAATAAAGGGAAATTCGTACCTCCTGGAAGTTTGCATTGTAAAATTAATCCTAATATTTTCCTTTTAAAAGCCCAGATATGTGAAGCAGCACTATGAACTTCCTCATTAAACTTCCGTATAACTGCCGGATCAGAATCCACAGTAAATCCGAGGGATCTATTCTCGATGGCTTCGAATGTGGCGTAGAAATGGTTCGCTTCATTAATTAGTTGCGTGTCTTCACAACGAAATCCTAATTTAAGAAAAAAAGAATGTTCTTTCATAATTCGTGACCAGAATCTAATTTCATCAAGAGATCTCGAAACAAAAGGATCCGGCATTTTTAAAACGCACCTCCCATTTTTATACAATCATAATATGCGTGAAGTTTGTACTATATCCGCAAGAATTCAGGCGAATATGCCGAAGTACACAAACGCTTACGATCTGGAACTACTGTAGTATATAATTGACTGTATGTTCATTAACTACGAGGTGGAAGATTTATGGCAGAAAAAACATACTTAGATTTACGGATAAGGAAGACAAGAAAAGCAATCCGGAATGCTTTTATAGATTTATTAGCAGAGAAAGAACTGAATAAGATCTCGATCAACGCTATTACGCAAAAGGCTGAAATCAATCGAGCCACATTTTATTTACATTACAAAGATATTAATGATTTGATTGATAGTATCTTGGATGATTTATTAGCAGATTTAAAGAAAATACTCATTGATAAATTTGAAGAATCCTATAAACCAGGGGATGAACTTACCTCGCTGATTTTATTGCTTGAGCATATTGCAGAGAATTCTCATATGTATAAGGTGTTGCTTGTAACCAAAAATATTCCTTATTTCACACCGAAATTGATGGATCTGTTATATGAATTGATATTAACAACAACAGAACAACAATCGATTCAAAAAACAGAGGATTTCTTAACCGTCGATACTCCATCTGATATTGCAGCTTGGTATGGAACATCGGCTATCATTGGTACAATTTCCATGTGGCTAGGCAATGATATGCCTTATACACCTAAATATTTAGCAGAACGAATCATACAGTTAAATCCATTTATACCTGCAAAAAATAAAAAGATATAGTGAATTGTTTCACTATTTAAATTTTAATTAACACATATTTATCAACTGTTGCTTTATTAACGCTTTCAGTATTATTGTAGATTGCTTAGCTCCTTAATAACTACTACCATGAAAGTAATAGATAGTAATAAGGAGTGTTAATGAATGATGAAAGTCGGCATTTATCACGGTCAAAATTGTGTGGGGATAGAAGAGCGTCCGATGCCTCAAGTAGGAGCAAAAGATGCGTTGGTTCGGATTTTAGCTGGTGGAATTTGTGGTACAGATATCAATATAGTAAAAGCAGGCTCAGAAATGGGTATCCGTTTCGGCTCAGAGTTTGGACATGAAATGTTTGGTGAAATCGTCGAATTAGGTTCTGATGCGGAAACCGATTTGACAGTTGGCATGCGTGTAGGTGTGAATCCAATTACTGCAAAACGTGCAGGTCGTCGTTATTCGTTGGAGGTAGGAGCCTTTTCACAATATGTCTTAATTGAAGATGCAGCACTTAATTATAACCTTTATGAATTTGATGATTCCGTTTCGGCAACAGAGGCCGTATTAATGGAACCCATGAGCGTAGGCTTCCATGGCGCTTTTAGCGTACTGCCCAAACATGGAGACAAAATCGTAGTTCTTGGTGCTGGTCCTATTGGCTTATCTGCAGCTGCAGGATTAATTGGTGAAGGCATTAAAGATGTTTGCGTAGTGGATATTGACAACTGGCGTTTGGATAAAGCAAAAGAATTAGGCGCATTAACAGTTAATACGTCGACTAAAACATTGGCAGAGGGTTTAATCAAACACTTCGGCGAAGTGAACGTATACGGTGTGAATGTACCCAATGTAGATGCTTTTGTGGACGCAGCGGGCGCTCCAATATTATTTGAACAAGTGATGCAGATTGTAAAGCCACAAGCAAGAATAGCAATCATTGCCGTTTATAAAAATGAAGTACCTATAAGCCTTGCTCAAGTGATGAGTAAAGAAGTTAACATAGTTGGAGCTAGTGGATACACACATGAAGATATTGTAAAGGTAATTGAACATATAAACGACAAGAAAACGAATATCTCTACAATGGTGACACAGACTTATAAATTAGAGGATATTCAAGCCGCCTTCGATAAAGCAATTGCAGCAAAAGAAACGATCAAGGTTATTGTAGATCTAACTTAATCATCAGGTAATTATATTGGAGTTCATTTGAGTGTAAAACTCAGGTGAACTCTTTTTATTTTAGAAGAATAATGACGTTATATAAAATTTAATTCTAATTGAACATGGCATATTACAAGTGTGTGGTCGTAATTATACTGAGTATAGAAGTGAAATTAGAGAAAAAACGTGGAGGTATGATGGAAATTAATCTTGTTCCAGTAACGTTTGAAGATAAAGAGGTATTGACTAATCTATATCAATTTTACAATTATGATTTCAGTTTATTTACAGATCAAGACGTAAACCAGCATGGGGAATTCGAGGTGAATATTGATTATTTTTGGGAAGGGGATCATCGATGGAATCCATATTTGATTGAGGTTTCAGGAAACGTAGCTGGATTTGTGGTTGTTCTTTTTGAAAACTTAGATACAGACCCAGATCCAACTCATGTGATCTATGACTTTATGATTTTGCAGAAATACAGAAGAACTGGAATAGGTACTGCTGCCGCAATAAAAACACTTGATCTATTTAAAGAAGCTAAATGGAAACTAGCTCAAATGGAAAATAATAAATCTGCCATACATAGCTTTCTGGCGAAAAGTTCTTAAGGATTATACAAAAGACAACTATACAGAACGTTATTTGAGTGATCTCCAAAAATATATTCAAGCATTCGATAGAAGGGGGAGAACGAAATGAATATCACCGTAACATTAACTGATAGCACAACGAAGTTTATGATTAACAATCTCTACCCACTATACTTACACGATCTATCAGAGATATGGGGGAATCTTCCTAATCAATACGGGGTATACGAGGATAATGAAACACAGACGCTGAATGAACAGAATAAAGTCTTCGACATATGGTGGGAGAAGCTGGGGATTTTATATCCTTATTTAATAAAAGAGGATGGAATTCCTGCTGGCTTTGCATTAGTAGCGACACCACCTCATACACCACCAGGTTGTGAATTTTATTTAAACGAATTCTTTATCCTGCGGCCCTTCCGAGGTACGGGAATCGCTGAACGTGCGGCTAAGGAGGTATTTAATCTTCATATTGGAAAATGGGAGCTACAAACCAATCCCACAGCTACTAATAGGAGAGCCCAGCATTTTTGGAGAAAGACACTAAAAGAATATACTGGTAATAGCTTTCAAGAAGAATGTAAGAAGTCTTTTGATGATGAATTAAAGATGATTTTTAATTTTTGCAATGGATAAAGCTAATCAAATCGAAATAAGGGAATTATATCTTCTATTGACTTATAGTGGATTAGGGCTTACAATTAGAAAAATTATATATCAAAACAAATGCTTTGATGGAGAAAAGTAGTTCAATACCTCTTTACAGGGAGGAAACGCCGGAGATTGAGAGCGTTTCTAGAGAAAAGGGTTGATCGAAGTTCACTCTGGAGCAGTCCCTTGAAACCATTGTTGGCAAGTAGAGGTGTACCGGTGTTAACCGTTAAATATTTAAGTGAGAACATTTCTGTTTGTTGTACAGAATAGTTCTAATTTAGGGTGGTACCGCGGCTCCTCGTCCCTTTTCGGACGAGGGGTCTTTTTGTTTCCGTTTAGAAGAAATATTTGTATCCTTGTAAGGCTCGGTAGCTCAGTTGGTAGAGCATAGGACTGAAAATCCTAGTGTCGGCGGTTCGACCCCGTCCCGAGCCATCTTAATTTTAATAGTAAGCTTTCTATAAAAACAGCCTGTTTGATCACTATGGATTGAGATCTGCCTGAGGTTTGCTGCTGGTGCAACCGTCGACCAGCTCTCAGGTGAATACTGTCTTTCTAAAGATAGTATTAAGAAAATTGTTTATACTAAAAAATAGCCGGTCAACCGTAGGGTTGACCGGCTATTACATTTATTTGAAGCGTTAACTCGCAAATATATGCTTACCAATTTTTAAGTTCTGAGGACGAGTCCAGATCCATGCACTAGTAGCTGTATCTGGATTGAAATAATAGATTGAATTGTTTGTTGGGTCCCAACCTCGGACAGCATCAAGAGCAGCTAAATAGGCAGTCCGGTTTGGAGTAAGCCAATACTGGCCGTCAGATACGGCTGTAAATGCGCCTTTTTGAAATACAACGTTTTTTATATTGTTTGGAAATTGACTAGATTGTATGCGATTCATAACTACAGCACCAACTGCGACTTGTCCTTTATAAGGCTCACCGCGCGATTCACTGTAGATTACTTTCGCCAAAATATCCATTTCCTCAATATTAAGCGTGTATTTTTTTAGAGCATTCCAAGTTTTTGTACCAGTAACTCCATCGGCATTTAATCCGTAGGCCTTTTGAAATTTAGCAACGGCAGCTTTCGTTTGTGCTCCATATACACCATCTAAAGGCTGAGTATAGAAATTCAGAGTTTTTAATCGATACTGAAGATCCCACACATCTCCAGAAGAACTCCCTACGGTTAATACCGGAGCAGCACTAGCAAAACCGATCATAGTAGCCATACTTACCAGACCCAAAAGAAGCTACAAAGTGAATATTTTAGTCTTCATTGTAGTAGCCTCCTTTCAGAAAACATTATAAATAACCTTCAATAACTGAGACAACACTCATTTATTGGTAATCTAATAATCCATTTAACATTTTCGCAAATACTTCATTAGGTTTGTGATCTTATGAAATGGGTAAATGAATAATCAGAGGCACATCAACTTCGGAGGTTTTATATATGAAAAAGCAATTATATCTATTCATAATCGCAGCTGCACTCACTCTTAGCGCATGTGGTAATGATAATAGCTATGGCAATAAGATAATGGAAGATACCTCATATTCCAGTTCAAGCGACGTACCTGAAAATTTGAAGGTGTCAGAGAATCCTACTTTTAAAATAGGAAGTAAAGCGATCATCCAAGCGGACCATATGGAAGGTATGAAGGGGGCTACTGCAACAATAGTTGGAGCTTTTGACACCACAGCGTATATCGTTTCTTATAGACCTACAACAGGCGGATTTCCAGTTACAAATCACAAGTGGATTATTCATGAGGAAATCAAAAAAGCAGCCGACAAACCCTATGAATCCGGCTCGGAAGTTATAATGGAAGCTGACCATATGAAAGATATGAAAGGTGCAACAGCTCAAATTAACGCAGCGGAACAAACCACGGTATATATGATTGATTACACACCTACTACGGGTGGAGATAAAGTGAAAAATCATAAATGGGTAACGGAAGATGAGCTTTCAGCAATAAAGTAACCAATAGAAATTAAGCTCTTAAGTAATGAAAAATGATCAAGGTAGGAACAGTCATGGACTTTGTTAAAGTTCTAGGCTACTCCTACCTTTTTGATTGCTTCTTTTATTGGTAGTGAAGTGTTAAAATATCTTTATAAAGCACTGCTATACAAAATATACCATTCTAATTGATATTTTCTTAGAAGGTAGGAGCGTGATTGAAATGCCTAGCTGGCAGGTGAAATTCGATGAAGAAATGCTTAAACAAGCTGCACAACAGATTCAAGTCGATTGGACAACGATTAAGTATATTGGTGGTTTTGAAAATGTTGTCTATAGCTTTCCAAAAGATGATCATGAATATATTTTACGTGTAACACATCATTCTCATCAGGAGCAGGAGATGGTCATCTCTGAACTTGACTTTATGGACCATCTTGCAAAACATGGCGTGCAACTGGCTCGCCCCATTCCCTTTCTGGATGGCAGCTTGGTACAAACGCTATTCAAAGATGAGGAAAGATTTATGATCTGTGTAATGGAGAAAGCACCAGGTGGTCATGTTAATGCTTCCGATCCCAATTGGGGAACGGAGCTTTTTGAGCAATGGGGTGAGGTAACAGGAAGAATGCATGCTTTAACTCTGCAATACAATCCGGAGACTGTTTTGGCAAGACCACATCAGGGTAAGCTAGATTTTGACTTTGCTAACTTTGGTACTGTTGAACAGCAGCTTTTTGAAAAGTTGCTTCAAATAAATGATCGGATTAACCAGTTGCCGCGGAATCGAGAAGGCTATGGACTATGTCACCGTGATTTGCATCCGGGTAATTTCTTCGTGCATGAGGGGCAGATCACCGTGTTTGATTTTGATGATTGCGGATACGACTATATGGTGCATGATATTGCCATTGCCGTTTATTATTCGACCATCTTTGGGGATTGGCGAAAACCGGAGGTAGAGCAGAGTAGAACTTCTAGTCTTGCGGCAGCCATGCTGAGGTCTTTTATGAAGGGATATAATCGAGAGTACTCACTCGACAATAAGTGGCTAGAAGAGCTCCCGCTCTTTATTGAGAAGCGCCGACTGGAATTAGTGCTTTTGTTATTTCAAGAGTTTTCGGAGTCACAGCGTGAGCAGGATAGAGAGTGGCTTGCCCGTAATATTCAGGATGCCCTAAATGACAAAGCTTGTTTAGAGCTTTAATAAATCCTTTTGAGTAGTTTTTAATATATTTAGAATAGATAATGAGGATATATCATATAAAAAAGGAGCATTTATTTGAACCTAGCAACTCCTGTAACACCTATTCAACTTATGCAAGTACTTCTAAACGTTTCTGTGATCCGCCCTGTTTTTATTTGGGGGGCGCCTGGTATTGGAAAGTCTTCTCTTGTAGAAGCTTTTGCTGATCAGGTGGGTCTTCCATGTGTTTCTCTTCTGGGTTCTCAACTAGCACCGGAAGACATCATTGGGGTCCCTCAAATCGTTAACGGCAAGAGCCAATTTTGTCCTCCGAAAATGATTGCTCGGGACGAACCGTATTGCTTGTTCTTAGACGAGCTTAATGCCTGTTCTCAAGAGGTGCAAAAAGCTTTTTATAGTCTTATCCACGAACGCCGCATCGGCGATTATCACCTACCTGAGGGCTCTATAGTAATAGGAGCTGGTAACCGTGCACAAGATAGTGCAATTGTTAAACCTATGTCCTCCGCGCTTATCAATCGGATGTTCCATATACAGCTAAATGTATCTTTTCAGAATTGGATCTCTTGGGCATATGAGAATAGCATTCATCCTATGGTTATTGAATATCTGGAATTGCGTCCCGATCATCTGTGGAGTGCACCTCCAAAGACTGAAGAGCCTTTCTCCACGCCACGCTCTTGGCATATGCTTAGTGATGCACTACATGAGTTTGGGGATGATATAAATGTGGATACCGTGGGGATTTTAGCGAATGGTTCACTGACACCTTCTCACGCCACACACTTCAGGGCTTTTTATAAAAATCTAACTGGAAAATATGAACTTAATCAAATTATTGATGGTAAATCCTCATTCCCAACGGCTCCAGAAGATCGGGATCTCCTGTATTTCCTAGCGCAATCCTTGCGAGCCCAGATTATTAAAGAACTCCCTCCGATTAAAGATAACGTACGAGATGGACATCGCCAATTTGCACACACTGTTAAAAAACTGATTAAAGACCTGTCAGTCATTAGCTTTGAAATTGCACAGCTAGTAGTTGCTAAGCAGGAGCAAAGTGATAATATTCCAGATTGGTTAATGGTTGAAATTGTGCGTGATTTACCACGTCTTGCAATAAAAGATAGGGGGTAAATATGGCTAAAAAGACAACTCCAGAAAACCCCGCTTTGAAAAATTTTAATGAAGCATGTTCGTTAATCGCGGATCATCCTATTTTTGCACCGTTATCTGTTCGAGCTTCGATTATCCATAATGAAAATAGTCCCTATCCTGAAAACGGCTGGGCAATTGTCACTAATAACGGTTATATTTACACTCATCCTAAACGGCGTGGTGAGGTTGCTGAATGGATGTACGTTTTGGCACATTGTTTTCTTCATTTAGGACTTGGGCATTTAAAGATTAAAGAGAATCAAGTGGCGTGGAACGTTGCATGTGATGTGTACATAGCAAAGTTTTTAAATGACTTGAAGTTTGGGAAAGTACCCGCAGATATGGAGTCGCGAATTAATCTTACAATTAAAGATGAACAACAGCTTTACGAGCAATTTATGATAAAAGGAATTCCGGACAACTCCAGATATTTTGGCACTGCGGGTGTTTCAAAGCTGGACATGAATGTTCGAGATACCACCAAAAGATACTGGGGAAAAGCACCAGATTGGGAAGCCTATCTTGCTTATGGGTTATCCAATGCTGTGACGAATGCAGTTAGTGTTGCTGGAGGACACGCTAATACTATTAGTGACCCTGCACTTTCATTAACAGCTCCACAACGTGCAAAACGATGGTTCATGGACAGATATCCTTTATTAGGTGCGCTTGCCGCCGGCTTTGAGATTATAGAAGATCCAGCGATATGTCGGCGATTAGATATTTCCATAGCTGCCATTGACGTTGTTGATCGCAAAATATTTATGAACCCTGCAGCCGGACTAAACGATGAGGAGTGTATTTTCGTGATGGCGCATGAGCTTCTGCATGCGGGGCTTCAGCATCACGAGCGATGTCTTGGTCGAGATCATTATCTTTGGAATGTGGCTTGTGACTACGTAATAAATCTTTGGCTAATAGAAATGAGTGTAGGGGAGTATCCGCGAATTGGACTCTTATTAGATCCTGAGCTTAAAGGTTTATCTGCTGAAACGATTTATGATCGTATGGTCGGAGATATCCGCACTTATAAGAAACTGGCAACCTTGAGAGGCAACGGACTCGGTGATATTTTAGATAACGGTTCATCTAGTTTTTGGGATGTGAGAGAAGGACAAACGCTTGATGATTTTTGTAAGAATGCTATGCAACAAGGACTTATGTATCATGAAGAGCAAAGCCGCGGTCTTTTGCCATCAGGACTAGTTGAAGAGATTAGAGCGCTGGGCCAGCCACCTATTAAATGGGATGTAGAGCTTGCTCGTTGGTTTGATCATTATTTCTCACCGCTTGAGAAGACCAGATCTTATTCACGAATTAGCAGACGTCAATCTTCTACGCCTGATATCCCTCGACCACAGTGGGTTCATAGCGGCGCTGCAGATGATGGCCGTACTTTTGGAGTTATTTTAGATACCTCAGGCTCAATGGATAAAAAGCTTCTGGCCAAAGCATTAGGGGCCATTTCAAGTTATGCGCAGGCTCGTGATGTTCCTTTTGCACGGATTATATTTTGTGATGCTTGTCCTTATGATGCAGGTTTCATGCCCCCCGAGGCTATCGCAGATCGAGTACAAGTGAAGGGAAGAGGGGGAACGATCTTACAACCAGCTATTGATTTGATTCAACAAGCTGAGGATTTTCCGAAAAAAGGACCGCTTCTAATTATTACAGATGGTTATTGTGACAAGCTGACCATTAAAAGAGAGCATGCTTATATTTTGCCAAAGGGAAATGACTTACCTTTCTCACCCAAAGGACCTGTATTCAGAATTAACTAAGGTAGAAGATCTTAGAAATGATTAGAGGGAGTAACCGATATGACAACCCCAAAACATATTCTTTCCGCAGCTACCGTTGTATTCAATGAACAGGGAAACCAAAGAAGAATCGGGTATTGATATAGAGATTAATAAGTTCTGCGGCGTCTTTCAAAATGTAGATCGATCTATTTGCACTACATTATTTCTGGGTAAAGCTATCGGTGGTGAGCCTGCTACTAGTTCCGAAAGCTTGGAAGTGGGTTTTTTTTCAATAGAACAAGCGATGGATATGCTCACATGGAAAAACCTCAGATTGCGGCTAGAGTATTGTTTAAATGATGATGCGCAGCCGTTTTACGTAGAATTACGGGGCACAGAAGTTGAAAAAATTATTATTACACATCTGAGTTAATGTAGGGAGCACAATGGACAAGTGTTACGATCAACAAAGATTCATTTTTTTTATTTTATAACATTTTCACTTGATTACAGAACTTTTCATACGTTTACAGCGTCTTACTTATGAACGATAAATCGACGGTAAGGACTGAAACATTATGAAAGACAACACGAAGCTTTTCAGAAATAATATGAGGAGCCAGTCTTCTATACAATCTGTAGGCGGCAGGCGTTATGTGCCAGGAATTGATGGTCTAAGGGCTTTATCAGTACTCGCTGTAATCGCATATCATTTGAATCTGAATTGGGCTGAGGGTGGACTTCTCGGCGTTGGAATATTTTTTGTAATCTCCGGATATCTCATTACTGACCAAATCATTAGCCAGTGGGAGCGGCACCGAAGGCTGAACCTTGTAGACTTTTGGGTTCGTAGGGCGCGGAGGCTGTTGCCTGCGATGGCCGTTATGCTTTTTGTGGTTGCCATATGGCTTTTAATTATAGAACCATCAAGATTGTTTGGGCTCAAGGGTGACTTTATGTCTTCCTTATTTTATTTCAATAACTGGTGGCTAATATTTCATAATGTTTCCTATTTTGAAAGCTTTGGCCCACCATCTCCTATCGGACATTTATGGTCGCTTTCTATTGAAGGACAGTTTTATATTCTATGGCCAATAGTTCTCATCATCGTGATGAAAATCGCTCGTCGGCGAGGTAAGCTTATTGCATGGATAATGGCTTGCGCAGCAGTCTCTGCTTTAGCCATGGCATTGATCTACGTACCGGGGACTGACCCAAGTAGAGTGTATTATGGAACGGATACCCGCTTATTTGCGCTTCTCATTGGAGCAGCACTTGCAGTTGCTTGGCCAAGTCAGAAACTTAATGATAACGTCTCAGAACCGGCTCGGCGTGTGCTTGATATTGTAGGGGGATTAGGACTCATTCTATTGTTGGTACTTTTTAATCAGGTTAATGAGTTCGATGATTTACTTTACCGTGGTGGGTTTTTAGTGATTTCTTTGATTGCAGCTGTAGTTATTGCCGTTCTAGCTCATCCTGCTAGCCGTCTGGGATCGATCGTAGGCTGTAAACCTTTGCGTTGGATCGGGCTGCGATCATATAGCTTGTACATATGGCATTTTCCAGTCATTATCCTTAGCAGTCCGAATGTGAGTACTGAAGAAAGCAGCATGCTTCGGATCATCATTCAGGTAGCAGTAAGTTTTCTTCTAGCTGCATTGTCATATAAGTATGTGGAGGAGCCCATTCGTCGAGGTTCATTTAAAGAAACATGGAAGAACATCAGTGTAAAACGAAGGGGTGGTCTTCGTCCAGGCTTCTTAATGGCTATTATTGCTGTGATTCTTATCCCAATCGCATGCAAAGGTTATTTGTTAAACGCTGGATCGGATACGTCTGCGATCGAATCGGCAGATTTGCAGTATGAACAACAACAACAACAACTGCAACACCAAGAACAACGACTGCAGCAGCAAGAACAACAAGATATGGGAAGAAAGAATGATCCCGCAGATCATAAAGCGATAGACGAAAATGTAACTGATAAACCATCAATACCAGCCTTGGCAACAGCTACAACTGAACCTGAAGTGAAAAAAGCTGATACTAAGGTGGGAACTACAAATACAGAAATAGCAAAGCCTGAATCAGAAGTGGAAAAATCTGTTCCTGAAGAAAAGAAACCTGTGGCTGAGAAGAGTCAAGCTGGAACGGATGTTACGGCCATTGGAGATTCTGTCATTTTGGATGCAGCACCATACCTTTCAGAGGAATTACCTGGCATTGTCATCGAGGGAAAGATTGGTCGGCAGATGGCTAAAGCTCAGGAGGTAGTGGATCAGCTTAAAGCTCAAGGCCGGCTGGGTAAAAAGGTTATAATCGAGCTTGGGACTAACGGATCCTTTAGTTCAAAGCAATTACGTAATTTACTGGATTCATTAAGTGATGCTGAGCAGATTTTTTTGGTCAATACACGGGTCCCAAGAAAATGGGAGAATAATGTGAATCACAATATTTCAAAAGTTTCCAGTGAATATAGTAATACGACCGTAGTAGACTGGTACTCTGCAAGTGAAGGAAAAGACGATTATTTCTACCAAGATGGTGTACATCTTAAACCAGAGGGCTCCAAGTGTTACGCCTCACTTCTTGCGAAAGCCTTGGAAAGTAAGTAAGAATTAATTGAATCTCCAAACTTTTTGATATTATATTTTAAAAGACCGGCAAGAGAGTTCTCTCTTTGCCGGTCTTTTTTTTTCATAAACGAATGATCTTTGAAGAGCTAATTAATTCCTAGTCGTAGATAAAATGCTCCACCACAGCCACAGTCTTAGTTATGTCTGGATCAGAATTATCGATCACTTTCACATTAGAACTTGGAAGCGGCCACTTCACACTGCGGTTTCCAAATGATTTGCGAAATTCATCCCAATGCTGGAACTTCCATTCATCTAATGGTGATTGTCGATCGTGAATTCGTGTCCGATACAATTCCTCATTGGCTAGTTCGACCAAGACAACTTTAACCTCAACATCTTGCAGCGAACGTCCGATTCGAGATAACTCACTGCTGATCCAGTCAGGGTTGGCAGCTTCTTTAGTAAATGGTCCAACCACAAATGCATCTACATTCAGGCCTATATTGTCTAGCGCTGCGTCCATCGTAATCCGGTAGCCCAAATCACGGCATAATCTTTTGTAATCGGCAGAGTCTCTGTCTGCCGGGTCCAATCCGTGAAAGGTCATGATGGCGTCTGCCGCTGGTCGTAAAAGGATATCCATATCAAAGAAGGGGACTTTACGCCGGGAAGCGATCGCTTTAGCTAATGTCGTTTTGCCTGCCCCAGCTGGCCCTAGAAAAAATACAAGTTTGTTCATCATTGTCTCTCCTTAGAACCTCAATTCATTGCTACAGTCTATCTCTAAATATTATCATATAAAAGAAGATGAGTAATCGCCAGCGTAAAATCCTCATCTACCGTAGGTTTTGAGAACCTGAGATATTTCGCGTTACGGTCCATAATATGATATTTTTTTGCTTCTCCATTGAGTTTTTGTGTAATCCTGCTTATAATATAGCGAGAAAAATAAGAAAAAGGTGTCCATAAATGAGCATATTAAATGTAGAAGGATTAAGTCATGGTTTTGGAGATCGTGCGATCTTCAAGGATGTTTCATTCCGTCTTCTAAAAGGCGAGCATATCGGATTATTCGGCGCTAACGGCGAAGGTAAATCCACTTTTATGAATATTGTTACAGGAAAGCTGCAACCGGATGAAGGTAAGGTCGAATGGTCCAAACGGGTGCGTGTTGGCTACCTCGATCAGCATGCAGTGTTGACCAAAGGCATGACCATTCAAGATGTACTTAGAGGCGCTTTTCAATACCTCTTTGATCTTGAGCAAGAGATGAATGATATGTACGGCAGAATGGGTGACGTGTCGCCTGAAGAGTTGGAAAAGCTGCTTGAAGAAGTTGGTACGATCCAAGATACGCTTACAAATCAAGATTTCTACATGATCGATGCGAAGATACAAGAAACCGCGCGCGGTCTAGGAATCACAGATATTGGATTGGATCGTGACGTAGCTGATCTTAGTGGTGGTCAGCGTACCAAAATCTTGCTTGCGAAGCTGTTGCTTGAAAAACCAGATATTTTGCTCCTAGATGAGCCTACGAACTATCTGGATGAGCAGCATATTGAATGGCTGAGACGTTATCTTCAAGAGTATGATAATGCATTTATTCTGATCTCACATGATATGCCTTTCTTGAACAGCGTTATCAACCTGATCTACCATATGGAAAATCAAAAGCTGACCCGTTATGTGGGTGACTATGAGCAATTCCAACAGGTCTACGAAATGAGAAAACAACAGCTTGAATCTGCTTATAACCGTCAGAAACAAGAAATTGCAGAGCTGAAAGACTTCGTTGCACGTAACAAAGCCAGCGTAGCTACCCGTAACATGGCAATGTCCAGACAGAAGAAGCTCGACAAGATGGAAATCATCGAGATTGCAAAAGAGAAGCCAAAACCACAGTTTAACTTTAAAGAAGGTAAAACTGCGGGCAAGATGATTTTCGAAGCTAAAGAATTGGTTATCGGATATGACACACCGTTGTCCAGACCGCTAAATTTGTTAATGGAGCGTGGACAAAAGATCGCGTTGGTCGGTGCGAACGGGATCGGTAAAACCACCTTGCTTCGCAGCATCTTAGGCGAAATCCAAGCATTGTCCGGTTCGGTAGAACGTGGATACCATCAAGAGATTGGATACTTTGAGCAAGAAATGAAAGAAGGCAATTACAAGACTTGTATCGAGGAGATATGGGATACATTCCCATCCCTATCACAATTCGAAGTACGTGCTGCCCTTGCCAAATGTGGACTGACCACGAAACATATCGAAAGTAAGATTGCTGTTCTAAGTGGTGGAGAAAAAGCTAAAGTGCGTCTATGTAAACTCATTAACAGTGAGACCAACATTCTCGTATTAGATGAGCCGACGAACCACTTGGATATCGATGCCAAAGATGAACTGAAACGTGCGCTGAAAGCATATAAGGGAAGCATTCTCATGATCTCTCACGAACCAGATTTTTATCAAGACATTGTCACCGATATCTGGAATTGCGAAGATTGGACAACAAAAGTATTCTAATAAGCAAATCTTTATTAAACAAGCCTATGAGGTGTTAACGAATCAGTTACGCTTTATAGGCTTTTTTATGGATAGTGGGGAGGGTCTATGTGTTAGAGAATAAAATGGATCAGCTTAACATCAGTGTTCAACGAATTTTTGGAGAACAAGAAATAGAAATAGTCAATTTCACTTGCGAGGATTTAGATTATAAAACACCTAACTTTACAACAGCGGGTATCTTTCATCTTCAGGGTATCGCACTAATTAATAACGAGCAGCTTCCATGGTCAATCATATTAAAAATCATCAAGTCTGATAGTGTAGAAAAAGAGGATCCAGCACATCACAATTACTGGCGACGAGAAGCCCTAGTCTTTGAATCTAAGATTCTGGATGAGCTTCCTAGCTCAATCCAAGCTCCTAAGTGTTATCTTGTTGAAGAACAAGTAGATGGTACCGTATGGTTATGGATGGAACGAATAGACGGGGGATATGCGCATACGAAGGAGCGGTTTGATTTTATCGCCGAGCAGTTGGGAAGATTCAACGGGGCATATCTTAATGTGAAGAACATTCCTGATGCTAAATGGATATGCAGAAGCTGGCTTAAATCATGGACTACTGCAAGTAAAATGTATGCACCTAACCCTGAGGAATATATTCATCAATTACTTAGAGACAATGAAAAAAATCTTTGGACATGGTTCAAAGACTTTACTAATCAGATAGACAGTAACTTGAATGCTCTCCATCGCTTGCCGCGAGTATTAGCCCATCAGGACCTCAGTCAAATGAATATGCTGTTAACTCAAACCGGAGAGTTAGTCTTGATAGACTGGCAATTTATGAGCATATCAGGTTTAGGTGAAGATCTTGGTAAAATGTTTGGCGTAAATATGAGTCTTGGTGTGATTCCTATCGATCGTTACGAGGAATTCAAAGAGTCTTTATTCCATTCGTATATCAAAGGATTAAAGGCTAGCGGATGGCAGGGGGACGAATCCCTTGCAAGATATGGTTATTGTTTAAGCACTGCTTTACGTAGTGTCTGGGAAGTGCCACAATACTTTTCTCTGAATGCTCAGCTACAATCTGACCTGTTAAACGCTAATCTTCAGGAGCGGGTTAATCGTCTAGAGCAAATCATTATTATTCATCAAAAAATGACGCTAGAAGCAGAGACATTGAAATTATGGATAACATAGTTCTTAATTCTCATTAGATATGAAAAAGGAGCCCCTATTACAGGAGCTCCTTTTTACTACACCTCAATAATGATGGGGAGAATCATTGGACGTCGTTTCGTTTTTTCGTACAGGAATCTACTTAGGGTCTCCTTGATGGTCTGCTTGATGATATTCCACTCGCCTAGGTCAGCCTCACTCATCTTTTGAAGGGTGGAGGTTACAAGCTTGTTGATCTCCTCCATTAAAGTTTCTGAGTTACGGACATAGATGAATCCTCTGGATATGGTATCCGGCTCGTTTAATAAACGTCCATCTTCTTGGCTTAATGTAATCACTGTAATCAAAATACCGTCTGCTGACAGCTGGCGACGATCGCGAAGAACGACATTACCAATATCTCCAATCCCAAGGCCATCCACTAGGGTTTGTCCAGCTGCCACTCGGCCAGATTGACGGACGACACCTGATGATGACTCGACGATATCTCCATTTTTTAGAATAAAGATATTATTGGGGTTAACACCAACTGCCTCTGCTAATAAGCTGTGATGATGTAGCATACGGTATTCACCATGAATCGGTATGAAATATTCAGGTTTCATCAAGGTTAACATTAATTTAAGCTCTTCTTGGCTTGCATGCCCAGATACATGAAGCTCGCTGCGTGATCCATAGATGACTTTAGCGCCAAGCACGTATAAATTATCGACGATTCTAGATACATTGCGTTCATTCCCGGGAATGGGATTAGCTGCTATCAGAACAGTGTCGCCTGCCTGGATTTCCATCTGCCTATGACTTGCGTTAGCCAGTCGAGATAACGCAGCCATGGGCTCTCCTTGACTGCCTGTACATAATACAGTTACTTGCTCTGGAGGGAGTTTGGCAGCTTCTGTAGGCTCGATCAGCATGTTATCTGGAATGCTCAAGTACCCGAGTTCCTGGGCTACTCGGACAACATTAACCATACTTCTGCCAAGTAAGGTTAATCTACGATCGGTTAAACGAGCAGCTTCAATGATCTGTTGTAGACGGTGTACATTTGAAGCAAAGGTAGAGATAAAAATTCTACGGTTAGCTTTCATGAATGCTTCTTCTATATGAGCGCCAACGAGTTTTTCAGAGGGGGTGAAGCCTGGGCGTTCTGCATTGGTACTCTCTGAGAGCAGGAACTTTACACCATTCTTCCCGATGTCAGCCATTTTATGTATATCGGGATACTGCTTATTAACAGGGGTCATGTCAAATTTGAAATCCCCTGTATGAACAACGGTCCCTTCTGGGGTATCGAATACAACACCAAGGCAATCCGGAATACTATGATTGGTATTAAAGAACGTTGTAGTAATCGCTCCTAGCTGTAAAGTAGACTCAGAATCAATGACATGAAGCTTGGTCTGACGTAATATTCCGTGTTCCCTCAGTTTATTTTCAATTAGACCTAAGGTTAACCGAGATGCGTAGATCGGAAGATTTAATTGTTTGAGTAGATACGGAATTCCTCCAATATGATCCTCATGTCCATGTGTAACTACTAATGCTCGAATCTTATCAAGATTGCTTAATAAATACGTAACATCAGGAATAATGAGGTCAATCCCCAGTAGACTTTCGTCCGGAAATTTAGAACCGCAATCAATGACAATAATATCATCAGCATATTGCAGGAAATACATATTCTTACCAATTTCATTCACACCGCCTAATGCTGCAATCCAGAGCTGCTTAGCTGCCACTTTCATTAAAGTCCCTCCTTTTATAAATTCACCTATATTATGTATGAAATCCCTTATAATTATCCTTTCATTGAGGTGGTACAATAGTATAACAATAGATTGATATTCAAAAGTTAGGGGACAGATTGATCATGAACATCAGAAGAATACATAAGAACGATAATCGTGCGATTGAACAGATTATTAGGAGCTGTCTGATTGAGTTTGGCGGGAATAGGGCGGGGCTTGCGTGGGAAGATGACAGCCTGCAGCATTTATATGAGTATTACAATCATAGTGATAATCAGGCCTATTGGGTTGTAGAAAAAGATGGAAATATATTGGGCGGGTGTGGCATTGCGCCTTTCGGCAATAAGGGCGACATATGTGAGTTGCAAAAAATGTACTTATCTCCGTCCGTTAGAGGTAATGGGATAGCTTCTGAACTCCTAAATACGGCGCTGGATTTTGCCAAGCTTCATTACAATAAATGTTATTTGGAGACATTACAGAACATGCATGCAGCTAACCGTTTTTATATGAAAAACGGTTTCGAACTTTTAGATGCCCCTTTAGCTGGCTCAGAGCATTTCGCATGTGATGCTTGGTATATTAAAGAGTTAATTTAATTATGGTTTAGTAAGCCTGGATTAGCAGGCTTATTTTTTATTTGACAATAAAACCGTCCAGACGGTATAGTAAATAACAGAGGTGATTAATGTGAACAGTAATTCTAAACGTAAAACTATTTTATTGGCTGCTTCCACAGTTGTTAAAAATAATGGAGTAGAGAAGCTTACGCTTGAAGCTGTGGCTAAAGAAGCCGGGGTCAGTAAGGGCGGGCTACTGCACCATTTTCCAAATAAAGAAGCTTTGATCATAGGGATGGTCGAAGATCTAACGAACCATTTTTTTACCAATGTTCAAGATAGAGCAATGAGCGAAACGGTTGAAAAAGGGAAGTGGAGTCGTGCTATTACTGAAGCCATGGATGTTGATATTAAAGAGGGCAAAGAGATTGGTACCGCGCTTCTTGCTGCTCTTTTCACAAATCCAGATATTCTTAACAAATTTCAAAGTCAATATGCAACATGGCAACAAAACATAGAGAACGATGGCATTGATCCTGTACGCTCCACTATCATTAGGTTGGCAGCAGATGGGTTATGGTATTCCGAAATGTTCGGATTGGGTGTGCTAGATGATGAATTACGCACGAAAGTCATTCAAGAATTGATAAATATGACGAAGTAAGGAGAGGTTATCTTTGAATTCATATGTATTACTTGCAACAGCGATCATCTGTGAGGTATTTGGCAGTTCAATGCTAAAAGTGTCTAACGGGTTTAAAAGGGTATTCCCATCCATTGGCGTGATCCTTGGTATGGGCTTAGCATTTTATAGTCTTTCTTTAGCGCTAAAAACAATTCCATTAGGTACAGCTTATGCGATTTGGTCAGGGGTAGGTACAGCTTTGACAGCTATAATTGGCGTAGTTTTTTATAAAGAGAATTTTAATCGTAAGAAATTACTAGGTCTTCTACTTATTATTGGTGGTGTAATCATTATGAAGCTCTCAGGTGGGGCTCATTAGAATTTGGAGGCTGCAGCATGAAAAGAAATGTAGGATATATTGCTCTAAGTATAGCGATTGCTAGCGAAGTCGTAGGGACTACTATGTTGAAAATGTCAGAAGGATTCACGCAATTACTCCCTTCTATAGGGGTTATTATTGGTTTTATTATTGCTTTTTATAGTTTATCCATAAGCCTTAGAGAATTACCGTTAAGCTTAGCTTATGCGATTTGGTCGGGAGTAGGTACTGTTCTAACTGCAATTGTGGGTATTGTTGTGTGGGGAGATCCATTTGGTATTCTTACTTTTGCCGGAATAGTATTAATAGTAGGAGGAGTGGTATTATTAAACTCTCCTGCCAAAAGTGAAGACAAAGAACGGGCCTGATAAATCAGGCTCTTTTTTTATTTTTAAACGGATGTCATAGATTCCATAAATCGCATAGTTTCGCGATAATGGTATCACTTACCTTTTCCGTAGAATTACATCTTATAGTTTGAGCTACTATTTATCTATAATGAGTGTGTCTGAAAGTGAAGGGAGGGTGTGGTTCTTTTTAATGTGCTCTGGATGATCTCTATTGAAAACGCTACCATTTGAGCACTCTGATAGGTTCGTGAATTTTTGAGAATCTAACATATTTAAGGAGGATTAAAATTAAAATGCGTAACAAGTATGTTGTATGGTCGCTGGTAGTATCCATGCTGATTTCAAGTTTATTCTTGGCTGCGGGCCCACTTAATTTTGTTTCAGCCTCCGGAGGACCAAACCTGACACTGGGCAAAAATGTAACTGCGAGCGGTCAATCACAAACTTATAGTCCTGACAATGTTAAAGACAGTAATCAAAGCACGTATTGGGAAAGTACGAATAATGCATTCCCGCAATGGATTCAAGTCGATTTAGGTGCAAATACGAATATTGATCAAATCGTTCTAAAGCTCCCTTCTGGTTGGGAGACGCGGACGCAAACATTGGCTGTTCAAGGTAGCACAAACGGTTCGACATTCACAAACATTGTAGGGTCTGCGAATTATGAATTCAATCCATCAGTGGCAGGGAACAGTGTTACCATCGACTTTGCCTCAACCAGTACGCGTTATGTTCGTCTGAATGTAACAAGCAACACAGGTTGGCCGGCAGCTCAGCTCTCTGAATTCGAGATTTACGGCACTAGTGGCCCTACTCCAACTCCATCGCCTTCCGGCACTCATGAAGCTGAATCTGCTTCACTGTCTGGAGGAGCTAAAGTGAACACGGATCATGCCGGTTACTCCGGCGCGGGCTTCGTGGATGGATATTTGACACAAGGTGCAACAACGACATTCACGGTTAGCGTGCCAGCAGCAGGTAGTCGTGAGGTGACATTGAAATACGCTAATGCAAGTGGCAGTGCAAAGACAATAAGTGTCTATGTCAATGGTGCTAAAATTGGCCAGACCTCATTATCTAACTTACCAAATTGGGATTCATGGAGCACTAAAGTAGAAGTTCTTAATCTAAATGCGGGTAACAACACCATAGCATATAAATATGATGCTGGTGATTCTGGCAATGTTAACCTTGACCAAATCACTGTAGCGTCGACGACAACAACACCACCTGCAACACCTACTCCGACACCGACAGCCACACCAACACCGTCAGCAACACCAACACCAACACCAACGCCAACACCAACGCCAACAACCACACCAACACCGACGGTCACACCAACAGCAACGCCGACACCAACACCAACACCGACGGTCACACCAACACCTGCTCCTGGGAGTAATATTGCTGTCGGCAAGACGATTACCGCTTCTTCCAGTACACAAACGTTCGTAGCAACAAATGCGAACGATAATGACACAAGCACGTACTGGGAAGGTGGCAGCAATCCAAGTTCACTCACCCTCGACTTAGGGGCGAACCACAACATTACGTCAATCGTTTTGAAGCTGAATCCAGCCTCTGCATGGAGTACTCGCACACAAACGATTCAGGTGCTCGGTCACAATCAAGACACGACTACCTTCGGTAATTTGGTATCGGCTCAATCGTATACGTTTAATCCAGCTTCGGGCAACACAGTAGCCATCCCGGTTACGGCAACGGTTAAACGTCTGCAGTTGAATATCACTTCGAACTCTGGTGCTCCTGCTGGGCAAATCGCGGAGTTTCAAGTATTCGGTACACCAGGGGCGAACCCTGATCTAATGATAACGGGTATGTCCTGGTCACCTACTACTCCTGTCGAGACAAGTGCAATTACATTAAATGCAGTTGTTAAGAACAACGGTAATGCTAGCTCCGCAGCAACCACTGTCAACTTTTACTTAAACAATGAGCTCGTTGGATCTGCTCCAGTAGGTTTATTAACTGCAGGCGCATCAACAACAGCCTCAATGACATTAAACGCTGGAGCCAAAACCGCTGCGACCTATGCTCTCAGCGCTAAAGTAGATGAGAACAATGTGATTTTCGAGCAGAACGAAGGGAATAACAGCTATACGAACGGGGCATCTCTTGTTATCGCTCCAGTCTCCAGCTCTGACTTAGTTGGTGTGACTACATGGACACCAAGTAATCCAGTGGCTAATAGTACAGTAGCTTTTACCGTAAATCTCAAGAATCAAGGAACCATTGCTTCTGCAAGCGGTTCTCATGGTGTTACTGTAGCTCTTAAAAACTCAGCGGGTACCACGATTCAAGCATTTAATGGATCCTATTCCGGGACCCTTGCTGCTGGAGCTTCCGTTAACGTCACGATTCCAGGGACATGGACAGCAGTCAACGGTAATTACACTGTAACCACTACTGTTGAAGTGGATGCTAATGAGGTAACAGCGAAGCAATCAAACAATATAAGCACAACTAATCTGGTGGTCTATGCTTTACGTGGTGCAAGCATGCCTTATAGTCGGTACGATACCGAAGATGCTACTCTCGGTGGTGGTGCTACGTTGAAATCAGCACCTACGTTTGATCAAGCACTAATTGCTTCAGAAGCATCTGGTCAGCGTTATGTAGCCCTTCCTTCAAACGGCTCGAACGTGGGATGGACAGTCAGACAAGGACAAGGCGGCGCGGGTGTGACTATGAGATTTACTATGCCTGACTCTTCGGATGGTATGGGACTGAATGGTTCACTTGACGTGTATGTGAATGGAGTAAAAGTCAAAACGGTATCGTTGACATCCTACTACAGCTGGCAGTATTTTTCGGGCGATATGCCTGGTGATACTCCTAGTGCTGGGCGTCCGCTCTTCCGATTTGACGAAGTCCACTGGAAATTGGATACTCCTCTTCAGCCTGGAGATATCATCCGTATTCAGAAGAACAATGGAGATAGCTTGGAGTATGGTGTTGATTTCCTCGAAATCGAACCCGTTCCTACTGCAGTCTCTCGTCCGGCGAACTCCGTGTCAGTGACAGATTATGGTGCTGTAGCAAATGATGGTCAAGATGACCTTGCAGCTTTTAAAGCAACGGTGAATGCAGCTGTTGCAGGCGGTAAGAGCATGTATATTCCTGCCGGAACATTTAATCTTAGCAGCATGTGGGAAATTGGTTCTGCCAGCAATATGATTAACAACTTTACGGTGACGGGTGCTGGAATCTGGCATACGAACCTCCAGTTTACTAATCCTAATGCGGCGGGAGGCGGTATTTCACTCCGTATTAGCGGCAAGCTAGATTTTAGTAATGTATACATGAATTCGAATTTGCGATCCCGTTATGGACAAAATGCAATTTACAAAGGATTTATGGATAACTTTGGTACTAATTCAATTATCCATGATGTCTGGGTAGAACATTTTGAATGTGGCATGTGGGTAGGGGACTATGCTCATACACCTGCTATTTATGCCAGTGGGCTTGTGGTTGAAAACAGCCGGATTCGGAACAATCTTGCCGATGGTATCAACTACTCCCAAGGCACTAGCAATTCGATTGTTCGAAACACCAACGTAAGAAATAACGGTGACGATGGTCTTGCAGTATGGACTAGTAACACCAATGGTGCTCCGGCGGGTGTAAATAACACATTCTCCTACAACACGATTGAGAATAACTGGCGTGCAGCAGCCATAGCATTCTTTGGAGGCGGCGGTCATAAGGCTGATCACAACTACATCATCGACACTGTAGGTGGTTCTGGTATTCGTATGAACACCGTTTTCCCTGGTTACCATTTCCAGAATAATGCGGGCATTGTTTTCTCAGATACTACGATTATCACAAGTGGTACCAGTAAAGATCTGTATGGTGGAGAACGTGGAGCCATCGATTTAGAGGCATCGAATGATGCCATCAAGAACGTCACCTTTACCAATATTGATATCATCAATACACAACGCGATGCAATCCAGTTCGGTTATGGTGGTGGATTTGAGAATATCGTGTTTAACAACATCAATATTAATGGTACTGGGCTTGATGGTATTACTACTTCACGTTTCTCTGGGCCACATCAGGGTTCGGCAATCTATACTTACACAGGCAATGGTTCAGCAACGTTTAACAACCTGACGACTACGAATATCGCTAACCCCAACCTGAATTATATTCAGAGCGGTTTTAATCTGACGATTCATTAAGCGATAGTGTGAGGGAGGAGTTCTTCGGAACTTTTCCTTTTTTTATATTGTGGATAGTGAAAATTTAAAACTTCGGAGAAGGATATTGACTTGATGAGCAAGAAATAAATGGTAGGATATAGTATTTATCTCATAAGAAATAAATTTTTAGGAATGTGTCGATTTCATCATCTTCCGTTCGTCGTTTAAATAGAAGTCCGGATATCAGACGTTAAAGCGAAGGAGAGATGAAATGCATTTAGTAACTTCAATGGACGGAACTAAGATTGCTTATGACAAAATGGGTCAAGGGCCAGCACTTATATTAGTGACAGGTGCATTTAGCTACCGAAAATTCCCAGGTCAGGTACAGTTAGTTGATCTGTTGTCTGAGAATTTCACAGTCTTCAATTACGATCGACGAGGTCGTGGCGATAGCGGAGACACTCAGCCATACGCAATAGCTCGTGAGATCGAAGATCTGCAGGCTATAATTAATGCGGCCGGAGGATCGGCATATGTCTGGGGATTGTCTTCTGGAGCAGTTCTTGCTCTACAGGCAGCAGCGGATGGAGCAAATATTACAAAATTAGCTCTGCATGAGCCTCCATTTGTTGTCGATGCTTCGGATCCTAAGCCGCCTCTAGATTTCGTAATGAATGTTACTGAGCTTATTGCTACAAATCGCCGATCTGAGGCAATTAAGTATTTTATGACTAAAGGTATGGGAGCACCTGCGTTTGTTGTTAAATTGATGCGCTTAATGCCAAGTGTATGGTCTAACCTAATGGCTGTAGCGCACACTCTTCCCTATGATGCTGTTTTATTGGATGGGTATATGGACGGAAAGCCGCTTCCTGCCACATTGTGGAGCGCAGTTACCATTCCAACGCTGGTCCTCGAAGGTACGGAGAGTCCTGTTGGCTTACGGCATGGTGCTCAAGCAATAGCTAAAGTACTACCTAATGCGAAACTGTTAAGTAAAAAGGGGCTCGGTCATACGAAGAAACTCAATACAAGGATCATTTCAACTGAGCTTACTGCATTCTTTATGGGAAATTAAAAATAGGAGGGATACACCTATGAGATTTATGATGATTGTTAAAGCTACCACAGATTCAGAGGCGGGAATTATGCCTAGTCAAGAACTGATTGATGCTATGCAGAAGTATAATGAGGAATTGGTGAAAGCAGGTGTGTTGCTGGCTGGCGATGGATTGCAACCGAGTTCCAGTGGTATTCGAATTTCATATCCGGAAGCTGGCGGCAAACCGAAAGTTATGGATGGTCCGTTTACAGAAGCTAAAGAAATGATCGCTGGATATACGCTGATTGAGGTCAAATCAAGAGAAGAAGCCATTGAATGGGCTTTACGTATGCCGGACCCTCATGGATTTGGCCAAGGAGAGATTGAGTTAAGGCAGGTATTCGAGCCGGAGGAATTAATGGACGATCCCGAAACATTGGCGAAAGAAGCAGCACTTCGTAAACAGGTTGAGGAGCAGAAGCAAACGTGAGTTTCTCCCATACGCATCGAACGATTGATACAATATGGCGAATGGAATCGGCAAAAATCATTGCGGGTTTAACGCGCATGGTACGGGACGTAGGTCTCGCAGAAGATCTTGCTCAGGACGCATTAGTAATTGCCCTTAATCGATGGCCAGAGACGGGGATTCCAGATCATCCAGGTGCTTGGCTGATGACCACCGCGAAACGGCGTGCGATTGATCTTATTCGCAGGACCAAGCTTCGAGATCAGAAATACGTAGAGGTTGCACATAGCATGGATTTATACACTGAGGTAGATATAGATGATGCGTTAGATGAGGAGATCAGTGACGATCTCCTTCGTCTGATCTTTATGACCTGTCATCCTGTGTTGTCACAAGATGCCAGAGTAGCCCTGACCCTTCGACTGTTATGTGGAATGACGACAGATGAAATCGCACGTTCTTTTCTAGTCGCCGAATCAACGATTGCTCAGCGAATTGTTCGGGCGAAGAGAACCCTAAGTGCTAACAAGGTTCCTTTTGAGGTACCCGTTCAAGAAGAGCTTAAAGACCGTTTGTCTACGGTGCTTGAAGTCCTTTACCTTATGTTTAATGAAGGTTATTCTGCAACCTCTGGAGTGGATTGGATCCGTCCGCTGTTATGCCAGGAGGCGCTGAGGTTAGGACGGGTACTAGCTGAGATTGCCCCTTATGAACCTGAGGTTCATGGACTGGTCGCCCTTATGGAGATTCAATCTTCGCGTTTTAGGACGAGGGTTAATAGCAAAGGGGAGCCTATTCTACTTATGGATCAAAACCGGGCACAGTGGGATCAATTACTGATCCGCCGTGGCCTGACTGCATTAGAGCGTAGCCGAAAGCTTGGACGTCCGCCCGCACCTTACTCACTTCAGGCTGCAATTTCTGCTTGTCATGCACAGGCGTCTACTGCAGCAGAGACAGACTGGATCCGTATTTCTGCACTGTACGAAGCGCTTTCGAGAGTCATGCCTTCGCCGATCGTCGAATTAAACCGAGCGGTCGCCATATCCATGGCGTTTGGCCCAACCTTTGGACTGCAAATTGTGGATGAGCTGAATACTGAACCATCCATGAGGGAATATCATCTGCTGCCCAGCGTTCGTGGTGATCTTCTACTGAAGCTGGGGCGATATGATGAGGCGCGTACAGAGTTTGAACGTGCCGCATCCTTAACCGAGAATGAACGTGAAAGGATTCTTTTGCTGAATCGGGCGGCAGCGTGTAACTTAGGAACATCGTAGTTAATTCAATAGTATTTTAAACCGATACGTACATAAAGGAGAGATAAAATATGAATCAAGAAGTCATCGATTTTATTGAAGCATTAAAAGAACCATGGCAGGTGGAGTTATCTACTAATCTTCGTGAGGTTGTTCACCAAGCAATCCCAGATGTACAAGAACGAATTCAGTATAAGAAGCCTCATTTTTTGAAAAATGGTAAGTACGCAGCAGCTATTTCAACTTCAAAAGATGCGGTAAGCTTTGTTATTTTTAATACGAATGAGCTTGAGTTTCCAGAAGGAATGTTCGAGGGCCCTCCGGAGAGAAAAACACTGAAACTACGAAAAGGGGATACAGTGGATACGGCTCAATTAGTGGCTTGGGTCAGCCAATCCTCAGCTTCCCTTTAATTGCAAGATTCATGATGTAGGACGGTATCTCAAAGTCATTTGACTTCATGGGATATCGTCTTTTTTGGACGGATTTGGCTCCATCAATACATAATCATTCAATAAATTGTGAAAAATACATCAAGAGCTAGCAATGAAGGGAATGAAACCCATGAAGATATTAAAACAAACTTGTTTACTACTGCTTACGGTCCTTGCACTTAGTGCATGCTCAAGACCAGTAGCAGATAAATCCCAGCTACCACCTCCAACGGTTGTGCCAAGTGGAGCTGAGGAAAGATTTAGCCTTGAGGAACTTGCCACTTTGATTGGAAAAGAGGATGCTCAAGTTGTCCAAGCTCTCGGCAAAGGCGCACCTAATCGTAATGAAGGTACGAATTCTACTCTTTTATCCCGCGAATATAACGAGAAGATTGTGAATCACGAAGCAAATCTTCAGGTCTCCTATGATCACACTGGAAAAGTGATTGGAGAGACGATTCATTTTGAAGAAGCTACCAAGGAAAAATTAACGCAAGAGATAACGCAACAACTTGGAGAGCTTACGACTAAGAGTGAAGGTAGCACAGCAGATATGGAAAAAGAAGGCGAAGGTACAAACTTTCGTAGGGTATGGCAGACGGATAACGCCAAAATTTCTTTAATTGAATCCAATGGAAAGCTGTCTATTTCCATAGATACGAAGTAACATTCGAATAATGTGAGAAAAAAAAGGACAATACCCATTGTAATTAGACAATGGGTATTGTCCTTTTTTGATGAATAATTAAGGCTTAAGTAGAAGAATTATTGTTTGTTGCGGAGCTTAGACGATGAATCTGCTCTTCCAGAACCGCACTTGCTTTGCCAACAAATTGTGTAATAAGTTCAAGCTCTTCATCCGAGTAGGTGGAAGCTAATTTAAGCATCTCGGCATGCAGGGGAAGGTAGGCATTCCCGACCTCATTATTTTCATACAAAGGGACAATAATTACCTTACGACGATTACTGGGGTCATTTTGTCTGCGGACAAAACCGTTATTTTCAAGTCGATCAATTAATGCCGTAACACTGCCTGTAGCCAGTCCGGTTAGTTTGGACAGTTCACCAGCGGTGATGGGACCTCTTTCATGGAGGATATCTATGGATAGATAATCATTATTATATAACCCAAGTGAAGCTGCCACATTTTGCTGATATAGTATCGTTCGACTTCCTAGGCCCCGCATACGCAAGGTGAAGTCTTCCTGCTGATTTTTCGCTTGATTGTGTCGATCTCTTGACAAAAGAGAGCCCTCCTTTTAAAATATTAATATCTTGATAATCGAGATATTAGATAATAAAGATACTCGATGAACGTGCGATTAATTGAATTCATTTTATCGGAATTATTAAAGTTTTGCAAAAGGTAATGCATCAAGAAGTTTAGAGAGAGGCTGGTGTGCGATCTTATAACGATAAGATTAAATTCGAAAATAAGGAAAAGTGGAGGGAACAAAAGAGAATGGTAAAGAACTTGGAGAAGAAAAATAATGTAGGGATTATTATAGCGGCTCTATTGCTGGCCACACTTATGGCATCCATGGATAACACTATATTAGCAACTGCAATGGGAACAATCGTAGGGGATCTTGGCGGTTTTGACAAACTGATGTGGGTGACTTCTGCTTATATGATAGCTGAGATGGCAGGAATGCCGATTTTCGGAAAATTATCGGATATGTATGGCCGCAAGCGTTTCTTTATTTTCGGAATTATTGTATTTATGATCGGATCTGCTTTATGTGGTACCGCAAACTCTATAGTTCAGCTGAGTATTTATCGTGCGATTCAGGGTATTGGTGGAGGGGCACTCGTTCCGATTGCGTTCACCATCATGTTCGATGTGGTTGCTCCGGAAAAACGGGGGAAGATCGGTGGATTATTCGGAGCAGCTTATGGTATATCAAGTATTTTCGGACCTCTTATTGGCGCTTACATAGCGGATTACATTCATTGGTCTTGGGTCTTTTACATCAACTTACCTATAGGTGTTATTGCCTTCTTTTTGATTGCTTTCTTCTACAAAGAGTCTGTCGAGCATTCCAAGGAAAAGATCGATTACCTAGGTGCGTTTACACTTGTAGCTTCCATCCTATGTCTCATGTTTGCGATTGAGCTGGGTGGAAAAAAATATGCTTGGGACTCTGCTATGATTTTGGGGTTGTTCTTAGCTTTTGTAGTGTTTATCGTGGGATTTATTTTTATCGAACGTCGTGCAGAAGAACCCATCATTACTTTCGGCATGTTCAAGAATCGTCTTTATTCTACGAGTAATGTTATGGCTATATTTAGCGGAGCAGCATTTATTACAGCCTCGGTGTACATTCCAATCTACATTCAAGGGGTGCTTGGCGGCTCAGCAACGAATTCGGGTCTTGTTCTACTTCCTATAATGCTCGGCTCCGTTATCACTGCAGCGGGGGGCGGATTCCTGCTCTCGAAGTTCAATTATCGCACCATCATGATATCGACGTTAATACTGCTTGTTTTAGGTATCGCCTTGCTAACCACATTAACACCAGATTCTTCACGGTTCATGGTCACCATATTTATGTTTCTAGTAGGTCTTGGAATAGGTTCTTCATTCTCTGTTCTAAGTAACGCAGCCATTCATGGATTTACAGCAAGGCAGCGTGGTTCCGCAAGTTCGACACTTAGTTTTACAAGGGAACTAGGAATGACACTCGGCATAACAGTATTCGGTATTATCCAAAGTCATGTGTTTTCGAATAAATTAGCATCCATGTTCAGTAGCGGTGGTGCGGCACCTATAGGGGTAAATTTAAGCGATCCAAGTACTATTTTGACTCCGGATACTCGTGAGAAAATCCCTACTGAAGTTCTTGATAAGATTACAGAGGGATTATCCTCATCGATTGTTCACACTTTTGCATGGGCAATTATTCCGTCTGTTATCGCTCTACTGGCTGCATTTGTGATGAGTAAGGAAAAGTTTGATCCGGCTTCTGAATTGGGAGAGTATACGGCTTCGCATTAAAGGATGGTTGCTTTGTAATATTAACGAATGCACTAGTGAAATGTTACATTTAAACAGATTGAGCCCTCTATTCATAGGTGCTCAGTCTATTTTTTTAAATAATGATTTACATTATATTCCTATTGTAATATTATCAAATTTGACAATTGTAAAATTAGATAATAATGGAATTAGTTGGAGATAGGAGGATTTTCGTGTCAATTGTAGGTATTTTAGGAGTGGTTCACGATGATGAACTTAGGCAAAAATATCATTTTTCTTTAGAGTTCATAAAGGATTTAATTTTAGAGTTTAATCCAGATATTATTTGTGGAGAAGTCCTTCCTAGTAGTTGGGAACATTATAAGAAGGACAGTAACTACCGTGGATATTGGGGAGAACCTGCAAGTGAATATTGGGATCTCATTTTCCCTTTGTGTAAAGAAGAGAATTATGAATTTGTCCCTATTGATTGGGTTGAATTGGATGTTTGGACAGATTTTGATCCTTTTAATAGCTATAAAGAAGATCAGAGAAAAGAATTGGAATATGAGTTAGAGCAATGGTTTCAAAGACAGCTTTCTACAGTGGATTCAAGTGCAATTCCCTTTAATTCATTAGAATATGACACTATTACGAGACAGAAGTATGAATGGTTAGAACGAATCAATCCGCAAGCACATCAGTTCAGATGGGGTTGTAGACATCTTATAATGATTCAGCGAATCAAAAACGCCATAAAAGGCCACTCAGAGAAAAGAATCTTGTGTATTGTAGGTGCAGACCATAATCATTCGTTATATGAAGGACTAATTACAGAGAAGGACATACAACTTATATATCCTTTAACTCGAATTACTCAAGCTTGAGCAATATTGTAGCGTGAATGCAAATACCAAATAAGTTCTCTACGGCTGCTGACATTTGCTTTGCTAAAAATGGACTTTAAATGATCCTGGACGGTGTATGCAGAAATATGCAGTGCAGAAGCCAATTCTTTAGTGGATAATCCTCGAATTACACCGTGTAATAGCTGTTGCTCACGTTCCGTCAAACCATAAGCTTCAGCAATGATGGGGAGCATGTCAGCAGGACGCGCGGGTTCGAATGAAATGGCAATTTGGTTCTGACCGTTGGAAGCCTTAAGAAGACTTGCCCGAACGACTAAATAGGGCCCCTCAGTCATACGAATGCATGCCTTCGCTATCCCCATAGATTCGGAAGGGCTGTTTAACGCTTGCGTGCTTACAGCACGGATTGGACGAGGTAGAACATGAGCCTCGATCATTTCCAATGAGCGGAGTTTGCCTAACCAGCGATCCGCTGAGGGATTGGAGGAAAGAAGAGCCAAGACATCAGATAAAACTGCAATGCCCGAACCGTAATGATCTTCAAGCCAAGTCTCATCTCTCTCTGGAAGCTCAAGACTGAAAGCCCGCATTCTTGCTGCAATCAGAGGGATGAGCAAGGTGATCCAATCACATTCCTCTTGTGAGAATTTCGATTGATCTGCATTCCTGTACAGCGTCAAATATCCCCAACAAGATTCGCCAAGAATAAGGACTGCACGTAGTTCATCCCCAAAGCCTGCAGGAGACAAAACCTTTCGATAGCGTGCACTCCGCTCGGGTTTCTGCATGGTTGCCTCATATATTGTAGCGACGAGGAGCTTGCTATGAACCATTTGCTCATAGGTGTTAACATCATCCTCACCGTATTCGATCTGGAACAAGTGGGGATGAATGGACTCTACATTGTCTTCAGTAACCGCACCTGTCGAAAGCAATGTCTGTGGATCAACATGAGTACAGCAGGCAGCATCAAAGGGAACAGCTTCACGTAAGAGAGTCAGCAAGGAAGTACGGTAGTTGTGAGATGAATCAGTAACCATACCTAGCTTAACGATTTGTTTCTTTATTAGAATGAATTGTTTATGGGTATTCATTGAGTAGCCCTCTAGTCCTTAATGGATTATATCGAACTCCCACATTTGTGGGATAGTGAACGGAAGCGAAATCCGTATAATTGAGAATGATTCTTAATCAACTCTATTATATAGGATGCGGTGATAATAATGCAGGAAAAAGAAGATATTGTTGTTGTTGGTGGTTATGGACATGTAGGGCGTACCATATGTGAAATATTAGAGAAGAAGTATCCAGGTAAAGTATTTGCTGCAGGGAGAAGTCTTGAAAAAGCAGAGAGGTTCAGTCAATCTACTCACGGCAGGATCAAGCCGTTACAGTTAGATATTAATAAGCCGATACCTCCACATTTACTAGATCAAGTGAAGCTAATCATTATGTGTTTGGATCAAACGAATACGGATTTTGTAAAAGCCTGCTTTCGTAGTGGTACGTATTATGTGGATGTATCAGCGAGCGGTCCGTTTTTATCTCAAATTGAGGCGTTATACGAAGAAGCTGCACGACATGGATCTAGCGCCGTTCTTAGTGTAGGGCTTGCACCCGGAATAACCAATCTAATGGCTCTTGAAGCAGAAAGACTGATAGAACAGACGGAGGAAATCGAAATCGCGATTATGCTCGGACTTGGTGATTCTCATGGTAAGGCGGCGATCGAATGGACAGTGAATAGTTTAGGAGAAAAATTTGAAGTTAAGCAGAAGAATTGTCAGGTAGAGGTTGAGAGCTTCACAGACAGCAAACCGTATCATTTTGGTGAGGATTTAGGGAATCGATATGCTTATCGTTTCCCATTCTCAGATCAACAGACGCTTGCCCGAACGCTCAAAGCATCGTCCATCTCCACGCGATTTTGTCTGGACTCAGTTTTCGTTACTAAAGTGCTGGCTATAGCCAAAAAAACAGGGGCCGTTCGTTTGTTAAAGACAAGCTGGGTGAACAGGTGGATGGTTCGTGCTATGGAGCGGCTGCATATTGGGAGCGACCAGTTCGCTATCAAGGTTGAGGCTCGTGGAAGAAATCGAGAGGGGAAGCCAATGCATGCTGATTTAATATTGCAAGGAAAGAATCAATCCATTATCACTGCAAAAGTGACAGCAGCAGTATCAAAGCTCCTCTATGATTATCCGTTTCCTGGCGGCGTTTATCATATCGAGCAGATAACAGATTTAGCATATATACAAAAGGAATTAGGATCGACGCTCTCGCTAAAGATCCAAGTAAAGGAGCATAATGCAGATTAATCTAAATAGAATAATTTGTGTATAGTTATTTTGAAAGAAGCTTGATTAGTCAAGCTTCTTTTTCGTAACCCAAAAGAGTTTTGACCGTATTAACTGATGAACATTTCATTCAGGAAGAAATTCTGTTCTTCCCTAATGGGGCATGTTAACAAAAAGAGAAGTTGAGGTCATCACCTATGAATGAAAAATTTACAGATTACGCCGATACAGGATATTCGATCGCTGAGCAGAAGGCAGCTCAGTATTTTGCATCTCTTCGTGAACAGTTCAAAGAAAAAACTTATGTGTCTACCTTGATTGAAGATTTTCAATTGTGGAAGAAGAACCATATTCATCGCCGTTCATGGTTGTCCTTTTTATCAAGAGGAAAGAGGAAACCTGATTCTCAGGATTGTCATAGATATCTAGGATGGCTGAATCAGACCGGTAAATTGGATGATTATTTGGATCGAAGTGTTTCCTATCTTTATATGAGAGATCTGGGGCAAGCTTTGGATTCACCGAATACACAGCTCCGGATTAAGCGTATGGTTGCCGACATTAGAAATCAAATGATTCTTCCAGGCTCCACAAGTTCGGAGGATCAGTCAGATTTCATGAATTTCACCGGGATTTACCGTTGGGCTCAGAAGGAAGGCGTTGAAACGGCCACGATTTGGGTGATAGACAAACTTAAGCGGGTATCAGCACATCTTCCGAAGGAAATGAATCCCGAGCAAGCGCAGCGTAAATTAATCAAGATCATTATTGGGGTGATTCTCCATGTGATGGAAGAGATGGACGATGACGTACCACCTGTGGAGCGATCTAAGAGGATTGGTGAAGCCATTAGACTTGGTTATTCATATGGCCTAACTTATCCATTCATTGATGATCTCCTTGATTCCAGTGTCTTAACCGACCAAGAGAAAGAACAGTATTCTCATATGATACACACTGCGATCCTTAATAGAGTTGTACCGGAATTGGGTGAATGGTCCGGAGAGAACATGCCGTTCATTCGATTTGTACATTCGGAGCTCAAGGAGGCTTTTGAGTATATTAGAGGGTATCAGCGGGAAGAAATGCAGGATGCATTTTTCGAGCAGTCTTTTGTATTTTTCCATTCTCAGGAATTGGATCGTATGAAGGATCTTTCTAACTCTGAATACAGCAATGAAGAGCTTTTCATACCCATCATTTTAAAATCCTCTTCTTCCCGTTTAATTGTCCGATCCGTAATTAGTGCTCCAGCAGATGACGGATTTGATCAACGTACCTTTTTCTATGGGTTATATAATCAGCTGGCTGATGATTTTGCGGATATGTTTGACGATATGAAAGCGGGAGCGGTAACCCCCTATACTTATTATTTAAAATACCGTAGTCAACGTACAGATCTGATCAATCCTTTTGAATTATACTGGACGGTCATTTCCCATTTAATACACACTGTGTATCGCTCTGATCCTAAAACCCGTGAAGTAATATTAGATCGCGCCATTAATGGTCTCAAGCGATGTAAAGAACGTGTAGGAATTGAGAAGTATAAAGAGATCATGGAGATTTTTGCTTCTGGTCACCCAGCGTTTAATCGGCTTGTCCAGCAGATGGTGCAGAAAGCGGACGATGTGGATTTTTTTGATAAACTGCTTCGGGATCAGTTGCTTTTGAATCTAAAAAACAGCAAGAAGGAAAAAGCGGAATTTCGAGATACGATTCAAAGGGTCCGCGATCAAATCAATAAACAATTGCTGATAGCCAAGCCAGACGGGACGCCAGAAATGAAAGAGTTGCTTATTGATGCGGCTAATTATAGTCTAGCAGGCGACGGCAAGCGGATAAGACCTATATTGACTTGGGTCATGGGTGTTAACGAATATGGTCTAGATGCATCCGCAATTGTGCCACTTCTGAGATCTTTGGAATATATGCATACCGCTTCTCTAATCTTCGATGATCTTCCATCCCAGGATAATGCCTCAACTCGAAGAGGTCGTGCAACTCTACACGAAATGTATACTAGTTCAACGGCGGAATTAACCGGACTATTTCTGATTCAGAAGTCGATCGAGGAACAGGCGTCACTTCATTCTTTTGATGCAAAAGCAGTGCTAGCCTTGATGCAATATTCAGCCCAAAAAGCAGAAGATACATGTATGGGTCAGGCAATGGATCTGAATTCTAAGGGAAAAGCATTGACGCTAGAGCAATTAAATATGATTTGCTTTTATAAGACCGGAATTGCATTTGAAGCTTCACTAGTGATGCCAGCGATTCTGGCTCAGGTTAAGAAAACTGAAGTTCTGGCTTTGAAAAAATTTGCCTATCATGCGGGGATTGCCTTTCAGATTAAAGATGATTTGCTCGATTTGGAAGGAGATCATCATTTACTAGGTAAGCCGATAGGTCAGGATGTGGAGAATAACAATTCAACGTTTGTATCTATCCTTGGTGCTGACGGCGCAAGAAAAGAGATGTGGGAACACTACTGTCTCGCTATGGAAGCGTTAAAGGAGATCCCTCGTAATATTGCTTTTCTGAAGCATTTATTGAATTACATGATTAATCGAAATCGATAATTGTTTGTAGAGTGTTGGCATTATTGCCAGCACTTTTTTATATTTTTTTTGCAGATCATTTATTCTTTTGTTAATTGAATTTTATTGTTTATAATCGAAATTACGTGTATGATGAAGTTGAAAATAGGTAAAGGAGGTGTAACTTGTGAAGCTAGGAATTTTCTCAAAAGTATACTTGAACTATGAACTGGGGATCGCCTTACACAAAATCAAAGCCCAAGGCATAAGTAGCGTTCAATTCAATTTTGCTAATGTAGGACTGGAAAGCTTGCCTAAAGAGATTAGTCAGGAGACCATCCATCAAATCAGAGAAGCAGTAATGAACAGTGGAGTTAGCATTGCTGTGATCTCAGGAACGTTTAATACGCTAGAGCTAAATGAGGAGAAGAAAGTTGAAAATCAGCAGTGTTTTAAAAATGTAGTTGAGGCTGCAGCTGCATTAGCTGTTCCGTATGTTTCGATTTCTACGGGTAGTTTGAACCAAGAAGATTTCTGGAGTTCTCATCCTGACAATCATACAGTGAGGGCATGGTCACTATTGCATGAAAGTCTTGCGTGGATGCTGAAAATTGCAGAAGAAAACCAAGTAACGCTAATATTTGAACCTGAACAAGCCAATGTGGTGAGTACGGCAGAAGATGCTTTGAGACTATTACAAGATCTAGACACACCCTATCTTAAGGTTTTGTATGATGCAGCAAATCTAGTAACCCCACAGGATCATAAGGACCTCTTAGGTAAGATTTCAAAAACGCTAACAGCGCTGAAGGAGCACATTGCCATTGCGCATTGCAAAGATGCTTTTGTATCCGAAGCGAAGATCACTTTTGCACCGGTGGGAAAAGGAAACTTGCCCTTAATGGAATATCTAAATGAATTAAGTAAGGTTTATGACGGTCCTGTTATTATGCATGGGTTAGCTGAGGACGATGTAGCACATGCTTTGAATTTCTTTAACTAGAATAGGAGGACATGAATATGAAAAAGGAAAACCAATTGTTGAACATCGGCGTATTAGGTTGCGGTCAGATTTCACAAGCGGCGCATTTTGACTCTATAAGGCGTTCACGTAATGCTCACCTTTACGCAATATGCGATGTAGATGAATACTTGCTTCAAAGAATGAATGCTATCTATGAACCTGACAAGATATATACGGATTATGATCAAATGCTGGCGGACCCGAGCGTACATGCTGTAGTTATTGGGATTGCCGATCAATTTCATGTGGAGGCAGCTAAACAAGCCTTGCGTGCAGGTAAACATGTCTTGGTAGAAAAGCCTCTAGGTGTATCCATCGAAGAAGTGGAAGAATTAAAAGAGCTAGTGGAACGTACCGATCTCAAAGTGCAAGTGGGGAATATGAAGAGATTTGACCCCGGTATAGTAGCAGCTAAAGAGTTTGTGGATCATGAAATGGGTGAGATTATTGGCCTAAAAGCTTGGTATTGTGATTCCACCTATCGATATACCGTTACCGAGAATGTTCAGCCAGTGATTATATCCGGTAAAAAAATAAAGAGACCTGCTGGAGATCCAAAAGCGAACAAGGAACGCTATTATATTTTAGGTCATGGAAGCCATTTGTTCGATACCGCAAGATATCTAGGTGGAAATATTGTAAGTTTGAAAGCATGGAATACGCAAAAATTCGGTGCCTATTGTTGGTTTATTACTGCGGAGTTTGAAAGCGGCTTTGTAGCTCAATTGGATTTGACCATTGCGGTTCGGATGGATTGGCATGAAGGATTCCAAATTTATGGTGAATTCGGATCAGTAGTAGCAAAGACATACAACCCGTGGACATTAAAATCAAGCGATGTAGAAATTTTCAAAGCTAGTGATAACAGCTACCATAGACCGCTTGGAGCAGATGGACATTTTTATAGATTGCAGATTGAAGGTTTTGCAGATTCTATTCTCCATAATAAGCCAGGTGTAGGTGCAACGATTGAGGATGGGATTGCTACGATGAGAGCGATGCTCGCTGTGGAAGAATCGGTTAAGACCGGAAATACGATTTACCTTAGTGACGTTTCGGGTCCGTTATAAAGGAGGGAATCTTGTGCCTTACTTTACCTACGATCACATTCGATTTTATTATGAAGATGATGGAGGGGATGGAGAGCCTTTTATTTTTCTTCATGGTCTGGGCGGAGACGTTAATCAAACTTTCGGTTTAATGAAGCAAACAGATCACATACGAAGGATCTCAATAGATTTTCGAGGTCATGGAAAGACGGTGGCGTTTGGCCATGCGGATGACTTTTCTTTTAAACAATTCGCCGAGGATGTGATGGCTTTAACGAAATACCTGCATATCAGTCAATTCAGTATTGGAGGGATTTCCACAGGTGCTGGGGTGTCGCTACATTTGGCATTGAGATATCCGGATAGCGTTAAGAAGCTTATTCTGTCACGTCCAGCCTGGGAAGATAAACCGCAAGAGAAGTTGGTTCGTGAAGCTTTTGCCAAAATTCATGATGTACTGCAGGATACAGATACCCTAACCGCTCAAAATAGATACGAAAATTCAGAGATCTATAAAACCATGTCTTCATTATCGTCTTATGCGGGTGAATCCTTATTAGGGCAGTTTAAATATCCTTATGTAAAAGAAACCTCTATGAAGTTTGTGAAGCTGCCTATGGATTGTCCCAATACTGATCGTGAGGCCTGGAAGAACTTAAAGCTGCCCACATTGATCCTTGCTAGTCAACTTGATCCTATTCATCCATACGCATACGGATTATTACTCTCAGAATATATCCCAAACGCTCAATTTATTGAGATTACTTCGAAAACGCTCAGCAATGAGCAGCATAATCATGATTCCTATAAGGCTATTGATAGCTTTTTAAACGAAAGATGAGCACAAGCTTCAGGCGGTGTTCATCTTTTTTTGTACTAATATAAGAACGTATTATACTGTAACGACGTTAACTCCAAGTTTTTTATATGTATCAACAATTTTATTGTCTACTGTACCTTCAGTGATTAAATAGTCTAACGCGGATACCTTGGCTACAAAAAAAGTAGATATTTTCTCCAGCTTTTCTTTTGTAGCTATGGCGATAACCATGGAAGATTGTTCAAAAAGTTGATTCTTAATGATAGATTCCTCATAAGAGGGAACAGTTATGCCCACCTTTGAATCCAGCGTGGATACGCCAAGGATTGTTAGATCCAAATGGATTTGCTGTATCGCTCTAAGCGTTGAAGCTCCGAATAACACTTGGTTCTTTTTATCGAGGTCGCCACCTAACAAAGTTACACTAGCTTTGGACAATCGGCACAGCGATAATGCAATTGAGGGGGAGTTGGTAATAATTCTTCCATCAAAATGCTCAGGGATGTTCTCAGCTACTTTTAAATTTGTGGACCCGCCATCAATAAAAATAACCTTTGCATTCTCAATAAGTCTGCAAGCTCGTTTAGCTAAGTCAGCTTTGGTCTGGCTATTAAATTCTACACGTGAATTGAAATCTTTCATGTCACTAATAAGGCTATGAGCACCACCATGAATTCGTTTGAGAAGTCCCAGCTTCGACAAGCTTTGTAAATCTTTTCGTATGGTATCTTCTGTTACATTTAATTCCTGTGTTAATTCTTGGACAACGACGCGGCCTTCGGTCTCTACTTTTTTTAGGATATACGCCTGTCTGTCAGCTTTTAGCACCGATCCACCTCTTTTCACAAAATGCTCTAAAGGTTGTACTTAACGTTACTATTTTACTACATATGAAATGAATTTGAAAAAAATCAATCGTTTTTACGTTCAACTCCGTCTTACTTATAGATATATGAGGTGGATGCATCTTCCTGATAGAAGATAGAGGGGGTGGTGGAAGGTGGAAAACACAATGGATGAAGTCAGAATGGTAGATTTTGCGCAAATGGATGAAGAAGCTTTTTTTAGTCGATTGTATGTGGAACATCGAAAAATGTACGCTATTGCCTACAGTTATCTGCGAACAGAGTCAGATACGCTGGAAGTGATCCAAGAAGCGTCATGCAGGGCATGGATGAAACGTAAAAAATTAAAGGATGAACAGTCCTTCACACCTTGGCTGATCCGAATAACGATCAATTGCTGCATGGATGAGCTACGGCGCAAAAAGCGTGTGATTGTAGCGGAAAAGATGGTGGAGGAAGCGGCACAGGAAATGAAGAGTAATGACCGAATTGATCTGGAGCGTGCGATGAATCGGATAAAACCTAAATACCGGCATGTCGTAACGCTGAAATACTACCATGACATGACCACAATCGAAATTGCTAAAGTGCTAAAAAGACCAGAAGGTACCATTAAGACTTGGCTGCGAGAGGGACTCAAACAGCTTAGGAGCTATTTATAGCAATATTGGAGGTGAACGGAATGACAGAAAAAGAAGAACGTATTCTACATAAGAACATCGATGAAGTGCAACAAAATGTCGAAGCAATACAGGAGATGAAAATTTACAACGCCATGAGAAAAGGAATAGCAAAAGGGAAAAAGCAAGAGAAACGGCGTATTTATACTACAGGAATGGGTGTCGTTGCAGCTGCAGCGGTTGCGTTACTGGTTACATATTCAACAATTGGATTACCGAATAAGGGAGCGGTACAACCTTCAGTACAGTCGGCCAGCACTAAAAATACGGATAATTTCAAAGCTTATCGCTCGTTCTCAAGGTTAGAGCCTGCATTAGCCAGTGCCCTTGAGCAGAATCTCGTTGTGCCAGTTGGACAGAGCGCTGAAAACAAGGGTTACCGGATAGATGTGACAGGTGCCGTTACAGATGGACGGAAGGTTTATGTTTTATACAGTGTTCAGAACAATACGGACGAAGTAGTTATACACGCGGATTTTGAGCTTAAATTTGAAGGTATACAGGAGTCGCCTCTTCACAAAGGCGCATCATTAAGTATGCTCGCTAGTGAGAGCCGAATTCAACCCGGACAGTCTATGGATTTTATATACTCCACTAATCTTTCACCATCGGTAAAATATCCAAAGAAAGTCAACTATAATATAATTCTTACCGAAACTTCAGATAAGGCTCTCCTATCCAGTAGTAATAAGTATCGGACTAGCCTAGATGTTGCTTTCGAGCTTGATCCTGACATGCTCAAAGCACAGGAACGTATGCTGGATACAGACGGAACACTGACAGTGGACGGGCAAAAGATTAAAGTGAATAAAGTTCAATATACTCCGCTTAGCACTTATGTAGATCTGGAGTATGATCAAAACAATGATAAACAAATTTTTCAATTAATTAATCCAGTACTGATTAGTAAAAAAGGGGACACAGTTGAGAAGTTGTATTACCCCGATATCATCAATTCTGACAATTCCGAAGTCTATACGGACAACTCCATGTTCACGTTAGTGTTCAAGAATGGTAAGGGCAGCCAACAGCCGGATTCTGTGACGTTGAAAGCATTCGGAATTTCGGCTGTCGAAAAGGATCAAATGAAAATTGTCGTGGATCTTAACAAATATCAGCTTATTGAAGCGCCCGGAACTGGACTTGAGTTAATTACGCCAAAACAAGAGAATAATGTAGAGGAAGGAGAAATCCTCCTAAGACGTAATCTTGAGAATGCTCAATATTTAGAAGGCTCTACTAGACTTGCTGAGACTTTTACTGACGCAAAAGGGAAGGTACATAATAGAGCACCTTCCACAAGCAGCTTCAGCAGCTATACGACTTCTAAGGATGGGTCAGCCGTGAACGAGTTTGGATATAATTTTGGCGCGGAAGCGAAGAACTATCCTCAGCCATTAACGATAACGTTAGAGAAATATACAAATCCAATTATGGATACGCAGGCTGTGGAGTTGTACTCGAAGAATTAGAAAGCAATGAATGATTAAACAAAAGATTGAATTTTATATTAACTCTTTTAGCCGTTGATAATTCTATCAACGGTTTTTCTGTGACCCCACATCTTCATTGTTTGAAATTTAAGAAATACTTAATATATACCGTACTTCTTTTTAAACAGTTTTACTTATTCTAAGTACATGAAGGAGGTTACTGAAAGAATGATAAACCCAATTATGAAGAAATGGCTCCGAAAGGATGTCTCAGCGGCAATAATGTTCCTGGCACCAAGCGGTATCGGATTCGCGATGTTTTACCTTATACCGTTTGTTATGGGAGTATTCTATTCTTTTATGGACAGCACGATAGAGGGCCACTTTGTAGGGTTTGATAATTACCGAGAGCTGCTAGATAGCGATTCTTTCCGTAAAGCAGCATCTAATACATTTTATTTTAGCGTGATAAGTGTTCCACTAATGCTTGTGCTCTCGTTAGGATTAGCGATGTTATTGAATAAAAATACATATTTTCGGAATTGGCTGAGGACTGGATACGTGTTGCCGCTTGTCGTACCTGTCGCCTCCATCATTCTGATCTGGCAGATGCTCTTCGATTGGAATGGCTCGCTTAACGCCTGGCTGAACAACTTCGGTATCGATCGTGTGGATTGGATGAAGACGGATGCAGCTAGAAATGTAATCATTGTTGTTTATTTATGGAAGAACATCGGTTATAACGTGATTTTATTCTTGGCGGGATTGCAGCAAATTCCAAAGGATTATTATGAAACAGCTCAAATTGAAGGTGCTGGACGATTACGGCAGTTTCGCAGTATTACGCTTGTCTATCTAACCTCTTCGATGTTTTTTGTGGTCATCATGTCGATCATTAATTCATTCAAAGTGTTTCGAGAAACGTACTTGATCGCAGGCGAGTATCCGCATGACAGTATCTACATGCTGCAGCATTATATGAACAATATGTTCATGTCGCTCGATGTTCAGAAGCTGACTGCCGCAGCGACCTTAATGTTTGGTTGTATTTTATTGATCGTGTTGGGATTGTTTGCATTTGAACGGAGGCATAGACAATTCATGGAATAGGGGTGAGAAGGTTGTGCCAGTTGTCAAAGTGTTGCGAAAAGGGACATTAACATTCGTCATGGCTATTATTGCAGTCTTGTTATTATTCCCGATTGTGATCACATTCACAAATTCTCTTATGACAGAGAAAGAAATTGAGATCAATTATGGACCTATCGGGCAAATGAATGAGGTGATTGAAGGGAGAGAAGATCCTTATGTGAATTTAAAATTGCTGCCGGATCAAGTGTCCTTGGACCAGTATACTAAGGTTCTCCTAGACAACCCTAAATATCTGACGATGTTCTGGAACTCAGTATTCATGGTTGTGCCCATCATTGCAGGACAAACATTGGTAGCAGCACTCGCTGCCTATGCTTTCTCGAAGCTGAAATTCCGGGGACGAGATCCTTTGTTTCTTATTTATGTCCTAACGATGCTTATGCCTTTCCAAGTGACGCTAGTACCGAACTATATTATGGCGGATAAGCTAGGAATATTAGATAGTTCATATGCAATTATATTGCCTGGAATTTTCGCAGCTTTTGGTGTGTTTATGCTCAGACAGTTCATGCTAGATATACCGTATGCGTATATCGAAGCAAGCAAAATGGATGGTGCTGGACATTTTCTGATCTTCTACAAGATTATTATTCCGATGATTAAACCTGGTCTGGCAGCACTCGTCATATTATTGTTCGTGGATTATTGGAATATGGTGGAGCAGCCGCTTATTTTTCTAAATGATCCGTTTAAGCAGCCATTGTCAGTCTTTTTATCGAGGATCAATGAAGGCGAGAGAGGAATTGCTTTTGCTGCATCCATACTTTATATGGCTCCGATGGTGATGCTGTTTCTGTATGCGGAATCGTATTTTATTGAAGGCGTTCAATTGTCTGGTATCAAAGGTTGATTGGAGGAGAATGACGGGATATGGAGTTAGGTATAGAGTCGACTGATCGTAGACGTAAACGAAATATTCAAGTCGTCTTCATGGTTTTTATGGGATTATTGTTGTTTTTTACATTGTTCAGTAACACGATACAATCTTTGACCTTGCCGAAAGTTAGAACCGAAAAACCAACAAAGGGAAATCTTTTATTTACGATTGAAGGTAGTGGGATCTTGCAGCCACTTGCTGAAGTTAAACTTTCGAATACTTCCGGACTAAAGGTTGAACAAATTCTAGTGAAAGAAGGACAACGTGTAAAAAAGGGACAAAAGCTTATTATCTATGAGAGCATAACTGCTGAGCAAGAATTGAAAGAAGAAATAACAAATTTAGAAAAGCAGAAAGTTGATCAACAGGATAGGCAAGATCAGTACATCCAATCCGCGCTCGAAGAGGATGAATTCAAAATCAGAAATGCAAGACGTGATATCGAAAAAGGTAAGTTAGATATCTTAGCTCAGGAAAATAAGATTAGCGGGCTAAAAAATCGTCTAACAAGCGAAAAACAACTATTCTCTCCTTTCGATGGTCTGATTTCAAAACTGAATGCCGTCGAAGGGTTAGCTTCAATGGGAGAACCGGATGTAATTGTATCCAACAGTAGTCGGGGTTACAGATTGGATATTATTATGGATTCCGTGCATTTGTCCAATTTAGGGATTTCTGCTGGAGAAAAGATAGAGGTTGAGGTTGATATGAATCACGGACAAGAAGCCCGGATCCTAAACGGCTCCATTGAAGAAATTTCGAATTCAGAGTCACGTACTGATAGCCCCTCTAGTAATGAGACCGGGAAGACTCAAACCATTCCTCAAAAGAATCTGAGAATAAAAGTCGTTGATCCAGAACTTAAAGGAGGTGAACAGGCTCGGATCAAAATCGAAAAACATTCACTCCAAGAGGGATTACTCCTATCCAATGAAGCTATTCATGAGGATCGCGAAGGTTTGTTTATCTATAAAGTTGACGAGCAGCGGGGGGCATTAGGCAATGTCTTTGTCGCTCAAAAAGTTCGTATTCACTCCAGTGAAAAAAACGAGAAAGAAACGATGATTCAATCGGATATTCTCTATGAGGAGGATTCAATTATTCTGGAAAGTAATGAACCTCTTGAAGACGGGAACCGAGTTCGACTGCAATAAGAAATCATATAAATGAGAAAATAGGAGGAGGAAATCAAATGATTAAAAGGTCTATTTTTGTACTATTAATGGGTGCTTTGATAATGACAACGGCATGTAATACCGGAGGTAATGAGAAAGTGGAAAGCAAGGGGGAAACGACAACTGAAGAGGGAAAGACAATCTTGACTCTATCCCTAGCAGAATCGAGTGCATTCTATCAGGCGCTAGAGAAAAAGTTTGAAGCGAAATACCCGGATATCGACCTACAAATTAAGGCATATAAAGAAGTGGGAAATGAGTGGGGGGAGAATGGTTATGTAGAATATAAAAAAACAACGAATACAGCCCTACTCTCTGGAAAAGGTGCAGATATTTTTGATGTAAGCGCCTTTTCAATCAATGATTATGTGAGTAAAAAGTTGCTTGTGAACATGAATGATATATTTGAACACGATAAAACGGTAAATAAGAGTGATTTAGAAATGAATGTTTTGGACGCAATGAAGGTAAACGACGGCCTATATTTCATTCCTACCGGGTTCGCTTTTAGAGCGTTCATAGGTGATGGGAATATGATTAAGAACTCAAATGTGAAGATTGACGATAAGAATTGGACTTGGAAAGAGTTTGGGGAGCAATCGAAGGAAATTATACAACAGGCTGGGAAGGACGCTAAAAACAAACTTTATGCCCTAACGAATTACCCGCCGGAAGTCACACTGCAAGAAATGAGCGTGGATAATTATAATTTTTTTGTTGATAGTGACGCGAAACAAGCGAAGTTCGACTCTCCTGCTTTTGTGGAATTGTTGGCACAAGTCAAGAAAATGTATAAAGAACAAGTTATGACTTCGGAGGCACCGGAGATAGGTAATCAGCTATTTAACTCCATCGTTATATGGTCACCAACAGACTTTATCGATGGTCCATATTCTTACTTTGAAAATCCGGTGTACCTTCAAAAGCCACATGCAGGTCAGACTGGTGGTATGAGAATCATTCCTTCATCTTCGCTCGCCATACAAGCCAATACTCCGGTGAAAGAAGAAGCTTATAAGTTTATGACCTTCTTGTTATCTGAAGAAGCACAGTCATTGCAAGATAGAGAAGGATTCTCTTTGCTCCAATCCGTGAACGATAAGAATTTAAACGATATTCAGGAAAAGATGAAAAGTGGAGCATATAAGCTTCCAACCGGAAGAGCCGCTAAGGTTTCTGATGAAGAATTTACTAAGTTTAAAGAAATCATTCATACTCTAGATCAATATGCGGAACTGAATAATAAAGTGCTTTTTATTATTGGAGAGGAGTCCTCATCATTCTTCAGTGGACAAAAATCTGCGGAAGCTGTTGCAAAGCTGATCCAGAATCGAGTAACAATCGTTCTAAACGAATAGATGTATTAAACAGGATTTTGTATAAGGAGGGGGACTCATGCACAAATCACCAAAAACATATGCTGTAGTTCTGCTCAGCGCAATGCTATTAAGCCAACCTTTTGCAAACAGCATATATGCAGCATCGACAAGTGATTCAGCTACAGCGGTATTCACGCTGGACAAACTTGGTACGATCGCTTTAAAAAACAATGTCAACGTGAAGCTAATAGATATGGATATTATTGAGCAACCGAGTGGCAATATACTTATATACACACTTAGTTATAGCAATGGTAGTAACAATAGTGTAGCTCACGTTGATTATTTCTCAAGGGTTACTACAACTGGGGGGGTTGTCATTCAAGGCAAACCTGTCACGAGAGATGTCACCAAAAAAAACATCCCTCCAAAGAGTAGCCAAATTGTAACTTACTATGTGAATATTGGACAGTCTACTAAAATGAACGGCACTAAAGTGACCCTATTGAAGTGGGATTTCAGTAGTCAGGATTATCAGAAAAAACTAGGCGAATTCGCCATTCCGGCAAGTTATTCAGTTGTCGTTCCTCAAGGCCAGAGCAAGAAGCTCACGATGGATAATCTGCTAGTAAACATCAAAGCGGAAAGTCTACAAAGGCTTAAAAGAAATGGAAAAGTATATATGAGAGTTGGCGTTAGTTTCACGAATTTGGATAAAAAAGTGCTAAGCGGCTCCACTTATATTGCTTACTTGAAATCAGTCGGTGGCTCGGTGTTCGAACTTAAGCAGGAGGATGCCAGAAGCAGTATCAATGTACAGTCTCAAGAGAAGAAGACGGTTTACTATTTAACAGAAGTTCCTTCCTATATGAAGACTGAACATATGATATTGCAATTTGCACAAGAAGATGAAACTTTGAAAATAATGCTACCTGTTAAATCGTTTAAGCTTCCTGCATTAACAACTGTCGACTTTGCTGTGGCTAATTATGCTGTTAAAAAGATTTCTGTTAAGAATAATACGGTTGAAACGCAATTGAAGAGTGCTTCCGTATATTCGGAGAATGACTCCGCGAAATGGAATCTTCAATTCCGTCTTAAGAATCTTGGGAATAAACCTATCACTCTACCTGCATACGAGCTTACGGTTAAAGCGGCTGAAGGATTTAGTATTCCAGTAGATTCAAAAGCACTTGCGAATGTAACCTTGAAACCGCTTGAAGAGAAGATCGTCAGTCTCAGGGCAGATGTGCCATTAATTCTTAATCAAGGTACCTTAAAGCTAGAGTGGACGGAACCTGCTGTTGATGACAAGGTTATTTTCCCAACTGCGCTGTATAACATACCTTATGCTCTAGAAAACAATAATCTGATAGGACAAGGGTATTCGGTCGAGAATAGGTATGGGAAATTCATGGTGAAACTTGGATCCTATCAGCGTTTGCCTTGGGATGATGGTGATCAAATCGTAACTACTATCAGCATCCGTAACACCGGCTTATCCTCAGTACAGCTACCTTCTTTAAAAGCTATAGTTAAAGCAGGAATGAGTGATCTTAGCAGTACAGCCCAGATCGTGACCACAAATACACAATCGATGCTTGCTCCTAATGAAGCGACAGAAATCTATGTGATAGCGAGCGTCCCATATACTTATAGTTTCAATCAGCTAAAGATAGTGTTGCAAGACACCTCCGGAGATGAAGTCACGAAGTTTCTCTCTATGAATACAAATTCGCTAAATAATGTGATCAATACGATTGCTGTTGGTGAATCTCACCAAGTGAACTCGTTAGGCAGAAAAGCAAAAGTTCGCGAGCGTCGGACAACCACTTATAATGAAAACAGTTCTAGCTTGATCTATACGGAACTGGAAATGATTAACGAAGAACCACGCCAGTCGAAACAGGCACAGCTTGTGGCTTATTACAAAACATCTGACAATCAATTTTTCAAGGCGATGGTTAGCCAATCGACAACTCCAACTAGCCCAAATGGTAAAAACCTGGTTACAATCTGGAGTAAACTTCCGCAAGGGGTGAATACGTCTGAGCTTGTGCTTTATATTGGGGAAGGGGTTGCTGACGGTAAGCTTACAGATTTAGGGGGAACATCCACTGGATTTATCAATAGTGTTAAATTAGCACTTACCCCTATGACAGCAATCTCACAGAATAATCTAACAAGTGTCGATCTATTCCCTTACAACCTTTCGGTTGCAAATGCAGCGGGTACGATTACTGAAGAGAAAGGTACATTAGATATAGTTATGAATTATAGCTTATTCGAAAAAGACGCCTTTGAAGCAGGTGCCTATGAGCATAAGCTAGTCTTAGAAATTATTGACCCTTACGGACAATCCATGGAGAAGACTTTGCAACTGGGGTCTGATTTGCCAATGGGTAAGAATAAATCATACTCCATCTCATTTAATAGTAACTTCCACAAAATATTAAGGGGAGGAAGCATTCGTATAAATCTATATGATGAATTTCAGGGTCATAGGATGTTGTTAGGGAGTCAGTCTTACCCATTAAATTACGTTTCATCGGAACCGAGAACAACTAAAAACACTGACAATTAAAATTGTAGTGAGCTGGGTTAAGAACCAAGTCAAATGTGTTGGCATAATTGCCAGCACTTTTTTTATTTCTCGCCTATACTTATGAACTTTTTATGGAAATTCCTTCAATGTATGTTCTTTACATTGACTGTTCTCAGTCTTTTCGTTAAGATTACCTCTGCGCTTCAATGCCAAAAAGCAAAAAAGCTTAAAAGTGCGGAAGCGTTCGATCATTATTTTTATACCCAATACAATGTTAAGGAGCATTATTTTCATGGAACGACAGCTTAGTTTCTCAAAAAGCATGATCATCATCGTTTTTATTTTAGCACTTCTATTTGTATCCATCTTTCTATTGAAAGCGGAGCCGCATCTACCGCTTCTAGTAACTACAATAGGCACGGCCGTCTTACTAGGAATGTTTGGTTTCTCTTGGAAGAAGATCGAATCAGCCATTATTCAAGGGATACAAACGGCCATAATGCCAATTCTTATCCTCATGCTGATTGGAATTCTGATCGCTGTGTGGATGATGAGCGGTACAGTACCGTCGCTTTTATATTATGGTATGGATTATATTATTCCGAATTATTTTGCGGTGAGCGCATTATATGTCACGATCATCGTCTCGATGTTCACTGGAAGCTCCTTCACGACAGTAAGCACCATCGGCGTTGCTTTAATGGGAATTGCAGTAACGACGGGGATTTCCCCAACTTTGGCTGCTGGAGCGATTATCAGTGGGGCTTGTTTTGGTGATAAAATGTCGCCACTTTCCGATACAACGAATTTTGCACCTGCTGTAGCGGGGATATCCTTGTTTACACACATTCGTAATATGGCATACACTACGGTGCCGGCGCTTCTTATCACCACTCTCTTTTTTATGTTCGCACCAAAAGGGAATTCGATCGACTTATCTTCGATTAAGGACATCAAGCTTGCGTTACAAGATGGATTCCATATTCATTGGTTAACGCTGCTATCTCCGCTAGCTGTCATCGCTTGTTCGATCAAGCGGATACCGATCCTGCCTACGTTAGTTGTTGGTATTGTCAGTGGTCTTCTTGTGACGGCTTTGATTCAGCAGCAGACTGAAATCGATGTCTGGTTTAGTGTAATGCAGAGTGGATATAACAGTAATATCGCGAATGAAATGGTTGCTTCTATCGTGAACCGCGGAGGAATGCAATCGATGATGTGGTCTGTATCTCTAATCTTAATTGCCTTATCCTTAGGTGGTTTGATTCAGCATTGCGGTGTCATTGAGGCCTTTTTCCGTAAACTCATTCAACCGCTCAAGCGTAAAAGCAGCATTGTACTGATGAGCGGAGCGTCATCCATTGCGGTAAATGGCATGACGGGTGAACAGTATCTTTCGATTCTTTTGCCAGGTCAAATGTTCAAAGATGAATATAATCGCCGTGGCATTCCAGCGAAGACACTGTCCCGTACGCTAGAAGATTGCGGCACTCTCGTTAATCCATTGATTCCATGGGGTGTCAGTGGTGCCTTCTTCGCAGTGACTCTGGATGTACCCGTGATAGAATATGCGCCTTATGCAACTTTCTTATGGTTAAGTCCATTCATCACGTTTGCTTACGCGTTGATCCCTAAATTACAAAGGAACTCATTGGGTAAAGATTAAGAAATCTCAAGATAATGGACACCTAATGCATTGATTCAACGTATATAAAGAATACTATGCGTTGAGTCAATGTGATCAAGCTAGTGATTTAAGCTTAAAAAGTGGTCAATTTATCGGAGGTAATAACAGTGAGTCGCAGTAAGTTACAGGATAGAATCAGATTAGCTAATGTCGAGACTAAGCACGCAGAACAATTTAATAATCTATTACGTTATGTATTTCAAGTGACCAATCGTGATCTGCAAATCTTTGGCTGGGAGAATCGTGAAATCACTCAGGCTAAGTTGCCAGTTCTTAAGTATGCTGATGTTGTAGGTTGGTTTGATGGAGACAAGCTCATCTCTCAGTTAGCTGTATACCCGTTTCAGGTTAATATTTTTGGGCATATCTATGAGATGGGTGGACTAACGGGTGTTGGAACCTATCCCGAATATGCTAATTTAGGTTTAATGAATAAACTGATGCTTCATGCTTTAACTAAAATGCGGGATCGTAAACAATCGATATCTTATCTTTATCCGTATTCAATCCCTTATTATAGAAGAAAAGGCTGGGAAATCATCACTGATAAAATCTCATTTGAAGTGCCAGATACCCAGTTGCCAAAAATGAGAAATGTCCCAGGAAATGTGGAACGTGTATCCATTGAACATCCAGATATCAAAGTGATTTATGATCAGTTTGCCGTGCAGCATCATGGGGCGATGATTCGTAATGAGTTAGCTTGGGAAGAATATTTGCGGTGGGATTTAGATGATATGACGGTAGGTATTTATTACAATAACAACGATGAACCCATGGGGTACTTGTTGTATTGGGTCGCCGAAGAAATATTTTATATCAAAGAGATGGTATACATTGTTGAAGAGGCTCGAACGGGCTTGTGGAATTTTATTAGTGCGCACTTTTCAATGATTAAGCTGGTTAAAGGGGATATTTATAAAGGAGAACCGTTGTCATTCATATTAGATGATGGGGATATCAAAGAAACGATCGCTCCATACTTTATGGCACGGATTGTAGATGTCCGTTTATTTATCGAACAGTATCCTTTTAAACGGCAGGACAAAGACTGTGAGCTCATTTTTAACTTAAGCGATCCGATGCTGGAATGGAATCGAGGGACATTTTCACTAACTGTAGATAAAGAAGGGAAGGGGACCCTGCGAGAAGGGGGATTAAATCCTTCACTTACGATTGATATTCCTACCTTAACAACCATGTTAATGGGCTATAAGCGGCCAACCTACCTGGCTCGCATCGGACGTATTCAGACGGATGAAGCCACAATTCATTTGCTGGAAGGACTGATTAGACCAGAGCATCCTTATTTCTCTGATTATTTTTAAAATATGTGAACCTTTGAAGCATACTCTAATGAGTGTGCTTTTTTGCTCTTTTTATAGTAGAATAGTCTCTCAGCAACACAATATGATATGAGGTGTAAGAATGGCAATTAATTTTACTAAACCAATGATCACTAAATTACAACAAGAAATTTCCGAGCTCGAAAACAAAATCAAGAGCACACAGAACAAAAAAGAAAAATCTAAATTTAAAATTAATCAATTAGAACAGGATATGAAATTTAGCAAGTCTCACACAGATTTGAGCAGTAAAATGTCGCGAATCAAAAAGCTGAATGATGAGATAAAAACCTTAAATCGTATGCAAGCTGATCTGTCAAAAGAATTAACCGCAAAGAAAAACTCGCTAAAGAAACTTCAAATGAACGAAACCGCACCTGTTACGAATGATCCTGCAAAAGGATAAATTGATTATAGTTTATAGCATAAACGCTTACCGTCCTTATAAGGACGCCGAAGGCGTTTATGCTTGTTTTATCGGCTCATCCGTTTCTCCTCGTAACAATGAAATCTCATGCTTATAGGGCGGGTTGACATATTTCTTTTCACCGATGGAGGGGGTCTCCAGGAGCTTGGGAATGGTTGTTAGCTGTGGATGGTGGACTACATATCGAAGCGCCTGAAGGCCGATATATCCATGTCCGATATTTTCGTGCCTGTCTTTTCGCGAGCCGATGATATTCTTTGAATCATTTACGTGAATGACCTTTAGGCGCTCTATTCCAATTATGCGATCAAATTGATCCAATATGCCATCAAAATCTTCCTTCACATTATAACCAGCATCGTGGATATGGCAAGTGTCCATACAAATAGACAGGCGCTCATTGTGCGTCACTCCATCAATAATAGCCTCAAGTTCCTCAAATGTAGTTCCGCATTCACTACCTTTTCCAGCCATGGTCTCTAATGAAACCTGAACATTTCGTTTATTGGCTAACACTTCGTTTAAGCCTTCTACGATCCGAGAAATTCCGGCCTGTGGACCCGCACCAACATGGGACCCGGGATGAAGGACAATTTGTGTTGAGCCTAAAGCTTCCGTTCTTATAATTTCTGATTGAAGAAACTCAATACTATGTTCAAAGACTTGATTCGATTGCGTATTCCCTAAGTTAACAATAAACGGAGCATGCACAACAATATTTGAAATGCCGTTAGCTCTCATGTGAGCTTGTCCAGCTTCAACATTCAAAGCTTCAATGGGTTTGCGACGTGTATTATGAGGAGCTCCGGTATATATTAGGAAGGTGGTCGCTCCATAAGATGCTGCCTCTTCACTAGCTCGAAGGAGCATTTTTGGTCCAGTCATGGATACATGTGACCCTAGGAGTAAAGTCATCTGGTTCAACGCTTCCTTTCTTCAGAGAAAGAGACCGAAATTTAGTCACTACATGTCTATTAATATTTGTAGAAGGCCCTAATTATATGTATTTCAGCGCAGGCTAGGTTGTCTCGTCCGTCTATCTCATAAGGGAGACAACCTTACCCACCCAGAATGATCGTTATTCAGCAGCGGTGATCGTCTCGCCTTGGATCGGCTTCAATCCGTTCCCCCACCTAACAGGGATAGAACGAGAGTTGAATAAATCCACTCCGTCAGAGATCTGGAAATGTAAATGGGGCTCACTAGAGTTGCCCGAGTTACCCGTCAGCCCAATGATATCACCTTTTTTGACTTTATCGCCTGGCTTAACTGTAATCGAACCTTTTTTGAGATGTGCTAGATGGCTGAATTCACCACCGTGATCGATGACCACGTTATTGCCGGTTGCCTGGTTTGGATTCATAACACCGACAGGTTCATTATCTTTAATATCATTCATAACCGATACGATTGTACCATCTGCAGGGGCGAAGATTTTTTCCCCAAAGGCATAATAGCTTTTGTTTTTTAGCGGATCACCTTTATAAGAATAGTTCTCCTTGGCCTGAATGAAATCATAGGCGTAACGCTGGATCTCTACTTCATAATGATAATTTACGAGAACATTTTCTCCGCCCCAAAATACAAACCAGTCACCTTCGAAAGGCAATGCGTATTCATGCTTACTAAGTTTTGTATCGGTTTCAGGGGAGGATGTCAGTTCTTGAATCTGGATTAATGAAATGGTTCCATCCGGATCAAACATTCCGATGAGCCCTTTATTACCTGTATCACTCAACCAAGTACGTCGATCAAATCCATTAAGCTGCATATCAGATGCTTTGTTCAGTGTCTGGATATCCTTAGTGAATTCCTTAGCGGTCTCAGCTAATTCAGTTTCACTTACCTCATCCTTCAAAGGCTGGCTAAAGTGGGCGTACATTTCTTTATAGTTCCCTTTAAGCAGAAAATTTGGCAGATCATCAGGCAGGAACATTATTTCGTTTGATTCTACAGCTGAACTGGATGTTTTCTCCACTTTCGCATTATTTTTCATATCCGTTTTTCCTCCTCCACAAGCTGTTAATAGTAAGGCAAGTGATCCTATTGCCAAAACTGTTTTTACTGACATTCAATATCGCCTCCCAATAGTCAAATTATAGCAAATGAGTCTTAGCTCTTCTGAAACACAGTATTAATACGATCTTAACTTTTGGTGTAGTAGACGAATACGAATTAAGCTTCTGTTAAGGTAAGTGCGATTGATAGCGTCAAGAATCATGCTATGATGATAAAAACAAGGGCTATTTGGAAAGGGAATTTCACAATGAATGAAGCATCGATTTTACTTGTAGATGATGAGCAATCGCTTTTGGAGATTATGGAGACTGTACTACGCAAGGAAGGTTATATGAATATTGATACTGCGGTGACGGGTGAAGAAGCGATAAGCGCCTGCGAAGCCAAAAAATATGATTTGATTGTATTGGATGTGATGTTGCCAGGGCGCAGTGGAATTGAAATCTGTCCTTTTATCCGGCAGACGACGGACGCACCTATCCTGTTTCTTACGGCTCGAACCTCTGATTTTGATAAGCTGACCGGATTTGCTATAGGTGGAGATGATTATATCACTAAACCCTTTAATCCACTTGAAGTTGTCGCTCGAATAAGAGCGCAGTTGCGGCGATACTTAAGTTCACCTGCTCCATCAGGTACTGATAAGATCACAGCGACAGTTCACAGCAAATCTGCGAACGTTTACGATTACGGGAGATTTAAACTGGATGAGACGGCAGGGGAGCTGCTGGTTGAGGGTGAGTCGGTCTCTTGTCCGGCACTTGTATTCCAATTGCTGCTGTTCTTATGTAAACATCCCAATCAAATATTCAGCAAAAGTGAATTATATGAAAAGGTTTGGGGTGAAGAAGCCTTAAGTGATGATAATACGGTCATGGTGCATATTCACCGCATAAGAGAGCGTATAGAAGCTGACCCATCCGATCCGAAGTATATCGTTAATGTTAGAGGTCTTGGGTACAAATTGGTTAAAGTAGAACGCCAAGAATTGTCTGCGCCATGAATATTAAGCGCCGTTTAACATTAAAGTTTGTTCTACAGCTCGCAATTACGGGCATGGTAGTTCTCGCTATTTCTGCCATAACATTTACTTGGATTTTGCTGCGGTTTCTTGATATTAGTCTCACGCGTGATTTTGCCAATGTGGGTCTTGAACAATTGGTAGAATCTTCTAAGATTGATGAGGATGGCATACATTTTTCTCCGAGTTTACTGGAGCAAGTGAAGAAAAATAAAGGATGGCTACAAAGTCTAAATGAAGATGGGCAAGTTGAGAGTGCCTATAATACACCTAAAGATGTACCCATTCAATATGGTCCTGGCGAAGTAGTTGCCTATTGGACGGGCACTCAGCCGTTTCCTTATAATCTGGCATTATGGATTCAAGAAAAGGATGGTAAACAGCTCGCACTGGTGTATGGTGCGCCTAATGTATTAGGTCCACTATTAAAGAAAGTGAGTGAGGGGACATTCGCTGTTGCGAAAGGGGAACCAGTACTTCCTGATGAACTTGAAAAAGAAATTAAATCAGCCCAAGCTTTTGTTCAACTTATAGATTCATCAGGCAATGAAGTGGTTTCTTATAATAGACCTAATATGATACCCACTCAGTACTCCGTTCAAGAGCTTGCTCTTCGCACCCTGTACAGTGAGCGATATGGGTACCATGTTCTTTCTTCTTTTGATAAGGAGACAGGTCGTACTTGGATCGTGGGAGAACCCAATATCAAAGGGACAGATCCAGGTAAAAAAGTGTGGATACCAGAGGAAGTAAAGGTCGTGATCATCGGCTCAATTGCCATGCTTATCGCTTTATTGATCGCGTTTGTGTTGCTCTCTTTATGGCAAGCTCATCGTTTCGGTGCACCTATGCTGCATATGCTCGTGTGGCTCGATTCCATCGGAAATGCCATTTATACAGAGCCAACGGATCGTAAAGGACTTCGTCGTAGTCGAACAGCCGTGGGTAAATGGAGGAGAAGATACCGTGTTTTTGCTGATGTGATGGTTTCAATTGAGAAATTATCGGCAACCTTGAAGAGTGATCAAGTACTGCGGGAAGAGACGGAGAGCTTACGCGAGGAATGGATCGCCGGTGTTACTCATGATTTGAAAACCCCATTATCCTCTATCACAGGATATGCTCATTTACTGGCAGAACCAAAATACGATTGGTCGAAAGAGGAAGTTCGAAAGTTTACAACGACTATGCTAGATAAATCGGCCCATATGGACATGCTGATCAGTGATCTTGCAATGACCTATCGTCTAAAGTCAGGAATTAAACCACCTGAGACGATGGAAGTTGAATTGAACACTTGGCTGCAACAAGCTCTCGAACAAGCTGCTGCCAATCCTGCTTACGGGAAGCAGCGAATAGTATTTCTACCTGCACAAACCGATGTAAGAGCTCAATTGTATACGCCATGGTTAGAGAGGGTTGTCAACAATTTAACTGCGAATGCGCTGCTCCACAACCCACCGGATACGAAGTTGACCGTTTCGCTTATTCATAAAGATAGGGACACCGGATTTATCATTCAATTTGCTGATGACGGCGATGGAATGGATGAAGAAACAATGATTCGGCTATTTGAACGATATTATCGAGGAACGGATACAGCGTCTACCTCCAACGGTTCTGGGCTCGGCATGGCGATTTCTAAAGGACTGATCGAATGTATGGGGGGCCAGATTACTGTCAAAAGTCACGCAGGTAAAGGAACGGTTATTAAGTTAATATGGAGCTGATATCTTCATTCAAGCCCTCGCTGTATTCCAACCGGATACCGCGAGGGTTGTTTGTATTTATTAGGATGAGTCAAGGCTATAAAAATAAAGGAGTTGACATCTTTTTTAAATGTAACTACAATAGTTACAGGTAAACGATTATTAAGAGGATGAAATTCATCCTAATTTGAGGAGGATTTTAAAATGAAAATAGCTATAACAGGAGCAACAGGTCAATTCGGATCATTGGTGATAGAGTCTCTACTTAAAACTGTACCCGCAGGGGACCTTGTAGTTAGTGTCCGGAATCCAGATAAAGCAAGTGATCTTAAAGCACGTGGTGTGGAAGTCCGTCATGGTGACTTTGATAAGCCGGAAACATTGGATGTAGCGTTTGCCGGTGTGGATCGACTGCTAATTGTATCTTCAGATGGAGATAACGAGACTCGGATTCGCCAACATAAGGCAGCTATTGATGCAGCCGCTAAAGCTGCTGTTGGATTCATTGCCTATACAAGCGTAGGACATGCAGAGAAGAGTGAGCTGTTCCTTGCTGAAGTACACCGTGTAACCGAGGAAGCCATTCGAGCTACCGGAATTCCTTACAGTTTCCTTCGCAACAACTGGTACATGGAGAATGAGATTGGATCTATCCAAGGCGCCGTAGCAGGTGCCCCATGGGTAACTTCTGCTGGTAGTGGTAAAGTTGGCTGGGCAGCACGAGGAGATTATGCAGAAGCTGCTGCTAATGTTCTAGCTGGGGAAGGACATGAGAATTCTGTCTATGAATTGTCTGGCAAGCCTTTAACACAAGAAGAATTGACTGGAATTATAAGTGGCGTAATTGGTAAAGAAATTAAAGTGCTGCAAGTTGACGACGAAGCTTATGCGAAAATCATGGCTGAGGTTGGTGTACCAGAAGCTGCTCTGCCATTCGTTGTTGCGATTCAACGTGGTATTCGCGAAGGATGGCTGGATATTGAAAGTGACGATCTAGAGAAAGTACTGAATCGTCCAGTCACTCCGTTAGCGGATGTTATCAGTGATCTTGTAAATAGTCTGCAAGCTTAAATAATATGTCAAGATTCAAGGCTTCTTCTCGGGGAATAACCAGAAGGGGCCTTTTTTGTGTATCGTTAACATCAATGATAAAGGTTTCGTGAAGTAATAATAATGATATAATAGGAAACATATGTGAACTATTGTTGTAATGAAAATGATTGAATCGAAGAGAAGGGGATGAATATCAATGAGGACAAAAATTTGGATGGCTTCCGGTGCAGTAGTTGTAGTTGCTTTAGGGGCTGTTTTATTTGTGGGGGGAAACGATAAAAAATCACCCGCAGCAACCGATACATCTAACGTTAAACAATTAGTGCAGGAATATAGTTCAAGCAGCATGAAAGACCTCTCTGCTTCCATCACTTCAGAGCAGCTTATTGTGACCGACAGCAACAATCAATCAACCAAATATGACTTACCCAAAGATGAGTTTTTTGTTTCCATCGCACCATATGTTAAGAATACACACCCGTGTGCAACACATAGCTTGACTGGATGCCAAGGGGAATTAACAGAACAAGCGTTTAATGTATATGTCGAGGACACTGCGGGCAACGTGATTGTGGATCAAACTATGAAGTCCCAATCTAACGGATTCATTGATCTTTGGTTACCTCGTGATAAGAAATATAATGTAACGATTGAACAGGATGGTGTAAAAGCGAAAGCCGCACTTTCCACTTTTAAGAGTGATAATACATGTGTTACGACCATGCAATTAGTAGAGAGTATCTAAGCATCAGAGACAGCGAAGTCACTACTTCCTCTGAAAATTCCATATCGGACCTGCCATTTTAAACCCTTCCATTTCATGAAACCTTGATCTAATAGGTTCAATTTATGGGAGGTTTTTTTATGTATCTGTAAGAATAAGAAGGTTCTAAGGTAAAGTTTAATTATAGTTATTTTCCACCTCCTGGAAATGGTATAATCTGATGGATATCAAGAATCGAGCTTTTATAGGGAGTAATCCTTGAAGAAGGGTATCGTCGAAAAACTCAAGGGTGATTCTCTATGATAAACTTTAGTTGGTACTTCATTTTTGAGAGGAGATAGAGGAATGGATAAAGATCTGATCATCGGGGATGTTTTGCAGGAGTTAGCTGGTACGCGTCGTATGCTGGAGAAGCTGACGCAGGAACATATGACATGGAAACCACACGAAAAGTCAATGAGTCTCGGTGGGCTATCCACACATCTCGTCAATCTGCTAAACTGGCAATCAGCCATTCTGCTTCACTCGGAGTTTGATTTGGCGTCTGTGCCATATCGACGAGAAGCGCTGGAGAGCCCCGCCGCGGTTCTGCAAGAGTTCGATACGAGCGCTCGCAAGATTGAAGAATTAATTTCTGAAAGCAATGTGGAGACGCTTGGTGCGGAGTGGACACTGCGTAATGGGACAGCGGTTATCCGCCGTCAGACACGGGCAGTCGCGCTTCGTACCATCGGATTGAATCACATGATTCACCACCGGGCACAGCTTGGGGTATATTTCCGACTTCTAAATATACCAGTGCCGGGCCTTTACGGCCCCTCTGCAGATGAATTAGCGAACGCCTAATAAATGAATTTCTTAATGAGTTAAGGATCGGAAAGTTGAAAAAAACAAATCGGCATGATAATATGGATACAAATTAATGATCGGAGTTGAAAAGTATAGTGTAGTAATTATTCTTGCGACACATGATGAATAAAACAACAAAAACGGTTTATTTCGTTTGTTTTATTTTTTGTATGCAAGAAAGTTACTACTTCTTTTCACTCGAACAATATATCCTTATCTAACTCCATTTGGGGCTAGATTTGCTGTATTTATTTGAGTCACAAGAAAGTAACTTTCTTGTGGCTTTTATTTTTTTCATACAGGAGGATACTTATATGTCATTAATAAATGTTACAAATCTAACCTTTGCCTATGAGGGCAGCTACGATAACATTTTTGAGAATGTTAACTTCCAAATCGATACTGATTGGAAATTAGGATTTACTGGAAGAAACGGTAGAGGAAAGACCACCTTTCTGAGTTTATTACTCGGAAAATATGAATACAGCGGCAATATTTCTGCCCATGTCACTTTTGAATATTTTCCTTTTCAGGTGGATAACAAGGAGCTTAATACCATTGATGTGATCAGCGAGATTTTTCCGGATTATATTCATTGGAAATTAATGCGTGAACTTTCATTATTAAAGGTGTCTGAAGATGTGTTATATCGGCCCTTTGACTCATTGTCTAACGGAGAGCAGACGAAAGTGCTGTTAGCCACTCTCTTCATTAAGGAAAATAGCTTCCTATTGATCGATGAACCTACCAATCATTTAGACATGACGGCAAGAAAGCTGGTCAGTGATTATCTCAATACGAAAAGTGGATATATTCTGGTCTCTCATGACAGATCTTTTCTTGATAATTGTGTAGACCATATTTTGTCTATAAATAAGACCAATATAGAGATCCAAAAAGGCAATTTTTCAAGCTGGTGGGAGAATAAAGTCAGACAAGATAACTTTGAGCTGGCAGAGGACGAGAAACTCAGAAGAGATATTAAACGCTTATCTGCTTCTTCTAAACGGACAGGCAACTGGTCACATGAAGTGGAAAAAACAAAAAACGGAACGAGAAATTCCGGCTCAAAGGTCGATAAAGGCTACATTGGACACAAGGCCGCTAAAATGATGAAACGCTCTAAAGCCATTGAGCAAAGACAAAATTCTGCGATCAACGAAAAGTCTAAGCTTCTTAAAAATATCGAAAATTCTGAGAATCTAGAGATTACACAGCTTGACTATCATAAACGTCAACTTGCTGAGCTAGACAATATTTCGATTTTTTACGGTGAAAAAAAGGTATGTTCAGACGTAAGCTTCACTATCGAGCAGGGTGAGCGTATTGCTCTGTCGGGTAAAAACGGCTCAGGTAAATCAAGTGTCATCAAATTGATGTGTGGTGAGGATATAGATTTCACAGGCACTCTCACAAAGGATAATCAGCTTATCATTTCCTACGTATCCCAAGACACCTCTAATCTTCAGGGGAATTTAACGGATTATGCCAGAGACAACGGAATCGATGAAAGTCTGTTTAAATCTATTCTACGAAAGCTTGATTTTTCAAGAATCCAATTTGATAAAGACATATCCACTTACAGTGGTGGTCAAAAGAAAAAAGTACTGATTGCCAAAAGTCTTAGTGAGAAAGCTCATTTGTACATTTGGGATGAACCGCTTAATTTTATTGATGTCATTTCACGTATGCAAATTGAAGAGCTGTTACTTGAATACATGCCAACTCTTGTTTTTGTGGAGCATGATCGGGAATTTTGCAACAATGTTGCTACCAAGATCGTTGAACTCCACTAAGAACTTTTTCCAAAGATAGTTAATCTCAAAACCACTAGACCAATATAATTATATTAATAAAGTTAATTATTATATATATTCCAGTTTTCCAATGTACTATAATGATATAGATGCATTGTTAGCATGTTATTAAAGGAATGAAGATTTCAAGAAACAACCTATAGAATTGACCAACAGGAGGAAATAAGTTGAGCACACAGAATGTGGGAATTCCATTAGAAGGTTTTGCAGAATTTAGCCGGACAGTAGCCGCTGAAGGTGCGGTGCTGGTGAAGAATGATAATCAGGTACTTCCGCTTGGCGAAGGCGATAATGTTGCGATTTTTGGCAGATCCCAAGTGAATTATTATCGCAGTGGTACAGGTTCCGGCGGTAGTGTCCATGTTACTTATACGACCAATTTATTGGATGGTCTTCGCACTAAGAAGAACTTTACAGTTAACGAAGAGCTGGCTGCTGTCTATGAAAAGTGGATTGAACAGAATCCATTTGATAATGGTGGAGGCGCATGGGCTGCAGAACCTTGGCATCAGAAGGAAATGTCTTTGAGCAATGAATTAGTTTCCGAAGCTAGAAACAAATCGAATAAAGCCATTCTTGTAATTGGACGGACGGCAGGGGAAGATCAGGATAATGCTGATGCACCGGGCAGCTACCAATTAACAAATGATGAACAGGCAATGCTGAAGCAGGTAACTACATATTTTGAGCAAACAATCGTTGTCCTGAATGTCTCCAACATTATTGATATGAACTGGATGAACGATGAAAGCTATAAATATCCAATTTCAACTGTGATTTATTCATGGCAGGGTGGTATGGAAGGCGGAAATGCGATTGCAGATGTGTTGTCTGGAGAGGTAACTCCAAGTGGTAAACTGACAGATACAATCGGTTATTCCATCAATGATTACCCATCAACGCAGAATTACGGCAATGAATTTACGAACTTGTATCAGGAAGATATCTATGTAGGATATCGTTATTTCGAGACATTTTGCCCAGATAAGGTTCAATTTGAATTTGGTTATGGTTTATCTTATACAACTTTTAGTATCGAGCCAGAAGAAGCCAAATTGATTACCAAAGAAGGCGAGTCTTTCATTGAAATCGGCGTAACCGTTACCAATACAGGAACTTCCTTTGCTGGTAAAGAGGTTGTTCAGGTCTATTATGAAGCTCCGCAAGGTAAGCTTGGTAAACCAGCTAAAGCTCTGGTGTCATTCGGTAAGACGAAAGTTCTTGAACCGGGTGAAGCACAGCGCCTTACCGTGAGTTTCTCAGCTCATTCTATGGCTTCTTATGATGACGCAGGCGTAACAGGACATGCTTCTGCCTATGTTCTCGAAGAAGGTACGTACCTCTTGTATGTGGGAACTAGTGTTAAACAAGTGGTGGCAGTCAGTGTTGAGGGTAAAGACGGCTATGTCGTTGAAGCTCTTCAAGTTGTGGAGCAATTGCAAGAAGCTCTCGCGCCTACAGAAAGCTTTACGAGAATGATGCCAGGCGCTCAGAAGGCGGACGGTTCGTACGAGATTGTTTATGTTGAAGTTCCTAAACGTAAAATTTCGTTGGCTGAGCGAATTGAAACTAATCTTCCAGAGACGATCTCACAAACAGGTAATAAAGGATATAAATTAAGAGACGTATATGAACAGAAGGTTAGCATGGAAGCCTTCATTGCACAGCTCAGTGATGAGGATTTGGCTGCAATTGTACGTGGTGAAGGGATGAGCAGTCCTTTAGTTACACCGGGCACGGCTTCTGCATTTGGAGGCGTAAGTGACAGTTTATTTAATCTTGGAATTCCAGTGGCTTGTACAGCTGATGGTCCTTCAGGGATTCGTATGGACAGCGGAGCAAAGGCGACTCAAGTTGCAATCGGAACGCTTCTTGCAGCTACTTGGAATGCGGAATTGGTAGAAGAGCTTTATGTTATGGAAGGGCAAGAGTTGTTAAGAAATAACGTGGATTCCTTGCTTGGACCTGGCCTTAATATCCGACGCAGTCCGCTTAATGGACGTAACTTTGAGTATTTTTCAGAAGATCCTTTGATCTCTGGGGTGTTCGCTGCTGCATGTACTCGCGGTATTTTGAAAGGCGGCTCAACCGCTACGATGAAGCATTTCGCTTGTAACAATCAGGAGAAACATCGTAGTAAAGTAAACGCCGTGGTGTCTGAACGTGCACTTCGTGAGATTTATTTGAAAGGTTTTGAAATCGCCGTGAAGCAGGGCGGTTCGAATTCTATAATGACCTCCTACAATCCAGTTAATGGACACTGGGCGGCTTCGAATTATGATTTGAACACCACGATTCTTCGTGGGGAGTGGGGCTTTAAAGGCATTGTAATGACTGACTGGTGGGCGATCATGAATGATGTTGTTAATGGCGGACCAGCAGATCGGAAATTTACAAATTGGATGGTTCGTGCACAAAACGACCTCTATATGGTTGTGCCTAACTATGGTTCAGAAATTAACGGATGGAATGATAACACCATTGAGTCGTTGGAAAATGGTACGTTAACCCGTGGAGAGCTCCAACGTTCTGCCATAAACATTTGTGAGTTTATCATGAATGCACCTGTATTCTCGAGAAAACAGGAAATTGTAGAAACTGTAGAGTTCTTTAAAGCTAATCCTTCACTTACTGAAGAACAAGCTCAATCCTTATCACAGAATCCACAGGTTAAACCTGTCGTAGAAGGATCGACTAGCTTTAAAGTGGAACAGGCTGGTCAATACCGTATCCTGGTGCATATCATGTCAACGGAACCTGAGCTGGCTCAAAGTGCGTGCAATGTATCAGTGAATGATCAATTGATGACAACCATTCAAACAAATGGTACTGAAGGTCAGTGGATCAGACAAAAGCTTGTGAAAGTTGAACTCGAAGCAGGTCTTTATGATATGAAATTGGAGTTCATCAAACCAGGTTTGCAGATCGATTGGATTGAATTCAATAAAATCGACTAGGTGTCATGCGTTAATGTTAGATAGATCGTTAATATTAATCATTTCTAAAAACCGCGATATTTTTCGCGGTTTTTTTGTTGTACTTATTGTTGCGGGGGGATTTCAACTCCTTTATCGGATACTAAAATATGAGAAAATTGCCCGGTATACCAACTATGGTGTGTCGGGCTTTTTGCAGATTATATACTTTACAAATACTTGTCTGCATGTACTTGTGTTTGTTCGAATAAGTTAGAAAGTAGGACCAGGACAAACCATAGGTGGAGATGCGTAGAAATGGGGATGCGTAAACAAAGCTTTATTCGTGGCACGTTCATTTTAACCGTGTCGTCATTTTTTACAAAAGGGCTCGGATTTTTGAATGGCGTTTTGCTGGCACGTTTCTTAGGAGCCGAGGGGGTAGGGCTGCTTATGATTGCTCATCCTCTGCTACCCTTGTTTATTACACTGACAGAGCTGGGGCTTCCTGTTGCGATTTCAAAGCTTGTCTCAGAAGCTGAGGTTAAGCAGGATGAAGCGCGAGTAAAGCGAATTCTCAAAGTATCTTTAAGTATTACGGGTACGTTGAGTATTATACTAACTTTAGTGGCTCTATTTGGCTCCAAATGGATCGCGTCGGTTTTTTTAGCCGATCAGCGGGCGTATTATGCTATGGTCGCTATTACGCCGATCATTCCAATTATTGCGATGTCAGCTGTATTAAAAGGTTATTTTCGTGGAAAACAGAACATGAACCCGCTGGCCTTTTCCGATATTATTGAGAATTTGGCGCAAATCATTGTCATTATCGGTGTTGTGAACGTTTTGCTGCCTTATGGGATTGCTTATGCAGCTGCGGGCGCTATGGCGGCTTCAGTGATCGGCGAAGGCTTTGGTCTGCTCTATTTGTTTGCTGTCTTCAAATGGGCAAATCGAGGGAAGATCAAACCCACCCTACCGCCTAATTCAAGTTTTTCACCCAAAGGAGACAGTACGTTGAGAGATCTGCTGCGCATCGGCTTACCGATGACAGGCAGCGGTTTTATTCATTCTCTCTATCATGCGTTTCTCCCATTGCTGATTACGAAAAGTCTAGTCCTGTTTGGTGTGGGGGTTGAGATGGCGACTAAGCAATTCGGACTTTTAGCGGGATATGCTCTCCCAATGTTGTTTCTCCCCAGCTTCTTCACACAATCGTTGTCCACTGCATTAATTCCGGCGATCAGCGAAGCAAGTGTGAGCAATAACAGCAAGCTTATGCATAGTCGGATGGATATGGCTATGCGTTCCGCGCTTATTGTTGGTCTTCCATGTACAATCATCCTGTACTTATGGGCTGTACCATTAACTACTTTGATCTATCATTCGCCAGAAGCGGGCGAGCTGCTAAGGTTGATTGCCCCCTTATTTTTCCTTTATTATTTTGGAGCACCACTGCAAGCGATTCTGCTTGGTTTGGGGAAAGCATCAACCGTCATGTGGAACCATATTCTTACGAATATCTTTGAAGTGATTGCGATCTTTGTTCTCGGTTCTAATATTGGCATCGAAGGGGTTGCTATAGGGTTCGGACTGGGGCTTTTGCTGCTGACGCTGCTGAATTTTATGTCTGTGGCAGGAACGATAGGATTTTATTTTGACTTTCGCATTGTATTCAAGGTGGGCGCGGGAGGAATTATCATGACGATTTGCGGGATGACGGCTCACGGTATTCTGGAACGAATGGACCTGGGGCAGATTATTGAACTGTCCGGAGCGCTAATCGTTTCATTGATCACCTATGCTGCAACATTGCAGGTAACTCATGCTTGGGAACGGTCACCGAAACCACCGAAGATTACGCCTGTTTCTTGAAAGGGAATATTTCGGTATCATGCTCCAAAAAGTAAATCGAATATGATGTAACCCTCTGTGTAACAGTATGGAGGCGGATGAAGGTAACGGGGAGCAGCGAGGTGTTTAACTGTATTTTGTACAGCTATAATCATTCAAAACAATTGCGCTATTGAAAATAGCTATAACTGACCTTAAAAGCAACTTTATCCTAGATTCGGAATTTCAACGGACCCACCGCCGTTATTGCCTTGAAAAATACCCCAAATGACTCTCTTTTTAAGGAATAGTTTCACTGGAGTCCGTAACCTAACTCAAAAGCGTAAAAACAGGCAAATAGCGTCTTCTGGGTCCGAAAAGCTCTGAGCTTGATCAAGACTGGGTGATTTAGAAGGAAGTGTAACGGACAAAAGTATTCAACCCCCGGTTCATAACATCAGAGCAACGATTCTCCAATAACGGATGATCGCTGCTCTGATGTTTTTTACGAATTTTTGTTTGAACTGATGAATACATACCGGAGCGGATTATTGGAAAGGGGAGCTAGATTCCCAAAAAGGGCTACATAAGTGCGATCCAAGCTTTTATGAGACACCTTGAGAAGTGAAGCAGGACTACGCTAGTTATTACCGAGTATTATCCTTGACCGTATTTTTTTCTAAAATGACTCATTGTGAGTAACGGCCAGATATAGCGATAACTATGATAATTGGAATAGAAATTACCGGGGAGACCAGCGCCTGTTGGATAAGAAGTTTTCCAATCCTCTTCATGAATAGACATCATTAATCTTTCAATCCCTTTTTCCACCGCTGCTGTTGATTTCGGCTGAATGGTGATGAGTGCGTCAAGCGCCCATGCGGTTTGGGAAGGCGTACTTTCGCCTAATGGTACATACTTCAAAAACCGATCACTATGACAAGATTCCCCCCAACCACCATCCGAGTTCTGTATGCTTAGGAGCCAATTCGCTCCTTTTTGCAATGTTTCATGTTCCAGTGGCAGGCCAACGGCCTGCAATCCTGTTATGGCAGCCCAAGTCCCATAGATGTAACAAACGCCCCATCTTCCGTACCATGAGCCATCCTTCTCCTGATGCTGAATCAGCCATTTCACACCTCGCCCGATGAATTCGTTTCGCGCATCAAGGTCGGCAAAGTTCCCGAGATACTCCAAGGTACGCCCGGTTAGATCTGCCTCCGAGGGATCAATAGCAGCAGATTTAGCCCCATCGATTGCTAGCCAAGTGAGCATTTCTTTATTGGTGTTTTTTTCAAAAGCTGGCCAGCCACCGTCTTTATTCTGCATCGATAGGACCCAGTTCAGTCCACGATTCCATGACTCTAGATAGGATGGCTGAGTTATTGATAAACTTCGAATGGCTCGTAAAGCAGCGGTCGTATCATCCACATCCGGATTAATCGTATTAGATTCTGAGAAACCCCATCCCCCCGGAGTTGTATCCGGATTATGAATACTCCAATCAGCAGTTTTATGTTGTTGTCTGGTCAGCAGATACGAAGTAGCACGTTGAATCGCGAGATGATGATCGGGAATTTGTGCCTCCTGCAAAGTATAGGCGATTAGAGCCGTGTCCCATATCGTAGACGGAGAGTTTTGAATTGTTGTTTTACTTTCAGAACGGCATTGCATCGAGGTAAGCCCATCAATGGCATTCATAATCAGAGGATGCTGCTGGTCATAGTCCAGAGCCAGAAGGGCATACACCATAAGAATTGTACTAGTTGCGTAACTGTATAGAGTCCCGTCGGATTCAATCCGCTGGAGAATAAACTGTTCTGCTTTGGTTCGGGCAACTTCGTGAATGTAGCGAGGGCTTCCAAGAAGTCTGCTTAGGCCAGTTTGAATAACGTCCTGCAGCTCTTGATATCCACGGGAAGCGGGTTCAGCATCTTCAATGCGTGTGTCTATGAGATCAGATAGATCAGGAGCATTCACTGTTGAGATCGAGAAACGTCGATCGGCCATAATAAGCATAGGCGTGAGATGCACTCTTGAGTAGCCAGAGAACTCAAAATAATTAATAGGAAAATAAGACGGGAACAACAGAACTTCTAGAGGAATCGAAGAGATCGATAAAGGCCATTTGCTCTGACCAGTAGCTGCGAGAATGACTCTGGTTAGGATGCTAGTTACTTTTCCAATTCCTCCTTTGGATTGAATATAATGCTTTGCGCGCAATATCGGCTCATCTGTCACCTTACTGTACCCAGAATAGAGAAGGGCGTAGTAGGCTTCAACCGAGGTGGATAAGTTACCATCTTCTTCATCTCTATACAATTGCCAGAATCCAGCGGACTGCTGCTCAGCAAGAATACGATCATGTAGCTGTCGAATCAGGGCTTCATTCTGTACGTTCAAAATCCGAAAGAGAATGATGACATAGGCATCGATAACGATTCCATTCTCAAAACAAAAGTGCCAAGATCCATCTTGCTGCTGTTGATCAATCAGGAATGCCGTTAAACGCTCGATCTCATTATCTACTGTGCTCAGTATAGGATTCATTCCTTAGGTACCTCCGAGGTCCTTCATTTTTAGTATTATATGATGGATGAGAGGTTGAAATGAAAAAGGACTGTAAAGTTGCTTTATGCAACCTCACAGCCCTTGATAATATTTAGCTAATCAATCGGTTAATTTTCAATCACGATACGGTTCAGCTTAAGATTTACCGGGGCAGCAATCGTGTCACCCACAGGGCATTTGCTTTCTAAAAATTGTACGAATGCTTCGACCTTCTCGGCAGGGGATGGGGTCTTTATGTAGAATGTATAGCGAATATCTGAATAGCCGGGTCGGACTTCAGAACGGTTAAAAAATCCATCGAGGTCCAGATCACCTTCCACGTCTACTCTGAAATCTTCAAGCTCTACCTCAAATTTGGAAGCATAAACTCGAGCCACAATAGATTGGCAGGCCCCTAAAGAAGCAAGCAAAGCTTCAACAGGATTCATTCCTGTATCCGTCCCCCCGAGATTTTGTGGTTCATCGATGACGAGCTCGAATTGTCTTGCTTTAGTAATGACTTTAACCCCATCTTGTAAATGGGCAGTTGCTTTGAAAGTTTGAACATTTGGCATTTGTCTACACTCCTTCTTCTGGACAACCCAATTATGATTAGATGTTTCGAACATTATGTAATTCATAGTATTTTTCTAGGAATTGTTTAGATTATAGTTCTATTCTTTATACCCTGTCAATACTTGATTAGTATTATTTGGATTCTTACATCTTCATGGGTTGGATTTTGTTAAAAAGTATGGGGAGAAGATAAAGTGTCAAATGAAATTGAGCGCTACTTGAACAGTCCTATGGTTAAAATTCTAGGGGGAGCAATAGAGTTAAGAGATGATCGAATAAAAACTAAATGGAAGACTGAAATAAAACCATTTCATCTTGCACCGAATCCTGTAACGGTGGATCTATACAATATTGTTACTAAAAAAACAACGAAGTCATACGTCGAAAACCATAAACCTGTAGTGAATGTTTCTTGGAATGATGCTATTTCTTTCTGTAATCTGCTTTCTCAGAAGGCTGGATTGAAACAAGCTTATGTTATAAGTGACGATGGAGATCATATTATTTGGGATAGGGAATCCAATGGCTATCGACTTCCAACAGAAGCAGAGTGGCAATATGCATGTAAAGCAGAAACTACTGGCTATCAATATGGCGAGCTAGATAAGATAGCTTGGTACAATGAAAATTCAGATGGTGAACTCCATGTTGTAGGGACGAAAGATCCGAATGCATGGGGGCTTTATGATATGTTAGGGAATGTTTGGGAGTGGTGCTGGGATTTATATGATGAACAAGTGTATGGCTCCTATCGGATTTTTCGAGGAGGCAGCTGGGCTGAAGAGGCCAGGGGCTGTGGAGCAACCTGTCGTCGTCGCAGCCATCCCACATTTTGTGTGGATGATCTTGGGTTTCGTCTTGCTCGATCTTTATAACATTAATTCGTCCCTACATTAATCAATTCACATTAACACAGAAAATGATTGTTCCTAAAATAGACTTACTACAGGAGGTGCTTCTAGAATTAGAAAGTTTGTAGCTATCTCCGTTGTAATTATTACTCTGCTCGTTCTAGGAATGTACGCAGCACTTCAGTTTAAATATAATTCACTTGAGAAAAACTTAAGAGAATATTTGATCACTGTTGAAGGATACTCTGAATCTGATTTACTGAGTATTAAAGCTAAACTGAGCTCAATGCCGAAGTTCCCTGTATATGTTAGATTTGCTAATGAACCAGATACGGATTATATTTTCACAGACAGAGATGCATCAGATTGGAAGCAACTAGATCCTAAGGAGCCGCAAAGATTAAAGAAGGTTAATCAATAGTTGAGATATAGCAAAAAATCTTGGTCAGTAAAATGAATAGCATCTCTCCAAGCTGACCGCACTCTGTGCGGTTTTTTCTTTGTGGATCTTGCTAATGAAAAAGATAACTTGACAGAAAACAATCGGACGTATACATTTGTATACATCAACAAATCGTATACATACGTATACAAAAAAAGGAGGAGTAAATATGCGTGATGGACATTTCGGAAAACACGGTCATAGAGAACATGGGGAACACAAAGACCGTGGAGAGCATAGAGATCGCGAGCATATCAGCAGACATGGGATGGATTCTATGGATGGTCCCCCAAAAAGTGCTCAAACCTTTCGTCGCGGCAGAGCTCTAGCATTTTTGGAAAAGCTTAATGTGAATCGAGCCACTTTACAGCGGCAGCTGCAAACACCGGAGCTGGATTCGATCAAGCAAGTGATTAGCGGTGAATTGAAGGCAACGGAAGCGATCATTGAAGAGTTTATCCATATTTTTCAGATTCATGAAGTAACGCCGGAAGATAAGACTGTTGGCGAAATTAAAAAAGAGGAGAATGATCAAAAAAATGAAAACCATTGATCTTATAAAAACCCGTAGAAGTATTAAGCAATTTAAGGCGGATTCTATTCATGAGGATGATTTATTGAATTGGCTGGAAGCAGCTAGTTATGCTCCAAACCATCGTATGAACGAACCTTGGGAACTCCTATTTATCGGGCCTGAGACTAGAGCTAAATTAAAGCATAAGACGAATTTTGGAAGCGCTCCTGTCGTTCTTGCTATCTTATCTAAACCTGGTGCAACAGCGTTTGAGCGTGACGAGAATGTTATGGCTGCCGCTTGTTTTGCACAGAACTTCTTATTAGCTGCACATGAAGTGGGGGTTGGAGCATATTGGGCTTCTTTAGGTGCTTTACCTCATAATCGTGAAATTCTAGGTGTCCCGCAAGATTACGATGTGATTGGACTATTTGGCATTGGATATCCGGAGGAAGTTCCAAATGCTAAGCCAAGAACACCGATGAAATCAAAAATCACATATTTATCTTAACAGGTGATGGAATGTGGAAACTTAAGAGTTACTTAAGGCCATATTGGTTGTGGTCTGTGTTAGCACCACTTATGATGATGCTCGAAGTGTTTATGGATTTGCTTCAACCTACACTAATGGCGAGCATTGTGGATCATGGGATTATGACGAAAGATTCATCACATATTTATTCGACGGGATTGACCATGCTTGGAGTAGCATTTGTCGGTCTAATTGGTGGGGTGGGTTGCACCGTTTTTTCGAGCATCGCCTCACAAAATTTCGGGAATGATTTACGGATTAACCTGTTTGAACATATTCAGAAATTCTCAAACAAGAATCTGGACCAATTGAAGACGGGCTCGTTGATTACTCGTTTAACAAACGATGTGGTACAGCTACAAACCTTTGTTCAGATGATTTTGCGGAATATTCGCTCTCCATTGCTATTAATCGGCAGCTTGATAATGGCTATACGGATTAGTCCTTCACTAACCCTTATCCTTGTCGTTGCCGTGCCATTGCTGGTTGCAATATTATATGGGTTGATTCGACTTTCTTTCCCTTTGTTCGAGAAAATGCAGGTCAAATTAGACGGCGTCAACACAGTATTACAGGAAAATTTATCGGGTATCCGTGTAGTCAAAGCCTTCGTCCGTGCTAAGCATGAACAGAAACGGTTTAATACAGCTAATAAGGATTACACAGAAACTGCGATAAAAGCGGTGCGATTAATGTCGTTAAATATGCCGCTCATGATGCTTGTGCTCAATGCTAGTATCGTAGCTGTTCTTTGGTTTGGTGGGCTGCAGAGCTGGAACGGCTCGCTGCCGGTCGGTCAGCTAATCGCCTTCATTAACTATATCACCCAATTGTTGATGTCTATGCTGATGTTGAGCAATATGCTCACATTCTTCTCACGTGCAAAGGTCTCCGCAGATCGGGAGAATGAAGTGTTTTCTACGATCAGCGAGATTACAGACGTAACCGAAGCTAAAAAAGATAAGCTACGAAACGGTCGAATTGTATTTGACAACGTTTCCTTTGCCTATGATCCTGCGGATGAGAACCTCGTGTTAGATGGCATCAATTTCACTGCTGAGCCAGGTGAAACTGTAGCCATTCTTGGAGCCACCGGTGCTGGTAAATCAACCTTGGTGAGCCTCATTCCACGCCTTTACGATGTATCTTCTGGATCAATCACAATTGATGGTTCCGACACTCGGCAAATTTCTTTGGAACATTTACGTCGCAAGATCGGTTACGTTATGCAGCAAGCCATTCTGTTCAGCGGAACAATCCGTGATAATATCCGATATGGCAGACCGGAGGCTACGGATGAAGAAGTGGAACAAGCAGCAAAAGCTGCTGAAGCTCACCATTTCATTTTAGAGCTACCACAGGGTTATGATACAGTGCTTGGCCAACGAGGCATCAACTTGTCCGGTGGGCAGAAGCAGCGGCTTTCGATTGCAAGGGCGTTGTTAATTCAGCCAACAATTCTCATCATGGATGACAGTACTAGCGCTCTCGATGCAGCGACAGAGTCGCGAATTCGGCAAATGTTAAAAAAACGGCTGACTAGCAGCACTAATATTATGATTGCTCAGCGTGTCACATCTGTGATTGACGCGGACCGCATTTTAATTCTAGAAAACGGCCGAATTGCTGTACAAGGTACACATGATGGTCTAATGAGTAGCAGTGAAATTTATCGAGACATCTGGAAATCACAGATGAAAGGGGAGGAGGTTCCTTATGTCAAAGCATGATAACGGCATGAACACTCCTCCTATCACTAGAGCAGGTGGATTCGGACCAGCAATAGGACCGGGATCTGGCCCCGGACGCGGCGGCGCTGTGCCAATCGTGCGCGCCAAAAATCAAGCGAGCACGCTTAAACGCATCTGGACTTATTTGAATCGTCAACGGTTCGGGTTAATCATTGTATATGTATTTACTGTGTTGAATGCACTTCTTTCATTGATCGGACCGTATCTCATCGGTAAAGCGATTGATACTGCGGTTATTCCACACGATTATCAGGGTCTTATTCGGTTTTGCATACTTCTTATTGGCATTTATGGGCTAGGCAGTGTAGTTGCCTGGGTGCAAGCATACGTCATGACATCTGTTTCGCAGAATACTGTTTTTGAGCTGCGCCGTGATCTGTTCAGCAAGTATCAGCAGCTGCCCATTAAATTTTTTGACACTCGGGCTAACGGAGAATTGATGAGCCGGGCAACTAACGATATAGAGAGCGTATCCAGCACACTCAATCAGAGTGTAACCCAATTGTTAAATAGTTTGATTACACTAAGCGGCTCCCTCGTTATTATGTTAATGCTGAACGTTCCGTTGACTGTAGTCTCATTAATCACGATCCCGCTCGTTTTATTGGCTAGTCGAAAAATCATTGGTTTAAGCCGCACTTATTTTAGAAATCAGCAGCGACATTTAGGTGAACTTGGCGGGTTCATCGAAGAAACCATCAGCGGACAAAAGGTGGTCAAACAATACAGTAGGGAAGAGTCAGAAGTTAAACGATTCCGAAAAATAAGCGGAGAACTGAATAAGGTCAGCATTAAGGCACAAATCGTATCTGGATTAGTGGGACCCGTGATGAACATGATTAATAACCTTGGATTTGCGATCATTGCCGGGGTTGGGGGCTGGATGGCTTTCCATAACATGGCTACGGTTGGTATAATCGTTAGCTTCCTTACCTATTCCAAACAGTTCGGTCGACCTATTTCTGACCTTGCTAACCAGTACAATTTAATTCAATCTGCAATCGCCGGTGCGGAGCGTGTGTTTGAAGTTTTGGAGATGCCGTCCGAATACGGGGATGAAGAAAGTGAGGATCTCCCAAGATTAACAGGGGAGGTTGTTTTTCAGGACGTTTCTTTTGCTTACAAAGCGGATTCCCCGATTCTGTCGGGCGTTACGTTTGAAGCAAAACCTGGGGAGAAAATTGCACTCGTTGGACCAACAGGAGCAGGTAAAACAACCATCGTTAACCTGCTGATCCGATTCTATGATTTGAATGGCGGTTCCATACGAATTGATGGTCGCGACATCCGAGAGCTGGATAAAAACGCACTTCGTAGTCAACTAGGGATGGTGCTGCAAGATGCGCATGTATTCTCGGGAACGATTCGTGAGAATATTCGGTTTGGCCGACTCGATGCGACCGATCAAGAGATTGAGCAGGCGGCTCAGCTAGCCAATGCGGATGCTTTTATCAAAAGATTGCCGCATGGTTACGAGACCCTCCTCAATGCAGAAGGAAGTAATTTGAGTCATGGCCAGCGCCAGCTGTTAACGATTGCTCGCGCAATTTTAGCTGATCCTGCCATATTAATTCTTGACGAAGCAACCAGTAGCGTGGACACACGTACGGAAATGCACATTCAACAAGCAATGAAGAATTTGATGAAGGGTCGAACAAGCTTTGTAATCGCCCACAGGCTTAGTACGATCCAGGACGCCAATCGCATACTCGTGATCCAGGGTGGAGGAATTGCTGAGCAAGGAAGTCATGAGGAGCTTCTTGCGATGCAGGGCGCCTATTACGAGTTATACAATACCCAGTTCAAACGAGCGATTTAAAGAAACATTTGTATGGCTTATGAAAAAACACTGACTTGGATCAGTGTTTTTTTGTTAGCGAGGTGACCACAGACCAGCGAATTGACCGCCGAAACGCTACATTGTATGCTACTACAAGATAATGTAAACAAGGAAGTGATTATTTGAGCCATTCCAGCTATGAACAGCTTGAGACCGAAGGCAAACTACCGTTTGATGTTTCTTTACATAGTGTCAACTTTGTGCCGAATCACTGGCATATGAGTGTGGAGCTGATTTTTGTGCTGTCCGGCAATCTAGAGGTTTCGACCGGAAACCGTCAATATAGGCTTAAAGAAGGCGATATGCTACTCATTAACCAGTGTTACGTGCATGAAGTTATCGGATTAGATCAGAATATCATCGCTACCTTTCAAATCCCAACAACCTATCTTAAGCAGCACATCCACAATGTGGAGAAGATCAGCTTTGAATGTTATTCTGCTGAAGTCGGTCCTGAGAAGCAAAATGGCTTAGATAACATGCGTCAGCTCATGGCTGAAATGGTACAGCTGAAGTACAAAGGTGGAGAAGCCTATGAACTGGGGATGGAAGCACGTATGCTTGGGTTATTCTCTGTTTTGGTCAAACAGTTCAAGCTGCCAAATTCCGGCGAAGCGATGAATATAAAATATATGGAACGAATGATGAGCATCATCACTTATATAGATGAACATTATAAAGACCCGGTGTCGCTGCAGACAATCGCGGAACGAGAGTATTTGTCTGTGCCGTATTTGTCCAAATTTTTTAGCGAGAACATTGGGGTCAACTTCCAGACTTACTTAACCAGCATTCGTTTAAAAAATACCGTAGAAGCCCTTTTAAGAGATCAAGATCATTCGCTTGCTGAGCTGGCACTTGAGCAGGGCTTTCCAAACGCAAAATCTTTTTACGCTGCATTCAAAAGCCGATATCATATTACACCACATGAATATCGCAAAAAATATCGGCCTCAAACTCATGCGAAACAGGAAGGTTCTGCTTCCGGCTACTTAGCATTTAATCAATTCAGCGCACTGGGTATTGTTCGGCAATTCCTCCGGCGTAGTCAGTCGCACCAGCTTGAATCCGTACATGCGGTTGTTCAGCTGTCTGCGAGTATTCCTTTAGACAGGATTCAGCGGCAAATCCAGCATAGCTGGAAAAATATCATTACGATTAGCAAAGCAAATGAAGGACTTCAAAGTGATGTACAAGCTCATTTGAAATATGTACAAGAGCGGTGTCCGTTTCGCTATTTGCGTTTTCATGGAATTTTTGATGATTCAATGATGGTATACCGGGAGGATCACGAAGGGCAGGCACATTTTAATTTTCGCTTTGTAGATCAGTTGTTTGATTTTTTGTTATCGATCGGCTTGAAGCCTTTTATAGAACTGGGGTTTATGCCTTTTGATCTCGCAGTAGACAGCAGTAAACATGTGTTTTATGAAAAGAGTTACGTGAGTCCGCCTAAATCCATGGACCGCTGGTGTGAATTGGTAGATCAGTTTATTCGCCATTGTCTCAATCGGTACGGTCTTGAAGAGGTGGAAAGCTGGAAGTTTGAATTCTGGAACGAACCGGAATATGGTTTGTTCTGGCCTGCGACGGAAGAAGCGTACAACGAATTGTATGCCCGAACGTTCGACACCCTCAAAGCCATCTCTCCGAACCTTCAGATTGGCGCTCCCGGTAGAATTATTACTCTGAACTCCAATGCGTTTTGTGAACAGTTTTTCGCTTTCTGCAAAGAACGGGGTTGTCTTCCAGACTTTATCCCGTTACATTTTTATCCGCATGAGGACATGGATGATCTGCTTAGTAGAAATTGGGAGCCTAAGGAACGATTAAGTGAAAAAGAAATATCTCCGCTTACAGTAGAGGGGTTCAACAAAGTGTCCCCAAACCCCGATTATTTGATGGAATCGCTGGAGCGTGAAATCGGGCTGCTCGCTGAGCTGGGACTTAACGGACAAGAGCTATATTTAACCGAATGGAATTCAACAGCATTTCATCGTGAACTGACCAATGACACATTATATAAAGCTGCATATATCGTAAAAAATATCATCGAAAATCTCGACAGCATCAGTGGGTTCGGATATTGGGTACTGAGTGACAATATTGAAGAAACAGCGGCTTCATCCCGGATATTTCATGGTGGACTTGGACTTATGGCTCAGTATGGAATTCCGAAAGCGGCTATGCATGCCTATGAAATGCTCGCTAAGCTGGGGAATCGGCTAGTCGCACATGAAGAGGGTTATATAGTGACAGCTGGAAGAGGTGGTTATCAGATTTTGGCTTATAATTACTGTCATTTTGATGATTTGTACGCGCTTGGTGATACTTCATTCATTACACCTACTAGTCGTTATAGTGGCTTCAAAAACGAGAGGCTTCTTAAAATTGAACTCACATTAACTGGATTACCATCTGGCAGATATAAGCAAGTGAACCATGCGATCAGCAGGGCACATGGCAGCAGCTTTGACAAATGGGTAGAAATGGGGGCTCCACCCGTTCTGACTGCAGATGACACTGCTTATCTAAAAGCTGCCTCTCTTCCAGGTAGACAGATTCAGCTTATTGAAGTAGGTGAAGAGCTTTCTGTTGTCATTAGAATGGAACCTCATAGCGTAGAGCTCATTGAGCTGACTCCATTGTTTTGAGAAAATGAGTCAATTTTTAAGCTTCATCTTGATGAATAATATTGAAACGCTTTCATTTAGATTAAAAATGAACCTAAAAGTGTGTAATAAACCACCTCTCCTCCAAGAGGTGGTTTATTTTATAATCAAATTGTAAACGGTTTCTAAAAGGACGAGGAGGAATTACAATGACTGGAGCATCGTCTAAAGGGCAGGTTCACACCCCTTTTCGTAGATTGACCTTTGGTATTCTGCTTGGTTACGGCATGATGATGCTGGCACTGATGACACCTGCCACCTTGCTGCTGACCTTTAAAATGATTGAAGTGGATCCGAATGGATATACCTCTTCCTATGGACTGGTTGCAGGAATAGGCGCATTCTTTGCTCTTATCGGAAATCCGATTGGCGGTGCACTCAGTGACCGAACTCATCTTTCGTTCGGACGGCGGCGCACGTGGATTATCCTAGGTCCACTAGTTGGCTGTGCTGCGCTGGTATGTACTGGTTTCGCCAACGAGCCTTGGCAGATCATGATTAGCTGGGCAGTCGCCCAATTTTTCTTCAATGTAGGGATGGCAGCCTATACAGCGCTCATTCCAGACCAAGTACCTCAGGAGAAACAAGGGACAATCTCGGGATTAATCGGTCTCACTATTCCAATCGCTATGACGGTAGGGATGATCATGATGACAGTGATGACCTCAGTTTCTTCAGAAATTAAGTGGCTTTTGCTAGGTGTAATCGGCATCATAGGTCCACTTCTCAGTACGTTGATTATTAAAGAAGGTAAAGTAGAACTTGTTCCCAAGACACATAATCAAATATCGCTGGGTAAGAAGCTGAGTACGATTTTTCCTAGTCCACGTAAATTCCCGGAATTCTCTTGGGCTTTCGTATCCAAGTTCCTGATCATGATGGGATATTGTAGCACTTTATACCTCACAGTCATGCTGGTAAACCGGATGGGACTTACGGAAGAGCTGGCCACCGCAAAGGTTGCTACGATTAATATCGTTATGCTAGTGGGTGTTGCAATTACAAGTATCTTCGGTGGGGTGTTGTCAGATAAATTTGGTAAGCAAAAACCATTCCTGATTGTTTCAGGGTTCATCATTGCTATTGGGGTTCTGTTGTTTGCCTTTGTGCCAAGTTATCCGGCCTACATTGCCGGAGCTACAGTGATCGGATTGGGCTTTGGCTGCTTCTCAGCCGTAGATATGGCACTCGTTGCACGCATTCTTCCAAGTAAAGAGGATTCAGCCAAAGACTTCGGGATTATGAACGTAGCTAATGCCTTGCCACAGTCCATTGTTCCAGCAATCGCTCCTGTGCTGTTAGGCATCGGTAGCTGGACCTTCTTTTACATCTTCCTTGCCTTCTGCACTATACTCGGTATGCTGGCAGTGAAGCCACTTCCAGAAGTGGGAACAGAGAAAAGAGCTCAAACTGCTGAACTAACAGCTGTCGAAGTGCAATCACAAAAAGCCAATCTGGTCTAAGAAAAAACAAACAAGAAAACAGTGGAGGGAAACCATATGAATCAGAGAGAGACTATTAACACTAAAAGCCTTCATACCATTTCTTACGTAAGCAATAAGGGGGGGCCAGCCTTGGGTTATTCCCCTGATTCTGGAGTGCAGATTCTCGAACAGGACGGACTGTTCTTCAAAGATCTGAATCGTAATGGCAAACTGGATAAATATGAGGACTGGCGATTGACGCCGCAAGAGCGGGCTCAAGATCTAGCTTCACAAATGAGTATTGAACAAATTGCTGGACTCATGCTGTATAGTCGTCATCAATCTATCCCAGCACTTAGTAGCAGCTGGTTCTCAGGAACGTATAACGGTAAATCTTATGAGGAGAGCGGAGCCAAACCATGGGAGCTTACCGATGAACAGCTGGCATTTCTGGCACAGGACCATCTAAGACATATTCTGGTGACCACCGTGGAAAGTCCGGAAATTGCCGCCCTGTGGAACAACCAGGTGCAGGCATTTGCAGAAGGAACCGGCCTTGGGATTCCAGCCAACAACAGCTCCGACCCACGCCATGGCTCAGATTCTAGCTCAGAGTTTAATGCTGGAGCTGGTGGGCAAATCTCCATGTGGCCGGAGACGCTGGGCCTTGCGGCAACCTTCGATCCGAAGATCACCTATCGTTTTGGGCAAGTTGCCTCACGTGAGTATCGTGCACTTGGTCTAGGGACGGCGCTATCGCCGCAAATCGATATTGCTACAGATCCGCGATGGTTTCGTTTTAACGGCACTTTTGGCGAGGATTCGAAGTTATCTGCTGACATGGCAAAGGCTTATGTCGACGGCTTCCAGAGCTCGGAAGATGACCGGGAGATTAACGAAGGCTGGGGATATGACAGCGTGAACGCTATGGTAAAACACTGGCCTGGCGGTGGTTCCGGGGAAGGCGGAAGGGATGCACATTATGCTTGCGGCAAATATGCTGTCTATCCGGGCGGTAACTTTGATGAACATCTTATTCCTTTTACAGAAGGAGCTTTTAAGCTGGATGGTCCAACCAAGCAGGCTTCAGCGGTCATGCCATACTACACAATTTCTACAGATCAAGATCAGTTGAACGGGGAGAATGTCGGAAATTCTTATAGTTCCTATCTTATTACCGATCTGCTTCGGGATAAATACGGTTACGATGGCGTTGTGTGCACAGATTGGCTCATTACAGCAGACGAATCAGATAGTAAGGATTCCTTTCTCAGTGGTAAACCTTGGGGCGTAGAGGGTATGTCCGTCGCAGAACGGCATTACAAGCTCTTGATGGCAGGCGTTGACCAATTCGGCGGCAATAATGAGATGGAGCCCGTCCTTGAAGCATACCGAATGGGAGTAGCTGAACATGGAGAGGTATGGATGCGGAATCGTTTTGAGCGGTCAGCTGTTCGGCTTCTACTTAATATTTTCCGTCTGGGTCTCTTCGAGAACCCGTATTTGAAGCCTGAGGAGAGCGCTCAGATTGTTGGGAATCCTGAGTTTATGCAATCAGGCTATGAAGCACAGCTGAAGTCGATCGTGCTGCTGAAGAACAAAAATCGGGTATTGCCGCTGGCAGCGAAACAAACCGTATATATTCCGAAGCGTTATACTCCAGCAGGAAAGGATTGGTTCGGCAACCCAACGCCGGAAAAGACAGAATACCCGGTCAACCTGGATGTTGTGTCTAAATATTATCATGTGACAGATCAGCCGGAAAAAGCAGACTTTGCTCTTGTCTTCATAAGCAGTCCTAAATCAGGAGTAGGCTTTAGTCAGGAAGATTCTGAGCAAGGCGGTAACGGCTATGTGCCCATTAGCTTGCAATATAGACCGTACACTGCGGAACATGCTCGGGAGCAGAGCTTAGCTGGAGATGCGCGAGATAACGATGTACTCAACCGTTCTTATAAAGGAAAAACCGTTGTTACGCATAATGAGAGCGATCTGGATCGTGTCCTGGAAGCTCGCAAGCTGATGAAAGACAAACCGGTAATTGTGTCGATGTTGCTGTCCAATCCTTCGGTTGTTGCCGAATTTGAGGGAGAGGCTGATGCTATACTTGTTAACTTTGGGTTACAGGATCAAGCACTTATGGAGGTGTTAACGGGTGCCGAGGAGCCTTCGGGATTGCTCCCAGTACAAATGCCATCAGGTATGCAAACGGTAGAAGAGCAGCTGGAAGATGTGGGCCATGACATGGAATGTCATGCGGATTCAGAAGGACATGTATATGATTTTGCCTTTGGAATGAATTGGAATGGTGTTATAGAGGATGAAAGAACGAAGAATTACCGGAAATAAGAACCGTTCTGCGGAAAAATAAAAGTAAAGCACCGCCTGAAGAATTTATCAGGCGGTGCTTTGTATATCAATCGGTTTTCCGATGGTGGAGCTATAAATTCCTTTCCAACAAAGTCCCAAGTTGTTCAGCCAAGACTTGATGTGTTACAGGCTTCTCATTCTTGAACCACCATTCCACTACCCCTGCATAAGCCGATGCCACAAAACTAATGATAACCTCTTCATTTAATCCTTGGTTTATCCCTTCCGTTACATTTACTTCATGTCTAAACTCTTTTTGAAGAAAGGTTAAGAACCGATTACGGAAATAAGGGGCGCCTTTGCTCGCCAGCATCATAGAGAAAAATGAATATTGATTATCGAAGTATTCCGTCCACTTCAACGTGGCCTCGATGAAATCTAATTCTGCTGCCGATTCGCAAAGTACTCTAAGAACTTCTATATGTTCCTCGATAAGCTTGTCTAACAAATCATATTTATCCTGATAATGAAGATAAATGGTTCCTCGGCTTACATTTGCCTTGTCGGAGAGATCCTGTATGGTAATGTCGTCAAAATTCTTCACGGACATCAGTTCAATAACAGCTTTTTTAAGTGCTTCTTGTGATTTAAGAATCCTTCTATCCACTTTAGACATTTGATTTTCTCCTTACTTTCAAAAAAAATGAACACTTTTATAGGACCTGTTCAGTATTGAACAAAACACACACATCGTACAATTGAATGTCTTCTATAACTGTTTATAATAATAGACTATGGTCTATTAATGAATCAACATATAATATCGAGAGAAGAACGTCTACATAAGCTACAGGGAGAAATTGAACAAAGTGGTGGAACAGCCATCTATAAAGTGACAGACGTTACCATCGCGCTTTTTTAACTAAATACTAAGTATTCAATCCCGCCAAATGCAAAATCTGCTTCAGACGATCTATATCCACATAGATATCTTCGAATCCCGGAAAACGAATAGCAGGATCTGGCCAGCCTTGACCATACATCATGTAATAATCAAGAGCGTTATGGTTGCTGATCATCCAATACGTTGGAACGACATGCTGTTCATGAACAATTTCAATAACTTGTGTTCCAGATTGACAAAAAGCCAGATTGGCCAGTCCAGCGCCATGTGCTCCCATGATTACCTTTGCCGAAGCGAATAACTGGATTTGCTGGGCAACTGTCCAATCCTCAAGATAAATAGGTTGAATGCTATATTCTTCAAGTCAGCGTATAACTTCCTCTTCATTGACCAAGCGCCTGGTGGTTGCTTTGTTTCGAGAAATATAAATACGCTCAGGTGTAGCGAGTGTTGATTCCCTATGAGGCAGCAATAATTTACGTAGCGTATCCGTGGTCCACGGGGGATAGTGGGAATTCATCATCAAAGAAGGGACAAGTAGCTGATTAGCTTCAAAGTAAGCTTCAGGATTTGTCCGGATTACTGAAGACTCTGATATACCGAGCATAGCCCAGGTTTGTTCCACAAATGGTCCATATGGATTTGGATTCATGATGATAGAGGTATAAGGAATTCCACTCGTTTTAAGCATCGCCAGCCTAGGGAGCACATCATACAACCAGTGGAAATAGTTATGGCTTCCGCAAAACGTCAACACAGCCACGGTTCCTTCTAAGTATTGAAGTTTTGGATCATTCCACCGGTGGAATACAGGGTGTTCCTCTGCTTCTAGCATTCTATTTTGAACGGCGTCATATTCCTGTGACAGATCAAAGATCAGCTTTCCCTCCGGAGATAGAACAGCACCAGATTCTCCCCATACCCTTCCACTCGAGATGGTGGCTACGTATCCGCCAAACGGCTGTAAACAATAAGGCGTCAGTGCAGGATGAATACTCGATTCAATGCTTTTAGGAGCGGTGAACTCGGCCACCTGACCGAAATCAAACGGAATAACCTGTCCAGCTTCATGGATAGTTCTTTTTTGTCCCCATTCTGTTTCAAGTTCCAAGATGCTCCGGTAATAACCAGAGGGCGCTCCCCCGTTCACAGAAAATCTCATCGTTTCACCTCTTTTGACCAAGTAGAACTCCAGAAACATCATTAAGCTATTCTATGGAACAAAGAACTTAACGACACAATTCCTTCTGAAAAGGGCGAGTGAACAGAGTTTGAAGCAGTCAATTTTATAAATAGCTTGACTTGGAGTGAACTCAAAGTGAAATAATAACAGTTATCAGCAAGTGAACCTTACCATCTATTGAAAGAGAGGAATCATTGTAAATGGACTATGTGAAACTGGGCAATACTGGGTTAGATGTATCCAGGTTGTGTCTAGGCTGTATGAGTTTTGGGGTAGCAGAACGTTGGATCCATCAGTGGGTACTTGATGAGGAGCAGAGTCGGCTGATCATAAAAAAAGCTCTAGAGCTCGGCATTAATTTTTTTGATACAGCTAATGTGTATTCTGACGGAACGAGTGAGGAGATTCTTGGACGAGCACTCAAGGATTATGCTAATCGAGATGAAATTGTCCTCGCCACTAAAGTCTATAATCGTATGCATGAAGGACCCAATGGTGCTGGGCTTTCCCGAAAAGCAATTATGAGTGAAATTGATAAAAGTCTTAAAAGATTGGGTACGGATTATGTGGATTTGTACCAGATCCATCGCTGGGATTATCACACACCTATCGAAGAAACTATGGAAGCTCTTCATGATGTGGTTAAGGCGGGTAAAGCAAGATATATTGGTGCTTCTGCTATGTATGCTTGGCAATTTCAGAAAGCTTTATATGTAGCGGAGAAAAATGGCTGGACCCGATTTGTATCCATGCAGAATCACCTCAACCTCATTTACCGTGAAGAAGAGCGTGAGATGTTGCTACTTTGTAAGGAAGAAAAAATCGGTGTTATCCCGTATAGTCCGTTGGCTTCTGGTAGATTAACTCGCGACTGGGCAGTATCAACCCATCGTTCTGAGACTGATCAAATCCAAAAATCCAAATATGATGGAACTGCAGCTGCAGATCAATTAGTTGTGGAAAGGGTAGCAGCGATCGCCGAAAAATATGGTGTTCCGCGGATTCATATCGCCCTTGCATGGCTGCTTCAGAAAGAACCGGTTACTGCTCCAATTATTGGTGCTACGAAAATGTCACATATCGAAGATGCTGTAGGAGCATTATCCATTACGTTAACACCTCAAGAAATTACGTTCTTGGAAGAACCCTATACACCGCACCCAATCATTGGTTTTAATTAATACCGAGCACCGGAGGATAACGAAATTATGACCATTACAGAAGTAAGTGAAAAATTTAATCTTACGCCGGATACGCTCCGCTATTATGAACGCATCGGTATTATTCCACGTGTAAATCGCAATAAAAGCGGTAATCGAGACTATTCGGAAGAAGACTGCAGGTGGATTGAACATATCAAATGTATGCGAGGCATTGGTCTTCCAGTTGAAATCTTGATTAAGTATGTTGAGTTGTACAGGCATGGGGAGGAGGCTAATCATGATAGGGTAGAGCTCCTAATTGAGCAGCGGAAGCAACTTGTATCTAGATTGGAAGAGATGAATAGAGTATTGGAACGGATGAATGAAAAAATTGAACGATTGAGTAAACAATAAGTCCTCTTTTGAGGACTTATTGTTGTATTAAGGATGTTTTTTTATGATTTTTTCCGATAAGCCTTAGGAGACATACCGTAGGTTTTGGTGAATTGTCGTGTAAAGTAATTGCTATCGCTAAACCCGCTTTCATGTGAGATCTGAGTAATACTGAAGTTAGAATGCTTCAACAAGCTGCAAGCCCGTTCCAGACGCAATCGATGGAGATAGGAGATAGGGGTCGTCTGATAGTAAGAGCGAAAGATCCGGTTTAAGTGTCTAACAGATATCCCTGAGTGTGCGGCGATTTGATCCAGCGACAACGCTTCAAGATAATGGTCTTCCATAAAAGAGAGCGACTTCGCCAAATGTATTAGATGATTATCCTGGCTGCCTTTATCCTGTTTTTCATAATGCCTTGATAAATAGACAACCAGTTCCATAAACCGTGAGACGAGCAACGTCTGATATCCTTGAAGCTCGTGGCTATATTCTTCAATCATACCGGCAATGAGTGCAGTGACAAACTCCAGCATGGGAATTGGCAAGCTTAGTTTACTTGTGTAGGTATGTTTATGACGATACAACGGTTCCAATACAAACAGCGCCTGAAAGCCGTTCGAAGTTCGCAGATCCGATCCAGCCGTCGAGAGCATTTCAGGCTTGTACATAATATTACAGATCTTAAAATCCTGAGGATCTTTAAAAGCATGTGGGGTTGAACCGTTAATCACAAAAACATTCCCCTTCTTGATGAATGATTCTTCGGTATTCACAATATGAGTAGCAGTACCACTCAAGACGATTACGAGCTCTGAAAAGTCCACATGTCTATGAAGGTCAGTATCATTGTCGTGAAAGCCGTATTGAATAAAGAATGGGAATTTCTGATCTGATGTAAACCAATTCAAATAAAATTCGCTCAATTCGTAACCCTCCAAAAGCATGTCTAGATGAATGTCTATATCATGCTATTTTACGACTGGATAATCAAGGTTTATCGTTTAGTTAGTGGAGTATAATCCTTGACATAGATGCAAATGTTCAACAAAAGGAGAATGCTTCATGAAATATAACAATCCGATATTACCAGGTTTTTATCCAGATCCAAGCATTTGCAGAGTAGGCGAGGATTACTTTTTGGTAAACAGTTCATTTGCTTACTCTCCGGGAATACCCATTTGGCATAGTAAAGATTTAGTCCATTGGAAGCAGCTCGGGTATTGCTTAACACGTGATTCCCAGCTTCAATTTGATAAATCGGTCGTGTCTGGAGGGGTGTGGGCACCAACCATTCGTCATCATAATGGTCGATTCTACATGGTGACGACAAATCAGGATAGCGGTGGACATTTCTATGTTTGGACGGTGAATCCAGCAGGTGAGTGGTCGGATCCTATTTATGTGGATCAGGAAGGGATTGATCCGTCCCTATTTTTTGACGATGGAAAAGTATATTTTACAAGCACTGGCACCAAGGATGGTATGGGAATCTACCAATGTGAGATTGATATTGAAACGGGCCATAAGCTGTGCGATTCTCGTTTGATATGGACAGGCAGTGGCGGTAAATTTTCTGAAGGACCACATCTTTATAAAATAAATGGCTACTATTATTTAATGTGTGCTGAAGGCGGGACAGAATATGGACACATGGAAACCATAGCAAGAAGTAAATCACCCTATGGACCCTATGAATCCTCACCCCGGAATCCCATTTTGACTCACCGGAGCTCGGATTACCCTATACAAGCTACGGGACATGGCGATCTGGTAGAAGCACAGGATGGCAGCTGGTGGGCGGTATTTCTAGGGATTAGACCAGTAGGATATCCATATCGACATCATCTTGGCAGAGAGACATTTCTTGCTCCGGTCCATTGGAGTGAAGATGGATGGCCGATGATTGGAGATCACGGTGTTGTTGGATTAGAAATGGAAGCTGACACTCCACCACCAGTGCTATGGGAAGACGAGCCTGAGACCGATGATTTTAATCCATCTGATTTAGGAATGAGCTGGAATTTTATTCGCAATGCTAAAAAAGTCGATTGGTCTTTGCAGGAGCGACCAGGGTGGCTAGCATTACATGGAGCGGATGTGAGATTAAGCGAACAGGGAACGCCTGCATTTATTGGCTGTAGACAGCGCCACTTGGTTTGTGAAATTTCCACTAAAATGGAATTCAACCCACTAGATGGTGATGAAGCGGGTCTTGTTGTGTTTATGGATCAGATGTATCACTATGCAATCGGACTAACCCAGGTAGAAGGTGAAAATGTGATTACGCTGCGAAGACAAGTGGGTAGCATAAGTGATGTGAAATATTCTTCTCCATTTGAAGACACAGTCGTAGAATTGAAGATTCAAGCATTACCTGAGAAATATTTTTTCTCTTATCGAGGTGCAGATCAGTTATGGCATCCACTAGGTGAAGCGGAGACACACTTGATCTCTACAGAAGTGGCAGGCGGATTTACCGGAGTGTTCTTTGGGATGTATAACTACTCTACCAACCGAACAATCGCATATTATGATTGGTTCCGCTATCAAAAGGAATAAAAATCCCAAAATATGTTAAATAAAGAAATGGCGATACTCGGGATGTTTCCCTGCACCGCCATTTCTTGTATTCGGCAATAGCTTAATTTTTCCGTATATATTCTATATACCAGTGCTGATTGTGACCGCCGTTATCACTCCATTGAATGGCCTGCGCACCGCTGGTTTTATCTTGTCCCGATATATCCAATAACTTGCCACTGGCTCGGTTTTTAATTTTATACATGTTTTGTTCACCAGTTGGAATAAGTTCCCACTGTTGGTTCCACCCGTTATTGCTCGGCCATTGAATAACACTGGCCCCATCGGATGAAGATGCTCCGTTGACATCCAATAAATCTCCGCTAGCTATGTTTCTGAAATTATAATATCCGTTTTCTGCAATTTCGAGATACCATTTTTGATACTCTGCTCCTTGATCGATGTATTGTACGATAAGCGCACCGTCTGCTTGTGAATCCGCTCCGCTGACTGACAGCACGTTATTGCTGTGTTCATTGATAATTTTGAGAGGAATTGGCACTCCAGCGTGCGTCGTTGAAGTTAGTGCGAGTGACGATGCAGATACAACTAACACAAGTGCCAAAAACATTTTCACTCCGTACCTAATTTGAACTCGTTTCATGAAAATACGCTCCTTCTTCAATTTAATTTAATTTCATAATCTGCGGCCTGTCCATTTTAAAAACAAGTTTTATGTATTCAACTTAATCACCTCCTAAATCAGTAAATGTAATGCATGACATTCGATAGAATCTGAAAGAGGACTCTATCCTCAAAAGTAAATAGATAAAATATAAATAAATAATGGTTCATTTGCTAAGAATATACTTTAATTTCAAATAATGAGTCAATATGATTTTTTTCGCTATTTATATAAAAATAATACTATCAACAGCTTTAAATGAGCACTTCAAAAACCAAAAAAATACTCATCGGACCATAAAAAGACACGGATACAAGTCAGTGTCTTTTGGTGGACATTCATGATATTTTACTTCTATGTTCAGTGCTAAAGGAAATATCTTCTTGTCTACTTTTTAAGATATTCTTGGTAAGGTAAGGGGATATCAATGAATAAGAGGTGATGAGTTGTAATGATTAAGAAATACTGCTTGTTCTGTGATGAGATGGTATCCATTACATCGGAAGGTGATTACGATAGATTTTTAGGCTGTAATTGTTCTCCTGACGGGTTCTATAACTTATTGAGAGACAGCTATGAGCCTATAAATTCTCTCGCGCATCCAAAGAAACGCGATATGTTTCATGTGATATCGGCTTATATACGGGAGCTGACAGATCGTGGAGAAAAGGTCAGTCTATCGGCCGACGATTTAGAATCCATTGTAAATTCCTCGAAAATTCCAGTGACGATTGAAGATAAAGGAAACCGTATACTACAATACTTATACAGACATTCTGAAGCCCCTGGGGAATCCGTTGTTATTCAGCCACTCTCCAGTAGCTATAACCTAACGTATTCGCCTAATCTGCAAGAACTGGTATATATCATAGATAAGCTGATTAACGAACAGTTTATGATCAGGGAAGGCATGACCTTTAAGCTGACGGACAAGGGATGGAATGAAGCTGCCGCAATCGCAGGAGGCAAAAAATTAAAACCCTGTATCGTTCTATTGTCAGATGCGGAGGATTTGCACACGGAGTGGGTGGATAAGCTGCTTCCTAAAATCGAGCAGTTTGGTTATATACCACGGTTACTAAGACATACGTCAATGCATAACCGTGAACCGTATTCTTTGGAGCTTATAGAGGAGAGTAAACTGATTATCGCTGATTTAACCGGCCAATCCCCTGAAGTGTATTTTACTGCAGGATATGCGCTCGGATTGAACATTCCAGTGATTTGGACTGTGAACAGCAGCGAAGCTAATGATCTGTTCGTACAAGTGAAAAATATCCGTCCAATCGTTTGGGATACAGCTGAAGAGCTGGTAGTCTTACTTCAGCAGAAATTGAGTTTATAGAGTCCATGTCGAATTTAAAATGAACATCCAACACAGAAGAAGCCGCGAAAAAATTGCGGCTTCTTTCTTTTTGCTATAAAAGTTAATGTCCCCACACAACGCTATTACGAAATCTTTTTTCTATTATTGAGGACTGACCCGAGACCTACGAATAGGAATGCTACAATACTGCAGAAAAAAAATAGGTAACTAAGCGGAATTAAGAAAAAAGCCGGCTCATGCAAGATTCCATCCGGTCCCACGCTTGAACCCACCATACGTGAGATCATTAAACTGATGATGCTTAATAATAATGGTGAAGCGGCTATTAGATATTTCTTTTTCATATGACATTCTCCTTTGCTTGATAATCATATAATACACAAAAAACACTCGCGAATCAACATTAATTTATTGTTATTCGATATATCATTATTGTAAATCAAATGAATTAACTTGTGCTTGGAATTGGATTTGAAAATGGGGACTTGACCATAATTGCTGGTGAGGACTATTATTTGGTTTAAACAAATTTAAGTAAGTCTCAAGGCTTTATTTGTATAGAAGGTCGCTCCGAGTCGGATGGATTGAACTGTAACAGATAAATAGAAAACGGTTACATCCAATGCTTCGTAGTAGGAAGGAATGGCGTTCTGGTCATTTGTATGACTTTTTAAATTTGTTCAATCAGTGAATGAACATAATAACAGGTTGAACAGCTGCAAGGGGGCAGATATGAAACCAATATTTAAGATTATGATTGTGGATGACGAGATGCTGGTTAGACAGGGAATTAAACATCTTTTGGATTGGGAACAAGAAGGGTATCGAATCGTCGGAGAGGCCTCTAACGGTGTTGAAGCACTGAGTATGATGGAGGAGCTGAATCCTCATATTATTATTACGGATATCGTAATGCCAATAATGGGCGGGGAGAAGCTAGTCAAGATCGTTAAGGAGAAGTACCCACACATTGAAGTAATCGTCTTAAGCAGCTTCAGTGAATACGATTATGTCCGTTCCACATTTCAGAGTGGGGTAGCAGATTACATCCTTAAGCCGAAGCTGGAAGCCGATTATCTGTTGTCCATCCTAAATAAAACTACAGCTAAGATGGCAGGGATGAAGATAAGCGACTCAGGGGCCGATCCAGAGGAAAAGCAGCTTTTGTTCGCGATCGAGAAGCTCATGACGGGATATGAGTCAGTGCTAGAACCTGCTTTGCTTCATACCAAGTTTCCACACGCACAATTCGCATTTTTCGGAGCAGATATGAAGCATATTAAAGATTCTGGTGATAAGTTAACGTTCGCAAATGAAATCGAAAGAGGAATTCAAAAGTTAGCATTGGACGATGTTGTGTTTATTCGGTTAAAGTTTGTTAACGACTCGGTCATTTATTTGCTTAACGTTAATCCAGAACATTGGGACGAGCTTGTGATTGAACTCCGTTATCTGATCTCAGAAATAGAACATCGTGTGAGAGAAACACATTTTATTATCAGTCAGAGCTTCGCGCACTTTGAGAGACTTGGTGAGATTTATCGAGACAATTACTTGAAGCTTACACGATACAGTTTCTACTTGCCAGAACGAAGTCTGATTGAGAATGATCACTTGCCGGGTCTTCCGGGAGCATATCAGGAAATTGATATGGGAGAATTAATGGACCAGTTGAGACGTAAGCAATTCCAGAAGGCATTTACAGAGTTTCTTGAATATGTCCATCTGCGTTCAATGGATTATCGCATTGATATTTTCGAATTTAAATCGCTATTGGGCAACTTTATATTTAACGTAGCGACCACGCTGGGAAAAATGAAGTGTGAGATCGGAGGTCTGGAGGAGACCAAATACGACTACTTTCGAAAAATAGATGAAGCGATGTATGCAAGTGATGCTATTGCTGTTACCGAAGCATTCATTCGAGAAGTTGAGCGCACGATTGGTGAGACGAATTCATCGGTTAACCCCAATATGACAAAGCTACTCGAATATATTCAGAATCATTATGCAGATCCGATCACACTGACAGGGGTAGCTAGACAGTTCCACTTCAATGCTTCTTATTTATCGAGTTATTTTACTGCCCATAATGGAGAAGGCTTTAGTGAGTACCTGAATAAAGTCCGTTTGGAAAAAGCTATGGAATTGCTCGAGACAACAGAAAAATCAATTTCTGATATTAGCGCAAGCGTGGGATATTCAGATCAGAGTTATTTCACCAAGGTATTTAAAAAGCAGACTGGCATTTCTCCAAGCCGGTACCGGAGACGGGACGTAGAGCAGCCATGATTGGAAATTTCATTAACAATATTAGAAAGCAGGGCTTATTCCTCAAGCTGTTTCTCGTGACCCTAATTAGCATCGTAACTGTATCACTCTTGACGCTGGCTATTACAATTAGTATGTCGGAGAAATTATTTTTACAGACCTTTAGTATTACAAACGGCAAACTGCTGAATCAGATGAAGTCAAACCTGGAATCGTATAACAACATTATTGCTACCGGTGCTACTATGATGGCTCAAAATGAAGCTATCCGGAATTATTTATCTAGCGGAGAGACGGATGCAGTGAATCTTGCGATCAAAACATATCACATGACAGAGGGCATGCGGGCAATCCGCTCTAACCTCAGCGCCGTTGATGTTGGTATCATGATCGTGGGTGTAAATGGCAGGAGTTATTCAACAGATCCATGGTATTGGGACATTTCCGCAGATGAACTAATGGCTCACCCAATAACGAAGGAAACCATATCCCATCCTGATCAAATCCTGTATCAGCTCGATCTAAGGGAAAATAAAGAGAACGTGAAAGAGCCTATGCTGGTAGCTTCCAAAGCTTTATTTGATCATTCGACCGGAAGAATTTATGGCACCATGTACGTAGCCATTCGTGACCGAGATTTCAAGCCCTTTTACGCTAACTTTACGAGTGAGGGTAATGACGTCGTGTTGCTGAATAAGAAGGGATTAATTGTATCCAGCAGCAAGACAGAAATGATTGGGCTCCGCGATAAAAAGCTGCTGCAAGAAGTAGAGGATGGAGGTAAAAATGGCGATTCTACCTATGTGATGGGGAATGAACGAATTGTTTTCTCGGAATACTTACCTGAATTTGATTTTTATATGGTGAACCTGATAGATAAGAACGCCGTGACCGGACAGATGGTGAATGCCAAAGCGGTGACACTGACAATCATGGCTATCGTGGCAATATCGCTCATTATTGTTTTTTTGATTACCCGAAAAATGACGAAGTCCTTGCGTGTACTCGTTAAACAGATGTCGAGTATTCCTACAGGTGATTTCGATAATCATGTAGATGTCACTAATAGTAGTTATGAAGTTAAGGAGTTAGGTAACGCCTTCAATTTTATGCTTGATTCACTTCATGATTATGTTGATAAGCTGATGGAGACTCAAAAGCAACAACGTAATGCGGAGCTGGCGGCACTCCAAATGCAGATTAACCCACATTTTTTATATAATACGCTGGCTTCTATCAAATTTCTGGTGCAGCAGGGCAATAAGGAAAAAGCAGCTGGAACGATAAATTCACTAATCTCACTCCTGCAAAATACAGTAAGCGATGTTCATTCTACTATTCCTGTTAGTCAAGAATTGGAGTCGTTGAAGCATTATGTGTATATCAATCACGTGAGATATGGTGAGAAGATCCGTGTGAATTACTTTGTGGAGCCAGAGAGCTTGGATTATCATATGCCGAAGCTAATTCTTCAACCTTTTATCGAAAATGCATTCTTTCATGCATTCAACCTTAAAGATGAGGGAAGAATTCTCATCATGATTTCCGTGCAGGAAGAGCAACTAGTATGTGAAGTTGTAGATAACGGTGATGGAATGGATCTTGACCCGAATTTGCTGGAAGAGGAGCAGCTACCAGCTTCGAAGCACAAACGCCAACTGTTCTCTGGGATCGGTATACGGAATGTGGATGACAGAATCAAATTGTTATACGGTGAGAGATACGGGATTAATATTACAAGCAAACGGAATGAAGGTACACAAATCGTTGTTACGCTTCCATTGTTAAAAAACTAAAAATTTTACATGAATCTAAAAATAGTACCAGAGTCGATATGAGAATCAAAATAGGACCCAATAATATCACCAAAGCTAACAAAGATACTGCCAAAGAAAACGAATACAAAATGATAAGATGGAGGCGTAGCAGAGAAAACGCTTCCATCTTTATTATTTTTCAGACTATCAAGGGGGTTTACGTAGTGAAAAAATTATTATCCGTAATGCTAGCTAGTGTGGTTCTACTGTCGGCATGTTCCACAGGTGGAACGAAAAATGAAACGAGCAACTCTGGTAACTCCGGTGCCGAAGGTAGCAGCAAGCCAAAAGAGATTACAGTTTGGGCTTGGGACCCGGCGTTTAACATTGCCGCTATGAATGTTGCCAAAGATGCTTATGCGAAAGTTAATCCGGACGTAACGGTTAACGTCGTTGAGAACGCGCAAGCTGATATCGTTCAAAAGCTGAATACGGGGCTAAACTCTGGTTCCACGAAGGGTCTGCCTAACATTGTGTTGATCGAAGATTATCGTGCACAGAGCTTCTTACAAGCATATCCAGATTCTTTTTATGAATTGACGGATGTTGTAAAGGCTGCTGACTTTGCGGATTATAAGATTGGCCCTACCAGTGTTGACGGCAAACAATACGGTGTTCCGTTTGACTCTGGCGTAACTGGAATGTATGTACGGACAGACTATCTCGAGCAAGCAGGCTACAGCCTGGATGCATTACAGGATATCGACTGGAAGCAATATATCGAGATCGGTAAAGCTGTAAAAGAGAAAACCGGAAAAAGCATGCTAACACTTGATCCGAACGATCTAGGACTTATCCGAGTGATGATCCAATCGGCGGGCGCATGGTATACCGGAGATGATGGTCAGACTCCGACCATAGAAAGCAACCCTGCTTTGAAAGAGGCACTTGTAATGTACAAAGAAATGATGGATTCCGGTATCGTAAAAGTAATTTCAGACTGGAGTCAGTTTGTAGGTGCATTCAATGGTGGTGAAGTGGCTAGTGTACCTACAGGTAACTGGATTACACCTTCGATTAAAGCAGAAGCTTCTCAATCTGGTAAATGGGCAGTAGCTCCACTACCTAAGTTAGGAGCAACAGAAGGCTCTGTTCACGCTTCCAACCTTGGAGGTAGTTCCTGGTACGTAATGAATGTAGATGGTAAAGAAGCAGCAGCTGAGTTCCTATCTAAGACTTTTGCCTCTGATGCTGAACTGTATCAGATGTTGAATACAAAAGTTGGTGTTATCGGCACCTTGAAAGCTGCGGCGAGCGGTGAAGCTTACTCAGCTGCGGATGAATTTTTCAAAGGCCAAAAGGTCGTATCAGACTTTGCAGCATGGACCGAGCAAATTCCTAACGTCAACTATGGCATGAACACTTACGCAATCGAGGACATTATGGTTGTAGCAGTACAATCTTATCTAGGTGGCAAAGATGTAGATACTGTTTTGAAAGATGCGCAGAAGCAAGCGGATACTCAAATTCGCTAATCGCACTTAGGCTGTACAACCGATGCCCTTGCTCCTTCTTCTCCTGTAAATTGGATTTATACAGAAGGATAGGTAGCAGGGGCTTTCATCTCTAATATATAAGACAGAAGGGTGCGGAGTGGAGTGGAAACTATAAAGACAGGGCTAAGCCCGCAAAAACATAAGAGCTCTAAAGGGTCACGGCAGATCCGTCTGACGGGTTGGTTATTCGTCCTTGTGCCGGTCATTATGATCAGTATTTTCTATTTTTATCCAATGATCCAAGCGTTAATTCTATCCTTTAAGACGGGTAGAGGCAACAATCTTCAGTTTACCGGACTAGATAACTATATTCGATTGTTTAGCGATACTACTTTTCTTACTGCCGTCAAAAATACATTTATTTATTTGATTATTCAGGTTCCAGTCATGCTGGTACTGGCGCTCTTTATCGCCGTCCTGCTAAATGACGATAGACTGAAATTTAAGGGTTTTTTCAGAACGGCTATATTTCTGCCGACGGTAACCTCACTTGTAGCGTATTCCGTTGTTTTCAAGTACATGTTTGGAGCCGAAGGGATCATTAACAAATTTCTGGTGAATCTTCATCTAATCAGCGAACCGATTCAATGGATTACTGACCCCTTCTGGGCCAAAGTTACCATCATCATTGCCATTACTTGGCGCTTTACTGGCTATAATATGATTTTCTATTTATCATCCCTGCAAAATGTAGACAAATCTATTTATGAAGCTGCTCACATAGATGGCGCTAGTGCATTTACTCAATTTTTCAAAATCACAATTCCTCTATTGAAACCGATTATCTTGTTTACGACGATAACATCGACCATTGGAACACTTCAGTTGTTTGATGAGGTGGTTAACATCACGAAAGGTGGACCCGGCAATGCAACCATGTCGATTTCCCAATATATTTACAACCTTTCTTTTGAATACACACCTGACTTTGGATACGCTGCAACCGTCTCCTACTCGATTGTTGTTATGGTACTCATTCTGACGCTGATTCAGAACAAAGTAGGAGGAGACAAGAGATAATGAAAACTAAACGCATGTTTACTTACCTGTTTCTAGTCATCGCTGCGCTGATCTCTATCTTTCCATTTATCTGGATGGTTATTAGTGCCACAAATCAGTCGGTTGATGTAACTAAAGGGACATTACTTCCGGGTACGCATCTCTTTAAGAATATAGACAATCTCTTTAGTTCAGTGGATATGTGGCAGGCTCTTTGGAACTCTGCAAAAATCTCTGTTGTTACTACTTTACTTTCACTATTGGTAGCATCGGCGGCTGGATATGGTTTTGAAATGTACCGCAGCCGTGGTAAAGATATCGTATTTAATATCTTACTAGCCTCTATGATGATTCCGTTCGCGGCAATCATGGTACCTCTATTTCAAATGTTTGCCAAAGTATCGAGTGTTGTGCCGTTCCTTGGTATCGATACAGCAGCAGCAGTTATTATGCCGACATTTACAACAGCATTCTTAATTTTCTTCTTCCGTCAAAATACAAAAATGTTTCCTAAAGAAATGATGGAAGCCGGTCGCATCGATGGTCTTTCGGAATTTGGTTTATTCTTCCGCATATATATGCCAACGATGAAATCAACTTATGCTGCCGCGGCGATTATCACCTTCCTTAACAGCTGGAACAACTATTTATGGCCTTTGATCGTATTGCAATCACCAGAAAATATGACCGTGCCATTGCTAATATCGAATCTTGGATCGGGTTATGCGCCTGACTATGGTCTGATTATGTCCGCGATTGTCATTACGACCCTGCCGACTGCACTTGTATTCTTCATGATGCAAAAGCAATTTGTGGCTGGGATGACGGGTTCAGTTAAATAAGCTAACGATCATTTTAAAGCAGAAGGAGGAAAATTAGATGAAGCAGCAGGTTGAACGGGGCGTCGCTCCAAGTTTGGAATGGTTGTCAGACCCTTCCATTTATGCAGTAGGCAGAATACACGCGCACTCCGATCATCGGTATTACGAGACGAAATTTGAAGCTGAAGGGCTTGGAGATATGCGTTGGCGCCATAGCCTGAACGGAAGCTGGAAATTTAGCTACGCCCACAATGCTATGGAACGACAGGCGCATTTTTATAAGGAGAACGTGTCCTGTAGAGGGTGGGATGATATTGAGGTTCCTGGACATATCCAGCTTCAGGGTTTTGGGCAGCCTCAGTACGTGAATACGATGTATCCATGGGATGGTCATGAGCATCTTAGACCTCCAATGATATCTGAGGATCACAATCCTGTAGGCAGCTATGTTAAATATTTTGAAGTGCCTTTAGGCTGGGAGCAACGTCCACTGTATATCTCTTTTCAGGGAGTTGAATCCGCTTTTTATATCTGGCTAAATGGGGAGTTTATTGGCTATAGCGAGGATAGCTTTACGCCGAGTGAATTTGATCTGACACCGTACTTGACGACAGGTGAGAATAAGCTGGCGGTTGAGGTCTATCAGCGTAGTACCGGAAGTTGGTTGGAGGATCAAGATTTCTGGCGCTTCTCCGGAATCTTTCGCGATGTGTATCTATATACTGTGCCTGATGTTCATGTGCGGGATCTCCACGTTCAGACGGATCTGGATGAGCAGTTTGAGCAGGGAACGCTAACGGCTGTAATGCAGTTGATGGGTAAGCCTGCTTCGAAAGTGGTCCTTGAACTTAAGGATAAGGCAGGTAATCTTGTAGTTCGTAGTGAGACTGGAGCTTCAGGAGATTCCGTTTCGCTTACAGTTGAGGCATCAAAGGTTCATCTGTGGAGCGCAGAAGATCCTAATTTGTATACCCTTTACGTATCTGTCTTCAACGCATCCGGGGATCTTGTGGAAGTTGTGCCGCAAAAGGTTGGATTTCGAAAATTCGAGATGATCGATAAGATTATGCACTTAAATGGTAAACGTATTGTATTCAAAGGTGTCAACCGGCACGAGTTTAATTCGCGCTTTGGACGCAGTATTACGAAAGAAGATATGCTGTGGGATATAAAGACTTTGAAACAGGCGAATATCAACGCTGTACGGACGTCGCACTATCCGAATGAAACACTCTGGTATGAGCTGTGTGATGAATACGGTGTGTATGTTATTGACGAGATGAATTTAGAGTCGCATGGATCATGGCAAAAAATGGGTGTTGTAGAACCGTCTTGGAACATACCGGGCAGTAAGCCTGAATGGCAGGATATCGTAATGGATCGTGCGATTTCCATGGTGGAGAGAGACAAAAACCATCCATCGATTCTGATTTGGTCCTGTGGCAACGAGTCTTTTGCCGGAGAAGTCATTCGGAACGTAGCGAATTATTTTCGTGAGAAGGATTCTACTCGTCTGGTTCATTACGAAGGGGTGTTCCATAACCGGGATTATGATGATGCGAGTGATATGGAAAGCCGGATGTATGCGAAAGCAGCAGATATCGAAATGTATCTAAAAGAGAATCCATTAAAGCCATATATTAGCTGCGAATACATGCATGCGATGGGGAATTCCGTTGGAGGATTGCATAAATACACAGAGCTAGAGCAGAAGTATCCAATGTATCAAGGTGGATTTATCTGGGATTTCATGGATCAGGTCATCGTAAAAAATGATCGATATGGCAAACCTTATATGGCTTATGGTGGAGACTTCGATGACCGTTCAACCGATTACAACTTTTCCGGAAACGGAATTGTGTATGCGGATCGCAGATGGTCTCCGAAAATGCAGGAAGTGAAATTTCTATATCAGAACGTCAAACTTTCCCCTGACTGCTATGGGGTTATCATCAGAAATGAGAACTTATTTGTTGGCTTAGATGCTTATAAATTGAACTATTGTCTGAATTATGAGGGCGAGGAATTCCATCGTGGCATTGTATTCGCCCAGGTTAAACCCGGAGAAGAAAGATATGTAGAACTTGATTTACCAGAGACTAACCGGTCTGGTGAGTATAGTTTAGATGTTTCTCTTGTGCTCAAAGAAGATTCGTTATGGGCAAGCGCTGGTTACGAAATCGCTTTTGGACAGTATGTATTTCAAGTGGAGAACAAGTCAGAAGATGAGGTTATAACACAGCCTAAGGTAAGCACTAATGTAAATGATTTTCGCGTAGTTGAAGGGGATGTAAATATTGGCGTTCACGGTCGTGACTTCTCTGTAATGTTCTCGAAGCAGGCTGGTACACTAATATCCGTCAAATATTCAGGACGGGAAATGATCTCTTCGCCGCCGGCACCGCTCTTCTGGAGAGCGATGACAGACAACGACAAGGGGGCGGGAATGCATTTCGACTCTTCCACTTGGTATGCTGCAAGCTTGAGCCGAAGAACCTTAAGCTTCGAGCTTATGGAAGAAGAAGACCGAGCGACTGTGACTTACGTGTATAAACTGAGTGTGTCAGAGGGAGTACGAGTAAGTGTAACTTACACGGTGTTCTCCGATGGGAGCATAAAGGTAAAATCAAGCTACCATGGAGAGCCGGGTTTACCGAAGTTTCCCCTCTTTGCTTTAACCTTCAAGGTGCCAGCGGATTATTACCAGCTGAATTGGTATGCGAATGGGCCAGAAGAAAATTATATTGACCGTTCGTTTGGCGCGAGATTGTGTCGCTTTCAGAATCATGCGGTGGACAATGTATCGTCCTATTTGGTACCGCAGGAATCAGGCAACCGTACAGGTGTGCGCGAAGTATCCGTAACCAACGATCTTGGTCAAGGGATTATAATATCCTCACCAGTCTCAGCCCCTGTTGAAGCCAACATATCGCCATATTCGGCAATGGAGCTGGAGAATGCGACGCATCATTATGAGCTGCCGAACATTCATCATACCGTTGTTACGATTGCCGGTCGTCAAATGGGCGTTGGCGGTGATGACAGCTGGGGAGCACCAGTTCTTGATGAATATTTAATTGATCCATCAATAGATTTGGATTTTGAATTTACAATTCGCAGAGCATAATTAGAGACGGATAGCAGTTGCCTCAATGGATAAGGTTGGGGCAACCAAATCCTATTTGTGAATGATGTAATAATTTATTTATACATACTTGTAATCGTTTACATTTTATGGAGGAGGTGTTTGGAATCTAAAAAATAGTTTGCAATGTTGATCGGAAGATAGTAAAGAAGTGGGTTCTATGATTATTTTTATGAGAAGGGGGTAATCTGGATGATTACTACAGTTAAACGAAGGTTGACCATGTCTTTTCTTTCTATTTCTTTAGTCGCACCTATGTTTATGGGTTTAACAGGTCAGAAGGTAGATGCAGCGAATACTACGATTAAATTAGATCCAAACCATATGAAGCAATCTTGGGAGGGATGGGGAACCTCACTTGCCTGGTTCGGTAATATCACTGGTGGTTGGAACGATAAAGTCAAAAATGCAATGGCTGATGCACTATATTCTCCAGACGGATTGAATTTTAATATTGCTAGATATAATATAGGCGGCGGAGAGAATCCTGCTTACAATACGATGCGCCAAGGAGGGGAAGTACCCGGATTCTCGCCATCACCTGGAGTATTTGATTGGGCGCAAGATGCTAATCAGCGTTGGTGGCTGCAGGCGGCTAAAGAACGAGGTGCCAACATTCTGGAAGCGTTCTCCAACTCTGCTCCGTATTATATGACGGAAAGCGGAAGTACGACTGGTCACTGGGATTCGGGGAAAGACAACTTGAAGCCGGATGAGTACGAGAACTTTGCTAATTATTTGACAGAAGTGGTTAAGCATTTCAAAGATGACTGGAATATTGACTTCAATTATCTATCACCAGTGAATGAACCTAGTACGAGTTACTGGGGATTCGGTGGGGGACAAGAGGGTTCCCACTGGGATGTTGGTTCTCAAATGAAGATCATAAATACAACACGTGCTAAATTGGATGCAGCAAATCTACAATCTGTACAAATAGCTGCCATGGATGAATCTATTCTGGACACCTTTGTAAGTAACTGGAACTCTTATGATGAGACAACTAAAGCTAATGTTGGTAAAATGAATGCCCACTCCTACGGTGGTTCAAAGCGAGCTGAGATCAGAGATGCCGCCAAAGCTGCAGACAAAACGTTGTGGATGTCTGAAGTGGATTTAGGTCCTTCTGGGGTTGCCCACGACCATGATGATTTCGAACCAGCACTAGCATTGGCAGAAAGAATTATGACGGACATTACTTGGCTAGAACCTACGGCGTGGATCACTTGGCAAGCGTTTGAAAGCGAGAAGAATATGCAGAAGGATAAGGAGAACATGAACTGGGGTCTCCTTCATGCAGATTTCGACACGCAAGAATGGTGGTATACGAAGAAGTATTATGCCATGCAGCAATTTAGTAAATTTATTCCGCAGGGTGCACGTTTCATAGAGGATACAGACGATAACACGTTGGCCGCTTATGATCCTTCAACTAACAAAATTCATGTTGTATATAGAAATCCTAACGTAACCAGTCAAAATATTTCTTTAGACTTGTCACAGTTCGATACGATCTCTGGAGATGCAACGCCTTATGTTTCTTCCGCGACAGAGAATGTCGTACAGAAGACTAAAGTTCCTGTTCTGGATAATATGTTGCAAACGACTGTTGGAGCAAAATCCATCACAACCTTCGTAATTGATGGCGCTACCTATACAAGCGACTCTCTAATTCCTCAGAGTGATATGACGGCAACAGCAAGTAGCGCTCAGTCTGGTGAAGAAGCTGAGAGAACATTGGATGGAGATGCTTGGACAAATTGGCACACTTCATGGGACCCTTATAATGCGGGACCGCATTCGATAACCTATGATCTTGGAGCCGAATATGATGTCAACAAGCTGAGTTATATGCCTCGGCAAGATAAAGATGAGAACGGTATTGTAACGAAGTTTACCATCGAAGTGAGTTCGGATGGCGATAACTTCACACCGGTTGCGAAAGGAACCTGGAAGAACGATAAATCCGAAAAAACTGCAACGTTTTCTACGCAGAAAGCGAAGTTTGTAAGGTTAAACGTAGATGAAAGTAATGGGTCTGGAGCACAGTACGCATCGGCTGCAGAGATAAATATTATGAGAAAGTCCAATTTCACAGTGGATACGACTTCACTCGCTAATGCAATTTCTAGAGCAGAAGACTATATCTCAGCTAATAACGCAAATGTAAATGTATCGGATTTGCAAAAGTTGGTGGTTGAAGCCAAAGTTGTTCAAAAGAACACTTTAGCAACACAGGAAGAGATCACACAAATCCTTTACAAACTGAACGTCGAATATAGCGTTTTAGGCCAAGGACTTATCCCACAAAGCCAGATGACGGCAACGTCTGACAATTCCGCATCTGAGGATGGACCGGAGAAGACTATTGATGGCGATCTTTGGACCAAATGGCATACTGCATATAACAACGATTATTCAACACTTCCGCATTCCATTACTTATAATCTCGGTAAAGCATATAACGGTATCTATAAACTTCAATATTTGCCACGACAGGATGTAGACTGGAATGGTGTAGTCACTAAGTTCGAAGTTTCTGTAAGTGACGATGGTGATAAATTCACCAAAGTAGTTGCAGAAGGAACTTGGAATGCCGATAAGACAGAGAAAACAGCAACCTTTAATGCGCAGGGTGCTAAATATGTTAGATTTACTGCACTTGAATCGAGAAGCGATGCAGGTAAGCAATATGCATCTGCTGCAGAGATCAATATTTTTAACAAGCAGGGATATAAAGTGGATTTCTCCAGCTTAGACAGCGCAATTCAAGCTGCAGAGAAGTTCAAAACAGATTCTGGGAAAGATGAGTCTTACTTCAAGAATCTGGACGCGATCCTTAGTCGAGCTAGTACTCTGCTAAATAGCGCAACAGCGACACAAGAAGAGATCGCGAAATTTGCCAGCCGTATCTTAACTGAAATATCCAATATTCAAAACAGTGATCCAAATATTAAGGGAATGAGCCTTTTCTATACACCAGAAGCTTATTACGCGAATCCAGCCAATCTAATGGTGGATAACGACATATCTACCTACTTCGAATCGAACTGGGACAAGAATGGAGTGAAGTATAAATCTGGCGATTATATCGTTGTAGATCTGGGTGAGAGCATGCGTGACGTTGGTAAGGTGCTTGTTACACCAAGACAAGACAAGGCAAACGGTCGCATCAAACAATTCAAAATCTATTACAGCGATGTGAATCTGAAGGATTTACCTGCTGACGCTGTCGGTACGCAAGCTTATTTGGACAAGAATTTCAAATTTGCAGCAAATGGCTCTTTTGATGACTATAGCACGAGTGTTCAATCCGCAACGTTCAAATCCGTTGAAGCTCGGTATATCGCGATTCAGGCTATAACTACTGGCGGTGACGGTAACACACTCAGCGCTGCAGAAATTGCAGTTAGTCAGAAACAAACAGCGACTTTTGATACTAGTAAACTACAATCAGCAATCGATCAATTGCGTACGTTGTCAGACATTAGTCCAAAAGTGGAAGCTGCGATAGAAAAGCAAATTACAACGATCGGTGATCTTAGTGATTTAACCGAAGAAAGCATTTCGCAATACACCAGACAGATAAATGACTTATACAATCTCTATTTGACTGTAAATAACAGAAACTCCATAAAGAGCGGTGAAGTATGGTTGGATACGGAAGGCGTGCCGATTCAAGCACATGGCGGAGGCATTCTGTACAACGAGAAGAATAAGACATATTACTGGTACGGTGAAGACAAGACGGAAGGTTATCTTCCTACTGGAGTTCACGCATATTCGTCCAAAGATTTGTACAAATGGCAAAATGAAGGCATTGTATTGCCTGTCTTCAATAACCCTCAACTTGGCGAAGCTGTAGTGTCGGCTGGAAATGACCTGCCATTATATCTAGATGAAAATTCTGAAACGTACAAGAATAGCGGGGTTCCATACGATCCGGATAGGAAAGTAGAAATTAAAAGTAAAGATGAAGATTATACAGGTAACATGAAAGCACCAAACAATACGCTCAGTAAACATAATTCACCAGCTCGAATCGCTGAGCTAAATGCGCTGTATGCGAATTATTCGAATGAAGAGAAGCAAAAGATGTATAAAGATTTCAACTGGGATAAAGTTGTCGAGCGTCCTAAAGTCGTCTACAACAAGAAGAACAACAATTATGTGTTGTGGTGGCATCAAGACGGACCGATTGCTGGCGAATATTGGACAGCCGAAGGTGGTGTTGCTGTCAGTGATTCGCCGACTGGACCATTTAAATATCTCGGCTCATCCCGATTGCCAAATGTAGGTGATGAACATGGCAATGAAGGAATGCTTCGTGATATGACCTTGTATGTCGATGACGATGGTAATGAAGCGACGGATGACAAAGCCTACTTGATTTTTTCTTCCGAAGAAAATGCTACGACCATAATCATGATGTTGAACGATGATTATACTGGTCCAGCCCAGAATGAGAAGGGTGAATCCTTAGAAGGAACTCACTATGTGAGAGCGTTTAAAGATTGGAGAGAAGCACCAACGATCTTTAAGCAAGACGGAGTCTATTATATGATTACGTCCGGTTTGTCCGGTTGGGATCCTAACGAAGCCCAATACCGCGTCTCCACTGAGGGAATGTTTGGACCGTGGGAAAATAAAGGCAATCCTATGGTTAATGACAATAGAAATACCTTCAGGAGCCAAAGCACGTTTGTACTGCCTTATCGGGATGGTAATGGTGTTCTGGTACCGAATAAATTTATCTTTATGGCCGATCGCTGGTACCCGAGTAATTTGAGTGATTCCAGATATGTTTGGCTTCCGATTGAACTCGATAACGAGAATCGCAGAATTGCGGTAAGTTGGCATGATGAGTGGGATACTTCTCTATTCAAGACCGGTACGACTATTAACTTCAATAGTAATGGAGGAAGTTCGATTTCTTCCTTGTATGGGGTTGAAGTCGGTACGAAAATTACTGCGCCTACAGAACCGACTCGTGATGGATTTAAATTTGTGAATTGGTATCAAGACGCAGCCTTGAATACAGTATGGGATTTTACTGTTGATACGGTTCCGGCAAATGATATTACTCTCTATGCGAAATGGGAGCCTGTAGCTGCACCAGTGATTACAAATATCATGCCAGTCAATGTAGCTACGGTGATTGGAACTCCACCTGTACTGCCAACAGTTGTAACGGCTGTATACAGCGATGGAACAACCCAAAATAAATCAGTTGTATGGGACGTAATTGATCCTTCACAGTATGCCGAAGCGGGTGTCTTTAGCGTAAGTGGAGCGGTAGACGGCACAGTGATCCCAGCTGTTGCGAATGTAATCGTAAGCGATGATGTTAATAGAGCACAACTTGCCGCACGAATCGCAGATGCACGAGCCATTCATGATTTAGTCGTGGAAGGAACGGCTGTTGGTCAGTATGCAATAGGTTCGAAACAGAAACTGATGGATTCGATCATGGAGGCACAGCAAGTGCTTGACAATGATTCAGCTACACAGTCTGAGTTAGATCAAGCAACAAATGATTTGAATTCAGCAATTCAAGTGTTAGAGGCTTCAAAGAATCAACATGTTAAAGTACAGTCTATCTCAATCACGAGCGTTTCGTCGTCCATTGAAGTGAAGAAAGGAACTCTGCAGTTACAAGCGGAAGTCCAACCGGCTAATGCTACGAACAAAACCGTTACGTGGGCGGTCTATGAAGCAGATGGAAAAACTATAGCGGATAAAGCAATCATCAATACAAATGGGTTGTTAACGGCTGCGAAGAACGGCGTTGTGAAAGTCGTTGCAACATCCTTTGATAACACCACAGTTTACGGAATAAAAGAGATTATGATAAGCGGTCAAAATGACAGCCCAGAGCCTACTCCAAGCCCAGGAACAAATCCAGGCAACCCAACGACATCAACGAGTCCTACACCTACACCAACGACCCCTCCTACAAAAGAAGATCCACATCGTTATGTGCCAACTAGTAAAGAACTACAAAATGAAACTGCACAGAACGGAACAACAAGCCTGACCATTAACATTGATAAGGAAGCTTTAGCGAAGAAGTTAGAAGCACTTAACAAAACTACAGGAACCCCTAATCTTGACATCGAGATTCCGGGAATGAATTCATGGAATGCAGTCAATTTGCCATTGGATGTCTTGTACAACAGCCTGAAAGCAAATAAGGAAACAATCATAACACTAAGAAGCCATTTAGGCAGTTATGAACTTCCACTTGCCAATCTTAATCGTGAAGAACTTGAGAAAGCAGCTAAAGTTGCGGGTGCAACCTTAATCATTCGAATGGATAATGTGACTTCACAGCATGAGCAGAAGTTTGAACAATCCATAGTAGAAAAAGGAATGAAACGAGTAAGCGACATCATCGCGTACAAAGTCATTCTTAAATCGAATGATAAAGAAGCAGAGCTTCAACGTTTCGGAAATCCGTTTATGACACGTGTCATAAATATGGATGGCGTTATTCAAGATCCATCGACTGCGACCGCTGTTATGCTCGATCCGGTTACAGGACAAATGCGGTTCGTACCATCGGTGTTTAATGTGAAGAACGGCAAGACTGAAGTCTCGATCTTCGGACATGAAAATGGTCTATACACCATCGTTCAGAACAAGAAAACCTTCGATGATATGATTGGACATTGGGCACAAAAGGATGTTGAAACCTTAGCCTCTAAACTGATCATTAACGGAATGTCGGATCGGACGTTTGCACCAGCAGGCCAAGTTACACGTGCTCAATTTGCGGCACTACTGGTAAGAGGACTGGGGTTATCGACGGAGTCGTTAACGAATATGTTTGCAGATGTTAGTACAACTGCGTGGTATGCACAAGATGTGAATACAGCAGCGAAACTTGGTTTGGTTCAAGGCATTGGTGAAGGGAAATTTAGTCCGGATTCACGGATTACGAGAGAGCAAATGGTTGTGATGATCATGAACGCTGTTCAGCTCGTTCAAGGAGATCATAGAACTGAAGCTCAATTGCGCACTCCATTTGCCGATCAAGCAAGTATCTCTGATTATGCTACCCAAGCCGTAACAGAAGCAGCAAACAAAGGGTTAATCAAAGGCAAAACAGAAACAACATTTGCTCCGCAAGATGCAGCCACACGTGCTGAGGCAGCGGTTATGATCAAACAAGTTTTGCAATACTTGAAGTTTATGAACTAGATAAATGTTAGAAATTGTGCTCGGTTCACACTGATCTGTGAACCGAGCACAATAATTATCAACTAGTTATATAAGGAGGAGGGAATGATCTTGATTAAAATCAAACCTTTAGCTAAACATTTGATCGTGAGCGCTTTATCATTGAGCCTAATTATTCAGCATCCTTTATCTATCCCCATAGCTAAAGCGAATCCTGTAAGCGTTATCACCGGATTGTCCGATGCACCGAAACATAAATTGTCCCTATGGTACCGACAACCGGCGATAAATTGGGAAACTGATGCGCTTCCAATTGGCAATGGCCTTATGGGAGGGATGATCTTCGGTGGCATCGAGCAAGAACGCATTCAGTTAAATGAAAAAACGTTGTGGTCCGGTGGTCCAGGTTCTTCTTTTGTATATACTTGGCCTTCCACGGATGAACCAACAACTTCTAACCCGTATACATTCGGTAATCGCGAGGGTAGTGCAGATCATTTAGAGAGAGTCCGAGCTAAACTCCGCGCAGGGGATATCGATGGTGCTCACAAAGAAGCGGATGAGAATCTTACAGGCTTGAATGAAGGCTTAGGAAGTTATCTAACCTTTGGTGACTTGTACCTGGACTTTGAGAAGTCCTCAACAACCAATGTAGAGAATTATCGCCGGGAGCTTGATCTTGAAGACGCGATATCTCGAGTTAAATACACGCTGGATGGAGTAGAGTATACACGTGAATACTTTGTCAGTTATCCAGATAAAGTAATGGTTACTCGCCTGACAGCCAATCAGCCGGGTAAGCTGTCCTTAGATGTACGCCCGACAAGTGCTCAGGGAGGGACCGTCACGGCGAATGGCAACAACATTAATATTAGGGGTAATGTACTAGACAACAATATGCTATATGAAGGTAACTTCCGCGTCCTAAATCAAGGTGGAAATATAACATCAGGTAACGGAAAGATCCATGCAGCGAATGTAGATTCATTAACCATCCTTACATCATTAGGCACCAACTATGCCAACAGCTATCCTAATTATAGAGGCACTGATCCGTATAATGAGGAAGTGGCGATATTGGATGCCGCTGAGAGTAAATCTTACGAAACATTACTTGAGAATCATATGAAAGATTATAAGTCATTATTTGATCGTGTGAAATTAGATTTGGGCGAGTCCAAGCCTACGATTCCGACAGACGAGCTCTTAGCCACCTATGCAGGAACGAAAAGTAAAGCGCTTGAGGTTTTATTTTATCAATATGGCCGATATTTGTTGATTTCATCTTCTCGTCCCGGTTCACTACCGGCCAACTTACAGGGCGTGTGGAATAATTCTAATAGAGCGCCTTGGAGCAGCGATCATCATTTTAATATCAATATTCAAATGAACTATTGGCCAGCGATGGTAACGAATCTCTCGGAGACAATGACACCACTGATCGATTACATAGATTCGCTGCGTACTCCTGGGCGTATTTCTTCCGAAAAATATTATGGCATTACTAATGCGTGGTCGATTGGAGTGGCAAACAATCCGTTCGGATATACTGCGCCGGGTTGGAATTTTGATTGGGGCTGGTCACCAGCATCCAATGCTTTTATCTCGAATAACATTTGGGAGAGTTATAAATTTTCCGGAGATATCGATCTACTAAAGTCACGTGTTTATCCAATATTGAAGGAAACGACGCGATTTTGGACCCAGTATTTAGTAGAAGATACGGATGGGACATTGGTATCCACACCTTGTTACTCACCAGAGCAAGGTACGATCAGTACAGGATGTGCCTATGACCAGCAGCTTGTACAAGACTTATTTACTAACTACTTGGAGGCAAGTACAACATTAGCTGTCGATTCCGATTTTCGTGAGGAAGTACAAAGTAAATTAAATCAGGTGTCTCCAATCAAAATAGGAAAGTACGGTCAAATTCAAGAATGGAAAGAGGACATCGACGATCCGAATAACAAGCATCGCCATTTGTCCCAACTAGTTGCTTTATATCCAGGCAAGCAAATTAACAAAAATACACCTGAGCTTATGGAAGCTGCCAGAGTGTCATTGCAGCATCGCGGAGACGAGGGTACCGGGTGGAGCAAAGCTAACAAAATTAACATGTGGGCTCGTGCGCAAGATGGCACACATGCACATACGATTCTAGAGGGTCAGCTTACTGGAAGTACATTAAACAACTTATTCGATACGCATCCACCATTCCAAATCGATGGCAACTTCGGAGCTACGTCCGGCATGTCTGAAATGCTGCTACAAAGTCATTTGGACAATATTGATGTTTTGCCAGCGCTCCCTGCTTCATGGCCGAAAGGAAGTTATTCGGGCTTTGTTGCCCGCGGGGGATTTGAGGTCAGTGTGAATTGGAACAATGCTAGAGCTACAAGCATCAGTGTCAAATCTAATAAAGGCAATCGTGCGGTTGTTTCTTATCCAAGCATAGCTGGAGCAACTGTCATGAATCAAGCGGGACAAAGTGTAAAGTATTCCGTAGACAATAACAATCAGATTTCTTTCGACACTCAAGTTGGAGACGTTTACACGATTGGCTCAATTCCTTTACAAGATGGACAATTGTTGACAATGACAATGAAAAATAGTGGTTATTTGCTAGATATTGAAGGGGCATCGGAGCAAGAACAAGCAGCGGTTGTTCAAATGACAGCAGGATCGTTATCACAGAGTCAGCAGTGGTATGCAGAAAGCGTAAGTGATGGATACTACAAAATCACAAATAGCTTGAGCAGTAAAGTGATTGCTGTGCTAAATGAATCAATGTCTGATGGTGCCAAACTCGTACAGCAAACCTATACTTCAGACACTACTTATAATGATGAGTGGCGTCTCGTTGATAAAGGGAGCGGTTATTATCAGTTGGTTAATCGCGGAAGTGGTAAAGCTCTTACAGCATCAACCAACAGCACAGAGACAAGGAAGCAGTTGATCCAATCTTCAATAACAGATTCAGATGAGCAATTATTGGAAATTGATCCTGCAAGTGATCCGTTTGATCAACAAAAGTTCAACCTTACGGTTCAACACAGTAATCTTCGTATGGACGTGAACGAGGATTCCAAATCAGATGGCGCTGCTATCATCCAGTGGTCCGAAAGTTCGGGTCAGAATCAACAATGGATGTTTATGAAGACAAACCCGGGTTATTACAAAATTACCTCAATGAGCAGTTCAAAAGCACTTACTGTAGAGAATGCGTCAACAGCGGACGGTGCAGGAATCATTCAAGCCACGTATACCGATGATGCTACCTACAATGATGAATGGTCAGTCGTAGATGCAGGTGATGGCTATTATCAATTGAAAAATCGGGCTAGCGGAAAAGTGATTGAAATACCTGACAACAGTGTTTCAAGTGGTGAACAATTCGTACAAAACAAAGCTGGTACGGGCAGTAACCAGAAGTTTGCATTCTCGTTAGATAGAACCGTGAATGACAATGTAACCGGGTCAGGAAGTGACCAGTTTGTATACGGTGCGGGTTGGGATTATAGTTCTTCGGAATCTGGGGCTTTCAGTCGTGATAACCATTATTCTAACAAGGCGAGTTCATACGCGCTCTTACGGTTTTCAGGCTCAAAAGTGCAATTGTATGGAGCTAAAGACAATAATCAGGGTATCGTTGCATTCTCTATCGATGATGGTCCTGAACAATTGGTTGATACTTACGCCTCTTCACGTTTAGATCAACAACTGCTCTTTGAAAGCTCTGAGATGTTGAATCAGGAGCATGTACTCAAAATTCGGGTGACAGATCAAAAGAATGACAATTCGAACAACACATATATTTCAGTTGATCGAGCGGATATTCAGTCTCGTGTAGTTAAGAGCGTGGACAAAGCCGAAGATTATTATATACAGACTATAGAAACAATTAACGGAGTTAATCATAGCGTAATCACCCTGAATTATAAAGGTGAAGACGCAGGTGATGCAGTAAAAGCGGCAATCGAGGCTGCCAAAGCGGCGCAGAAGCCTGTCATCCTAGACTTTCCTACAGAAACGTATCATTTTAAAGCATCAACCGCAAATCAAGTGCAATATTTCATTTCAAATACAACCACAAAAGAACAGACACCTAGTAGCGCTCGTAAGGTAGGTCTTATATTCAAGGATATCGATGATCTTACCATTCGAGGGAACGGTTCGACCTTGTTATTCCATGGTGTGATGACACCTATCGTATTCGACCATGCAACAAATATTAAAGTGAACGGAATTAACATCGATTTCAACCGTCCTGTCGTATCGGAGATGACTGTTACTGAAGTAGGCAACAACTACATGAAAGCGAGTATACATCCGGATTCATGGTACTCTATTCAGAATAATCAATTAGTATGGTTCGGTGAGGAGAACTGGACAGAGAACGGAACACAAAATGTACGCGCTGTGCAAGAGTATAACCCAGCTACGAAACAGACATGGAGAGTGGCCAATCCTCTAGACGGCACAACAAGCACGAAGGATCTCGGTAAACGTGAGGTGCAATTCAACTTCCCTAAGAGCCCAGATTTGTCGGTAGGAAACACGTTTCAGTTTCGGGATACAACAAGAAGAGAACAAGGTGCGTTGATCTATCGAAGCAAGAATATTGCGTGGTCAGATGTTAACTTTTATGCTGCACCTGGGCTTGGAATTATCAGCCAATATAGTGAAAATGTATCGCTCGATAACTTGAACTTTGCACCTAAGACAGGCAGTGGACGGACGAACGCATCAATGGCAGACTTCTTGCAAGTTTCTGGAGGCAAGGGTGAGATTCGGGTGTTAAACTCTTATTTTTCCGGAGCTCACGATGATGCGATTAACATTCACGGCACTCATCTGCAAATTGTGCAAGTAATATCATCCCATCAGGTGAAAGTACAATTTATGCATCCTGAGAGCTGGGGCTTTGATGCATTTGCCGTCGGAGATACGATCGACTATATCAACAAGTCGACTTTACTTTCGAAGGAAAGTGCAGTGGTCACCGATGTGACACGTGTAGATGATACTCAAATTGTTCTTACACTAGATAAACCGGTACCATCTTCGATAACTCCGAATGAGTATGTGGTTGAAAATGCCACATGGACACCGAATGTTACCGTTAAGAATTCAACGTTTGAATCGATACCGACTAGAGGCCTCCTCGTGACAACGCGCGGCGTTGTTCGCATCGAGAACAATACGTTTAATGGCATGCAGATGAGCGCGATCTTGATCGCTCATGATGCTAGTAGCTGGTACGAATCCGGAATGGTGAAGGACGTCTTGATCCGTAACAATACGTTTAATAATAACGGGAACGCGGTGATTAGTATTGATCCGAATTCTTCCCTGACGAATCCAGATAAGACCGTGCATAGTCATATTGTGATTGACGGCAACCAGTTTAACAAGGTGGGCGGCAATTCTGAGATTTATGCAAAGAGTGTAGATGGGTTAACTTTTACGAACAATACTGCGAATCAAGGTGGTTTTGAGCTTTCATATGATGCATCTAAAGACGTTACTGTTACGGGGAATAGTGTTAAAGAAAGCGATGTTGACAAAAAGATCAACTTCAATCGCATGATCGTGGGCACGGACTCCGTTGAGGAAAGTCAAGGATTTGACATTACACGAACAAATGACTATACACCTGCTGGCTCGGACGCAAATGAGATTCCGCAAAGTGAAATGGCTGTGAAATCAACCAGTCATTACATCGGAAACGAAGCGGATAATGCCATTGACGGAGACCCTTCGACGATCTGGCATACAGAATGGGATCCTATAGCGGAATTACCACAGTCGATTACTCTAGATCTTGGGAAACCGAGAATGATATCAAAACTAAAGTATTTGCCAAGGCAGGATGGTTCACAAAACGGCAACATTACTTCTTATGAATTATCGACAAGTTTGGACGGAACATCATTTACACGGTTTGCAAGCGGAGATTGGAGTGATGACAGCAATAAAAAAACAGCACAATTCACTCCGGTAACAAGTAGATATCTGAAGCTTACTGCTACTGCAGGCTATGGCAATTTAGCTTCAGCTGCGGAACTCTATGTAAGCAAAGATGCTAGTGACGTACAGTATCAGGAGCTTGCTAAACTTATAACGAATGTGCAAGGCAAGCATGATAGCGCTGTTGAAGGCATCGGCAAGGGGCAATACCCGGTTGGTTCAAAACAAACGTTACAGACAGCCATAAATGAAGCGAAAAAGGCAGTTAACAGCAGTTCGATTACACCGGAGCAGTTACAGAAGACTTTAAATTCTTTGAATGCTGCGCTACAAACCTTCGAATCGCTTATAATCACTGATCCGAATGGCAAATCGATCAAGATCACAACCGAATCTAATCGTATCAACGTAAAGGGTGGAAGTCTTTCGTTAGAAGCAGTCGTGCTTCCGGTTGATCAGCCAATAACATGGGCTGTCTATGAAGTTGATGGTACTGCAACAGATAAAGTGCTTATCGATCAATCTGGCAAGCTAACAGCTGTGAAGGATGGAAGCGTGAAAGTCGTTGCTACAGTAACGGACGATTCTTCGCTTACCGATGAAAAAGTCATTATCATCACAGGGCAAGAGGATCAGAATCCAACTAATGATCCAACGAATCGAGAGGAATTGAATTTCAATACAGGCTGGTTATTCAAACGTGAGGATGTAAGCGGAGCCCAAGAATTAACATTCGATGATAGCGGCTGGGAGGGTGTTAATTTACCTCATAGCGTACGTCTAGAACCGAAAGTCAACGGGGGCATCAATCAAAGCTATCAAGGCTTTGCATCGTATCGAAGACATTTCTCGCTTGATAATTCTTACAGTGGCAAGAAACTGTTTATCGAATTCGAAGGGGCGATGACCAACGCAGAAGTGTGGATTAACGGCACGTATCTTGGCATTCATCACGGCGGATATACTCCTTTTACATTCGATATTACAAAGTATGTTCAATTAGGTGATGCAACGAATGTCATCACAGTAAAGCTTGATAACAGGGATGATCCGCAAACCCCGCCAGGAAAGCCGCAAAGCGGTTTGGACTTTGCATATTTTGGCGGACTTTATCGAGACGTTAAGCTGCATGTCATGGATAACTTGCACGTCACCGATGCTATATACGCAAATAAGGTGGCAGACGGCGGCATTTTTGTTACCTACCCACAGGTAAGTAAAGACGAAGCGACGGTGCAGGTGAAGACAAATATCATCAATGAAAACGCGAGCGCTAAGAACACAAGCGTTAAAACCACGATCGTCGACAGCAACAATCAAGTGGTCGCCACTATGGTGAGCGATGCTCAAAATATAGGGGCGGGTAGCGACCATACATTTGTCCAATCGACGAAGATTAGTAATCCGAAGCTTTGGCATCCTGACCATCCTAATTTGTACACAGTGTATACTTCAGTGAATGATGGGATCACTTTTGTGGATAGTTACAAGACCCGAATCGGGATCCGGCGGATTCAATTTACTCCTGATCAAGGATTTCTCATCAATGGAGAGAAACTAATGTTATATGGCGCGAATCGGCACCAAGAGTATCTGTATGTCGGTAACGCGATGCCTAACTCAGGACAGTACCGAGACGCTAAGCAGCTTCGAGAAGGTGGTTTCAATAACGTACGCACGGGTCATTATCCGCAGGATCCATCTTTCTTAGATGCGGCGGATGAACTTGGATTGACCGTAATCTCCCCGACACCGGGGTGGCAATTCTTCGGAGATTCTGTCTTTGAGGAGCGTTCCTATCAAGCCATCCGAGATATGGTACGTAGAGACCGAAATCATCCGAGCATCATTATGTGGGAATCCAGCTTGAATGAAACGGACTACTCGCTGGAGTATGCACAAAACGCGCATAAGGCTACTCATGAAGAATATCCGGGAGATCAGACGTATACGTCTGCGGATTACGGATTTTTTGGAAAAGAAGTTTATGATGTGAACTACAGAGAAGCGGATACGGCGTTAAAGCCGCTTTTTACAAGGGAATGGGGAGACGATTGGTCGGAAGCCGCGACAAGCCTCACGGGGTATCGATCAGTCCGCAAATTAGGCGAAACCGACATGCTCAACTCCCTCATCTTGCGTCAAAAAGGTCTTAATGGTGAAGGTCATTACGACTGGGCGGGACTCAATGCCAATCCACGTATAGCTGGACATGCTGTCTGGAGCTTTAGCGACAACAACCGCGGCATGGATACCGACCCGGCCTATGCAGGTCTGGTGGATCTGGACCGGTATCCGAAATTTAATTACTATTTCCTCCAAAGCCAGCGTAATCCTGGCTTGAAGCTAAGCGGCGTCGACTCTGGACCGATGGTCTTTATAGCCAATTATTGGACACCATCTTCATCAAGAAACGTCACAGTGGCGAGCAATACGGAGCAAATTAAGCTTTATTTGAACAATAAACTCATTGATACCCAAAATCCCGATAGCGGGCTTAAGCATGTAGCCCACCCGACATTTACATTTAATAATGTACCTTGGGCGGCTGGATCGTTACGGGCAGATGGTCTAATTGGCGGGGTGGTTGTGGCATCACACACCGTGAATACGCCGGGACAGCCACATCATCTGAATGTAGAGTACGATACGAAAGGGAAGGGGCTCGTTGCGGATGGTTCGGACCTGGTAATGGCTTACATTACAGTACGTGACGCAGACAATAACATTGTTCCGACGAATTCCGTTTCTGTCTCCTTAAACTTGAGCGGCCCGGGAGGGCTAGTTGGCAATGGTGTAACGCGAACTTTTGCAAACCCAGTTGCAGTGGAAGGAGGCATAGCCGCCGCGTTCGTGCAATCTTCTCGTACGCCTGGCACCTTAAAGCTGACGGCGAGAGCGAATGGTTTAGTCGCTGGAATTGCTGAAATCACTAGCGAGGCAAGTCAAAGCGTGTTCGTGCCAGGTGGAAGTGACGGAGGGGAACATTGGTTTGAAGGTGAGAATGTCGCTTTAAACAAAAGCATAACAACAAGCAGTGAGCAAACTGAAAATCCAGGCTCGAATGGTAATGATGGGAACGAGACGACCGCATGGATAGCTGCAAGCAGCGATCCAGGACAATGGTGGGAGGTCGATTTGGGCAGCGTCTTTAATATCACGGGCTCGGAAATTGTCTGGGGAAGTGGAAATTCCTATAATCAGTACAAAATCGAGGTATCTGAAGATCAAGGAAATTGGACGACGATTTTGGACAACACCCAAAATAAGACAGCAACGTCGCATCAAAGGGATAAGCTGTCTGCTAATGCACGGTATGTACGCATTATGATAACGGGGGCACAAACGGGTCAAGCCAGTTTCAACGAGTTGAAAGTGTTTGGAGTAGCGCCGTTTCAAAACGAGGCAACGCAGCATCCGGAATTGGTAAATGTCGCGTTAAATAAGTCCGTCAGCGCAAGCGGCTCGGCAAACGGTAATGAACCGTCCAAGGCGAATGATGGCATCAACGCCTCGTGGTGGGAGGCTAACAGTAGTGCGCCTGCATGGTGGCAGGTGGATTTGGGTGCTTCTTACAATTTGGTAGGCAGCAAAATCCTTTGGGGAAGAGACAACATGCATTATACCTACAGAATCGAAGTTTCCTCTAATGGTAAAGAATGGTCGCAAGTGGCGGGCCGTACGGCTTCGGGTCAAGATATGAATCCAGATAATTATACTGCAGCGGGGGTCAGGTACGTCCGAGTAACTGTGGATTCACTTGCTGGAGGTAGTGGTACGCAGAAGCCAGGGTTCAAAGAAATTCAAGTCTACAGCGCCCCTCACAACATAGCGCTTAATAAACCCGTAACCGCAGATAGTTCACAGTGGAACAACCCTGCTGAGGCCGGTAACGATGGAAATGAATCGAGTCGTTGGAGCGCAGACGACGGAAACACGGGACACTGGTACAAGGTTGACCTTGGGGCGATTTACGATTTATCGGGTACCCGGGTGAAGTGGGAAATGCACAATAAGAATTACGAATATCAAATTGAGGTTTCAGACGATGATGAGAATTGGGCGGCAATAACGCAAAAGACAAGCTCACATCAAGTGCAGTTCGACTATTTCAATACTCGCGCAAGGTATGTACGAATCCAAGTGACGGATATGTCTGATGGATGGGCAAGCTTTTGGGAATTTGACGTATATGGCGCGGTTCCGGTTGACACGTCGTTGATCCCACAGTCGCAAATGACTGCTACGGCAACGAGTGAAGAGACAAGCGGAGAAAATAATGATGCTTCGCAAGCCATTGATGGTAATCCGTCGACACTCTGGCATACGAAGTGGGATTTGTCTAATCCGCTCCCACAATCCATCACGCTTAATCTTGGTAATTCGCATGTCATTTCGAAACTAAAATATTTGCCTAGGCAAAATGGGGCACAGAACGGAAATATTACTTCTTACGAGATATTAACAAGCTTGGACGGTGAGAACTTCACACCAGTTACAGGCGGAAGCTGGGATGATGACAGCACTGAGAAAATCGTAGAATTCGCTCCGGTCGCAAGCAGATATCTGAAACTTACTGCCATCGCAGGTCATGGTGGTTTAGCTTCAGCGGCAGAGATTAACATCATGAAGAATGAGATGGATGAGGACTATCAAGCCCTTCAAGCGCTTATCACAAGTGTGCAAAGCAAGCACGACAGTGCAATAGAAGGGAATGAAGAGGGTCAGTATCCAGAAGGTTCGAAACTAACTTTACAAAAAGCCATTGATCAAGCGAAGGATGTACGCGATAGCATCTCTGTTACGCAACAGCAATTACAGCAGGCGGTGAAGGATTTAAATGCTGCATTGCAAGGGATGGAGGAGAGTATCAAAAATCATGTTAAGGTTCAATCGATCACGATCACAAGTGAATCATCGGTGATTACGACGAAGAAAGGAACTCTTCAATTAGGCGCTGCCGTGCTACCTACCCATGCTAATAAGTCTGTAACATGGGCTGTGTATGAAGTAGATGGCATAACAGTAACGGACAAAGCGAACATTGAACTATCCGGTTTGATGACGGCGGTGAAAGATGGAACCGTGAAGGTGGTAGCCACAGCAACGGATGGTTCTAATGTTCAAGGTGAGTTAGCTATTACCATAAGTGGTCAATCGGACATTATCGATCCGGGCACTGATCCTGTGAATGTTGAAAAGATTAACATTTCAAGTTCAGGAGATGTGTCAACGATTACCACTAAGAGCGGAAGCCTTCAACTTGGTGCTACCGTGCTGCCTGCTAATGCTACGAATAAGTCGGTAACATGGGCTGTATATGGAGCGGATAGCGTATCTGCAACGGATTTAGCAACCATTAATCTATCTGGACTGCTGACGGCGGTGAAAGATGGAACCGTGAAGGTGGTAGCCACAGCAACGGATGGTTCTAATGTTCAAGGTGAGTTGTCTATTACCATAAGTGGTCAATCGGACATTATCGATCCGGGCACTGATCCTGTGGATGTTGAAAAGATTAACATTACAAGTTCAGGAGATGTTTCAACGATTACCACTAAGAACGGAACCCTCCAATTTGGGGCTAACGTATTTCCTGAAAATGCTACGAACAAGTCTGTTATTTGGACAGTTTTTGGAGCGGATGGAGTAACACCAACGGATCAAGCAATTATTAATTCGAGTGGTTTATTGAAGGCTGTGAAGAACGGTGTTGTGAGAGTAGTGGCGACTTCCGTTGAAAATCCATCAGTTTACGGGATAAAAGAGATTACGATCAGTGGGCAAAATGATAGTCCAGAGCCTACTCCAGACCCAGGAACAAATAATCCAGGTACAAATCCAGGCAACCCAACGACACCAACGAGTCCTACACCTACACCAACGACCCCTACTACAAAAGAAGATCCACATCGTTATGTGCCAACGGGTAAAGAACTGCAAAGTGAAACTGTACAGAACGGAACAACAAGCCTGACCATTAATATTGATAAGGAAGCTTTAGCGAAGAAATTAGAAGCACTTAACAAAACTACAGAAAACCCTAATCTCAATATCGAGATTCCAGGAGTGAATGCATGGAATACAGTGCATCTTCCACTGGATGTCTTGTACAACAGCTTGAAAGCGAATAAGGAAACAATCATTACACTTAGTAGTCATTTAGGCAGTTATGAACTTCCGCTTTCCATTCTGAATCGTGAAGAACTAGAGAAAGCAGGTAAAGTTTCGGGTTCAACCTTAATCATTCGAATGGATAATATGACTTCACAGCTTGAACAGAAGTTTGAACAATCCATAATAGAAAAAGGAATGAAGCGGGTAAGCGACATTATCGCATTTAAAGTCATTCTTAAATCAAATGACAAAGAAGTAGAGCTTCCACGTCTCGGAAATACGTTTATAACACGTGTCATAAATATGGATGGCGTTATTCAAGATCCATCGTCGGCGACCGCTGTTATATTCGATCCGATCACAGGTCAAATGCGCTTCGTGCCATCGGTGTTTAATGTGAAGAACGGCAAAACTGAAATCTCGATTTTCGGTCAAGCAAATGGCTTATACGCAATCGTCCAGAACAAGAAAACCTTCGAGGATATGATTGGACATTGGGCGCAAAAGGATGTGGAGACCTTAGCCTCTAAACTGATCATTAACGGCATGACGGATCGGACGTTCGCTCCAGCAGGCCAGGTCACACGCGCTCAATTTGCGGCACTCTTGGTAAGAGGACTAGGGTTAACGACGGATTCATTATCGAATGTATTTGCAGATGTTAGTGCTACGGCGTGGTATGCACAGGACGTGAACACAGCAGCTAAGTTAGGCTTGGTTCAAGGCGTTGGTGAGGGTAAATTCAGTCCTGAGGCAATGATTACAAGAGAGCAAATGGTCGTTATGATCATGAAGGCTATTCATCTCGTTCAAGGTGATCAGGGGACGGAAGCTCAAATACGTACTCCATTTGCAGATCAGGAACGAATCTCTGATTATGCTACCCATGCAGTAACAGAAGCAGCGAGCAAAGGATTAATCAAAGGAAAAACAGAAACAACGTTTGTTCCGCAAGAGGCAGCAACACGTGCTGAAGCTGCTGTAATGCTCAAACATGTTCTGCAATATTTGAAGTTTATGAATTAAATAATATTAAATAGGCTCGGTTCAAACGATAAGTTTGAGCCGAGTTTTTTTGTTTCGTTGTAGTATGTAGGTACTCCGTACTCAGTCAGTTAATGGAATGGAGAGAATAAATTCAGTTCCTTCTCCTGATTTACTTCGTACAGTTACCTCACCGTTCATCGAACGGATCAGTTGATAAGAAAGCGTAAGTCCTAAGCCCGTTCCTTTGCTTTTAGTTGAAAAATAAATGCTACCTAGTCGCTCCATTTGCTCGCTACTCATTCCAACCCCATTATCATTTATTATTATTTTTGCCAAATTGGATTGACGCTCGATATGGATGCTTACACTACCTGTTGCTTGAACAGAGCAAGCTTCTATCGCATTTTTTATAAAATTAATGAATAGTTGTTTGATTTCAGTAGGGTTTGCAGATACATATAGTTTATCCTCTAAATGTTGGATCTCCAAAGTAACATTATTCATATTGGCGTATGGAGTTATGATATCTACAATCGAGTAGATTTGCTGCACAAGTTCAATTTTCTCTACCATTGAATGATTGGGTTTAGCTATCGATAAATATTCAGAAAGAATAACTTCTGTCCGCTTAATCTCTTCAAGGCAAATTTCAATATATTTCTGACTCTTTTCTCTTGTGATCGAATCATCCTTCAATAATTTTAAAAATCCCATTACGGCTGTAAGTGGATTACGAACTTCATGGGCTAGAGAGGCTGCGACATGAGCGATCGTCTCCGATTTTTCGCTTTGAAGATACCTGAGATATAATTCCTTATCAGAAACTGCTTTATTAAAAAGGGAAATCAATATCCAAATTCCGAGGAAGTTTTGCACGGGCATAACGAGGATATTGAACTTTAAATGCTGTATCATGTATTGGTATTCCGTGGCATACATAGTACCTATTGGAATAATGGAAAAGCATATCCCTGCAATGAAGGTAATCAGTTTTCGATATTCGGAACGACGACGGTATAGGATGGATAAGAGGGTAGATAAGGTAAAGGTGATGGAGAGGATAATAATCGCGGAAAATAGTCCCTGCCCACCTATAAGCAAGCGGTATGTTAGAAACTCAACGAGAAGAAACACTCCAGTAGTTATGCCGCCATACACCATTCCGAAAAACATGATCACGTATCGAATGTCGAATATGATTCCATTTTGTACACTAACAGGAAAGGTCATCGACATAAAAAGGCAAATCATACAGGTAATCGTAATGAATTGTTTTGAATAGTTTACGGCTTTGTCACGATAGTAAATCGTATAAAGGACAAAGGGAGTTAGGGCAAACAATAATTGCAGCAAAATATCCTTTACATACAGCATAGTAGCTCTCCCACCAGTTTTAAAAGATTTTGATATACTGTTATTCGTTATAACTATGAATTCTTCCTTCTGTAGAGAAGGTGTAAAAGCACAAGTCATAACTATTGAGTAGAAAGATACATATATTTAATCATTTCAAGTAAAGAGGCTGATGAACAACTTTTAATTATTAAAAGTTGTTCATCAGCCTCTAGTTGATCACCTCATCTGAGTTTACTCCATCTTAGATATCCCACCACTGGTCAGATTCACCTTGATATCAATCTTGTCGATGCTACTTGAATCGAGCGGTAAGACTCCCTTATCATTCAATTTGTTCCACTCCTTCGGAAGGTTGCGATAGAATATGCCCGATAGTCCATAGACATCAGCATTTATTTCTAAACCTTTCAAGTAAGTCTCCATAATCTGTTCATTAATTTCTTTTATCGCTTTCAGTTCAAGATCATTTTTATTGAGATTTGCACTCAACTCTGGAAGAGTGCCCTGCATAGAAACTTTTATGTCGAAGGCAGGTTTGCCATCCTTCATCTTAGGATGAATAGAAGATTTAATTTTGTTCATAACGATCACAGCAAGCACGGTTTGCTTTTCTTTGAGAAACAGAGGCGTCCTTTGCGTCTTTTTTTCCAACCATCGAACCCCTAAAATATCACTGGACTTCAGGCAGCCACGAAATTGCTCATTTTGCAGAAAACAGATCCCCGTCGTGCTAATGTTCGGAGAAGGTGCGATGTTGCTGGTCCAGTCTGGCGAAATTTCAATAAAAGGCAATTGAACCGTTTCGGCTTTCTCTTTCCATTTCCATATAAACTTGTACAGATACAGCGGAGCGATAATTGAGCTCTGTTCATAGGTTCGCATGGGACTGTTAAGCTGCGAGTAAATTACCGATAGATCAGCGATTGACGGAGTAGTCAGCGCTTTTTCCATGGGATCTTTGGTTGCCATTGTCCAAACAGTATAACGAAATTCATAATATCGATCCCACACGTCTAAAACTTGATTGATAACCCTACTCTCCTTTAGTGCAGCTTCACTAAATACGATCGTTTTCACATTGCTCCAGACAATTCTTTGTGGACTAGTAGCATATAAATTAAAGATTGCGGTATCAAACGAATCTCCTTCTGCTTTGCCGATGAAGGTTTTTTGTTCTTGGGTCTGACCCGCTTCTTTCTTTGCAATGCCACTAAAGTTAACCATTTGGATATAAACAACGACTTTGTTATCTACATAATCGACTCCTAATGTATTTACATAGATCATATGTTCAATTTCCTTTGATCCCCAACAACCTGTAAGCAGCATGGAGAGCAGAGAGGTAACAAGAATACATCGGATCAATTTCATGATCGTCCTCGTCCTTTATTTCCCGTATTGTCTGTGAACTTTCCCTTACCCCACGGCATTCTGAAGATAACCTTATAAAATTCCTTGAAGTGCGGCGGGGATAGAGGGGAAAGATAGTAGGTGCCGAATGAACGCAAATTGACCATAAAAAGGATCAGTGCAAGCAGACTTGTCATCGTACCAAATAACCCCAGAAACCCGCTAATCAAGAGCACCGCAATTCGAAGCAAGCTAACGACGCTAACTAATGACTGATTCACCAAGGTAAAGGTGGCCAATACTGAAATGGCTATAACCACAATCGTACCTGGACCTGCAATGCCGGCACTAATGGCTGCCTGACCGATGATTAAACCTCCTACTACCGATAAGGTCTGGCCGTAAGCAGTTGGTAATCTCATACCTGCTTCCCGAAAAATCTCGAATAAAATGAGCATCACAATCGCCTCCAAGGGAACTGGAAGAGGCACTCCCTGTCTCGAATTCACTAACGTTGCAAGCAACGTAAAGGGAATTTGATCCTGATGAAACGTAGTGAGTGCAACCCAAAAGCCCGGTAAAAATAAGGAAAGCATTACTCCGAATACTCTTAACAACCTAGTAAAACCAACAAAAACATTTACCATATGTGCATCTTCCGAAGTATTCAACAAAAAGCTAAAGCTCACTGGCGCAATAATCACCGTAGGTGAACCATTCGTCAAGAGCACAAATTTGCCATGAAGCAGTGAATTCGCAGCATAGTCAGGCCTGCCCGTATATGCGAATAATGGAAAAAATGAAAATCCAGTTAGGCTTTCTTCAAGCTGGGTACTACTCACCAATCCCTGGATTTGAATACTGGCTAGTTTTGACTTGATCTCATTTAGTACATGAGGTTTAATCGTCTCCTTGAGATATAAAAGATGAACTTCAGTCGCGGTTTGGATTCCAATACTGAATTGTTCAACAGCCAATAATTCGGTCTTGAGTCTTTTTCGAATAAGGGCAATATTGGTAAATGATTCTTCCGTAAAGCCATCCTTAGGCCCTCTTGTTGACACTTCTGTATTGGGTTCTTCAGGTTGCCGTTTAGGTGGATCAGCCAATTTCACAACATAGTATTGATTCGATGGCGTAAAAAGAAGGAAAAGATCACCATTAAGCACAGTATCAATCATTGAAGCATTAATCTCTTTTGATGGAAGGAGGGTCATGTGAAACGGAACCTTTTGCATAAGATCGAGTTCAGATGATGTGAGAATAGATTCCGGGATCTTTTTTAATTCCGGTATGATATATTCTTCCACTTTGATTTCATCGCACAACCCCTGGCAATACACCAGTTGAACGGCATTGTCCGAGTCAGACAAAGAGATAGTTAGTTTCTTAATGTCTGAACTTGAACCAAATACTCGTGTGAACACATCCTCGAACGTATTGGATTCCTTTTGCTCAGGCTCTTTCATGATGTTGCTTTCCCCTTTCGTTGAGCCAAGCTAATCAGCCCTGCAATAATTACAGAAAAAGCGAGTACCCCCCAAAAAGAAAAGGGAAGTACATAGTGAGCTAACATACTCAGAAAAAAATGGTCACTAAATGGAATGGCTGTGAACACTACAATAGCAAAAGAAATGCTTCCAAGAACCAACATTTTCACTTTTTTACTTTGAATTTGGAGTATATCGAGAATTAGAAACATAGTTAGAGAAATTCTCAGAAAAGCACCACTGAACCATTGATAAACGCTAAAAAAATCTAGATGCTCAATGTATTGTCCAATCGTCAGCAATCTCCATTCTTCATACGCGGGAAATCTGAGTTTATCAGCCTCATCCGGACCAAATTCAACAATTGCACCAATTATCGGACCCATGGTTAAACCTAAGATAAGCAGGATCATGATCATAAACGATAGATATGACAATCGGGATTTGATGTGATGTTGCATAAAGAAAAGCATGATGACCTCAACAAAACCTGCTCCTACGTACACGCTCCCTTTCCAAACGGGCTGCATACCGTGCTCAAGCATCGGTCTTAATAAGGAATAATCTTTATGAGTTGTATTAGAGAACATTATAAAAAAACCCAATATAATAACAAAAGGCAGCAAAATAGCAGCGGTATTCGCGAGCGAGTGAATACCTAAATAAGCATTTATCACAGAAATCAAAAGTAATACAAACGTAAGGACCAGTATAGGTGTCTCTGGTGAGAAGGTCAGATGCACCCAGTATACAGTGTCTCTAGTTGTAATCATGCATAAGACAAACAAGTATACACTAGCGACTACCGCAAGAATACGGCTCACGATAGGAGGGTAAGCTTTAGCCAGCCAAGCGAAAAGATGCTGTTTTTTGATTTTAGTAGTACTAATGTGCAGGATAAAGATCCAAACTAGCGCACATGCCCCAGCAAGCAGCACTGAGATCCAGGCGTCACGTTTTGCCGCGTCCAATAGGATGGGGATGATAATGACATGATTTAGAAGGCCTGTACTCAGCATAATAATCATGATGGATTGAATAAACGTAATATTTGTTTTGATTTTCCTCATCCTCCTAAATAAACCGGACCCACATCTACCTTATAATGCCATTCTTGGAGGTGATTTATTCTGGAGAATTGAGCAGTGCAAAACGTAAAGAGCCGAGCGGATATCCGCTCGGCTCAAAGTGTTATTATTTAGCGCTCCATAAGGCAACACGATCCTGCACATATTTGGTATAGCCTTTCTCCATTTTTTCTACTCCGGCTTTCTCCAAAGCTGCCATGTAGTCAGCCCAGATTTTATCGAAATCTGCTGGTTTGGCAAGAATGGCTTCCGGAATACGTTTCCATGTAATATCTCTCATTTTGTTACCTAAAATGGTGACCTCATCTTCACCTGGAATCGCGATATTCCACGCTGCACCATAGGCCTTTTCAGTGAATTCTTCTTCTTTCGGGAATAGATCCTTCCAAGTGGTTGCCTTGTAGGCAGCTAAAGTTTCTTTCTCAACATCGCTATACCCAAGTACAAGTTGTTCCGGGAAGTTTTTAGTGTAATAATTTCCACTTGCATCCTTAGCGCCGTCTCCGTAATGAACCATCATATTCCAGTAGAAGCCGATTCCTGTCTCCTTGGTGAAGGCTGTGTTGTCATTGTTGATGCGATCTTGTACATCTGTCGGAACGATCCGTTTGCCGTTCTCTACCACATAATGCTTACCTTCAATTCCCCAGTTATTCAAGATTTGTCCTTCGTCAGAAGCGAGAAAATCCAGGAACTTAATTGTACGAATCGGATCCGGATTTGTGCTGGAGATCGAGATGCCATAACCACCCATGAAGCCGGTAGGCCAGAAGCTAGTTTCCTTGTATTCTTTCGTTAATGTTACCGGATAATGACCATAAGTTTGATCGAACTTTCCTGCCGTTTTCAACGCTTGTTGAGCATCATTATAATCCCAATCTTGATCAATCAAGCCAAGCACACGTCCTGTGGCTACTTTAGCTTTGTACTGGTCATACTTTTGCACGAAGCTCTCTTTGTCTAGCAATCCGATATCATTCATATGATTCAGCCAGCGGAAATACTCTTTCTCCTCCGGACGGCGAAAGTGGTAGATCGCCTCATGTGTCTGTTGATCTACGTAATATTCCCCGTCATCCGAACCGCCTGTCGTTGCAACAGCAGGGTTAGTGACGGAAATGTACATATGCCAATCATCCGCGTTCAGGGAGACTCCGATGTTCTTGTTGCCGTTCTCATCAGTTGGATGTTTCTCAAGATAGGCTTTAATTACATTCTCATAATCGGTGACTGTTCTGATTTCAGGGTATCCGGCTTCCTTCAAGACGCGATGTTGAAGCTCAAATCCGCCGCCAGCCACGAATTTCTTCTCATCAACCGCTGCCCAGGTAGGAATGGCATAAATCGATTGGTCTTCATTCGTGTATTTTGCCCGGGCAAGGTTGTCACCAAGCACACGTTTAATATTTGGTGCATACTTGTCGATTAACTCCGTTAAATCGATGACTGCTCCAGCATCTACAAGTTTACCGATATCAGCTTTGGCAGAGATGATATCCGGATAATCACCACCAGCAGCGATTAAGGCGATTTTTTGTTGTGGATCACCTACCGCAAATTCCGCATCGAGTGTGACGCCTGTTTTCTCTGTAATCACTTTACTGATGTCGTCTTTCATATTGTTCCAGTTCGGATTTGGATCTTCAGCGAAGAAGGAGAGTGTAAGCGGGCTTAAATCTTCGGCTTGTGCAGTTGCTTCCGCGGTAGCCTCTGCAGTGGCACTAACTTCATTTCTTGGTTTAGTTCCTGCGTTGTTATCAGTCGTTTTGTTGCCTGATCCGCTACAACCTGCCAGCACACTAATTAGTAAAGTCAAGACCATCAACATCACATGCGATTTTACTGTATTTCTTGTCATGAATAGAAACCCTCCCTTTTTCTGGTCAAAAAATGTATTGTGTATACAGGCTAAGCCTGCTTATACCATTAGCGTACTAACTCTTTACTGAACCCAAAGTCATACCTTTAACAAAGTAGCGCTGCAAAAACGGATAGACGATTAGAATAGGCACAGTGACTACGATCGTGATTGCCATTTTGACTGATTCCGGAGAAATTTGTGCCATAACCTCTGTCATATTGCGACCTCGGAAATTGTCTGCATTAGTTGTCGTACTCTGTATGACCTTCATTAGCTCGAACTGGAGGGTAGTCAACGCATCCTTGGAACCATTGTAAAGATAAGTATCAAGCCATGAATTCCATTGGCCAACGGCGAGGAAGAGAGCGATGGTTGCCAGCGCAGGTTTGGTCAGCGGAAGAATAACCCGCCAATAAATCGTGAAGTCATTAGCCCCGTCCAACTTAGCGGATTCCTGCAGCGCATAGGGCAAGCCATCGATAAAGGAACGGATGACAAATACATTAAATGCGCTGACTAGACCGGGGAGGACATACACGCCAAAGGTTCCTATCATATGAAGATCTTTAATCAGAATGTAGCCAGGGATGAGACCACCTGAGACATACATCGTAAGCGCGAGAAATGTAGAGACGAACTTTCGGGCTTGGAAGTCTACCCGACTCAGAGTGAAAGCTAACATGGAGGCACTGACCAACCCAAGAATCGTGCCAATCACCGTACGTAATATAGAGATTTTGAGTCCGGTCATCAGCCCGGAATAGGCAAAGATCGTCTCATAGTTCTTAATAGTGAAGACGCGTGGATATATCGTAATTCCACCCTTAATGCTGTCAGTGGAGTCGTTAAAGGAAATTGCCAACACATTCAGAAAAGGATATAGCGTAACTATGGTCACTACAGTGATCGCAATATAGACTACCAGATCGAAGATGCGGTCCGACCATGACACGGCGGCCAGTTTTTTACTTAGCATAAGGGCCTCCTATATGATGCTTTCTTTGGTTATTTTTTTGAATATCCCGTTGGCGACAAACAGCAGAATCACACTTACCACAGAATTGAAGATATTAATGGCTGTACCGAAGGAGAATCGGCCCATGCCAAGCCCGTAGTTCAATGCGTACAGATCCAGCGTCTGTGAGTAGTCGCGCACCAGGTTATTGCCTAGCAGGAACTGCTTCTCGAACCCAATGCTAATTAAATGCCCGATGGAAATAATGAGCAGAATAATGATGGTTGTCTGAATACCTGGAAGTGTAATGTTTCGTACTTGCTGCAGGCGGCTTGCACCATCTACTCTTGCTGCTTCATAAAGCTCTGGACCTATACCTGAGATGGCTGCAAGGTAAATGATTGTGTTCCACCCGGTTTCCTTCCAAACATCAGAAGCTGTGACGATCCCCCAGAATAAATGACCTTTAGCCATGAATTGTATAGGTTCACTAATAAGATGAAGACTTAGCAGCAGGTCGTTTACCGCACCGTTATCGGTAGAGAGCATCTTGGTAATAATTCCGGCAGCAACCACCCAAGATACGAAGTGGGGGAGATAGGAGACTGTCTGTACAAACCGTTTCAGAAACTGAAGCCGTAGCTCGTTAAGAAGGATAGCAAAAATGATGGGAATAATGAATCCAGCCAACAAGCCCATGATGCTCATAGCGAGTGTATTGCGAAGTGCATTAAAGAATTGATCATCCTGAAAAAGCTCTCTGAAGTACTGTAAGCCGACCCATTTTTGATCGAAAAAGGATTTCCCGGGTTTATATTTCTGAAAAGCCATCGTCCAGCCCCATAAAGGCAAATAATTAAATACAAATGCCCAGAGCACAAATGGGAAGGCCATCATATAGAGGTATTTCTGCTGTATAAAAGTTGGCCAAAAGCGTGAAACAGGCTTCTTCAGCTCCGGTTGAGTTTTTGAGGTAATCGCTTTCATTTATGTCCCTCCTTCGATATGCCATAATCATAATCTACAGAAAGTGAAAGAAACACCCGAATATTTTATATAAAAAACAGGGGTATATCTGTTATTTTCGTAAGCGTTTTCTGAAAAATATTGAGTCTTTTTCAATTCTTTCTGCGGTAGTCGGAGGGAGAGACACCTTCGTGCTTCTTGAATTTTTCACGAAAATAATCTACATCACTGATGCCCACTTCGTTTGCGACCTGATGGATTTTGTAGCCTTGAGTAAGCAGTTCCTTGGCCTTCTCCATGCGGACATTATCTAGATAGCTGTTAAAGGAATACCCCGTGCTGTTCTTAAAAAGCTTCCCTAGATAAGCGCTACTATAACTAAATACATCCGCTAGCGTGTCGAGCTTAAGATTCTTATTATAATGTCGATGGATGAGATCCAGCATCCGCTTTAGGAAGACCTCCATATCGTCGCGGGTAATGCCTTTTGCATAATACTCAAGAAGAGTGGAGGCATAGCGCTGCAATTGAGGCAGAGAGGTATGTTTATAGATTTGTTCAATTTGCTCATCCATGTTGCTGTGCAGAGGACTCAGCTCCTTATATTGAAACGAGAGTTTGTTGAGTAGATAAGAGACGATACGCACATAACGCGATTTCACGGCCATCTCGGAATAATCGGCGGTAATCATAAGTTCTCCAGCTTCTTGAATCAGGGTGAAAAGTAACGCGCAATTGCCGGTATCCATACAAAAAAACATCCGTTCTAGAACGGACTCCAGCCTGTTCTCTATTTCCTCTGAACTAACTGTCAGCCCATTCTTTATTTTCATGGAATCCGGTCCAATCATCCCCGTCTCGTCATAGAAGAAATGCTCTTTCATCCTTGCCAGCGCCGATAGGTGGGAGACGGAGATATCCTCCAGAGAGTTCACCATATCACCTGCGGTGATGATACATTCAAGTTCATTGTCAAATACTACTTGCTGTATATTCTGGACCATTAACTTATGTACAAGTTCTTTCTGAAATGAGGGCTGAAGCAGAACCCCCAAATAAGAATCTAGCAAGAATACTATGCCCCAGTTATTTTCTTCAAAGCTTTTTGCAAGTCTCGCCTTTACGACTGTTGAAGGTCCATGATCCGCATTGTCCTGAAGTATCAGCCTAATCAGAACCACTTGATAGGAATCCCATAGTAGTTCTGCTTCAAGAATGGTTGCATCCATTATTGACGGAGTCTGCGCACTTCGATCCATTAACAAGGATTGAACTAGCATTTCCCGGTTCCATACTTTGACTGCGGCCTGTTTCTTACGATCAGTAATACGTGCATCCAGCTCAATGGACAGATTCTCCAAGTATAGCTGTAGTTCATCTTCATCTACAGGCTTGAGCAAATAGGTATCAATGCCAAAGGATAACGCTCGCTTAGCATAGTTAAAATCCGCATAGCCACTGAGGATGATGATGTGCATTTCCGGATCAAGTGCTCTCAGCTCTTCAACAAGCTCTAGACCATCTCTACCGGGCATACGGATATCTACGATCATTAAATCAGGGGAGTAAAGTTCATATTTATGTTTAGCTTCAATGGCATTTGCGGCGGAATCGATGACTTGATATCCAATACTCTCCCAGTCTAGCAGAGCAACTAGTCCTTCACGGATCGCCAGCTCATCATCCACTATCAACACGCTATACATAAGAATCACTCCTTAATGGAATCGCAAAGCTGATTTGCGTTCCGAATCCGATTTGACTTGCTAAGGTCAGCCCAAATTGTGGACCGTAGGTCAGCTGCAGCCGCAAATGAATATTGCGCATCCCAATATTATTAGTTTCATAGTCATCATTGTTATTCAACATCTTCCTAATTTCTTGTATCCGTGTTTTTGAAATACCCACTCCATTGTCAGATACCTGAACCTTTAGATAACTGTCTTCTAAGCGGATTTCCACCCGGACCATGCCGCCTTCAATTCGATTCTCCAATCCGTGGATGACACAATTCTCTACCAGGGGCTGAATAATTAAAGGGGGAATTTGAAAAGGATTCGCCTTTGGGTCCACAAGTAGCTCATAAGTGAGTCTGTCATCATAGCGGAATTTTTGGATGACTAGGTAACTGTTTACGGTTTCTAGCTCACTTTGCAGACTGATCCTCCCATTGCCGACCTCAAGGTTTTTACGCATCATTTTTCCCAGCAGTCGAACGACTTGAGAAATATCCGCTTGTCCTCTGACAAGAGCTTTCATGCGGATTGATTCTAGGGCATTGAAGAGGAAGTGAGGATTGATCTGGCTGGCCATCATCTTGAATTTAATTTCATTTTGCTTAAGCTGAGTCGCATTTTTCTGTCGATTAGATTCTTGTACCTCACTCATTAGTTCATTAATGTTCCGAACCATATGATTGAATTGTCTGGCAAGCTGACCGATTTCATCTTTACCGTCAATAACAAGCGTGGCTCCTAAATTTCCCGCAGCGACCTTAGAAATATGTTTGCTCAAATGTAGCATCCTTCCGGTGAGTAGCCGTGAGACATAGTAAATCAACAGAATAGCCATAATCATTGCCGAAAGAATTACAATTGAAGCTAGAAAGATAATTCGGTTGGGCTCATCGACGATGCTTGCTACAGAAAAAATGGAAATGATACGCAGGCTATTCAAGCTTCCTCCGGGTTGCCAGTGATCGATCACCATTTTGAAGGGTTTGCCATCAATGGTTACATCGTGGGGACCTTGCCCTGTAGCGGATAAGGTTGCTAGGTCAATATTCGACAGTGATTTATCTTGTGTATCTACACGATTTGAGGCGACAATATTGTCGTTCTCATCCATAATAAGAGTTTCAAAAGATTCTTGGTTGAGGATCGCATTGAGCTTTTTGGTATTCACATTCACGACTAGCACACCGGTGGTTCTCGCCTTAAAAAAATTGACCTTTCGGATTAGACTTAAATAATATTGTCCATTACGGTTGTCTCGAATATAATTCCAGCAGACCAGTCCCCTTTGGGCTAGTGCGGTTTGGTACCATTGTTCCTGCGTAACACTCTCATTCGTCTGTAGAAACTCCCAGTTGTTGAGAACCGTTGGGTTATCGATATATAAGCGGATACTGGAAACTTCGTTGTATAGTCGAACAAAATCACGGAAATCAGGATAGTTCCAGTAAGCTTCAACAACATCATAGACAGACTCATAACGATGATTGGCAACCTCTTCAAGCCGGCTATCATTCGATAGGCGATAAGCAATATCAAGCGGGATGTTGAGCATTTCGCCAGTCCGTTTTTTCACTCGATCGACGTTGGCGGTAATCTGCTCAAGCGCATTAGCCATTGCCATATTCCGTAGTTCATTTGTAAGGAACAGCCCTACAATTAAGACCGGGATTAGAACAACACAGCCAAATGACAGAAATAACTTCGTTCTGAGTCTTAGATTATTCATAAGAGTGATGATACGAGCATACACGACTAATGGCCACCTCCTGCAACAGAATGTTAACGCTTACATAAAAGTATATCGTTAAACGAACTTCCATTATATGTGATCATTTAGGGATTTATTGTCTTCTGTTATGGAGTTTTGGAAAGAGGATATATTATATAAAAATCTACAAAAAAAATAGAAAACCACTGATCTAGTCAACTAGATCAATGGTTTTTATCCAATTGAATGGTCTCGATTTTCTTTACCGAAGAATAATTCTTAAAAAATATCTCGGTGAACCGTATCACAAACAAAAGCAATCTCTCTGAAGAAAAACTTGCAGAAGTCTGTATTTACAGAATGCGGACCCTTATGAGGATTTGGTTTGAATGACAGACTCATTCTTTAAAATAGGGTGTAATCCCTTTTGAATATAGGTTCTCTACTAACTTGAAAAATTCTTCTGACGATAAATCCTTTTGACGCTGGAGCCAAAGACGAAATAAAGAAAGGGCAGTTGTCAGGTAAA